>JBLXDJ010000002.1:0-771544 GCA_048264105.1 Oceanospirillum sp.
CTCCTTTCCGAACTCAGAAGTGAAACTGCTCAGCGCCGATGGTAGTGTGGGGTCTCCCCATGTGAGAGTAGGACATCGTCAAGCGCCTCATACGAAAAACCCCGCTTCTTACGAAGCGGGGTTTTTTTATGCCCGGAAGAAAGTGCAGATAGAAAGTATGGAGGGGTTAGTAGCGGTAGAAACTGGATGTCCGTATTGGAAATAGAAAGCTGATATCAGCGAAGGTAACCCTTGCTGATCTTACGGAATGTCTCAGTGTTGCATTTATGCAGCCACTCAAAGGCAACCATCTCTTTGCTGACCAGCTGGATACCATTTTGCTGCAGACGGGTCATAGCGGTGTTGTAATCTGACTCTTTACGGGAAGCAACGGCATCGGTGACAACATAGACATCGTATCCCTGCTCAGAGAAACCAAGCGCTGTTTGCAGCAGGCAGACATGGCTTTCTGCGCCAATCAGGATCAGCTGTTCTTTTTCCAGCTCATTAACCGATTTCAGGATATGTGCTTCTTCTGCAGCAGAGAAATGCTCTTTCTCAAGAAAGGTCGCTGATGACAGAAATGGCTTCAGTTGCGTACTGGTATGACCAAGACCCTGCGGGTATTGCTCGGTAACGACGGTAGGGATAGAGAGTTCTGCGGCAACTTCGATCAGCCATTGGCTGTTTGTCATTAATTGCTCGGCATTATGCAGAGCCGGAAGCAACTTTTCCTGAATATCGATGACTAATAGTGCAGAGTTGGTAGGGCTAATTAACATATAAGCTCCCTAAAGAGTTTGTTGTTATGGTTGGAATGCGCTTCCTGCGCCCCCATTACTCAAGCATAACGGGATAATAAGTAAACTAACAGGTAACTTTATGCAGCGTATAGCAGTATGGTTTTTTGCTTTCTTTATGGTTCTGGGCACAGGCCTTGATCATGCAGAAGCAAAGCGTCTGGGTGGTGGTAAGTCGTTTGGCACTTATTCCAAGAGCACGACAACTTCATCAACCAGCAGTAATTACACTCAGCCTTCTAAGACAAATACCGCAACGGGTGCCGGTGCGCGTAGCAGTAAGATGGGCTTCCTGGGGCCTTTGGCGGGTCTGGCTGCCGGTGGTCTGCTGGCTGCAATGTTCTTCGGTGACGGCTTTGAAGGCTTCCAGATGTTCGACTTCATTCTGATCGCACTGGTTGTCTTTATTCTGTTTAAGCTGATGGCCCGGAAGCGCCAGTCTGCGCCGGCTGCAGGCCCTAATATGGCTTACCAGAAAGAAGCCATGAATCAGGAACGCAGCTTTGATACGAATCTTATGGGTGGTGGTGCACCGGTTGCTCCACAGGTACCGGACTGGTTTGATGCAGCAGGTTTTGTTGAGCGTGCGAAGGGACACTTTGTTCATCTTCAGAAAGCATGGGATAACAATGATCTGGCTGAAATTCAGGATTTTGTAACCCCTGAACTGTACAACCTGCTGGCAGAAGAGCGTAAAGCTCAAACAGAAGAGCCGAACACTGAGGTGGTAAATCTGGAAGCCCGTCTGGGCGGTGTAAGCCAGCAAGGTTCTCTGGCGGAAGCGAGCGTTGTTTTCACAGGTCAGATCCGTGAGAACAGCTCCGTTCCTACAGACTTCACAGAAACCTGGCACCTGGTTCGCGATATGCGACAGGAGAATGCTAACTGGTATCTGCAAGGCATTCAGCAAAACTAAAGGTTGCGTTGAACGTCAGATAAAAGAAAGGCCGCATCTTGCGGCCTTTCTGCGTTTGGTCGGGCGTTTTTATTCCTCGTGATCTCTCAGGAAAACCCATTCATTACCTTTACTTTGTTCTTCACTGAAATAGTAGCCATCCGTATCGAACGCTTTGATCTGTTCCGGCTCTGTCAGTTGATTCTGAATGATGTAAGCAGCCATCAATCCCCGCGCTTTTTTGGCATAGAAACTGATCATTTTGTATTGACCGTTTTTCCAGTCCTTGAATACGGGGGTGATAATTTCAGCATTCAGGTGTTTGGTTTTTACCGCTTTGAAATATTCGTTTGAGGCCAGATTGATCAGGACCGGATCGCTTTCAGCTTCGAACTCCTGATTAAGTGCTTCTGTCAGCTGCATATCCCAGAATTCATAAAGATTCTTGCCCTTGCTGTTGGCAAAACGGGTGCCCATCTCAAGCCGGTACGGCTGTATCAGATCCAGTGGCTTCAGAAGTCCATAGAGGCCGGACAGAATCCGCAGATGGTTCTGAGCAAACTCAAAGTCTTTTTCAGAAAAACGCTCTGCATCTAACCCTGTGTACACATCCCCTTTAAAGGCAAGTACCGCCTGCTTGGCATTATCTGGGGTGAAAGGTGTTTCCCAGCTGCCAAAACGAGCGACATTAAGCGCAGCCAGTTTATCGCTGAGCTTCATCAGACTGGCGACCTCAGCCTGAGAGAGATTTTTCAGTTCATCAATTAGCTTTTGGCTCTGATCAAGATAGCAGGGTTGAGAATGGATCGCTGTGACCGGGGCAGATTCAAAGTCCAGAGTCTTAGCAGGAGAGATAACAAGTTTCATGGTGGATACCTGAGGCTGGAATCTTAAATAAATTCAGCACTTACCCTAGCCGATGGTCATCGAAAAAACCAGAGTAAAACACTCGGAGTAGTCAGCGCTTAATTGGTGCGTGAATCTTCTTGGCGAACCAATATGGTGCGTGATAAAAAGTTATTTCATCTGGATAATAAAGTTTGATCAGGCTCAATGTTTAGTTTGGTTGGCGTGTTTTGGTTTATTTTTCTGTCATGCCGGTGGGCACGGCTTTTGCTCTGGGAGGTGTATATAAAAGAAAAGTGAAATATCACATGTGGGGTGTGTTTTATGGATGCGGCAAGCGTACAGGGTAATCTGGATTTGGTCTGGATCATGGTTTGTGCTGCATTGGTTATGTTTATGCAGGCTGGATTTACTGCGCTGGAGTCAGGGCTGACGCAAGCTAAAAACAGTATCAATGTTGCGATTAAAAATATCACGGATTTTATCATCTCCGTGCTGACATTCTGGGCTGTGGGCTATGCCATTATGTTCGGGGTCAGTTCGGGTGGCTTCTTTGGCACATCAGGCTTTGGGTTGTCCGGTATGACGGAAGCCAGCGACTTTGCCTCTTTCGCCTTCCAGGCAACCTTTGCGGGTACTGCAGCAACGATCGTCTCCGGTGCGGTGGCTGAGCGGACGAAGTTTCTGGCCTACGTGCTGGTTGCTGTCTTCACAACCTGTGTCATCTATCCGGTATCCGGCCACTGGATCTGGAATGCGGATGGCTGGCTGGCCCAGCAGGGAATGATCGACTTTGCCGGTTCAACCGTTGTGCACTCTTTGGGTGCCTGGGTGGGTCTGGCGGGTGCTATTGTCGTGGGCCCGCGTCTTGGTGTTTTTGGTAAAGATAAAAAAATCACCAAAATTCAGGGGCATAGTCTGGTACTGGCTGTAGTGGGGGTTCTGATTCTCTGGTTCGGTTGGTTTGGCTTTAATGGCGGTAGCACCCTGACCGGTGATGCAAGTATTGCCAAGATTATTGCCAACACCATGCTGTCGGCAGGTGCCGCAGGCCTTAGCTGTTTCTTTATTTCCATGGCGATGCATGAGCGTCGGGAAGTGAATGTAGAGAAACTGCTGAACGGTGTCGTAGGTGGTCTGGTTGCCATCACAGCCGGTTGTGCCGTCGTTGAGCCCGTTGGAGCCGTTGTGATCGGTTTTGTTGCGGGTGCTGTACTCTACTTTGCTGAGTGGGTCATCCTGAATATTATGCGGGTGGATGATCCTGTGAATGTAGTCGCTGCCCATGGTGTTTGCGGCGCTCTGGGAACGATTCTTCTGGTTTTCTTTGCCAATGAGTCCGCTTTGGTAAACGGCAGCATGATGGATCAGCTGATGGTTCAGCTCACCGGTGTGTTTGCCGTGTTTGTCTGGGGCTTTGGTCTGGGGTATATGGCCTTTGCATTGCTGAAAGCGTTTGGTGCTTTGAGAGTACCGCCGGAAGATGAAGAGCGCGGCCTGAATGTGAGTGAGCATGGTGCCAGCTCCGCCCTGCTGGATATGCAGGACGCGATGCAATTTATCATTAAAGATGGAGATCTGACCCGCAGAGTCAGTGTTGAGCGGGGCAGTGAATACGAACGCCTCGGGGTTATTTTTAATCTCTTTCTGGATAGCTATGAGAGGGCGATCGGGGATATCAAGCTCGCTTCAACCCAGCTGAATGATTACGCCCATGAGATGGCTAAAGCCAGTGATGAGTTGGAATCCGGCGTGACAAACCAGCAGGAGCAGAGCCTGCAGATTACCGCTGCGATTACTCAGCTTTCTGCGGCGGTTAAACAGCTGGCTGCCAGTGTTAAAGAGACCTCCCAGCAAACTGAAGAGGCGACCGTTCAGTCCAGTAATGGTCATGATCTGGTGAAGGAGAGTGTCAAAGATATCCATGCATTGGCGGAGCGAATCGCCTCTGTTTACGATGTGACCGAGCAAGTTCAGTCTCAGGCCGGTGCGATCACTCAGATTCTGGAAACCATTGAGGGCGTTGCAGAGCAAACCAATCTGTTAGCTCTGAATGCGGCCATTGAAGCGGCTCGTGCCGGAGAGGCAGGGCGTGGTTTTGCCGTGGTTGCCGATGAGGTTCGGGCGCTGTCTCAGCAGACTCAGGGTTATACCCGAAATATTCAGGAAACCATTACCGAGCTGCAGAACCGGGTTCAGAATGCGGTAACCCTGGTTCGTGGCGGGCATGAACTGGCGGATAACAGTGTCGGCACAGTGACACGTTCCGGTGATGCATTTGAGGCGATCAATACTATGGTGCATGCGATCAATAGCAGCAGTATTGAAATTGCCACGGTGGCAGAGCAGCAATCCCAGATCGCCCTTGAGGTGGATGCCAATATCCGCAGGATTGATGATGTGGTTCGTCAGACCGCTAACGAGGCGCATACGCTCAATGGACTGGGGCACAATATCGAAGCGCTGGCATCCAAGCTGCAGGCGTCAGTGTCGTCGTATTCAGTGCGGGATCAGGCCTCTGTGCACTGAGCTGTGTTAAGGAAGAAACCGACAGCCTTGTAAAGCGATCCGGTGTCTGACTATGGGAGCATGGTCAGACACTGTGATTAATTCGCTCCATAGGCGCAGCCCCTGTTATCAGTTACCATCGGACGCTGATTTAATATAAGGGACTCGCAATGTTTCAGCGCATCTTATCGATCTCTCCCTACGGGCTGCTGGTACTGACGACACTGTTCTGGGCCGGTAACTTTGTACTGGGCCGTGCCGTGCATCTTGATGTTCCGCCCATCGGCCTGAGCTTCTGGCGTTGGCTGACGGCCCTGGTCATTATCCTGCCCTTTGCGATTCCGCACTGGAAAGCCGCACGTTCTGTTATCCGCAAAAACTGGCTGGTGTTGCTGACTTTGTCGGTCTTCAGCGTGGCCTGTTTTAACACCATGATCTACCTTGGCCTTCAGACGGCTCCTGCCAGTAACAGTATTTTGCTGCAGTCGGCCTGTCCGGTGCTGATTCTGATATTCTCCTGGCTCTTCTTTCGTGAAAAGGTCACTCTGCTGCAAAGTGCAGGGATGATGATCTCTCTGTTTGGTGTGATCGTGGTGGTCACCGAGGGCAGTCCCTCTGCGCTATTGGGGATGGATTTTCTCAATGTGGGGACAGCCTGGATTCTGCTGGCGGTACTCTGCTGGGCGATCTATTCCACCTTGCTGAGACTGCGTCCTGAAGGCTTAAGCCCGTTTGGCTTTTTTGCCCTGACCGTTCTGGTGGGTGTGCTGGTTCTGTTCCCGTTTTATCTGCAGGAGACTCTTTCCGGCCGCCCAATGCCTCTGAGTCTGATCTCTGTGGGCAGCGTGCTTTATGTCGGCATCTTCCCATCGATTCTGTCTTATCTGTTCTGGAATAAAGCGATTGCAGAATTAGGCGCAGCCCGCGCCGGTCAGTTTATTCATCTGGTGCCGGCCTTTGGCATCACCATGGCGATTCTGTTTTTGGGGGAACCACTGCAGGGCTTCCATATCAGTGGTTTTCTGTTGATTCTGGGTGGTATCTGGCTGGCAACGGTGATCGCACGTAAGAGGATTTGACCGAGGATGCAAAACGGACAAAGGGCGCTATTACAGCGCCCTTTGTGTATGTACCGAGTGTGCAGAGGCTGAATCGAATCTGCTTGAGGGGGTCAGTTAAAACGAATCAGCAGTACGCCACCAAACAGCATCAGTACACCGATAACCCGCCATAGATTGATACTGTGCTCAGGAAACGTTGCCCAGCCAAAGTGATCAAGGATCAGAGACATCGCCAACTGACCGGCCACAAAGAGCGCAATCATGGTGGCCGCACCCAGTCGCGGTGCCAGAAATGCAGAGGTGGCGACAAACAGTGCGCCCATCAGGCCGCCGGTCCAGGCCCACCAGGGCGCTGCTTTCAGGTTTGAAACTTCAGGCCACTGATGACGGGCAACCAGTACCACTGCAAACAGAGCGACAGATCCCACTACAAACGAGATCAGAGATGCCCAGATAGCCCCAGAGCTTTGCAGGGCAAGGGTGCTGTTGACGCCGGACTGAAGTGGCATAAAGGCACCAGCGATAAATGCGAGAGCGATCCAGAAAGTGAGCACAAAGCCTCCTGATGAGTCGGAAAAGTGTTTGAGTGACCGTTTGAGCAGATTGGCATCTGCCCAGAGGTGCCCTGAAGATGCGCCATGCTACCAATAAATATCTCAGGATGCTTGTGGCATTTCAGGTCAGTGGATAATCCTGCTGCAGCCCCTGTGGTAAGGGGTTTTAGCTCTGCTTTGTTAAGAACACAAACAAGTTGTGGTGTAACGGTTTTTTGCCATAGCGTGTCCGTTTTACTCGTTTTGTATCAATAAAGCCGCTTTGTAGTCTTGTTACTTAAATGCACAGTGTTAGAATGCCGGCTCGAAATCGACTGCTCAGTTAAAAAATATACCCAAGTATTCTGTGGTTGCTTATGTCTGAACAAATTGGCGTTATGACCCGGCTGAAGTTTTTGCTGGCTGAGAAACTGTTCCACTCCTCGATGCTGCGTCACTCCCGACTGCGTCATCAGTGGGTGATGCGACTCTTTAAAGAGTCGGCCAATGAAGGGCATCTGAAAGCGCTCTCCATTTATGGCCATCTGCTTTATTTCCGTGGCATCTCGCCGCTGGATAAAGGGCAAGGGGTCAACTATCTGCTGGATGCCGCCCGCCAGGGTGATATCAAAGCCCAGTATCAGATGGGTTGTATCTATGAGAAAGGATACGGACATCTGCAGAAGAACTCTGAAAATGCTGTCCGCTGGTTTGTTCGCGCTGCCGAACAGGGCCACCCTCTGGCATGTCGCCGTATGGCAAAAGCCTGCGCCGAAGGTGAACTGGGTTTGGTGGTGAATCCGGAACAGTCGACCTACTGGGAACAGAAAACACGTCATAGTCTGGAAAAGGCAAATGGCATGAACCTCTCTTTGAATCTATAATCTGCCTATTGGCACACGGCTTGCTCTTTATCTTACAGATACAGCCGTGTGCGAGGGTGCACACCGGATGTGTACTGGTTGTCCATGTGGTTGGGTCCGCAAATTTAGGACGAGTGAATTTTGACAACAAAAGATAAGCAGACTCAGATGCCTTACATTATTGACGTTGAAGCTTCAGGTTTTGGTCGTGGCAGCTATCCGATCGAAGTAGGCTTTGCTCGCCCTGACGGCAGCGTATTCTCTTGCCTCATCCGTCCTGAGCCCGAGTGGGAACACTGGGATGACAGTGCTGAAATGGTGCATGGCATTCCCCGTACCCGTTTGATCGAAGATGGTCAGTCGGTTCGTGACGTTGCTGAAAAACTGAACGAAGAGTTGCGTGGCGAAGTGGTGTATACCGACAGCTGGGGTTTTGACAGCACCTGGTTGTCGTTACTGTTTTACCATGCCGGTTTGTCACAGTTGTTTCGGTTAGAAACACTAAGCAAGCTGTTAACGGAAAAACAAACCTCTATTTGGGGGCAGGTTAAGCAGCAGGTTGCACTGGATTTGAACATTGATCGTCATCGTGCCGGACCTGATGCCCGTATGCTGCAGCGCACGTTTGAGCTGACCGCGACAGCCTGATTCTCAGGTTGTCTTCTCCCTTTCTGTTAGCTGATCCCTTCTCGTTATTCTTCCCGTACTTGCAGTACAAGCTTACCCAGGGTGTTATTGCTGGCCAGATAGTCGAAGGCTTCCATCGCCTGATCGATCGGGAATACCGTATCAATCACCGGGGCGATTTTCTGTGCTTCGAAAAGTGGCCAGATATTAATCAGCAAGGCCTGCAGCACCTTCTGTTTGTAAGCCGGGCTACGGGGCCTTAGCATGCTGCCCTGAATCTTTAGGCGTTTCAGCAGAACGTGTCTCAGGTCGATCTCAGCCCGCATGCCACCCAGGCCTCCGATCATGCATAAGCGACCATCCTCATTCAGAATTGACAGGTTATCTTCCAGATAATCCGCGCCCACCGGATCGAGAATGACATCGACGCCCTGTTGTTGCGTCCAGTCGAGAATAGATTCGGAAAAACTGCCGATCTGACGTAGAAAGCAATGTTCAGCGCCAAGATCCAGGCATTTCTGGATTTTGTCCGGGTCTCCCAAGGTCGTGATAACACGCGCTTTATAGGCGTGGCAGAGCTGAATAGCGGCTGTACCCACGCCACTGCCCCCGGCATGAATCAGTACGCTTTCACCGGCTTTAAGGGAGGCGTTCATAAAGATATTCTGCCAGACCGTTGCGTACACCTCGGGAATTGCTGCCGCTTGTTGAAACGTAAATCCTTTGGGTACGGGCAGAACCTGTACCGCAGGCACACAGACATATTCGGCATAGCCGCCGCCGGCCAGCAGAGCACATACCCGATCATCAGGCTGATAAGCAGTGACATCACTGCCGACGCTATCAATGACACCGGCACACTCAAGTCCCAGTGTACTGGAACAGCCTTCCGGAGGCGGATACAGGCCATCTCTTTGCGTCAGATCTGCCCGGTTGACGCCCGCGGCATAAATTCTGATACGGACTTCATCGGCTTTAGGCTCAGGCACGGGCTGCTGATCATCTGACCAGATAAGAGCGTGGCTTTTAGGGTTCACCTGAATGGCATGCATAACGGAGCACTCCACTGAATAATGTTATCAGTGTATGCAGTAAATCCCGGCATGGGCGATTTTTGCATGAAAAATTTATGACCGGATCTGAACGGCTGGTGGTATACAGGTGTCAGGGCAGAGTGGTTCCGGAGAATGTCGGAAAGACAGATAATGAAGCGAGGAGCGTGAGTTGTGGGTGTTGGATGTAGGCGTGAGATGAGAGTGTGAGATGGAGGGCGCAGAAAGATTAAAGGCCTGATAATCAGGCCCTTAAAAGTACTCGCTTATTCAGCATCCTTCAGGATGTTGTTACGAATAAAGCGGATACCGAAATAAGAGATTGCCAGGCAGCCACCAACAACAGCCAGACCAGCGAACACTGCAGCGTCAAAATACATAATAAACCTCGTTATCGTTTTAATTTCAGGCGGGCAAATTTAATATTTTTAACGCCGGAAAGCACCCTTTCAGGGGGAAATCCTTAGAATTTTTTAGAATAAGATGGAATGCATGATTTCTGTTTTGAGTTTTTATCCTGCTTAAGGATAATATCCCTTACTCTTTTGGTTACTGGTAGGCGTAATGCAGAAAAAACAACCTAAGAAACCTGTCAGTGTACATTGGAAGGTGCGCCTGACACGGGCTGGCAATAAGCAGTATCTGGCACGGACGCTGAATCTTTCATCCCGGCATATTCATATAGAGAGTGAGTACAACCTTAAGGCGGGTGAGAAAGTTAAAGTTGAGATTTCAGCGCTTCACGAAGGGGTTAAAAAAGTGCTGGTGGTCATCGGGTTGGTGCGTAGCTCAATTTTATTATCAAACGGCTATTCTTACGGTCTGGATGTGAAGATTGAGAAGATCAATGAAGCGGATCAGGCTTTTATTGATACTTACATTAAGGCGCGTGAAACTCTGGTCGGAGCCCGATAGTTGGCTTTGATGCAGTAAAAAGGCAGCTCAGGCTGCCTTTTTTCGTTTCAGGTACGCTATCTGCAATTCTTTCTAAGGGATGAGATCTGCGATACCGAAGGTTTCGTCCATCCACTGGCCGACAACATTCTGGCCACACAGGTGATGAGCATATTGGGTATGCAGGCAACGAACCGTATCCCAGTTAGCAATGCCGCCGATGCCTTTCTCTTTCAGGAGCTTCAGGAACCCCGCCTGTTCAGCAAAGACACGCTCTTCGTCAGACATAAAATGCCAGCGTTGATCAACATAGTCCTGATGGCTGGCGTGATACTGCGCCAGAAACACCGGGTCTTCTATCAGACGTTCTTCAAGGGCTTTGATTTCACCGCGAGCCTCAATATGGCTGATCTCTTTTTTCAGCAGTTCTGAGGTCATCCAGTAAAGTGTCGGGA
This sequence comes from Oceanospirillum sp., assembly GCA_048264105.1. Classification (GTDB taxonomy): domain Bacteria; phylum Pseudomonadota; class Gammaproteobacteria; order Pseudomonadales; family Halomonadaceae; genus Oceanospirillum. The sequence continues at coordinate 10,514 of JBLXDJ010000002.1, forward strand.
ACGGTTTTTTATCCACAATGGAGTGCATACGAACCACCAGAGGTGTGCCCAGGCTGTCAGTGGCACTCACCGCCTGAATACCACGGGGAGCACGACCGATCTGCTGTTCAATCTTCTCAATCAACTCTGGGGTTGGGACTATATCTGTTTTTTGGTACATCTATCTGTTTATCCGCTCAGTCTTTACTGCGTTTGGAGGCCGCTTTCCAGTATAATGGTCGGCAATTTTGAACCAAAAAGAACTATTTTGACTCGAAATCGTCTGGTTAAGATCCAGAATGATTTATTTTGACTCAGAAAATATAGGAAAGCGAATAATGAAGAACTTGTTGCGTGCCTGTACGCTGGTCGCTGCGTTTATTACTTCCGGTACAGCCACCGCCGCCGCAACGGATTATGCCATAGGGACTGATCTGATTCGCTGGTTTGATCCGGTGCAGGATGGCGGCATGACCAGCCTGACCTTCCAGAAAGCCTTGGGACGTGAAGATGCTCTGTTTGTTGATCTTGCTAAGAAAGATGATCGTTATTTAGTAGGGATGGACTATAAGGTCTATAACCAACGCTATTACTACGGTTCTTTTATGCAGGTTGGTGCGTTGCTGGATATTGATAATAGCACCCGTCTCTACGTTGAAGGCGCCGTGGGCTATGAGTTCACACCATCCACTAACTGGGTCGTTTCCGGTGATGTGCAGATGATTTATGGCCCTCGTCATCCGGTAACAGATAACGAAGAACCCTGGTTTGTGCCTCGCCTGCGGGTGATGTACGCCTTCTGATCGTTCTGTCAGACATAAAAAATCCCCGCCGCGTGCATACTAAGATGCGTACCCGGCGGGGATTTTTTGTTTGTGCTGTCAGCTGTCGGGCTTAGGCTTAATCGGCTTTGCCGATATCGGCCCATTTGCCGTTTGTCAGAGACAAAAGATCATCAGGCCTGAGTGCGATCTCAAGCCCTCGTTTACCGGCACTGACATGCATGACCTCCAATGACTGGGCGCTGGCATCAATAAAGGTGGGCAGGCGTTTTTTCTGCCCGAGAGGGCTGATGCCGCCGACCACATAGCCGGATGTTTTCTCTGCCAGAGCAGGGTCTGCCATCTCCATTTTCTTACAGCCAAAGGCCTTGGCCAGCGCTTTCAGATCCAGAATGCCGGACACGGGCACCACTGCGATCACCAGTTTGCCGTCATTGCTTTTCGCCATCAGGGTTTTGAATACGAGATCCTCAGATAAGCCAAGTGCGGTGGCTGCCTCGCCACCGTAAGACTCAGCCCCTGCATCGTGGGCGTACTCTTTGATCTCGAACTGAATACCGGCTTTTTTAGCCTGACGGATTCCCGGGGTCATCTCTGAATTCCTGATTGTGATTGTGACTGTGATGATGGCTAGGGTGATGATTGTGACGAGGATTAGGTCGCCGATTAATCCTGTTTCAGCTGTTCCAGTTCCTGACGATGATGATCTGTCAGAGGCTGGCTTTTCTTTTCCGCAAAGCTGTAATGCACCATGGTTGCCGTGCCCTTAGCGCCCATTTTTCCATCCTGCCAGGCTTCCTGACAGATCTGGAACGAAGAATTACCGATATGACCGACGTAGGTTTTGATGGTGACGTCGCGGCCATAAAACAGCTCACCGGTATATTCCACCTCGATCTTGGCCAGAATCAGCTGCCATTTTTGCGGGTCCAGATCCGGTGTGAAAATATGAAACAGGTCATTTCGCGCCTGCTCAAACCAGATGGGTAATTTGGTGTTGTTGATATGGCCAAGGGCATCGGTATCACAGAAAGCAGGTTTAATGGTTTGCGTGTACATAAGCATCCTTATTTATTCTTGTCAGCGGCTTAACGGAATGTGTTGAGCTGGCGCTTCTCATCGAAGCGCCATCAGGATCAGGCCGGTGCCCTGCTGACCAGCAGGTTCCTCAGACGATCCATATAGGGAGGAGCGATAGCCAGATAGACCGTCGCCAGCGCCAGAGAGAGCAGGGTGCCCCACAATAGCCCCAGTGTCGGGTAAAACCAGGCAACGCCGGTGGCATAAACCATCAGGGAGCCTAAGCCTGTCGGGTAGTGTTTGATCACCGTCAGTGCTTTACCCGGCCCGTAGGTACGATGCATCAGCACCAGAAACGGGAACATGGAGATCGGGAAGGCAGCCAGAATACCGGCTGTTGAGGACGGCACCAGATGTGCCGCTCCTGTGATCAGCACCACAATCAGGGCTGCTGTGACCGCCCGGAACAGCAGGACCGAAACCGACATCGCCACCCGTTTGGTCACCTGAGTCTCCGGGATATGACGGTAGAACCAGAGGCAGCCCAGAATGGCCAGCGTAGGCAGACAGGCGGCGGTGATCAGGTTCAGATCCAGCTGATCGATTGCCAGACCTGAAATCAGGAACAGTGCCACGCCGGAGATACTGGCAACAATAATCGCCAGCCAACCTCCTGTCTCCTGTTGCTGTTGTTGCTCAGCTTTCTGATTGAGTTCCTGAGCGCTTGTCAGGCGGTTCAGGCCAAACAGATAACCCGTGGTCAGCATCAGGGTGCTGGCAAATCCCGCCAGCGTGTAAACGGCGCCTTCAGCCGCAAACTCAGGGCTGATCTCATAACCGATAAAGAAGAGTGCGATAGCGGTACCCAGCGGGTAGCCGGACAGTAAACCCGCAATCCGCGGGTTAACATGTTCTGCGATCAGCGAAAGGCCGATCACCGTGGCGATGGACACCGCAATTTTAATCAGCAGTAAGGTCGTCATTAGCGCAGTAACACCACTTTGCCGATGGCGGTTCCCGCTTCAACCTTATCGTGGGCTTTGGCAACCTCCTCAAAACTGTACATGTCTTCATCCAGCAGCGGTTTAATATAGCCATCGGCTACCATGCCGCTCATGGCATCAACCACTTCTGCCTGTGCTTCAAAATCCACACCATGCACCAGAGGTGTCGCAATAAAGACAACGTGCAGAGTCAGGTTTTTGCCGTGCAGCGGAGACAGGTCGTGGGTGGATCTTGCTGCGATCGTTACAACGGTTCCGCTGACGCGAGCGGCCTGGAAAGAGCGATCCATGTTGTCGGTACCGACGGTATCAAACACCACATCAAAACCTTTGCCATCGGTGCAGCGCGCCACATAGTCTTCCACTGATTCATCACGGTAGAAGATCACCTCATCGGCACCCAGACTCCGTGCGATCTCGGCTTTTTCCGGCGTAGAAACGGTAGCGTATACCTTGGCTCCAGCCCATTTAGCCACCTGAATCGCCACATGACCCACACCGCCGGTTCCGGCGTGAATCAGAACTTTGTCTTTAGGTTGTACCTGGGCACGTTCCACCAATGCCTTCCAGGCTGTAATGAAAACCACCGGCAGGGCGGCCGCTTCAGCAAAGGCGATATTCTCTGGTTTTTTCGCGATCAGGCGGGCATCTGCCAGCATGTAATCCGCCAGTGCACCCTGATAACGTTTGATGCCTCCGGCAAAACCAAAGACTTCATCGCCCACCTCAAAACGGTCAACACCTTCACCCACCTCGGTCACGATTCCGGCGACATCGCCGTGCAGAACGGCCGGGAAATCAGGATTGGCAGGAACAGCACCGGCACGGATCTTGGTATCCAGCGGATTCACACTGGTTGCTGCGACCTTAATGATCACATGACCCGGCTCGATAACCGGAGCGGGTATCTCTGCTTGTTCGAACGCGGTTGAATCACCGTACTGACGGATCACCATAGCTTGCATAACGGGGCCTCGCGGGAGCTGTTTTTGTATTAGAGGGATGTCGCCTTTCAGCGCAGATCCATTCTGTCCCTAATGGAATGGGCTTTCAATGGAATGAACTAATCAAAGCACCAAATATAAAAACACTAAACTTATTAGGCATATAAAAGGTATGGTTACATTCTGCAACGCAACACAACAGTTCTCTAATTGATGTAGGTCAATGCGACAGGTTTAATGCAGCCAAAATTAAACAAACTTATTAATTGCCTGATTAATAGGATGGCCTGAGAAAAATAAAAACAGGGGCCGCAAACGATGAGACTGATAACCTCCGAGGACACCTATGGATTCCCTGTTTCGAAATTTCCGGATTCAGCACCGTATCTGGTTTATGTTGCTGCTGACGTTTACCTCAATGGCTGCACTGCTGTTTATTACCCTTAAGCAGGAGCGTGCCAGCTTTGATGAGCTGAAGAAGACAGAACTGCGTCACCTGACTCAGTCTGTTACTGCCATGTTTGATGCCCTGGATGCCAAAGTTAAAGCGGGTGAAATGAGCCTGCAGGATGCCCAGAACCTCGCGCTTGACCAGGTGCGTTCGACCCGGTTTGGCGACAACGATTATTTCTGGGTAATGGACATTAAAGGTACCTACCTGATGCATCCTATCAAGGCGTCTCTGGCTGGCGTACAGGCGGAGGAGATTAAGGATGTAAACGGCAAATACTTTATGGCGCACTGGCCCCGTGAGCTGGCCAGTAAAGGCGAAAGTTTTGCTGAGTATTACTGGAATCGTCCCGGCAGCAACAAACCTATCCCAAAAATCACCTATGTTCTGGCTTATAAGCCCTGGAACTGGTCGGTTGCCACGGGCGTTTATATTGATGATATTGAGAATGCCTTCTGGAAACAGGCGTACTCTATGATCTCTGTTTCGGCGCTGGTGATCGCGGCCATCGCCCTGATCGCTCTGTTTATCGCCCGCAGCATCACCCGTCCGCTGAAATCCACTGTCGCGGCAATGCAGGATATCAGTCAGGGTGAAGGTGATCTGACCGCCCGTCTTAAAGTTGAGGGCAATGATGAGATCACTCAGCTGACCCACTACTTCAACGGTTTTGTTGAGCGGATTCATCAGGTCATTATTCAGGCCAGCCGGTCATCGGAAGCGGTTTCTGCAGCCGCAGAAGAGCTTTCTTCTATTACCAACGAAAGCAGCGCTACCATCGCGCAGCAGGCAAAAGAGACCGATCAGGTTGCAACGGCCATCCATGAGATGTCCACAACCGTGCATGAAGTGGCTCAGAATGCCGGTCAGGCAGCCGGTGCGGCCAATAAAGCTGACCAGGAAGCGATTCAGGGTAAACAGCAGGTTGAAACCGCAATCCGTGCGATTCACGATCTGACCGGTCAGGTGAAAAGCTCTGCTGATGTGATCCACACCCTGCGTTCGGACAGTGAAAATATCGGCTCTGTGCTGGATGTGATCCGTAATGTGGCCGAGCAGACCAATCTGCTGGCGCTGAACGCAGCCATTGAAGCAGCCCGTGCCGGAGAGCATGGCCGGGGCTTCGCTGTTGTGGCGGATGAAGTCCGTACACTGGCGCAGCGCACTCAGGAAAGTACTGATGAGATTCAGGGCATGATTGAGCAGCTGCAAAGTGCAGCTCTGAAAGCGGTTTCCGTGATGGATGAAAGCCTGAAATTTACCGAGGCAACGGAAGCGACTGCGGCAGAAGCCGGTGAATCTCTGGATCGTATTCTGACTGCTGTGGAATCGATTCGTGATCAGAATGACATGATCGCCAGTGCTGCTGAAGAGCAATCGCTGGTGGCGGAAGAGATCAATCGCAACGTGGTCAATATTGTCGATCTGTCCCAGACCACATCGGAGTCTACAGCACAGGTTAATCATGCCAGCGAAGAGTTGGCTCAGCAGGCGGATAATCTGCACAATCTGGTGCGTCAGTTCCGTATATGACACTGAAAAGTGTACAGAAAGTGATTTAAAACAGTGGCAGTCGCGATTTCATCGGGCTGCCATTTTTTTTTGAAGTATTAGAGTTACACTATTATACAGAAGGCTACATTAATGACTTGTAATGCGTTGTGTAAGTGGCATCTTAGAGGCCATAACAATAAACAGAGCGTACGTTAGGTCAGTGTCGGCATAATAAAAAATACCTACCCCGATAAGCAGACACCTCAAGACCACTTCGCTCGCTGAAAATGCTGAGGAAACCCCTATGGAAATGACGTTGCGCCGTCTCCCGATACAGCTGCGTATTTCGCTGCTGTTACTTTTAGTTTTTGCCTCGATCAGCATCCTGCTGGTCGTCTCCCTCCAGTACTCCCGTGATGGCTATACCGAGCAGAAAACAGGAGAACTCCGTCATCTCAATGAGTCTGTTATCAGTATGTTTGAAGGCCTGAATAAACAGGTTCAGGCAGGCACTATGTCACTTTCTGAGGCTCAGGAAACTGCGCTGAAGCTGGTGAAACCAATGCGTTTCGGTCAGAACGATTATTTCTGGGTTCAGGATCTGGACGGTATTGTCAGCATGCATGTCAGTGACAAACTGATCGGCAAAGATCTGAGTTCAATTAAGGACGTTAACGGGAAGCAGTTTTTTGCCGGAATGGGCTCCCATTTGAAAAGCTCCGGTGAGTTTGTTTCCGAGTATCACTGGACCCGCGCCGGTTCTGATAAACCTGTGCCTAAGCTGTCTTTTGTGCTGGCTTACAAGCCCTGGGGCTGGGCAGTGGGTACCGGTGCTTATATCGATGATATCGACACTCAGTTTAAGCGCCAGATGATCTCAGTGCTCTCAGCGGCGGTTGTCATTATCGGCATTATGGCCGTTATCGCCTGGCTTATCGCCCGTAGCATTACCCGTCCGCTGAAAGCTACTGTACAGGCGATGCAGGATATCAGTCAGGGTGAAGGTGATCTGACCTCCCGTCTGCGTGTCCGGGGTAATGATGAGATCACTCAGCTGACCTTCCACTTCAACGCCTTTGTGGAGCGAATCCATCAGGTGATCATTCAGGCGAATAAATCCTCTGAGGCCGTATCCGCTGCGGCAGAAGAGTTGTCTTCGATCACCCGTGAGAGTAGTACCACCATCGCCCAACAGGCGAAGGAAACCGATCAGGTCGCAACCGCGATTCATGAGATGTCCACAACCGTTCATGAAGTGGCGCAGAATGCCGGTGAAGCAGCCGCAGCTGCAAACCGCGCTGATGAGCAGGCGCGTCAGGGTAAATCTCAGGTAGAGGATGCGATCCGCGCGATTCATGATCTGAACGGTCAGGTGAAGAACTCTGCCGATGTGATTCAGACCCTGCGCTCCGACAGTGAAAATATCGGTAGTGTGCTGGATGTGATCCGTAATGTGGCCGAGCAGACCAACCTGTTGGCCCTGAACGCCGCGATTGAGGCGGCTCGTGCCGGTGAGCATGGCCGAGGCTTTGCCGTGGTAGCGGATGAAGTTCGGACGCTGGCTCAGCGGACTCAGGAGAGTACCGACGAGATTCAGGGCATGATCGAACAGCTGCAAAGCGCAGCGATGAAAGCGGTGACAGTGATCGACGAGAGCCTGAAATACACCGAAGCAACGGAGGCGACAGCCACCGAAGCCGGCAGTTCACTGGATACCATTCTGGCCGCAGTAGAATCGATCCGGGATATGAACGATATGATCGCAAGCGCTGCTGAGGAGCAGTCTCTGGTGGCGGAAGAGATCAACCGCAACGTGGTCAATATTGTGGATCTGTCCCAGACCACCTCAGAGTCCACCGATCAGGTCAATGTGGCCAGTGATGAACTCGCCAGTCAGGCCGATACGCTGCACAATCTGGTACGTCAGTTTAAGGTCTGATGTTTGTTGACTGGCTGTAACAAGTCACATCAATAAGTCGTAAAAAAAGCCGCTGAGGTTATTCCTCAGCGGCTTTTTTCGTTATGGCTGCCAGTAAGATTTGAGACGGTTTTAATCTTTTGAGGTTAGGGCGATCAGACCACTGGTGCACACCAGTGCCAGCACCAGCCCGGTAATACCCAGCCACTGCCAGTGACTCCAGAAGTAACCGCCCACCGAACCGATCAGGCTGGAACCGGCATAGTAAAACAGCAGGTAGAGCGCCGAGGCCTGAGCCTTGTATTGATTACTCGCCTGTCCCACCCAGCTGCTGACAATGGAGTGCGCGCCAAAGAAACCGAAGGTGAAGATGCCCATCGCAGCAATAATGATCCAGAGACCATCCAGCACCGTGAGCAGAAGTCCTGCCAGCATCAGCAGCATGCAGATCAGCAGCACCGGTCGCGGGCCGAATTTATCGGCTTTTGCGCCCATCCAGGTGGAGCTGAAGGTTCCCAGCAGATAGATGATAAACAGCCAACCGATAGCCGCTTCACTCAGCAGATAAGGCTCATCCTGCAGGCGGAAGCTGACATAGTTATAGAGGGTCACCAGACCACCCATCAGCAGAAAGCCGTGCAGAAAACGTCCCAGTTGCGGCCAGTGTCCTAAGTGGTGAGCAAAGCCTTTTGCCATCGCTTTTAACGACAGACTCTGAGGCGCGAAATGCTTCGACGCAGGCAGGGCGAAAGCAAAGATCAGGCTGCAGACAAGGCTGATACCCGCCAGAATCTGCAGTGCCAGATGCCAGTCATACAGCTCGGTCAGGGTACCTGTGATAATCCGGCCGGACATCCCGCCCACGGTGGTACCGCTGACATAAAGTCCCATCGCAAGGCCACGACACTCCTGACTGAACTCCTCATTCACATAGGTCATCGCGATAGAGGCCAGCCCTGCCAGCGCAAAACCCTGCAGACCACGAATAATCAGCAGCAGGCTGTAATGCTGCACAAAGGTCACCGCAAAGCCCAGTATCGAAGCCGCAAGCAGCGCGGTGACCATGACGCTTTTACGGCCGATCCGGTCAGATACCCCGGGGGTAAACAGCAGGGCCACCGCAAGAGACGCAGTGGCAACCGAGAGGCTGAGGCTGGCCACCGCCGGAGAGATCTCAAACTCCCGGGCGAGCAGAGGTAGCAGCGCCTGCGTGCTGTACAGGTTGGCGAAGGTAACAAACGCGCCGGAAAAGAGTGCCAGACTCGCTTTCCAGAAAGCGGACTGATGACGCTGAATTGCAGTGTCGGTGTGCGGCATACACAAGCTCCACCGGTAGCGATAAGGGGCAGCTTACCGGATCAAAAAGGTTCAGACAGGCAGAACGCGCCATGCTGCCTTTCCCGAAACGAATCGTGATGAATCGACGGAGAAGGTGGCGGTTAAAGCTGTCGTTATCGATATGGGTTAACTTTTGGCAACCTGTGCGGGTTTGGTCTTTGCAAGAAGGGCTGCACTGAAACGGCAGTTTTTATTATTGTCAGATGCTGTTTTTCAACCGGCCTTAAGGTACTCCTGAGGGCGGTAAAGCTCCAGCATCTGAGGCGAAAATTAATAATCAGATGCCGGAAAATGCTGTTTTAGTCGAACAACCGGAGCCTGCTGACTGTTTCTATACAGCGGGCACCCGCTCCGGTTATCGCCAGATTCAGTCAGTACGGAACTGGCGCGCCATACGTTGCAGATCCTGACTTAGGGTATCCAGAATCCGGCTGGCTTCTGCGCGTTCTTCGCTGGCCTGAGCCGCCTCATTCAGGGTTTGCTGCAGGGCTTCACTCTGCTGTTGCAGTGCCCGAACCTGTCCGGTCTGCTGCTCTGAAGATTCCGCGATGGATGCGATCTGTTCGCGGGTTTTCAGCGCACAGTGACCGATACTCTGCAGTGCCTTGCGGGTCTTGGTGGCCAGCTGCAGCGTCTGATCGGATTGTTGCTGCAGCTGTTCCATATCGGAGCAGGTTTGCTGCACTTCATCGCCGATGGTGCGCACGATGGCCACAATCTGTTCGGTCATCTGATGGGTACGGCTGGCAAGGTGACGCACCTCATCGGCCACCACCGCAAACCCCCGGCCATGCTCACCGGCTCGGGCTGCTTCGATGGCGGCATTCAGAGCCAGCAGGCTGGTCTGGTCGGCAATGCCCTGAATATCATCGGTGATCTCAGAGATATTATCGGTGCGCTCACTTAACCCCATGACCTGTTCAGAACAGTGGCTGAGCTGAGCCGATAGGTTTTCCAGTGCGTGATGGGTCTGATCAATATCATCCTGACCGGCGCGGGCGGAGGCTTCCGTATCACGACTGACGTGGTTGGCCTGCCGGGCGTTATGGTCGATGGTGGCGATCTGATCCACCAGTTCACTGATCGCCTGATTGATCGAATGCACACTGCTCTGTTGTTGCTGAGCGTTGATCACGCTTTGCTGACTGTTGGTGGCCAGCTGACTGCTGGCAGAAGCCAGACTGTCGGTACTGCGCACCAGTTGCTGAATCAGCGTCTGCAGCTTGATCATAAACTGATTAAAGCTGCGGGCGATCAGGCTAAGCTCCTGTCCGCCCTGTTCCGGCAGGCGTGCGGTCAGATCACCATCACCGGAAGCGATATCGGTCAGGCGGCGGTTCAGCTGCAGCAGAATTCGGCGCACGTTCCGGCTGATCAGAATCGCCAGCAGAAGGCCGACAATTGCCGCGGCGGCACTGGCACCGATCAGCCCGGACCGGGTCTGTTGTGTCAGGCTCTGGACGGTCTCGCTGGTATCATCCAGCAGCGCAAGAATGCCCTGATTGAGTTCGGCGGCGGCAACAGAGATCGCATCGCTGGTGTCATCCAGATCGACCTGAACCTGCTGGCGCTGCCGGGTCAGCTGGCGGCCTTCGTTGATAATCAGCGCAACACCATCCAGCGATTTACCTAACTGGCCGATGCGGTAGTGCATCTTGTCGGTCAGACCCGGACTGTCCAGCTGTTGCTGAAACGCCCGTGCCTCGCCCAGATAATATTCCGCCTCACCCAGCAGGAGGTCATCTCTGTGGGTCAGATACTGATGCAGATAGATGCGGGCTTGCTGGAAGTTGGCCTGTAGCTCGCTGACCAGAACCACCAGTTCCCCCTGATTGCCGGAAGAAGCCAGAGCAACCAGCTTTTTGATCGCCCGGTCGGTGCCTCTTGAAGCGGATTCCAGATTTTCCCGCAGGCTTTGTTGCTGGCTCATAAAGCCCACTAGCTGATCGCGGAACAGGTCGGAGTAGCGCTGATTCAGCTGTTGCACCTGATTCAGCAGCTCCTGCTGACCTGACGCTGCCATATAGGGGCGCAGCTGTTCCAGGTTAGCACTGAAGGCTTTTTCACGGGTGGCGAACTCATCCAGCATCAGCGGTTGAGGATTCTGCTGGTAGTTCAGCACCAGAATACGCTGCTGCGCCAGGTATTCGCTGATCGCCTGAGCCTGTTGCGTCATGGGCGCAATCTGAGTCGTAGCAGCAGCCACGTCCCGGTCGATTCGCTTCAGCGAGAACAGAGCGATAGCGCTGACTGTAATCAGCAGCAATAAAATAGTGATCGGTGAGATCAGTACGCGACTTGTAATCGACAATTGATTAAATCTTAGCGTCTGCATAAAGGCATGCCGTCTAGGATAGAGGTTGACGAAAGTCGTAGAAGAGAAGGCGACCCATGTTACTGATAAACGGTATTCAGACTGTAAAAAATTGTAACTTGAGGTGCGTTTAGCGCGCTGAATCAGTGAAAACACGGTGCGTCGCCCCTCAAAAAAGTGAACCAGCCGATAAAAATCGCTCTTGATCTCTTTAATCCCTCTCTTTCACCGGTTCTCAGGCTCTGGCCTGATGAGTGGAATCGGTTATACTCGGCAAAATTTTTCAGTAGAGTTTTTGCTCTCTGCTGTTCGATCTAATGTTATTGCAGACCTGATTTCCATGCGCGGAGATCCAAACTGTTCTGTAAGTGGCTTTTCCACAGGGAATATCCGTATGACTCATTTCTCCGTATCCGGTGGGCGATATCTGACCGGCTTTCTGATTCAGAGACTGCACATCCTGCTGTTGATGCTGTTTCTGCCATTGGTACTTCTCTCTCTGCCTGCTTTCGCTGCGGATCAGCAGAAGGATATCTACGCCGGTTTGCCATTAACGGTGACCCATATCGGTGAGGTCAGTTATGACGACGGCAATACCGTTGGCATACGTTTCTCTGTACCGCTGGATGGCAGTAAACCTTTTCAGTCCTATATTCAGGTCGCCAGCCGTAACAGTAACTGGGTGTTATCGGAGGATGGTCTGTTCCTGTATCTGCTGAATCCTGAACCGGAGAGCAAGTACGAGGTTCTGGTATCCGAGGGGCTGCAGGCGGCCAATGGTGAAACCCTGACCAGTTCGGGTTCCAAAACCGTGACCCTGAGCCCGGCCCCGAAAATTGTCCGTTTTCTGAGCGATGGCCACTACCTTCCCCTGAATGGCTCCGGTGGTCTGCCGGTACAAAGTCAGAACGTACCGCAGGCGAATGTCAGTTTCTTCCGGGTGAAGAACGATGAGGAAGCCCTGCGTACCCTGCTGCGCTGGAAGCGGGGCAGCACCAGTGAAGGGTATTATCGTCTGAACGATATTGAAGCGCTGCTGGATCTGGTCTACGAAGCCCGCTTCGAGCTGAATGCCGAGGCTAACAAGCTGAAAACCGTGAATCTGCCGGTGCAGAATATTCCGGCTTTAAAAGAGCCCGGTGTCTATCTGGCGGTGATGCGGGATCCGACCCGTTTTGAAAATACCCTTTCAGTGAACTGGTTCAGTGTGACCGATCTGGGTGTACATGTGCGCCGCTATCATGATGCGATGGATGTTTATGTGCATCGCCTGTCGGATGCTAAACCTGTGGTCGGTGCCAAAGTCGAGTTGCTGACCTACAAAGGTGAGAACAACCGCTGGTACACCACAACCGGTATGGGCAAAACCCATATCCCGTATCAGGTTCAGCCCTACCGCCAGAAAGCCCTGATGGTGACTGAGGGGGCATCCGTTACCCTGATGCCACTTAATCAACCGCCGCTGGATCTTTCCCGCATGGGAACGGGTTCCCGTCAGTTCCTGCAGCGTGAGCTCTTTATCTATTCGCCCCGTGATCTGTATCGCGGCGGTGACACCGTGACCATTAACGCCCTGCTGCGTAATGAAGATGGTCAGCGTCTGCCGGATACGACCCTGATGCTGACGCTGGTGCGTCCCGATGGCCAGAAAGTGAAAAATCTGAGCTGGGAGAGCGCGGGCAACGGCTTCTACAGCTTTGATTATCCGTTGGCCGCCGATGCTAAAACCGGCAACTGGCAGGTGCAGGTGAAAGGCCCGGCGAATCAGGTCTGGCGCTACAGCTTTAAAGTGGAAGACTTTATGCCGGAGCGGCTGAAAATCAGCTGGAACCCGGATAATCAGCCGGTGGCACAACGGGCCTCACAGCCTCTGACCGTTAAGGTGCTGGGGGAGTATCTGTATGGCGCTCCTGCGGCCAATAACCGCTTTGATGCCGAGTTTAAAATCTCTCCATCGGTCCACCCGATTGCGGCCTTCCCGGATTTCTTCTTTGGTCAGCCAAAGAATCGTGACTGGAATCAGGCGTTTTCCCGTGCGAATCAGCAGCTGAATGCTGAGGGTGTGCTGGTACTGAATGAACAGCCTAGCTGGAAAGAAACCAAGATCCCTTTGCAGGCACAGATAACCGGTAGCTTGTTTGAGAGCGGCGGTCGTCCGGTTGTGCGCCGTCATACCCAGCACCTGTTACCTGCAGACCAGCTTGTGGGTGTCCGGCCACTGTTTGATGACAAGGTGGCCAGCAACAGTCTGGCGGAGTTTGAGCTGATCTACACCAATATTGACGGTGAGCTGTTAGCCAAGCCGGATCTGACGGTAAAAGTGGTCAACCAGACCCGGAAAACCTACTGGCGCTTCAGTGATAGCCGGGGCTGGTACGCGACCCATACCGATCAGGATATTACCGAGCTGACCCTGCCGGTTTCCGTTGCCGCCGGAGAGGTAGCGAAGGTTCAGGTGCCGGTGAGCTGGGGAGACTACCGTCTAGAAGTCATCGACAACAGCACAGGTCTGGTGACGATTCTGCCTTTTGAAACCGATTACTGGTGGGGCGACCAGCCGCAAAATGCCTCCTTCCCGGATCAGGTTGCCCTGACATTGGATAGACCAGCCTATAACGCCGGTGACAAGGTGCAGCTGACGGTGACGCCACCTTCTGCGGGTGAAACGCTGATTCTGGTGGAAAGTGATCGCCTGCTCTGGTCGAAACGGGTCACAACGCCGAAAGAAGGCACCGTGGTTGAGATTCCGGTTGATCCTGACTGGAACCGACACGATATCTACATCACCGCACTGCATCTGCAGCCGAGTGATAAAGAGGGGCGTATTACGCCAACCCGTGCGATAGGTCTTACCCATCTGCCGCTGGACCGAACTGACCGTAGGTTGCAGGTGAGCACCGAACTGCCGGAGAAATGGTTGCCGAATCAGACGGTGGAAGCCCGCCTGAAAATCGCTGACAGCACAGGGCAGCCGGTTCAGAAAGCCTGGGTGACACTGGCCGCAGTGGATGTGGGCATCCTGTCGATCACCCGGTTTGAGACTCCGGAACCGGCGGATTTCTTCTTTGCCAAGCGCAGTTATCAGGTGAAGCATCATGATATGTACGCGGATCTGATTGAGCTGAACGATGACAAGAGCGCGGGTATCGCCTTTGGTGGTGATGGCGGACTGACCCGAGGTGGTGATCTGGCTCGTTCTGAGGTGCAGATCGTTTCCCTCTATTCCGGTCGGGTCGATGTGGTTAACGGCGAAGCGGTCATTCCGCTGGATCTGCCGGATTTCAACGGGCGTTTGCGTCTGATGGCGGTGGCATTTGATGACAACCGCTTCGGTCATCTGGAAGAGGAAATTATCGTTGCAGCGCCTCTGGTGACGCAGTTGTCGCTGCCGAGATTTATTGCCGCAGGTGATGAGTCTCAGGTCGCGCTGGATGTGACCAACCTCAGCGGTGCGCCTCAGGAGATTCAGGTACAGATGCTGGCTTCCGGCCCTGTGAATTTTGACGGCGATGATGTCAGGACATTAACGCTGGCGGACAAAGAGAAGCACACACTGAACTATGCCTTTACCGCCGCGAGCCGTAGCGGGCGGATAGAGTTCAACGCCAAGGTTACCGGTATTGAAGAGTATCCGGTGGATCGTCGCTGGGGGTTGATCAGTCGCCAGCCCTATCCGGTTTCGACTCAGACCAAGCGCGCGTCTCTGGCTCCGGGTAAGAGTCTGACGCTGGAACCCCGTGATTTCGCGGCAGATCCCACCGCAATCAATCCGGATACGCTGAAAATCGCTGCCGGTATTTCCAATACGATTTCTCTGGATACCCATCGCCATCTGGACGGCCTGCTGCACTATCCCTATGGCTGTCTTGAGCAGACGGTGAGCAGCACCTATCCCTGGCTCTATGCTTTGGATGGTCAGCTGGACAGTGAACTGGAAGCGATCGGCACGCAGTTCTCACCGGCTTATCGCCAGTCAGCACTGGAAGCGGGGCTGGAACGTATCGCCAAGAAGCAGAAGAGCAACGGCGGCTTTGGTATGTGGTCAGCCACCGATGAATATGAGCAGCACTGGCTGACCGCTTATGCGGGTCACTTTATGACCGATGCAGTGAATGCGGGCATTAGTGTCGACTCCGGCATGATGGCGCGTACCCTGAAGCGTCTGCAGGACTACACCCGTGGTCGCGGCAATATGCGTGAGCGCTGGTCGCCGGAGCCGGATCAGTATCGTTTTGCTTATCAGGCTTATGCCCATTATGTGCTGGCGCGAAACAACCGCGCGACGCTGGCGGATATCCGTCGTCTGGCACGTAGCGTGACCAGTGATACGCCATCTTTGAGTATTGTGCAGTTGGCGGTTGCAGCTAAACTACAGGGAGATAAGGGGCTGTCTAACATTCTGATGGCGCGCACCACAGGCCCGGATCTGATGACCTCAAATGGTGGCTGGCGCTATATCGGTCATTACGGTTCTCTGATTCGTGATAAAGCACAACAGGCTCGCCTGCTGGCCGAACATGATATGGATTCCGGCCGCCTGCAGAATCTGACCCGTTCGGTCAGTGGCGCGCTGAAGAAACGTCATTACCTGAGTACGCAGGAGCAGATCTCGGTACTGCAGTTGTCACAGGCGTTGAATCAGGCGGGGGGTAAACCCTGGCAGGCGGAAGTTCGTCTGGGGGCTGATGTCAGTCAGCATAGCTCTGATAAGGCCTTCTATCTCACCGGCGAAGGCGCAGATCTGATGCAGGGTGCTCAGGTGACCAACCGGGGTGATGCCACGCTTTATGTCGACTTTGCGATTCAGAGTACGCCGGAAACCGCTCCGGCAGCATCCGGTCAGGGTGGTGTTCGTGTTGTGCGTCAGTTTATGGATGCTTCCGGGAATCCTCTGTCGGTGAATAACGGCAGTATTGAGCTGCAAACCGGCGACCGCGTTCTGGTCAGTCTGTTGATCGACAGTGACAAATTCCGCCCGGATCTGTTGTTGGTGGATCTGCTTCCGGCCGGTCTTGAGCTGGAAAACCAGAATCTGGGTGACAGCCTGAAACTGAATGAGATCAGTGTTGAAGGCCAGACGTTGGATCAGTGGATGAAGCAGGCTGATATACGCCATCAGGAATATCGGGACGATCGTTTTGTCACCGCGTTAGCCAGTGGTAAAGATGAGCGTTGGGGCAAAAATGAAGCGACCCGGGTGTTCTATCTGGCACGGGCGGTAACGCCGGGCACCTACCGGATTCCGAACTCTCTGGTGGAAGATATGTATGATCCGGAAGTGCGGGCGATCAGTGATTCTCCGGGGCTTCTTGTGGTTTCTCAGCCGGATTCCCCTCAATCCAGCTCCCTTCAATTAGATAATGCAGCCCGATAGTGGGGCATCTTTGAAGACGTTCGAGCATTTCAGAAGCACTTACCCTCTGACAGCAGGCCTTACGGGCCTGCTGCTTTTCTTTGGGCTTCTCTCCGTCTTAAGCCTTGCGGTGCTGGATCAGGTTTATCCCCTTGATGAGGTTCTGCCCGGACACGGTTCGCTCTCTGAGGCTTCTCATTCTGAGGAAATCGGTGAACGGGCTTTTGCTCAGACGGTGGTGGATCGTTACAAGCGCCCCCTGAGAATCTTTCCTGATCATGAGGGGCTATGGCGCTATCAGGTGGGACTGGAGGATGTCTCGCCGGATTATCTCAAGGCGGTGCTCAACTACGAAGACCGCTGGTTTTATCAGCACCCCGGATTTAACCCCTTTGCGATTGCCCGTGCCGCCTGGCAGAACTGGCGTTGTGGCTGCATTGTGTCCGGCGGTTCGACCATTACCATGCAGGTGGCACGGCGTCTTGATCCGCACCAGCGCAATATCTCTGGTAAGCTGCATCAAGTGCTTCGTGCCATTCAGCTGGAGTGGCATCTGAGCAAGGAGGAGATTCTGACCCTCTACCTTAATTATGTCCCCATGGGAGGCGTGATTGAGGGGGTGGAAGCGGCGAGCCGCCTCTATCTGGATCGCTCCGCCTCTGAGCTTTCACTGGCTCAGAGTGCCCTGCTGGCGGTGCTGCCGCAGGCTCCTTCCCGTCTGCGACCGGATCGTTATCCGGAGCGGGCAAGAGCAGCGCGGGATAAAGTGCTGCAACGCCTGTACGATTTCGGCGTGATTGATCAGAAAGCCTTTGAACGCGCCAAGCTGGAAGCGGTGGTCGCCTGGCAACCGGATATACCCTTGTTAGCCCCGTTATTGTCCCGGGAGCTGCATCAGCAGTACCCGGAACAGGCGGTGATTCAGACGACGCTGGATGCGGATATTCAGGCCGAGCTGCAAACCCTGTTGCAGGAGGAGATTCAGATCTATCCCAACGGTCATTCGGCAGCGATTCTGGTGGCAGATAACGCTTCCGGTGAGGTGGTCGCCTATGTCGGATCTGCCGACTTTCTGAACCTGAAGCGCTTCGGCCATGTGGATATGGTGCAGGCGATCCGCTCGCCGGGGTCGACCCTTAAGCCCTTTATCTATGGGCTGGCGCTGGAGGAAGGTTTGATTCACTCTGCCAGCCTGTTGCGGGATACCCCGCGCTATGAGAAAGAGTACCAGCCGGAAAACTTTGCCCGGGCTTTTTCAGGTGCTGTGGATACCCATACTGCCCTGAGGCAATCGCTGAATCTGCCGGTGGTGCAGGTGCTGGAAGCCCTGACACCGGAACGCTTTGTGGCGGCTTTAACCAATGTGCGTACTCCTTATCGTATGCCCGGCGGTAGTCGGCCTAATCTTGCTATGGCGCTGGGCGGCGGCGGCTTTAATCTCTGGGATCTGGTGACCCTTTATGGTGGGTTAGCTAATAAGGGGCAGGTCCAGCCACTAAAGGTTTTAAAGCACGCCGGAGATGGAACCGGTGACTTGGCGAATGAAACCGACAGCCGCTGGCTGATGTCGGAGGAGACCAGTTGGGTTGTGTCCCGATTGCTGCGTAATGCCCGTCCCGATCAGACCCATAACCCCTCTATTCGGGGGCAGGCGCCCGGTATCGCCTGGAAAACCGGCACCAGCTACGGCTTTCGGGATGCCTGGGCGATAGGTGTGACACCTAAGCTGACCATAGGTGTTTGGGTCGGGCGGCCGGATGGTACGCCTTCGCCCGGGTATTTTGGTGCGATCACGGCGCTGCCGATTCTGTTCCGGATTCAGGATTTTCTTGATCCTTACCCTCAATGGCCGGATATGCCGGATCGGGTGCGCCTGCAGAATATCTGCTGGCCTTTAGGCTTGCTGGCGGAAGAGACCTCGGCGGAACATTGTCATGTGGCTCATCAGGCCTGGGTGATCCGTAAACAGGTGCCGCCAACCCTCAGAGATGACATCACCGATGGTCTGCAACCGAATCCGATGACCATTCGGGTGAATGCTCAGGGAGCGCGCCTCAGCCGAGGCTGTCTGCCGGAAGCAGGACAAATCTCAACGCAGAAGCTGGCGCTTTGGCCGCAACCGACGGAGCCATGGATTCCCCGGCGCTGGCGTTTGAGTGAGCAGTTACCCCCTCTGGCAGAGGGCTGTAAGCCGGATGCGCTGATGTCATCTCCTTTGCATATCGTGGGTCTTAAAGAGGGTGAGCGGCTGTTACAGCCTGAAGGCCTAGCAGAGGAGCGTCTGCAGCTGGAGGTTTTTTCTGTTGGTGGACAGGGTGAACGGGACTGGTTTCTGAATGGTCGTCATCAGGGCAGAACCGAACCCGGTGAAGCCTTGCAGCTGACATTTGATCAGCCGGATGATTATGAACTAGTGGTGCTGGATCAGCAGGGGCGTCTGGAACGATTAGCCGTCCGGCTGGAATCACCTGCCCGTCGTTAGTGGTTAAAGGATGATTGAACTCAGAAAAATAACCCCCATCTGCTTAACACGCGTAATTTATTGCCATTGAGGTTTATAATGCGCCCCCTGATCTGAGAGGGGCGGTTTGTTAAGCCTCTGATTTTATTGTTACTCCCTACCTTAAGGATCTCCTTTGGAACTGATGTTAAATACCTCGCTGCTTGTTCTGGCGTTGGCGCTGGTTTTATTGCCTGCCATTTATGCGTTCTTTTCGGAATTACTGGCCCCGGCGGCCCGCTACCCCGAGGCGGGCTACAATCAACGTGTCTCAGCCTTGTCGGTTCAGCAGGCACTTTCACTGCCGGGTTTGGTCATACTGGTGGCAGCTCCTTTTCTGATGAGTTTCGGCGCTCAGTCAATGGCCATCTATTGGTTGCTGGTGATCGCGCTCTGGCTGCTGCAGATTCCTCTGTTCTGGTTGCGCATGGTGGATCTGCGTCAGGCGACCCGAAGTGTGAACTGGGCCGGTGCGAAAAAGCGTAACAGCCAGCTTCAGGTTTTGCTGGCGATCCAGATGCTGCTGGGTGTGATTGCCATGCTGGTGGGCGTGGAATGGACGGGCAGCCCGCAATCTGCATAATAACGTCAGTTTTTTAACCGATTGAGGAAGATTGAGTGAGTCCTGAACGCTTTGCCAAAATTAAAGCGGTACTGAACCGTCGCCAGCCGGATCTGACGGTGATCACCGATAATGTGCACAAATCCCGTAATTTGTCGGCGATTGTGCGCACCTGCGATGCAGTGGGGATTCCTCATGTTCACTCGGCAGACCCGGATGATGGTTACGGCACCTATCATGGCACGGCCAAAGGCAGCCATAGTTGGGTTAAGGTTCATCTGTATGAGGGTGTGGATAAGCCGATCAAAAAACTGCAGGCGGAAGGCTATAAAGTTTACGCGGCAACCTTTACCGATCGTGTGGTGGATTACCGTCAGCTGGATTACACCCAGCCCTGCGCCATTCTGATGGGGGCGGAGAAGTTCGGTGTCAGTGATACCGCCGCAGAGTTAGCCGATGAGCATATTATGATTCCCATGATGGGCATGGTGGAGTCTTACAATGTGTCGGTTGCAGCGGCGATTATTCTGGCGGAAGCTCAGCGGCAGCGGGCAGAGGCCGGTCTCTATGATGAATCCCGTATGGATCCGCAGGAGTATGAGACAACCCTTTTTGAGTGGGCGCAGCCCAAGATCGCTCAGTTCTGCAAAGAGCGCAATCTTGATTACCCGCCACTGGCAGAAGACGGTGATATCGAAAACCCGTCAGAGTGGTATCAGTCGGTGAAAGTGATTCGTGACGAAGCCCGTGAGAAACGGGAAGCGGTTAAAGCGGCGCTGGCTGCGGGTGGTGTAGAGGATGCCGCAGCAGAGAGTTTAGATAGTGTCGAGAATGCAGGTTAGCCGATAGAGTGATCTGATCTTCTGATACTTTTAACCATAAAAAACCGTGGCTTGGTCCACGGTTTTTTTATGGCTGTCTTTAGGTGGGCTGAGAAGGTTCCAGAACGGGAGTTAGTCTTTCACCGTCAGCGGTATCACGGTTTCTTTCTGGCTTGCCAGCAGGCGCGTCATCGCTGTTTCCGCCTGAGCATGATCAAAACGCTCCGGCAGGGCATCCAGTTGCTCTGCCGGTGTTTTGTCTTTATGAATGACCTGCCACTGGCCAAGCCATTGCTGCCAGTCGGCTTCACTCTCCGGGCCGTTAAACTGAGGCATCTGACCGAGCAGGTATACCGCGGCCCGATCAAAACTTGCCATTACACCAGCCTCTTCGACATCTGCCAGCAGTGCCTTGCTGAGCTGGTCGTGCTGTGGGCGGCTGAGCCAGCCTTTCAGACCTGCCGTATCCGACAGAATACGAACCAGCAGGGCTTCATCCCCCTGAGCCAGTTCAAACCAGGTGGATAGCGCATAGAAGTTTTTTATCTGAGGGTAAGCGGTCATGGTGAACTCTTGTCTTTTTTATCAGGCTGATAAGCGATCTGCAGGGCATACCGGCTTTCAGGCTTTACCTTTTTTGCTCTTCAGGGTTAGCTTGTTGCAGCGTTTAACTGAAAGAGCGGTGAGTATAGCAATTGTTGACTGTAAAACTAGGCTATTACCCTGTGATACTCAGTGAATACCTTTCCATGATCGCTATCTGTAACCGGAGCTGATGTGACTGCAAAATCAACCAACCCCTGTGAATCTGTATTCAACTTTGACGAACCTGTTGCTCGCGATAATACCGACAGTGCCAAATGGCAGCATTATCAGCGGGAGGCTGAAGCTCAGGGGCGGGAAATTCTGCCGATGTGGGTGGCGGATATGGATTTTGTTTCGCCTCCGGCGGTGCTGGATGCGCTGAAAGCCCGCGTTGAACACGGCGTTTTTGGTTACGGTCAGGTTCCGGATGGCATGACCGAGGCCTTCTGTAACTGGTACGCAGAGCAGCATAACTGGCAGACCGATCCGAAATGGATCGTTTGGTTGCCGGGATTGGTCAGTGGTTTACATGCGGTGGCACGCACCTTTGGTGAAGCGGGATCTGCGGTGATGACGCACACGCCGGTTTATCCGCCGTTTCTTAAAGTCGCTGAACGTAACCATAAACAGCTTCAGGCCATACCGATGCGGGAAGGTCAGCGCTGGGCTTTGGATCTTGAGGCGATGCAGGCACAGATTAAGCCAAACACCCGCCTGTTTATGCTGTGTAATCCTCATAACCCAACCGGGCGGGTATTTTCCAAAGAGGAGCTGGAGCAGCTGTCGGACTTTGTGATCCGGAATGATCTGGTGATCTGCTCCGATGAAATTCACTGTGATCTGGTGCTGGATCAGAAAGCCCGTCGACATATTCCGCTGGCCACTCTGAACGAAGAGATTGCCGCCCGAACCGTTACCCTACTGGCACCCAGTAAAACCTTTAACATTGCAGGGCTTGGTTGCTCCGCTGCGGTTATCCCGGACAGTCAGCTGCGCAGTCATTTTAAGCGCTCGGTTCAGGGGCTTATGCCGGGGGTGAATCTTCTGGGGTTTGTGGCCGCTGAAGCCGCCTATCGGGAGGGAGCCGTTTGGCGCGAACAGTTAGTCGGTTATCTGGCGGAAAATCGGAACCATCTGATGCGTTGGGCAGAAGGTAAGCAACAGGTCCGTCTTAAATTTCCGGAAGCGACCTATCTGGCCTGGCTGGATATGAGGGCAACCGGTCAGGAGAAGCCTGCGCAGTGGTTGCTGAAAGAAGCGGGTGTTGCCTTGTCAGAAGGTGCTGATTTTGGCTTGCCGGGGTTTGCACGGCTGAACTTTGGTTGTTCCCGTGGCCAGCTTGAGCGGGCACTGGAGCGTATCGATCAGGTACTGAGCTAGTGGTTCTCTTTGGGTTTGCTTAGTACTGAGTGCCGAACTTGGCTTCCAGTTGAAACGTAATACTCATATTGCCTTCGTAATCATCTTCGGCGGACAGGGTGTCCGCAGGAGTGACACTGAAAAACAGCCAGTTACCGTCAATTCTACGCCTTAGCGTGGCACTGATCGTCGCCTCATCGATCAGATTTTCAGCCTCATCGTTGGTGTAAAACGTAATATTGTAAGTCGCGCGCAGATCCTGGCTGAACGTTTTGGCCAACTGCCAGCCATGTTGGTAGTAGGTCATTTCGTCGTCTATCAGGTAATGAGCACCTGTTGAACTGTTGAGGGTAGTAATGCCATCAATTTCAGTCTGGGTGTGTAGGTTGACACCAAAACCCGGGCCAGAATTCTCCGTCCAGAATATCACCGGAGAAGGCCTGAGGAGCCAGTCTGACAGCTGATAGTTCCGCCCTGTTCTTAGGTAGGTTACCGCTTCCGTATCCAGGTTGCTGGCATCCAATCGCCAACCGGCATCGAACGTGCTTTGCCATAGGCTGCCATTTGGCTGATATATAGACCTGATAAATAGGCCGGCTTTATCCGCTTTGAGAAAGCTTTGAGAAGCAGGGGATTCTTTATCCTCTGTAGAGCTGACGGCAGCAGGAGATCGTGCTGGTGTCGCATTCGGATCGGTATCAGTGGCTCCGATATTCAGGTCGTTATCTTCGGGATCTCTGTTGTCTGAGCTGCCTGCTTCCAGGTCGTTCTCATCATCAAGGCGGATAAAAAACTGGAATTTACTGCTTGTGGATGGCAAATCAGCCCTGAAAGTAAAGCCGCTGACTTGTGTCAGGCGACCATCATCAGTATGTAAAAGACCTGTTCTGGCGATCAGGGTGCTTTCATTTGCCTGAGTATTGTCCGGTGAGCCAAAAACGGAGTCCAGGCCAAAGCCTATCGTGGCTGCGGTCTGGCCCAACAGGTTTCGGCTTTGAGCTACGCCTGTCTGGATAAGGCTTGGGTCAGACGTTGTTTCGGCTGAACGGTTAGCGGTAGATGCCATGGACGTCGAGGTCATCATTACGCATATGCCAATAGCAATAAGCCGAATCATAGTGTCCTTAATTTTCGGTGATGAAGTTTACAGGCAGAATGTCTGAATGGTCTGATGGCTGGCCGTTACTCAGCTTGAGTTTACCTCCGGCCAGCAGTGCGTTTCCGTGCAGCGGTTGGATCAAGTTTGCGCTGGGTGGTCATGATGGCACCCTGAGACGTCTGGGCGCGAACTTTATTGACCAGGTTATAGCCCTGTTTGTGCAGACCCTTTTCCAGCCATTTCATGGCATTCATACCAGCCCATAATGGCATCAGTACTGCCAGACCGACAAAGGTCATGGATACCATCGGCAGGTTCATTGCTCCGGCGATAACAACACCGGCGATCGATACGCTCCATCCGAGAAAAAGCAGAAAACTCGGCCCCCACAAATTATTCGACAGTGTCCAGATCAGAGAGAAAATTGCGGCGGTCCAGTTAAAGCCGGATGTGATAGCGGCGTAACCCCGTTGCGGGTGTTGGTAAACACGATAGATCTGCATATCCCTTTTACTCGGCACTCTGTATCGAATATTAGCCATCCCTTGGATGGGGCTTTTGGTCGCTATGATACCTGAGTTTTTGATGCGCTTTAACGAAAAAACGGTGACAAAGCGTCACCGTCATCATGTTGATCAGGCGTCCTGATATTGAGCATAGGGCAGATCGGTTAATGTTTTTAGCTCAGCCGGAAGCGACTCAGGCGCTGATTCAGGCTGTCGGCCATGTTGGCGATCTCCTGACTGCTCAGAGCGATGGTTGCGGTTCTGTCGAGCACATCCTGAGAGATGGTTCGGATATCAAACAGGTTGTGGTTGATCTCTTCTGCCACCGAACCTTGCTGCTCGGCTGCGGAGGCGATCTGAGTGCTCATATCGCTGACATGGCGGATGTGTTCAACAATGGCATCCAGATCCGCACCGGCCTGAGCCATCTGAGTCACGCTATGGTGCGCCTCTTCACTGCTCTGGCCCATGGTGCGATTCGCGTTGGCAGCCTGCAGTTGCAGCTGTTCAATAATATGCTGAATCTCACCGGTGGAGCCCTGTGTCCGGCTGGCCAGGTTACGAACTTCGTCGGCAACCACGGCAAAACCACGACCGGCTTCACCGGCGCGTGCGGCTTCGATAGCAGCATTCAGAGCCAGCAGGTTGGTCTGATCTGAGATCTCGCGAATCACATCGATCACTTCACCAATTTTATCGGTTTGTTCACTCAGTTTGCCCATCACGCCGCCTGCCTCAGAGACATGTTTAGACAGCTGTTCAATGGCATTAACCGTCTGGCGGACCTCATTCTGACCGGTCTGTGCCTGTTGACTGGCTTCTTTGGTGGCCTCGGCGGTATCGGTCGCGTTGCGGGCGACCTCCTGAATGGTGGAGGACATTTCGGTCATGGCTGAGGCCAGCTTATCCACTTCAGTGAACTGACGATCCATCCCGTTACGGGTTTCTTCGCTGTTTTGATTCATGGCGCTGGTGTGGGAGCGTAGCTGCTCTGCGGCCAGCTCAACATCGGTCAGTACGGTTTTCAGTGAACGGGTCATCACATCGACTTCATCCGCCAGCTGACCAATTTCGTCACGGCGCTTCAGATCGATGGTGTGAGTCATATCACCAGCGGCAATAAAGCGCACGGTTTCCAGCATCTGATTAAGCGGGCGGGTAATATTGCGCACCATCACCACACTGCCTGCAATGGCAAAGCTGAACAGAATAAACTGGAACATAGCGGACTCGGTCAGTGCCGCCCAGAAGATGTCGGCAACATCGCTCAGATAAACACCGCTGCCGATCACCCAGCCCCACTCTTTAAAACCTTTAACGTAGGAAACCTTGTCTTTCGGCTTATCAAACTGAGGCCCTTTGTAGGTGTAGTCCACAAAGCCTTCGCCCTGAGAGCGCACCGTATTCACCATCGCCTGCCAGTGCAGCTTGCCGGAGGCATCTTTGATGTTGGTCATATCCTTGCCGATGATGGTCTTCTTGATCGGGTGCATCACCAGCTTGTGCTGCATATCGTTGACCCAGAAGTAACCATTCTTGCCGTACCGCAGGGAGGAGATGGCGGCCAGAGCCTGCTTTTTCGCCTCGGTTTCACCCAGTTCGGCACGTTGGTCGTAATAGTGCTGAATCAGACTGGAGGCTGACTGTACCTGTTCCTGAACCTGCACTTTTCGCGCCGCAAGCAGCTCATCATACAGGCGATAGAGGGAGTTCAGTTCGATCAGTGTAAGAGTGGCAAAGAGTAACCCGATAAGCAGTGCGAGTTTTCGAGCCACCGGCCAGTGACGGATTTCCATGGTGTGTTAAGTCCTTAGCTAGTCATTTGGATGTCTGGGTCTTTGTAAGTTTTATTGTTTTTATGTAATCAAAGGGTAATAGCTCTATTGTATAGGAGAAGGCAATACAGAACCTTGATCCGTTTCTATATATTTTCGATATCAGCTTCTTATGGTGCGGGCTTTTTGGTTTTAACTTGTTGATCTATAGGTGTTTTGATCATCACCGTTATACCGGACGGTAGGTTGTTATTAGACTAAAGATATTGGGGCTGTTCTCTGCCGGATTTAAACGTGCTGGTAGTCTCATATCTGAATCATTGCCGGAGGTTTTATTTTGGATTCAGATCAACTGCAGCAGGTGTTAGATCAACGGCCACCGAATGCCCTGCGGGATGATATGTGGGCACATCTCTGTTGTGAGCAGGCGCTTTTGGCATTTTCTGCCGGTAATTACGGCGTCGGAGCGATTCTGGTTAATGCCGATGATGAGCTGGTTTGTGAGGCGCGTAATCAGGTGTTTGTCCGGGACATGGAAGTGGGGGCTGAACCTGATGGGGGTTACCAAAGCCAGCGCCATGCGGAGATGCAGATTCTGGATCGGCTGGAAATCGAGTTTGCCCATCTGGATCGCCGGTCGTTGACCCTTTATGTCAGTCTTGAGCCCTGCCTGATGTGCAGCGGGCGTATTCTGTTATCCGGTATCGGGCGGGTGCGTTATCTGGCATCGGATAAAGCGGGTGGTTTTATCTCCCATCTTCACGGATTGCCTCCGGCATGGAAAAACTTAGCATCCGGTGTCGAAGTGGAAGAAGCGCTGATACAGGGCTTTTGGCGGGATTTTGCCCATCATTGTGTTGAGCACAGTGCTGCTCAGATGCGGGAGAAGGTGGTACAGGCCTGGAAAGGGAAATCTTAAAAGAAGAAACAAGAATGTAGGCAGGACTCTGCACCGGCCGCTGATCACAGCCGGCACAGAGGGTGGGAACTGATGTTCCTGAACATTCGCCTGACAAGCAGGCTAAGCGGGGATTAATCCCAGCTTAGTGCGCCGCCAACCTGATACTCGGTTACGCGGGTTTCGAAGAAGTTCTTCTCTTTACGCAGGTCGATAATTTCCGACATCCACGGGAACGGGTTCGTCGCGCCCGGGAACTGCTCTTTCAGCCCGAGCTGCTGCAGACGACGGTTACAGATGAACTTCAGATACTCTTCCATAATACCGGCGTTCATACCCAGTACACCGCGTGGCATGGTGTCGCGAGCGTATTCGATCTCAAGCTCGGTACCTTCCAGAATCATCTGTACCACTTCTTCCTGGAACTCAGGGGTCCACAGGTGCGGGTTCTCGATCTTGATCTGGTTTATCACATCCACACCAAAGTTCAGGTGCATGGATTCGTCACGCAGAATGTACTGGAACTGCTCAGCAACACCGGTCATCTTGTTGCGGCGGCCCATCGACAGAATCTGGCTGAAGCCACAGTAGAAGAAGATACCTTCGGTCACGCAGTAGAAGGCGATCAGGTTACGCAGCAGCTCCTGATCGGTTTCCGGTGTACCTGTGCTGAAGTTCGGGTTAGACAGTGAGTGCGTGTGGCTCAGGCTCCAGGTCGCTTTTTTCGCGATGGACGGCACTTCACGGTACATGTTGAACACTTCGCCTTCATCCATACCCAGAGACTCAACGCAGTACTGGTAAGCGTGGGTGTGGATCGCTTCTTCAAATGCCTGACGCAGCAGGTACTGGCGGCACTCAGGGTTGGTGATCAGACGGTAAACCGCCAGCACCAGGTTGTTAGCAACCAGAGAGTCAGCAGTGGAGAAGTAACCCAGAGAGCGCATCACGATCATGCGCTCGTCTTCGGTCAGGCCATCCTGACTTTTCCACAACGCGATATCCGCGTTCATGTTGACTTCCTGTGGCATCCAGTGGTTTGCGGTGCCATCCAGATATTTCTGCCATGCCCAGTCGTATTTAAACGGAACCAGCTGGTTCAGGTCAGCACGGCAGTTGATCATGCGTTTGTCGTCAACTTCGATGCGGGCTGCGCCCATTTCCAGATCTTCCAGACCCGGTGCTACGTCGATGTTGTTAACGGCTTCACGGGCACGTTCCTGAGCGCTTTTATCGGCAGGCTGGCTTTCAGAAACCGGTGCAGTTGCGACTGGAGCAGGAGCGGCCTGAGGAGCTGGCGCAGGCTGGGCCGGAGCAGGCTGTGGGGCTGCCTGAGGCTTTTCGGCTACTGCGGTTTCCTCGTTATCAAATTCGTCCCAGCTAAGCATGGTGAAATCCTCTTAAATGTCTTAATCAGCTGTGCTGATAATTTATACAGTATAGTCAAGTTTGGACATTGACTTGCCGCAGGGCTTGCAGTAAATCCGTTTTATCAGCTCGTTTTAGATTCGGAGCCTTATAAAAGCACTGTGGCAAGTCGATGCGATGTGAGTTTCCGGTAAGCCGGAAACCAGCCGCATCCTTGCGGTCAGCGAAAGGCTGCAGTGCCTTTCGCCGGGTTCCTTTACTGAGGCCTTACTGGCACGCCTCACAATCCGGATTGTCGATAGAGCAGGCCTGAGGCACCGCTGCGGCTTCGCCGGAGAGTTCAAACTCGTCCTTTGCCGCAGTTGGCGCTGCCGGAGCAGGTGCTGCTGCAGCAACGGGCGCTGCCGCTGGTGCCGGAGCAACGGTTGTTGGCGCGCTACCACTGGAAACCGCATTGTGGGTACCACGATCGACCGTTGATTTCTCAACAGAAGATGCGCCCATCGCACGGAGGTAATAGGTGGTTTTCAGACCACGGAACCACGCCATACGGTAGGTGATATCCAGTTTCTTACCGTTGACGCCGGAGATGTACAGGTTCAGAGACTGAGCCTGATCGATCCATTTCTGACGACGGCTTGCGGCATCAACCAGCCATTTCGGCTCAACTTCAAAGGCGTTGGCGTACAGGGCTTTCAGATCATCTGGGATACGGTCGATCGGTTGTACGGAACCGTCGTAGTATTTCAGGTCGTTAACCATCACCTCATCCCACAGGCCGCGCTCTTTCAGGTCGCGAACCATGTAAGGGTTTACTACGGTGAATTCGCCGGACAGGTTCGATTTCACGTACAGGTTCTGATAAGTCGGCTCGATAGACTGAGACACGCCACAGATGTTGGAGATAGTCGCAGTCGGTGCGATCGCCATCACGTTGGAGTTACGCATACCCTGCTCACGTACCTGAGTACGCAGGGAATCCCAATCCAGCGTGCTGGACGTATCTACTTCGATAAACTGTTCGCCACGGGCTTCAATCAGGTTGCTCAGGGAATCGATTGGCAGTACGCCCTGACTCCACAGAGAACCTTCGTAGCTTTCGTAGCGGCCGCGCTCTGCAGCCAGATCGCTGGATGCCTGGATCGCGTAGTAGCTGACCACTTCCATGGAACGGTCTGCAAAAGAGACCGCTTCGTCGGAAGCATAAGCGGTTTTCGCTTTGTACAGTGCATCCTGGAAGCCCATGATGCCCATACCTACCGGACGGTGTTTCAGGTTGGAATTACGGGCCTGAGGAACCGCGTAGTAGTTAATGTCGATCACGTTATCCAGCATACGAACAGCGGTGGTAACTGTGTTGCGGATCTTGTCCACATCCAGTTCGCCATTGTCTTTGACGTGCTGCGCCAGGTTCACAGAACCCAGGTTACAGACTGCGATCTCGTCTTTGCTGGTGTTCAGCGTGATCTCGGTACACAGGTTGGACGAGTGAACAACGCCAACATGCTGCTGTGGTGAACGCAGGTTGCACGGATCTTTAAAGGTGATCCATGGGTGGCCTGTTTCAAACAACATGGACAGCATCTTACGCCACAGGTCTTTCGCCTTGATGCGCTTGAACAGACGCAGCTCACCGGCATCTGCCATGCGCTCGTACTCTTCGTAACGGGCTTCAAAGGCTTTGCCGTACAGGTCGTGCAGATCCGGGGTGTCGGATGGAGAGAACAGCGTCCACTCTTTATCTTCGAAGACGCGCTTCATCAGCAGATCCGGAACCCAGTTAGCCGTGTTCATGTCGTGGGTACGACGACGGTCATCACCGGTGTTTTTACGCAGATCCAGGAACTCTTCTACGTCCAGGTGCCAGCTTTCCAGATACGCACAAACCGCACCTTTACGCTTACCACCCTGGTTTACCGCGACAGCGGTGTCGTTGACAACTTTCAGGAAAGGTACAACACCCTGAGATTTACCGTTGGTGCCCTTGATGTAAGAGCCCAGAGCACGAACCTGAGTCCAGTCGTTACCCAGACCACCGGCCCATTTGGACAGCAGTGCGTTGTCTTTGATAGCTCCGTAGATACCTTCCAGATCATCCGGCACGTGAGTCAGGTAGCAGGAAGACAGCTGCGGACGACGGGTACCTGAGTTAAACAGGGTCGGCGTGGACGCCATGTAGTCGAAGCTGGACAGCAGGCTATAGAACTCAATCGCACGTTCGGTACGGTTCTCTTCGTTCAGAGACAGACCCATCGCCACACGCATGAACATCACCTGAGGCAGTTCATAACGTACGTCGTCACAGTGCAGGAAGTAACGGTCATACAGGGTCTGCAGACCCAGATAGGTGAAGTTCTTGTCGTTTTCCGGCTGAATCGCCGCGCCCAGAGCTTTCAGATCAAAGTCGGCCAGTGCCGGATCCAGCTGCTCCAGTTCGATACCTTTTGCCACGTATGCGGTCAGCGCCTGCGGATAAAGGTTTGCCATCTCCTGGTGAGTGGCTTCGTCAGCAACCTTCAGGAAGCTCAGCGCTTCACGGCGCAGGTTGTCCAGCAGCAGACGGGCGGTAACGTAGGTGTAGTTTGGCTCTTTCTCTACCAGAGTACGGGCCGCCATCATCAGTGCAGTGGATACACCATCAACGGGTACACCGTCGTAGAGGTTCTTCAGCGCATCATCGATGATCAGCTTTTTGTTAACTTCTTCCAGACCTTCACAGGCTTCACTCACAACCGTATCGATACGACCCAGATCCAGTGGCAGTCGTGTGCCATCAAGATGTGTCACATTGATGGTCGGGTGCGGGTTGGCGATGCCCTGTGCTTCTGCAGAACGCAGACGGGAGTGTTCTTCGCGGTACAGTACATAGGCGCGGGCAACTTTCTGTTCGCCGGAGCGCATCAGAACCAGCTCAACCTGATCCTGAATATCTTCGATGTGGATCACGCCACCTGCAGGCATACGGCGCTGGAAGGTTTCGATGATGTTTTGTGTAAATGATTCGACCAGCTCGTGGATGCGGCTTGAGTTCTGAGCGCTATCGCCTTCAACAGCGATAAAGGCCTTGCTCATTGCAACGGAGATTTTGCTCGGGTCACATGCGACCAGATCGCCGTTACGTTTCATCACCTGCAGATTGCTAAGTGCTGCGTTGGTAGTGGTGTCCTGTGCCATGCTGATAATGCCTGCCTGTAGTTAATCTTTGATCTTGGCTGTGAAGATCGCTGTCTGGTTTGGCGCTGTCTTCGGAAAGACGCGCTGAATCGTTTTGTACAGATCACCAGTTCGGTCTAAAACCCTGTTCTCTGTGGGGGCAGAGTGCGTGTCAAAAACAAAAAAACCGGATCAAATCCGGAAATATCGCTGATAACAAGGGCTTAGGTTGAATTGTGTCTTAAAATATGGCTAACCCCTATATATGGGGGCGCACTTCAATGTCGGCACAAGATAATGTTGTTTTGAAAAGTCTGCAAGTGGATAACTTGTGGGTAACTTGTGTTTATCCTAGGGGTGAAAACCAACTTACATGACAGGTCTGTTTCCAGAGGGGCTGCAGGAATTTCAAGTGCAAAATAAGAAATTTTTTTCACCTTGCTTTGCGTCAAGGTGAACTAATTTATTAGGGCAAATTTGAGCTATCTTATCAGGTAGGCGTAGTAACTCTGTGTGTAGTTAAGTTATTATGAAAAGTAATAAAAGTAAGGGTATTATCTTGAAAAGTGCATGAAAAATACCCTTTATATATAGAATCGCGATTCAGCGGACAAAAATGGAAACGTCCTGCCGTGCATTATGCAGGTTCGTAGAATGTGACGAAAAGTCAGAGGCCCAGCGCAGGTCTCTGCAATAACCGTAGAGAGCATCCCGTGGATACACAAGAAACTTCCCGAATTCTGATCGTCGAAGATGACGAGCGACTGGCGACGCTGACCCGAGAATACCTCGAAGGCAATGGTTTTGATGTTGACGTTGAGGGTGATGGTAATCGTGCT
The DNA here is from genome assembly GCA_048264105.1 of Oceanospirillum sp. Taxonomy (GTDB): domain Bacteria; phylum Pseudomonadota; class Gammaproteobacteria; order Pseudomonadales; family Halomonadaceae; genus Oceanospirillum. The sequence continues at coordinate 42,576 of JBLXDJ010000002.1, forward strand.
GTTGATCGCATTCTTAATGAAAAGCCGGATCTGGTGATTCTGGATGTGATGCTGCCCGGTGAAGATGGTCTGGGTGTCTGCCGTCGCGTGCGTCCTGAGTACAATGGCCCGATTCTGATGCTGACCGCCCGTACCGATGATATGGATCAGGTGGTGGGTCTGGAAATGGGCGCTGATGATTATATCTCCAAGCCGGTTCGTCCCCGTGTTCTGCTGGCTCGTGTTCGCGCACTGCTGCGTCGGGTAAGTGGTTCTGATGAGCCGATTGAACTTGAAGATGGCGATGACAGCCGTCTGCAGTTTGGCAACCTGGTTGTTGATAACGCCATGCGCGAAGCCTGGCTTGCCGGTGAAAGTATTGATCTGACCAGTGCTGAGTTTGACCTGCTGTGGCTGCTGGCTTCCAATGCCGGACGTGTTCTGACCCGTGAAGAGATTTTCACAGCGCTGCGCGGGATTGAATATGATGGTCAGGATCGCTCGATTGATGTTCGTGTTTCCCGTATTCGTCCGAAGGTTGGCGATGATCCGATGCACCCGCGTCGTATCAAAACGGTTCGCAGCAAGGGTTACCTTTTTGTAAAAGAGGTATAACTTCGGGCTGCTCGGGGACGGGATGCCCTGAATGCCTTGCCTGCGGCGACTTAATCGTCGGCCGCAGCGCTCTTCCTGCCAGCCTCTCTCAGGCGATGTCATCTAACGCGACCTCTCTTTTCCACAAACTGGGATACCTTTTCACGTGATGCCTCTCAATGCACTTCGGGTTAACAGCATCTTTATTCGCGTCTATCTGCACATGCTGCTGGCGATGCTGCTGGTTATCGTGCTGGCGGTTGGGGCCATCTCTCTGATCAATCATGTGCGTGTTGAGCAGTATCGTGAAGAGCTGGCATCCGGAACCTTCTATCTTTTGAGCAAAGGCTGGCAACAGCAGGAAGAATCAGATCGTGTCAGTTGGTTAATGACAACCAGCAGTCAGCTCGGCATCAAGCTGACCGTAACCCGGGTCGATGACGAGCCCCTCGACAACTGGCAGCTGAGGCGTCTGACGGAAAACCGTATTTTGCTGCTTAAGGGGCGTACCGATCATGAGCTGATCGTTTACCGCTATCTGGATCCCCAAAGCCGGTTGTTAGTGAAAGGCTTGATTCCCCGCTTGTCTGAACAGCATGCCCGGGCTTCCGTGGAGCTTCTGAGGCAGGTGATCAAGGCTTATGATTCACCGGCGGCAGAGGTGCTGACGGAAACAAATCCTCATTTTGCTTATCCCGTTTCCCTGATATCTGTATCGGATGTTGAGCTCGATCGTATTGAACAGCAGCAGCTGGCAGAAGGCGAAGCGATTCTCTCCTTTATGGAGAGTGGTCGTGCGGTAGTCGCGTATGCTCAGCTTGATGATGATCGGTTGTTGAAGGTTGGGCCTGTCGGAACGTTTGACCCTTACCCTCTTGTATTGCTGGCGGTTATTGCGCTGGTTGCTCTGCTGTTATCAGGCAGCGGCGTTTATCTCTCGGTAAGAATGCTGGAGCACCGGTTGCAAAAGGTTGAGCAGGCGGCCACCCGTATTGCGGCAGGACATCTGAGTACTCGCGTCAGGGTGGAAGGGGATGACTTTGTCGCCAGTCTGGCCCGGGCGTTTAATACCATGGCTAAGCAGGTTCAGGAGTTGTTGCGTACACAACAGGAGATGATTCATGCGGTATCTCATGAATTGCGTACGCCTGTTGCCCGCATCCGTTTCGGCATGCAGATGATTGAGGACATGGTGGATGACCCTTTCGCTCAGAAACAGCTTAAAGGTATCGACAGTGACATTCAGGAGCTCGATGAGCTGGTGGATGAGATTCTGACCTATGCCCGTCTGGGACAGGAAACCCTGCTGTTGCATTACGAGCGGGCAGAGGTGATGTCTCTGCTGAATGATGTGGTTAATGGCCTTAAAGTGCTGAAGCCAGAGCTTGAACTTAAAGTGATCCATCGTAATCCGGCGTCGGGTGATGATGCTGATGTCGAAGTGCGCTATTTCCAGCGGGCGGTTCAGAATCTGGTCAGCAACGCCTGTCGTTATGCTGAAACTCAGGTTCAGATCAGCTGCTACGTTGATTCCGACAGTATCCGTATTGATGTGGAAGATGACGGCCCCGGTGTTCCGGAAGAGGACTGGGAACGTGTCTTTACGCCGTTTTCCCGTCTGGATGACAGTCGTACCCGGGCATCCGGTGGTTATGGGCTGGGTTTGTCGATTGTGCGGCGTATTACCTACTGGCATCAGGGTGGTGCCATGGTTGACCGGAGTGACGCATTTGGCGGTGCCCGGTTCAGTCTGATTTTCCCCCGTTACCGGGTTGATGTTGAAGAGACGCCGATCGTTTAGTACAGCGGCAGGAGTATTCTGATGTTGGCTAAGAGCCACGTTTTCCGGGGCTTTCACCACTAAAAATGCTAACCCAGTGCTTTTTGACACAGGTTAAGAGATGCCCCGGATTTTGTTGATGAGTATCAAGAACGGGCCGTCACTCATTCAGTAACATTTTACCTGCAGTAAATTGGAACGCAGGTTGATTTGTAGCTGAGACTTGAGTTCTATCCTTTTTATCTCTCCTTTTGAGAAGGGGCCATGCAGTGGGCCCCTTTTTTTCGTCTGCAGTTTTTGCTTTCTGCCTTAAACCAGATCAGCGAACACTTAGTCCGCCAGACCATCCTGTTTATGATCCGCTGGCTGAATGCCGGAAAGTGTTCTGAAAGAAACATCCCGAGCGGTCCGCAGAAAGTCTTTCATGTAAGCGCTGTCGATGGTGTCCTTGCGTACTGCCGCAAATAACGTACTCCAAAGACCTTTCTCTCCAAGGCGCACCCCTTTAACGTAGTCGCGCTCAAGGTATTCTGCCGCCGCCCAATTAGGCAGGGCGCAAACACCGCGTCCGCTGGCAACCAGCTGCATCATCATAATGGTCAGCTCTGCTGAACGGGTATCCGTCGGTTCAAGTCCTGCCGGTGTCAGAAATTTAGAGAATACGTCCAGACGATCCCGTTCAACCGGATAGATAATCAGTGTCTCTTCCGCCAGTTCCTGCTCAGTAACAAAGCCCTTTTTGGCAAAAGGGTGCTGTTTGGCAACGGCTAACAAGCCTTCGTAACGGAACAGGGGAACATACTCAACACTGGGCAGGGGTTGCGGGTCTGAGGTAATCACCAGATCCAGTTCACCGCGAGCGAGTGCCGGAAGGGGGGCAAAGTTGAACCCAGACGCAAAGTCCATCTCCACTTCTGGCCAGTTATTACGGAAACTGTCGATGGTTGGCATCAGCCATTGAAAGCAGCTGTGACATTCAATCGCCATGTGCAAACGGCCGACTTCACCTCCGGCCATCCGGTCAAGATCCCGCTGGGCAGAGCGCAGAAGCGGCATCATCTCGTCGGCAAGCTGCAGGATACGCATGCCTGCACTGGTGAACTGTAGGGGCTTACTTTTACGCACAAACAGCGTGCAGCCCAATCGTTCCTCCAGATCTTTAATCTGATGAGAAAGGGCGGACTGTGTCAGATGAATTCGGTCGGCAGCTTCAACCAGGCTGCCGGTCTCTTTAAGGGCCATCAGGGTTTTGAGGTGTCGGATCTCAATCATGGCGTTCTCTTTGAATATATTTCATGAATATTCTTGCTTGATCTACTTCTACTCATTGTAGCATGGGCTAACCGCTCTGCAGGCTTACTTAAGGATTCTCTTGTGAAGACAGGAGGTCTGAAGAATGTGACATGCTGTTAGCTTTTGTTGTTAAGTGTAGCGAAAACAGGCTTAAGTTCCTTATAAAAGATAGCTTTATTGGAAAGACCGTTTATTTCTGGTAAAAGAAACAAGGCGCATGGATGCGGTAAAAAACAATTAAAAATCTGCAGAGGGATATATGATCAAAGTTATCGACAGGCTGTTACCTCAGCTTGTGCCTAAAGATCAGCATCAGATACTTCGAATGCGGCGTACGCTTATGGCAACGGGGTCAGGCTTGGTGCTGACTGCCATTGTGGTGCTGTCGATGTCACAGGGCATGGTGGATCTGGCGCTGCCCTATTTTATCCTACTGTATACTCTGATCTGGCTCGGCAATCTCTGCTTCCCCCTGATGATCAGTTACGACATCAACCTTCTTTTTAAAGACCCCAGTCTTACCATTCCTCAGCTGATCTGGCACACCTTCACCAATACCATCTCGATCTATCTTGTTCCTGAACTGCAGAATGTCTTTCTGATGCATTATCTGCTGGTTGTGCTTTTTGGTGCTTTCAGAATGCAGCGACGTGGCTTTTTTATCGTCGGTGGCTTTATTTTGCTCTGCTACACCACTGTGATGGTGGCTCATCAGGTGGGCGGGGAAGGGGCTCCCTTTCGGCAGCAGACACTCAGCGGACTGGTTTTTGTCTTTATGCTGGTGGGAGTCAGTATCATCGGCACAGAGATCAGCAGTTTGCGCTGGGCGCTGAAGAAACGAAATGCTGAGATGAATGAGCTCATGAAGCAAGCCAAAGAACAGGCGATTACCGATGACCTGACAGGGCTTTATAACCGCCGCTATCTGATGGATATTTTGCGTCGTCAGCAGGCATTGGCCTGTCGTGGTGGCGGGGATTTCAGTCTGTGCTTTGTTGATCTTGACCACTTTAAGCAGGTCAACGACCGCTATGGCCATAAGGCCGGTGATGAAGTGTTGCAGACATTTGCAGATATCGCCCGTAATAGTGTGCGTGAGGTCGACTTTGTGGCCCGCCTGGGCGGGGAAGAGTTTGTTCTGGTTCTGGTGGGGACGCCGCTCGAAGGTGCCCGACAGGTTGCAGAACGTCTTCGGCTTTCGATGGAAGCCGCGCGTCTGGATATTCTGGATCCCGGTCATATTGTCACCGCCAGTGTTGGCGTGACCCAGTACCGGCCCAAAGAGCAGATTGAAGAAACCATGCATCGGGCCGACATCGCTGTTTACGCGGCTAAAAACCGTGGCCGGAATCAACTGGTGACCGATCAGGAGCTGGGCAGCATGTTGATCGCGTCATTGCATGATGATGCCGACATGTATGATGCGGAAACCTCTTAAAACAACCGGCCCGAAATCTCATCGGGCTTTCTTTTCTCTCAGTGCTTCTATATGATAATGCTTGTCATTTGCGGTGTCGGGTTTGTACGTCCCGCGCCGCCTGTTCAACGTTTTCGTTCCTGAGGTTGTTGTCATGGCAAAGTCCCTGAAACCCGGTCGCCTTTGTAAGCTCGATAAGAGTGATATCAGCAAGCATTTTCGTGAGTTAACTCAGGTAACGCGAACCAGTAATTTTCTGTGTGGGAAATGCGCCCGCTCTGCATCGGATAAAAAGCGTCTGTGCCGTCCGATGGAGATGTAAGCGGGTCTGCCGGGCGCTTCTGTCGCTCTGAGTTGCGATTAAAGATCCCTGCAACCCTCTGATTTTCCCGAATTAATTGATGCCAGCTCCCGGCTTAGGAGACCCCATGTTAAAAAAAGCGATGATTGATCGTTTGAATGAACAGATCAACCTGGAATTTTATTCCTCTAATCTTTACCTGCAGATGAGCGCCTGGGCTGAAGATAAGGGTTTTGAAGGTTGTGCTGAGTTTTTGCAGAAGCACGCCGATGAAGAGATGGAACATATGAAGCGTCTGTTCACCTATGTGAATGAGACCGGTGCCATGGCGAAACTGGGCGCTATTGATGCGCCGCCTACGGAGTTTTCTTCAATCAAAGACCTGTTTGAGAAGGTCTTTGAGCATGAGTGCCTGATTACCCAGAAGATTAATGAGCTGGCGCACACGGCATTTACTGAACAGGACTATTCGACGTTCAGCTTCCTGCAGTGGTATGTCGCGGAACAGCATGAGGAAGAGAAGCTGTTCAAAGGCATTCTGGATAAGATTGAGATTATCGGTGAGGACGGCAAAGGTCTGTTCTTTATCGATAAAGAGATTGGTAGAATGGTGGGTAAAGAAGGCGGCAGCGTGATGGCTTCTTCAGAGCCTGAATTCTGATAAGGACGGATTGCAGCGTCAAAAAAACCGGTAAGTCGCCTTACCGGTTTTTTTGTTGGGTCTCTCTGAGGCAGGCTTTAAAAGCTAGCGGCCAAACTCATAGGCCAGACCATTACTGGCGATCGCTCTCAGCTTATTCGGGCCAACAAAAGCGATGTCCTGAATATTCACACCGGATGGTTTCCAGGCGTTGCGCTTGGTGGCTTCCCAGTCGGCAACAACCTCTTTTGATGACAGATTCCACAGCTTCAGTTTACCGGTGCTGGTTCCGGTCACCAGAAAATCCTGATTTCTGCTGAAGGTGGCAGCGGTATAAGTGGCTGCTGCAATTTCACCACCGCGATTGATATCAATATTCATCGCAATCTGGCCGCTGACAAGGTCAACCACCAGACCGGATCCGGCCTGTGCACCGCTGAATGCAAAGCGATTATCCGGCGAGATCGCCATCGAACGTACCTGATTGTCGTGGGCCCATTGTCCGCGCACTTCGCCGTTTTCAGTATTCCAGAGATAGACAGAGCCGATACGGGTGCCTGCCATCGCCAGACTGTTGTCATCGCTCAGGCGAACACTGGATACCTGATCATCGGCAGTAAAGGTGCGGACACCCTTACCCTGAGAGGTACTGATCAGAACGGCTGTGCTGTTATCCAGACCTGCCAGCAGGAACTGGCCATCGGCAGATATATCCAAGCTGCGGATATCCGCCGGAAGCGCCCAGAAATTAAGAGAGCGGCCTGTGGTGGCATCCCACAAGGTTAACTTGCCCTGTTCGGCGGTGGCTCCCAGTCGACCATCACCGGAGATGGCGACATGATCCAGCAGAGAGTAGGTATCCGCTTTATGATTCCAGTTAAAAACACGCTCATGCTGAGGCAATTGCCACAGACTGCCGCCATGGTTGATCGAAGCAACAATCGCCATGCTGCCGTTATCGGACAGCGCGGCATCAAAATGACCTTTGGTCGCCAGTGACCAGGTCTGCTCCGGCGGCGTCAGATCTGAGCAGCCGGAAAGTGTTAGTACAAGTGAAGCCAGTACGGCAGAAACAACAGTTTTACCTGCATGGATCATGAGTCTACAAGTTCCCTGTGTGCAGTGTGTAAGGTTTCTATCAGAGTATCTTCGTGCTGGAAACGGTCCGCAAGATGTTCACCTAAAAGAGAAAGCTGATCGGGCAGAGCCTGAATAGCGTCCTGTTCCGGTGTACTGTCCCCGTAGGCTTCGTTGAAGTCGAGGATGACATCGGTACTCTTCTGAATGAGAGGGAAAATCTTTTGGCTCAGATCGATCGCGTCCTGATCCGAGAAGGCTTCAGCTTCCCGACACAGTTGCTCAAAAATCTCAAAATGACCGGCTGAAGTGTAGTCCACCATGACATCACAGAGCGCCTGAACCTGAGCCGCATCCACCGGAGCATCGGTCTTAACCAGGTGAGCAATTTCCGTATAGCTAACGATCAGCTCCTGACGTTCCTGAAGCCATTTGTCGATCATCTCATGAACACCACTCCAGCGTTCACGGGCATTTTTACAACCTTCAAGCATGGCAGACCTCCAGCATTTGTACGGGCCAACAGGCCATCGCAAAATCGCGTATCAGTATGTGATTGTTTTCAAGCATACGGTAGCGGTTAGGCAATGTCACCTGTGTTTCTCAGCAATAAAGAGACCGTTGGATTTACCGAAGTATTTCGCATGCCTGTTTATTGCTTCGCTTTACGGTGCGCCAGAAAAATCAGGCCCGCAAGCCCCATATAGGCAAACATGGTCCACCAGGGGATGGAGAGTCCCATAAAGGTCCAGGAGACTTCGGCGCATTCGCCACTACCGCTCAGCACCTGATTGATCACCGAGGTGAAAGGCAGGACTTCCAGCATGTAATCCAGCCCCGGCCCGCAGGAGGGAACTTCGGATGGTGGCAGATTCTGTAGCCAGATATGGCGTAACGCCAGACCGATACCGGCAGCCAGTGCCAGTAGGTTCAGACCGCTGATGGCTGCCTTCAGGCGGCTGCAACTTGGGTTAAAGATGGCACCGGCCAGAAACAGAGCGCCGGCGACCATAAAGCTGACGCGCTGGAAGATGCACAGAGGGCAGGGTTCCAGTTCAAAAACATGCTGCATCACCAGAGCACTGGCGATCAGTAAAAAACAGGCTGCAAAACCGGCCAGATTAATCGTGCGGTAATTTAGGGTCATTCTCTGTCCTTAAGTTTAAATATTGGCTGGCGCAGTAAACCCGGTGGCCTGCCGTGGCTGTATTATATGCGGCTTGTGCATTGGAAAAAATCCGTGGCAGCCATACAATAGAATGAATATTTGATTTGGGTTGCGATAGTGGCGTCAGCCGATGTAATCCTGTCGCTTCCCATAGAGTGTTTTCATTCCGGCAGGTTCCCCATAACTGCTGAGGGATTTTTTAAAGCGGAACGTGATTAATCTGGAGAATGCTGAGTGATTAAGTTACTGAAACATAGCCTGCTGGCGATTCTGATCGTATTTGGCGCGACGGCACAAAGCTGGGCTGAAGATGGAGCCGGTGGCTCTCCCATCGCCTACACCGAAGTGAAGCCTTCTTTTGTGCTGAACTATGGCGGCCCGGGCCGACTGAAATATCTGAAAGCGGATATCACTCTGGTCACCAGTTCGCCGCTGGCAGAACAAACGGTCAGCCATCATATGCCTCTGATCCGCAATGAGCTGGTGTCTCTGTTGAGCCGTCAGACCGATGAAGCGGTGACAACACCGGTGGGTCAGGAGCAGATCCGTATGGAAGCGGCTCAGGCGGTGAAAGACCTGATGCAGAAAGAGGTCGGTCATCCTGTCATTGATGATCTGCTGGTTCTGAACTTTATCTACCAGAAATAAGCAGACTGACAGACCTTATCAGTCTGACCCAATAAAAAGCCCGCTGATGTGATCATCAGCGGGCTTTTTCGTTTTTGCATTCCGGCTGTAAACCGGTTTACGACAATCAGGCGTTCTGTCGGGCCATATAGTCGTTCAGGAAGGTGTCGAAATCGACCTGGTCAGCTTCTTCCAGATCGGCCTGTTGACGAATAGAGCTTTCCGACAGCTGGCTGAACAGGGCTTCACGGGCCTTGTTGATCGGCGCTGCACGCAGTTCTTCAGCCTGCTGGTTTGCCTGATGCTGGGCAAAGGCGGTAAAGCTGCCGGCTTTACGGATCGCATCCAGAACCCGTGCGGACGGAGTCAGTTCAGGCTGGTCGATCAGCGGACGGAAGGTATCCAGTGCCGCCTGATGAACCGCGTTATCGCTGTTGCTGTCCAGTAGCTCCGCAACCGGTTGCAGGCGATCAAACAGCTGATGACTCCACTCCTCACGGGAGATGGTGCCTTCCGGTGTTTGCAGCATAAGACCCGGCAGACGACCACGATTGACGATGTCGCTGTGGTTTTCATCCAGCATTTCGCATTCGTCATCAGGGATCTGGGCGCTGTTCTCCAGCAGACAGAACAGCAGGAAGGTATCGACAAAGCGCGCCTGAGTTTCTGTAATGCCCACCGCCTCAAACGGGTTCAGGTCGATGCAGCGCACCTCGATATATTCCACGCCACGCTCGGTCAGTGCTTCGGACGGACGTTCGCCGCTTTCGGTTACCCGCTTCGGCCGAATATCGCTGTAATATTCATTTTCAATCTGCAGGATGTTGCTGTTCAGCTGACGATACTGATCATCAACCTTAATGCCCAGTTCTTCGTATGGGGCGTAAGGCGTTTTAATCGCGTGGGTCAGCGAACCAACGTAGTTTTCCAGCGAGTTAAAACAGATCTTAAGGCTGGACTGCACATTGTTCTGATAACCCAGACCGCTCATACGCAGCGAGGTTGCATAGGGCAGAAACAGGGTGTCGGCATCCAGCTCGTCAAGCTCATGGGATTTACCCTCAATAAAGCTCTTATCCACCGCAGGCGATGCCCCGAACAGATAAAGCAGCAACCAGCTGTAGCGGCGGAAGTTCCGGATCAGGGCGAAGTACTGTTCGGAGATAAAGTCCTGCAGTACCTGAGGATCTTTCGCGTCGCGCTCCGGGTATTTCAGGTGCAGCAGTGCTGGCCACAGTTGCTCCGGCAGAGAGAAGTTGTAATGCAGGCCTGCAATGGACTGCATGATACGGCCATAGCGCCAGGAGAGGCCGTGGCGATAAACCGTCTTCATGGTGCCGGAGTTCGAGCTGCCATAGCGGGCGATCGGAATGCTTTCATTACCCTGCAGTTTGCATGGCATGCTGGCAGGCCAGATCACTTCATCGCCCAGGTGGCGATAGCTGAAGGCGTGCAGATCTTTAAGGAAATCCAGTGTTTCATTCAGTTTGCTGGATACCGGCGTGATAAATTCCAGTAACGCTTCTGAATAATCCGTCGTGATATAAGGGTGGGTCAGTGTTGAACCTAAAGCCTTCGGGTGATCGGTCTGAGCCAGATTGCTTGCAGGTGTGGTACGTAAACCTTCCTTTTCGAGTCCACGTTTGATCTGACTGAACAGACCACGCTGGGCAACTGGGCGTAAAAACTCGATACGATCTTTGATGGTTTTGGTCAAGGTGCTTCCCCTAATACCAACCGGACTCGCCGGCGCATATAGCGTTCAGTCGCTGAATATCACTCTGGTCTGAGCGTTCCATTGCAGCGGATTTGTCTGCATAAAACCGGCCTGCGCCAGTCGAAAAAAGCCTGATCTGGCAATATGGGGGCGCAGAATCAGGCTTCAAGTTGTGTCGTTAAAAAGTTGAGCGGCCAAATTAATCAGGCCGCAATTCTGACTGCTTTAGTCAGGATACATTAAGGGTTCTATTTTCGCTGTTTTTGCTGTGCCTGAGCAAGCAACATTCCTAATGTTCCCATACCACCATTTTGGTTGTTCTGGTCTTTATTACCCTGACCGCGTTTATTCTGGTTGGCAGAAGAGTAGTTACGGCCACGGCCTTTGTCGTTACCGGCACCACTGCGGCTTTGCTGTGCTTCCGGCTCATCGTTCAGGCGCATGGAAAGAGCGATACGGCGACGCTGCTGATCGACATCGATCACCTTAACCTGCACGATATCACCGGCTTTCACTACGGTACGCGGATCTTCAACAAAGCTGTTGGAGAGGGCTGAGATATGCACCAGACCATCCTGATGTACGCCGACGTCCACAAAGGCACCAAAGTTCGTCACGTTGGTCACAGAGCCTTCCAGAATCATACCGGGCTTGAGGTCGCTGATCTCTTCCACGCCTTCCATAAACTCGGCGGCTTTAAACTCAGGGCGCGGGTCACGGCCGGGCTTGTCCAGCTCTTTCAGAATATCGGTCACCGTTGGCAGACCGAAGTTTTCATCGGTGTATTCGGATGGGTTTACCGCTTTCAGAAAGCCGGAATCACCGATCAGGCTATCCACTTTACGTGCGCTGTTTTCAGCGATCTTTTTCACCACCGGATAAGCTTCCGGGTGAACCGCAGAGGCATCCAGCGGGTTCTTGCCGTTCATAATGCGCAGGAAGCCTGCACACTGTTCAAAGGCTTTCGGCCCAAGACGCGCCACTTTCTTCAGGTCGGTACGGCTGTTGAAGGTGCCGTTCTCATCACGATAGCTGATGATATTCTGAGCCAGCGTGGCATTCAGGCCGGATACCCGGTTCAGCAGAGCAACAGAAGCGGTGTTCACATCCACACCCACGGCGTTTACACAGTCTTCGACAACAGCTTCAAGGCTGCGGGCCAGCTGAGTCTGGGATACATCGTGCTGGTACTGCCCCACACCGATCGATTTCGGATCGATCTTCACCAGTTCTGCCAGCGGGTCCTGCAGACGGCGGGCGATGGATACCGCGCCACGGATGCTCACGTCCAGATCCGGGAACTCTTTCGCCGCCAGTTCAGAGGCCGAGTAAACCGAGGCTCCCGCTTCACTGACCATAATTTTGCTGACTTTACGGTCTTTGATCAGTTTTACCAGATCTGCTGCCAGCTTGTCGGTTTCGCGGGAGGCGGTGCCGTTACCGATACTGATCAGGTCGACATTGTGTTTGCTGACCAGTGCCGCCAGAACCGCCATCGATTCACGCCACTGGTTCTTCGGTGCGTGCGGATAGATGGTCGTGTAATCCAGCAGCTTACCGGTGTGATCGACAACGGCGACTTTAACACCGGTACGCAGACCCGGGTCGAGACCTAAAGTGGCACGGGGACCGGCAGGGGCGGCCAGCAGCAGGTCTTTCAGGTTGCCGGCAAACACCTTGATCGCTTCTGCTTCAGCGGCTTCGCGCAGGCGGGTCATCAGTTCCGTTTCGATGTGAGTCAGCAGTTTTACGCGCCAGGTCCAGCGCACCACCTCTTTCAGCCAGGTATCTGCGGCACGTCCCTGATCCTTGATACCGAAGTGGCGGGCGATCATCTCCTCGCAGGGATGAATCTTCAGCTCTTCAGCTTCCGGCAGTACGATCGCCAGTTGCAGCGCGCCTTCGTTACGGCCACGGAACATGGCCAGTGCGCGGTGCGACGGGGTTTTACTGACCGCTTCATTGTGTTCAAAGTAATCGCTGAATTTCTCACCAGCCTGCTCCTGACCCGGAACCACACGGGATTGCAGCTCACCCTGCTGCCAGAGTTTGGTACGCAGCAGATCCAGCAGGCTGGCATCTTCACTGAAGCGTTCCATCAGGATCTGTTTGGCACCATCCAGTGCTGCTTTGGTATCGGCAATTCCGGCATCGGCGTTGATGTAGCCTTCGGCAGCAGTCTGAGGGTCGGTTTCCGGGTTGTTGAACAGCAGATCGGCCAGCGGCTCCAGACCGGCTTCACGGGCGATCTGTGCCTTGGTGCGGCGCTTGGGCTTGTAGGGCAGGTAGAGATCTTCCAGACGGGTTTTGGTTTCTGCAGACAGAATGTCCGCTTTCAGCTCGTCGGTCAGTTTGCCCTGATCATCGATGCTCTTCAGAACGGTGCTGCGACGGTCTTCCAGCTCCCGAAGGTAGCGCAGGCGCTCTTCCAGATTACGCAGCTGAGTGTCGTCCAGGCCGCCGGTGACCTCCTTACGATATCGCGCGATAAAGGGAACGGTTGAGCCTTCGTCCAAAAGGGCAACGGCAGCGCTTACCTGAGTCTGTTTGACGCTGAGTTCATCGGCAATACGTTGGGAGATCTGATCCATGAAGGCAACTCTCTTTTCTGTCTTGAATTGGGGTATCGGCTCGAAGGCGGAGCCGCAAACCCTGATAAAAAATGAATGGGCTGAAGTTTATCCGCTAACGAATTGATAACGCTAAAAAATTAAGCTGTGATTTTATACAGTAAGGTGAGGTTTTGGGCAAAATTTTTCTGGCAAAGAATTGTTAGCCGTACTCAATTCCGCCTGCAGCTGTCAGAAACAAAAAAGGCGAACACCTGAGTGTCCGCCTTTTTTCAGCGTCCGATGACGGATTAAACAGCCGTTACCGGATCATGCAGCCGTATGACGACTGATCTTACAGCTGAGGACCTGCAGCGATAATCGCTTCGTCCACATCGTTGAACTTCTTGAAGTTTTCAACGAATTTAGCTGCCAGTTCTTTCGCCTGTGCATCGTAGTTTTCCGGGTTAGCCCAGGTGCCACGAGGCTGCAGCAGGTTAGTGTCAACGCCTGGTACCTCTGCAGGTACAGCCAGGTTGATACCTTCCAGATGTACTGTTTCAACATCTTCCAGTGCACCGCTCTGAATCGCAGAGATGATGCCACGGGTCGTAGGGATGCTGAAGCGCTGACCTTCACCGTATGAACCGCCGGTCCAACCAGTGTTAACCAGGTACACTTTAGAGCCGAATTCTTCGATACGCTTGATCAGCAGCTCAGCGTACTCAGCTGCAGGGCGTGGGAAGAAAGGCGCGCCGAAGCAGGTAGAGAAGGTAGACTTGATGCCACCACCGGAACCCATTTCGGTAGAACCAACCAGAGCGGTGTAACCGGACAGGAAGTGGTAAGCCGCTGCTTCTTTAGACAGAACAGAAACAGGAGGCAGTACACCGGTCAGGTCACAGGTCAGGAATACGATCGCTTTTGGCTCACCAGCGCGGTTTTCCAGAACACGTTTCTCGATGTGCTCCAGTGGGTAGGCAGCACGGGTGTTCTGAGTCAGGCTTACGTCGGTGTAATCCGGAGTGCGGTCGCCATCCAGAACAACGTTTTCCAGTACGGAACCGAACTTAATCGCGTCCCAGATTACCGGCTCGTTTTTCTGAGACAGGTCGATACATTTCGCGTAGCAGCCGCCTTCGATGTTGAATACAACGCCTTTGCCCCAGCCATGCTCGTCATCACCGATCAGGTAACGCTCAGGATCTGCAGACAGAGTGGTCTTACCGGTACCGGACAGACCGAAGAACAGAGTTGTTTCGCCATCTTCGCCAACGTTTGCAGAGCAGTGCATCGGCAGAACGTCTTTCTCAGGCAGCAGGAAGTTCTGTACAGAGAACATCGCTTTTTTCATCTCACCGGCATACTGCATGCCAGCCAGAAGCACTTTGCGCTTAGCAAAGTTGATAATTACGGTACCGTCAGAGTTGGTGCCGTCACGCTCAGGTTCGCAAACGAACTGAGGCGCGTTAATGATCTGCCACTCGCCCTTGTTTTTCGGGTTGAATTCGTCAGGACGAACAAACAGCGTGCGGCCAAACAGGTTGTGCCATGCTGTTTCAGTGGTAACACGAATCGGCAGGTAGTGCTCCGGATCAGCACCAACGTGCAGCTCGGAAACGAAGGTGTCTTTCTGAGTCAGATACTCTTCAACGCGATCCCACAGAGCATCAAACTTGGCAGCGTCAAACGGACGGTTAATTGCGCCCCATTCGATCAGGTCTGCAGTGCTGGGCTCTTCAACAATGAAGCGATCCATTGGAGAGCGGCCGGTGCGGTGGCCAGTAGAAACTACCAAAGCTCCGTTGCTGGCCAGTTCGCCTTCTTTACGTTGAACAGCCATTTGAACCAATTCAGCAGTGCTGAGGTTGGTGAACGTCATTACAGAGCTATCGTCAATCGATGTCGTCATTTACTTGTGTCCTTCGGCTCCAGCCGATCAACTACTATCAAACCGGGCAAACTTACCAAAGAGGGTAAACTTACCAAAGCGGGCAAATTACCAAGCGGGTACTAAAAAAACCGATTCTTTAAGGTGTCGTCTCCGGATATGAATCCAAAAACAGCTTGTCCTCAGAAGCGGTTTTTAGGCGCGTATTATGTCAAAAAAAGCAGGTCTGTGCGAAGCCCTAACAGGAAGAAAATCCTGAAAAACAGTTACAAAACAAAAATCTTGATGCAGTTGCACACAAATTTGCAGAGCTTTTTAGAGTGTTTCGCTGAAATTTCAGTGTTAAAGATGGTTTACGCTCTAAATGATAGAGGTTCTTACTAAGCCGAAGTTGGCGCAATTAAATTCACACTTGATGATAAAAAAATGGCTGCGGCCTCTTTTGAGGGGGAAATCAGACTCGTTTTTCCCGTGTTTTCCGGCCTGATTTGTCATTCTTGTAGTTTTACTACAAGAATTTTCTTTCGATATCTAATGAAAGTGCTCTGTTCGGATGGAGGAGGAGGCAGGTGCTTTTGTCGCATTGTGAAATAAAGGATCGGAAAGGAGTGCGCAGAGGCTTTCTGCGCACATCCGATGGCATAGCGAGGGTTTAATGAATGATCGGCGATGGTGCGTCGGGATCATCAAACAGGTTTTCAACATCGGCCGCATTAAAGCTATAAAGGGTGTTGCAGAACTGGCACTGACTTTCAATTTTGCCCTGCTCTTTAATCACTTCGTTTAATTCCGCTTTACCTATGCTGACCAGTGCATTTTTGACCCGCTCTTCGGAGCAGGTACAGTTGAACTGCAGCGGGCTGCCTTCAAAGATGCGCACTTTTTCCTGATGGTAGAGGCGATGCAGCAGCTCTTCAAAAGGAAGCTCTGCAAGTTCTTCATTTTTCAGCGTCTCTGCCAGACTTACCGCATGTTCCCAGGCGTTCAGATCTTCATCGGTACGCTCGGAAGGCAGAGCCTGCAGCATAAAGCCGGAAGCAACATCGTCAGTGACGTTAAGCCACAGACGGCTTGGCAGCTGTTCAGACTGATCAAAGTACTGTTCAAGACAATGAGCCAGAGTTTCACGTTCCAGTGAAACAATGCCCTGATAGCGCTTACCATTAGTCGGTTCGATGGTGATCACCAACTGACCGTTACCCACCAGCTCTTTCAGTGTGTTGGCTTCGCCAACGTCACCTTCGCACCGGGCGATGGCTCGCAGATCGCCGCCCGGGTTTGATTCAGCCATTAACAGGCTGCAGGGACCGGCACCACGCGCCTGTAGTGACAGAATGCCATCAACTTTGACAATGGCTGTCAGTAAAGCGACGGCAGAGAGCATTTCACCCAGCTGTTTTTCAATGGCAGCCGGATAGTCGTGTTTGTCCAGCACCTGACGGAAGCTGTCTTTCAGACGAACGATCTCACCACGTACCGGTGAGTTTTCAATGGTAAAGCGCTGAATAAAATCGAATTGGCTCATAAAGTTCTTCTGTCGTTCTCGGTCATTGCATATCCGTCAGCAGTTGTCGGCTCACCGGATAATATTCATTTAGATGATCCCGTTTGGCACGGGCATATAAAGAAGGGCAAACAGGCCTTCTATTATAGTTCACTGTCGACCCGTTTAAAGCGGTGGATCATGCGGCGGTCTTTCTTATTGGGCCGGTGATCCGGTGCGCCCATCGCGCTCTTCAGTAGCTTGCGTTTCTCTGTCTCTTCTTCGCGCTTCTTAATGCTCTCGGCGGTTTCTTTATAGAGCAACGCCGCTTCAGGCGCGCCACGGCGCTGGTCGGACAGGGCGATAATCTCCACCCTTTTTTCATCCCAACCCTGAGGCAGAGTCAGCATCGCGCCCACTTCGGCCATCTTGCTGCTTTTACAACGCTCGCCGTTGTAATGCACTTTGCCGCCTTCAATGGCTTTCTTGGCCAGTGCGCGTGTTTTGAAGAAGCGGGCTGCCCAGAGCCATTTGTCCAGACGTACTTTGGTTTCCGGGGTGCTCATCGATATACCTTTTCTATATATACGGTGTTCTTTCTGCTCACGGTCAAACCTGCATTTACCGGCCGATAATGGCGGAGAATTCTCCGACTCCGGGGTAGCGGGTCAGGGTGCGCTCCGGTGAGCGCATATCCGGCTGCATAATGGTGTACAGATAGCGGATACCGAACTCCCGGGCAGAATCCAGTACCGTTTCATTATCATCAATTAACAGGGTGGTTGCGGGGTCGAAATCGACCTTCTCTTTCAGAGCCTGCCAGAAGGCGGGATCTTCTTTGGCGATCTGCAGTTCGGCAGAGCTGACAATCTTATCCACATACTGATCCAGCCCTGTGACCGGCAGCTTGATATCCAGACTGTGGTGGTCGGCATTGGTGGCCAGAATCACCTGAGCCTGATGGCTCTCCAGAAATTTGAGCAGTTCTAAGGCATCGCTGCGGAAGCCGATCAGATGCTGGACTTCTTTTTTAAGCGCAACGATGTCGACCTGAAAGTGGTTGGCCCAGTAATCCAGGCTGTACCAGTTAAGGGTGCCCTGCTCTTTGGTGATCTCGGCAACCACATAATCATGGGCTGAGGCTTCATCCAGTTTGTGAAGCTGTGCATAGCGCTTTGGCAGATGCTGCAGCCAGAAATGGCTGTCAAAGTGCAGATCCAGCAAAGTGCCATCCATGTCCAGTAGCACCGTGTCGATCTCATGCCATGCCGGGGCAGTGGCAGACTGGGCGTGTGTTGTCATGGCGGGCCTTTTACAGGTGTAAGGTTAATGCTCCTTAGATGGGGCAGCACGGTCAGAATTCAAGGCACGGGATTGAAAGTTATGACGAAGATCTGTTCGGGAAGGGGGCTTATAAGGCGTTCCTTTATACCGCTCATATTATCTCTGGGGAACTTGTGTGAAATGCCGCACACTTTTTTCAGAAGGGAGCGGTTTGGCTCATTTCCGTGTGAAAAAAGCGGTTCGGGGTCGCTGGATTTTCGAGTTAGCTTCAGCATTGAGGGCAAGGTTGTAAGACCTAGGTCTAAGGCTTGGGGCTGCGGGCTGGGTGGGTATCCGCCTATGGATTTGGCGAGTGTGCGGGATCCCGCACAGCATTAGATGTTTTGCCTGCACGATTCTTTAACGTGTTTCATTTTATTCCCTTTAAAAACAATAGCTTGCATTGTTTTTCTGGTGTGGCAATAAGTTGGCATCCTACTTGTAATAGTTATTGTGGTCGCAGCCTTTAAAGTCATTTGGGCTGGCCTTTGCAAGTTTAGGGCCGGAGAAGTCCGGCCTTTTTTTGCACCACCCAGAGACTTCAGACTGATGCTAAAAGCCGGTTTGAACTCAAAGGCCTGATTTACATAACAACAAATTCTCTTAGGAGTCGGATCAATGCGTTCACTCACCAAAGCGGTAACCTTTGCAGCATGTATGTTTGCCGGAGCCGCCACAGCTTTTGCAGCACCTGTAACGATCAAGTTTTCTCACGTTGTAGCAGAAAATACACCTAAAGGTCAGATGGCTCTTAAGTTTAAAGAGCTGGCTGAATCCCGTCTGCCGGGCAAAGTAAATGTTGAGGTTTATCCAAACTCTCAGCTGTTCGGTGATGGCAAAGTTCTGGAAGCGATGCTGCTGGGCGATGTTCAGATTGCCGCGCCTTCTCTGTCTAAATTCAAGAAATACACCAAGCAGCTGCAGGTTTACGATCTGCCATTCCTGTTTAAAGACATGGATGCGGTTGACCGTTTCCAGAAAGGCCCTGTTGGCCAGAAACTGCTGACCTCTCTGGAGAAACGCGGCCTGATGGGTCTGGGTTATATCCACAACGGTATGAAGCAGCTGTCTGCGAACAAACCTCTGCGTACTCCAGCTGATGCTGAAGGTCTGAAGTTCCGTATTATGACCTCTGACGTTCTGGTATCTCAGTTCGAAGCGGTTGATGCGATTCCTCTGAAAAAGCCGTTCTCCGAAGTTTTCACCCTGATGCAGACCAAAGCGATCGACGGTGCTGAAAACCCATGGTCTAACCTGTACTCGAAAAAATTCTTCGAGATTCAGGATTACGTGACTGAGTCTAACCACGGTGTTCTGGACTACATGGTTGTGACGTCTGCCCGCTTCTGGAAAGGCCTGGACGACGATGTTCGTGTTGAGCTGAAGAAAGCGATGGACGAAGCGATCGCTTACGGCAACAAAGTTGCTGACCAGAAAGCGATGGGTGACCGTCAGCGTATTATCGATTCAGGTCGTACTACTGTACTGCAGATCACTGATGCAGAGCGACAGCAGTGGGTAGATGCGATGAAGCCTGTTTGGAAGCAGTTTGAGCGTCAGATCGGTAAAGACGTGATCGAAGCTGCAATTCAGGCGAACAACTAACAACCCTGTCTTACCGGATCAGCCCCGCTGTTCCGGTAAGTTGTGTTGTAGCGCTCTGTTCTTTTTAAGAGCGTAAGCGCGTAGTAGAGAAGAAAACACCGCTTTCAGTGAGCTGGCAGTGGTGTTTTAAACCCCCGCACACCTCTTTGGCTTTTGTACCCCGTTATCTGAAGGACCGATGTTATGCATCGTCCCGCTTCAATCCGGACAGAGCCTGCTCACGAAACGATGAGAGTTTAATCATGGTTGTACGTTTCATTCATAAACTTGAAGAGAACATCGTTGCTCTCTTGCTGGTCGCCATGACCCTGCTGGTATTTGCTGAAGTGATCATGCGCTTTGTCTTCAGTACCGGCGTGACCTGGATTCAGGAAGCCACCCTTTACACCTCTGCGTGGTTTGTGCTGTTCGGTGCCTCTTACGGGGTGCGTATTGGTGCGCATATCGGGGTCGATGTTGTTGTAAAACTTCTGCCTGAGCCGCTGCGTCGCCTGGCGGGGCTGGTCGCTATTGCCCTGTGCTTCGTGTATTGCGCGCTTTTCCTGCTGGGTTCCTGGGACTATCTGCAGCTGATGCACATGATCGGTATTGAGATGGAAGATATCGCGATTCCTAAATGGATGGCGATGATGATTATGCCGGTGGGTTTTGTGCTGCTGGTGATCCGTTTTGCTGAACTGGGTTGGGCGATCCTGACCGGTAAGAAAGATGGTTTCCATTTGGCTGATGAAGGTAAAGAGAGTATGCATCTGGCGGAAGAACTGCAGTCTGCTGCAGACAACGCCAAAGCTGAAAAAGCTGCCTCTGATCAGGCCGGTTCTGATAACCAAGATAAATCTGATACAAACAAATCTGACAATCCGGGAGCAGACAAATGACAATCGCTGTACTTTTCCTGATCCTGTTTGGCTGTATCTTCCTGGGTATGCCAATTGCTGTTGCACTGGGTCTGTCCAGTGTCGGCACTATTCTGATGTTCTCAGGCGATTCCCTGGCATCGGTTGCACTTAAACTGTTTGAAGCGCTGTCGCATCACTATACGCTGCTGGCGATTCCCTTCTTTATTCTGTCTTCTGCGTTTCTGTCCACCGGTGGTGTGGCTAAGCGCCTGATTAACTTTGCGGTAGACAGTATCGGCCACGTTAAAGGTGGTCTGGCGATGGCATCGGTTATGGCCTGTATGCTGTTTGCTGCGGTATCCGGTTCTTCTCCTGCCACCGTAGCGGCGATCGGTACCATCGTGATTGCCGGTATGGTTCGTGCCGGTTATCCGGAAAGCTTCGCGGCGGGTGTTATCGCCAACGCCGGTACGCTGGGCATTCTGATTCCACCATCCATTGTGATGCTGGTTTACGCTGCAGCCACTGAAGTATCCGCAGCCCGCATGTTTATGGCCGGTATGATTCCTGGTCTGATGATGGGCGGTATTCTGATGATCGCCATCTATGTTGTGGCGCGCATTAAGAACTTCCCTGCTCAGCCATTCCCGGGCTTCCGTGCTCTGTTCCGCTCCGGTGCTATCGCCATGGGCGGCCTGATGCTGATCGTGATCGTTCTGGGTTCTATTTATGGCGGTGTGGCAAGTCCGACCGAAGCGGCGGCTGTTGCTGCAGTTTATGCCTTCCTGGTAGCGGTATTCGGCTATCGTGATATGGGCCCGCTGAAAGACAAGCCATGGCGTTATGATGGCGAAGGGCTGGCGTCCTGCGTTGCCCGTAACCTGGCTCAGATCGGTATTGCTCTGCCACAGTCTTTCTTCGATGCTGAAGTAAAGCGCGTGGTACTGGATGCGGCAAAAGTATCCCTGATGCTGCTGTTTATTATCGCCAACGCCATGCTGTTTGCCCACGTACTGACCACCGAGCGTATCCCGCACATCATCGCGGAAACCATTATCGGCTGGGGTCTGCCTGCGTGGGGCTTCCTGATTGTGGTGAACATCCTGCTGCTGGCTGCGGGTAACTTTATGGAGCCATCGGCGATTCTGCTGATCATGGCACCGATTCTGTTCCCGATTGCGACTCAGCTGGGTATTGATCCGATTCACCTGGGTATCATCATGGTGGTGAATATGGAGATCGGTATGCTGACGCCTCCGGTTGGTCTGAACCTGTTCGTAACAGCAGGTATTACCGGTCGCAGCATGGTTTGGGTGATCAAGGCGGCACTGCCTTGGCTGGCGCTGCTGCTGGGCTTCCTGATTCTGATCACTTATGTACCTCAGATCTCCCTGTTCCTGCCGGAGTATATCGACCAGCTGAACGGGTACTGATTCTGCCCGATGTCTGCGGCTCGTCTCAGAACCGCAGACGTCAAAAATTGCTTACTTGCTTAAGCCCTATCTTTGCCCCGGTTTACCGGGGCTTTTTTATGCCCGAAATTCGCCAGATCCGACTATTACAGAAATAACTGAAATAAAGCTCGCTATTATTATTTAGCGGCTGTACTATGGCTGCAGCTAGAAAGAAGTCTCTAATTTATATTCTCCAATACGTAGTTTTAGTCATAATTCCTCGTCCTGAAGTTTCTAAGTTCAAGTCTATTCTTCTGCAAAAAACCGCCTTTGAAGGCACTTCTACTTTTTTAAATTCAGGTGAATTTATTATGTCTAATACTATCCGTGGTACTGTTAAGTGGTTTAACGAAGCTAAAGGTTTTGGTTTCATCGAGCAGCAATCTGGTCCTGACGTGTTTGCTCACTTCAGCGCAATTGCAAGCTCTGGATTCAAAACTCTGACCGAAGGTCAGCAAGTTGAATTCACTGTTACTGATGGCGCTAAAGGCCCTCAGGCAGAGAACATCGTTGCTCTGTAAGATTATTCTCCTGCCGGTAACGGCTTAGAATTTTCTCGAAAGAAGCCGGTCCTTGTGACTGGCTTTTTTTATGCCTGAAATTTGAGGTCCCGCCCTTTATCCTTCTCCGTTCACGATCTCATGCCCAATGGATGACTTGTCTGTCACGAATAAAACAAACGACTGTTTGAATTTGTGCGAAATTGGTTTAGGCTGATCTATCCTGCAAAACAGTCCTGGCCATTACTCATCCGGGAAAACAATAAAAATGAAAGGAGATTCCTATGGCATTCCGATTCCCGCGTCCGGGAAAGAGCAAAACCCATCTGCTGGGCGGATCTTTCGCGGCCCTGTTTAAAAACAACTTACAGGCTAAAAGTAAATTACTGACTAAAAGTGCATTACTGACCCTGATGCTGAGTTTGTCCTGGCAAAGTCATGCCTCGGTCACACCGGATGCGCCATTACCGACGGTAAAGGTGCAGGATGGCGGTGAGCTGGTGCTTAAGTCCGGTGATATTGAATACAGCCCATGGCAGAGTCAGCAGCTGACCGGCAAGGTTTATGTGATTCAGCATATCGCCGGCCGAACGTCAGCCAAAGAGCTGAATGCTCCGTTGATCGATCGCATTAAAGCCGCTGAACTGCCGAAAGACCTCTATCAGACGGTGACGGTTGTGAATACGGATGATGCGATCTGGGGAACCGGTGGCATTGTTAAAGGCAAGCTGGAAAGCAGTAAAGAGGAGTTTCCCTGGTCGATGATGGTGCTGGATGAGGAAGGGGTTGCCCGTTCAACCTGGAACCTGACCGAAGAAAGCTCCGCGATCATTGTGGTGGATAAAGAAAACCGGGTTCGCTGGATGAAGGATGGTCCGCTGTCTGATCAGGAACAGCAGGATGTGATGGCGCTGATTGAGCGCCTGCTGCAATAACCCGCTGCCGATCCTTTATCGTTTTATAAACCCGCTGAATCCATCTCTCTTCTCGCCCGGGATTCAGCGGGTTTTCTGTTATTGGTCGCTGACCTCCGTCAGAAAATCAGAAAAGCGTTTCCAGGATTGTTTGTCGGCGGTTTCATGATACCGGCCGGAGCCAAAGACGGTGAACGCATGGGGCGCGCCACTATAGGTGATCATCTCATGCTCAATCCCGGCGGCTTCCAGCTCGTTGGTCAGTTGCGCGAACTGTTCCATAGGGATCGCGGTGTCCGCACTGCCGTGCATAACCAGAATTTTTCCTTTCGCTTTTGAATAATCCTGCCCCTGCGGTGTTTTCAGACCGCCGTGGAAGGTTGCAAAGCCTTTCATATCCGCACCGGAACGAGCCAGTTCCAGAACGGCCGCACCACCAAAGCAATAACCCATGGCGATAGCATTATCCGGATCGGCACCCTGCTGTTGAGCAGCTTTCATTGCACCGTCCATCAGAGCACGCATTTTATCCCGGTCTTTGTACAGCTCACCGGTGTGCTGGCGCTTATCTTTGACTTCGGTAGGGCGAACACCCTGACCGAACAGGTCAGCAGCAAAAACGTTGTAGCCTTTATCCGAGAGCATTTTTGCACGCTCTTTTTCATAACCGGTCAGGCCGTCCCAGTCATGGATCATCAGGATCAGAGGTGCTCGGTCTGAATGGCGGGCGGCAGGGTGATAATAGCCTTCGTAGGCTTGCCCGCGAACCTTGTAAACAATGTCTTTACCGCTGGCAGCGGAAGAGGGCGTTGCGGCGAATATTAAGCTGGCGCTCAGAAGCAGAAACAGTAACGGGCGCAGAGATAGGGCTGGCATATCGGGTACCTCCTTTGGATGTCTATCCAAAGCGTACGCCAGAAAAGGAGCTGCCGATCACTTTATTCGTTTACTTACCGGATTGCAGACGAAAAAAATGCCCCGTCAGGAGCATTTTTTAAGCGTGTTACCTTGCATTCATACGTCTGCAAAGGAGCAGATTAGCAAAGGAACAGATCAGCGGTTGCCCCACGGGGATGCTGGCTTGCTGGCAGAGAAGCTACGCTTAGGTTTGTTCTCGGATCTGCCCGAGCTATTACCAGATTCGGAGCGGTTTACGCTCAGCTTGCTGCGGGACGCCGGTTTACCCTGAGTAGAGGCTTTCTTCGGAGCAGCGTCTTGGCGTGGATTCGGGCGGCTATCCTGAGAACCGGATGAACGGCTGTCTGAACGACCCTCACCGGATGGCTTGCCGGTGTGGCGGCGGTTCTTGCCGGTTGGCTTGTGGCCACGGGCATTTTCACCGGAACGCTGACCATCTTTATGCTCGCTTTGCGGGCGAGCGCGTCTTGGTTTCTGATGTTTTGCCGGAGCGGTTGCCCGTGATGAACCCAGATCATTGACCGGTTCAAAGCCGGAAACGGTTTTGCGCTCAAGGTTCTGCTTGATCACACGTTCAATATCGATCAGCTGTTTAAACTCGTCGGCACTGACCAGAGACACCGCCTGACCGGTTGCGCCTGCACGGCCGGTACGACCGATACGGTGAACGTAATCTTCCGGAACGTTAGGCAGCTCAAAGTTAACCACCTGAGGCAGCTGGTCAATATCCAGACCGCGGGCTGCAATATCGGTGGCAACCAGAGTGCTGACCTGACCATTTTTAAACGCAGCCAGTGCTTTGGTGCGGGCACCCTGACTCTTATTACCGTGAATGGCTGCAGCTGTAATACCGTTTTTCTCCAGTACCTTGGTCAGCTTGTTAGCACCATGTTTTGTGCGGGTGAAGACCAATACCTGATTCCAGCTTTCGCTTTTGATCAGGTGGGAGAGCAGAGCCGATTTTCGGTTCTTATCAACAGGGCTGATCCACTGGGTTACAGTGGTTGCTGTTGAGTTCGCCGGAGTTACAGAGACCTCAACCGGCTGATGTACGATACCCTTGGCCAGTGTGCGGATCTCATTGGAGAAGGTGGCGGAAAACATCAGGTTCTGACGTTTTGCCGGCAGGATCGCCAGAATTTTACGAATATCGTGAATAAAACCCATGTCGAGCATGCGGTCGGCTTCATCCAGAACCAGCACTTCAAGATGGTTAAAACGCACCGCGCCCTGTTGGTACAGATCCAGCAGTCGGCCCGGTGTTGCCACCAGAATATCGCAACCCTGACGCAGTCGGCTGATCTGTGGGTTGATCTTAACGCCACCAAATACCACGGTGCTGCGAATCGGCAGATGAGTGCTGTACTGATCAACGCTTTCTGCAACCTGAGCGGCCAGCTCACGGGTAGGGGTCAGGATAAGAGCCCGCACCTGATTTCCCCGGGACTGCTGACCACGGCTGAGAATCTCCAGCAGCGGCAGGGTAAAGCCTGCGGTTTTACCCGTACCCGTCTGGGCTGCGGCCATAACATCTTTGCCTGCAATAACTGCCGGGATCGCCTGGGCCTGAATCGGTGATGGTGTTTCATAACCCTGCTCGCTAACCGCGGCAAGAATAGGGGCCGATAAGCCCAGGGAGGCAAAACTCATAGAAAAAAATCTCTTAAATATAAAAAATGCAAGGCTGCATAGAGGGTCGCACTAAGCGGTGGTGCAGCTTACAGCATGAATAGGGTAAGGGCTATCGGTTAATGCTTTTTTATCGCTTAGCCGATTTTAAAGCGGATGGTCTGGCATGAACGGGCGGGATTGAATAAAAAAATACCCGACAGAATACCTGCCGGGATTAAGGGAGGGGCTTGTAGCAAGCCCTGGGAGGAAAGGTTTTTTCAGATTCCTGGTCTCATCGGTATCGTTTTAATCGTCTTGCCTGTCACGGCCATTATTCTGTCTTGGGGCCGATCCAGATCTGCTGAGTATTCACAAACTCCATAATGCCGTGTGGGCCAAGCTCGCGCCCAAAGCCAGAGCGTTTAATGCCGCCGCTAGGCAGGCGGGGGTCGGTTTTAACGATGCCGTTAACAACAACCTGTCCGGCCATAATTTCCCGGGCCATCGCCTCACCTCGCTCGGCGTTGGTCCAGACGGATGCGGCAAGGCCGTACTCGGTATCGTTGGCGATCCGCAGGGCATCATCAGCATCGGATGCCTTCATCACGACAGCGATAGGGCCAAAGGTCTCCTCCTGACAGGCCAGCATGCTGTTGGATACGTCGGTCAGAAGTGTGACCGGATAATAGAAGCCATCCCGGTCAGGGATCTGACCGCCCAGCAGGCAGGTTGCACCGGCATCGATGGTCTGACGAACCTGTCGGTCCAGATTGTCTCTGAGATCCTGACGGGCGATGGGGCCAATATCGGTGCTTTCCTCTTTCGGGTCACCCATCTGCAGTTTTTCCAGACGCTGCTTCAGCTTATCGGTAAAGCGGTCATACACCGGCGCTTCAACAATGATGCGCTTCGCTGCGATGCAGGACTGGCCGGCATTGATAATACGGGACAGAGCAATCGCATCGGCAGCGGCATCCAGATCGGCATCTTCCAGCACAATCGCAGGATCTGAACCACCCAGTTCCAGTACCGAGGGTTTGATCTCGGACGCTGCGATTGAGGCAACAATACCGCCCGCTTTACCTGAGCCGGTAAAGGAGGCCGCCTGAATTCTGGGGTGGCGGATTGCGGCTTCCACATCCGGCGTCTGCAGTGGCAGGTTCTGCATAATGTTGTCGGGGATTCCGGCCTGTTTAAACAGTCCCGCAATCGCCTCGGCACAGCCCGGCACATGAGGGTCGTGTTTCATCAGACAGGTGTTACCCGCCATCAGTGCGGGGGCACAGAAACGGAACGCCAGCCAGAAGGGAGCGTTCCAGGGAAGAACCCCGAGTACGGGACCCAGCGGCAGGTGTTGCACATAGCTATGGCTGGCATCGGAGGCCAGCGTCCGGGCGCTAAGGTACTCCTCGGCGTGTTCCGCGTAGTGCTCGGCACACCAGGCGGCTTTAATGACCTCTGCCCGTGCTTCTTTTATAGGTTTGCCCATCTCTTCTGTCATGGGCATCGCCAGCATATCGACACTTTCGCGCATAATGCGGGCTACCTTCGTCAGTACGGCTGCCCGGTCAGCAAAGCTGAACTTACGCCAGCTTTGCCACGCCTCGTGGGAGGCCTCTATACGCTGCTCCATCTCTGTTCTGTCCAGAGAGGGCTTTTCATAAAGTGTCTGTCCGGTTGTCGGATTGATTACAGTAAACATATCAGGCTCCTTACCATCGATCAGGCTTTCAGCCAGCATCAGGACGCTTTTTTGGTTGCTTTGGATTTTGTCGGGCGTTTCTCTTTGCCGGACGTTTTTCCTGATTTTGCCTGCTTGTTTTTCTTCAGGGCCTGAACGGTTTCCTGAGCATTTTCAGTCGGGAAGGCATTGGGGACGACATCCTTGATTTCGGTTTCCGGTTTGACGACAAAGTCCTCCTCCATACCTTCAAAGAAGGAGGCGCACCCTGTTTCAGTGATGTAGATGGTATCGGAGATACCGCAGGTTTTATCGCCATCAACACCCCACATCCACGGGATGATGTGGAAGGTCATACCGGGTTTCAGTATGGTGCTGTCGCCTTGTTTGAGGCTGATGATATAGCCCTCATCCCAGCTGGGCGGGAAGGCGATACCGATGGAGTAACCGGATCGGGTGATCAGGCGGGCACCGACATCATTTTCGGTGATGATGGTGCGCACCAGATTGTCGGCATCGGAGACGGTCATTCCGGGGCGAAGCTCAGCCCGCACCTGTTTCAGCGCATGCTTCATGGTTTCCTGTGCTTTATACATGGAATCGCTCAGCTCGCCGCAGACCACGGTACGCATCATGGCAGTGTGGTAGCGACGGTAGCAGCCACCGACCTCCAGAAAGACATGCTCGCCGGGCTGAACCTTACGTCCTTCCCATGTTGCGTGGCCGATCATGGAGCGGGGGCCTGAGGTGACATAAGGCATCACCGCCGGTGGCTCACCACCGGCGCGGAACATCGCTTCACTGATGGCAGCACCGATCTCATTCTCGGTGACGCCGGGATAGACCGCATCAAACCCTGCGCGCATACCGGCGACAGTGGCTTTGGCGGCGATACGCATAATTTCCAGTTCGACCTCGGACTTGCAGGCGCGCCCCTCTTCAACGATGCCGAAGCAATCCATCAGGCGACCATGGGTAAAGGCGGTGTGCAGGTAGTCCTGATGATAGGCCGGAAAGAAGTAGCTGTTACGTTCATAACCGAGCACTTTATCGGAGAGACCAAACTCCCGCAGGGATTCGATCAGCATCTGAATCGCATCACCGGTATCCGGGTAGGGACGCGTCTTTTCGACCCAGGTGCGGGCATGAATGTTGGAAGCTTCCATCATGCGGGTGATCATGAAGGGTTCGTCATCCAGCGGCACCACTAATGCCTGAAAGTAGGAGTAACCTGTGGTCTGATAGTCGGTCAGGTACATCAGGTTTTCCGGATCGGTGATAATCACCGCATCCAGCAGCCGTTCTGCCATTCGCTGGCGCAGCCCGTTCAGGCGGCGCTCATATTCCTCGAATGGAAAGGTCATATCATCCCTTTGCTTCATTGGCGTGCCTCCATAACTGTTTTGACCGCGCGTTCCAGAATATTCAGGCCTTCTTCCAGATCATCATCCGGAATAGTCAGCGGTGGAATCAGCTTAATCACCTGACCGCCGACACCGCATGGGCCGACCAGCAGGCCGTTGTCGAAGCATTCCCGGGCGATCGCTTTTGCGGCTTCCCCATCTTTGGTATCCAGCGCCTGAATCATGCCTTTGCCACGGGTGCTGAAGTTAGGATACTGGGCTGCCAGAGCGGTCATCCGGTCTGAGACCATGGCACCTCTTTCCCGTGTAAGCGCCATCAGGGCATCGTCTTCGAAATAGCGCAGCGCTTCACGGCCGGCAACAAATGAGAAGCCCTGACCACGGAACGTGCCGGTGTGTTCGCCGGGTTGCCAGTGAGCATCGTGTTCCGGTTTCACCAGATTCATCGCCAGTGGCGTACCAAAACCGCCGATCCCTTTTGCCAGACAGATAATGTCCGGATCGAGTCCCATTTTGTCGAAGCTGAAGTAGCTGCCGGTCCGGCCGCAGCCTACCTGAATCTCATCAATGATCAGCAGGGCACCAAGATCTTTCGCCAGTTTCTGCAGTTCCATCAGCCAGGCTTCACTGGCCACATTGACACCGCCTTCGGCCTGAATGGTTTCCACGATAAAGGCAGCTGGTGGTTCATAACCGCTGGAGCTGTTTTCAAAGGCTTCCCGCAGGGTTTTCATGCAGCCAGAACCACAGCCAAGATTGGTTTCAAAGGGTGCGTGGCTGACATTGGTGAGAGGCACACCGGCGGCGTTCCGGAAGTATTGGTTTGCTGTACAGGCCAGCGCACCAAGGGTCATGCCATGGAAACCCTGACTGAAAGCGACCACATGATGGCGACCGGTGACCCGGCGGGCGAGTTTAAGAGCCGCCTCAACGGAGTTGGTGCCCGTGGGGCCCATAAACTGCATTTTGTAGTTCATGTTGCGGGGTTTAAGAATGGTTTCAGCAAAGGCGCTGATAAATTCACGCTTTACCGTGGTACTCATATCCAGACTGTGTGCAACGCCATCGGCCTGAATAAAGTCGATAATGGCCTGCTTCATGTGAGGATTGTTATGACCGAAATTCAGTACACCTGCACCGGCAAAAAAATCGATATAGCTTTTGCCTGCTTCGTCGACCTGTCGAGCATTAGACGCCGATGCGAATACGGTTGGATAGGCCCGGGAATAACCCCGGATTTCAGATTCCCATTGCTCAAAAATTTCCATAAACCCTCCCAGGCTGAACATGCACAGATGTTGTGTTAGTTCGAACATGCTCAGCGTGCAGGTACTGTCCTTGCGACAGCACGGTATTTTTAAATGCAGCCAGTTCGCAAGAGAAATGCTCTGTAGACACTGGCCAATGTGATGAAAGACCCTGCCTGATTCAGAGCTCAGGCTGAAAAAAAGCCGCCGGTTGTTTGGCTTTCCGGTCTGCGTAAGCAGCACCTTGGAGTGGCGAACAAACGGCGGTTTTTAAAAGGTCTGCCTTCAACGTAGGAGAGATACAGCGATCCTGCAAGTTAATGAAATTAATCGTTAAACCTGCTCTGTTTTGGGCTGAGGTGCGCCCACTAAACGGGCGAAAACAGCGACAACCTGAGGTAGCAGCCGGTCATTAAACTGATAGTGCGGGCTGTGGCAGGGGGCGGTGTAGTCATCCTGTTCGGCCATGCCGATCAGGGCGAAAGCGCCGGGAATATGGTGCAGGTAATAGCTGAAATCCTCCGAGGCCATGATGGGTACCGGTGTGCTGCTTTGCCAGTTATCTCCCAGCTGTGCTTTCAGCGCCTGCCGGAAATTGGCGGCGGCCTGAGCGTCATTCACGGTCGCTTCATAGCGGGAACGGATTTCGACATCGACCTCAACACCGTAGGTGCGGGCGGTATCCTGACAGATCTGCTCAATCAGGCTGTTGATGGGCTGGCGCTGATCCGGTGATGAGAGCCGGATACTGCCCTCTATCAGGGCGGTTTCCGGTATCACGGTGGCGGCGCTTTCTGCTTTAAAAGAGCAAACACTGACCACGGCGGCATCCTGTGGGGCAACCCGTCGGCTGATGATCTGCTGCAGATTGATCACCATGGCGGAACCGGCTAACAGGGGATCCCGGCATAGCTCCGGCTGACTGGCATGTCCGCCCTGTCCTTTAACGGTGATATGAAAGGTGCCGTTGCCTGCCATCACGGTTCCGTCCGGGCACACAGCCTGACCGTAAGGAATTGCAGGCCAGTTATGCCAGCCGTATATACGGTCGATGCCTTTGAGGGCTCCGGCATCAATCAGGGCTTTTGCTCCGTGACCACCTTCCTCCGCAGGCTGAAAGATCAACGTGACCGGGCCGGGGAGCTGATCTTCGTGAGCTTTCAGCCAGGCGGCGGTCGCCCAAAGTGCGGCGGTGTGGCCATCGTGACCGCAGGCGTGCATACAGCCGGAAGTTTCTGACGCAAAGCTGACGTCGGCTTCTTCCTGAATCGGCAGGGCGTCGATATCCCCCCGAAGCGCGATATGCGTGCCGGGAGCATCCGCTGCCAACGTCGCCAGCGTGCCGACTTTTTCATATGCCCGCCATGGAATACCCAGCTGATCCAGATGGTTTCGGATCGTTCGGGCGGTATTGGTTTCCTCCCAGGTCAGCTCCGGCTGCTGGTGTAGCTGATGTCGGAGCTGAGTCGCCTGCTGAATAATCGTGGCCCATTGCGTATTAGCGGACAGTTCGTCCTGGTTGCTCATAAAGATCCTCCTGACCTGATGTGAGAATTCTGATCCGGTTGCTTTATGCATTAAGCCGAGTTTGTCCTATGCATTAAATAGTTACGTACCCCTAACCCTAGTCGTGACTGTGTTTTACGCAAGCCCCGTGCCCTACGGGGTATCTGATATGCGTATTTATCTGCACGTTAATAAGTTGTCGTATGAAGTATTTTCCTTACCACTTTATTTACATTGAGTTACACTATGTATCGTACGATAACAATAATGTGGGGATACGCTCATGAACCAATTCAAACTTCCAACAGCGCTTAAGCAGGCCATGCTGCCCGCTGTTGCCGGTGCTTTTTTACTCTCGGCCTCTTTTGCTGCAAAGGCTGATAATGCTGTTTTATCGATTGATCCGGAAACACAGTGCTTTGATCTGCTTGCGGGCCAGAATACTGATGCAGGCGATGTTTGTTTGAGTGTTGATGGCGACAACCTGATTGTTGAGTACCAGACTGAGGGCGGCTGGATGCTGGGTGAAACCCATGCCTGGGTTGGTGAGAATGCAGACGGTTATCCGCAGACCAAAAAAGGCAACCCTAAGGTGGGCGGCTTCCCTTATAACTCAGGGGATTTGGGCTGGGTTGATCATTATTCTGTTTCTATCCCTCTGGCGTCGTTTACCGATACATTCGAGAATCTGGATGCGCTGTGCGGTGTTGACCTGCCCTCTTTCTATACGATGGCGCATGCTGTTGTCGGTATGCCTGATGGTTCCGGTGGTTACCAGACCGAGACAGGCTGGAGCGATGGTGAGCGTATTATGGAGCGTGGCAGCTGGGCGACCCGCAGCAGCTTTGATTTTGTTGTGACCTGTGATGGCGGTCCTGTTGATCCACCAAGTGGTGATCGTGGTTCAGAAACCGCATGGTTCTATGGCGCAAACACGTTTGATAGCCTGCCAAGCTGTGGTGATGACGACGTACGCGGCACCTTCGATGATGGTGGTGAGTTTGGTGATGAAAATCTGGCAACCCGCTGGGGCTGGTCTGTTGGACCGGTGGCAGAAGGGGATACGGTGGTTCGTGATATCTATGCGGCAGCTGGCCGAAACGACATCACCAAAGGCAGCCTGATCGGAACCGCAACCATAACGAATAACGGTAATATGGTGGCGATCTCTATTCAGACACTGCCGGGTTACGGTTTTACCACGGTTCAGGCGTTCGTAGGTGAAGATCACACCTGTACGGTTGCGCCGGGTCAACTGGGTAATATCTATGACTTTGATAACGAAGAAACCAGTTTTGATTTCTTCCTGGGTCATACCGGCGGAGACGCCTACCTTGCGGTTCACCTGGATGCGAAGGGTGACTGCGATGCAAACGGTAACTTCTGCAATGAATAAGCCTTAATCTGCAGAACACGACCCCACCAAAAAAGCCCCGCAAGGGGCTTTTTTGCGTTTGGGTGATGCGATAAAAAAATGAGAATTAACGGATGTATTTGTTGGCCAGTCGCTCGGCCAGCTCCTGCTGAACCTTGGTTTGTTCCGTCCAGATTTTCTCTGCCAGCCAGGGTTTTTTGGCATAGAACTGTCGGCTGAGCATCAGATAATAGTCCTCTTCAAACAGACTGTATTCTGCGCGACCAATCAGGTCGGTCAGCTCAGGATGCATCCGTGCCAGAGTTTCCACATGTTCCACAACCAGCACGCTGGCAGGAACTTCGCGGCGTAGCATCGCCTGCAGCGCTTCTGTTGTGGTGGGGAAGCTGAGCACGGGATAGTTGTTTGCTTCCAGTAGCGGAATCACAGGGCTTTCATTTTTGACGGCGATCCCTTTGCCTTTCAGGCCATAGATACGGTCGCCATCGGTGGTAATGCGGCGGTTATCTTTTACCCGATACAGGGCATATTCTTCACCATAGAGTTTCTGGCGTGGATCGACCTTGGCTTTTGAAAAGGGATATTTGCCGGTAAACAGCCAGTGCTCGCGGTAGGGTACATTAAATAAGCCATCAAGCTTGCCGGTTTTGATCTGCTCAAGACAGTCGCTGAATTCGCAGCGCACCAGCTGGAAGCGGACTTCTTTAACCCGTTTGCCAACCTCCTGCATCACTTCAACACTGTAACCGGGGTTATTGGCCGGAATCTCTGTTCCGGAGTCGAGATAATAGGGCGCTGCGGCTTCGGTCGGGTAGCCCACCAGAAAGCGAATGGGGGCGGCTTCGGCCAGCTTGTACGGAAGGACGGTCAGCAGACTGACCCCGATAGCGATACCGGTTTTTTTAACCGCTGAAAAAGAAGAAAAAAGCATAAATTTCCGCACCTCCGGCAAATAATAATCCGGGCTGCTTCAGCAACAATGCCCACAGGGCAGGCCCGGATGCCAGCACGTCATGCACTGGTTTATTGAGACGTTGATATTCTGAGTGACGCACACAAATTCTAGGAGCTGAGTGACTGTGATGCACACAGGAAAACAGATTATCATAAGCGCCTGTGGAATAATCGTCTGCTTTTGATTGACCGCACTTAACCTGTTTATTTTCAGGTTGTTGTCGATTATCCGTCTGTAATTAACCCGTTCAGGATTTATATGATGAGCCGCAAGCCGGAATATTTTATGCACAGGGCGTTAGAGCTGGCGCAAAAGGCTGCAGAAGAAGGTGAAGTACCGGTGGGTGCTGTTGTGGTCTTCCGGGGTGAGATTGTCGGGCGGGGCTGGAATCAGCCGGTGGCCGGTTGTGATCCCACCGCTCATGCCGAGATTATGGCGCTGAGGGATGCGGCCAAGCAGCTGGATAATTATCGCTTGAACGAGTGTGATCTCTATGTGACTTTGGAGCCTTGTACGATGTGCGCCGGTGCGATTATCCACAGCCGGATCCGCCATGTGTACTACGGCGCGGCAGAGCCCAGAACCGGCGTCAATGAGAGCATCTGTAACCTGTTTGCCCAGCCCTGGTACAACCACAAGGTTGAGGTTACCGGCGGTTTGTTAGCGGGCAAGAGTAAACAGATCATGAAGGCGTTTTTTGCGGATCGTCGGAAAGAATCGTAAGGGGGCTTGCCCTAAGGCGGTTGATGGGCAAAAGCGTTAGCCGGTTTTCGTTTAAAGCACCGGCGGTACGATGCTGAAGCTGACCGCTTCATCCACGGTCTGTTCGGTCGCCTGATTCTGAGCTACCTGCTGCAGGCGTGAGTCATACCAGGTCAGGATGTCATAGTACTGGCGGATGTTCTGTACGTAGTGCACCGGCTCTTCACCCCGGGCAAAGCCGTATTTGGTGAAGCGATACCAGTTACGTTTTTGCAGTAGTGGCAGATGTTCCCGTACGTCGATCCATTTATTGGGATCTTTCTTCATATGCTCGGTGATCTTCCGGGCGTCTTCCAGATGGCCGAAGCCAACATTGTAGGAGGCCAGCGCCATCCAGGTGCGGTCCGGTTCCAGAATCTGCTCCGGCATACGACGAATCAGTTTTGCCAGATAACGTGCGCCGCCATAGATACTCTGTTTGGCATCCAGTCGGTTGGTCACCCCCATATCACTGGCGGTATTCAGGGTCAGCATCATAATGCCGCGCACGCCGGTAGGGGATTTTGCCCTTGGGCGCCAGTGGGATTCCTGATAGCCCACCGCAGCCAGCAGTCGCCAGTCTAAGCCGTATTTTTCAGCGGACTTTCTGAAGTGTTTCTCGTATTTCGGCATACGGTTGCGGATATGGCGCAGAAACAACTGAACGCCCACGTAGTTCAGTTCTTCTTTATGGCCGTAGTAGCGGTCGCGGATCTGAGACAGGGTGCCGTCACTTTCAAGCTGGGCAAAAAAGTCCCGGGCCGCGTTGTATAGGGTGTTATCGCGACGCTTTGGCATCGCCCAAGCCAGATTGTGCTTCTCATCCAGAGTGAAGGCTTCTTTGGCGCGGGAGTAATAGGCCTTGTTGATACCGAACTCATTCGAGTTAACGATAGCCACATCCAGTTCCTGATCGTGCACCATGCGGATCAGATCGGTGGCTTCAAGGTCGCTGGTTTCTTTCCAGCTGAGTTTCGGATGCTTTTGCTGCAACTCCCGCAGCAGGCGGGCATTGTTAGTACCGGCGATCACAGCGGTTTGTTTGCCGATCAGGTCTTCAATGGAGTGTGGCGTTTTTTCTTTGCGGTTGTAGATCACAACCGGGTTCACTTCCATATAGCTCTGGCTGAAGTAAACCTCTTTGGTTCGTTCCAGACTGATTTCCAGGCCTGCCGCTGCCAGATGGGCGTCGCCCTCTTCCAGAGACTGATAGATATCGTGAATATCGTGGTTGCTGTCGATCTCAAGCTTAACGCCAAGGTGGTCGGCAAACATGCTGGCCAGTTCGTATTCAAGACCGGCAGGGCCGTCGGCACCTTCGTAATAGGTCGTAGGGGTGTTGCGGGTGAGGATTTTCAGGGTGCCGGTTTGTTTAACCTCTTCCAGAACGGTGGGCTGATTGCAGCCGGACAAAGCCATCGTAGCCAACAGCGTCGCTGTAGCTATCGTGAGCTTTGTAAACTGTAAAAGAGGCTGCTTTAGCACAGTATTCACCAAACAATTTTCTGAAACACGGTTTGCAGGAACCGCTGAATAATCGACTGTCTCATAGACGAAAAAAATGTAAAGAGACCTATTGTCGCATTTTTTTTGCTGAAAAAGACAATCCGGCAGGTTGGAAGCTAAGAAAGTCATCTTCAGATTGGCTTTAAACACAGGGTTTGCAGTATTATTAGCACCCTCATCATTTCTGCCGTTTTTTAACAGTGCACCTTAATTATATCTTTGTTGCCTGTTTAAATAGTAGAACAAGTTCCGGTTTCCGATTTTTTTTTAAGAGGCTTCTTTTCGTCATGCTTAAATTGCGTGGAGCGCCCGCCCTATCTGCCTTCCGAACCCGCAAGCTACTGTCTGCTCTTCAGGAGTCAGTACCCGCAGTTCAGAATGTACACGCCGAGTTCATGCATTTTGCAGAGCTGACCGCAGATCTGACTGCCGAGCAGCAAACGGTTCTTGACCGTATTCTGCGTTACGGCCCGCAATCAGAAGAGCTGGAGCCTTCCGGCACGCTGTTTCTGGTTGTGCCCCGTCCGGGAACCATTTCGCCATGGTCTTCCAAGGCGACTGATATCGCGCATAACTGCGGTCTGGCATCTATCAGCCGTATTGAACGCGGTATCGCCTACTATATCCAGGCAGATAATTTATCAGAAACGGATCTGGCGACCGTTAAAGACCTGCTGCATGACCGTATGACTCAGGCGGTTCTGACCGATCTGGATCAGGCTTCCGGTCTGTTCAGCCATGAAGAACCCCGCCCAATGACCTCTGTGGACATTCTGGGTCGTGGCCGTCCGGCTCTGGAAGAGGCGAACCAGTCTCTGGGTCTGGCACTGGCAGACGATGAGATCGATTATCTGGTACAAAGTTTCATCGATCTGGGTCGTAACCCGAACGACATCGAACTGATGATGTTTGCTCAGGCGAACTCTGAGCACTGCCGTCACAAGATTTTCAACGCTGACTGGACCATTGATGGTGAGCAGCAGGAGAAATCCCTGTTCGGCATGATCAAGAACACCTATGAGCAGAGCCCGACGGATGTTCTTTCTGCTTATAAAGACAACGCCTCTGTGATTGTGGGTCATGAAGCGAACCGCTTCTTCCCGAATCCGGAGACTAAAGAATACGCGAAGCACAACGAGCCGGTTCACCTGCTGATGAAGGTGGAAACCCATAACCACCCGACTGCGATTGCGCCTTTCCCGGGTGCAGCGACAGGCTCCGGTGGTGAGATCCGTGACGAAGGTGCTACTGGTCGTGGTTCCAAGCCAAAAGCAGGTCTGACCGGTTTCACCGTCTCTAACCTGAACATCCCTCAGTTCAACCAGCCGTGGGAAGGCGCTTATGGTAAGCCGGAGCGTATCGTTTCTGCGCTGGATATCATGATCGAAGGTCCTCTGGGTGGTGCCGCATTTAACAACGAATTTGGTCGTCCGAACCTGAACGGTTACTTCCGTACGTTTGAACAGGAAGCGACCGGTGTGAACGGCAACGAGATGTGGGGTTACCACAAGCCGATCATGCTGGCCGGTGGTATGGGTAATATCCGTGCTGACCACGTTGAGAAAGGCGAAATTGAAGTTGGCGCTAAACTGATCGTTCTGGGTGGCCCTGCCATGCTGATCGGTCTGGGTGGCGGCGCGGCGTCTTCTATGGCGACTGGTGCAAGTTCTGAAGATCTGGACTTCGCTTCTGTACAGCGTGAAAACCCTGAGATGGAACGTCGCTGTCAGGAAGTGATCGACCAGTGCTGGCAGCTGGGTGACAAGAACCCGATCAGCTTTATCCACGACGTAGGTGCCGGTGGTCTGTCCAACGCACTGCCGGAACTGGTTAAAGATGGCGAGCGTGGCGGTCAGTTCAATCTGCGTAAGGTACTGAATGACGAGCCGGGCATGAGCCCGCTGGAAATCTGGTGTAACGAATCTCAGGAACGCTACGTAATGGCGGTTTCTCCTGAGAATCTGGAAGCGTTTGAAGCGATCTGTGCCCGTGAGCGCTGCCCGTTTGCTGTAGTGGGTGAAGCCACTGAAGAGATGCACCTGACGGTTCAGGACACTGTGTTCAGCAATGAGCCGGTTGATCTGCCGATGAGCGTACTGTTCGGCAAGCCGCCTAAGATGCACCGCGAATTTAACCGCGTAAATCCTGAGCTGCCTGAGCTGAAACTGGAAGGCGTTGAGCTGAAAGAAGCCGCTAAGCGTGTGCTGCAGCTGCCAACGGTTGCCAGCAAAAACTTCCTGATCACCATTGGTGACCGTTCCATTACCGGTATGGTGGCCCGTGACCAGATGGTAGGTCCCTGGCAGGTGCCGGTAGCTGATGTTGCCGTGACCACCACCACTCAGGACTCCACCACAGGTGAAGCGATGGCGATGGGTGAGCGTACTCCGCTGGCGCTGATCAACCCGGCTGCTTCCGGTCGTATGGCGGTAGCTGAGGCTATCACCAACCTGGCTGCGGCTCAGATCAACAAGATGGGCGACATCAAGCTGTCGGCTAACTGGATGTCTGCAGCAAGCCACAACGGCGAAAATCAGGCGCTGTTCGACACCGTAAAAGCGGTAGGTATGGAACTGGCTCCTGAGCTGGATATCGCGATTCCGGTGGGTAAGGACTCCATGTCCATGCGTACTGTTTGGGACGATAACGGTGAAGAGAAAGCGGTAACGTCTCCGCTGTCTCTGGTGATTACTGGTTTTGCTCCGGTAGGCGATGCCCGTAAGACCCTGACTCCTGAGCTGCGTACCGACAAAGGCGAAACGGACCTGCTGCTGATCGATCTGGGTCGTGGTCAGAACCGTCTGGGCGGTTCTGCACTGGCACAGGTGTTCAATCAGGTGGGTAACGAAGCCCCTGATCTGGATGACGCAGAAGACCTGAAAGCGATGTTCGCTGTGATTCAGGGTCTGAATCAGGATGGCAAGCTGCTGGCTTACCATGACCGTTCTGACGGTGGTCTGTTCGCGACACTGGCTGAGATGTCTTTTGCCGGTCACACCGGTCTGAATATCAAACTGGATCTGATCGCTGACAGCAATAACGATCAGGACGTACTGGCGGCTCTGTTCAACGAAGAACTGGGCGCTGTGGTTCAGATTAAGCGTGATGATTCCGAAGAAGTGCTGGCTCAGTTCCAGGCGGCGGGTCTGGGTGACTGTGTAGCGGTTATCGGTGAGCTGAACGACGAAGACTGGGTACGTTTCACTTATGACGGTGAAGCGGTTCTGGAAAATGCCCGTGTGAACTACCAGCGTAAGTGGAGCGAAACCAGCTACCGCATTCAGGCGCTGCGTGATAACGCGGACTGCGCACTGGAAGAGTTTGAAGGCCTGCTGGATTCCACCAATCCGGGTCTGCACGCTGAACTGACTTACGACGTAAACGACGATATCGCAGCGCCTCTGATCGCTTCCGGCAACCGCCCTAAAGTGGCTATCGTGCGTGAGCAGGGCGTTAACGGTCAGATCGAAATGGCTGCAGCCTTCGATCGTGCCGGTTTCGCAGCGGTTGATGTTCACATGAGCGACATTCTGGAAGGTCGTGTCACGCTGGATCAGTTCCGTGGTCTGGTGGCTTGTGGTGGCTTCTCGTACGGTGACGTACTGGGTGCCGGTGAAGGTTGGGCGAAGAGCATTCTGTTCAACGCCACGGCTCGTGAGCAGTTCAAGAACTTCTTCCACCGTGAAGATACCTTCGCGCTGGGCGTATGTAACGGTTGTCAGATGCTGTCTAACCTGCACGAGCTGATTCCGGGTGCTGAGCACTGGCCGCACTTTGTTCGTAACCAGTCTGAGCAGTTTGAAGCCCGTGTTTGTATGGTTGAAGTACAGGACAGCCCGTCTGTGTTCTTGCAGGGCATGGCAGGTTCCCGTATGCCGATCGCTGTGGCACACGGTGAAGGTCACGCTGAGTTTGCAAGCGTCGCAGAGCGTGACGCTCTGATCGAAAGCGGCAAGCTGGCTCTGCGCTATGTGGATAACTACGGCAAGGTGACGGAGACTTATCCGGCGAACCCGAACGGCTCTCCGGCGGGTATCACCGGTCTGACCACTGATGACGGTCGTGTGACCATCATGATGCCGCACCCTGAGCGTGTTTACCGTGCAGTAACCAACTCCTGGGCTCCGGATGAGTGGAGTGAGGATGGTGCCTGGATGCGTATGTTCCGCAACGCACGAGTGTGGGTGAACTAAGGGCGGGTCGGTTAATACCTGATCCATCCGGCACAAAAAAGGCAGCTTCGGCTGCCTTTTTTGCGTTTAGGCTCTGCTGAATGAGCGTTATAAGCTGGGTAGGCTACCACGCAGAGCGTGGGAGCCAGTTATAGATTGCGAAAGTATCCGGCTCGTTCCCACGCTCCGCGTGGGAATGCATAACCTTCCCTGAGCTAAGAAAACTAAAACAGCGATTCCTGCAGTTGCTCCGGTGCGTCCGGCCAGTGGCTGAAGAGGGCTGCATTGGGGATGATCTGATTCAGCTGCTCGGCAAAATAAGCCGCCACTTCCGGTGCGTGGCTGTTGCTGGGGGTATGCAGAAACATATAGGGCGTGCAGCCTTCCTCTATCCACTGGGCGATCTTACCGATCCAGGGCTTGAGGTAGTGCAGGGTGCCCTGCCAGTCTTTGGCGGTGATAAAACGCACCATAGGATTCTGGCCGGTGGCGATGACATGCAGGGGCAGGTTGGGTTTGGCTTTTAACGCTTCCAGAGTGTCTTCATCATCTGCCGGATTTTTGAACAGCGCCCG
This sequence comes from Oceanospirillum sp., assembly GCA_048264105.1. Taxonomy (GTDB): domain Bacteria; phylum Pseudomonadota; class Gammaproteobacteria; order Pseudomonadales; family Halomonadaceae; genus Oceanospirillum. The sequence continues at coordinate 83,378 of JBLXDJ010000002.1, forward strand.
GGTATCAAACTGAATCCGGTTAATACCGTGCTCCATCAGCAATGCGTTCAGCAGACGTTCTGTCTCATCTTTATTGAAGAATCCCCGATGACGCACCTCAAGACTGAAGTTCATCTCCTTTGGCAGCATGCCGACAAACTGTTCCAGCACGCCAAAATGGTGAGGACCAAACGCATCCGGCAGCTGCAGAAAGATCATGCCGAGTTTTTCCTGCAGCAGCGAAAAACGCTCAAGAGCTGTCATCAGTTCTTCCTGCGGCACCTGCAGCAGGCGATCATGGGTAATCGAGCGGGGCAGTTTAAAGCAGAAGCGGAAATGCTCTGGTGTCTGGGCGTACCAGTCCTGAACCGTTTGCGCTTCCGGCAGACCGTAGAAGCTGGTATTGCCTTCAACGGAGGAAAAATAGCGACTGTATCGGCTCAGGGTGGATAACTGGCTGCTTCCGGCTAAGGGACCCTGTTGCCAGTGTTTGTGGTTCCACTGGGAGAGTCCTATGTAACAGCGGGGAGCAGAGGGCATTGATCAGGGCTCTTTCGGCAGGTCGAAGTTGCTCTCAACGGGAGCGTCAAAGATACTCTTTCCGCAATGGGGGCAATGCACCTGATGACCCAGTTCCAGCTTCTTGTTGTGGATAATCTGATTCAGGTCTTCCTCTGAGATACCGTATTTGCGGCTGATCTCCTTAAGCATTCCCTGTTCGTACTGGCTGAGGTCACCATCTTCAAGTGCGTTGATAACTTCGGCTGTCATGGCGGATTTACGATTCTGCAGCTCTTCCGAGAAGCGCGCGGCCAGCATACCTGCTGGCAGGGCAACGGTTCCGACCCCCAGCAGCATAATCATAATGGCCAGAATTTTACCGCCTGCAGTGACCGGAGTGATATCGCCGTAGCCTACGGTGGTGAGGGTGACCACTGCCCACCAGATAGCATCCAGCACGCTTTTAAAGGCTTCCGGCTGAGCCTTGTGCTCAAGGGCAAACATGATGCAGGCTGCCAGTACCACCAGTACCAATACGGCAAAGACCGCCGAGGCCAGAGACCCCATCTCTGAGCGTACAACCTTGAGAAACACATCCATACTGCGGATGTAGTGAGACAGTTTGAGCAGTCTGAGAAGACGCAGCAGTCGCAGGTAGCGCAGATCGATACTGACAAACAGTGACAGATAAAATGGCAGAATAACGATGAGGTCGATCAGCGCGATGGGCGATAGCATATAGCGCAGTTTGCCTTTTAACCCGGGGCCGTATTTGGGGTTTTCTGCACTCACCCAGATGCGTATCAGATATTCGATGGTAAAGATCGCCACGGAGAACAATTCAAGGTAGTGAAAGGTGGTGTGATATTCACTGTTCACTTCCGGGACGGTCTCTGCAATCACCATCGCCACATTGATGACGATCAGCGCGATAATAAAGCCATTGATCAGTTTACCCGCTGCGGAGAGCGCCATTTCACCATCAAGAAGATGAAAGATGCGTTGGCGAAGAAACGACTGTCTCATAAGTTGAGATCCTGATGGGTTAAAAAAATGCTGACCGGATATGGCTTTAGGCGATTAAGGGTAAAAAGATTGCACAGGCAAGTAAACTGCATTATTCAAAGTTGGGATAAATAACCCTGCTAAGACAGTGGGATGATAAGGAGTCGGTGGTGGATAAGTTACAGCAGCAAGATGCCCGCGCGCAGCTGAATCAATATGAAGTGCCTGTGCTGGACACGGAACGCTTACGGCTGAGGGATTTCAGGCAGAGTGATTTTGCCGACTATCTGGCGATGGTGAGTGATCCGGATGTGGTGCGTTATGTGGGACAGGGAGAACCTCTGGCACCTGAGCCTGCCTGGCAGAGCATGGCTTATCTGATGGGGCACTGGTGGCTGAAAGGGTTCGGCTTATGGGCGGTTGAAGAAAAGGCATCGGGACGGGTGATCGGTCGTGTGGGTCTCTATCAGCCGGAGGGCTGGCCGGGAATGGAGTTGGGCTGGATGATCGCCAAAGAGCATTGGCGCAAAGGTTTTGCGTTTGAGGCGGCTCAGGCAGCGTTGGCATACCAGAGAGCCCGCTTTCCCCATGAGCCACTGATCAGTCTGATTCACAGTGAGAATAAGCCGTCGGTCAGGTTAGCTCAGAAGCTGGGAGCGGTTTTTTCTCTGGGGCGCGAAATGGGTGATATTCAGGTGCTGGAATTCAGTTATCCTGTCTCTTCGTAATTCACTGTTTGCAGGGATGAACTATGCGGTTATCTGAGTCAGAACAATTTGCACAGGATATTGCCACCACGCCGTTGTCAGCGTTTTCGGCTGAGGCATTGAAGCCACTTCACCCTGCGTTGGAGCATTGGCGGATACAGTTTAATCAGCTGTTAGCCAGTCTGCCGCCGGAGAAAAAAGCAGCAACACCTGAGAGTGCCCGTCAGGCGCTGGCGGCGATTACGGCCCGTTTTGTATCGGCAGGGCCTGAATTGCTGCGGGTTGCAGATTCGGTATTAAGCCTTGAGCGCGTTTCAGAACATAACGCATCAGCGTTGCCGCTACGGCTCTATCAGCCGGTTGAAACGCCGGATACGCTGATGCTGTTTGTTCATGGTGGCGGCCACATGGCAGGTAGTATTGAGGTTTATGATCCCATCTGCCGCCGTTTAGCGGCAGCCACGGGTGCCGCTGTGCTGGCGATGGATTATCCCTTGTCACCTGAATATCCCTGGCCTTCCGGTATTGCCTGTGTTGCTGAGCTGATGGCGCGGCTTCCAGAGGTCAAGGCGATGCTTCAGTTACCCGATGCACTTCGGGTCGTCATGGTGGGTGATTCCGGGGGGGCAGCTATGGCGGCAACGCTGTGTCTGGAACAGCCGGAGAGTCTGTCGGGATATCCTGAGGCGCTGGTGCTGCTCTATCCAAGTCTGGATTACCGAATGCAGGCAGATTCGATTCAGCAGTTCTCTGAGGGGTATTTCCTGACGGAAGAGCGGATGCGCTGGTACTTTGATCAGTATCTGCAGGGTAAGGCCGACCCGCTTTCTATCTCACCTCAGGCGATGGCTGTGCCTTCGTATTTTCCCCGGACGCTGCTGATGAGTGCCGGTTATGATCCCTTAAGGGATGAGGCGGGTTATTTCTTCGACAAGCTAGGCGCGGCTGGCGTTGAGGTGGCGGGTGTTTGCTATGAGCAGATGCTGCACGCATTCCTGAATCTGGAGTCGCTGGTGCCGGAGGTTTGCGAACAGGCCTATAACGACATCAGCCGCTTTATAGCGGCTGATTGAGGCGATGAATGAAGGGCGGGTCGCAGCGTTATGAGCTGCGCTTTTTCTTGCCCTTCTTCACTTCTTTACAGCGTACTTTCTGTACGAAGTTGCCGCTGATCTCCAGTGTTTCCAGCTGGTAGGGGCCGAAACTCATACAGACCGGTGCTTCCGGAATCGCTTCCAGATGCTCAATAATCAGACCGTTCATGGTTTTCGGGCCATCAACCGGCAGTGCCCAGTCCAGGGTTTTGTTGATGTCGCGAATGCTGGCTGCGCCGTCGACTTCAAAATTGCCGTTACCATCCGGTTTGATCTCGTCATTGTGACCGCTCATCGGTGAGGTGAAGTCACCGACAATCTCTTCCAGAATATCTTCCAGTGTCACAATACCCAGCACATCACCGTATTCGTCCACCACAATACCGATACGGCGCTTCAGGCGCTGGAAGTTCAGCAGCTGAGTCTGCAGCGGCGTGGTTTCCGGAATAAAGTAAGGCTCGCGGGCTTCCGCCAGCAGATCCTCTTTGGTCGGCATCTGGCGGGCCATAAAGCGGGAAGCATTACGCATGTGCAGAATGCCCAGCACATTGTTCACGTCACCTTTGTAGAGAATCAGGCGGGTGTGCTCGCAGTTCTGCAGTTGCTCAATAATGGACTCAATCGGGTCATCCAGATTGATACCCTGAATCTCATGGCGTGGAATCATAATATCGTCGACGGTCATCGATTCCAGATCCAGAATGCTCAGCAGCATGGTCTTGTGTCGGCGGGGAATCATCGCCCCGGCTTCCAGTACTACGGTTCGCAGCTCTTCCGGAGTCAGCTGGTCATTGCTGCTGTCGTTCTGGTTAACACCCATGACTTTCAGCAGGCCGTTGGTAATGGAGTTCACCATAAAGACCAGCGGGTACATCAGTTTCAGTAACGGGGTCAGAAGCAGAGATGCAGGGTATGCCACGCGCTCAGGGTGAAGTGCCGCCAGCGTTTTCGGGGTAACCTCAGCAAAAATCAGAATAACCAGCGTCAGCAGGGCCGTGGCGATGGCGATACCGGCATCGCCGTACAGGCGAACGGCAATAACCGTGGCGATAGCGGATGCGAGAATATTAACGAAGTTGTTACCGATCAGGATAACGCCAATCAGGCGATCCGGGCGTTCCAGCAAGCGGCTGACGCGAAGTGCGCCCTTGTCGCGATTTTTCGCTTTGTGACTCAGGCGGTAACGGTTGAGCGACATCATGCCGGTTTCAGAGCTGGAGAAAAAACCGGAGCAGATAATCAGAAAAGTCAAAAGTCCGAATAATATGCCAAGGGGGGTGTCGTTCAAGAGATCAGGTATCCTGCATTAATTAAAAAAAAGCCAAGTTAACCGGGCTGCATTGCAGCGAAATGGCCCTTCTGGGTCCTGTTGACGGTCAAGTTGACGCTTGGTGGCAGCGGAAACTGCTTCTTCTTATTTTTTACAGGTTTTTTTAAAACCTGCTTCTGCTTTTATGTTTTCTGCAAAGCCCTGTCAAGCTGGTCGCCGGACGGGCTCTGCTTAGTTTCTGATAGTTCGGGTTAGTTCAGCAAAACTTCAAGGGCAACCTTGCTGCCAAAATAACCCAGAATCAGAAGTGTCGCACCGCCCAGTGTCCAGCGAACGGCGGTCATGCCTCGCCAGCCCAGCCAGCGATGTCCTGCCAGCAAAATCGCAAACACCAACCAGGCCATAAGCGTCAGTACGGTTTTATGAGCCAGATGCTGGGCGAACAGGTTCTCAATAAAGATAAAACCACTGCCTATGGCGATAGTCAGAGCCAGTACGCCACTGCAGATCAGTTCAAACAGCAGGCGTTCCATCGTTTGCAGCGGTGGCAGTACCTGAATAATGCCACGGGTATGTTTGTGCTTCAGCTGATAGTTCTGCATCGATACCAGTAGCGCCTGACAGGCTGCGATGATGATCAGGCTGTAAGCCACCAGAGAGGTCAGAATGTGCAGGGTTAGTCCCGGTGCCAGTCCGTTGCTCGGCGTTGAAACCGGCCCCCAGATGGCAAAAATAAGAGCCAGCATCGACATGGGAAATACGCCGATTCCCAGGTTAAGAACAGGTTTTTTGATACTGCTGATCAGCAGCATCAGGCTGATGGTGAAGGTAGCCAGCAGCCCCATTTCCGTCAGACCAAGGTGAATACCGTCATACTGAAAAATAGCCAGCCAGACACTGAGGCCGTGGTTTAAAACAGCAGCACTGCCCAGAAGGCGAATCAGAGGTGGTCGGTTTGGCGCTTTGCGTTGCAAAGCCAGCAGCTGGTATGTGGCTGCAGCACAATAGAAAACGATGGCGATCAGAGCTAGCGCGATAGCATCCATATCTGTCAGTTATCCCGTAAAAAATACAGCAGGTGGGTTACGCAAATATTACTGGCCTGCCTGAAATCAGGATCAGGACGAGCCTGATAAAAAAGAGATGCAATAGTAACTGATTGTGGCTCTGCCTGCATCATTACCAGACTGCGATAACAGAAAGCCCGGCACTCCGATTCAGCTGGTTTCCACTCCTTAAACAGTGGCGTGTGAGCTGTAATAGGCTTTAAAGCCTATTTGCCCATAGATGACAGGTGCCCGCACTGGTTATAATGCCCGCAATTATCGGATTTGAACCTGAACTGAGCCGAAGCCAGCGCCCGGTTCCGGTCAATGTTGAATGTTTTTCTGCTGTTGAAGCAGCGAGGATGTGTGGATGTTTGAGAATTTAACCGAACGCCTATCGAAAAGCCTGCGTTCCATTACCGGTCAGGCTCGTCTGACCGAAGACAACATCAAAGATACCCTGCGTGAAGTGCGTAAGGCGCTGCTGGAAGCGGATGTTGCTCTGCCGGTTGTTAAGGCGTTTATCGAGAAAGTTAAAGAGCGTGCGGTTGGTCAGGAAGTCAGCAAGAGTCTGAGCCCGGGTCAGCAGTTTGTAAAAATTGTTCAGCAGGAACTTGAGCAGATCATGGGTGAGGCGAATGAATCGCTGAACCTAGCAGCTAATCCTCCGGCTGTGATTCTGATGGCAGGTTTGCAGGGTGCGGGTAAAACCACCTCTGTGGCTAAACTGGCGCGTTTCCTGAAAGAGCGTGAGAAGAAGAAGGTTCTGGTTGTTTCTGCAGATGTTTATCGTCCTGCGGCGATTAAGCAGCTGGAAACGCTGGCCGGTGAAGTGGAAGCCGAGTTCTTCCCGAGCTCTACCGATCAGAAGCCTCTGGATATTGCGAACGCGGCCATTGCCCACGCTAAGATTCAGTTCTTTGATGTGGTGATTGTCGATACCGCAGGTCGTCTGCACGTTGATGACGACATGATGGGCGAGATTAAAGAGCTGCACGCCGGTATCAATCCTGTTGAAACTCTGTTCGTGGTTGATGCCATGACCGGTCAGGATGCGGCGAATACAGCAAAAGCCTTTGGTGATGCGCTGCCGCTGACCGGTGTGATTCTGACCAAGGCTGATGGTGATGCCCGTGGTGGTGCGGCGCTGTCTGTGCGTCACATTACCGGTAAGCCGATTAAGTTTATGGGTATGGGCGAGAAGGTTGATGCCCTTGAGCCATTCCACCCGGATCGTGTTGCTTCCCGTATTCTGGGTATGGGCGACATTCTGTCTCTGATCGAAGAAGCAGAGCAGAAGATCGATAAAGAGAAAGCGGAAAAGCTCGCCAAGAAAGTTAAGAAAGGCAAAGGCTTTGATCTGGAAGATTTCCGTGACCAGATTCAGCAGATGAAAAACATGGGCGGCATGGCCGGCATGATGGACAAGCTGCCGGGTATGGGCCAGATCGCTGAAGTGGCGAAAAACGGCGCTGCTGAAAAAGAGATGGGTAAGCTGGAAGCGCTGATCAACTCTATGACGCCTCTGGAACGCCAGAAGCCGGATCTGATTTCAGGTTCCCGTAAACGTCGTATCTGTGCCGGTTCCGGCCTGCAGATTCAGGATCTGAATCGTCTGCTGAAGCAGCACAAGCAGATGCAGAAAATGATGAAAAAGATGAGCGGTAAAGGCGGCATGTCTAAAATGATGCGGGGTCTGGGTGGTATGTTACCGCCGGGTATGGGCGGTGGCGGCGGTATGCCTCCGCGTTTCTGATCCGGGACAGATGAGAGGCCGGTTTCCATTGGGAAGGCGGTTTGCGTTGAAAAGGTTCGCTTTTGCGGACCTTTTCAGTATTCGCCAGGTGTTGCTTTGAAATTCCCTGGTGAGTTGTATAGTCTTTTGAATCAAGGGGTTAGCTTTGGTTTTCCCTTGGTTTGATGTTGCTGATACGGTGTTTTTACACGCTTATTAGCAGAAAAAGGTGCTTCAGACTTGCGTTTAGGCTGTGTAAGCCTACAATAGCGCGCACATTTTCAGACTGACATTTCTGCTCAACCGCGATGAAAATTGCGGTTGCGGTGGAATATTGTGCTTTTATGGTTCCAAAAGCCGGTGTTTTCCCTTAGAATATGCCGCCTTTCGGGCCGAAAGGCCGTGAATGAAAGTCTGTAGCGAAATTTTGAGAACTCCGAACATAGGATAAAAAGGCAATGGTAACCATTCGTCTTGCTCGCGGTGGCTCTAAGAAGCGCCCGTTCTATCATTTGACTGTAACTAACTCTCGTAGCGCCCGTAACGGTCGTTTCATCGAGCGTGTTGGTTTCTTTAACCCACTGGCTAAAGGCCAGGAAGAGCGTCTGCGCGTTGATCTTGAGCGTGTAGAATACTGGACTGGTCAGGGTGCAACTCTGTCTGATCGTGTTGCTCAGCTGCTGAAAGATGCTGCTAAGTAATCACTGCTTCCTTTAACCCGTAATGGTTAAAGAGAGTAGAGCGGAACCAGTATGACCGCTTTTGTGGTTGTAGTTTAAAAAGTTGATACGAATCGCAGTTGTCTGTTGGTTCGAGTCGATTGAAGAGAGAATAAGTCAGGCTTATGTCAGATCCAGAAGATTTTGTAGTCCTAGGTAGAATTACAAGTCCTTTTGGTATTCAGGGCTGGGTTAAGGTTTATTCTTTTACCGACCCTATGGACGGTATTTTTCAGCACAAAAAATGGTCTTTGTGGAAAGATGACAAGCCGCTTGGTGAGTTTGACGTCGCAAAGGGCAAAAAGCATGGCAAGGGTTTAGTTGCCCGCCTTAAAGTCGTTACGGATCGTAATGGTGCTGAGGAGCTGTGTGGTTGCGAGATTCGCATGTCGAAAGACTCGCTGCCTGAGCTGGAAGAAGGTGATTACTATTGGCACCAGTTAGAGGGGCTGACGGTATTCACAACCGAAAATGTTAATTTGGGTTCGGTAGACTACCTGCTGGAAACCGGTGCTAATGATGTGCTGGTGGTAAAAGCGACACCGGAAAGTGTTGATGACGCTGAGCGTCTGATTCCTTATCTGGTGGATAAGGTAGTCAAAGAGGTCAATCTCAGCGACGGCACTATGCTTGTTGACTGGGATCCTGACTTCTAGTCGGTTTTAGTAATGGAATCGGCTTTTATTAAAGAGATTAAACTGTGTGGTTAGGCGTTGTATCCCTGTTTCCGGGGATGTTTGATGCGGTCACCGAATATGGTGTCACCGGGCGGGCAGTTAAGAAAGAGCTGTTGTCGCTTGAATTCTGGAATCCTCGTGATTTCGCAACAGATAAACACCGCACAGTAGATGATCGTCCCTATGGTGGCGGTCCTGGCATGCTGATGAAAGTTCAGCCTTTGCGCGATGCTATTTTAGCCGCCAAGGAAAAAGCCGGGCCTGATGCCAAGGTGATCTACATGTCTCCCCAAGGACGTCCCCTCGATCAGGAAGGTGTACGTGAGCTGTCTCAGCGCGACCGCATAGTTATTGTTGCAGGTCGTTATGAAGGCATCGACGAGCGCGTGGTGGAGACATTAATAGATGAAGAGTGGTCAATCGGTGATTACGTTCTGAGCGGTGGTGAACTAGCTGCTTTGACCCTCATCGATTCAGTATCACGTTTGGTTCCCGGAGTTCTCGGGCACGAAGCTTCTGCTGAAGAAGATTCGTTCTCCGATGGCTTGCTGGATTGCCCGCACTATACAAGACCTGAACAGGTTGATGATCTTGAAGTGCCGGACGTTCTGTTAAGCGGGAATCATGAAGCCATTCGTCGGTGGCGTCTTCAGCAATCTCTGGGCCGAACCTGGTTAAGGCGGCCGGACTTGCTGGAAAAGGTCGACCTGGACGATGAGCGCCAGGCATTGTTGGAAGAATTCATCCGCAATCATGACGGTTCGCGCTAATGCGCAAGTCGAGCGGCTTAAATCTAGGAGCGAGCTAATGAGCAGCAAAAATACAGTAATTCAGGCTCTTGAAGCCGAACAAATGAGCAAAGAAGTTCCTGCGTTTGCACCAGGTGACACTGTTGTTGTTCAGGTAAAAGTTAAAGAAGGTACTCGTGAGCGTCTGCAGGCGTTCGAAGGCGTTGTACTGGGTAAGCGTAACCGCGGTCTGAACTCTGCGTTTACTGTACGTAAAATCTCCCACGGTGTTGGTGTTGAGCGTACTTTCCAGGTTTACAGCCCACTGGTAGACAGCATCTCTGTTAAGCGTCGTGGTGACGTTCGTCAGGCGAAACTGTACTACTTGCGTGAACTGAGCGGTAAAGCTGCACGTATTAAAGAAAAGCTGTCCTGATTCGCTAAGATCAGTTCGACTTGCTGAAAAAACGGGTAACCTTTCGGGGTTGCCCGTTTTTTTATGTCTGATGTTTATGTGGTTGTGGATCAGAGGTGTAAGCCGTGAGTATTGAGCCGACATCTGATGCGTTGATTCAGGGGTATCTGGATTATCTGATTCTGGAGAAAGGCCTTAGCCGCAATACGCAGTTGGCCTATCGGCGTGATCTTAAGCATCTGGTGTTGTGGCTGATAGAGCCTGAATGCTTCCTGCGCAAAGAAAGCAGCAAGGGTGCCGTTTGCCCTGAAGCCTTGCTGGTGGAGCTGGATACTGAGCAGTTAAGCCGGTTTCGGGAGGATTGCGATAAAGCGGGACTGGATAAGCGTTCTGTCGCCCGGATTATCAGTGCCATCAAAGGCTTTTACTACTGGCTGATGGATGAAGAGCGGGTCAAGCTGAATCCGGTGAGTCTGCTGCCTAAAGTGAAGGCTGATAAAAAGCTGCCGTCGGTTCTGTCTGAAGAGCAGGTGGAGGCGCTTTTGAATCAGCCGGATCGTTCTGATCCTATTCAGGCGCGGGATCGCTGTATGCTGGAGTTGCTGTATGCCACGGGGCTACGGGTGTCCGAGCTGGTGAGTCTGGCCGCAGGTCAGGTGAGTCTGCAGCAGGGGGTTGTCCGGGTAACAGGTAAGGGGCAGAAGGAGCGGCTGATCCCGTTAGGGGAGATCGCTTTGGATGAACTGAGCCTGTACTGGCAGGATATCCGGCCTTCTTTGCCGGGGTTTAAGGAGAGCGAGACAGCGCTGTTCCCCAGTCGGAAAGGGGGGGCGATGACACGTCAGGCGTTCTGGTATCGTATTCACAAGTACGCTGTCGAGGCCGGATTGCCGGAGAGCCTTTCTCCGCATCAGTTACGACATGCTTTTGCTACGCATCTGCTGAATCATGGCGCGGATCTGCGGGCAGTTCAGTTATTGCTGGGGCACTCGAGTGTCACCACCACTCAGATCTATACCCATGTGGCGAATCAGCGTCTTAAGCAGCTTCATAGCCAGCATCACCCCAGAGCCTAGTGTTCTTGTGCTGTGTTAGCAGGCAACTTAACCCTTGTGCGGTTGACCTCTTCCGGATCCTGAGTTTTGATAGGTCGCCCTATGGAACATTCCACGTTTGATTGGGTCACAGGGAAACACCGTTTAGCTCGTCAGGCCTTGCGGGTCGGATAATGAGCTGCGACTTTTAGGTTCAGGATATTCAATTATGAAAATATTGCCGCGTCTGCTTCAGGGCAGCCCCTCTGTATTCGTTGCCTTGGTTATGTTGGCAGCCTCTCTATTCTCAGTTTCTGCTCAGGCGGCAACACCGGAAGAAGTTATTCTGAAGAAGCTGGAGTCGGCTGGCCCCAGTATTCCGGTGGATGAGATCCGGCCATCTCTGATCGAATCGATCTATGAGGTTGAGCTGAAAAGTGGCGAGATTCTCTACAGTACTGCGGATGGGGGCTATATCTTTACTGGCGACCTGTATCAGGTGGCTCCTCAGGGCTTCAAAAATATTACGGAAGAGCGCCGTATGACGGCCCGTGCTGCTGAGATCAGTAATCTGGATGAAAGTCAGATGGTGGTTTTCCCTGCCAAAGGTGAGCAGAAAGGTCTGGTGACGGTCTTTACCGATATCGATTGTGTCTATTGCCGTAAGCTGCACAAAGAAGTTTCAGAGCTGAATGATCTGGGGATTACCGTACGTTATCTTGGCTTCCCCCGTGCTGGTATCGGTTCCGGCTCCTACTATTCAATGGTTTCTGTCTGGTGTTCGGAAAATCAGCAGGATGCTATGACCCGCGCCAAACTGGGTGAGTCCATTGAAGAGAAACAGTGTGAAAACCCGATTGCTGATCAGTATCGTCTCGGTCAGAAGCTGGGTGTGCAGGGAACTCCGGCTATTTTCCTTGAGGATGGCCGCCTGCTTCCGGGGTATATGCCCGCCAAGCGTCTTGCCACGGCTTTAGGCCTGACCCTATAGGCTTTCAGTCTGATTTATAAGCAACGCCCCGAACCTTGTTTTCGGGGCGTTTTGCGTTCTGGCTGTCTAATGCCGGTAAACCTGAGCTGGCGAATGGCCAATAACCCTGAAAATTGCTTTATCTATGGTCTGACTTGGTTTTTATCGGAAGGAAAAAACGATAAGATGTGGAGTTCTATGGCGGCAGCTTAGACTGCAGACACCTGAGGTAAAATCGGGTTTTCGCCAAAAAAGAATATGCTGAAACAGGCATACCAGTCGTTTATGCAAGAACAGGTAAGAGGGTATCGTATTGAAACCGGTAAAAGTGGGTGTATGTGGTTTAGGTACTGTAGGTAGCGGTACAGTTAATGTTTTGATCCGCAATGCTGAAGAGATTGCCCGTCGTACTGGTCGCCCTATTATTGTTGAGCAGATTGGTGCCCGTCGTGACAATCCGGCCTGTGACACCACAGGTATTGATGTAACCCGCGATATTTTTGATGTGGTTAACAACCCGGAAATCGATGTGGTTGTTGAACTGATCGGTGGTTACGATGTTGCCCGTGAGCTGGTGATGAAGGCGATTGAAAACGGCAAGCATGTCGTGACTGCCAACAAAGCGCTGATCGCGGTATACGGTAACGAAATTTTTGAAGCAGCCAAAGCGAAAGGCGTTGTGGTTGCGTTTGAATCTGCGGTTGCCGGTGGTATTCCGGTTATTAAAGGGATTCGTGAAGGTCTGGCGGCCAACAAGATTAACTGGCTGGCTGGCATCATCAACGGCACCGGCAACTACATCATGACTCAGATGCGTGATTATGGCCGTGATTTTGCCGATGTACTGGCAGAAGCGCAGGAGCTGGGTTATGCCGAAGCGGATCCGACCTTTGATGTTGAAGGTATCGACGCAGCACACAAACTGACCATTCTGGGCTCTGTTGCCTTTGGTATCCCGCTGCAGTTTGATAAGGCTTACACCGAAGGCATCAGCAAAATTACGCCGCTGGATATCGAGCAGGCTGATGAACTGGGTTATGTGATTAAGCATCTGGGTATCGCCCGTCGTTCGAAAGAAGGTGTTGAACTGCGTGTTCACCCGACTCTGATTCCGAAGGATCGTCTGATCGCCAATGTCCACGGAGTTCTGAACGCGGTTATGGTACACGGCGATGCCGTAGGCCCGACCATGTACTACGGCCCGGGTGCCGGTGCTGAACCGACAGCATCTTCTGTCATTGCTGATATTGTTGATGTTGCACGGGGTATGAGCACCGATTATGCCGATCGCGTTCCTCCGCTGGGCTTTACTCAGGATACCCTGGACGCAGAAGCACCGATTCTGTCTATGGATGATGTCTCTACGGCTTACTATGTTCGCCTGCAGGCGGTTGACCGTCCGGGTGTACTGGCCCGTGTTGCCACGATTCTGAGCGACAAAGGCATCAGCATCGAAGCGATCATCCAGAAAGAAGATAAAGAGAGCGAGATGGTGCCGATCATCTTTATGACGCACCAGTGTCAGGAGCTGCAGATGAACGAAGCGATTCGTGAGATCGAATCTCTGGTGGATATCTGTGGTGAAGTGGTACGTATCCGCGTCGAAGATCTGGATAGCTGATTGAAGCTCCGGACTTTTGCTCTTAGCAACTGAACCGAAAAAGTCCGGCACCTTACCCCGGTGCCGGATCATAACCGTCCCGTACCCTATCGGGCCGTTATAAACCTGAATACGAGAATCTCACCGTGCGTTATATCAGTACTCGTGGCCAAGCGCCCGCCCTTAACTTTGAAGATGTTGTTCTGACCGGTCTGGCCAGCGATGGTGGCCTTTATGTGCCTGAAACGATTCCACAGTTTTCTGAGGAAGAGATCGCTTCATGGGCGGGACTGTCCTACACCGAAATCGCCTACAAGGTGATGCACGCTTTTATCGGTGATGAGATTCCTGCGGATACGCTGAAAAGCATGATTGAAGATACCTACGGCACCTTCAAACATGATGCGGTAACACCCCTGAAACAGCTGGACAGCAACCACTACCTGCTGGAGCTGTTCCACGGTCCGACGCTGGCCTTTAAAGATGTAGCGTTGCAGATGCTGGGCCGCCTGCTGGATCATTTCCTAGGTAAGCGTAACGAACATGCGGTGATTATGGGCGCAACCTCCGGTGATACCGGTTCTGCCGCCATTGAAGGCTGTAAGCCGTGCGAGCATGTGGATATCTTTATTCTGCACCCGTACAACCGTGTATCTGAAGTACAGCGTCGTCAGATGACTACCGTTCTGGCCGATAACGTATTTAACATCGCGGTGGAAGGTAACTTCGACGACTGTCAGGCGATTGTGAAGGACAGCTTCAACAATCAGGGCTTCCTGGGTGGCAATACCCGTCTGGTGGCGGTGAACTCCATTAACTGGGCGCGCATTATGGCTCAGGTGGTGTACTACTTTGTTTCCGCAGTGGCGGTTGGTGCTCCGGGTCGTAAAGTCTCTTTCAGTGTACCGTCTGCTAACTTTGGTGATGTTTTTGCCGGTTATATCGCCTACAAAATGGGTCTGCCGGTGAATCAGTTTGTTGTTGCCACTAACGCCAACGACATCCTGCATCGTGTAATCAGCAAAAATGACTTCAGCAAACAACCGCTGCTGCATACCTTGTCGCCAAGTATGGATATCGTGGTATCCAGCAATTTTGAACGTCTGCTGTTTGATCTGTACGACAACGACGGTGCCGCCGTTGAAGATCTGCTTAACCGCTTCAACAACGAGCCGGTTCAGATCGAGCAGGCGCGCTGGGACAAAGCCCGTGAACTGTTCGATAGCCTGAGCGTTGATGACGAAACCACCATCGAGGTGATCAAAGAAGCCTTTGAACGCACCGGTGAGCTGCTGGACCCGCACACCGCCACCGGCTATCGCGCCGCAGAAACCTGCAATCGCGATAAATCCGTACCTATGATCACGCTGGCCACGGCGCATCCGGCTAAATTCGAAGATGCGATCGTTAAAGCGGGTTTTGAAGGTGCGCCTCTGCCACCGCATATGGCTGACCTGCTGGAGCGTGAAGAGCGTTTCTCGGTACTGCCTGCAGACGCTGAAACCATTCAAAAGTTTGTGGTTGAGAACAAGCGTTAAGCGGAATTATTCTGCTTTCTCGCGGTATATAAAGGGAGCTTTGCTCCCTTTATTTTTATTGATGACGTAATGAGGACCAATTGTGGATCAAAGTAAAAAACCATCCAGGCTGACAATGATCCGTTGGGTTGGCTGGTATAGCCTCTGGACCAGTATGTTGCTGATGCTGGTTTTTGCCCGATATGCGGTTTACATGGACTTTCCTGATACATTGCTTGGCTGGGGGTATCTGGCGACGACTTGGTTAGGACATGCTTTTTTTCTGACATTGTTGCTTCTTCCTGTTTTGCTTGTCTGCGCTCTAATACTCCCGAATAAAAGATTCGTTATATCTTTGGGCGTTCTCCTGTCCAGTCTGGGCGTCGCCCTCGTACTTCTGGATACTTTTGTTTTCGATCAGTACCGTTTCCATATCAACGGATTCGTAATCAGCTTATTGATTAACGATACCGATGGTCAGATTTTCGATTTCTCTTTCACATCTCAACTGATGGCGCTGACCGGTGTTGCGGGAATCGTGGCACTTCAGTATTTAATAGCACGACTATTATGGTCAAAACTTGACGCACTATCCGTATCGCTAAGGCTGAGATACGTGATGCCGGTAATGTTTATTACGCTGTTATCGAGTCATGTTATCCATGCTTATGCTGATGCGCTGTATAAGTTTGATGTCACCAAACAAGCGCGCTTTTTCCCCGTACATTTTCCAATGACTGCGCAGAAACAGTTTTCAGCATGGGGGATTGATGACCCGGAGGCTGCTGCAAAAGCAAGATTGCTTAAGCTTAATAGCGGCTCTTTGAATTACCCCGTCAAACCAATGCAATGCGGGATTGTTGAAACCACGCCAAAGAATGTTCTCTTAATCGCAGTTGATTCATGGCGTTTTGATACGGCTGATGAAAAAACAGCGCCTAATATAGCGGCTTTTGGCAAAGAGTTTGGCACGCGTTTTGACCAGCATTATAGCGGTGGTAACGGTACGCGTACGGGTGTTTTCAGCATGTTTTACGGTATCCCGGGGACGTACTGGGATGCTATGAAGGCCAGTGCAACTTCGCCTGTTTTAATCCGTGAGTTGCAAAAGAAGAATTATGAATTGGGAATCTTTGCTAATGCCCGCCTGACAAGCCCTGCTTTTGATAAGACGGTATTTTCCTCTGTTCCCGATTTACGTGTTGATACCGATGCAGAATCATCACCGCTTAGAGATATTAAGCTAACAGACGAGTGGTTGGAGTGGCTGGACAAACAACAAAATAGTGATCAGCCGTTTTTTGGTTTTCTATTTTACGATGCTCCGCACTCTTATAGTGCCCCTGAAGGCTACCCTGAAGTTTTTTCTCCGGTATGGAAGGACGTTAATTACCTGAAACTGAATAATGATTTCGATCCTGAGCCATATTTCAACCGATACAGGAATGCTGTTCACTTTACGGATAGTCAGGTTGGTCGTGTGTTAGATGACCTCAAAAACAGAGGTTTGCTTGAGAATACCCTGGTTATCATTACCGCAGATCATGGGCAGGAGTTTAATGATCTGAAGAAAAACTATTGGGGGCATGGCGGAAATTTCTCAGATGCACAAGTCAAAGTACCTTTGATAGTTGCTGGTGGTGATTTTCCGAAAGGTGCTGTTGTTGACAAAGTGACCAGTCACTTTGACCTTGCTCCAACCCTTTTAAAGGATGTTGTGGGTTGCTCTAATCCATCCAGTGATTTCAGTAGTGGTAGACATCTTCTGGAGCATGACGGCCGGGATTGGGTTATGGCGGGATCTGTAACAAATTACGGAGTAATTCAGAAAGATAAAATCACCGTGACTTATCACTCTGGACAATATGAAGTGCTAACCCCTGAATATGAACCATTGAGTTCGGATGAGTTAGACATCAAAGTCATGAGTGAAATGATGAAAGAGAAAGGGCGCTTTTATAAGTGAGTATCTCCCCATTATTTCAGGCCCGCACCCTCAATCCCGCTGTTTTGGATCAGGCGCAACAGATGAGGCTTGATCCCTTATTGGCCAGAATCATCGCCGGTAGGGTTCAGGGTGAGTCGTTTAATCTTGATGGCATCGTGCAGCCGGCGTTAAAGCATATTCCTCCGCCAGCCCTGCTGAAAGATTGTCAGGAGGCGGCCGTGAGGATTGCGGATACGATTACAAGGGGCGAACGTATCGGTCTGCTGACCGATTATGATGTCGATGGCATCACCTCCCATGTTGTTCTGTATCGCGCGCTGACGGAGCTGTTTGGCGTTCCTACCGAAAAAATCCACAGCCTGATCGGCCACCGCATTAATGATGGTTATGGCGTCAGTGCCGGGCTGATTTCGAGGGTTCTGGAGCAGGAAACTCTGCCGGAGGTCATTATTACGGCCGATTGTGGCTCCAGCGACGAGTCGCGTATAGCGCTGCTCCGACAGGCAGGGATCGACGTTATCGTTACGGATCACCATGCCTTGCCGGAAGAAGGCGCACCGGCATCGGCCTATGCGGTTATAAACCCGACACAAAAGGATTGTGCTTATCCCGACGCCACTATCGCGGGCTGCATGGTGAGTTGGTTGGTGATGGCTCAGGTGCGGGATCAGTTGATCCAGCAAGGGTTTATCAAAGCAGATGTACCCAAGCTGGGTTTTTTACTCAGTTATGTAGCGCTGGGTACTGTGGCTGACTGCGTTTCTCTGGGTGAAAGTGCTGTTAACAGGGCGGTAGTTAGTGCAGGCCTCAGCCTGATCAATCGTTTTGATCTGCCCTGCTGGCGGGCGATTCGTAAGCTGCTTCGGAAAGAGAATGAGCTCTTTGATGCCGGCACCCTGGGATTTCAGTTGGGGCCTCGTATTAATGCCCGAGGACGATTGGATGATCCCTATGCCGCACTGCATTATATGCTGGCAGCGACCGATCATCAGGCGGAGCATTATCTGGCGATTCTTGATCAGGATAATGAAGACCGTAAGGCCATCGAGCAGGAGATGACTCAGGATGCCCTCAAGCAGGTACAGCCGCAACTTGAACAAAATTATCAGGGGTTGTCGGTCTTTCTGGAGAGTGGCCATGCCGGGGTTCAGGGCATCGTTGCATCACGCATCACTCAAAAAACAGGTAAGCCCAGTATTGTGATGTGCCCTGCGCTTAACCCGGACCATCTTTCCGGCTCAGCCCGCAGCGTCGAAGGTATTCATATCAGAGATGTTCTGCAGCAGGTTAATGACCAGAATGGCGAGCTTCTGGTCAAATTTGGTGGTCATCGGGGTGCGGCGGGGCTGACCTTGTACAAACATTGCCTTAATGAATTTGGCGAGCGTTTTAATCTTGCTGTGAAAAATGCGTTAAACAAACAGGAGTTACAGCCTGTAGTAAAAATCGACGCAGCATTACAAATGAAGGATGTTTCGGAAAATACCTGGCAGCTTATTCAGAGTCTGCAACCTTTTGGCCGGGAGTTTGAAGCGCCCTGCTTCAGTGGATTGTTTTTAGTTGAGCAGCTCAGACCTGTCGGAGCGGATCAGACGCATCTTCAGCTCCTTCTAAGTGATCCGGATGGTGGTGTCGGCTTTAAAGCGATCTGGTTTAAAGCGCTTGCAGGCGGCCAAGGTATTGATTTTCAGGAGGGAGATGTTGTGGAGGCGGCATACCAGTTGGATATGAATGAGTTCCGTGGGCGAAGAAATGTGCAGCTGATGATTGAACATGCAAAAAAGAGTCTTGGTTAGATCGAGTCGGTATGTGCATACCAAGCCGGCATCTCTTGCAGATCTATTTTTTAAGTCGCTGTCACCAAAATGTCAAAAACATGGTCTAGGGTGGCTGATCAACTGAGCCGTAACAGTGAGTTAGCCTTGGTTAATACAGATCAAAACCATGGAAATTCATTGAAAAAAGGGCGAATTTGACTATTGCCATGCGGCCGTAGGATGTTTAAAGTAGCTCCTGCGATTGAAACAATAACGGTTATTGATTGGCTGGATTTTGTTATGCATCCAGTCAGCACACCGAAAACTTCTGCATTTATGCAGAGCGATTGAGTAGAGAAAGGAAATTATCAAATGAAAAAGACTCTGATTGCTACCGCTATTGCTGGTGCTATGAGCTTCTCTGTAGCTGCACAAGCTGCTCCTGTTGTTTACGGCAACATCCAACTGGCTGTTGACGTTGAAAACGACAACACTGCTGGCGATAACGGTTCTACTATTGGTTTCAAGGGCGAGCAAGCTCTGGACAATGGCCTGACTGCTATCTACAAAATGGAATTCCACGCTAAAGCGGGTTCTAACGGCAACAACAACTCTACTACTGCTACCAATGGTATCTATGGCACTGATCAGAACTACATCGGTGTTCAGGGTGACTTCGGTACTGTTCGTGTAGGTGCTTTCGACGCAGTTCCTAACGACTTCGTTACCGACATGCTGGTTGCTCCAGAAGCTACTAACGGTGCAGAAACTGCATTCTCTAACATCGAGTCTCAGCAAGTTCAGTACACTGGTGAGTTCGGTGGTGTTAAAGTAGGCGCTGCTGTTAAACTGAACGGTAAAGACGCTTCTGACTCTGACAAAGACAACGCTATGCAAGTTGGTGTTCAGCTGCCTGCTGGCCCAGCAACTGTTGGTGTTGCTTATGACACTTACCAGTCTGCAACTGGTGTAGC
Organism: Oceanospirillum sp.; assembly: GCA_048264105.1. Lineage (GTDB taxonomy): Bacteria > Pseudomonadota > Gammaproteobacteria > Pseudomonadales > Halomonadaceae > Oceanospirillum. Next base: position 103,054 of record JBLXDJ010000002.1, read on the forward strand.
TGCTTCCATGTCTATGGACGCTCTGACTTTTGCTGGTGCGTTTGAAACTAGCGATACTGTAGATTCTGCTATCTCTGCATCTGCTTCTTTCGACTACGGCATGGGTTCTGTATACGGCCTGTTCACCTCTTTTGACACTGGTTCTGTAGACGGCAACAACACTCAGTTTGGTGCTACTTACAACCTAGGTGAGCCAATGTACGTTTACGCTGAAGTTGCTTCCGGCGACATGAACGACGAAGGTGCCGTAGCAGACGCTAAAGCAACTGTCGTTGGTGCTGTTCTGGTATTCTAATCTCCTGATTAGCAAAGAAACAGACAAAAGAACCAGCCTTAGGGCTGGTTTTTTTATGTCTGACATTTGGCCAGCTGCCCTCGTGCTTTAACCTTCCTTAGAAATCCTTTAGTATCCCTCGCTTGTTTTCTCCCTGATCAGACATATGCTGATTTGTTTCCTTTGAGGTTACCGCCTTGGCTGCACCGCGCGCAAAAATCCAGACCGATAAGATCTTTAACGGTTTAGCCGAAAAGTTTCGCAATAATGTCTATGGCACCAACAAAGGCTGGTTGCGTCAGGAGCTTTTGTCCCGTGACTTTCAGCAGATCCCGTTTATAGCGGAAGCATGTCCGGTTGATGTGCTGGATATTGGCGGCGGGTTGGGGCAGATGAGTGACTGGTTGGCCCGACAGGGGCATAAGATAACCTTCACTGAGCCTGCTGATGATATGCGAGCTGAGGCTGACCGGCTGTTTCAGGCGCAATCCGCATCCTATGATAGTCCTGTGGCAAGCTATCCTTATCGTTTGCAGGAGTTAGCAGATCAGCTGCCTCCGGCGCAATTTGTGGTATGCCATGCGGTACTTGAATGGTTACATCAGCCGATGGATGCTCTGCCGATTCTTGCAGATCAGATGCAGTCCGGCGGTTGGTTATCACTGATGTTTTTTAATGAAGATGGCCTGCGGTTCAGTAATATTGTCAAAGGTAACTATGACAAGGCGCTGCGGGATACGCTGGATGGTACCGGCCAGCGTTTGCGCCTGACTCCGATCAGTCCGCAAAAACCGGAACAGGTTATCGATGGGTTGAAGGAACAGGGACTTGAGATTGTCTCGGTAGCGGGTATTCGTGTGTTTACCGACTATCTTCGTGATAAAACCCCTTCGGATGAAGATCTGGAAAAGCTGCTGGAGCTCGAATGGCGTTATTGTCATCAGGAGCCCTACTGGCGAATGGGGCGCTACATTCATGTTATTGCAAGAAAGGGCATGTAATCACAAAAAAGGCATGTGTTAGCCAGAAAACCCTGATTTAAAACAGCCCGCGGGCTATCGTGATACAAGTTTGAAAACACTTCTGATTCCTTTCTATTTTGGTAAATAATTATGAGCGCTTTGTCCCCAGCTGCAGAACTGTTAATGCGTAATCAAGACGCCGTTGAAGGTGATGTTCTGATGGCGCATCTGCCTGTGGGCGATGGCTTTGGCAATTTTATTCAGCCGATGCTGACGGAACAGGTGACAGCACTGCACCTGTTGACCGATGACTGGCGGAGTTTTCAGTCGCTTCAGCAACATTCCCAACATGAAAGCCGGTTTTTACCACTGTTTCAGGCCTATCTTGGTCAGGACAAAGAGTCCGGGTTATTGACCGGTTATGACGCCATCCTGCTCTTTATGCCGAAAGCGAAAGAGCAGGCGCGCTACCTGATTACTCAGGTTTTACCTCTGCTGAAGGCCGGAGGTCGCTTTTGGCTGGTGGGTGAAAATAATGGCGGTATTAAATCAGCCGATAAGCTGGTTAAGGCTGCAGCCGAGGCTCAGTGGCCGGAGGGCGGCTATAGCCTGAGCAAAGCGGACAAGGCGAAAAAAAGCACGCTGCTGAGGCTGGATCTTAGTGAAAAATCAGCATCCGGAACTCCGGAGGCTTTTGACGCCACGCCATGGGAGTTGCACTGGCAGCTGCCGGAAAAAGAGGCGTTTCCGGATGAGCTGGCTGATCTTAAGCTGACCAGTTTGCCCGGCGTGTTCAGCCACGGGCGTTTGGATGAAGGCACGGCGCTGATGCTGCAGAATATGCCGCGCATTAAGCCTTCTAAGGTGCGTAATCGCCGTGTACTGGATATGGGCTGTGGCACCGGCGTGATCGGTCTGAGCCTGTTAAAGCAGCATCCCGAGCTGGAAGTCACCTTCTGTGATGTGAACGCCATGGCACTGGAAGCGACCCGTCGAAGTATCCTCGCTAATGAGATGCAGGGACAGGTCTACGCCTCTGACATGTGGAGTGATATTACCGATCGCTTTGATCTGATTATCTCTAATCCGCCATTTCATACCGGCCAGAAAACCGATTACGAGCTGGCGGACCGCTTTATCCGTCAGGCTAAGAAGCACCTTAAGCGCAGTGGTGAGCTGCGGATCGTTGCCAACCGGTTCCTGAAGTATCCTGATATTATCGAAGCTACTTTTGGCCATTGTGAGCGCATTGCTGAGACCGGTAAGTTCTGCATCTGGTCTGCCCGGATTTAACCTTTAGGTACCTGACGTGAAACACGAGCAAAAAGACGCGATCTTCGCTAACCCATTGGATAAAGTGGCCACCTTTTCATTTGATGACAAGGTCGTTCAGGTCTTTCCGGATATGATCAAACGATCTGTTCCGGGCTACAGCAACATGATCGGCATGACCGGCGTGATCGCTCGCCGTTACTGGCAGCCGGGAACCCGTATCTATGATCTGGGTTGCTCTCTGGGCGCGAGCATGTTGTCGGTACTGCATCAGATTGAAGAACCCGGACTTGAGATTGTGGGGCTGGATAACTCTGAGGCGATGATAGAGCGCTGTCGTGAGGTTCTGTCTCAGGAGGTCTCCGAGACTCAGCGTAATAGCGTGCATCTGGAATGCGCCGATATTTGTGACGCACCGATTGAAAATGCCTCTGTCGTGATTCTGAACTTTACCTTTCAGTTTCTGCCGATGGAGCAGCGTCTGCCGCTGTTAAGGCGAATCCATGAAGGTTTAGCGCCCGGTGGCGTGATTATCCTGTCAGAAAAGGTACGTTTTGACTCTGCAGAGCAGCAGGATACCCTGTTTGACCTGCATCTGGACTTCAAGCGCGCCAATGGTTACAGCGAGCTGGAGATCAGTCAGAAGAGGGCAGCGCTGGAAAACTTCCTGCAGGCCGAAAGCTTCGAAACCCATCATCAGCGTTTCAGTGATGCAGGCTTTGCCCAAAGTACCGTGTGGTTTCAGTATCTTAATTTTGCGTCCCTGTTAGCGATTAAAGCCCGATAGCCATCACTCAAAGAAAGCAGCCCGACTGTTCCTGAACTCTATTCCAACCCGATCTAAGTGAGCGACAACATGCAGGATTATGCACCTCTGTATCAGAAATTTGCTGAAGAAGGCCTGACCCGTTGGTTAGCGAAAGTGCCGGAGCAGCTGGAAGAGGCGTTGGATACTAAGCGTTATTCGGATCTGCCTGGTTGGCAGCGGGTTGTGGATAAATTTGATACGGCAGACACTCTGGCTGAACAGGGCTATCAGGTTGAAATTAATCTGGAGCAAAGCGCTGTTCAGGTGCGTACTCAACCGGAACTGCCTGCACCTCAGCAGGCGAAATATCGTAATCTACTGAAAAAGCTGATGCCCTGGCGCAAAGGCCCGTTTGATCTGCACGGCTCTTATATCGATACCGAGTGGCATTCCGACTGGAAGTGGGATCGTTTGGCGGAGTTTATTGCCCCCCTGTACAACCGTAGCGTACTGGATGTGGGTTGTGGCAGTGGCTATCACTGTTGGCGCATGGCCGGTGCCGGTGCGCGCTTTGTGGTGGGTATTGATCCATCCCCACGCTTTCATATGCAGTTTCAGCTGGTAAGGCGTTTAATGGGGCTGGCAGATGGAAATCGCGTATTCCATCTGCCGGTGGGTATCGAAGATGTTCCGGCTAATCTGGATTACTTTGATACCGTGTTCTCTATGGGGGTGCTCTATCACCGTCGTTCTCCTATCGATCACCTGTATCAGCTGAAAGAAGCCCTGCGTCCCGGTGGCGAGCTGGTGCTGGAAACGTTGGTTGTGGATGGTGATGCGCAAACCGTACTGGTGCCGGAAGATCGCTACGCGATGATGAACAATGTCTGGTATCTGCCAAGTCCCGATGCACTGGTACTTTGGCTGGAGAAATGTGGCTTTGTTAATGTTCGGGTGGTGGATGTGTCGGTGACCACAACGGAAGAGCAGCGTAGCACGGAATGGATGAGCTACCAGTCTCTGAAAGATTTCCTGGATCCAAACGATCCGACAAAAACGGCAGAGGGTTATCCGGCTCCGAAGCGTGCTGTGATCATTGCTGAGCGTCCATTTTGATGGCGGTAAAAGCGTCGCTAACTGATTATTCTTTTTAGTTATATCTAAATTCTATTTAGAATTAAGCGGTATTTCTTTGTTTAAGGTAAATCTAATATTATCTCCTGCAATTGGCCAGCAACAGGCATGGCTTGAAATATCGGGAGAGAAATTATGAATATCGATCGCTTAATGTTTGTGTTTGCCGGAACCATGGTACTGCTGAGTGTTGTGCTGACTCAGTATGTGCACGCTAACTTTATGTGGTTTACCGTCTTTATCGGCGCGAACCTGATTCAGTCTGCATTTACCGGTTTTTGCCCGGCAGCGAAAGTGTTTAATATGATGGGTATTAAGACCGGTTGCGCTTTTAAGTAAGTCGCAGCACTCGTCAGAGCGCGTTTTAAGCTCAGAAACCGAAAAGAGACCCGGACACTGTCCGGGTCTCTTTTTTTGGGCTTGTTGATGGGGCTCATTTTTTTAGCTGTTCAGTCGTAATCTACGGCCAGCACATAGTAAGTCTGTTCGCCACCGGGAGCCTGCACCCGGATTTCATCATCCAGTGTTTTCCCCAGAAGCGAGCGCGCCAGAGGGGAGTCGATATTGATCTTGCCCTCTTTCAGATCGGCCTCATCCGGCCCGACAATGCGTACCCGCATCAGCTCACCTTCATCATCTTCCAGTTCTACCCAGGCAGAGAAGAAAATACGTTCCAGATCATCGGGTTTCTTGTCCACAACCGTCAGAGCATCCAGCCGTTTGTCCAGATGCCGGATCCGGCCCAGCGTTTTGTTCAGCAGCTGCTTATTGTAGGTGTAGTCGGCGTTTTCACTGCGGTCGCCCTGTGCGGCGGCTTCCTGAACCTTTTGTGCCAGTTCAGGGTGGCGTACTTTCCATAGAAAGTCCCGTTCACTTTGCAGTGCATCGTAACCTTCCTGAGTGATCAGGTTGGTTTTTTTCTCTCTTCGGGGATCTTTAGCCGGATCCCGCCAGCGCTGCATATTACGACCTTTCATACCGGCTCTTTGACTCCGTTGCAGTTGGTCAGTGGTTGGTGAGTGTGAGGCAAAAAATAAAAAAGCCTGTGGCCGATTGTAAGGCGGCACACAGGCTGTTTAAAGGTGGTTGTTACGGAATAAGATCAGGTTTTAAACTGCTTGATCAGGGCTTCAAGGTTGTGAGCATTCTGCTGTAGCTCACGACCGGATTCACGGATCAGGCTGGTTCCCTGTTCTGTTTCTTCCGAGACGTTAGAGATTGAAACCAGATTCTGGCTCATCTCATTGGCGACATTACTTTGCTCATCGGCTGCAGTCATGATCTGGGCATTCAGAGAGCTGATCTGCTGCATCGACTCTGCAATGGTACGGAAAGCTTCACCGGCTTCGGTTGCCTTGGTTACCGTTGTCTCAGCTTTGGAGCGGCTGGTGTTCATTACATCCACCGCTACTTTGGAGCGGCTCTGCAGCTCGTGGATCATCTCCTGAATCTGCTGTGTCGATTCAGCCGAGCGTTGCGCCAGTTGGCGCACTTCATCGGCAACAACCGCAAAGCCACGACCCTGTTCACCGGCTCGTGCCGCTTCAATGGCAGCGTTCAGAGCGAGCAGGTTGGTTTGTTCCGAGATGCCACCGATCACATCCAGAATGCTCTCAATTTTGGCGGTATGATCTTCCAGAGCGTTAATCACGCTACTGGCTTCTTCAACCTCACCGGCCAGTTCGTTAATGCTGCCGGTAGCTTCCTCGACAATGCGTAAGCCGTTTTCGGTCTGCTCATGGGCCTGACGGGTCGCTTCATTGGCCTGATCTGCGATACCCGCAGTTTGTTGCGCTGAAGCCGCCATCTCATTCATACCGGCTGCACTTTGCTCAGTCTCCGAGCGCTGACGGGTAACACCCTCGATGGTGGACTCTGTGATGTCTGACATCTGAGTGATGGCATGGGTCAGCTGCTGTGTTGACTGATCAACGGAGTTCACGATGTTCTGGAACTTATCCATCATATGGTTGAAAGCGCCGGCCATATCACCCAGCTCGTCAGTGGTGCTGATATCGACACGTTCACGCAGATCGCCGGAATCTTTTACATCCACCATGGTGTTTTTCAGGGTCGTAATCTGCACGGTGATGATGTGAATAATGAAGAGCGCCAGACCACCGATCAGCAGACTGAGAATACCCACGGTGATGGAGTAGTGCAGCAGCGTCTTCCAGAAAATATCATCCATATCGTTCAGGTAGATGCCGTTACCCACAATCCAGCCCCAGGGGGAGAAGCCTTTTACGTAGGAGACTTTTGCCTGAGGATCATCATGGCCCGGTTTTGGCCAGAGGTAGTTCACATAACCTTCGCCTGAGGCTTTTACGACACCGACAAATTCACTGAAGATTTTTTTGCCGTTGGCGTCTTCCAGGTTTGTCAGATCTTTACCATTAAGTGCTGGTTTGATCGGGTGCATGATCACGACAGCATTCATGTCGTTGATCCAGAAATATTCGTCTTTATCGTAACGAAGCGCCTCAATGGCTTTCTGAGCGGCTTGCTGAGCTTCCTGCCGGGAGAGTTCTCCGGATTGCTCCATCCCGTAATAGTGATTCAGAAACCCGTGTACGGTTTCAACCACGTGTTTGGTTTTGATCTTACGATCTTCCAGCAGGTTGTCCTTCAGGGACATCAGAGAGACGCTGATCAGTACAGCGGTTCCCATCGCCATCAATCCGATAATGATCCAGAGTTTGTACTTAATTTTGATATTGCCCAGGAGGTTATACATTGCTAGCTCTCATTACTTGGTCGTTATAATTTTGTTTTTTCAGACTGTCGGCAAAAAAGCTTAAGACGCTACATTAAAGCTTTGTCTGGTATTGTTATTATTCGGACGCCTAATACTGGATTCTAACCTTTATGTTTGCAATAAAACTGCATGATTTCCGTCATATTATGTAACGTGTATTTTTTATATTTGTTTTGTTGTTGATCTGCCTCATACCTTTGAGCCTGCCTGAGCTTTTACCGTTCATGATCCGGGGGTGGTAACCCTTTCAGCAACGGATAGGTCAGAAGTGAAGAAACGCCTTCTGTGTGCAGCTGGTCTGCCCAGTTCTTGGCGTCATAGGATACCCGCTCAATCCGGGGAATCAGCTTATCGCGAAAAGGCTCAATCAGCAGATAATGCACATCTGAATAAAGGGGGTGGCTGGCAAAGCCGCTGGCGCCGCAGCTGGCAACAAAACGCCCTTCAGGCAGATGTTCTATCCAGGGCTGATGGTCACTTCCGATAATCAATCCCTGACAATGATATTGATCCAGCCAGCCCATGATTTGTTCCCGATCCAGATCATTCTGATCCAGCGTACCCGGAAACAGGTAGTCCGGTGAGTCATGACAGGCCAGCAGCGCACCGTTGGGCGTTTGTATCCGTATCAGATCACTCCAATGGCTCAGATGGCTGATGTTGTGATAACTGAAACTGCTTTGGGCGCGACGTAGTCGGGTATCGTTATCCAGCCACTGCCAGGCCGTGTGATCATGGCTGAAAAGCGTATCCTGAACCTGATTGTTGAGTGAGCCGTTATTGGGGCTGTATCGCTGCAGCAGGGTGCGCTCATGCTGACCTCTGATCAGCCAGGTGCACTGCATCTCAAGTTCATAGAGTGTCTCATCGCTGTGACCAAAGGCACCAAAAGCGTTGCCCAGAAAGATACGCACACGGGCACTCTGTCGCTTAGATTGCAGCAGGCAGGCTTTCAGTGCCGGTACATTGCCCTCGGCACCGGCAAGAAATGCCAGAGGACGCTGGTTCAGATAGTTAAGCTGCACAAAGGCCATAATCGCCTCCGTTAAATATCTCAGCCTTACTGCAAAGATGAATCCTGCATCGCTAAGGCTTTTATTTCATGACTGTGTTTCAGTATAGTGCGCAAAACAGCGGGTCGCGGCAGAGATTTTGCCGGAATTTCCCCCGCTTGAGTGTTGTTTGAAACTTGCTATGCTGAAAGGCTGTTGCCTGAAAAGGAAGGATCATGAGTAAAAAGCTTAGCCCGAGTTTCCAGCAGGATGCCGTAGACATTATCGAACAGAACACTGTATTTGAGGGCTTCTTCAGGTTTGATAAGTTACGCCTGAAAACCCGCCGTTTTGACGGCGGCTGGTCCGATGCCATGAGCCGCGAAGTGTTTGTACGTGGCAATGCGGTGGGCGTGCTTTTGTATGATCCGGTGGCGGATCAGTTACTTATGGTCGAACAGTTCCGCCCGGGATGTATTTACGATGCGTCTCAAAGCCCGTGGCAGTTTGAGTTGGTGGCAGGGATGACAGAGCCCGGTGAGAGCAATGAAGATGTCGTTCACCGGGAAGCCGAAGAAGAGGCCGGCTGTAAAGTGCTTCACCTTGAGCATCTGTACAAATACTGGGTAAGCCCCGGTGGTATGGATGAGCAGATCGATCTTTTTCTGGGCGTTATCGACAGTCGTGAGATTCAGGAAGGTATCTACGGTCTGGAAGAAGAAAATGAAGATATTCGTGTTGAGCTGGTCAGCACCGAGGAAGCCTTTAAAGGCCTTCAGGATGGCCGCATTAATAATGCGATGGCCATTATTGGTTTACAGTGGCTTCAGCTCAACCATACACGTCTGCAGCAGGTTTATAATTCCTGATCGGTTTCGTCTCAGTTTGTCTGTTTATTTATGTCTTGTCAGACCTATCGGAGATCCGCCTGTTGCAGCGGGAGTGATTTAATATGCATTCAAACTCTGGCAAGAAGCCTGCAGCACCGGAAAATTTCGGTAACTGGCAGCAATACAACGGTTGGAAAACCAAACCTAACTACGCGGTTGATCTGAAAAAACAGATGGCGGAGTGCGAAGCAAACTATCTTCGCCTGCTTAAGCTGCTGCCCGACCTTGAAGAGACCGAACAGTGGCATTTTGCGGTCAGTGATGAAGCCCTTCACCTGGGTGAACTGGTGATTAAAGTCACCGAACGCAGTAAATACACCACCTTGTTGCGTATCTTCCAGAAAGACACCTGGGGTCACTGGCTGCGCCAACCGGAGCTTTCGGTTCGCATGTATCATGATGCGCGCATGGCCGAAGTGGTCGGCTATCAGCGGCAGCGTCATTTTGAAGGTCGTTATCTCTACCCGAACGATAAGATGCGCCAACCGGATGAAAAACTGCAGATTAACCTGTTCCTTGGCGAGTGGTTGTCTCACCTTCAACAGTACGGTCATCTTGCTGAGCCGGTAAACCTCTCCTTTTGATGGTGGTGCCGGTGTAACGCCGGTGCACCGCGTCATTTAACCTTTCTGTCAGTGCCCATCCGGCTTAAATAAGGATCTTCACCCCGATATGCCCACCGTTATTCAGTTAACCGACCTGCACCTTTTCTCCAATACCGAACAGGATTTTAAAGGCCAGAACCCCTGGCAGAACCTGAATCACTTGCTGGCGCAGATTGAAGCCGATGGTTTGCCGGATCTGTTTCTTCTGACAGGGGATCTCAGTCAGGATGAAACACCGGAAAGTTACCGACTTCTCTTTGAGCGTATGGAAGAAACCGGTGTGCCCTGGGAGTGGATTCCCGGTAATCACGATCAGCTGGATTATATGGCGCGCTTCAAACCGGTTAATGCCTCGGTTTGCCTTGGACGCTGGCAGTGGCTGCTGCTGAATTCTAATTCCGGCCAACCCCATGGCGAGCTGCCTGAGACTGAGCGCAAACATCTGCTGAATGCACTGGAGCGACCCAAGGCGGAGTTTCAGGCGGTAGCGGTTCACCATCAGCCGCTATTGGTTGGGCCTGAGCATCAGGGGGCTTTTCATCGCGAGCTGACGCAGCCGGATCAGGTCGCTGGCATTGATAATATTCCGCTTCAGGATGACGGCTGGCTCTGGCAGACGCTGTGCAGGTATCCGCAGGTAAAAGCGGTAATCTGTGGTCACGTGCACCAGGAACATGAGCTGGAGCGTGATGGCCTGACGCTGTTCACAACGCCTGCAACCAGCATCCAGTTTATGCCGCATATCAATGACTTTGAGATCGATCCGCAGCCTCCCGGATATCGCTGTTTTATCCTGTCTGATGATGGCGGGATAAACAGCTGGGTGGTGCGGCTGCAACGCTGACGCTGCGATCCTCCCTGGGCAATCCTTTATATCGAAAAGTTATCAGCCAATGATTTTAAATAATTTGACGTAATTAAGGATTCCGTTTTAACTACGCTTATTAAAATCGCATGCAATTGGGCTGTCCGTATCTGCGACAGACCGGTGAAACGCTGTTACAGGCGCGCTGCGATAACAGATTTTGACTTGAAAAGCCGCCCTGTCAGGGCTTGCTTATGACCTTTAGCAGGAGTGGATCACAACGATGATATCGCCCGAACGCCTGACTCACCTGAAACAGCTGGAAGCCGAGAGCATCCACATCATTCGGGAAGTAGCTGCTGAGTTTGATAATCCGGTAATGCTGTACTCAATCGGTAAAGACTCCGCGGTAATGCTGCATCTGGCCCGTAAAGCCTTCTATCCGGGAACGCCTCCGTTTCCGCTGATGCATGTGGATACCACGTGGAAATTCCGTGAGATGATCGAATTCCGCGACAAGATGGCGAAAGAAGCGGGTATGGACCTGATCGTTCATACCAACGAAGAAGGCCGTGCGGCAAATATCAACCCGTTTGATCACGGCAGTCGTAAGTACACCGACGTGATGAAAACCGATGCCCTGAAGCAGGCGCTGAACAAGTACCGCTTTGATGCGGCGTTCGGTGGTGCCCGTCGTGACGAAGAGAAATCCCGCGCTAAAGAGCGTGTTTACTCGTTCCGTGACAAATTCCACCGCTGGGACCCGAAAAACCAGCGTCCTGAACTGTGGAACCTGTTTAACGGCAAGGTAAATAAAGACGAATCGATTCGTGTATTCCCGCTGTCCAACTGGACCGAGCTGGATATCTGGCAGTACATCTATCTGGAAGAGATTCCGATTGTGCCTCTGTACTACTCAGCAGAGCGCCCGGTGGTTGAGCGTGATGGCACCCTGATCATGGTTGATGATGATCGTATGCCGCTGGCGGAAGATGAGAAGCCAGAGATGCGTTCTGTGCGTTTCCGTACGCTGGGTTGTTACCCGCTGACCGGTGCGGTGGAATCGACCGCTGCAACGCTGCCGGACATTATTCAGGAAATGCTGCTGACCACCACTTCCGAGCGTCAGGGCCGTGTGATCGACCACGATGGCACCGGTTCTATGGAAGAGAAAAAGCGCGAAGGCTATTTCTAGGAACGGTCTCTATCTGAGAACCGTCGCACAAGTGCGCGGTTCTGAGCTGCCGGCTTACCCGGCTTGCTGAGTGAAACAAGATTCTGGTCGGGTGTGTGCTTCAGCCACATCCGCCCCAAGTGAATGAGGACACAAAATGTCTCACCAATCCGATCTGATTGCGGAAGATATTGAAGCGTATCTGAAACAACACGAACAGAAAGATCTGCTGCGTTTTATCACCTGCGGCAGTGTTGATGATGGTAAAAGTACCCTGATCGGCCGTCTGCTGCATGATTCCAAAATGATCTATGAAGATCAGCTGGCTGCGATCAGCCGTGACAGCAAGAAAAGCGGCACCACCGGTGAAGAGATCGATCTGGCACTGCTGGTTGATGGCCTGCAGTCCGAGCGTGAGCAGGGCATCACCATCGATGTGGCTTACCGTTATTTCTCTACCGAAAAGCGTAAGTTCATCATCGCCGATACTCCGGGGCACGAGCAGTACACCCGTAACATGGCGACCGGTGCGTCTACCGCATCCCTGGCGATTATTCTGATCGATGCCCGCCACGGCGTACTGACTCAGACCCGTCGTCACAGCTTTATCGCCTCACTGCTGGGCATTAAGCATGTGATCGTTGCCGTCAATAAAATGGATCTGGTGGATTATTCCCAGGCCCGTTATGACGAGATCGTTGCGGACTATAAAGAATTTGCTAAAGATCTGGATCTGCCGGATACCCGTTTTGTGCCGGTTTCTGCCCTGAAAGGCGAAAACGTGACCAATAACAGCGAGCTGATGCCTTGGTACACCGAAGCACCGCTGATGGATATTCTGGAAAACGTAGAAGTGAATCACGACATCGCACTGGAGAGCCTGCGCTTCCCGGTGCAGTATGTGAATCGCCCGAATCTGGATTTCCGTGGTTTCTGTGGCACCGTTGCTGCCGGTTTTGTTAAGAAAGGCCAGTCGGTTACCGCGCTGCCTTCCGGTAAAACCAGCACCGTTAAATCCATCGTAACCTTTGATGGTGAGCTGGATCAGGCGCAGCCGGGCCAGGCAGTTACGGTTACCCTGAACGACGAGATCGATATCTCCCGTGGTGATGTACTGGTTGAAACCGGTAGTGAAGCCAAGGTCAGCAACAGCTTCAGCGCACACATGGTGTGGATGCATGAGCAGCCGTTGGAACTGGGTAAACAGTACAGCTTTAAGGTCGGTACTCACTTCACCAGTGGTTATGTGACCCATATCGAGCATCAGATCGATGTGAACACCATGGAAAAATCCGAAGCCCGTGAGCTGCCATTGAACGGCATCGCTCTGGTAACGGTTGAGCTGACCGCTCCTGTGGTATTTGATGCGTACAAATCCAGCAAGTTTACCGGTAGCTTTATCGTTGTTGATCGTCTGAGCAACGTGACGGTCGGTGCCGGTATGATTGAAGATGTCGCTCAGGCTGGCGCACAGACTGCGGCAGGCCCAATCAGTGCCTTTGAACTGGAGCTGAACGGTCTTATCCGCAAGCACTTCCCTCACTGGGAAGCGAAAGATATCAGCGAACTGCTGAAGTAATCTTTCTTTAGAGCGCTTTTTTCAGAGCGCTCCTTCGGTTATCAAACCGGAAATAAAAAAGCGGCCATCACTGAAAAGTGATGGCCGCTTTTGTTTTAAGGCATTCTGTTGATCCGGGAAGCCTCAAGCCTTGGAGGCTGTTTTGACATTCAGCGGATCAAAGGACTTCTTCGATATGCTCTTTCCACTCATTCATGGCGGCTTCACGACGTTTCTGGTGGTTGATCAGGAGCTTGTGATGATCTTCCCAGTGGTCGATAAAGTGCTGATGGCACTCTGACGGATCGGATGTTGCGCAATCTTGCCAGAGATCGAACCAGAGATGGTTGTATTCCATCATCGCTTCCAGTTCCAGGTTAACAAGATTGCTAACGCCATCCAGCCAGTGCTGCTGCATTTTTTGCACCGGCAGTGCCTGAGGCATTACCTTAGCGAAGAGTGAAAAGTCGGGAAATAGTGGGTTTGCCATGACTGCGATCTCCATTTTAGGCCATAAGATCTTGCCCCTAAGGGCCGGCTCGTCTCTTTGCCCGTCCTTCGGTTCACCTTCATTCTAGAACGGATTTGTCCTGCCTGTGATGACAGTTGCTTGTCATGTATCAACTAATCACCAGATTTATTAATCAGAGTGTGATGAGGGTGCTGTAGGGCCTTCTGATTGACAGGGGTAGTGACAGGGAAGCAGAAACAAGAAAGCCCCTCAGCATGTGCTGAAGGGCTATCAGAAGAGATCAGAAAAAACAGATTTGCGACGCGAACAGCAGCTAGCGAAAGCCAGTGTTGCGTTCTTCTCTGCCGAGCCTGTGTTGCCTGTCGATCCTGCAGTATCGAGGGAGGCACAGCGCTGACAAAATCTCTCGTTATTTCTGTGGATGCCGTTTCAGTATAGCCACAGAACTTATGTTTGCAGTTCTGCTTTGGTCGATTCTTCTAAAGTGCTATTCGGCATCAACCAGAAACAGTTTCGGGTTAACAAAAACACCGTTCAGACTGACGCCCCAGTGCAGGTGCGGTCGTTTAATCTCGGCTGCGTAGTCTTTGCCGGCTTCGATATGGTGGCCGCTTACGCCGATCTTACCGATCTCTTCGCCACGGCGGATACGCTGGCCTTCACGGATTCTGAAGTTGATACCTGCCAGATGGCTGTATTGGGTAAACAGTCCACGTCCATGATCCACCAGTACGGTCTTGCCGCCATAGAAAAGATCCCGAATCATGACCACGGTGCCATCGGCCGGAGAGGCTGCCCGCTGGCCGCTCAGATCGATACCGTTATGACTGTCCAGCAGCTCACCGTTCAGGAATACCCGATCACCAAAGGCACGCAGCTGACTGCCGCGGGTCGGGTGCAAAAATGTACGGGTGTCCGGCGCTTTGCTGTTCCAGCGATTGATCAGGCTTTCCAGCGTGTTCTGATCGTCAGCGATCTGCTGTTCCTGCTGGCGGGTCAGGTTTTTCTTCGCCGCATGGCGGGTGACAACATAGTTGTCGTTATGCTTTGGCGGACGGACATTAATCATAATTTCCCGGTTACGTCCGTTGGGTTGCTCTATCACCAGTGGCATTTTTCCGGGTTTGGCGCTCAGGGGGATACCGACCCAGGCGATCCAGCGGTTATCACTTTTTTTGTTGTAGGGGCGATTCATCACAAATACCCGCTTGCCCTGAAAGTACACCGTGGGTTCTTCTTCAGTGCCCAGGGATACCGGCAGTTCAATCACCGCTACGCCACCGGGCATAGGGTCAGGTTTCGGGTCGTAATCGGGCGTGGTTTCAGCCTGTGAGACGGCACTCAGGCTTAACCCCAGCGCTGCCAGCATCATCAGGCCGGTGCGTTTCAGTTTGACGGGGGAAGAGGTGAGATAAAGCAGGAAAGACCGAAGTGCTGCCGACCTTTTGGTGACACAAATTGAGATAAATCCGGAACGTCGGCTCTTCATGTTTCGGCGCATTGTCTTCCCCTTAGCAGCGCAGTAGCTTGTAGCAACTAGTTATCGGCATCTTGCGCCATAACTTTGCAGTGTAATACACCTGTTGCCAGTTGAGCGGAGATGCTGTCTCCCTGACTAACGTCCTGATAATGACGGACAATATTGCCCTTGTCATCCTGAACGATGGCATAGCCCCGTGACAGCGTTGCCAATGGACTGACGGTTTGCAGGCGATGACTTAACTCTGCCAGCTTTTGCTGATGAGCTTCAAGCTGATGATGCAGGGCTTTTTGTAAAGCTTGTGACTGTTTCTGTAGTTGCGTCTGACCCTCTTTGACGCTTTTGTCGGGCGCTGCGCGCCACAGGCGTTGGGTCAGCTGTTCAAGCTGTTGTCGGGTCTGCTGTGTCTGAACCTGAGTGGCTCTTATTATCTGCTGTTTCAGGTTGCTCAGCTGCTGGCTTTGTCGGCTCAGCTCTGTTTTGGGATGCTGAAGTTTGCCGGCCACCTTGTCCAGCTGCTGTTGTTCCCGAAACAGGCGGTTTTTCATGCCCTGAATCAGCCGCTGTTCCAGCTGGTTCAGTTGTTTGCCCTGTTGTCTGAGTCCGCTGAAACAACGCTCATAGCGATGTTCAAGATGATCCAGTCGCTGCTGGCTGTTCTGTAGCTGGCGCTCCATCTGACGCTGCAAGGTGCTTTCTGACTGGCTCAGCCATTGCTGCCACTGAGCCATATCCGGGCTGACCAGCTCCGCTGCCGCGGAAGGTGTCGGTGCCCGATAGTCGGCAATGTAATCCGCAATGGTGACATCGGTTTCATGGCCGACAGCACTCACGGTAGGGATAAAACTGGCCGCCATCGCACGGGCAACCCGCTCATCATTAAACGCCCAGAGATCTTCAAGACTGCCGCCGCCGCGCCCGATAATCAGCAGATCGCTTTTGCCGTGCAGATGTGCCAGTTCGATGGCCCGCGTGATGGAGTCGGGGGCCTCGTTACCCTGAACAATGGCCGGGTAGACAAAGATTTCTGCCAGCGGAAAGCGACGTTTGAGCACAATCAGCACATCCCGGATCGCAGCACCGGTCGGTGATGTAATCAGGCCGATGACATCAGGAATCGGCGGCAGAGGCTTCTTGCGGCTGCGGTCAAACAGCCCTTCCTCTTTCAGCTTGAACTTCAATGCTTCAAAGGCACGGATCAACGCGCCGCGTCCCTGTTCCTCCATGGTCTCCGCGATCAGCTGAAAGTCACCCCGGCCTTCATACAGGCTGACCTTGGCGTGGAGCTGAACCTTGTCACCATTTTTCGGGCGGAAGGCGAGCAGTCCGGCGCGATTGCGGAACATGGCGCAACGCACCTGACTGTTTTCATCTTTCAGGCTGAAGTAGAGATGCCCGGAGCCTGGTGTGCTCAGATTGGATATTTCGCCTTCCACGACAACCAGAGCAAACCGGCTTTCTAACAACTGGCGCGCCTGACGATTCAGCTGACTGACCGTCAGTACCTGTCGTGCCGGCGGTGTCTGATCTGCTGAGACTTTAAAAATATCATCCTGTCCGCGGGTGAAGCTGGATGAGGGCTGGTCAGGCATTTTTGGCTCCGTTGGGCATGGTTTTAGCGGTAAATGGTTTGCATAAAGGGTGTCGTAGTGTTTTTTTACAGCGAGCAGAGGGAAAAGAGAACAATCCTAGCCTAATATTGGTTTACCCAGAAAAACAGTTACGATAAAATATTGGGTTATTCTTCTTTCTATCCTCACTCTTCAGCAGGCTCGCGGAATATGTTACGTATTGCTCAAGAAGCACTCACCTTTGATGATGTTTTGCTGGTTCCAGGTTACTCAGACGTCCTCCCGAATGACGTCAGCCTGAAGACACGACTCACCCGTGATATCTCTCTTAATATCCCGCTGATCTCCTCAGCGATGGATACCGTTACCGAAGCTCGTCTGGCGATTGCCATGGCGCAGGAAGGTGGCGTTGGTATTATCCACAAAAACATGACCATTGCTCAGCAGGCTCAGCAAGTGCGTCAGGTTAAGAAACACGAAAGCGTTATCGTTAAAGATCCTGTAACGGTAACACCCTCTACAACCGTAAGCGAACTGCTTGCCCTGACCGAAGACACCCGTTTCTCCGGTATGCCGGTTGTTGAAGGCGACGAGCTGGTAGGTATCGTAACCAGCCGTGATTTCCGCTTCAAACCAAATCTGGATGATGTTGTTGCCAACATCATGACCAAGAAAGAGAAGCTGGTTACGGTTAAACAGGGGACTTCCCTAGTTGATATCAAAGCCAAGCTGCATGAACACCGCATTGAAAAGATTCTGGTTGTGGACGACGAGTTCCACCTGCAGGGTCTGGTAACGGTTAAAGATATCGAAAAAGCCCGTAACTACCCGAACGCCTGTAAAGACGAAGATGGTCGTCTGCGTGTGGGTGCTGCAGTAGGTACCGGTGCTGAAACTCCTGATCGTGTTGCGGCGCTGGTTGAAGCCGGTGTTGACGTGATCGTGGTGGATACAGCTCACGGCCACTCCAAAGGTGTTATCGACCGTGTTCGCTGGGTGAAAGAAAACTTCCCTCAGGTTCAGGTGATCGGTGGCAACATCGCAACGGCTGAAGCGGCTGTTGCGCTGGCAGAAGCCGGTGCGGATGCTGTTAAAGTCGGTATCGGTCCTGGTTCTATCTGTACAACCCGTATCGTTGCCGGTGTGGGTGTACCTCAGATCTCTGCAGTGGCTAATGTTTCCACGGCGCTGGAAAAGTATGACATTCCGGTTATTGCTGACGGTGGTGTACGTTTCTCCGGTGATCTGGCGAAAGCGATCGTTGCCGGTGCAAGCGTGATTATGGTGGGCGGTCTGCTGGCCGGTACTGAAGAAGCGCCGGGCGAGATCGAGCTGTATCAGGGCCGTTCTTACAAGTCTTACCGTGGCATGGGTTCTATGGGTGCTATGTCTCAGGCTCAGGGCTCCAGTGACCGTTACTTCCAGGACAAAGACGCTGGCGTAGAGAAGCTGGTTCCGGAAGGTATTGAAGGTCGTGTGCCTTATAAAGGTTCTATGACCGCTATCGTGCACCAGCTGATGGGCGGTCTGCGCTCTTCTATGGGCTACACCGGTAGTGGCGATATTCAGACCATGCGCACCAAACCTGAGTTTGTGAAAATCACAGGCGCGGGCATGATGGAATCGCATGTACACGATGTACAGATCACCAAAGAAGCCCCGAACTATCGGGTTGGCTGATCGGCTACAGCGTTTTAAAAGTGGGGCATTGCGCCCCACTTTTGATTTAAGGCATGCCTGCAAATGTCATGTCGGAAGACAGCGTCGGTTCAGACGCACGAATGATTCCCGGAACAGCATCTCTTTCTGCTGGCCGGACGACCACTTTATACAGGCTGTTCATCCCGGACAGACCGTTACTTTATTGATGGGTTGGTAAAATAATGAGCCAAGATATTCATGCTCAGAAAGTCCTGATTCTGGATTTCGGATCTCAGTACACGCAGCTGATTGCTCGCCGTGTTCGTGAACTGGGTGTTTACAGTGAAATTCGCGCCTTCGATATGACCGAAGAAGAGATCCGCGAATTTGACCCGAAAGGCATCATTCTGGCCGGTGGTCCTGAATCGGTAACTGAAGCCGGTTCGCCGCGCGCACCTGAGTGTGTCTTCAGCATGGGGCTTCCTGTTCTGGGTATCTGCTACGGCATGCAAACCATGGCCGAGCAGCTGGGCGGTAAGGTTCAGGGTTCTGATGTGCGTGAGTTTGGTTATGCACAGGTTAAGGTTGAAGCCGACAATGGTCTGACTAAAGACGTAAAAGATCACGTTGATTCCGACGGCAAAGCACTGCTGGACGTTTGGATGAGCCACGGTGACAAAGTGGTTGCCATGCCGGAAGGTTTTGAGCTGCTGGCTTCTACGCCAAGCTGCGCCATCGCCGGTATGTTCAACGCTGAGAAGAACTTCTTCGGCGTACAGTTCCACCCTGAAGTAACGCACACCCTGCAGGGTGGTCGTCTGCTGGAACACTTCCTGATGGAAATCTGTGGCTGTGAAGCGCTCTGGACTGCCGCTAACATCATCGAAGACCAGATCGAGCGTGTTCGCGCACAGGTTGGCGATCAGAAAGTTCTGCTGGGCCTTTCCGGTGGTGTCGACTCTTCTGTTGTTGCCGCCCTGCTGCACAAAGCGATTGGCGATCAGCTGACCTGCGTATTCGTAGACAACGGTCTGCTGCGTAAGAACGAAGGCGATATGGTGATGGACATGTTCGCCAAGAACATGGGCGTTAAAGTGATCCGTGCTGATGCTGAGGAGCTGTTCCTGAGCAAACTGGCAGGGGTTTCTGATCCGGAAGCCAAGCGTAAAGTGATCGGCAACACCTTCATCGAAGTGTTCGACGAAGAAGCCACCAAGCTGAAAGACGTTAACTTCCTGGCACAGGGTACTATCTACCCGGACGTGATCGAGTCTGCTGCCGCTAAAACCGGTAAAGCACACGTGATCAAGTCGCACCACAACGTGGGTGGCCTGCCGGAAGATATGAAGATGGAACTGGTTGAGCCACTGCGCGAACTGTTCAAAGACGAAGTGCGCAAGATCGGTCTGGAACTGGGTCTGCCATACGATATGGTTTACCGTCACCCGTTCCCGGGACCGGGTCTGGGCGTGCGTATTCTGGGCGAAGTTAAGAAAGAATACGCGGACATCCTGCGTGAAGCGGATACGATCTTCATCGAAGAACTGCACAACTTCGACTGGTATCACAAAACCAGCCAGGCGTTTGTTGTCTTCCTGCCGGTTAAATCCGTAGGTGTTGTGGGCGACGGCCGTCGCTACGAGTGGGTTGTGTCTCTGCGTGCCGTAGAAACCATCGACTTTATGACCGCTCGCTGGGCGCACCTGCCTTATGAGCTGCTGGAGAAAGTTTCCAACCGTATCATCAACGAGATCAGCGGCATCTCCCGCGTGGCTTACGATGTATCCAGCAAGCCACCAGCGACCATTGAGTGGGAATAATTATTCCTCCGGAATAAGCTCCCCCGTTAGCGTTGGTTGATAAAACCTGCCGTTTGCTTCAGCATCGGCAGGTTTTTTTATGCCTGTGTTTTTCTGATAGGAAATCTTAAATGCCCGCACGGATTGTTCCTGCACTGAACCGCCACACCTTCCTCTTGCTGCACCGCTGGCTGGGGCTTTTGCTGATTCTGCCGGTGCTGCTGTTAACGCTTACCGGTGGCTTGCTGGTTTACAAGCAGGCGCTGGATCAGTGGCTGAATGCTGACCTGATGCAGATCCGGCAGGATGACCTGTATGCCGAGCCTCTGTCGGTTGAGCAGTTGGAGGCACGGATTAAAACCGTTTATCCACAGTCCCGGATCAGTTGGTTTGATCTGAGGTTTTATCAGGGATCAGGTTATCAACAGCCGGAATCGGATGTTTCCCAGACTGCGGCGGTGTTCTGGATTTCAGGTGTGCGGGATGGCTTTGGTAATTACCATGCGCCCATTCACAGCCAGATCTTTGTGAATCCTTATACCGGAGAGGTGCTGGGTGGCCGTAGGTGGGGGGAATATCATCCTACGGGCAGCGAGCCGTTAACCCGAAATCTGATGCCGCTGATCTACAAACTGCATTATTCGATGCTGGCGGGACAGGACGGGCGGGCGATTCTGGGCTGGCTGACATTTGCCTGGTTGTTGTTGGTTCCGGTCGGTGTCTATCTGAGCTGGCCGCATCATGCCAAGGGTTCTTCCGGCGGCACCGGAAACCGTAAAAAGCCTGCCTTCCGGTATGATCTGATCCATTGGCTCGGCTTCTGGCGCTACCGGAAGGGGAAGAGTCGTTTCCAGAAAGATTTCTTCAATCATCGCTGGCTGGGATTGGTTTTTACGCCGGTGATGATCATTTTCCTGTTGTCCGGTCTGAGCTTTAACCTGAAGCCGATCTATTATGCAGTGTTTGATCCAGTGGATCAGAGACAGCTGGCGCATAAATCCATTGAGACATCGCCCATGGGGCAGGCGCAGCCGATGAGCCTTGAGCAGGCGGTGGCCACCGGGCAGCGTTTGACCCAGGCGTGGGCGGAGGATGAAGGCTTTGATGTTATCCGTCCTGCCGGCTTATCGCACTCAGCCTATAAAGGCACTTATCTTTATCGCAGTTATTCCTCGCTGGATTATTCTGCGGATAGCGCTAAGACCAGTGTCTGGTTTGATGCGAAAACGGGCGAGCTGTTGGCGCGTTTTCAGGCAACTGGGGCAAGTAGCGTGGATACCATGACGGTCGGATTTGAGGCTGTGCATAAGTCAGAGCTGGGTGGCTGGAGCCGAATGCTCAGTCTGTTGTTGGTTGCGGCCTCGGTCTGGCTGACTGTGACAGGCTTGCGGATCTGGTGGTTCAAATGTCAGGCGAGACGAAAGAGTGATCGTAGAAAAAAGCAGCACGGGTAAAAAGAAACAGCGCACGCAGAAAGAAACGCTCTGACCGTTAGGGTGGTGAAAACGAAAAAGGCGTGCCGGAGCACGCCTTTTGTTTTCTTGCCTGCAGCAAGCGATCAGGACTCGGAATTACCGGAATCGGATTTAGGTGCAGCAGTTTTTGCAGCCGTTGTTTTTGCAGCTGAAGTTTTGCGAGGAGTGGCCTTTCTTGCCGTTGTTTTTCTGGGAGCGGTTTTGCGCGCCGCAGGTTTGGTTGCTGCAGCGGCAGGTGCTTGTTGGGTTTCAGGAGCTGCTTCAGCCGAGGCCTGTGCTGGCTTCTTGCTCTGATAAGCCGGTGGCTCATCCGCTAAGAAGTCGGTCACCGCTTCCAGAAACTCACCCAGCAATGCGTGGCTCACCACAAAGATATGGCCGATATTTTTCTCAATGGTACGGTTCAGACCGCCGCGAACCATCTGTTGGTTATCGGCTTTGCGTCCCCAGCGCTCGCTGGTTTTGCAGGAGCCTACCGGTGCAATCGGGTCGCGCTGACCACAGTAATCGAACAGAGCGATATCGGCGCTGTTCAGTACATCCATATTGACCGGTTTGCCGTCCAGTTCCGGTACCTCAGAGGGCAGGCAGTATTCGCCTTTCCAGATCTGGTTATCCATAAAGATCTTCTGAATCCATTCGCCATGGGCGCGGGCCGGGAAGCGGGTTCCGCTGTGCAGCCAGTTCAGGAAAGGGGCGGCATCTTCAATCGCGCCGGGGAAGTTGGCACGACCGTAGAAACCCTCCAGTACAGTCTGCTCAACACCGGGCTGGATGGCGTGCATGCCGGATTCAATGGCGTAAGGCGAAATATTGCAGCGGCCATAGAAAAGCTGCATCACATCGGCGTCGTAATCTTTGCGGATTACATCCCGCATCGGTTTGTGGCCGCTGGTCTCGTCATCAAACAGAACAGGCGTGGTCATCAGTACCACCTGACGGATACGTACATCCTTGCCGGTGATCTGAGCTTCTTCCACGCGACGGGCGAGATACGGCATAAAGAGAGTGCCGCCCATGCAGTAGGCCATCACCTCGATATTCTGATCAGGATGGCGCTGCAGAATCAGATCCAGATAGGTGTCGTGTACGGTTTTGCCGTAGAAATCGAGACCCAGCTGACACTGATCCGGCCCCGGATTACCGTAATCCACCAGATAGACGTCATAGCCCAGCTGCAGCATACCTTCGATCACCGACTTGCCGGGTGCCAGATCAAACAGCTCGCAACGGTTGATCATGGGGCTTGCCATATAAAGGGTTTTGCCGTTGGCCTTAATCCCTTCCGGGCGAGGGTAGTGACGCAGTTTTACGCTGTAGAGTTCAGAGCCCGGTACGGTTTCCCACGGACTGGCACCGATGCAGGCATGGGGTGAGTTCAGGGCGAAATTTCTCAGATCAAAAGCGTCGTGCTTCAGAAGAGCCAGCAGGCGCTCTTCGCAGCCTTTCAGATAATCGTCATCGCTGTCACGCCATTCCCCTTCGGCGCTTTTTTTACGATAGGGCTGGTCTTCATCAAGGCTGAAAGTCTGACCCGTGATCACCTGAAACAGTGAGCGAAGCAGATTCTTTAATGCCGTCAGGTGGGTTTGGCCACGGCTGTGGTATTGCCATTCCAGCAAACGAAAGCGGTTCAGCTGAGAGAGCAGCCAGGTCTGGCCCTGAAGGGTTTCGCAGGCCCAGGCGCAGGTTTCTTTATTAAAGCGACGCTCGCCATCGGCTTCTTCGGTGAAATGAGCTACCAGCGCTTTCAGTTGTTGCGCGTAAGCGGCATCCAGCTGCTGATCCGCGCGGGTGATCATATCCGGTGATTCATCGTTGGCAACAGCATCTTCTGTTGCCTGAATCAGAGGTTGTGCCCAGCCGGTAAACAGGGATTCCGGCACGCCAAAGGGGCGGAAGAAGGCGCTCTGGATCTGAGAGGTCTGCAGCATCTGTTTCAGCATCAGGCCGTTCATCTCGCTCATCCAGTGCTTGGTACCGCGAAGATGGGAGGGATTGTCTGCGCTGCTGGTCATCAGCAGGGTTTCCAGTGCGTCCGCGGTCAGAGGCGGAGCGTTGAATGATCCGGCAGAGAGCAGATCGCTGAACGCTGGGGTCTCTGGCGGTAGTCCGTTATCTGACAAAAGCTTGTTGAACGAGGCAAACATAGAATCCTTCTCCTGATGCAAGGGCGCAGACCTGAACGGCCTGTCTAACCCTTAAATGATTGAGCGGCTGCTTCCAGCTTTTCCTGATGGTGTTTGTGGGGCACTTTGTCGGCCAGTAGTTGCTGATGAGTCTGATGCAGATGGGCTTTCTTGGCTGAGTCTGTACCCGCCAGCGCGTTGATCTGATCGTTGATCGCCCAGACGCGAATCTTTTTGATCAGTACAATATGAAAGGCGATTCCGCTGATTGAGACGATAAAAATGATCACCAGTTGTAACCACAGGGGCATGCTTGGGTCTCCGATAAATGTGGGGGCTGTCGTTGCTGGCCTTGCGGTTGGCTGAACCGGCAGGTGATGACACCAACTGGCTATGACGACTTGCTATTAACGACTAGCTGTAACGACTAAATAGAATAGACGAATCTTCTGACGCTGATATGACTTTGACGATGAGTGTTGAGTTCCGTCAGATTTCGCCGTTAGCGTGTGGCCGGATTCGCCTTTTGAGCGACATATTTTAGATGAATTTCACTTTATTCCAATCACTGAATGTAAGCGCTCCGGGCTTCGATGGCTGTTTTAATTGAAAATGATTCTCAACAACTTGCAGCGAACGTCGTTAAAACCCTGATCAAAAACCGGTTAATCGCCGTTATCTTGCAAAACACAGTAAAAAACTCGGGTATAAGGGTTTTGTTCAAAGTTAAATGGGACTAAAATAGTCCACTATAACGATGAAGGTAGAATCATGCTGAAACTGAGCAAAATGACCGATTACGCGGCGGTGCTGATGGCACACATTGCCCGCACGCCGGATCAGCTGTTTACCGCCACCGATATTGCGGAACAGGTACAGATTCCCAAGCCGACGGTGAGTAAGGCTCTTAAGATGCTTCAGAAGAGCGGTCTGTTGGTTTCTCATCGTGGCGCACAGGGCGGCTACGGCTTGTCCCGTCCGCCAAAACAGATCACCGCCAGTGACATTCTGGTTGCCATTGAAGGCCCCTTCGCGATGACCGATTGCAGTCAGGAAGACGCTCTGTGTGACCTGCAGGATACCTGCGGTGTGGCAGACAACTGGCAGCGGGTCAGCCTGGCGATGCACCAGCTGCTGCAAAGTATCACGCTGGTGCAGCTGGCACAGAAAGAACCTCTGCAGCTGCAGTGGATGTCCGGCAATGACATCTACTCCAGCGGTGGCGAAACCCAGCCAGCAGAACAGCAAACAGATAAAAGCAGTGTCCGCGCAGAGATTCCTCTCGTCGCGCTGGCCACAGAATAAGATCTTTCGGTGAGACCGTCAGATCATCAGAACCGAATTAGCTTCCGACAGAACCTTTAACCGGGTGAGGAGAGACCAATGGCAAGTCAAGAGATGGAGCAGCTTGTACGTCGTGAGTACAAGCAAGGCTTTGTAACCGATATCGAGTCTGATACCGCGCCTCCCGGCCTGAATGAAGATGTGATCCGTTTTATTTCCGCCAAGAAAGAAGAGCCACAGTGGATGCTGGACTGGCGTCTGGCCGCTTTCGAACAGTGGAAAGAGATGGCAGAACCTGAGTGGGCCCACGTGAACTTCCCACAGGTCGACTTTCAGGCGGTGTCTTACTACTCCGCGCCTAAGTCTTCTGATGACCGTCCGAAGAGTCTGGACGAGGTTGATCCTAAACTGCTGGAAACCTACGAAAAGCTGGGTATTCCTCTGCATGAGCGTGCTGCGCTGGCGGGTGTGGCGATGGATATGGTGTTTGACTCCGTATCGGTGACCACAACCTTTAAAGAGCAGCTGGGCGAAGCCGGTGTGATCTTCTGCTCAATCTCAGAAGCGATCCGCGAATACCCTGATCTGATCAAACAGTATCTGGGTTCTGTTGTGCCGGTAGCCGATAACTTCTATGCGGCACTGAACTCTGCGGTCTTCTCTGACGGTTCTTTCGTGTTTGTTCCTAAGGGTGTTACCTGCCCGATGGAGCTGTCCACTTACTTCCGTATCAACGCCCAGAACACCGGTCAGTTTGAGCGTACCCTGATCATCTGTGAAGACGATGCTCAGGTATCCTATCTGGAAGGTTGTACCGCGCCGATGCGTGATGAAAACCAGCTGCACGCTGCTGTGGTTGAGCTGGTGGCGCTGGAAAACGCCAACATCAAATACTCCACTGTTCAGAACTGGTATCCCGGTGATGAGAACGGTAAAGGCGGTATCTACAACTTCGTGACCAAGCGTGGCGAGTGCCGTGGTGATAACTCCAAGATCAGCTGGACTCAGGTTGAAACCGGTTCTGCGGTGACCTGGAAATACCCAAGCTGCGTGCTGAAGGGTAAAAATTCCGTCGGTGAGTTCTACTCCGTTGCTGTGACCAACAACATGCAACAGGCGGACACTGGCACCAAGATGATCCATATCGGTGAAGGTTCCCGCTCCACCATTATCTCCAAAGGTATTTCTGCCGGTCGTTCCGACCAGTCTTACCGTGGTCTGGTGAAGGTACTGCCGGGTGCTAAGGGCGCGCGTAACTTTACCCAGTGTGACTCCCTGCTGATCGGCGATCAGTGTGGCGCGCACACCTTCCCGTATCAGGAGATCGGTAACAGCACGGCTCAGGTAGAGCACGAAGCGACTACCTCCAAGATCGGTGAAGATCAGCTGTTCTACTGCCGTCAGCGCGGCATCTCTGAAGAAGATGCGGTGAACATGATTGTGAACGGCTTCTGTAAAGACGTCTTTAAAGAGCTGCCGATGGAGTTTGCGGTAGAGGCGGAAGCCCTGCTGAACGTAAGCCTTGAAGGTGCGGTTGGTTAATTTTTGCGCTTTCCGTAGCTGAAGCCTCACCGGGTTCCCTGTTGCTGATTGCCAAAACATCCTGTTTTGCAGCAATCAGACTTCGCCATCCATGGCTACGTTGCAACAGGAAACACCGGCAGGCTTTATCAGCAGCAAAGCCAACAGCCAGCTCGACAGACAAAGAATTCAGATTTGATGGTGCAGCCGAAGCAGGCCGCCATCCACAGAAAAGGTTAAAACCACATGTTAGAAGTTAAAGACCTGCGCGTTAGTGTTGAAGATAAAGAGATTCTGAAAGGCCTGAACCTGACCATCAATCCGGGTGAAGTTCACGCCATTATGGGCCCGAACGGTGCCGGTAAATCTACCCTGTCTGCGGTTATCGCAGGTCGTGATGGTTATGAAGTGACCAGCGGCAGCATCACCTTTGAAGGTGAAGATGTGCTGGAGATGGAAATTGAAGACCGTGCCCGCGCAGGCCTGCTGCTGGGTTTCCAGTATCCGGTTGAGATCCCCGGGGTTAAAAACGTATATCTGCTGAAAGCTGCGCTGAATGCCAAGCGTGAGCATCTGGGCCTGCCGGAAATCGAAGCACCGGAATTTATGAAGCTGGTCCGTGAAAAGCTGCAGTTTATGAAGATGGACAGCAGCTTCCTGCACCGCTCGGTAAACGAAGGTTTCTCCGGTGGTGAGAAAAAGCGTAACGAGATTCTGCAGATGCTGATTCTTGAGCCGAAGCTGGCGCTGCTGGATGAGATCGACTCGGGTCTGGATATCGACGCGCTGAAAATCGTATCCGAAGGTGTTAACAGCCTGCGTGATGCCGGTCGCTCCATCGTGATGGTTACTCACTACCAGCGTCTGCTGGACTACATCGTACCGGATCATATCCACGTACTGTCCGGCGGTAAGATCATCAAATCCGGTGACAAGTCACTGGCTCTGGAATTGGAAAAACGCGGTTACGATTGGGTAATCGAGGAGGCGGCTCAATGAGTTTAGCCGAGTTTACTGATCAGTGGCTGAGTGCGGTAACCCCGCAGATCAGCGAAGGCCCGGGTTGGTTAACCGACCTGCGTCAGGGTGCTGTTGAACAGTTTGCCGTACTGGGCTTGCCTCACGCCCGTCTGGAAAACTGGAAATACACCGACGTTAAAGCACTGGCTAAGCGCAGCTTCTCACTGCCGAAAGCAGTAGATGCTCAGGCACTGGCTGATGAAAAATCGCTGGGTCTGGATGCGATCCGTCTGGTGTTTGTGGACGGTGTTTTCTCTGAAAGCGCTTCCACGCTGGGCGATCTGCCTGCCGGTGTTCAGGTACTGCCTCTGGCGAAAAACGCCAATGCAGCCAAACCGGTTCTGGGTCAGGTTGCTGCGGCTAACTTCAGCGGCTTTACCGCGCTGAATCTGGCGGCGTTTCAGGATGGTGTGCTGATTGATCTGGCTGCCAATGCGGTGCTGGAACAGCCGGTTTACCTGCAGTTTGTCGCCACGGAACAGGAAAATCCTGTACTGGTACAGCCGCGTATTCTGATCAAAGCAGGTACGCACGCTCAGGCAACCATCGTTGAACATTACGCCGGTGCTGAAGAAGCGGCCAACCTGACTAACGTGGTGACCGAAGTGGATCTGGCCGATGGCGCCAATATCACCCACTACAAGCTGCAGCAGGAAAGCCTCAAGCAGTACCACATCGCCAGCATGCACGTTGAGCAGAAGCGCGACAGCCGCTTTACCTCACACAATGTATGTCTGGGTGGCAAGCTGGCTCGTCAGGATATTCAGGTTGAGCTGAGTGGCGAAGGTGCCGAAGTGAACCTGAACGGTCTGTATCTGGGGAACGGTCGTCAGCATCTGGATAACCACACGCTGGTTAACCACAATGCGCCGCACACCAACAGCAATGAAGATTACAAAGGCATTCTGAACGACCGCTCCGGTGGTGTGTTCAATGGCCGTGCCGTTGTGCATAAAGACGCGCAGAAGATCGAAGCCCATCAGTCCAACGCTAACCTGCTGCTGTCGGACAAAGCGGAGATCGATACCAAGCCGGAGCTGGAAATCTACGCCGATGACGTGAAGTGCTCCCACGGCAGCACCACAGGTCAGCTGGACGAGAACGCCCTGTTTGCCCTGCGTTCCCGTGGTCTGGGTGAAGAGATGGCGCGCGGTCTGCTGACACTGGCTTTTGCCAACGAAGTGATCGACCGTATCGAAATTCCGGCAGTTCATGACCGTATTGAAGACGCGGTAGCCGGTCGTCTGCCTGAGAAGTTCAACCTGAAAGGCCTCGTGTAAACGGGGCTGGCGCGATTGAGGGAATGTCTGAGATGAATGCTCCTGTAAAAGCTCACGTAGCGGGAACCGAGATGAATGAGGCCGAACTGGCCGCGTACATGCTGGAACTGCGCCAAGAGTTTCCGATTCTTAAGCGTACGGTTCACGGTAAGCCGCTGGTGTATTTCGATAACGGTGCCACGGTGCAGAAACCGGAAGCGGTGATCGAAAGCATGAACGCTTACTACCGGGAGCTGAACTCTAACATTCACCGTGGCGTGCATTTCCTGTCCGGTGAAGCCACTGATGCCTACGAGCAGGCCCGTGAGAAGGTGCGTCAGTTTATTAACGCGCGCTCCTCCAAAGAGGTGATCTTTGTTCGCGGCACCACCGAAGGCATCAACCTGGTGGCCAATACGTTTGGTCGTCAGCTGGAAGCCGGTGATGAAGTGATCGTCTCCATGATGGAGCACCACGCTAATATCGTGCCGTGGCAGATTCTGCGGGATCAGCTGGGTATCGTGCTGAAAGTGATTCCGGTGGATGAAGACGGTGAGCTGGATATGGCGGCACTGAACGCCATGATCGGCCCGAAAACCAAGCTGATCTCGGTGACCCACGTTTCTAATGCGCTGGGCACCATCAATCCGGTGAAACAGATTGTGAAACTGGCGCATCTGCATGAGATTCCGGTGCTGCTGGACGGTGCTCAGGCGGTGCCGCATCTGAAGGTAGATGTGCAGGAACTGGATTGCGATTTCTACGCGTTCTCGGCCCATAAAATGTACGGGCCAACAGGTATCGGCGTGCTGTACGGCAAAGAGGCAATGCTGGAATCCATGCCGGTCTGGCAGGGCGGTGGCGATATGATCGACCACGTCAGCTTCGAGAAAACCACTTACGCCGGTCTTCCGCACAAGTTTGAAGCGGGCACGCCTGCTATCGCGGAAGGTATCGGTCTGGGCGCTGCCTGTGACTGGCTGATGAAAGCGGATCTGGACAAGGTTGCCGCCTGGGAAGAGATTCTTCTTAAGTACGCCACCGAGCAGATGCAGCAGATTCCCGGTATGCGGATTCTGGGCACGGCAGAACACAAAGCCGGTGTGATCTCCTTTGTGATCGATGGCGTGCATGCACAGGATATCGGTGTGCTGATCGACCAGCTGGGTGTTGCGATCCGTACCGGTCACCACTGTGCGATGCCGGTGCTGCACCATATGGGCGTTGATGCCACCGCCCGCGCTTCCTTTGCGCTGTACAACACCAAAGAGGAAGTGGATATCTTTATTGCGGCTCTGAACCGTGCCTGTGATATGTTGCGCTAGGCCGGACGCTTAAGATCAGGTCAGGCCAAACCGGAACTGGAAAAAGAAAGAGCCATGAAAAAAGACGACAAAATTATTCTCAGCCGGGATGTGGATGCGATCTCCATCCCATTCGGCAAAACGATCACCCTGCCACAAGGTGGCGAAGTGATTGTGATGCAGGCTAAAGGCGGCAGCGTCAGTGTTGGCTTTGAAAGCCGTCTCTACCTGATCGAAAGCTACAATCTGGATGCCATTGGTGGTGAATCCAAACAGCGCCCGACCCTGCATGAAGATGCCACAGCAGAAGAGCTGGAAGCGTTCGTCTGGGAGCAGCTGCGTACCTGTTACGACCCGGAAATTCCGGTCAATATCGTCGATCTGGGCCTGGTTTATGGCTGTCGTATCGACAAACTGCTGACCGGTGAAACCGTGGTCATCATCAAGATGACGCTGACCGCACCAGGTTGCGGTATGGGCGATGTGATTGCCGAGGATGCCCGCCGTAAAATTCTGGGCGCGCCTCAGGTATCCAAGGTGCTGACGGAGATCGTCTTTAACCCGCCCTGGAGCCGTGACATGATGAGCGAAGAAGCCAAGCTCGAAACCGGTATGTTCTAGCTCAAGTAGAGATTTCTGCATTCCCACGCGGAGCGTGGGAACGAGTATGTATTAGTACGCTAAGTTCATGTCTGGCTCCCACGCTCTGCGTGGTAGCCGATGGAATGGATTCACGCCCCCGGAGCCACCATGACCTCAGATCTGAATGCTTTATCCGGAATTGTTGAACGTCATTTAGCAGGCCGTATCCGGTTGGCGTATCTGTTTGGTTCTGTTGCCTCCGGCCGCGCCGGTGAGCACAGTGATCTGGATCTGGCGATTCTGCCCTCTCAGCCGGTTTCTGATGAAGATGTCTGGTCCTGGGGACAAACGCTGGCGGTTGAACTGGGTCGCGATGTAGACCTGATTAATCTGATGAGCTGTTCAACCGTGCTGCGTTATCAGGTCGTGACTGAGGGGAAGCTGCTTTTTGATCCAGAGGATGCTGCTGCTGGCTTTGAAACAGAAACTTATCGCATGTACCAGGATCTCCAGCGGGAGCGACAGGATAATCTGAAGGCTTTTAAACAGCGCTGGCAACAGGATGTAGCATCTGAGGGAGCGGACAATGAATGATGATGTGATTATCAATAAAGTGGCCACCATCGAGCGATGTCTGAAGCGGATTGCAGAAGAGTATCAGCATGATGCTGACCAGTTGCGAAAAAATCTGACCCGACAGGATTCTGTCATTCTGAACCTCCAGCGCCTGTGTGAAGCGGCCATTGATATTGCCAACCGGGTATTGCGTATGAAAAATGGCCCGGTACCGCAAAGCAGCCGGGACTCATTTGTTCAGTTGGAGCGTTTAGGCTACCTGCCGGCAGATCTGGCGTTATCGATGCAGAAGATGGTGGGTTTGCGCAATATTGCGGTGCATGACTACCAGAATCTGAATATAGAGATTGTGATCTCGGTGTTGGATAAACATCTGAATGACTTTACCCGGTTAGCTCAGCTCGTGCTGACCGAAGACTGAATCGAAAGGAAAGCAATAACATGGGTTGGATTAAGGTAGATGCCGCTGCAGCCATCGCAGAGGGCGAATATCAGGTTGTTACCACAGAAGATGATGTTGAGCTGCTGGTGGCAAATGTTGATGGTGAGTTTCACGCCATTGAAAACGTCTGCAGCCACGACGGTGGTTCGATGGAAGGTGGTTGTATCGAAGATGGTGAGATCGTCTGTCCCCGTCACGGTGCACGCTTCTGCCTGCGTAGCGGTGAGGTAACCGCACCACCGGCGTATGAGGATATCGATGTGTATCCGGTACGGATTGTTGAGGGTGTGGTTGAAGTGGCGGACGAGCCGGAAGACTAAACCCGAATACTTTAAAGGCCGTCAGCCTTAGCTGGCGGCCTTTTTATTTGTCATCTGTTTTTAATCTCTGCCCATCTCGCCAACAACGGTATCCGCCCAGTTAATGGCATTCATAAAGCAGTCGTTTACTTCTGCCCGATACCATGGCGAAGCTTCCATCGCTTCCCAGTCACCCTGCTCGTAGGCAACCACCAGCTGCAGTATCTCACCGGGAACGCCCTTGCCCTGCAGGCCTTCTGCGATGGCAGGTTCCAGTTTCAGCATGCCTGTCATCTCTTTCGCTTCCATCCCCAGTGCCAGATGCAGGTTCGAGAGAACACCGACGGTAAAGCAGGACTGAATCTGATCCAGTTCGTAAAAGCGTGCCAGCTCTTCGCAGGCTTTCGCGCGCACCAGAATACTGGGGAGCTGTGAGCTGGTTTTGTATGGACTTTTGCTCCAGAGCAGCAGGCTGACCATAGAGCGCAGACGTTCCTGACCTAAAAGAACAATCGCCTGATGGATGCTGTTGATCTCTTTTTTGAACATGTAGCCCGCAGAGTTAATATGGCGTAGCAGCCGATAGGTCATGCCAGGGTCTCTGACAATGGTTTCGACCAGCTGATCAACGTTCATATCCTCTTTGTAGAGTTCCTGCAGTAAATCCAGCAGTACCTTCTGATTGCTGTTGGCCTGATGCCCTTTGAATACCCGGGGGCGTGACAGGAAGTAACCCTGAAAATAATCGAAGCCCATCGCTTCCAGATCCCGGTATTCCTGCCAGCTTTCGATCTTTTCGGCGACCAGTTTTACCGGATAGGCTTTCAGCAGGTTAACCGTTTCCTGCAGGGCTTCCGGGGTGTAGTCGTGGGTGTCCAGTTTGATCCACTGGGCGCATTGGATCAGCGCCTGATTACCTTCGGTCAGGACAAAGTCATCCAGTGCGATGGTGTAACCCTTGCGGCGCAGGCGCTGCAGAGACTCGATCACCTGTGGGGTGGGTTTCACCTGTTCCAGAATTTCCAGCACAACCTTGCTGGTGACGTTGGGGAAGAGTTCATCCTGCTCCAGCCAGAACTGAGGCACATTCAGGGATACCGGCAGACCGGAACCCAAATGACCGACACCCAGATCCAGCAAGGCTGTTGAATAAACCCGCGCGCTGGCCTGCAGATGATCCTGTACATCAGCACTGGTCGCGCTCTGGTTGCGTCGGTAAAGCAATTCATAGCCGACCAGGTTGAGATCCCGGTCGGAGATTGCCTGGCGGGCGAGGCAAAATGCATCTTCAGTCAGGTTTAATTCGGGCACTGAAGGCTCCTGATTTATGAACAGGTGATAATCGTAGGCGTTGTCTGGTGACAGTTACAATAGTTTACAACAGGAGGCAGCCTGATCGTCAGATATTATGCATCTCTTTCTCAGTCTCCAATGCCCAGCGTTGCGCCTGCTGCATCAGAAGAGGTGTATTCTCCAGAGAGAACATTTTGTGCTGCTCCAGAAATTTCCAGTCTGCTTTTTCCCAGCGTCGGACAAAGTTGAGCACATCCGCCAGTGGGCCTTCATCGTTCAGCAGCGCTTTCTGCATCTCTTCAGAGATTGAGAGGTTACGAATCAGTTTATCCAGAGGCTGATCCAGCGCCACATCCAGCAGTGACAGAAAGCCCAGTGTGAAGTAGCGGTCGGCGGGAGCCAATCCCTGCTCTTTGGCCAGAAGCTCACAGGCTTTTGCCCGGGTCAGAATCTGCGGCAGGACGGCGTAGGCCTTATGATCGTCTTTTGCCCAGACCAGAATCGCAACCAGTGTTCGCAGCGTTTCAGTGCCGATATAGATGACCGCCTGATGCAGGCTGTCGATCTTATTTGGCAGGCGATAAGCCGCTGAGTTGACGAATTTGAGCAACCGGTAGAAGAGCGTGGGTTCCTGCTCAATAACCTGTTCGATCTTGCTGATGCTGCTTTTATCATCAAACAGCAGGGTCATCAGCTTAACCAGCAACATTCGGTTTGCGCTATTTTTGGGGGTGTCCAGCAGCTCGGGTTTGGCCAGAAAGCCGCCCTGATAAAGGTCGAAGCCTATAGCGCGAATCTTTTCAAACGCCTGCCAGCTTTCGATTCGGCTGGCCATCAGGGTGATCGGATAGTGTTTCAGTTCGGCGAAGATCTTTTTCAGGTCACCCAGAATAAATTTGCCGCAGTTCAGACTGACGATATCGACAGCGGTCAGCAGGGGCTTTCGGGGATCATTTGGCGTGTAGTTACCGAGCGCAATCAGAAAGCCTTTGTTACGGATCTGTTGCAGTGCCGTCAGAGCGATCGGGTCGGGTTCGATATCGTCGCCCAGCTGCAGAACCAGCCGGTCTTTGATTTTGGCCACCGGAAGAATACTGGCGTTGGCCAGCCAGGACTGAGTAATGGTCAGCAGGACCTTGCCATTTTCACCGGCCTGGTCGAGTCCATAATCCAGCAGGGCGAAACTGGCCACTTTGGCGCTGATCTCCAGCGGGTTCGCCGTGTGCTGAGTGTCATGGTAAGCCAGCTCAAAACCACGTCGAATCAGGTCGTTATCGCAGAATGTCAGACGCGTGATGCAGAATTGGTTGAGAGAATCCATGGGAACACTCCGTGGCGGTTCTGTAGTTGCCCTGATCATATCCTAATGAAAAAAAACCGACTATCAAAAAGATTTCACTAAAATGAATCTTTGGGTTTCTTTTGTTCAGGGCTGGCTTTCCGACTGCTGGAACTGCTTGATCTGCCGCAGCTGCTCCGTCAGATGCTGATGCAGGATTTCCAGCTGTTGTTCTATGCTCTCAGGATAGTCAAAGCTTTCGCATCGGGCGACCATGCTGAGCAGTTGTCGCTCCTGCTCGGCTCTTTCCTGCAGCATCAGTTCCTGACCGTCGAACACCAGACTTTTCAGCTTGCTCCAGAGGTGGTGAAAGTCTTCACGTTCAATATCCGCCGCCCGGGGACGCAGAGACAGTTCTGATTTAATGCGCTCTTCCAGTGCATCGACAATCGTGATGCGCTGATTCATTGCAGCATTAAACGCCTGAGCGATCTCTGCATTATGCAGGCGTTGAAGATTTTCCTGATAATCATCCAGTGATTCATGCAGTGCTTCCAGCAGATCGGAAACGGCTGTTTGAGCTTCATCAAGCAACATATTTAAGCCTCAGGCCTGTGTAGAGTTGTCTGGAATGTAGAGTTGTCGGGAATATAGAGTTGTCTGGCATTATGACGCTAAACCGGAGCGGTTGCCACGTTACCGGGTGTGGGTTTTAAACCCTGATCGCCTCCTCTGTGATCGGATAAGACCGCTTTGGGGTATATAACATCATCTGGTACACAACTTGCTGTTATCAGGGAAAGCGCTGGCGTTGTTTCTGAGCTGTCATTCAACTGTCACCGCCTGTGATTAGTATTTCCGATCTTCTTAAACCCTGAGGCTGGAGGTGTTCTGATGGCACCCGTGGATCATCTTATCAATAACAACAGCCCGTCAGCGGGTGAGGTTGTCAGTGACCGTGAGCATCTGCGCTATATGTTGTTTATCTGGATGTTACCGGTCTTCTTTATTGCGCCGCTGGCTCTTTTCTCGCTGCAGGAGTGGTGGCAGGTCGTCGCTTCAGATACGGTGCCTTCGCTATCGGGTTCCCTGGTGCTGGGAAGCTGGAGAGGCGGGGTGGATATCGCCATCGCCTGGACCGCTTTTGTTCAGGGGATCAGTTGGCTGGTTTACGCAGGGTGTGTCCTGCTGGCTTTTTATCGTCATCGGCCTGCTATGATGTTAGTAGGTTATGCCATTCTGGTTTCCAGTATTTTTCTGCAGTGGCAGCTGCCGCCGGTTCTGGTCGCGATGCAGTGATCCCGGGGTAGCCGTTACCAAACGGACAGAACACGGTTTATAGCCATTTGTTCACAAGAATCAGCTTTTATGTGAAGTGATAAGAGGTTATTTTTAAAGGCCGATTCTTATGGAATCGGCCTTTTTTGTGATGCAGTAAAGTATCAGATAATAAAAAGCATCCCTATGGAGTCCCCTATGACGATGACTGTCAGGCAGCTGAAGTCTCTGGTGTCCGCATTTCTGGCTAACCGGATCTTATCTGTGAGCATGACGGGCTTAATGCTGATCGCGTTAATGCTGCAGGGATGTGATACTCCGCCCCTTCCTTTAAAAGTCGGCACCAATATCTGGCCCGGCTATGAAAGTCTTTATATCGCCCGTCATAAAAACTTCCTTGATGCTGAAAAAGTGACGCTGGTTGAAAAAATTAATGCGACTCAGGTTCTCAGGGCTTTTAAATCCGGCCAGATCGATGTGGCGGCCCTGACGATGGATGAAGCTCTGAGTCTGATGGCCAGCCACAAATCATTGAGAGTGATTGCGGTAATGGATTTCTCGCAGGGGGCTGATGTCCTGATTGCCAAGCCTGAGATCCGCTCGCTGTCTGATCTGGAAGGGCGCACCCTGGTGGTGGAGAAAACCGCTGTCGGTGCGATCATGCTGCAGGGGGCTCTGGAGGCTGCCGGGCTTGATAGTTATCAGATTGTGGTGCGCAATGCGGTCGTCAACCAGCACCCGGATCTGTGGCAGGATAAGGATATTGCCGGGGTCGTCACGTTTGACCCTTACAAGTCGTTGCTGGAGGCCAGAGGCGGGCATGTCATTTTCGACAGCAGTGAAACCCCGAGACGTATTATGGATGTTCTGGTGGTCAGTGCTGAGACTGCCGAGCAACGCCCTGAGCAGCTGAAGCACCTGTTATCGGCGCACTTTAAGGCGCTGGACTATATGGCGGAGAACCGGGCTGAATCAGGTCGGGTGATGTCCAAGCGCCTCAAGATTCCACCCAGTCAGGTCTGGCGCAGTTTTGATGGGCTGCACATCCCTGATCTGCAGGAAACCCGCACTTTGCTGGGCGGGGGAGGCTCGAAAGCGTTTGCAGAGCAAATCGCCCTGCTGAAACAGTTAATGCTGAAAGCCGATCTGATCCGTCAGGATATTGAGATAACGGATGACTTTCTGACGGATCGTTTTTTACCCGGGGATAAGGAATGAGTAAAAGGAAAAACTGCTGGCGATTAAATCCGGGACTGACCCTTGTTATCAGTTTGGTGATGATCTCATTTGTTTCTCTGGATCGTTGGCTGGAATATGAATACACCCTGATTCCGCAGGAAAAAACACGGCAGCAAGCCAGCTTTCATGAGAACAGCGCCCGTATGTGGCAGGTGGTCTCGGATCTGATGCTGAACGACAATCGCGCCACAACCGAAAGCTTTATTACCGGTTACTCCGGCGATTCAGGTTTTCGACTGATCACTCTGGTCGATGATGGCCGTATTCTCCTGTCCAATAATCTCTCCCTGAAAGGAGCCTCGGTGAAACCGGTCAGCTGTTATCAGGGCGCCTGGGTCAGTCAGGCGATTACAGAATTTAAACCGGTTATTGAAGGCCACCCCAGCCGTGAGAACCGTATCTGTGCTGCGATGCCGGTCACCCTGCTTGAGCGCGGTGCCTCTCTGCGACCTGAAAGTCTGGCGGTTCTGGTGGTTGAGTACGATATGTCGCCGGCCATTGCGTCGCTGAAAAAACAGTTCTGGAATATTGAGCAGTGGTCCCGTCATCTGGTTTTCTCACTGCTTTTAGCCTTTATTATCTCCGTCATTATGAATCGCTTTGTGATTAAGCCCTTGCAGCTGATCCGCCAGAGAATGACCGAATATGCTCAGGGTAATGTACTGGCCCGGGTCGAGCTGACCGGCAACTGTGAGCTGGTGGAAGTGGCTGAGAATTTTAATGAGTTGGCCGACCAGATCAGTGAGGCTGAACGAGCTGTCCGACGCAGCGAAGAGCGCTGGGTTAAGGCGCTGGATGCCGCAGGTGATGGTGTCTGGGACTGGGATTTGCGTAACGGTACGCTGTTCTATTCAAGCCAGTGGAAGCTGATGCTGGGCTACAGCGGTGATGATATTTCAGACTCGCTGGAAGAGTGGGAAAGTCGGGTTCATCCCGATGATCTGCCTCGGGCGATACAGGATATGGAAGACCATCTTGCCGGTAAAAAAGAGGTCTACCGCACTGTTTATCGTATGCGGTGTAAAAACGGTGAATATAAGTGGTTCTTTGATCGGGGGATGGTCTTTGAGCGGGATGCGGAAGGAAATGCCCTGCGGGTAACGGGCACGCATACCGATATCACCGAACAGAAGAATACTGAGGCTGCCCTGCAGGAGAGTCAGCAGCAGTTTGAGCTGGCGATGATGGGGTCCAACGATGGTCTGTGGGACTGGCAGATCAGTGATAATCAGGTCTATTTCTCCCCCCGCTGGAAGCTGATGCTGGGCTATGAGGATGATGAGCTGGAGAACGATTTCAGCGTCTGGGAGTCTCTGATACACCCTGAAGATCTGTCGCTGGCCAAAGATGAAGTGGCCCGCTGTGTCACCGGTAAAAAGGATCTCTACGAAGTGGAGTTCCGTCTGCGACACAAGCACGGGCACTGGGTCTCCGTACTGTCCCGCGCTATTGTGGTGAAAGATGATGACGGGCATGTGTCCCGATTAGTGGGCACCCACATGGATCTGACCGAAATACGGGAAGTGCAGAGACAGTTGGAAGAAAGCCGAAAGCAGCTCAAGAAAATGGCGTTTTACGATGCCCTGACCGGTTTACCGAACCGTCGCTTGCTTGAAGATCGGATGGAGAGCATCTTAGACGATAGCCGGAGTAACGGCGATATTATGGCTGTGGCGATGATGGATCTGGATGGCTTTAAACAGGTCAACGACTCCATGGGGCATGATGTCGGCGATGAACTGCTGAAAGCGGTGGCAGGTCGTCTTAACCTTTGCATGCGCGACAGTGACACCATTGCACGACTGGGTGGCGATGAGTTTGTGCTGCTGTTTACTGAGCTGCCCGATACCTCAGCGGTTGAAAGTGGTCTGGAGCGGGTGATCAGTGTTATCGGAAAGCCTTATCAGATTGAAGGTCAGGAGTGTCATGTCACCGCCAGTATTGGTGTGGCATTCTTCCCCAATGATGCCCAGACAGGTGATACACTCTTACGGTATGCCGATCTGGCGATGTATCGCTCGAAGCAGGCAGGTCGAAATCAGTTCAGTATCTATGAAGCCTACATGAGCGACTTCGATCAGGAATAACCAAACCTGCCATCACTGAGAAAACTCAATATCTGATGGCAGCCGCTGACAGGCAGGCGAACGTTTGAAGAAAAAATACAGATTAACCCCACTCAGCATTATCTGGCTGACCCTGCTGTGTCTTGTGGTCGCGGGCTTTTCGTTGCTGTTTAACCTGAACTCTCTTGAGCGTGCCAGTATGCAGATGGTGCAGATTAAGGGACAGACCGTATTCCACCTGATTCAGACGACCCGTCACTGGAATGCCCGCCATGGTGGTGTCTATGTTCCGATCACAGAAGAGACACCGGCCAATCCGTTGCTCAAAGTTGAAGAGCGCGACATCGTAACGCCTAACGGTATTCCACTTACGATGGTTAACCCTGCCTATATGACCCGTCAGTTAGGTGAATTGCTTAAAGGTTCGGATGTTGAGATTCATCTGACCAGCCTAAACCCGCTGAATAAATCTAATGAGGCTGATCCTTGGGAAACCCGGGCGCTGAAATCCTTTGAACAGGGCGTCAGGGTTCAGGCCGGACTTGAGGGGGATCACTACCGCTACATGGAGCCCCTGATTACCGAAAAAGTCTGTCTGGATTGCCACCGGGAGCAGGGCTACCGTGAAGGGGATATTCGCGGTGGGCTGAGCCTGAAATTCCCCCGTTCAGATATTGATGCTCTGGTACATGCCCTGAAAGAAGATGTTAAAAAAGCCCATGTCGGGCTCTTTTTCTCCCTTTGGGTTCTGGGCTATCTGGTCAATATCGGCTTTGTTCGCCTCAAAGGCAGTCTGCGGGTTGCCGCCGACAAAGAGGCTAAACTGAATAACCTTGCCATGACAGATGAGCTGACCGGTATTCTGAACCGACGCAGTCTGATGGAAGCCTACGAGCAGTCGATGAATCTTGCGGAGCGTAAGGGCTGGCCTCTGTCGGTGCTGATGCTGGATATTGATCACTTCAAGCAGGTTAACGATCAGCATGGTCATCAGATGGGGGATGAGGTGCTGGTACGCTTTGCCCGTTCTGTGTCGGCCACGTTGCGGGAGAGTGACCTGATGGGGCGCTACGGCGGCGAAGAGTTTCTGATCATCATGCAGGATGAAGATGTTAATGGGGCTTTTTCAGCGGCAGAGCGGATTCGTAAGGTCGTCCAGTCGATGAGCTTTCAGGGGGCGACCCCTTTTACCGTTCAGGTGAGTATTGGTGTTGCCGAACGTACCCAGTTTGGTGATACCAGCCCTGAGGAGTTACTGAAGGCCGCTGATGTTGCACTTTATCGGGCGAAAAATACCGGGCGTAACAGAACCTGTATGGCCGAGGCGGGATAACAAGTTCAGAACCTTTCAATGGGTAAGCTGTTTGGGAGCTTGGACGTTAAGTGGTAGCTTGGCTGTTAAGGGGAACTGCAGGTTAAAAAAAAGATGCTGAATGATCAGCACCTTTTTTGTTTGTCACAGCTTTAGTCCGTTGGCAGATCAGCTCTTATCGGTGACCAGAGCCTGATAACCATCTTCACGAACGGCATCCAGAAGATTGGTAACTTCCTTCTCTTTCACATGAATCATCTTCAGCGCTTCGCCGCCCAGATGCAGGCTGCTTTCCATCGCCTCAGGGAAGGCATTGGTGGCACCGGCTTCGATCAGCTCATTACAGGACGCAAGATCGCGGGCACGGGAGATAATCGGTACATCGGGATAATCGGTACGGATATGATGAACCGCCCGCAGCGCCGATGGGGTATGGTCGATGGTCATTACCACCAGAGAGGCTTCACCCATGTGTGCCGCTTCCAGCAGATGATGATCACCCACATCCCCGTAGTAAACCGGCATCCCCAACTCCTGACCTTTAGCGATATGAGTCGGGTTGGTGTCAAAGGCGATGTAAGGCACGCCGCGCTCTTCCAGCAGAGTCGCAACGGTATAACCCACACGACCAAAACCGCCGATAATCACACGACCCTGACTGTTCTGAGCCGGAATCTCGATCTGAGGAAGCTCGTCGTCCTCATCTTTGCTGGCCAGCATCTTGTTCAGACTGTCGGCCGCTTTCAGTGCCAGAGGTGTCACCACCATGGAAACCGAAATAACACCCACCGCCAGAACGAAGGTTTCATCACTGATCACCTGCAGCGCTTTTGCCGAGCCGAACAGAACAAAGCCAAACTCACCGCCCTGAGAGAGGAGCAGAGCAATACGGATCGCCTGCTGGCGCACATAACCAAAGGCCATGGCCAGACCCAGCAGGACCACAAACTTCAGTACAACGATCACAACAATATGCTGCATAAAGAGCAGCGGCTTGGAAGCCAGTGCGCCGATGTCGATCGACATACCCACCGCCACAAAGAACAGGCTCATCAGCATGCCTTTGTAGGGTTCGATCAGAGCCTGAACCTGCAGGCGATATTTAGAACCAGACAGCAGCATACCCATGATAAAGGCACCCAGCGCCATGGAGATTCCGGCGTAGTGCATCGACCAGGCTGACAGGAAAACAGCCATCATCACGACCAGCAGAAAGCCTTCTTTGT
This sequence comes from Oceanospirillum sp., assembly GCA_048264105.1. Taxonomy (GTDB): domain Bacteria; phylum Pseudomonadota; class Gammaproteobacteria; order Pseudomonadales; family Halomonadaceae; genus Oceanospirillum. Next base: position 144,773 of record JBLXDJ010000002.1, read on the forward strand.
TGCCTCGCTTGGAGAGAGCGTCCAGTGTCATTGGCAGAATATAACGGCCGAAAACACCGATCAGCATCAGCATACCGGCAACGGTTCCGAACTGTTGCCACATGGGAACTTCAGAGGAGAGGCGGCCGGTCTGGGACAGGATGGGTACGATCGCCAACAGTGGAACAATCGCCAGATCCTGCATCAGCAGAATAGAAAAGGCGGCGGTACCGTGGCGGCTGTTGATCTCGCCACTCTCCTGCAGCATCTGCAGCACCATGGCTGTAGACGACAGAGCAAAGGTCAGGCCGATCAGCAGGGCGCTGGTCCAGTGAGGCTCAAAGAACAGGAAGTAAGCAGCAATGACCGCGCCGGAGAGCAGAATCTGCAGCAGGCCGAGCCCGAAAACTTCACGCCGCATCGACCAGAGTCGGGCAGGCTTCATCTCAAGACCGATCAGGAACAGCAGCATCACGACACCCAGTTCGGTAAAGTGGCGAACATCTTCCACTTCTGTCGTGACCGCAGGGCCAAATGAATGTGGTCCAACGGCGATACCGGCCACCAGAAGACCCAGAATAGAGCCCAGTCCGAAGTGTTTAAATACAGCAACCGCAATCGAGGTTGCGATAAGAACCATCAAGGCTGAGGTGATAAATGTATCCAGATGCATTCGCTTGTTCCGTTGTTTGCGATGAGCGTGAAGCCAGACCGGAAAGCCTGACTGACCCTGCTAAGAACCCGACTGGTGGATTCAGTTCCGAGTTTACCTGACAGGGGGTGCGCTTTTGTTGCGCGGAAACCGGCATGAAACCGGTGTCTCAGAAATTGACGGGGGAAGTATAGGTGAAAAACGGACAAAGCATCAGTGGCTTAGGGTGGGGTATATCCGTTTTAACCTTTCTTCAGGCTGCTTAGCCGCAGCCTGATACAGAGGCATAACCCGACAAATTGCGCGGCATTTTAGCGCAATCGGCGGCATTATCCCAGTTGAACCGTTGCAATGACACGATTGCCGCAGCCCTGATAATCGAGGCTGTCGAAGCTGATTCTGCGTGCCATGGCGATGCCGCGACCGTGAAGATGGAAAACCCGTTCCGGCTGAATCTCCAGATAGGGAGCCCAGTCAAAACCCTGTCCTTCATCGGTGATGGTCAACGTAATCTGGTTCGGGCCTTTTTCGTACTGTACGACGACCTTACGGTCCTGATACTCAGGCTGGCGCAGGCGCTTCTCAACCTCTTCATGCCATTGGCGGCTCATCAGCAGATGGGTTTTTTCTTCATAGCTGATGTTCAGATTGCCGTGTTCAATGCCATTCACCAGCAGTTCAAGCAGGCCGGTGGCCACTCGCTTAGGATCGGGGTACATCTGGCTGATGGCATTGGTTAACAGACGGGCTTCGTCCAGTGTGCGCAAACTGAATTCGGCTTTATCCAGCAGGCTCAGCGCCAGAGATGTTTCAGCCAGGGTTTCATTCAGTTTGCAGTAGTCGCGGTACTGGTTGGCGGCTTCGGTAACAATCGGAATCAGAAGCTCCCGCTGCAGCGGCTTGACCAGATAATAGTAGGCACCGGCATCAATACCCTGCTGAATGCTTTCCTGCTCGGAAGCGGCGGTTTCTATAATCACCGGGATTCGCTGCAGTTCCGGACTGCGTTTCAGGCGGTGCAGAAACTCCAGACCATCCATGCCGGGCAGATTACGGTCCAGCAGAATCGCATCAATAGATTCCCGATCTTCCTGCAGGAAATTCCATGCGCTCTCGGCGTTGGACATCAGGGTGACCTGAATATCTTCCTTGGTTAGCGTGTGCTCAATGAACCCGGCGATAATGTCTTCGTCCTCGATGAGCAGAATATGATAGGGGCGCATGTTATATCCTTACGTTAGGTCGGCCGGTCGAAGTCCTAGTATAGCGGTTGGTTATTTCTATTTCACACATAACCGGAAATCGTATTCAGTGTTTTGGATAAAGTAGCAGAAACGACCGGAAGCTTGTGTTTCTTAATCGTTTCAGTCTGTTCTTTTCCATCTCTGAGTTGTTGTTCCAGCTGATTGAGCTCCTGCTGCAGTGCCAGCAGATACAGACTACCGGCCGCTCCTTTGACTTTATGGGCCAGACCTTCTGCTTTGTCCCTCTGGTTGTCATTCAGCAGCTGTTCAAGCTCTTCGCAGCAACTGCCGTACTGAGTCACAAACTGTTTCAGAAAATGCTGCAGTGATGCCTTATCACCCCAGTTAAAAAGTGCGGTGGCTTCATCCAGAACCGGCAGGTCAGGTGTGCTGTAAGAGGTGCTGTAAGAGTTGCTGTCTGTGGTTGTCGTTGAGGCAGCGGCTTCCGTTATGACGGGTGCTTTGTCGGGGTGAACCCCGGTGGTGTTATCACCCGCTGCGGAAAGATAATCCTGCAGGCAGGTCATGATCTGCTTAAGGGTAAAGGGTTTTGTCAGAACCTGATCAGCACCGGCTTCAATCGCCTGCAGGTGGGCCGATTCAGTGATGCCTGCGGTTAAGGCGATGACCGGCGTGTGGTTATAGTCGGCATTAGCCCTGATCCGGCGGATCGCTTCATAGCCATCCATCACCGGCATCTGCAGATCCATCATAATAAGATCCGGCCGTTCTCCGGCTATGCTGTCGATCACCTGCAGCGCCTGCGCCCCATCCTCCGCGAGCACAGCCGTTCCTTCGGCACGTTCAATGATGCGCTTAGCGATATCCCGGTTCAGAGGGCTGTCATCCGCCACCAGCAGCTTTTTACCTTTCAGGGAGATGGCGACCGGCTCGGCGTCAGGCTGCCGGTGCAGCTGTTCCGATTCAGCAAGGGGGAAGGTGAGTGTGAAGCTGAAGCAGGCTCCCTGACCCGGCTGGCTTTTCAGGGTCAGATCGCCGCCCATCAGTTTTATCAGTTGCTGGCTGATGGCCAGTCCCAGCCCTGTGCCGCCGTACTCCCGTGTGACGGAGTTGTCGGCCTGAGTAAAGGCGTTAAAAATGGCCTCCTGCTGAGCTTCGTCAATACCGGGGCCGGTATCGGTCACGCTGAAGCTCAGGGTGGCTTTTTTACTGTCCTGATTCAGCGCTTTAACATGAATGCTGACCTTGCCGGTATCGGTAAACTTAATGCTGTTGCTGATCAGGTTCAGCATGATCTGGCTTAGCCGGTACTGGTCTCCGACCAGCAGGAGGCGTTCGGTACCGCCGGTATTCAGATGCAGTTTCAGTCCTTTGCGTTCGGCCTGTGCTTCGTTCAGTGCCAGCAGTTGCCCCAGCAGATTCTGCAGACTGAACGGTTTGGTTTCCAGAGAAAGACCACCGGCTTCAATCTTGGAGAAGTCGAGCACATCGTTGACGATATGCAGCAGGTTTTCTCCGGCTGTGCGTATGTTTTGACTCAGCGCCTGAGCATTTTCCGGCAGGGCTTCCTGCTCCAGCAGCTCACCCAGAACCAGAATGGCGTTCAGCGGTGTGCGTATCTCGTGGCTCATATTGGCCAGAAAATCACTTTTCAGTTTGGCCAGACGCTCCGCATCTTCCCGTGCCCGCTCCAGATGGCGGGTTTTCCGGATGTGAATCTCTTTAAGCTGACGCTCTGACTCAATGCGGGCGCTGATATCTTCCAGTGTGGCCAGAATAAAAATCTCGCCCTCGCTTTCGTAGGGGCTCAGACCGATCTCAACGTCAACCAGAGTGCCATCTTTGCGGATACCCTGCAGGTTTTGCCCGTCCTTCATCATCTTCCGGCGCGGTTGCAGATGGTTCAGATAAGCGGTGCGCTCTTTTACGTGGTTTTTGCGCATCGCCACAGGAATCAGGTGCTCTACCGGCAACCCGGTCAGCTCAAAGGCGCTGTAGCCAAACAGTGTCTCCAGTGCCGGGTTAACCAGTGTGATATTACCCTCGCCGTTACAGACCAGAAGCGGGGTGTGGGAGGCGTTGAATATCACGCGGAAACGCTGCTCGTCTTCGCGCTGTTTACTGAGTTGTTCCGCCTGAATCTGGTTTTGCAGCGCCTGTTGCTCTGCGGTTTGTTGCGCCTGTTGCGCTTTTAAAAGCCGGTAAAGCTGATAACCCGAGGCGCTGAGTATGATCAGCAGAATCAGTAAGCCGCTGCCCCAGTATTGCAGGCGTAACAGGTTGAGCTCTGCAGGGTCGCGCTTGAGCAGCAAGAAACCCATCGAGTGATTGTTAAACACTTTTGGATCATTGTCCGGATACAGCGGTTGCCAGCTCCAAAGGCCTCCGCCGGTCATGGACTGGGTTTGCTCAAAGTTGTGCATCTCCTGCCAGATATCAGCATGCTGTTTCTTAAAGCTATTCTTATGCGGCAGTTGGAAACCCCATTCAAGGGTGTTGTCTTTATGGTGCAGCCAGAAACCCTCCGGGTTGATCAGCTGGATTCGGGCCGCGTGTGTTTCCAGCACCTGATGTAACTCCCGGAGGTATTCGCGGGCATCGATATTAATAATGAGGATGCCCCGGGGCTGGTCTTCATCGGCCAGCGGAATGGCCATGCGCAGGGTGGGTCTGTGGGGGAGTTCAAGGGTGCCACGTTCGACATTCAGGTCCATCGGTGACAGATACAGCTGATGGGTGCCCGCCAGTTTCATCGTCTGCTTAAAATAGTAGCGCCCTGACTTATCCTGAAGCTGATCATCCGGTATGCGACGAATCGCCGGCTTTCTGTCGGCATCACGTTCCATGCGAAGCCGTTCTCTGCCGTTCTGGTCAATCCAGCGAACCTGAAAGTAATTTTTGTTACGACTAAGCAGCGAAGAGAAGGCGTTCTCCATACCTCTGAGATCGCCTTCGGGATTGTGCAGGCTATTCAGAAACAGCGTTTCTGTCCGCAGGCTGATCAGGTGCTGCTGTGGTGGCTGAAGGTTTTTCTGCAGACTGATGGCACTGCGTTCCAGCAGAGCCTGTTCCTGTAGCTTAATAAGGCTGAGTTCATTCTCGTAAAGCATACGCGTGATCAGGCCTGCCAGCAGAATAGCTCCCAGCGTCAGAGGCAGGAAGGTACGCATAAACAGAGAACCGATGGGCATGGCTTTCACTTCCTGTAATGCCTCCGGGCGCATGAGTCTTCCTTAATCGGGCTAAAAATCAGAGTGGGTCAGTAAACGGGGCGGTTGTCAGCGGATTGTACCACCGGTGCCTGTGTCCGGACATGAACCCGTATCGTCAGGTAATTAAGCTTCATATTATAACGCAGAGAGGATAATTCGCTGTATTGGCGCACAGGCGGGTTGCCGTTTTACAGATGCACCGTGGCTGACTGGGAGATGTAAGAAGTCGGTGTTACTAAGCTGGGCTTGTGAGCTGTAAGATAATCCTGTTAAAGAAGGTCTTTTAAGTTTTTTATGTCTGATAAAGTATAAAATCAGAGTACTTTTCTGTTTCTACTTAGGTAAAATCCCCTTCCTGGACTGTCGTCTGCTTTACGCGTTTCACAATCGATCTACTTATAAATCTAAGAACTATAAAGCGCCTAAGCGCTTACCTCTAACGGGAGGCATTTTTAATGCAAGCATTTGTCGATTTTATGAACGGCATTATCTGGAGTCCGGCACTGATCTACCTGTGTCTGGGCGCCGGTCTGTTCTACTCTATTCTGACCCGCTTTGTTCAGGTCAGGCACTTTTCCGAAATGTGGCGTCTGCTATTTTCCGGAAAAAGCTCTGACAAAGGTATCTCATCCTTTCAGGCTCTGGCGGTTTCTCTGTCCGGCCGTGTAGGTACCGGTAACATCGCTGGTGTTGCTGCGGCTATCGGTTTCGGTGGTCCGGGTGCGGTTTTCTGGATGTGGGTTGTAGCCTTCCTGGGCGCAGCAACAGCATACGCAGAATCCACACTGGCACAGCTGTATAAAGAAGAGCAGGACGGTCAGTATCGTGGTGGCCCTGCTTACTACATCGAAAAAGCGATGGGCCAGAAGTGGTACGCGTGGATCTTTGCAATCGCAACGATCATGGCGTGTGGTCTGCTACTGCCGGGTGTTCAGGCGAACAGTATCGGTAACGCAGTAGAAGCAACCTTCGGTTCCGGTGCGATGATTCAGACCGGCATGGGCGAGCTGAGCTCTGCTAAGATCTTCACCGGTCTGGCTGTGGTTCTGATTCTGGGCTTCATCATCTTTGGTGGTGTTAAGCGTATTGCGCACTTCACTCAGATTGTTGTTCCTTTCATGGCTCTGGGTTACATCATCATTGCCAGTGTGATCGTTCTGCTGAACATCGCTGAGATCCCTGCGATCATCGGTCAGATTCTGGGTGATGCTTTCACTCCGATGGCGGGCTTCGGTGCTGCTATTGGTTGGGGTGTTAAGCGTGGTGTTTACTCTAACGAAGCGGGTCAGGGTACAGGTCCTCACGCTGCAGCGGCTGCTGAAGTTGATCACCCTGCACAGCAAGGTCTGGTTCAGGCGTTCTCTGTATACATCGATACCCTGTTCGTTTGTTCTGCGACTGCCTTTATGATTCTGATCACAGGTGCTTACAACGTTCATGGCGTTGGCGATACCTTCCTGGTTCAGAACATTGCAGCAGATATTGCGGCCAACGGTCCGGTATTCACTCAGATGGCGATTGAAACCACTATGCCTGGTTTTGGTAAGCCGTTTATCGCACTGGCGCTGTTCTTCTTCTCCTTCACCACCATTCTGGCGTACTACTACATTGCAGAAACCAATGTGGCGTACCTGAAGCGCACCATCAACATTCCTGGCCTGATTCTGGCTCTGAAAGTGGCCATCATGGCATCGACTTTCTATGGCGCTGTAAAAGCGGCTGATCTGGCATGGGGTCTGGGTGACGTAGGTGTTGGTCTGATGGCATGGCTGAACATCGTGGGTATCATCATCATCTTCTTTATGTCCAAGCCGACAATGAAGGTGCTGAAGGACTACGAAGACCAGCAGAAAGCCGGTGTAACCGACTTTACTTTTGATCCTCAGAAGTTGGGCATCAAGGGTGCGACTTACTGGGAAAAACGTCTGGCTGAGAAACAATCAGCGGGCGAATAATAACAATACGACGACAGACCAGAGAAAATAGTCAGCCTTACGGCTGGCTATCATCGGAAAATGGCGTATACCTGAAAAGGTATGCGCCATTTTTTTTGCCTCAGAAAAGCCCGCGTTTTATCGGGTCGTGGTTTGCCCGAGGGGACCTGGCAGGATATGTGCTATAGATATAATAAATATACAAATAATAAACGGTTAAATAATAAGAACTCAGCCTCAGCTACGATCAGCTTCTAGACTATTAAATTGAAAGACCTGATAGAAGAAAAGGAAGCGTCTGCGTTACCAGGGAGCTTTTAAAAGCAATGCAATAATAAACAAACCCCTAGTTAGGTTGCCCTATGAAAATTAAAACCCGCATCGCTCTAGCAACCGGTGCCTGTCTGGCACTGTCCTCTATTATTCTTCTGGCAGCTTTTGCCTGGAAAAACAGTGAAGTAGAACAGCAAACCCAATCAATGGTGGTCTCTGAGCTAACCAGCAAAGCGCTGGCGCAGCTGTCGGCCTCGGCATCCGCTGAAGCCGGTAAAACCCAGGTGGAGTTAAGTCGGGCCCTGTCGGTAGCCAATGCTCTGGCGGATACCTCGGTCAGTTTTATTGCCGCTCAGGGGGGCGATACCAGCCGTGATCGTTTCTATGAATATACTCGGGATGTGCTTGCTCAGAATAAAAGCATCGTAATGGGCACCTATATCGCCTGGGAGAAAAATGCGGTTAATCGTGACGCGCTCCATAATGGTGCGATTCACACCCACGAGAATGGACAGTTTGCGCCTTATTGGTTCCTGAATGGTGATGGCTCTCTGGGCTATCGGGCATTAGGCATGGATAAGGTTGAGGAGGCGATCGCCACCGGTGGCACATACGGTGACTGGTATACCTGCCCGATCGAAACCCGGGGTGTTTGTCTGGTTGAGCCTTACTCCTGGGAAGCCGGTGGCAAAACTATCGTCGGCACCTCGATTACTGTACCTGTGATTGTGCAGAATAAGGTCGTGGGTATGGCCGGGGTTGATATGGAATTGAGTTTCCTGAAAACCCTGGTGGATAAGGCGGATCAGGCGCTGTATGACGGCAAAGGTCAGGTCTTTATGCTGAGCCACAATGGTCTGGTGGCTGCCGATTCGGATGGCAAGCTGGCGCTGGGTAAAGACTACGCCGGTTCAGCCAAAGAGTTTCTGTTGAAAAGTGTTAAAGCCGGAGAGTCCGCCACCCGTCAGATCGGTAACGACTTCTGGTCGGTTCAGCCGATTGCTCCGGAAGGTGTTTCAACGCCATGGGCTGTGGTGATCCATCAGGATGCTGAATGGGTTCTGGCCGGTGCAAAGGAGGTTGAGCAATCGATGCTGAGCCAGTTCCGGGAGAGTATGGCGACCACGGTGACGATCGGCATTATTGTCTCGGTATCCGGCATTGTGCTGCTGATGCTGATTGCACAGGGCATTGCAGCACCGATTCGTAAAGCGGCGGATATGGTGAACCAGCTGGCCTCACAGGATGGGGATCTGACCCAGCGCTTGTCGGTTGAACGTAACGATGAGGTGGGAGAGCTGTCCCGTAACATCAACGCCTTTATCCATAAAACCCATGAGATCGTTAAAGATATCGCCTCGGCCATGGGGGATGTGGAAGGTTCTGCCAGACGGGCTGCCGAGATCTCTGATAACAGTACCAAAGGGATTGAGAAGCAGCGGGCTGAGGTGGATCAGATCGCAACGGCGATTAATGAGATGGCGGCTTCTGCCGGTGAAGTGGCGCAGATTGCGACCACAACCGCCACGGCTTCCAGCGAGGCGAAAGGCTCGGTGGACAACAGTGCGGGTAACGTGGATCGCAGTGCGGTGTCGATCCGTGATCTGTCCGATCAGGTTTCCAGCACCTCTGAACTGATGGAACAACTGGCCACCGACAGTAACAATATCAGCCAGATCGTTGAGACGATTCAGGGCATTTCAGAACAGACAAATCTGCTGGCGCTGAACGCGGCTATCGAGGCGGCACGGGCCGGTGAGTCCGGTCGTGGTTTTGCCGTGGTTGCCGATGAGGTTCGGACACTGGCGTCCAAAACCCAGCAGTCCACAGAAGAGATTCAGGCTCTGATCGACCGTCTGCAGCAGCGGGCAAAAGAGGCGCTGGTGGCGATGCAGCGAGGCAATACCCAGTCAGATGAGTGTCTGACCATGGCGGAGGAGGCTTCCTCGCACCTGAATCAGGTGGTGGGGGCTATCGCTGAGATCGACAACATGACCACCCAGATGGCCAGCGTTGTGGAAGAGCAGCGGGCGGTAACCGAGGATATCACCCGTAATATCGTTAACATCAGCGATGAAACCAGTATTGTTGCCGATGGTGCGGTGGCGGCCAATCAGGAGAGTCAGGCGCTGCTGGAACTGGTGAAACAACTGGAGTCTCAGCTGAACCGTTTCCGCTATTGATTGGTGATCGGTGACAGGTAGTGTTAGTCACCACCGGTACTCCGGTGAAAACTGATTAAACAGAAAGCGTCTGATAAAAAGAAAGCCCCCGAAGATCGGATCTTCGGGGGCTTTCTGTTTTAGGTGCAGAAGGAAGGGTTCTGATGAGCTGAATCAGGCTTCTTCTGCCGGTTCCCGTACAGGGAAGAGAACCTCGGTACCATCGGGTGCGATACATTTTGCCCGTCCGGTCTGCTTGGCGTGATAAAGGCGTTTATCCGCAATATCCACCAGATCCTTCCAGCTGTGAGTATCGTCTTCATGTTGTTCCGAAAGGCCGATACTGGCGGTAACCGGTGTGCCATCGGGCAGTGTCGCCAGACCCCGTTCCATAATACGGGCCACGACATTTTTGGCTGATTCTGAGTCGGTATGAGGCAGCAGAATCAGAAACTCCTCACCCCCCCAGCGAATCGCGGCATCACCCCGACGGATGCTTTCGCTCAGGGCTTTGGATGCCTGGCGCAGTACTTCATCACCGGCGTCATGGCCAAGGGTGTCATTAATATTCTTAAACTTATCCAGGTCGATAAACAGAATGGAAAAGTTGGATTGCTGCAGACCGGTTGCCCGGAAAAGGGATTCCATAATATCCATACCTGCCCGGCGGGTGAGCAGCTTGGTCAGGCCGTCATAACTGGCTTTCACCATCTGGGAGATCAGATAGCGAACCTGTTGCAGTGACGAGAACATGGAGACACCGAGAATCACCAGCAGCAGCCAGAGCTGAACCAGCAGCATATTCATATCACTGCCTTCACTGCGGTAAAGCCCGAAACTTGCCAGAGCAACCAGCACCACAGAGAACAGTGAGAACTCTTTCAGGGTCAGCGGGAAAAGTGCCAGCGACGCAATCACCACATAGGGCAGCAAGCCATAAAGATGCATCAGGGTGGTGGCCATACCGGTCAGTTCCGCATTGGCGATCAGCGGTGTACTGAGCTGGAAGAACAGGGTCGGAATCATCAGCATCACCATCAGACTGGTGAGGGCGCGTTTCATACCGATACGGACTTTACGGGTGATATAGGCCAGTGCGAAGAAGGCGACACCGGATACCAGACGCATCGCCAGAAATGTCAGGGCGATCTCCGTGGGAAAGAAGATCAGATCCAGAGCACCCCAGGCGGGAACCACAAAACCAAACAGCATCGCGAAGGGGAATATCCGGCTGGCGATCAGGTCGGCTCTGTGTTGCCGGATAATTTCCTGATGCTCTTTTGCGCTGATCAGGTCTGCGAATTGCTCTTTGGAATTGACGCCGAAAAGTTGGTAAATCGAGAGAAGTAATGTATCCACTTGCCTTCATCCTTGGGCACTCTAATTCTTTTTCTACAGTGCCTGTTATATCGTGGGGATTCGTCGAAAGTGTAATGTAATCAGATCATCCGTCGGCGCAAAGGGCGATCTGGAGCTAGATAGCAATCCATTGCTATGCGTCAATAGCGGTGTATTTAATGAATGATTAAAGCTCGATAGCGGTGCGGAATTTCTCCCGGCGCAGGGAGATCAGGGAACGGAATTTCCTCAGGTAGCTGTTACTGGCCAGCTCCCGTCGGGCAAAGGCCTCGTAAGTCTGCATATCCGGCACCAGTACCACGAGCACAAAATCCACTTCACCGGTGACCTGATAGCACTGGGTCACTTCCGGACAGGCACTCATCTGTCGGTTAAAGCTGTCGTAAACATCCAGCGTGTCCCTGTCCATCTCCACTTCCACAATTACATTGATCAGATGCCCCACCACCTGAGGGCTGACGATGGAAACATCCGCCATGATAACGCCGCTCTCCCGCAGTTTTTTTACCCGTTTCAGGCAGGCGGGAGCGGATAGTCCTACCTTTTCAGCCAGCTTCTGATTGCTGATGCGGTTGTCTTTTTGCAGCAGGTTGAGAATCTTTTTATCGATACGATCCATAGTGGTGTGGGCTCTGTTAATAATATTTTGTTTGGGTTTTGTTTTTTCTAATTTTAAAAGGTTTTGAAGGTAAAAAAGAAATATTTATACGTATTGAGAGGGCTAAAAGAAATCTGTGAAAAACAAAGCGGAGTAAACTTGCTCTTTCTCAGTAATCGGCGATCAGGTGTGGGCTATGGCGGTAACAGACAATTTCTCCTTTCAGCGATGGTGGCAGGGTTTCAGCCGCCAGACACTACCGACGCTGGGGCGGGAGATTTTTAATGTCAGCTGGATGTTGTTCAAGCTGATGATCCCGGTGCTGATTATCGTCAGGATTCTGGAAGCCTGGGGTGCGATTCCTGTGATTGCCCGTTTTCTGGAGCCACTGATGACGCTGGTCGGTCTGCCGGAAGCGATGGGGCTGGTACTGGCCACCAATCTGCTGACCAATATCTATGCCGCCATGATGGTCTTCTTTCAGCTGGCGACCGATTATCCGATGACCGTGGCGCAGGTCAGTATTCTTGGCGGCATGATGCTGATCGCCCATAGCCTGCCGATTGAGGTGCGCATTGTTCAGATGGCCGGTGTGCGCTTTGTGGTGGCGTTAATGATGCGCCTGCTCACGGCGCTGATCTTCGGGATTCTGTTGTTTCATATTTACGATGGGCTGGACTGGTTGCAGCAACCGGCGGAGCTGGTCTGGCAGGCACCGGTTGAACAGACCTCCCATCTTGAATGGGCTTGGCAGCAGTTACAGAGCTTCGCCATGATCGTGGCCGTGATCGCAACGCTTATCAGCCTGCTGCGTTTTTTACGCTGGATTCATGTGGAGCGTCTGATGATCTTTCTGCTGCAGCCGGTGTTGCGCCTGCTGGGTATCCGGCCGGAAGCGGCCAGTCTGACCATTGTCGGTATGACCCTCGGCTTATCCTTTGGCGGTGGTTTGCTGATTGAGGAATCCCGCAAAGGCCATATCGACAAAAAAGATATCTTTGCCGCCATGCTGCTGCTCAGTGTTTGTCACAGTCTGATTGAAGATACCCTGCTGATTATGGTGATGGGCGCGGATATCTCGGCAGCACTTTGGTTTCGTCTGATCTTCAGTCTGCTTCTGGTAGCGGTGGTGACCCGTTTGCTGCGTTATGCCAGCGATGAGTTCTGGCAGAAATATCTGGTGACGGGGAAGGTGGCTTCACCGAATGCCCGTTCGTCTGAACAAGGGGGGGCCGATACCACCCCATCCAATCATCAGGAGGTCGCTGAACGTGGCTGAAGATAAAGATCTGCGTCAGGGCGTTATCTTTGCGCTGGCGGCTTACACCATCTGGGGCATCGCACCGGTTTATTTTAAGTCAGTGGCTCATGTGCCCGCTTTTGAGGTGCTGGTACACCGGATTATTTGGTCGGTGGTGTTTCTGCTGCTGTTTATTGCTGCGACCGGCCGCTTAGGCAAGGTGATGGCGGTGTTTAAACAGCCGCGCCTGTTGGGCGGGCTGGTGGTAACGGCCCTGATTATCTCCCTGAACTGGCTGGTGTTTATCTGGGCGGTGGCCGAGGGGCGTATTCTGGAAACCAGTCTGGGCTACTTTATTAACCCGCTGATCAGTGTGTTTCTGGGCATGGTTTTTCTGTCTGAGCGCCTGCGTCCCATGCAGTGGCTGGCGCTGAGCTTTGCCGCCATGGGTGTGCTCTATCAGTTGATTGAGTTTGGCAGTCTGCCCTGGGTTGGACTGGTGCTGGCGTTTAGCTTTGGTTTCTACGGCCTGCTGCGTAAGCAGTTGGTGGTGGAAGCGGTGCCGGGACTCTTTATTGAAACCCTGATTGTATTACCGGTGGGGCTGATCGTACTCGGCTGGATGCAGTCCGAGGGTACACTCGTTTTTGGTCACCAGAGCTTGCAAACGGATCTGCTTTTAATCGCAGCCGGTCTGGTGACCACTTTCCCTTTGCTGTTTTTTGCCGGTGCTGCCCGCCGGTTAGCCTTGTCGATGATAGGTTTCTTTCAGTATCTGGCACCGAGCATCACGTTCGTGCTGGCGGTGTATGTTTATGAAGAGCCGCTGGACAGCAGTAAGCTGGTGACGTTTGCTCTGATCTGGCTGGGTTTGCTGCTCTTTACCGGAGAGAACCGGCTGGCCAGTCGCCGCCAACGCAAACAGGCGGCAGCAGCAGGCACTGCCGGAGGCTGATAGGCCGGTTAACGATCCGCCGGAACACTGCTGCGGCTGTAACTGATCAGAGCCAGCAGCAGTATGCCTGCCAGACTGCCGTGCAGCAGGCTGTAAGACTGGAAGTGATTCATCAGCCAGCCGGAAAGCGCCTGCAGAATCCCCACGCCGAAAAAGCCCACCAGTGTCAGATAGGCAACGCCCCGCCCCATCAGTTGGGCGGGAATAAAGCCCCGGCAGTGAGCCATCAGCAGGGCATAGGTGTAGCCGAACAGCCCTACCATCATCAGACCACAGGCCGCCAGCCAGAAAGGTGGAGTCGGCAGACTGATCATCGCAAGTGAGAGGATCAGTAGCAGGGTGCCACCGATCACCAGCGGTTTGCGCTGGCCGGTCTGACGATCCAACAGGCCATAGAGATACATGCCCAGTGTCATCATCAGTGACATGCCCAGCAGCAGATAACCCCGTTCACTGGCATCCTGCTGGTAGCTATCCGCCAGCCAGGGGCCGGCCCATAATCCACGAACTGTCATCAGTGCCGCATAGCCGGTCAGTACCAAAGGCAGCATCGGCCACAGAGCACGAATCAGGGCAACCTTGCCCATACCGCCGATCATCTGCATCGGACTTTCCGGTTCACTACCTTCTGCCTGACGGTCGCGACCCAGAAAGATCAGGCAGGCCAGCGCTGAGCAGCTGGTAATCGCCAGAATGATCCACAGAGCGCCCCGCCAGCCAAGGGCTTCGGCAATCAGAGCAAAAGGGGTGGTGCTGAACAGATCGCCAAGGTTGGCCAGAGTCAGCACCAGCGCCGTCATATAAGCAAACCGTTCGGGGCTGAAACGCCGTGAGATCACCACCATGGAACCTGTCATCAGCGGGGCGCAACCGGCACCGATCAGTAACTGTCCGGTGTAAGCCATCCAGAGTTCGGTACTGCTGGCAAAAAGGGCGGTGCCGGAGATCGCCAGCAGCATAAAGCTGACAATGGTCAGGCGGGGGCCGAGCCGGTCAAGCGCGATACCGACAGGTAGCTGAACCGCGGCAAAGCCGACAAAAAACAGAGACGCAAGCGTACCCAGCTCGCTGTCTGACAGGTTCAGATCCTGAGACAGCTCCGGGGCGATGACGGTAATAATGCTGCGATACAGCATGCTGATGGCGGTGGCAAAAACGAGAGCAGAAAATTCAGGCATGATGGCGGTATCGGCTAACGGTGAAGGTGGCTCACGTTAGCATAGGCAGCAAACCGTATGAAGTAGGATAAATGATCAGCGCCCTTCGCCGGTCAGCTCTTGCCTTTCGCCGGTCAGCTCCTGACAGGCTTCTGCCGGGAGCTGATGCCAAAGTCGGTCGTGTTGTTCAGACGAACCAGATTGCGCCCCTCTGATTTTGCCCGGTAAAGGGCGGCATCGGCTTTGTTCAGGGCGTCTCTCAGACCCAGCTGGTCGGCTGAAATACAGGCACCGATGCTGACGGTTAGCGGAATATGATGAGGTGCCTGTTCGGCGTATGCCGGACGACTGCGTTCGATCTCCAACCGGATCGTTTCAGCAATCGCCAGCACCTGATGGGGCTGTGTAAAAGAGACGGAGGCCAGTATCTCATCATCCCCCCAGCGTCCGGAGGTGCCGAGAATGTCATCATCGATATGTTTTCTGACAATCTCTGCCACGATCTGCAGCGCCTCATCACCCTGTTCGTGGCCGTAGCGGTCGTTAATCTCTTTCAGAAAGTCGATATCGAGCCAGATCAGGCTGAAGCCATCCTGTCCGCTGTTATCGTTCGCTTCCCGGAAACGGGTTTTCAGCAGGTTGAGCAGGGTGTTCCGGTTCAGCAGGTTCGTCACCGGGTCGATACGTTTTGCCCGATCTAATGCCCGGTTCAGCTGTTCAAGTCTGGCGTCCATCTCATCTCTGGTCTGGGCTATCTCATCCGCCATCTGATTGAAGTGCTGCATCAGCCTGCCGATCTCCCCAGGCCCTTTGAGCGCCATCCGTGTCTGTTTGCCCTGCCTGATATTGCTCATCCCATGATTCAGCCGCGACAAGGGGCGCAGCACCATAAAACGAATCGCCAGATTGAGTGCCAGAATCAGCACGATCAGGGTGATGCCGTAAACGATAAACATGCTGCTGAAACGGCTGATGGGGAGCAGAGTATCGATGTCGATCAGTGTGACTTCATACCAGTCGATCTCCGGCAGATAGGCAACCGCCATCAGGCTGCGATGCCCTTCGACGTTGACGTAGTGACTGACCACTTTATCTTTCTGGCGGAAAGACTCCGCCATGGCCTGTCGCAGCAGGCGTTTGTCCTTTTCGCTATCAACCATATCTTCTACGTTGTGCAGCAGATCGGCGAGGCGGGTAAAACTGGAGAGGTTCACCAGATCGCTGTTGTGATGCAGCTGGATAGTGCCGTTGTAGTCGACAAAGATATTGTTAACGCCTTTTTCAGCCTGTTGCGCGACCTCATTCAGGATCACGCCCAGATTCAGACCCGTGCCGACAACGCCCAGCACCTCGTCACCATCGGTCAGCAGAATATCCATCCAGATCTTAGTGACATCCAGCGAGGCATCATAATTCACGTTAACGTGCAGATCCCTGCGCTGTTCCATCAGTTGATAGAACCAGGCATCATCCGGATTCTCCGGATTGAGCACGTAGCGCAGCTGATTGCCCTGATAGGTATTGTTGGCATCGTTATGGAAGTATTCACCGCTTTTAGCGAGGGCGACAAAGTAGTTCATCTCCAGAAAGTTAAAGCGAAAACTTTCCATCTCTTTGATCGCCCGACGACGCAACTCCGGATCTTCCGGGTTACGGGCAAAGTCGATCAGATCCTGTGATTGAGAGAACTGACGGGAAAGCGCCAACTCCCTGATCAGAGGTTGCAGGGTGCGTTGGCGGTCATAAAGAACCTGTTTTTCGGCATAGCGGACAGCCCACTCCTCAATCACCTCTTCCGCCAGAGAGCTAACCGATGACCAGGCTGCAAAAGAGGAGATCACCACCAGAATGATAGATAGCAGAATAAAACGCAGGCTCAGGCTCATAATGAACTCCTTTTACATCCGGGGTGATGACCCGCAGGGCGTGCGGAGCAATCTTGGGAGGTGATAACCGTGACACACTGCCGGTAACGCATCGGCAGTGGTCAATGGGGGACGGGCAATAAAGGTCAGCTTACGGGCTAACCCCGCAGAGCAGACATCGGGGTCAGCGTGATGCATCCTTTGCGGCTGACCGGTATTCGGCGGTTTCCAGCGTGCTGTCTGATCCGCCATCAAGGGACTCTCTCAGTTCTTGCTGAGAGTGCTTCTGCATTTTGCGATAGCCTTCACAGGCTCTTGAGTAACCCCCTTCGCAGGCTTCCCGATACCATTTCAGAGATGCGGCCAGATTAGGCTTCAGGCGCGGGTAGGCTTCATAAAGTACGGCCAGATTGTACTGGGCGACCAAAAGCCCCTCGTTGGCGGCCTTCTGCAGCCAGAAGGAGGCCTGATCAAAATCGTTAGGTGTGCCCAGACCGTAGTAGTGCAGATAGGCCAGTGCAAGAGCGGCTTCGGAGTGCCCCTGTTGTGCTGCCAGAGTGTGCCAGCGAACGGCGGCGGGATAGTTTTGTCTTGCCCCGGCACCATCTTCTGCCAGCAGCCCCATCTGGTACTGGGCTTCGGTATGACCTTTGTTAGCGGCCTTCTGAAGCCAGATCCCCGCTTTGGTCAGGCTGGTGCCGGTGCCCTGTCCCCGTTTGTACATCATGCCCAGCTGAAACTCGGCATCGGTCAGCCCCTGTTGTGCGGCCTTCCTGATCCAGCCGATCGCTTTGACCTGATGCTGAGGCAGGTCACCCTGCTGAAGAAACTGCATACCCAGCAGATACTGTCCTTCTGACAGGCCCTGTTCCGCAGCCTTCTGATACCAGACATGGGCCTGTTCCGGGTCGTAATCTCCGCCGCGACCATCCGCATACAGGCGTCCCGCCATTAGCTGGTCTCTGGCATCGCCCTGTTCAGCAGATTCCAGAAACTCATTCAGAGCGTGGGTGTACAGCTCCTGATCATAGAAGCGCATCCCTTTATCAAAGGAAGCACCGGCCTCTTTCGATAGCAGAAGTGCCAACAGAATCAGACCACCCTGAATCAACCGGAATCGCAGGCTGCGGCTTTTCACAGACGTGGTGAATGGCTTTGACATTGTGGATGAAGGAGAGAACTGCCAGGGAAACATGGTAAAGCCTCGCGGGGATTTTGAATCGCGGGGGCATTGTAACGATATGTTAGCGAGTTTGATATTAGGGATAACCCTGTTTTTTTTATAGATTTGGTCAGATTTGCTGCACTAGCGTTGTGACGGCGTTTGCTGAGCGCAGGGGGCTGCCGCCCGGATCAGCTGTTCAGCAGGTGAGACTCGATATCCTTCACACTTTCCATCACCGCGTAAGTGCTGGTTTGCAGGACAAAGGGCAGGGTGGAGATCTGTTCCCCCAGCACTTTACGATAATCTTCCATGCCGGTGGTTCTTACTTTCAGCAGGTAATCAAAACCTGCCGCGATCATGTGGCACTGCTCCACTTCCGGAATCTGGCGTACCGCTTCATTAAAGGCATCCAGTGCTTTGGTTTTGGTATCGCTCAGTTTCACCTGCACAAAGGCGATGTGATTCACCCCCAGTCGTTTCTGATCGACCAGCGCCACATAGCCCAGAATAAAGCCCTGTTCCTCGAGTTTTTTCATCCGCAGCTGGCAGGGAGTTTTAGACAGTCCTACCCTTGAAGCTAGTTCTGTCACTGTTAAGCGGGCGTTTTTCTGTAGTTCACGGAGGATGGCGTGATCAATGCGATCCAGATCATCGGTGCGTTTCATTTCAGTGACACTCTTTAACAGGTGGCGGACGTTTTCATAAACAGCGCCTGAAGGCGGATCTCTCCGGTGGGAGAGGCGCTGAGCAGGCCTGTTTTTAGTTTATAGGTAAATTCTCTAAAAATGGAATAATTTTTTTAATTATAGTCTGAATTAATGCTTTAAATATAAAACAGAAATCTAAAAAGGAAAAAAATATAGAGAAAAAGGCTATCTGGCTAAAGCTAGAATGCTCACCTATGTTTCCACAATAACGAAAGGTGTCGATATGACTCAGGCAATGAACACTACAACAAATGCCGCGGCGACCACGACTGCTATCCGAGAAGCGATGCGTGATCACTATCTGGCAGATGAAACCCGTTCGGTTAATGCATTGGTTGAGATGGCAGGCTTGTCTGCCGAAACACGACAGCAGATCTCCCATGAAGCGGCAAAACTGATTACCCGCGTTCGTACATCTGCCAAACCTTCGATGATGGAAAACTTTCTGGCGGAATATGGCCTGACAACGAAAGAGGGCGTTGCCCTGATGTGTCTGGCAGAAGCGCTGCTGCGTGTGCCGGATGCCGAAACCATTGATGAACTGATTGAAGACAAGATTGTTCCGGGCAAATGGCAGGAGCACCTGGGCCAGTCTGAATCGGCGCTGATCAACACCTCCACCTGGGGTTTGATGGTGACCGGTAAGCTGATCGCCTCTCCTGATGAAAAAGGCCTGACGAATACCCTGCGCGGCATGATCAAGCGTCTGGGCGAGCCTCTGGTGCGTACTGCTGTTAAGCAGGCGATGAAAGAGCTGGGTCGCCAGTTTGTACTGGGCCGCACTATTGAAGAAGCCACCAAAAACGGCAAGAAACAGCAGGCCCGTGGCTACAACTACTCTTACGACATGCTGGGTGAAGCGGCGCGTACCGATGCGGATGCTCTGCGTTATCACCGCGCTTACGCTGATGCGATCAGCAAAATCGCTTCAGCCTGCACCCACGATGATATCCGTAATAACCCGGGTATCTCGGTAAAACTGTCTGCGCTGCACCCACGTTATGAATTTGGTAAATACGACAGCGTGATGGACGTTCTGGTTGAGCGTACCTTCCAGCTGGCACTGATGGCGAAAGAAGCCAACATGGGCTTCAACATCGACGCAGAAGAAGCAGACCGTCTGGATCTGTCTCTGGATGTGATCGAAGCGGTTCTGGCACGCCCTGAACTGGCAGGCTGGAACGGTTTTGGTGTTGTGGTTCAGGCCTTTGGCCCGCGCGCACCTTTCGTGCTGGACTGGCTGTATGCCACCGCTGAGAAGCTGGATCGTAAGATCATGGTACGTCTGGTAAAAGGCGCGTACTGGGATGCTGAGATCAAGCGTGCACAGGTTATGGGTCTGGATGGCTTCCCGGTATTCACCCGTAAAGTGAACACCGATGTGTCTTACGTTTCCTGCGCGACTAAGCTGCTGAAAATGACCGACCGCATCTACCCGCAGTTTGCGACTCACAACGCGCATTCTGTCGCGGCCATTATGAATCTGGCGGATGATCTGGATAAATTTGAATTCCAGCGTCTGCACGGTATGGGCGAATCCCTGCACGATGTGGTTGTGCAGGAAAACAAAGTTCGCTGCCGTATCTACGCACCGGTAGGTGCACACCAGGATCTGCTGGCGTATCTGGTACGTCGTCTGCTGGAAAACGGCGCGAACAGCTCCTTTGTAAACCAGATTGTGGATCACGATATCGCTCCGGCTGAGATCGCCCGTGATCCGTTTGATGCTGTGATGGCGCTGGAAAGCATTCCTAATCCGGTGATTACCCGTTCTGCGGACCTGTTCACCAATAAAGAGCGTGGCGAAACCCGTCGTAACTCGATCGGTTGGGATATTACGGATGCCCGTACGGTTGAGCAGCTGGATAAAGAGCGCGGTGCTTACCTGCAGCACAACTGGCAGGCTGGTCCTATGATTGCCGGTGATGTTGAAGGTGCTAACACCAAAACCGTGATCAACCCTGCTAACCATCAGGATGTTGTGGGTCAGGTTGTAGAAGCGTCTGAAAAAGATATTGAAACCGCCATCGCTGCAGCGCAGGCAGGCCAGAAAGCCTGGGAAGCGCTGTCGGTTGAAGAGCGTGGTGCACGCATCCGTAAATTCGCCGATCTGATGGAAGCCAATGCCGGTGAACTGTTTGCTCTGGCAACCCGTGAAGCCGGTAAGTCTCTGCTGGACGGTATCGCTGAGATCCGTGAAGCGGTGGATTTCGCCCTGTATTACCCGGACGAAGCGGAACTGCATAATGCTGATGGCACGGCCCGTGGTCTGATCACCTGTATTTCTCCGTGGAACTTCCCGCTGGCTATTTTTGCCGGTCAGATCTGTGCGGCACTGGCGGCCGGTAACGCGGTTCTGGCAAAACCAGCCGAGCAGACCGTTCTGATGGCGGCCCGTGCTGTTGAACTGATGCACGAAGCGGGTATCCCGAAAGATGTGATCCAGCTGCTGCCGGGTGCCGGTGCGGTTGTGGGTGCAGCCCTGACCTCTGACTCCCGTATCAATGGTGTTTGCTTCACCGGTTCTACTCCAACCGCGCAGCATATTAACCGTTCAATGGCGGCCAACATGTCACCGGAAGCGCCGCTGATTGCGGAAACCGGTGGTATGAACGCGATGATCGTGGATTCTACCGCTCTGCCGGAGCAGGTGATCCGTGACGTACTGGCATCCTCGTTCCAGAGTGCCGGTCAGCGTTGTTCCGCCCTGCGTGTACTCTATGTACAGAAAGATATCGCTGAGCATCTGCTGGAGATGCTTTACGGTGCGATGGATGAGCTGACCGTGGGTAACCCATGGCTGATCAGCACCGATGTTGGTCCTGTGATCGACAAGTTGGCGCAGGACAAGATCATGGCGCACATCAACAAGTTTAAAGAGCAGGGTCGTTGCCTGAAAACTTACGAAGTGCCAACAACCGGTACCTTCGTACCGCCAACGGTGATCAAGCTGGACAGCATCAACGAGATGGAAGAAGAGATCTTCGGTCCTGTGCTGCACGTTTGCACCTTTGACGCCAGCGAGCTGGATCAGGTGATTGCGGATATCAACGGTCGTGGTTATGGCCTGACCTTCGGTCTGCACACCCGTATGGATTCCCGTATCGACTACGTGACCGAGCGTGTTCATGTGGGCAACTGCTATGTGAACCGTAACCAGATCGGCGCGATCGTTGGCTCTCAGCCATTTGGTGGTGAAGGCCTGTCCGGTACCGGCCCTAAAGCGGGTGGTCCTCTGTACGTTCGCCGCTTTAAAAATATTGCCGGTGAGAACCGTGCTGAATCTCTGCAGGGTGACGCGGTATCTGAGGCAGCACTGCAGGATGCCGTTAACGCTGCACTGAAACTGGCCGTGTCCGATGCCGCTAAAGCGACCGATATGGTTGAACAGCAGCTGGGCGCACTGTCTGCACATGTGAAGTCCGGTCTGTTGGCAACCCGCGAAATGCCGGGGCCGACCGGTGAACTGAACCGTCTGAGCTTCCATGCCCGTGGTCTGGTACTGTGCGCCGGTCCTGATCTGGACAGCGCAACCCAACAGGCGGCTGTGGCTCTGGCTCAGGGTAACCGTGTCGTGGTTGTGGCGCCGGGTGTTAAAGCACTGGCTGATCAGCTGGCTTCTGCAGGTCTGCCGATTGTTGGTCTGGATGGTGCGGTTGACGCATCTGTTCTGGCGGGTCTGACCGGTATCGATGGGATCGCCAGTAACGCAGCCCGTGATGTGCTGACCGCTTACCGTGAAGTGCTGGCAAAACGCGATGGTGTTCTGCTGCCGCTGCTGACCGAAGCGCACCTGCCGGAGCGTTTCGTACACGAGCGTCACCTGTGTGTGGATACAACGGCAGCCGGTGGTAACGCCAGCCTGATCGCATCCACTAACTAAGAGCGTTTTCTTAGTCTGAGTGACCTTGTTAAACCGTTTTGGGCAGGCCTGTTCGTGTGCCGGCAAGTCTGCCCAGCTTTAACTAAGGGTGTGGAGCGTGTATCGAAGGATGCCGTCTTCTCACTTTTAGATGTATCTCATTTCTTCCCAAGGTGATGAGATACAGACCGTTCGTTGGAATTGTTGTTTGTACTTGTTTATCCCCATACCCTCGTTGGTGGATGCCACAATTTTGTGGAACTTATCCGTGATACGGAACGCAGCCCTGGTTTTTAACCGGGGCTTTTTTTTGCCTGAAAAATACGATGAGACAAAAGAAGAGAGAGTGCCGGAAGCACAGGCAGGAAACAGGTCGTTGGGAAACAGGCCGTTTGGAAACAGGTACTCAGGAAGCAGACGTTTGGGAAGCACGCGTTTGGGAGTCAACAGTGCAGCGGCAATGCTCTGTCAGAGGGCGCGATCCTGTGTCATCGGGCAATAAATCACCGCTATCGATCAGGCTACGCGGCCCAGACCCAGTAACTGACCCAGCTGGCCAACGTTCTGAGAGATGCTTTTGCTGCGGTTTCTGAACTCTTGCTGCAATTCAACCATTGCCGCTTCAAGTTTTAGTGAGTGAGCTAACTGGTTGTTTAAGCAGATCTTTTTTTCAGCCCGGACGGCGGATGCGTTGGTAATAGCCGGTGTGGTGTAAACCTTTTTCACAGTATGTAAGCCTGAAGTTGTCATGGTGTCCCTACTTATAAGTTGGTCAGTATTTAATGCTTCCTATTAAATACCTTGCACATGACATACCAAATAACCTTTTATTTTGTATTGTTAATATTGTGCAGTTTCATGTAACTCAATCGGCGGATATTCTTGATCTAAATCATGTTTGTTTCAAGCGTTTGAATCATAAATCATGGTTATTTTTTGTATCTTAGAGGCGGGATTCTGCTGTGGTCTTACATTGCGGTAGCAGTATGATCGCCCTATCATAGGTAAAACCTTCAATAAGTTAGCGATAAGTCAAAGGTGTACCTATGGTAAAGCTGCGGGATCTGGAATATCTGGATGCGATCGATCGCTTTAAACACTTTGGTAAAGCGGCTGAGGCCTGTTTTGTCAGCCAGCCGACCTTAAGTGGTCAGATCATGAAGCTGGAAGAACAGCTTAACCTTCAGCTGGTAGAGCGTCATCGCCGGAATGTGATGCTCACACCCGCAGGTGAACAGTTGGTAAAAGAGGCGCGCAATGTTCTGAGTGCGGCTCAGGTGTTTGAAGAAACCGCCCGCACCCTGCTGGATCCTCTGGCGGGTGATCTGCATGTTGGCATGATTCCCACCCTTGCTCCCTATCTTCTGCCCCATGTGATGGAGCCACTGAACGAACGCCTGCCTAAGGTAAATTTCTACCTGCATGAAAAGCAGACCAAGGTGCTGATGCAGGAACTGAACGAAGGTAAGCTGGATCTGTTAATTCTGCCCTGGCTGGAGGATATGCAGGGGGTGGAGCGCTATAAGCTGTTTGATGAGCCACTGGATCTGGCGGTGTCGCCTCAGCATCCGTTGGCAGAGAAGAAAATGGTCACCTTTGATGATCTCAACAATCAGCAGCTGCTGACGCTGGAAGATGGTCACTGCCTGCGGGATCAGGCGCTGGGTTACTGCTTTACCTCCGGTGCCAAAGAGGATCACCGTTTTCAGGCTACCAGTCTTGAGACCCTGCGCTACATGGTGGCCAGTGGTATCGGTATGACCATGTTGCCGAGACTGTCGACCCACAATCTGGAAGATACGCACCGTATCCGCTATATCCGTTTTAAATCGCCGGAGCCGACCCGGAATATCTCCCTGCTGATCCGCCCGAACTACTCCCGCATGACCTGTGTACGGGAAGTGGTCAGCTGTGTGCGAGATGTGATGAAGGGGCTTTTCTGAAGGCCTGATCTTTTCAGAAGGCTTGGCCTTGTCTGAATGACAGGTTTGAGCGGCCGGATATCTAACACCTTGTTTTGTCATCAAAAAGTTATTTGAAAGCACACCAAAGCGTGCTATCACTAAGGTATTCGATACGACAATAATAAAAGCAGCGAGGAGAGTCGCTATGTCGCAACAACTGGTATTAACCCTGATCGGTGATGATAAGCCCGGTCTTGTGGAAAAAGTGTCTGAGACCATTGTTAAGCATCACGGTAACTGGCTGGAAAGCCGCATGTCACATCTGGCGGATAAGTTTGCCGGTATTCTGACCGTTGCTGTGGCCGACGATCAGGCGGATGCGCTGGTGGAAGATCTGGTGGCGCTGGAAAGTTTTGGCCTGACGGTTACTGCTGCTAAGGCAGGTGCTCATGTGGTGGCCGGTTCTACCGTGTCTCTGTCAGTCGTCGGCAACGACAAGCCGGGTATTGTGAAAGAGGTGTCTCAGGTGCTGAGTGGCTTGCAGGTAAACGTGAAAGAGCTGGATACCTGCTGCGAACCTGCGCCAATGAGTTCTGAAATGCTGTTCAAAGCCGATATGGTACTGACCGTACCGGACAGTGTGACGCTGGCTCAGGTGGAAGAAGCGATTGAAGCGCTGGGCAGCGATCTGATGATTGAATTTAACAGCGAAGATAAAGTGGCGGGTTAATGCCCCATCGATCATCCGACCTGATTAATAAAGGCAAATGATCTGAAAAGACAGACTACCTAAAAGGTGAACTCAGGTTTGCCTTTTTTTGTGCCTGTCTTAAACAAACAGGAAGGCTGAAACAAAAAAGCCGAAGGGTATTCTGAAAAGAAACCCTTCGGCAAAACAATACGTTGCCTTTATTGACGCGGCCTGTCGTTCAGGAACAGACCACCGGATAGCAATAAAAAAGAGCAGCGTATTGGTTGGATCGTTATGAGCGAACCGGTGCTTTATGGCCGGATTCGCTCTTTATGACCGGATCAGCTCTTTATGATCGAATTAAATAATCAAAAGCACCCAGAGCGGCGGTAGCACCGGAGCCCATGGAGACAATGATCTGCTTGTACGGTGTGGTGGTGACATCACCTGCCGCAAACACACCGGCCATGCTGGTCTGGCCGTGGCTGTCGATCTCAATCTCACCACGGTTGCTCAGTTCCAGTGTTCCTTTCAGGAACTCGCTGTTCGGTACCAGACCGATCTGAACAAAGATGCCGTCCACGTTCACCGTATGTACTTCCTCGGTGGTGCGGTCCTGATAGGTCAGGCCGGTGACTTTATTGCCATCGCCCAACACCTCTGTCGTCATCGCTTCTTTGATGATGGTGATATTGGGCAGGGATTCTGCTTTTTTCACCAGTACATCATCGGCGCGCAGGGTGTCACTGAACTCCAGTACGGTAACGTGTTCTACGATACCGGCCAGGTCAATGGCGGCTTCGATACCGGAATTACCGCCACCGATGACCGCAACCGGCTTGCCTTTAAACAGCGGGCCATCACAGTGCGGGCAGAAGCAGACACCTTTCGCTTTATACTCGGCTTCACCGGGTACATTCATCTCACGCCAGCGGGCACCGGTGGCCAGAATCACGGATTTGGCTTTCAGTACCGCACCGTTGGCCAGCTCGACCTCTTTCAGGCCATCGGCATTTTCCCGCAGAGCAACCGCCTGCTGGGTTTTCATAATATCCACGTCGTACTCTTTAACGTGTTCTTCCAGCTGGGCCACCAGCTTGGGGCCTTCGGTGTAGGATACGGAGATAAAGTTCTCGATACCCACGGTATCGGCCACCTGACCGCCGAAGCGTTCAGCGACCACACCGGTACGGATGCCTTTACGGGCGGAGTAGATCGCCGAGGATGCCCCTGCCGGGCCACCGCCTACGACCAGTACATCGTAGGTTTCTTTATCGGCCAGTGCCGCAGCGGCTTTGGCGTCGGCCTCGTCGTCTACTTTGTTCAGAATTTCGGCCAGAGTCATCTTACCGTTACCGAAGGGCTCGCCGTTCAGGTAGACGGAAGGCACGGCCATGATCTCACGCTCTTTCACTTCATCCTGAAACACGCCGCCGTCGATCATGGTTGCGGTGATATTCGGGTTCAGGATCGCCATCAGGTTAACCGCCTGAACGACATCCGGGCAGTTGTGGCAGGAGAGGGAGACGTAAACTTCAAAATTCAGTTCGCGGGTCAGGCCTTTCGCCTGTTCCTGCAGAGATACCTCTTCTTTTGACGGGTAGCCACCAGCCTGCAGCAACGCCAGAACCAGAGAGGTAAACTCATGGCCCATAGGGATACCGGCAAAGGTCACACGGCCTTTCTCGCCCTGGGGCGCGACGACCATCTGGGGGGCACGACCGGTTGGAGTTTCATCAACCGTCAGAGAAATCTTGTCATTCAGGCCTTCAATTTCGCGGGCCAGTTCCAGCAATTCATCGGATTTTGCTGTGCCGTTTACGGATACCGTCAACTCGATCGGATTAACGAGGCGTTGCAGATAGGCATCCAGCTGTTGTTTCAGATTCGCTTCAAGCATGGTTATTTCACCCACTTAGTTAAAAAGTTATCCGTCTTGTTTAAGGTAATCCGCTCTGTTGTCCGGGCTGATCGTATCGCCTGTCAGGCGAATTTCAGATACAGCGGTGCCGACGTCTGCTTGTGATGCTTAAAGCAAACCGGCGTGATACAGAACAGGGTTAAACAGGGTGTGACGTTGACCTGAAGTGATTCAGGCTGTGGCTCTCAGAACCTGACGGTGGGCAGGTTCTGAGGGAGATGGGGGGGCGGTGTGACCTCCCATGATCCGCGCATTGGGGAGCAGGATGGCTTAGATTTTGCCAACCAGATCCAGAGAAGGAGCCAGAGTCGCTTCACCTTCTTTCCACTTCGCAGGGCAAACTTCACCCGGGTGTGCTGCTACATACTGAGCGGCTTTGATCTTACGCAGCAGGTCGTCAGCGTCACGGCCGATACCTTCAGCAGTGATTTCCATCGCCTGGATCACGCCTTCAGGATCGATAACGAAAGTGGCGCGGTCTGCCAGACCCATACCTTCACGCATAACACCGAAGTTGTTGGTGATGTTGCCGGACTGGTCGCCAACCATGTAGTAGTTGATCTTACCGATTGTTTCAGAGCTGTCGTGCCATGCTTTGTGAGTGAAGTGAGTGTCAGTGGATACTGAGAACACTTCTACGCCCATTTTCTGCAGCTCTTCGTATTTGTCTGCAACGTCACCCAGCTCAGTCGGGCAAACGAAAGTGAAGTCAGCAGGGTAGAAGAAGAATACCGCCCACTTGCCTTTCACATCGGCTTCAGTGATCTCTACGAATTCACCCTGTTTGAAAGCGGTTGCAGCAAATGGCTTGATTTCAGTGTTGATTGCTTGTGGCATCTTAGTGCTCCTGATTTTCATTAAAAAGCTGGTTAAACAACTTAATTCTGTGAAAAGAGCCTGCTTTGTTGAGCCCCTTTCTTTGAAGTCAGGAGAAGTATAGGACGGGTCATCAGGATGAGATAATTGATTAGACAGATAGTTTTGATAGGTACTGCCTATCAATAGAGGGCGTCCGGCAGATGGTTTTCCGATGATCGGGTTTGATGTTTGACGGGAGAGAGGGCTTGAATGAAGGGAAGGCATAAATGAAGAGCGATATCGCAGCCTGCTCAGGGCAGGCTGCGTTTCAGCTGTATTGCGGTAAGGTCGGGGCGGCGATGGTCTGGTTGCGGCCCTCATCTTTAGCCTGATACAGGGCGTCATCAGCCTTCTGAATTAACAGGTCGATGGAGCTGTCACTGTCCGGCTGAATCACGGCAACACCCAGACTCAGGGTAATGATGCCGTGGCTGGATTCCGGATGGCTCAGCTTCTGATCCATAATCGCTTTCCGCAGAGTTTCTGCCCGCTCAAATATCTGCTCCTGAGTGACATTGGACTGCAGCAGAATAAACTCTTCACCACCATAGCGTCCCAGCAGCGTATCCGGCCACCGCTGGGTGGTTTCTTGCAGGGTTGAGGCAACACGCTTCAGGCATTCATCGCCGGCGAGGTGACCAAAGTGATCGTTGTAGGCTTTGAAGCTGTCGATGTCACACATAATCAGTGCCAGAGGCTGCCTCAGATTCAGACACATCTGCCAGTGATCCTGCAGTTTCTGATCAAAGTAGCGGCGGTTAGCGACTTCCGTCAGGGGGTCGGTTTCACTCAGTACCAGCAGTTGGCGGTTCAGTTTACGCAGCTGCTGGTTTGCCAGCTCGGTCTCTTCCTGCGCCAGATTAAGCCGCTGTTCTGCTGTGTTGCGGGCATTTACAAAGACTTCAAAGGCCTGACCGATAACGGCGATCTCGTCCTCTCCCTCGGTGGGAATCGCTCTGGGCTGACCGTTTACATGGGCGCTCATCGTATCGCTCAGGTGGTCAAGGCGTTCCACCAGTTTGCGACGGATAAACACCACCATCGTCAGAATACTCAGCAGAAAAATAACACTGAAAACACCAACCATGATGAAGGCTTTCTGAGCCGACTGTTCATAATGGCGTGCTGCGGTGTGTGCGGTTTTTTTCAGGCTCTGAAAATAGTTGTAGCTACTGGTGGTCAGTCGCTGGGAGTAGAGTCGGGCTTCCCGCGCAGAGGCCAGCGTTGCTCTGTGGCTCTGAATCAGAGGCTTACGCAGTGCAAAGGTACGGCTGACAAGAGATTCCAGCTGTTTTTTCAGTTCGGGCGCACCGGTGATCTGATTCAGATAGCCTGTGGCAGCATTGTCCAGACGATACAGCTGACCATTTTTCTCGGCTTTCAGAGCGATCAGGCTGGTATTGATAATCTGCTGGCTGAGCATCTGAGTCTGCTGATCCGGCAAGTTGAACAGTGACGCACTGACCTGCTGCAGTTCAGATAACAGATCTTCCTCCTGCTCCATCAGTTTGCGCTCTTCGTCCATGCGCTGAGACAGTTTTTCAAGACTGGCAAAGTAGGGTGTCTGCCAGAGATCAATCTCGTCAAGATAGCCCTGTTCTTCATCATTGGTGGCGGTCAGTTGTTTGCGTACATAGCGATAAAGATCCACCAGATCCTGATCGATCGCGCCTTCCTTGGACACACTACGGTTGGTGCTGAGAATACTCTCAAAGGTCTGCGCGGCGATCACTTCGGCATCACGGGAAAGTTCTGCCGCCGTCAGTGCGCGCTCATAATGCAGGCCGCTGAGCTCTTTCAGTCCCTCTGTCTGTTGCAGAAGCGCCTGAATACTCATAGCTGCCATCACGAGATAAAGCAACAGACCTGCCGCCAGAAACAGCGTCAGTCTGAAGCCGATACTCTTGATCAGTTTGTTGGAAAAACCGCTAAAACGATTCATAGATGAGCTCACAATCTGGTATAAAACCGATGATTTACTGAATCGATTTGCTATTTAAACGGTGGTGCGAACAAGGCGCCGCCCTGATTCCAAAGACGGTTCAGTCCCCGTTCCATATTAATGGGGGTACCCAGTCCAAAATGACGGTTGTAGATCTCGCCGTAGTTACCCACAGACTTAATAATGCGGTAAGCCCACTTCTGATCCAGCCCCAGCTGGCTGCCGATATCACCGGTTTCACCCAGCAGGTTCAGTACTTCCACATCTTTGGTGTTTTTCAGTACCTGATCGATATTGGCAGCGGTGATGCCTTTCTCTTCCGCCAGAATAACGGCGTGTACCACCGAGCGGATAATCCGTGACCATTCCGGGTCATCATTACGGACTTTAGGGCCGATAGGCTCCCGGGAGATCATCTCAGGTAACACGATATAGTCTTTCGGGTTGTCGGCGCGGTTGGCACGGTTCGTCGCCAGATTCATACGGTCAGCGGTGTAAGCATCACAGCTGCCCCGGAAAAAACTGTCGCCATTGGCAAAAATAATGTCAGCCTGGTAACCACGGGCGCGGAAGGTATCCACCAGATTGTTATGGGTGGTGGTGTTAGCGGTCACACAGATACGTTTGCCCTGCAGGTCGGAGAGCTGACGAATGCCTGACTTTTTCCGCACCATAAAGCCCTGGCCGTCCAGCAGGTAGATAGCCGGAAATTCAACCTGATAGGTGTTTTCACGCCCCAGCGTCCAGGTGGAGCTGTACATCACGA
Organism: Oceanospirillum sp.; assembly: GCA_048264105.1. Lineage (GTDB taxonomy): Bacteria > Pseudomonadota > Gammaproteobacteria > Pseudomonadales > Halomonadaceae > Oceanospirillum. The sequence goes on from JBLXDJ010000002.1 coordinate 175,180, forward strand.
CATCGGTCTTTTTTTCCATCAGCGTGGTGAAGCGGGTTTTTGCGCCGACCTCGATAAAGCTGACAAACTCGGGATTGCCCAGAACCGCAGCCGCTGTTGCCCGGCAGAAGTCGACATAAAAACCTTCCCAGCGCCCCTGATCGTTAATGGCACTGCGTCCCGGATCATCGGGAAATACACCGCAGTCGAGATCGCCTTTTTTTATGACATCATCTTTGGTTCCGGCATAGGTCGTCGCGCTGAAAAGCAGCGTGCCTGAAAGCAGAGCTAAAGCCAGTTTACGGGTAGGTGAAAGCGTCTGAGCTGATGAGCTGTTATCGGAAGCTGAGGGAAAAAGAGCTGAAAAGATTTTTAGCATTATTACAGTATCCTCAAAACCCATCCGGACAGGCCATCAATATGGTTGATGGTGAATATACCTGACAGAAGATGAGTGTGTTTTTTATTGTCGTCGATTTTTTTTATGGGGTACCGGCAGTGTAGCTACAGTATATAGATTTTAAATGTCAGTTTTAGATCTGAGGCAGAAAAACATAAAGTATTTACACTTTTTTTGGATTCTGTGCCTGTTATTTTGCCTCAGAGTCTGTTGCTGCAGATCTGGTTGCCGCCCGCTGCCTGATTAAGGAATCTACGTCTTATCTTAGATGAGAATCTTGGGAAAGGTTCGTGACGTCTCCGATGGATTCCACCAGATAATCAACCAGTAAGCGTACTTTGGGTGAGAGAAGCCGGTTTTGCGGATACAGCGCCCAGATCCCTTCATCCTGAGGCTGATAGGCATTCAGTAAGCTGACCAGTTGCCCCTTCTTCAGCGCATCGTCGACGTAGTAGTCCGGCAGTTGTGCGATACCCAACCCCTTAAGTGCCGCATCAAGCAGAGCGTGGCCGCTATTGCAGCGGATACGTCCCTGAACCCGCAGATTTCGCTCCTGCCCCTGAAAAAGAAAACGCCAGTAATCCAGCGTGCCCTGCAGACAGCGGTGGTGGCTGATTTCTGACAGTGTATGAGGTTCGCCAAAACGCTCAAGATAGGCGGGAGAGGCACAGACATACAGACGGCGGCTGGTGAGTTTTCGGGCGATCATGCTGGAATCGCTCAGCTGCCCCATTCTGATTGCTAGATCAAACCCCTCGGTGACCAGATCCATGGTTTGGTTGGTCAGATGGCACTGGAGCTCAAGATCGGGGTAGCGCTGCATAAAATTGTTCAGCAGGGGAGCGATATGGCTTTCGCCATAGGCGACAGGCGCTGTGATTCTGAGTTTGCCTCTGGGACTTGATTGCAGGTCGGTCAGTACCCGCTCGGCATCATCCAGTGCATCCATAATCTGTCGGCAGTGGGGGTAAAAAATCTGTCCCGCTTCAGTGGCGGAAACCTTTCGGGTTGTCCGGTAGAACAACTTGCTGCCCAGGCGTTGTTCCAGCTGACTGATCTGACGGCTGACCTGAGCCGTGGAGCAGTTCAGCTGCGCTGATGCTTTGGTAAAGCTGCCGCTTTCGTAGACGGCGACAAATTCATTGATACCTTCCCAGTTCATGCCTTTTCCGATGCCGCTGAAGATGAATGATTATTACTGTAGTGCAAAAGTCATTTTATATTTAAGGTCATTATCGCTTTTCGGGTAACGGAATACACTTGCGCCATCGGTTTTACAAACCAGAATTCTTAATCTGAGCTATTACTGAGTAACGCAGTGCGTTGCTTACAGCCATTATCCGGAGAGTGTTATGACTCAGCCTATGATCAAATCCCGTGCCGCCATCGCCTGGGGCCCGAACCAGCCGCTGTCTGTTGAAGAAGTCGATGTCATGCCACCACAGAAAGGTGAAGTGCTGGTCAGAATTATCGCCACCGGTGTGTGTCATACCGACGCCTTCACCTTGTCCGGTGATGATCCGGAAGGTATCTTCCCGGCGATTCTGGGTCACGAAGGTGGCGGTATCGTTGAAGCCGTAGGCGAAGGCGTGACCAGCCTGCAGGTGGGCGACCATGTGATTCCGCTGTACACCGCTGAGTGTGGCGAGTGTAAGTTCTGCAAATCCGGCAAAACCAACCTGTGTCAGGCGGTACGTGAAACTCAGGGTAAAGGCCTGATGCCGGACGGCACCACTCGTTTCTATAAAGATGGTCAGCCGATTTTCCATTACATGGGCTGTTCTACCTTCTCGGAATACACCGTACTGCCGGAAATCTCGTTGGCGAAAGTTAACAAAGAAGCACCGCTGGAAGAGATCTGTCTGCTGGGTTGCGGTGTGACCACCGGCATGGGGGCTGTGATGAATACCGCCAAGGTGGAAGAGGGCGCAACCGTCGCCATCTTCGGGCTGGGTGGTATCGGTCTGTCGGCGATCATTGGTGCCACCATGGCCAAAGCCAGCCGTATTGTGGCGATCGATATTAACGAGTCCAAGTTTGAGCTGGCGAAGAAACTGGGTGCGACTGACTGCATCAATCCGAAAGATTACGACAAGCCGATTCAGGACGTGATTGTTGAGCTGACCGATGGCGGTGTGGATTACTCCTTCGAGTGTATCGGTAATGTTGATGTGATGCGCTCTGCACTGGAGTGCTGCCACAAGGGTTGGGGCGAGTCTGTGATTATCGGTGTCGCTGGTGCCGGTCAGGAGATCTCTACCCGTCCGTTCCAGCTGGTGACCGGCCGCGTATGGCGGGGTTCTGCTTTTGGTGGTGTTAAAGGCCGTTCTGAACTGCCGGGCATTGTGGAAGATTATCTGGCGGGTAAGTTTGCCCTGAATGATTTTATTACCCACACCCTGCCGCTGGAGCAGATCAACGAAGCCTTTGACCTGATGCACGAAGGTAAGTCGATCCGTAGCGTTATTCACTACTGAGATATCTGATCGCCGGGCTGTGTTTTCCTCAGTCCGGCTTTATCCGTTAACGCTTTTATCAATGAAGCGTCATATACCTCAGCAGGAGACGATTATGGATCATGTGGAAAATATCAGCCGCGCCCGAAGTTTTGGCGGCTGGCATAAACAGTACCGGCATCAGTCTCAGGTACTCAACTGCGAGATGCGCTTTGCCATCTATCTGCCGCCCCAGGCCGCATCAGGACCGGTGCCCGTGCTTTACTGGCTGTCGGGTCTGACCTGTACCGATGAAAACTTTATGCAGAAAGCCGGTGCTCATCGTATGGCGGCAGAGCTGGGTATCGCCCTTGTTGCGCCGGATACCAGTCCGCGCGGTGATGATGTGGCCAATGATGAGGCTTACGATCTGGGACAGGGCGCAGGCTTCTATCTGAACGCCACTCAGCAACCCTGGGCTAAACACTACCGCATGGAAGATTATGTGCTGGAGGAGTTACCGGCACTGATCGAATCGGTGTTCCCCGTGACCGATAAACGGGCGATTGCCGGTCATTCTATGGGAGGGCATGGCGCGCTGACGCTGGCGCTGAAGCACCCGGAGCGTTACACCTCGGTATCGGCCTTTAGCCCGATTGTGAACCCGACTCAGGTGCCCTGGGGGGAAAAAGCCTTTACCGCTTATCTGGGTGATAACCGGGAGAGCTGGAAAGCCTACGACAGCTGTGAGCTGATCAGGCAGGCGCAGGAGCAGTTGCCAATGCTGGTGGATCAGGGGACAGATGATAGTTTTCTGGAAGAACAGCTGAAGCCGGAGCAGTTATCCCTTGCGGCAGAGCAGGCGGGTTATCCGGTAGAACTGCGTATGCAGGAAGGTTACGACCACAGCTACTACTTTATCGCCAGCTTCATCGGCGAGCATCTTGAGTTCCACAGTCGTTATCTGAAAGCCTGAAGCATTGAGAGCTTGAGGCGATATCAGAACGGTAGGCTTTACGTTTACCGGACATTAAAAAGCCGCTGCTGATCCTGTTGATCGGCAGCGGCTTTTTTGATGGCTCAGGTTTTACCGGAATATCAGAGGTCGCGGGTATCCTGCATCAGGCGGTCGATGCACTGGATCACTTCAAGACTTGCATCTTCCATGCACTGAAGACTCTTCAGCATGGCTTTGGTATTTCCGGCAGCACCGGCCTGCAGAGCTGCACGGCCACAGTCATGCACCTGCTTATGAGGGCGATCCAGTTCTTTAAAGCTTTGCAGGTGGCTGTAGTGTTTTGCACCATAACCGTTGAAGTACCAGTTACCCAGGCGGCATTCGGTGTGGGCGTTAACTTCACTGCTGAACTGCTGCTTATCGATCAGACTGTAGACGTTGTTCTTCCACACCGCATGATCAAGTTTTACGGTGTTCAGGAAGGCAGAAGTGGTGGAGTCGCTGATCACGGCCTGCATGTGGGTTGAACGCTCCAGAACCTGCTCAACCACATGATCGATCTGTGATGAAGAGGCTGAGATCTCTTCGGTGCTCTGCTGGTTCTCGCTCACCATGGTCTTGATATCACTGGTCTGGGTGATCACCTGGCTGATCAGAGCTTCAATCTGGCTGCTGGCGTCATGGGCTTTAGCTGCCAGAGTACGTACTTCATCGGCTACGACAGCGAAACCACGTCCGGCTTCACCGGCACGAGCCGCTTCAATGGCGGCATTCAGAGCCAGCAGGTTGGTCTGGTCAGAGATCTCCTGAATGGAGGATACGAGCTTGCTGATGGCTGTGGCTGTTTCATCAAGAACAGAAACAGCGGACATGCTTTTGCCGGCATGTTCACTGATAAAGCGGGCGCGGTTCTCAAGCCGTACCAGAGCATCGCGGGTTTCGGCAAACACATCGTTCATCTGTTTCTGAGCTTTGCGCTCTTCAATCAGTGCCGTGGCGTTATTGGCCAGACCTTCTCGGATGGTGTTCAGCATATCGCCGCCCTGAAGAATGCAGGGCATGATATTGGCAAAGTCTTCCGAAGCCTGCTGTACGCTGCGGATATGGCTTTCTTTCTCTTCAATCACTTCCTGTAGCTGCTGGATCTCCGTCTGGTGCTGCTGCTTCAGCTGAGCCAGTTCCTGCTTTAGCGCTGCATTTTCTTCTTTCAGTGAGCTATTGAACCACATAACGATAACAACCTCTGGAGACGGTACAGGTAGTGAGCCGGTGCCTTTAGATATATTTTAAGTAAACCTTTATTCTACACTCTGTTTCATTTTGTTACATAGCTGATAGCTAAAACAACCAGAAAATCAGATTTTTTTTGACCTGTACCGGTATTCCCGAATGGGATTGCCAGGTGAGGTGATACCGGAGAAATCCCCGGCTCTGCGTTATAAGAGTTTTATAGCGTGCGCCTAAGAGGTAAAATCTGGTTTTTAAACAATTAAAACGGGATAGTGGTATGGGCAGAGCCTTTCAAAACCGAAAAGAGTCCATGGCTAAAACGTCGGACGCCAAAGCCAAGCTGTACAGTAAATATGGCCGTGAAATCTATGTCTGTGCGAAAGCCGGTGGTGTGGAACCTGATGGTAACCTGTCTCTGCGTAGTCTGATCGACCGTGCGAAGAAAGATCAGGTTCCTGCGCATGTAATCGACAAAGCTCTGGATAAAGCTAAAGGCAGCGGCGGCGAAGATTTCTCCACTGCGCGCTACGAAGGTTTTGGCCCTGGCGGCACCATGGTGATTGTGGATTGTCTGACCGATAACCCGAACCGTACCTTTGGTGATGTGCGTACCTGCTTTAACAAAGCGAAGTGCAAAATTGGCGGACAGGGCAGCGTAAGCCACATGTTCGACCACAGCGCGATCTTTGTTTTCGCTTATGAAGACGAAGAAGCGGTGCTGGAAGCGCTGATGGAAGCAGATGTTGATGTGACCGACATCGAAAACGAAGACGGCAAGCTGACCGTATTTGCTCCGCACACCGATTACGCAAAAGCCAAAACAGCGATCACTGAACTGGTTGGTGAAGGTGTTGAGCTGGAAGTGGACGAGATTCAGTTCGTTCCCCACAACATGACCGCCATCTCCGGCGAAGATGTGGAAACCATGGACAAGTTCCTGGATATGCTGAACTTCCTGGATGACGTGCAGAACGTTTATCACAACGCTGAATACTAATCGGTTGAGCGTAACGTGAGTTCAGATCCTTCCGGTGTTGTTACTTATGATTCCGGAAGACAAAAAAACCTGCTGCGGCAGGTTTTTTTGTCTGTGGGGAGTGAAGAGAGCTCGTTTATGTATTTCAGGAACTCCCTTCAGGACTCCAGCAGGTGCTGAATCAGCGCCCGTAGTTTGCCGGGTTTCACCGGCTTATTCAGTACCGGCAGACCCGCGTCATTAAAGCGCTTACGCTGTTCACTGTTCCGGTCGGCAGTAAGCACAATCGCCGGAATCTCCTTCCGGTAATGCTGGCGCAGGGCGTCAATCGCCTCGGTGCCGGTGCGGTTATCGTGCAGGTGGAAATCCGCCAGAATCACTTCAGGTTCAAACTCCTCATCCTCACAAAGCGCCAGTGCTTCTTCCAGATCCGGCGCACAGATCAGCTGACAGCCCCACTGTTGCAGAAGGGCTTCCATGCTGACCAGAATACTTTCTTCATTGTCGATCACCAGTACCGAACGCTGATAGAGCACATCGCCGGAGGGTCTGAAACTGGCCGGTGGCAGAGAGGTCGGTACTCGTGGCTGAAAGTGTGCCCGGGGAACCCGTACCGTGAAGCAAGAGCCTTGTCCCTGCAGGGATTCCACCTGCACCGGATGGCCGAGCATACGGGCGATACGGTCTACGATGGCAAGCCCCAGACCTAAGCCCTGACGGTTTTTGCCCCGATGCTGATCCAGCTGCTGAAACTCTTTAAAGATCATCTCCAGCTGATCGGCAGGAATACCATCGCCGGTATCCCAGATCTGAATCAGGACATGCTCCGGTGTCCGGCGACAGCCCACGGTAATTCTGCCTTCTGGCGTGTAACGGATCGCGTTGCTGATCAGGTTACGCAGGATGCGCATCAGCAGACGTGAGTCGCTGCAGACCGCAAGACTGGTGGGCAGTATATTGAGTTTCAGCTTCTTCACCTGCGCCACGGGCTGAAACTCGGCATCCAGCGAGTGTAGCAGAGCGTTCAGCTGCATGGAGCTGAGATCCGGTGTGATTGCGTTCTGGTCCAGTCGGGAGATATCCAGCAGATCGTTGATCAGATCTTCGGCATTTTCCAGCGCCAGATGGACCCGTTCCACCAGGCCTTCATCGGCGGGTGCCAGCGTGCGCTCTCGCAGCGCAGAAACCAGCAGGCGGGCGGCATTCATCGGTTGCAGCAGGTCATGGCTGGCAGCGGCGAAATATTTATCTTTATTACGGTTGGCTTCTTCGGCGGCTTCTTTCGCCTGCTTCAGCTGGATTTCAATCTGCTGGCGCTCGGCGATCTCCTGACGGAGTTGTTCGTTAACAGATTGTAGTTCCTGAGTGCGCTCTTCAACCCGCACCTCCAGCTCTTCGTTCAGTTGCTCCAGTGTGACATTGAGCTGGCTGTAGCGATCCCGCTCCTGTTCCAGCTCTTCCAGTTTGGTGAGCAGTTCCGGGTAATAGCTTTTACGAACCGATTGCTCACCCAGGCCGATCAGATGCGTCAGCGCCTCACCCCGGGATGGCGTGCCTGTTGCTTTAGCGGCTGGCGTTTTCAGGCCCGCTGTTGTCGGATCAGAGCGCTTCTTCATAAACCACTTCGAGGTCTCGTTGGTTGGAGCTGCGGGGGTTGGTCAGAATGCAGAGATCCGCCAGGGCTTTTTCCGATAGCTGGGGCAGATCTGTCATGCGTACACCCTGCTGAGAAAGGGTCTGATACAGGCCAACCTCCTGTTTGAGGGCGATCACTTTATCCACAAGGGCACGTCGGATCTGCTGGCTGCTCCGGTTGTGGGTTTCCAGTTCCAGTGTGTCGGCGATCACCTTGTAACGATCCTGAGCATCCCGGTAGTTAAAGTCGATCACGTGCTCCAGTAGCATGGCATTACAGAGTCCGTGGGGCAGATCAAGGTATCCACCCAGGCTATGTGACATGGCGTGCACCGCACCAAGAATCGCGTTGGAGAAGGCAAGGCCCGCTTTCATGGAGCCTAGCATGACCGCTTCACGACGTTCGCTGTCCTGTGGGTTAGCCACCAGTTGCGGCAGGTTTTGGTTGATCAGGCGGATCGCATCCAGTGCGTGCATATCCGTCAGTGGGCCAGCACCTGTGGACACAAAGGCTTCAATGGCATGCACCATGGCATCAACGCCGGTACAGGCGGTGAGGAAGTTATCCATGGTGGCGGTGGTTTCCGGATCGATCAGAGCAACGTCCGGTACAACGGCCTTACTGACAATGGAGATTTTCACTTTCTCATGCTGATCAGAAATAATGGCAAACTGGGAGACATCCGCTGAGGTACCGGCTGTGGTCGGAATAAAGATCAGCGGGGGGATCGGCAGATCGATGGTGTCGATCCCTTCGTAATTCAGAATATGCCCGCCATTGGCGGAGACAATACCCACGCCTTTGGCGCAATCCATCGGGCTGCCACCGCCCACTGCGACAATGACATCGCACTGTTCTGCCTGATAAAGCTCCACGCCCAGCATCACTTCGTCGGTTCTCGGGTTGGGGGAAACCTGGGTGAAGATCACGCTGTCGATGCCTTCCGCTTCAAGGGAGGCTCTTACATCTTCCAGCCAGCCTGCAGCCGCAACGCCGGGGTCGGATACCAGAAACACTTTTTTTGATCCGAAGCTGCGGGCGTAGTTGCCTACGGTTTTACGGGCGCCTGCACCGAAGATAATTTCGGGGGAGACGAATTTTCTCAGATTGGAGATTGCGTTACTCATCGGTGACCACTGACAGGGCTGAAGCCTGCTCTTTTATTGTTGTTATCTTTGGGCTGCTGTCTGATGACAGTTGTAGCCGGTCTGCTTCCGTAACGTCCATGTGAGCGGGGTGACAGCATCTCAAATTTTGTTGGGTTGCGCAGCTAGACTTTTCCCTGACTTTTGGCGTGAACGCCTGCAGCGGAAAACCCTTTAAAACCCCTGTCGGACAAGGGCAAGTGCTCGGTTTGAATCTGCTGCTGCATTTAGCATCCTAGTGCGGCTCAGGTAGGATCAGTATGCTACTTACGGGCAGCATTTTCAGACGCTATGATCAAAAAATAGTACCGAAGTAGTAGTTTTGAGGGTTGGCGGATTGGGTGGGCTAAGGCGCATAAAAAAAGCCCCGACAGGCATCAGGGCTTTTAAAGTGAGCAAACGTTGTGGTGATTAACGCTGGTCGAAATCCAGTACCACTTCGTCAGAGATCGGGTGCGCCTGACAACTCAGAACGTAACCGGCATCGATCTCATGCTGTTCCAGGCCGTGAGAGATATCCATCTCCACTTCACCCTTGGTCAGCTTACATTTACAGGTGGAGCAAACACCGCCTTTACAGGAGTAAGGCAGGTCCATGCCGACTTCCATACCCGCATCCAGAATGTTCTGGCCAACGGTTGCCAGATCAAACATCACGGAACGGCCATCAGCAATCACCGTCACCTTAGAGGTTTTGTTTTCACCGTACTGCTCAACACGGGCGTGTGCTTTTGCCAGAGTTGCTTCTGCGTCAGCTGAGGAGCTGGCGAACAGTTCGTAGTGAATCTGGTCATCGCTCAGACCTTCCATACGGAAGCCGCGGGAAACTTCAGTCATCATGGCTTCAGGGCCACAGATGAAGGCTTCGTCGGTGCTCTTAATATCGATCAGACCGGCTTTCTGCAGAGCATAGCCTTTCTTGTTGTCGATACGACCGTTCAGCAGGTCGGCACCCTGATCTTCATAATCCATGACGTTGATCCACTGGAAGCGGCTCATGTAACGGTTTTTGATGAAGTTCAGCTCATCTTTGAACATCACGGTGTTGCTGCGCTGGTTACCATAGATCAGGGTAACTTTACTGTTCGGCTCGATATCCAGCACGGATTTCATGATGGAGATCATCGGTGTAATACCGGAACCTGCCGCGATGCACATATAGTTTTTGGCGTTGTCAACCTTCAGCTCGGAGTAGAAGCTACCCTGAGGTGGCATCACTTCCACTTCCATACCCGGCTTGAACTCGTCGTTGGCGTAGTTAGAGAAACGACCGCCATCAACACGCTTGATACCCACACGCATGTGGCCATCGGTTACGCCGGAGCAGATGGAGTAAGAACGACGAACGTCTTCACCATTGATCATGGCGCGCAGAGTCAGGAACTGACCCTGAATGAAATTAAACTTCTCTTTCAGTTCCGCAGGAACATCGAAGGTTACACAGATCGCGGTGTCCGTTTCCGGCTGCACATCCGCGATTTTCAGTGTGTAAAACTGGGTGTCAGACATGATGTCACCTATATCCTGTTGGCAGACCCGGTGAGAGTCTCGCCGGAACCGGCACCGGTAATGCAACATCCGGAGCGGGTTCTCTGATTATTTTTGTAGTACCAATTTGCTGTGCTGCTTTTGACGGTCAGATCTTTTGAAGCTGATTTTTGTCTTCAAATTTTCTTAAAGTAATCAAAAGGCTCGTTGCAGTCGTTGCACTGGAACAGGGCTTTACAGGCGGTAGAGCCAAACTCGCTGATCCGGCGGGTGTTACGTGAACTGCAGTGCGGACAAAGCGCATGGGCATCCGGTGTTAAACCGTCTTCGTCCAGCTCAGCATCTTCCGGTGGAGCGATACCGTAGTCGCGCAATTTACGGCGACCTTCCTGAGTCATCCATTCAGAGCTCCAGGCGGGGGCCAGTTTGGTTTTGATCTGAACATCAGCAAAACCGGCATCGTTCAGTGCCTGGGCGATATCCTCGGCCATGGCGTTCATCGCCGGGCAGCCGGAGTAGGTTGGCGTGATGGTCACGACAATCTGCTCTCCGTTGCGCTCGATCTCACGCAGCACGCCCAGATCCCAGAGGCTCAGGGCTGGTACTTCCGGATCCTTTACAGCATCCAGCAGATCCCAAAGGTCTTTCACCGCTTCATCATTGCGCAGTTGCAGGCGTTCGTATTGCTCAACCGGCATTAATGGGATTTCTGTCATGGTTCGATTACCTCAAACGGGCTGATGAAGCGACCTGTTGGCCGTTCATCAGCGACTCAGTTATCAGCTTCCGTTCTAACACGCTAATGTCACAGGTTGATGGTGCTTACCACTTACAACCCGGGAACGAGCGGTGAACGATCTGCATCTCGGTCAGCATGTGACCCAGATTTTCGGTGTGATAACCGATACGTCCGCCACGAACCGCCCACTCTTCGGTAGGAACGGTCAGGGTCGCTTCCGTCAGAATCTCGGTAACCTTAGCCAGCCACGCATCACGTAGCTTGGATACGTCAACGCCGATACCTTCGTCAGCCAGCAGTTGCTCAGTTTCGTCCATGTCGAACAGCTCATGGGTGTAGCCCCACAGAGCATCAACTGCTTTCTGAGTGCGCTTGTGGCTCTCTTCGGTACCGTCACCCAGACGCAGAACCCAATCACGGCTGCGACGCAGGTGATATTTGGTCTCTTTGATCGCTTTAGCCGCAATCGCAGACAGGGTTTCGTCTTTGGATTTCAGCAGCTCAGGCAACAGATAGGTGTAGTACACATCGGCAAACAGCTGACGAACCTGCGAGTAAGCGAAGTCACCTTTCGGCATCTCCATCAGCAGCAGGTTGCGGTATTCACGATCGTTACGCATGTAGGCGAAATCGTCTTCGTCACGACCATCGTTCGCCAGTTCAGCGGCATAGGTGTAGAACATGCGCGCACGACCGATGTAGTCGAGAGATACGTTACCGTATGCGATATCTTCTTCCAGGAAAGGACCGTAGCTGATCCACTCTGAAATGCGGTGACCCAGTACCACTGAGTCGTCACCCAGGCGGGTGGCGTATTCAAGCGTTGCCGCTTTAATTGCTTCACTCATTATTCTTTCTCCGAACCTTTTTCCACGTTTCTTTCGCGCATTGACGCTTAAAGCGTGATTACATGTTGTTAACAGGGTCAGGCAGAACGTAATAAGTGGCATGACGGTATGGCTTGTCATCGTTAGGATCGTAGAAGCTATCCGCATCATCTTCCTGAGAAGCACAGATGTCAGAAGACTTAACAACCCAGATGCTTACGCCTTCGCTACGACGGGTGTAGCAATCGCGTGCATATTCCAGAGCTTGCTCATGATCTTCAGCGTGCAGGCTACCAACATGTTTGTGGTCAAGACCACGTTTGGAGCGGATGAATACTTCGAATAATTCAAGTTTTTCAGTAATAACAGACATGTTCGTTCTCCCCTTTACGCTGCGTGCTGAGCTTTTTTAGCTCTTTTCTTTTCGTTGTATGCAGTGATGGCATCACGTACCCACTCACCTTCGTCGTGAGCGGCAATATGGTGTTCAACGCGCTGACGGTTACAGTGACCGTTACCGTTGATCACGCTCCAGAACTCATCCCAGTTCAGATCAGAGCTGTCGTAGTGGCCACGTTCTTCGTTCCACTTGATCGCTTTATCCGGGTGATCAAGACCCAGAACTTCAATCTGCTTAACAGTCTGGTCAACAAACTTCTGGCGCAGGTCATCGTTGGTTTCACGCTTGATCTTCCACTCCATCGATTTCTGGGAGTGAGCAGACTCAGAGTCGTGCGGACCAAACATCATCAGTGCAGGCCAGTAGAAACGGTTTAGTGCATCCTGAGCCATCGCTTTCTGTTCCGGAGAACCTTTAGCCAGAGACAGCATGGCTTCGTAGCCCTGACGCTGGTGGAAAGACTCTTCCTTACAGATACGGATCATGCCGCGTGAATAAGGACCGTAAGAGGTACGTTGCAGTGATACCTGGTTTACGATCGCAGCACCATCAACCAGCCAGCCGATAGCGGCAACGTCTGCCCAGGTCAGTACCGGGTAGTTGAAGATGGAGGAGTATTTTGCTTTACCGCTCTGCAACTGCTCGATCATCTCAGAACGTGAGATGCCCAGCGTTTCTGCAGCGCTGTACAGGTACAGGCCGTGACCCGCTTCGTCCTGTACTTTAGAAATCAGTACCGCTTTGCGACGCAGTGATGGCGCGCGGGTAATGTAGTTGCCTTCCGGTTGCATACCGATCACTTCAGAGTGCGCGTGCTGCGAAATCTGACGAATCAGGTTTTTACGGTATTGCTCCGGCATCCAGTCTTTTGGCTCGATCTTTTCTTCCGCTTCGATCTTACGCATGAAATTTTGTTCTTCGGGCGTCATATCTATGCTCTCCGATCTTTTTATTATCTGCCAAGCCGTGTAACTGATTTGACTCAGTGGTAGACGCTTTTTGTATCAACTTTAAGTTTCAACAAGTTAGGTCTGTTGAGCAGGCAGGTTGCAGCAAATCAGAACGCATCCTCTCTAGTGTCGAATGCGCGCCTCTTTGAATAATAGGCAAAGCAGTGAGACTGCGTTGCCTTTTTCATATCCCAAGCCACGCATTATATGACACGTTTTTTAAAATGCAAAACATCAAAGTGTATCGCTTTTGGTTTTTTTGCCTGAGAAATGCGGATAGCTGCTCTGATACCCTGATCGTCGGGAGATTTGTACCGAGCATAAGGTCGTTTTCCGGGATCAGGCCGAGACTGTTTTGCGGGCAACGGAACAGGTCCGGATTCTGAGTTTCTTCAGAGTATGGAGGGCGATAAAGGGTTGTTTTCAGTGGCAAAAGACTTGGACTGCCAGCAGAAGTGCGGGTGCCTCTTTGACGTAAGGAGCAAAAGAGAACGACAGACAGAGACGGTTGTTTGTTATCGGTTCTAGGTTCTAGGTTCTGGGTTTTAGCTTCCAGGCGATCTTATGAAGACGGGGTGAGCGAGAGGTTATTTACAGCCTGAGCCTGATTGAAAACGGGGTATTACAACCGCCCCTGAATCTTCAGGCCCCGGGCCATGCGTTCCATATTATCTCTCATCTTGCTGCGCCGGTTTTCCAGTCGGTGCTGGATTTCAGCCATGGTGCTTGCCAGTTCATCACACAGAGCAGAGGTCTTTTGCAGGCGTTTGCTGGTGTTGCTATGAGGCATAGTGCGCATCCTTTCGGCGGGAAATGGTGTTTAGGCTCTAATCCACTAAAAAACTGCGGGCATTCTAGGGCTGAGGGTTTTCGGGGTCTGTAGACTTTTCCATGAAAAATGTAAGTGAATGAAATGTTGTAAGCCCTGATCGCTTCCACGGGAAAAGAATGAGGCTGAATCCTTCTCTGTGTAACCGGGTGTATCACTGTGTCAGAAATTGTTTCATTTTCCCGATGGCAGGCTGTGCTATATAAGTTATATTCTTAATGCATCTAGTAATAGGGACAGAGCTATGAAGGATCAGAGAAAAGATAAAGAAGAGCGGGATAAAAGACACATAAAGCGTAAGGCAGAGGATGCCCCGAGTGCTGTACCCTGTGGAGTTTGTCTGACACAGGGGGCGCCTTGTCCGGCGATGACGCAACAGCTGTTTTCGGGTAAGGCGGAAGGTTTTGAGTGCCAGTTAATGCAGCATAGCTTCTGAGCTTCTAATTCTGAGTTCAGGTGATGGGCTATGGTGATGGGCTACGGAGTTTCCTGCCAGCATGCCTGTAAGTCAGGCAAACCAGCAGGAGACCGGGCTCTGTTCAGGCCAATGCTGATGCTCAGAACACCAGATGGGCAACACCGGCGATCACAGGCAGCGTGATCAGGGTGCGCAGAATAAAGATGACAAACAGCTCAAAGATATTGACCGGAATCTTACTGCCCAGAATCAAGGCACCCACTTCAGACAGGTAGATCAGCTGAGTGATCGACACTGCGGCAATCACGAAACGGGTCATTTCGCTTTCAATGGAAGCAGCCATGATGGATGGGATAAACATATCGGCAAAGCCCACTACCAGAGTTTCTGATGCCTTAACGGCCTCAGGAATCTGCAGCATTTCCAGTAAAGGTACATAAGGCGCGCCCAGTGTGCTGAAAATCGAAGTGTTTTCAGCAATCACCAGTGCCAGCGTACCGACTGCCATCACAACCGGCAGTACACAGAACACCATCTCTGCAGCGTTCTTGCTGCCATCAAGCAACACCGCTTTAAAGCCACGGCTGCTTTCCGCCCGGGCTATCGCCTGCTGAATACCGATTGAGAACAGTTCCTTCAGAGGCTTTTTCGCCAGCTCGCAGGTTTCTGCCTCGGTGCCATCGTCATATTGATTGGTCTTCCAGCGCAGAGGGGGCAGACGCGGGATAATCAGCGCTGCGACAAAACCCGCCAGAGAAACAGCCAGGTAGAAAGGGATAAACAGGTGTTCCAGTTTTACCTGCGCAATCACAACCAGAGCAAAGCTGATGGATACTGCGGAGAAGGTTGTCGCGATAACGGCGGCTTCACGCTTGGTGTACATTTTCTGTTCATACTGCTGGCTGGTCAGCATCACACCGACCGTGCCATCGCCGAGCCATGAGGTGGTGCAGTCGATAGCGGAACGCCCCGGCAGGTTGAACAGCGGGCGCATGATTTTGCTCATCAGGCTACCGGTCAGTTCCAGCAGGCCAAAATCCAGCAGTAATGGCAGCAAAAGACCTGCAAACAGGAATACTGCCAGCAGCGTTGGCATCAGTTCTTTCAACACGAGAGCACCTGTGTACTCGTGCCAGATCATACCCGGGCCAACCTCGTTAATGGTCATCACCGCAAACGCGGCACCCAGCACCCGCATGACCAACCAGGGATAACTGGTCAGAAAGAGTACCTTCATCAGGCCGTGGTTGTGCAAAGGCTTAAAGAATGTGGTGACGACAGAGAGAGCGGCCGCAATACAGATCAGGCTTGTCACAACCAAGGGAGCGTTATCGCCTAGCAGGCTTTTAAACATGCCTGCCAGAACGGCTACAGGAATGGTCACGCTACCATCGTAGGCCACCGGTGTCATAAAGAGCAGCAAGCCCAGAAGAGACGGAAGAATAAACTTCCACATGCCGCGGTTCGTTTTGGTCGCGTCCACTGCTACAGCGTCGTTTGACATACGCGTTACCCTCAATCGTTATTGTTATCGGAAATGTGTCCGGATTATTTAAGGTGGGGGAGTATATTAGTCTTGGCCTAGGCAATATCAATTTATGCGGGGGTAATGTAGGCAATAACTGCTAAAACAGGTCGCTTTAGTGAAAAAAAAGACCAGATAAACTGGCTTTTCAGGCGGATGTTTTATGGAGTGAGGTTGAGGCGTAATAAAAAGCCCTCTGAGCATGGCTGCACAGAGGGCTGGAATGTTGGCAGGGTCCGTCAGAGTTACCGCAGAAGTGACAGTGCGATATTCGGTAGCTGATTCGCCTGAGAAAGAATGGTTGAAGATGCCTGCTGCATTATCTGGTTACGGGTCAGCTCGGCAGTTTCATAGGCAAAGTCGGTATCTGTGATCTGAGCTTTGGAAGCAGCAACGTTCATGGCGGCAGCATTGTTACTTCTGATCAGAGAGGTAATACCATTTTGCTCCGCGCCCAACTTAGCACGTTGGCGTCCAATCTGGGTCAGCATGCCGGTCATGGAGTCTAAAAGAATATCGGTAGCAAAGCCCTGGATAGCCTTGATCTCATCGCCAGAAAAACCTCTTTCGACAATACTGGCTTCGTTCAGAGTCCCCGTAGGAAGCAGGGTTGCCCAGTCAAGATCTGCATTATCAAGTAGTGCAGCTCCAACTGAATTGTAGGGAAGTTCTGTGGTTAAAACCTTAGTGAAGTTTTCAACATTGAACTGAACAGTGTCTATAGCCTTCTCACCAAGATTTTTTACTGCACTGATACCAGAGTTTGCACCAAAAAGCTCAAGAACAGCATTATCCACTGTTGATGCATTACCTGTTGCGATATAAGCAGCAACAACTTTTCCCAGAGTACCGTAGTCATCCAGGTTTGTATTGCTCATCGCAGAAAAAACCTGATCACCAACACCCTCATTCTCTAAGGCCTGGCCGAACAGAGCAGAAAGTGTCGCGTTTCCGGTTGTAATCGTGTTTTGCTCACCGGCATTGGCACCGGTCTGAATCTGAAACCCGGATGTCGGTGAGTCGCTGTTCAATAGTTTGATTTCGCCAAAGGCGGTGCGCTCGGCTATTTCATCATTAGTATTCAGCAGCTCGCTAAATTCCTGACCCAGAGAGATACGGTCTTCTGCCGAAAGCGTGCGGTTACCGCCCTGAACGGCCAGCTGACGGATACGTTGAAAGTTATTGGTGATCTCACCCATTGCACCTTCGGCGATCTGAGCGATGGAGATCGCATCATTGGCATTTCGGGTGGCTTGGTTCAGGCCGGTAATCTGAGTTTCCAACCGGTTTGAGATCTGCAGACCCGCAGCATCATCTTTAGCACTGTTGATGCGGCTACCAGAGGAAAGTTTCTCGTAAGAACTGTTAATACGTGAAACAACACTAGACAGATGCTTCTGGCCATTTAGAGCAGCGATGTTGGTGTTTACAAACAGGGCCATAATGACATCCTTGCTAAGGGAATAGTCCATGAAATGAAAAGTACGAATTCCTTTCGTACTGAGCTGTACTCAGACCTATATCGGCTTCAGGGATGTAAACTTAAGTGTCTTTTTTGTGAGGGTTGTGGATAAGTTTTGCCCTAAAGGAGATGTTGAGGTACATCTTTTTGGAGAAATATGAGATCTGAGTCCGGCAAATGTCGATACAGTTTCTTATACTTAGTTCAATTCTGACCTGTAGTGAGTGTGCGTATGCAGCTGGTGTTCCGTTTTGTTGTGTTCGTCCTGATGGTTTCGGCCAACGGGTTGCCGGTTTATGCGGCATCCCCGGAAGCTCCTGCCGAGATGAGATTCTGTTATGAAAATCAGGATTACCTGCCTTTTATCAGACACGTACGAAGCGGCGTTGTCTCTCCGGGTAACAATGGTGCCTTGCCGGACCTTATTATCAAAACAACCCGGAAAATGGGGCTGAAGGCTCAATTTATCAGTAAACCCTGGAAGCGCTGTATTGTGCTGCTGGAGGCTGGTGAGGTCGATGGTATTTTTGCGGCGATCTGGCAGCCTGAAAGAGATGTCTGGGGGGCGTTTCCTAAGCACGAAGGGCAACCTGACAGTCGCTACCGTCTCTGGCAGGTTGATTACAAGATTTATGCACACATTGAGAGTGAGCTTAGCTGGAATGGCGAGCACTTTAATGGTGTGGCCTCAGGGGTTTCTGCACCACTGGGTTATGTGGCAGAAAAACGACTGCGTCAGCAGGGGGTATTGAGTCGCTCAAACTATCTGCCGGCAGAAGGGCTCAATCTTGTCGCGAAGAACCGGCTTGATGGGTATGTACTTGAAAGCTCTATCGGTGATTATCTGATTCAGCATCTGGGCTTGCAGGATCAGGTTAGAGCCTTGGGCCGTCCCTTCTTTTCCGCTGAATGGTATCTGCCGCTGTCCCATCATTGGGTGAAACAGTATCCGGATACCTCGCGGCAATTCTGGAAAATACTGGCGGAGATCCGCGAACAGGAAGGTGAGCAGATAAAGGCGCGCTATCACAATTAATCAGGGACGCACCGACAGGAAGCGGCCTTTAAGGATACTCTTTATGAAAATTGCGGCCGTTTTGGTGACGTTTTTACTTACGGTAATTGCATGGAGCGCTCCGGCCACGGCGGAACCCGCGATAGTGGGGCATGTTGATGGGGTTCGTGGCGGGGTTCAGCTGATCAGGATGGGAAGCGTTCTGGCGATATCCGCTGATACCCTGATTCAGGAGGGTGATCAGTTACAGACCGAGGCTGGTGGTCGGGTTCGCATTCGGTTTCGGGACAATACCCGTATTGTATTAGCAGAGACAACGCAGTTTCAGGTTAAGCGTTATCGCTTTAATCCCGAAAAAGAACATTCTGACGCCCGGTTTAAGTTGATTTCGGGGGCATTTCGGGCGGTTACCGGCGCTATAGGCCAGCAGGAAAATCCTACGTTTGAGGTTGAAACCCCAGTCGCCACGATGGGCATCCGTGGTACCGACTTCTGGGGTGGCTTTATCTTTAATGGCGACCTGGATGTGGCGATGTTCAGCGGTAAAGGGGTTTATGTCCGTAATACCCTTGGTCAGGTTGAATTAATCCGTCAGGGAGAAGGGGTCACAGTAAAAGAGGGGCTGGCACCTGCAGATCCAAAGCTCTGGCCGGAATGGAAGTTGCAAGAGGCAATTGACGCGACCCGCTTATCTCCCTAATTTGAAATGATCTGTTTTTAAACTCTGGCGGGAAGCCTTAACCGTTGTGATCCAGAGGACAAGCTATGAGGCTTAAAGGTTTTTTTCTGTTTATTCTGGGCTGTTTCGGGTGTCTCGAAGGTGCGGCAGCCGCTGATGTGGTGTTTTTATCGCAGAACTCGCAACCCAAGTACCTGATGAATCATCCGACAGCCAAGGGGCTCTGTGGAGATCTCTATACGTTACTGGCGGCCAGGTTAAAACAAAAAGGGATCTCATCCGAGATTCAGGGTCATTACTCACCGATCAATCGTATCTTTATGCTGGTGAAAGGTTCACCGGGCTATGCTTTTTGCGGTGCGACCAAGACAGCTAAACGTGAGAAAAAATATCGCTATTCCCACTTTCCTTTGTATCAGGTGAGCAATGTGTTGGTGGCCAGAGCGGATGATCACTATGATCCGAAAAGCTATGAAGATCTGGTGGCGCAGGGGGATGCGGTGGGAGCCCTGTACGGAACATCATCGACTAATGTACTCCGGCAAAATATCGGCCCTTTGGTGAATGATTCATTCACGGATCTTGAGTCTCCTCTTAAACTGATTGGCACACCACCTTACCGGCTGCGTTATTTTTTCTATCACGATCTTGGGCTCAACTACTCGGTCAAAGAGTCCCCTTATTCATTACGGGTGATCGGAACCAAGTTCAGAACCTTTCGGCAGTGGCTGATTTACAATCCTGAGACGCCTGCCAATATTGCTGAGGCGATAGAGGGCGCGCTAAAAGATATTAAGGTTAGCGGCGAGCTTGATGAGGTCGTTGGTCGGTATATCTATTGATTCCGGCGCGTTTCTAACGCGCCTTCCTGCAATACATTTTCAGCGTATGACTCGCCATCAATCACGGGTTATTTCCGTAGGCTGCATCTTTCATGACAGTTGCGATCAGACGATAAGCATCAACCCAGGCCTGTCGGGTTTCTTTGGTCCAGCTGTCGCCCAGTCCATCCCGAAGTGCATATAACAATGAGTTACCCACTGGCGTGTAGTGCTCTGCCTTAACACCGTATTTCACATGGTCTCTGGCGAGTTTCTGTAATACAGGAACGAGGCTGTCCAGATCCTCCAGACTTTTGACCGCGATTTTCAGCGTACTCATCAGTTTACGCCCCTGAGATTTCATATCGCCTTTGAACATCGGGCGGGTTTCGGGAGCGTAATAAAACAGATAATTGTAGAAAAATTCAGCGGCCTGATCCGCGATGGGCTCGACCTGAGCAAAAGAATTTCGGATCAATCTGATCTGATGGCTGGAAATCGACATATGGGCACCGCCTCTTATCTTTTTTCTGAGATTAGCATGAAAGAGGAGGGGGATGAGCAATAAACGGATTATTACGCCACGAATGAGGTCTTTTGCTAATCTGAAGAGACGTCCTGTAAAAAGGAGTGGTCGATGAACCGCTTTGTACGTTTCATGATTTTGGCGCTTGGTGCGATCAGCTTTTCAGCGGTGACCTTTGCTGACTTTAAAGTCGCGGTGATCGGTAAAACCAAGAACGACAGCTTCTATGAGAAGGCCTTTGATGGCTGCGAAACCTTCTCTGCAACGGTGGATGATCTTATCTGCATCTACGATGGCCCTGAGGACTACCAGAACCCACGCAGTCAGGCCGCCGTTGTCGATCGTGTGCTTAGCCAGCATGTCGACGGCATTCTTATTTCTACGACACATTCCGATTTTTTGGTAGAGCGCATACTGAAGGAAGCCCGGGAAAAACGGGTACCTGTCATTACCTTCGATTCAGATCTTTTGCCGGAGCACCACAGCTATCGTCTGGCTTATGTTGGCACGAATAACTTCGATTTTGGCGTGGCCCTGGGGGAGTATGCGAGGAAATTTAAAAAAGAGGGCATCAATGAGATCTGTATTCAGTCCGGCAGTGATGCAACCCCTAACCTGAACGAGCGTATTCGTGGCGTGCGTTTCGCACTTTCCGGTGATTCAGGGAATAAAAAACTATCCGGTGAGAAGGGCTGGGTTGAGCATCCCCGCTGCCCGTTTTATACGTTAGGCAAGAGGGATACGGCTCTGAATCAGCTGATGTTTCTGCTGTCGCAGAAGCAGCCTCCCATCTTTCTGGCTGTTGCTGGCTTTGCTCAGTTTTCGCCGGACTATTTAACGGCCGTTAAACCCTACCAGCAGCAGATCCGCTCGGGAGATATTGTGCTGATTTCAGCGGATGCTGAGGCGATGCAGCTGGAAGCACTGCAGCAGCATCTCTCGACCGCGAACATTGGTCAGCGCCCTTTTGAGATGGGGCGTTACAGTGCTCTGCTGATGTATCAGTACCTTAAATATCAACAGATGCCGGAACAGGAGATCAACTATCTGGGCTTTTATTACTGCAGCCCCGATAAAGGCTGTGTTGCTGAACACTAATATCGCTGTGTCAAAGGCTATCCGGCTGATTTTATTGCGCCTTGAGATACCGAATAGTCTGTTCAGGTATTGCTCTGCAACCCCAGCAGCTCATTGATCTTTTCAATCAGTTGGTCTTCATCCAACGGCTTTTTAAAAATAGCACTGGCACCTAACAGCTTGGCACCAGACAGGTAGTCGGTACTGGTAAGACGACCGCCACCGGAGATACAGATAACAGGTAACGAAGGGTGCTGGCTCTTTAGCTCCATCAGGAGTTCAATGCCTTCTTTTTCCGGCATGATCAGGTCGCTGATCACCAAATCCGGAGGTGTCTGGCGTATAACCTCTGTTATGACCGGATCGGCCCCATGTTCTGCCTGAGTGACCTTAAAACCAGCTATCTCAAGTGCCATCGACAGGGCAAAGCGCACCAGTTCATCATCATCGACCAGAAGGATATGTTTCATAATAGCTTGCCTCTACAGTTGTTCTTTGCCGTTACCAGCGGTTGATTTGTCGGCTAACGGAAGTTTTATACTGAATTGACTACCTTGTTCGGGCTGGCTGGCAACAGAGATAGAGCCTCCTGCCTGTATCACCAGTCCATGCACGACCGACAAGCCAAGTCCGGTTCCCTTTCCCACGGCCTTGTTGGTGTAAAAGGGTTCAAAAATACGTTGCTGAAGATGATCATCCATACCACAGCCCTGATCGGTGATGGTTAACTCAACTGCGTTCTGCAACCGTTTCAGTCGGACCGAAATCGGCCCGTTCTGGTTCTCATAGCTGTCTTCGGCATTGGTGATCAGAGCCAACAAAATATCAGCGCTTTCGCTGGGGGTAAGTGCAACCGGACAGGGTTGATTCCCTGTATCAAATTTCAGCTGTTCAGGGTAGGTCGTGGCCGAACGATAGAGGATCGCATTTTGCTCTAATTCGTCCCGCAGATCACAGATTCGCTTTTCACGATTGTCCTGATGACTAAAGCGCAGCAGTTGCCCTAATACTTCCTCAGCATGTTCCGATGCCAGTAGGATCTTATCCATAACCTGTTGCAGAGGGTGGTCATCCGGTAGCTGTTTCTTACTGAGCCTGCTTAGCGTTTGGATCGGCTGTAGATGATTATTGGTAGAGTGTGCAATGCCGCCCGCCAGCGTGCCCAAAGACTGCATTTTCTGCGCCTGAGCCAGCTCCTGTTCCAGTTTGAGCTGATATTCAATCTCGTCTTTCAGAATGGTGTTATAGCGCCAGGTGCTTATACCAAAAGTGATTGCGGTAACGATAATGGCGGCAAACAGACCCAGAATCCACTCATCAAGATCCCAGTCTTCGTGGCTTCGGGAGTAGTCATAGAAAAGATCAAAACTGTCAAAACTCACCAGAATAATGGTGAAAGTGATAAACGAGATGAGTCCGATAACGAACTGTCGCCGGTTGCTGGTACGGAGTTTGTGCTCCAGCAGGTGCTGACGCTGCGCTTTTTGAGGCATAGTAAAATCTCACATAGAGCAAGGCTGTTACACCCGAAGTGGTTTATTCCTGAGGCGGCTCAGACCTGAATATAGTATGGCTTAACTGAAACATAGCAGACAGAATATGGTGATAGTTTCTTTTAATATAAATGTATTTGGAAGTGTCATCTGTCGAAGAAAACAGCAACACATATAATAGCTCTGATTTTCTACAGACTATAAAGGCCGCATGAGGGCATCCATGAAATATCTGGCAGGCTATTCCGCTGGTATCCAGCAACAGGTACAGCAGCTTATTGAGAAAGATAAGCTGCAGCACTACCTGCTACAGCGTTATCCGACCGCACATGATTTCAGCAGTAATGACCAGCTCTATCGCTATGGTCAGGATCTGAAACAGCGCTACATGAAAAAAGCCCCACCGCTGAAAAAGATCGCGTTTGACCCGAAAGTCAGCGTGATACATCACGCACTTGGCCTGAACGCCCATATTACCCGCGCCCACGGCGGCAAACTGAAAGCCAGTCACGAGATCCGTATTGACCCCTGCTTTAAGCGCTGCCCGGAAGCCTTTCTGCGTATGATTCTGGTGCATGAGCTGGCGCACCTTAAGGAGCGGGATCACAACAAAAGTTTTTATCAGCTCTGTCAGCACATGGAACCGGATTACTTCCAGCTGGAGCTGGATCTTCGGTTGATGCTGACCTGGCAGGATACTGAGAAGAAAGCGCTCTACTAACCCCGACAGCACTCTACTAACGCCCGACAGCGACCTGTCCCGGCAACTTAAAGCTTGGTATTTAACAAATTTGACTTGAATCAAATTAACATGTTAACTATTTTAAAATAAAAATACCGATCAAGTGCCTCTAGAAGGAGCATGTCGTGCAATATCACCTTAATGGCTTTAAGCCCGGTAATTATCAGGTTCCTGACGCTGCCCGGAAACCTTACCCGAACCCTCCTGTTGTGGATCTGCCTGCTCAGGTTGATGTCCTGATTATTGGTACGGGCCCCGCTGGTTTAACCATGGCGCGGCAAATGTCCGAGTTCGAAGATATCCAAACCTGTATTGTGGACATGGCTCCTGGCCCGCTGCTTTTCGGTCGTGCTGATGGTATTTCATGCCGCACGATTGAGATTATGGAAGCGTTTAACAGCAGCGAAATGGTCGTGAAAGAGTCCTATCAGCTGAAGCAAAACACCTTCTGGGAACCGGATGCGGAGAATCCGCAAAACATCAAACGCACCGAGAAGATCTCTGATGCCCGTGCCGGGCTGTCCGAATTTACTCACAGTATTGTCAATCAGGCGCGTCTTCATGAGTTACTGATCGATGGTATGCGCAACTCCATTACCGGGCTGGAACCTCATTACAGCCGCGAACTGGTGGATCTGGATATTGATGACAGCCTGACACAGGATCCGGCGGCTTACCCGATTACGGCGACCTTTAAGCGCTCGGATGATGAGGGCAACGGTAAGGTTGAAACCGTCAAAGCCCGCTATGTCGTGGGTTGTGATGGTGGACACAGTCGTGTGCGTAAAAGCATGGGGATTGAGCTGCAGGGTGACTCCGCAAATAAAGCTTGGGGCGTGATGGATATTCTGCTCAATACCGATTTCCCGGATATTCGGGTGAAGAGCTTTATTCAGTCTAAAGATCACGGCGCCGTGATGACGATTCCCCGCGAAGGCGGTTATCTGTGCCGCTTTTACGTTGAGCTGGATCTGCTGGGCAAGGACAAGCGTGCCCGCGATATGAAGCTGACGGAAAAGGATCTGGTGGCCAAAGCCCAGAAGATTTTCCATCCGTACACCCTGGATGTGAAAGAGGTTGCCTGGTGGTCTATCTATGAAGTGGGGCAGCGTATTGCTGAACGCTTTGATAACCGACCTGCCGGCAGCCCGGAAAATGTGATTCCCCGGGCTTTTGTCGCCGGTGATGCCTGTCACACCCATAGCCCGAAAGGAGGCTGGGGGCTGAATACCTCTCTGCCGGATACCTTCAATCTGGGCTGGAAGCTGGCTTCTGTTCTGCAGGGCAAAGCTGATCCGAAGTTGCTGCACACCTATGAAACGGAGCGTCGCAAGGTGGCACAGCAGCTGATCGATGCTGACCGTGAGCTGTCTAAACTGGTGGCGACACGTCCGGCTGCAGGCGATAACAGCAATCAGTCCCGGGTCGATACCGCCGAAATCGAAGCCTTTATGAAGCGACAAAGTGGTTTTGTATCCGGCACTGCCATCGAGTATTTCCCATCCTACATCTGTACGGGGCAGGAGCATCAGGATCTGGCTCCGGGCTTTAAAATTGGTCAGCGTTTCCACTCGGCTGAGGCGCAGAGAACTGCAGATGGCCGTATTCAACATCTTGGGCATCTGGTCAAAGCGGATGGTCGTTGGCGCTTGTTTGTCTTTGGTGGCGAACAGCGCCCGACTGAGACCTCATCGGACGCTTATAAGCTGATCGATTTTCTGGCCAATGATGCTGCTTCGCCCGTGGTGAAATACACACCGAAAGGCTCAGATATCGATTCTGTGATCGATACCTATGCGGTCTTCCAGCAGCAGGATCTTTCCATGCATGACCTGCACAGTTATCTGTGGCCTGCCAAGGGCAAATACGGTCTGCATGACTACGAGAAGGTGTTCCAGTCTCAGGTCGGCAACGATATCTACGATCTGCGTGGTGTCGACCGAACTAACGGTTGTGTGGTTGTCGTGCGCCCTGATCAGCATGTCGCGACCATTCTGCCTGTTACCGCTCACGATGAACTGGCGAAGTTCTTTGATCATTTTATGATTGAACAAAACTAAGCTACTGCAACGAGCGGCAAGCCGGGACAGAGATATCTGCTCCCTGCTTGCCGTTTTTTTATGGAATCAGTCCGGCTTGTGAAAATTGATTCGATCGGATGATCTGAGTGCCCCTGCAATCTCCCCCGCAAACCCTAGCTCCCACCTTTCTATGAACATGTGTTAACTCAAAAAAAGAGAGGTTTTTTCAGACGATCCGCACGGTATGGTGTAAAAAGTATTTTATATCCAAGGTAGCAGAGCTCTTGTGCCTATTGATCGAAGAGGTGTTCAGCGTGCGTGTCGGTAAACTTATATCTGCCTTTTTTGTATCCTTTTTCTTGTCCTTTGCTGGTTTTTTGCACGCCGATCAGACCGTTCATATCGCCGTTGTCAGCCCATACGATGAGGCTCCTGCCGGTATAAAAGGTGTCGATCTTTATCTCCGGCAGATTCAGGGGATGACGCACAACGGTATCAAAATTCAGGTCGATCGCTATGTTGATAATAATAAGAAAGATCAGGCTGTTGCTGTTGCCCAACAAATCGCACAGGCAGGCCGCGCGGTAGCGGTCATCGGCCATAACTACAGCTCAACCTCATCTGCGGCAGGTAAGATTTACCAGCAAGCTCAGATTCCCGCCATTAGTTACAGCGCGACCAATCCCAAAGTGACCGAGGGCAATCCCTGGTATTTTCGCACCATTTTTAATGATGCCAGTCAGGGGGCTTTTCTTGCTTACTATGCTGCTAAAACTCTGAAGCAAGACCGGTTAACCATTATTGCCGAGAGCAACAGCTACGGTGCATTTCTGGGGGAAGTTTTTAAGACGCAGGCGAAAAAGAATGGTGTTCAGCAAATCAGCCCTTACACGCTGGATATGGATCGGGAGCTGCCCGAGCAATATCAACGCATTGCCAAAGCTGTTGCTGAGCAGGGAGAGCAGGCGGGTCTGATCTTTCTTGCCGTTCAGGCTCGTCAGGGCATCCAGATGATTAAAGCGCTGAAAGATCTGGGCGTGAAGAATCTGCTGATGGGGCCGGATTCACTTTACTCCCGAACGTTGATTAATGGCTTTGATGATTTCCCGATGGAGAAAATGTATCCGGGACATTACAGCAACGGCCTTTATATCACTGCCCCGATTGTTTTTGATGTGGCCAATTCAGCGGCTCAGGATATGAGAGAAGAGTACCGGAAAGCCTATAAAGATAATCCGGACTGGGCTTCTGCCTATGGTTATGACACGGCAAAAGTGATTGTTGAGGCGATAGCAGAGAGTCAGGCTTCTTTCTCAGATGTCCCTGATACCTCTATCGAGCAGCGGCGCAATGCCCTGTTAAAAACACTGCAGGAAATGAATAGCCCGAAGCGAGCGGTATCTGGTGTGACCGGGCTGAATTATTTCGATGAAAAGGGCGATGCGGTTAAGCCGATTTTTATCGCTATCCTGCATGACAAAACAGCAGTCTCCGGCATGGAGCAGTACAGTGACATTCCTGATATCAGCAAGGTGGTAGACCTTAAACATCAGCTTGAATCAGACCAGATTGTCTCAGTAGGCGAGCGTTATATGTATAAAAAGTCGGTTATTTTTACCGGCGTTAAAATACATCATATTCGCCAGATCAACGATCAGAACAACACCAGCGAACTGGATTTTACCCTTTGGTTCCGATACCGGGGTGGCTTTGATCCCGGCCAGATTCAATTTACTAACGCGTTAGATGAGATCACGCTGGATACGCCCTACATCAAAACACAGGCCAACAATATTCATTATCAGGCCTTTAGAGTGAAGGGCGTTTTCAGAAATAATTTTATTGATGATATCGAACGTCGAGAGCAGATAAAGATAGGCTTTTCGCTGCGAAACCGGGAGCTGGATCGCAATACACGTCTGTACGCGACTGACATTATGGGAATAGGTCTGACCGGCAGTAAAAACCTGACCGATGAAGTCAAAGAGCAGTTGCAGACAGATGATTTAGACGGTTGGCAGGTCAGCAATGCTCAAATGTTTGAACGCAGTGTCAGTGTTGATAGTTTGGGCGTGCCGCAATATATCAATGTCACCCATGCTTCCGTGCCTTATTCCCAGTTTCATTACGTGATTGATCTTAAGAAAACAGGCCTGAGTCTGGGGGATCTTCTGCCGGAAGCACACGCTGAGCTGCTGACATTGGTGGGTATCGCACTATTTCTTACGATCTATCTTTCCCGCTATATGCTCCCTAAAGCATTTCGCGCCAGAAATCTGTTAGCCAGAATACGCTGGTTGCTATTGGGATTGTCTTCCGCGCTGCTACTCAGTGCCAGCGAGACCTGGCTCAGTCTGAGTCTGTTTCCTACCCTTGAGACTCATGTTCAGAAATGGATTCTGCATGTTTACGATCTTTTATGGTGGATTATTCCTGCCAGACTTCTGGTCAAAGCGGTTGAAGTCTTTATCTGGCAAACCCTGCAACTTAAAACCGGCCGCCCTGTTCCCGGGGTTATCAAGAACATGGTCGCTTTTATTATCTATACCCTGGCTCTGTTTGCGATTGTCGCCTTTGTTTACAACCAGAAGTTAACCGGTTTATTGGCGACCTCCGGAATGCTGGCCATGATCGTAGGTCTTGCGATTCAGATGAACCTGTCCAACATCTTCTCCGGGATCGCTCTTAATCTGGAGCATCCTTTCCGAGTGGGTGATTGGGTTAAAATAGGTGATCATGAAGGGCAGGTGATCGATGTTAACTGGCGGGCGACACGGCTTCTGACCCGTGTAAAACATGAAATTAGCATCCCTAACACACCGGTGGCTGATTCGCCGATTATCAATTACAGCAACCATGATGGTGAAACCCGACAGATCCTTAAAGTGGGCGTTCATCCTATGCATGATGTGGCTCAGGTCAAAGCGCTACTCATAAGCGCAGCTTACAAGCATCCGAATGTTGTGACTGACCCACCTCCCCGTTGTCCTTTTGCTGGCGTTGAAGATGGCATTGCCCAGTATCAGCTGATTTTTTCCTACACAGACTACGCCCTGACCATGCAGGTTATTGATCAGGTATGGAGTCAGATTATCGAAAATTTCCAGTCTGCGGGTATTAACTATCTGCCGCCGATGCAGAGAATAGAGCTGCATAAGGCATTTCTTACTCCTCAAACTGCTGGTGGGCAAGGAACGGGTTTCCGAAAAACAGAACTCCTTTCCGGTTTGCCGGATGAGTTCTGTCAGGATGCGGAGTCCCTGATAAAAGAGGTGTCTTTTGACCCCGGTGAGTATCTGGTTAAAGCGGGAGAGAAAAACGACTCGCTTTATATTATCCGCTCCGGCGTAGTCGCGGTTATGGCGGAAAATAATGCCGGGCAGTGGTTAGAGGTTCAGCGTCTTGGGCACAATGATCTGGTTAATACCGATGCCCTTTGCGGTGGCGCTTCAATAACAGAAGCCGTTAGAGCCGTTGTTGATGTGACAGCCTGGGAAATAGCAGAAGCCGACCTTGTAACCTTGCGGAATAAGCACCCGGAAAGCTATGCCGCTTTTAATCGGCAGGCACAATTACTGGCTCAGAATGCAGAGCAACGACGAGTTAAGCCTGCAGGAATGGGCGAAATGAAACTTAAAGATCGCTTCTCATGGATGGGGTAAACCGGGAAAGGCCAGATTAGCAGCCCTGAGATATCAACCAGAGATATAAAATAGGGGCTCAGAAACAACAAAAGCCCACATTGCTGTGAGCTTTTGCTGAAAGAATAAGTGGTACCAGTGGCCGGACTCGAACCGGCACGCCCGCAAAGGCAACGGATTTTGAATCCGTCATGTCTACCAATTTCATCACACTGGCACGATGTTGCGATAACCCTTTGAATGTTAAGTTATCTGTACAACAGTGCGGGGCATTATAAAAGAATCTCATGTGCCGTCAATGACTTCATTACGGCTTTCCGATAATATTCCGGTCTTCTTTTCCCCTGCAGATAATCTAAGACTTCCCATGCTACGAACTGATTTTGCTTTTGATCTGCCTGAATCTCTGATTGCCCGTTACCCGACCAAAGAACGTACCGCCAGCCGTTTGCTGCAGGTGAATGGCGAGACGGGTACGCTGCATCATGGCCGCTTCACCGATATCCTTGAACTGGCTCAGCCCGGTGACCTGATGGTGTTTAACGACACCCGTGTCATTCCGGCGCGTTTGTTTGGTCAGAAAGAGACCGGTGGCAAGATCGAAATTCTGCTGGAGCGTCTGCAGGAAGAGAATCGTGCGCTGGCGCATATCCGTTCCAGTCGCTCGCCAAAAGCCGGTGCCAAACTGATCCTGCAGGATGGTTCTGAGGTTTCCGTGCTGGGTCGTCAGGATGCACTGTTTGAGCTTCAGTTTGATCCGGAAGCCGATCTGCTTGAACTGCTGGAAAAGATCGGCCATATGCCACTGCCGCCTTACATCGACCGGGAAGATGAGCTGGAAGACCGTGAGCGTTATCAGACGGTTTACGGCAAAAATGCCGGAGCTGTAGCCGCACCGACAGCGGGGCTGCACTTTGATGAACCGCTGCTGCAGGCACTGGCGGATAAAGGCGTAGAAACCGCTTTTGTCACTTTGCATGTGGGGGCAGGCACCTTTCAGCCGGTTAAAGCGGACAATATTTTTGAACACCACATGCACTCAGAGTTTGTGCAGGTGAGTGCTGAGGTTTGCGAACAGATTAAGGCGACTAAAGCCCGTGGTAACCGAGTGATTGCCGTAGGCACCACCAGCGTACGTTGTCTGGAAACGGCAGCAAAACTGAGCTCGACGCCGGGCGTGATTGAGCCGGTACAGACTGATACTAATATCTTTATTTATCCCGGCTACCGTTTTCAGGTGGTGGATGCTCTGGTTACCAACTTCCACCTGCCTGAATCCACCCTGCTGATGCTGGTCAGTGCGCTGGCGGGTTATAAGACGATGATGCAGGCCTACAAAGAGGCTGTCGCAGAAGAATATCGTTTCTTCAGTTACGGTGATGCCATGTTTATCACCGCGAATCCTGAGCCGGATCTGCCGCCCAGTGCTGAAGAAAAGGGTGCTGAATAAAGGCACGCCGGAAAGAATCTATTTAAAGCGCGATCGGTTTGCCCGCGAGGTGACATAGCGGACAAACCATCGCAATGCGGTCGGTGCTGACCAACAGCGAATCCGGCCGGAAACACTTAACAGACGGGCGTTTTGCCCCTTGGATTTTGCTATGTCTCGTGAATGTTTTATGAAGTATGAGCTGAAAGCCACTGATGGTAAGGCTCGCCGTGGTGAACTGACTTTCCCGCGCGGAAAAGTGCAGACCCCTGCTTTTATGCCGGTGGGTACTTACGGCACGGTTAAAGGCATGTTGCCTCGTGATATTGAAGAGATCGGTGCTGAGATCATTCTGGGTAACACCTTTCACCTGATGCTGCGTCCGGGAACGGAAGTGGTGAAAAAGCACGGCGACCTGCACGACTTTGTGCAGTGGAAAGGTCCGATTCTGACCGACTCCGGCGGCTTTCAGGTGTTCAGCCTGGGCGCGATGCGCAAGATCAGTGAGAAGGGCGTTGAGTTCCGTTCGCCAGTGAACGGTGAGAAAGTCTTTATCGACCCTGAACGTTCCATGCAGGTTCAGCGTGATCTGGGTTCTGACATCGTGATGATCTTTGATGAGTGCACGCCGTATCCGGCTACTCATAAAGAAGCGAAAGACTCTATGGAGATGTCGCTGCGTTGGGCGAAGCGTTCCAAGGATGCTCATGGCGATAACCCATCCGCACTGTTCGGTATTATTCAGGGCGGTATGTACGAAGACCTCCGTGACGTGTCTCTGAAAGGTCTGACCGATATCGGTTTTGACGGTTACGCCATTGGTGGGCTGTCGGTGGGTGAGCCGAAAGACGAGATGATCAAGGTGCTGGACTACCTGCCTGCGAGAATGCCGGAAGATCGCCCGCGCTACCTGATGGGTGTCGGTAAGCCGGAAGATCTGGTGGAAGGTGTGCGTCGCGGTGTGGATATGTTCGACTGCGTGATGCCAACCCGTAACGCCCGTAACGGCCACCTGTTTACCGCTGATGGCGTGATTAAGATCCGTAACGCGGCGCATCGTCATGACGACAGCCCGCTGGAAAAAGAGTGTGACTGCTACACCTGTCAGAACTTCAGCCGTAGCTACCTGCATCATCTGGACAAGTGTAAAGAGATGCTGGGCGCTCAGTTGAACACCATCCATAACCTGCGTTATTACCAGCGCCTGATGGCTGGTTTGCGTGATGCTATTGAACAGGGTAAATTGGACGACTTTGTCAGTGCCTTCTATGCCCGTTTGGGGCGGGAAGTTCCTGAATTAGCAGAATAATTTCTGAGACAGCACACGGCTTTATCTTATGTTGTGTGCCGGAACCCGCCGGTAGATACGATGTCTGAGTTCGGTTCAGTCATCCTGACCGGTTGGTTCGGATCAGGTAGAGTATCGCTTCTGATCAGATTGAATAAATAGAAGGGAAAGCAGTTAGCCGGCATCGCCGCAGCGACACTGACGACCCTTGTATTTACCAGAATTGGCCGCATCTCTTGCTAAACGCCGGATATTGTCAGCCAGTTGATTGCCAACGGTTTGAAATCAAACCGTTATATCCTGTTAAAGGGTAAGGTTTTAGAAGGGTAAAACTTCAGAAAGGCCGGACCTTTAACGGGTAAGATTTCGAAATCCTAAACATTTATAAAATAACAGAGGACTCACAATGAGCTTTTTTATCTCTCCAGCATTTGCTGAAGGTGGTGCAGCAGCCGCTGATCCTAGCGCAATGAGCCAGATCTTCCTTCTGGTTGGTTTTGTTGTCATTTTCTACTTCATGCTGTGGCGTCCGCAAAGCAAGCGTGCCAAAGAGCACCGTGAACTGGTAGCGGGTATCTCTAAAGGTGATGAAGTGGTTATCGGCGGTGGTTTGGTTGGCCGTATCACTAAAGTATCCGATGAGTTTGTTGTGATGGAAGTTGCAGAGGGTACGGAAGTTAACGTACAGAAAGCCTCTGTCGTAGCGGTTCTGCCTAAAGGCACGATCAAAGCTATCTAAGTACATCCAGATACTGCCGGCGCCCGCCGGCAGTATCGGTTTTGCGAGCGGGTGTTTTAAGGAACGTAACAGCTCATGATCAATAAATATCCCCTCTGGAAATATCTGCTGATTCTCACGGTTGTGGTGATGGGCGTTATCTACGCACTGCCAAACCTGTATCCGGATGATCCTGCCGTACAGCTGACCCCTCAGCGTGGTTCTGTACAGATTAACGAACGCCATATCAGCCAGGTAACCCGTGCCCTTGATAACGCAGGCATCGAGTACTTTGGCGAAGAGATTGAAAATAACAACGGCATCATCCGTTTTAAGCATGACGAAGACCAGCTGAAAGCTAAGACTCTGATTCAGGAAACTCTGGGTCAGGACTTTGTTGTTGCTCTGAACCTTGCACCAACGACGCCTCAATGGCTTGTCGACCTGGGTGCCGGCCCGATGAAGCTGGGTCTGGACCTGCGCGGTGGTGTGCACTTCCTGATGGAAGTGGATATGAAAGAAGCGCTGGCGCAGCGTAACGAAGTTTATATCAGCGAGATGAAAACGCTGCTGCGTAGCGAGCGTTTACGTTATCGCCGAATCACCCGTGAAGAGGGTGAGATCAGTATCCGCTTTACCAGTCAGGAGTATCTGGAGAAAGCCAGCTCCCTGTTGCGTAAAGAGTTTCCTGATTTTGTACAGGCTGAGCGCACCGATGGCGACAATCTCTATCTCGACCTGAACCTGTCTGAGCAGGCAGCCCGTGATATCGAGGATTATGCGGTTAAGCAGAACTTAACCACCCTGCGTAATCGTGTGAACGAGCTGGGTGTTTCTGAGCCTCTGGTTCAGCGTCAGGGTCGTAACCGTATCGTGATTGAGCTGCCGGGTGTACAGGATACAGCTGCAGCGAAACGTATTCTGGGTGCCACGGCGAATCTGGAGTTCCGTCTGGAAGCCAGTTCTGATGCCGGTACACTGGATACGGAAGAGTACCCGTTCCGGGATAGTGAAAGCCGTCGGGCAACTCTTGAGCGTGACATCATTATTACCGGTAACAGCGTATCTAACGCACAGTCTGCCTTTGATGAGAACGGTCGTCCTCAGGTTAATATCGATCTGGATACTCAGGGCGGTAAGCTGATGAACCGTGCAACCCGCAACAATATCCGTCGTCGTATGGCGGTGCTGTTTGTGGAGCACAAGGTTAAGACGCATATCGTAGAGTCTGAAGGTGAGAAGATTGAGAAGCGTGTGCCGTATGTTGAAAAGCACATCATCTCTCTGGCGACCATTCAGAGTGCTCTGGGTAACAGCTTCCGTATCACCGGTCTGGATTCTCCAAGTGAGTCTTCTGAGCTGGCGCTTTTGCTGCGTGCCGGTTCTCTGGCAGCGCCGATCTACTTCGTAGAAGAGCGCACCATCGGCCCGAGCCTGGGTAAAGAGAATATCGAGCTGGGTGTGACGTCCGTTCAGATCGGTATGGCGCTGGTCGTACTCTTTATGCTGGCGTTCTACCGCGTATTCGGTGTTATTGCGAACGTGGCGCTGACCGTAAACCTGATCCTGCTGGCCGCTCTGATGTCGATGATGTCGGCAACGCTGACCTTGCCGGGTATCGCCGGTATCGTACTGACGCTGGGTATGGCGGTGGATGCGAACGTGCTGATCTTCTCCCGTATTAAGGAAGAGATGCAGAACGGTGCCTCACCTCAGATGGCGATTCACGCCGGTTTTGAGCGGGCTTTCGTTACCATTTTTGACGCCAACCTGACCACCTTGCTGGTCGCAGTGATTCTGTTCGCTGTTGGTACAGGACCTGTGAAAGGTTTCGCAGTGACTCTGTCGCTGGGTATTATCACCTCCATGTTTACCGCCATTATGGTAACCCGTGCGCTGGTGAATATTACTCATGGTGGCCGTCAGCTGAAGAAGCTGTCGATCTGACGATTTGAGCGTCTTTTGCTGTATAGGCATTAGCCTTTTACTGGTTTAAAAGTCTCTGATCATATCGGGTGGTGGGATCGCCACCCGATAAAGCGGGAAAACCCGATAAAGTGGGAATACGTATGTCACGGATCAATCGCTCCATCGATTTTATGGCCAAGCGTAAAATCGCTGGATATATCTCTGTCGCGCTGGTGATTTTGTCGCTGGTTTCGCTGGCAGTTAATCAACTGAAGCTGGGACTGGATTTTACCGGTGGTACCCTGGTTGAAGTCAGTTTTCAGCAGCCTCCTGTTCTGAATGATCTGCGCAGTGAACTGGAAAGTGCCGGTTTTGAAGATGTTACGGTGCAGAACTTTGGTAGTGACCTTGATGTGCTGGTTCGTCTGGCTCAGGGTTTCTCGCCTACCGTTGGTGATGAAGTGCTGGCGGCGATTCGCAGTAATGAGTCTTACGAGGTTGAGCTGAAACGCGCCGAGTTTGTCGGTGCACAGGTCGGTGAAGAGCTTCGGGATCAGGGTGGTCTCGGTATGCTGCTGGCTCTGGGTCTGGTGATGGTTTACGTTGCCTTCCGTTTTCAGCTGAAGTTCTCTGTCGCTTCTGTGGCGGCACTGGCTCACGATGTCATCATCATGCTGGGCTTGTTCTCTATTCTGCAGCTCGACTTCGATCTGACGGTACTGGCGGCAGTGCTGGCGGTGATCGGTTACTCACTGAACGATACCATCGTGGTTTCGGATCGTATCCGTGAGAACTTCCGTCGCCTGCGTACCGGTACCTCGGAGGACATTGTGAATGTATCTCTGAACCAGACGCTGGGTCGTACCCTGATTACCTCCATAACCACGCTGTTGGTTCTGTTCGCTCTGTTCTTCTTTGGCGGCGAGCTGATTCACAACTTTGCCATCGCGCTGCTGGTTGGTGTCTTTGTGGGTACTTATTCATCGATCTATGTAGCGGCTAACGTACTGTTGGCGATGAATATCGATCGTGAAGATCTGATGGTGCCGGAGAAAGAAGGTGAGATCGAAGATGATCGCCCATAAGGCTTCTGTCTTCTGATCGTCGTTCTCAGAAAAACCGGCTCATTTCAGAGCCGGTTTTTTTATGTCTGGGTTTATTCTGGATTTATGTTTGGGCTGCGTGACAGCGGCTTTTCTGCAGGCAATAAAAAACGCCCCAGCCTTTTGGGCTGGGGCGTTGGCTTTCGTAGAGAAAGAAAGCTAAATCGTTACGAAGCTCTGCCGGTAAAACCGATCGTTACAGATGCGACTTGGCGATCTGCAGCAGAACCTTATACATCTTAGGATTCGCTACAATAAGGTTACCATCCTGCGGCAAGTTCGGGCTGCCGTCAATGGCACCAATGAGGGAGCCGGCTTCTTTAGCAAAAACAGCGGCGATGCGCATTTCATGGTCTTTGGCACCAAAGGCAACGCAGGCATCGGTATGGCCGGATACGGTACTCATCAGGTCCAGCAGAATACAACCGCTGCTGTGGAAACTCTCAGCTACCTGACCCAGCTGTTGGGTGATACCCATGTAGATCGGGAAGTTACGGCCACGGCTGTTCAGACCCGGCAGAGGCAGTGCGTATTTGCCTGCTTCGATAGAGCGCTGATTGCTGGCACGCATACGGCGACCATTTAACTGAGCACCACGACCGCGTGATGCGTAGAACTCATCACCGGTGAATGGGTTGATGACAACCACATGCTCAATTTTGTTTTTGATTTCGATACTGATAGAGACCGCGCTCTGAGGAATAGAGCGGGCTAGATTGTTCCACCCGTGAGTCGGCTGCACATTCCAAAGAACGTCTTTACCTTCTCCTTCGCCGGTGATTTGGCGCTCATACTGGCCTTTAAAGCTATGCTCCGGGTGAGCACGACGCAGTTGGTTGATGATGTAGCCTTCAACAGAGCGGGCTGTGTCATCAAGGAGTTGTTCGACTTTGTTGTCTTCACGAGCAAATTCGAGACGCTCGTTGATACGCTGAAAATTTTGCACAGCACTACGCGCAGTGCGCAGCGCCAATTGAACCATTGGATGCATGCGATTACCGTCAGGTGAAACATTGTTAAAGAACGAAGGCGCGCATCATACCAGAAAAAAATGGTAAATCGAGGCCTGTCTTTTGTCTGAAAGGCTCTGATCGCATCTTTTTTCTGAGAATAGCCGGAGGCGATCCGGTGTGTTTTCATCGTCCGGCAGGTGGTAGGGTGTCGCGGTTTGAATGTTAAAGTGGCGCTAGATTATTGAGTTTCCAATAAAATTATTCCGTTATAGCGGTTGGATAGATTCGCTGGGCTATCGGCTGATGGCTGCCAATGTCGGGTCGAAACAGGGTTATAAGCGGAATGATTTTTTTACGCATATATTTTGCCAAAGAGTCGTTTTGGTAAGTGCATCATCAAAAGAGGTCGTGTCGCAATGTCGGCAAATACAAATGAAAAAGCGGTCAGCGGTGTTGATCTGCTGAGTAATGTAAATGTTGTTCTGGTCAACACAACCCATACCGGAAATATTGGTGGCGCAGCCCGGGCGATGAAAAATATGGGGCTGTCGAATCTGACGCTGGTCGCCCCCAAAAAAGAGCCGGACGCTGAAGCCTATGCCCGTAGCTCGCGGGCGGATGAGATTCTGGATCAGGCGGTTATTGTCGATGATCTGGAGGCAGCAATTGCCGGTTGTCAGCTGGTGATTGGTACCAGCGCACGCCAGCGGAATCTGTGTTGGCCGCTGATTACGCCCCGTCAGATGGCGGATGAAGCCGCTCAGGCGGTTCTTAAGCAGCCGGATGCGAAGATCGCTCTGGTCTTTGGTCGTGAAGATCGGGGGCTGACCAATGAAGAACTGGCTTTGTGTCATTTTCACGTCAATATCCCGACGGACGAGAATTTCAGTTCACTCAATGTAGCCGCTGCCGTGCAGGTGCTGGTTTATGAGCTTCGGGTTAAGTGGCTGGAGCTACAGGACGCGGGCTTACCGGACTGGCAGGATGAGTGGGATGTTGATTGGGCAGATGCGGCGGGTGTCGAGCGCTTTTATAAGCATTTGGAGCAGGTGCTGGTGGGGCTCGATTTCTATGATCCGGAGAACCCGCGTAATCTGATGCAGCGTTTGCGCCGTCTTTATCAGCGGGCACGGCTGGATCAGACCGAGCTGAATATTCTGCGCGGTATTCTGACCGCAACGGAAAAAGCCGCAGGTCTTAAATCGAAATAGCCTTTTATAAACGTGGTGTTCTGAATTGAGCGTGGTGCTCTGTATAAGACAGAGCCGCGTTACTTCTGGCTGTCAGTGTTACGCGGTCTATACACTTTTAAGCCCCGGAGATACGCTGCATTTACGGTTCAATACTTGACCAAAACAGTAGGTGTTATCATAATGCCTGATCATAGAAGGTAAACTAAAGTCTTTGCTGTTGATCTCAGTTGATGTTTAGCAGACTCCGGTTGCCAGAGCTTAAACTGAACTATTGGGGATATCACAATGCGGCTGACGACCAAAGGGCGTTATGCAGTAACAGCGATGCTGGATCTGGCGCTACATGCTACTGAGGGGCCGGTGAGTCTGGCTGATATTTCAAAGCGGCAGGAGATTTCGCTCTCCTATCTTGAACAGCTTTTTGCCAAGCTGCGTCGCAATGAGCTGGTGAGCAGTGTGCGTGGTCCCGGTGGCGGTTATCAGCTGAGCCGTGAAAGTGGTGATATTTTTGTTGCTCAGGTGATCGACGCGGTGAACGAATCCGTGGATGCGACCCGTTGTCAGGGGCTGGGTGACTGTAAAGATGGTCGTGAGTGTCTGACACATCACCTGTGGTGTCAGTTAAGCGAGCAGATTCATGACTTCCTGAACGGTATCAGCCTTGGTGAGTTGGTTCGTCAGCATGAAGCGGCAGCACGTGAAGCCTGCAGTGCAGGTGGCGAGGCATCGGATAATAAAATCCAGGTTGCCCTTATGTAATCACGGCCTGAAGCCTGTGTTATCTGAGCCAGACCCCGGTCTGGCTTTGTCGTCTGAGGGATATATAATGCCCCTCTTTCGGCAGTACCGATCTTCGGATCAGATGTCACGTTTCCGTGCTTTTTCAATGTTGTTACACCTATTTTATCGCTAACCAGCCACTGCTGCCGTGGCATGACCTGGTATCGAGACCATGCAAACCCTCTATATGGATTACGCTGCAACCACACCGGTAGATCCGGCGGTTGCAGAAAAAATGATGCAGTATCTGACGGCCGATGGTTGTTTTGCTAACCCGGCATCCCGTGCCCACATGCTGGGCTGGTTTGCGGAACAGGCCGTTGAAGAGGCGCGTTTAACCATCGCCAAGTCGATCGGTTGTGATCTGAGAGAAGTGGTCTGGACGTCCGGGGCAACAGAATCCAATAATCTGGCACTGAAAGGTGTGGCGGAAACCCGTA
The DNA here is from genome assembly GCA_048264105.1 of Oceanospirillum sp. GTDB lineage: Bacteria > Pseudomonadota > Gammaproteobacteria > Pseudomonadales > Halomonadaceae > Oceanospirillum. The sequence continues at coordinate 214,404 of JBLXDJ010000002.1, forward strand.
AATCCCAGGGGCGTCATATCGTCACCTCGGCGATTGAGCATAAAGCGGTGCTGGATACCTGTGGCTGGCTGGAAACTCAGGGTTTTGACGTCACCTATTTAAAACCGGACAGCAAGGGTGTTATCTCCGTTGCGCAGGTTGAAGACGCGCTGCGGGAAGATACGATTCTGGCCTCTTTTATGTGGGTGAATAATGAGCTGGGCAGCATTAATCCGGTGCTTGAGATCGGTGCGCTGCTGCGTGACAAGGGTGTGGTATTCCATGTCGATGCGGCACAGGCCGGCGGTAAGGTCGTGATGGATCTGGCGAATATGCCGATCGATCTGGTGTCCTTCAGTGCCCATAAATTTTACGGGCCGAAGGGCATGGGTGCCCTGTATGTGCGTCGTGACCCGGATCTGAAAGTCGCGGCCCAGATGCACGGTGGTGGTCATGAGCGCGGTATGCGCTCCGGTACCTTGCCGACTCACCAGATTGTTGGCATGGCCGAGGCGATGAAGATCGCAACTGATCGCCTCCAGCAGGACTTTGATCATCTGACCGCTCTGCGTCAGCAGTTCTGGCAGGGCGTGTCTGCGTTGGATGAGGTCACCGTAAATGGTGATCCGGAATCGGGGTATCCCGGTATTCTGAATGTGTGCTTTGCCGGAGTAGATGGTGAATCTCTGTTAATGGCACTGAAAGATGTGGCGGTATCGACCGGTTCCGCCTGTAATTCTGCCAGTGTTGATCCATCTTATGTATTAAGTGGTATCGGTTTGCCGAGGGATAAAGCCCTCAGCTCCCTGCGCTTCAGCTGGGGGCGTTTCAGTACCGCGGCAGAGGTTGAGCAGGCGGTGGCCAGCGTAACGCGAGCGGTAACGGCGTTACGCGGCCAGTAAGGTTTGGCGTGGGCTTTGGGTTCTGGTGTGGCTCTTGGATGCTGGTGTGGACCTTGGGTGCTGGTGTAGACAGTTGAGTCGAACCTGTTCTGAATCGCCGGGTCTAAAAAGCTGTCTCTGAAAACTCAAGGCAGCATGAAATGGCGGTGCGCCAATGTATCGCCGGTTATTTGAAGTTTATGAATCAGTCTCTGCAATCTTCCGCAGAAACGATCGTTAAGGAGTCCGTTATGGCAGTTACAATTACAGAATCAGCTGCGGGCCATATTCGTAAGTGTCTGGCTGATCGCGGCAAAGGTGAAGGTCTTCGGGTTAAGGTTAAGCCAAGTGGCTGTTCCGGTTTCTCGTATGTGCTGGACTTTGCTGATGAGGTTGCTTCACAGGATCATGTTTTCGAGCAGCATGATGTGAAGGTGATTATCGACCAGGAAGCGCTGGATATTCTGGACGGCAGTGAAGTGGATTATGTGACTCAGGGACTGAACAGCTTTTTCCGCTTTAACAACCCGAATGTTAAAGATGAATGTGGCTGTGGCGAAAGCTTCAGCGTTTGATTATCTGAACGCAGCCCTGTTTGGTTAACAGCGATTTTTGCGTTGGTGATTTTTTACGTTTTTTTGCCATAAAGTCGCGGCTTGACATACTAATTTGCAGACAATCTGCGTATACTTCGCGGGTTTTTATGGCTGAACATGGAAAACGTCTTACGCTTTGATGTTCGCACTTTTCACTGTTCGTACTTTCACAGAACATACGTTGGAGAAATATCCGATGGCGGTTGAACGCACTCTTTCTATTATCAAGCCTGATGCAGTAGCTAAAAATGTTGTTGGTCAGATCATTGCTCGTTTTGAAAACGCTGGCCTGCAGGTTGTTGCAGCTAAAATGATCCACCTGTCTCAAGAGCAGGCTGAAGGTTTTTACGCAGAGCACAAAGAGCGTCCTTTCTTTGGTGATCTGGTTGCGTTCATGACTTCCGGTCCTGTTGTTGTACAGGTTCTGGAAGGCGAAAATGCAATTCTGGCTAACCGTGACCTGATGGGTGCAACTAACCCACAGGAAGCTGCTGAAGGCACTATCCGTCGTGACTTCGCTGAGTCTATCGACGCGAACGCTGTTCACGGTTCTGATTCTGCAGCTTCTGCAGAGCGCGAAGTAGCTTACTTCTTCAACGCTGACGAAATCTGCCCACGCGGTTAATTTCTGATGCGGGACTGAATGGCTCTGCTCCGGCAGACCGGTTCAGGCCAAACACAAGCAGCCACCTAGTGTGGCTGTTTGTGGTTTTGTATTCGGTGTTTTAGTGCATTGTTTACAAAGGAATTTTAACTTCTTTCAGGTTGTTCTCTGGTGTTTTTGCATCTGCCTCTGATGCGGCTTAGCAGAAATATCCGTCAAATAACCATCCTCACTTTTTACCGGTATAGCGATATGAGCGAGCAGACAAAAACCAATCTACTGGGTTTAACAACACCTCAGATGGAGGCTTTTTTCGATTCTATCGGTGAGAAGCGATTCCGTACTGCTCAGGTGATGAAGTGGATTCACCATTACGGTGTGGATAATTTTGATGAGATGACCAATCTCAGCAAAGTGCTGCGGGCCAAGCTGAAAGAAGTTGCTGAAGTACGGGGACCTGAGATTGTGTATCAGGATTTCTCCGATGATGGCACCCGTAAGTGGGTGTTGAAGGTTGATGGCGGCAGCTGTATTGAAACCGTACTCATCCCGATGGATGAGAAGCGTCGTACGCTGTGTGTATCGTCTCAGGTGGGTTGCTCCCTGGACTGCAGTTTCTGCTCGACCGGTAAGCAGGGCTTCCAGCGTAACCTGACCCCGGCTGAAATTATCGGTCAGGTTTGGGTGGCGCAGCGTTCTTTTGGCCCCCGTACTGACAGTGCCAACCGTCCTGTGACCAATGTCGTCATGATGGGCATGGGTGAGCCTCTGATGAATTTTGAACCCGTGATGTCTTCCATGCGCCTGATGCTGGATGATATGGGTTATGGTCTGTCCAAGCGTCGTGTCACGCTGAGTACCTCAGGTGTTGTGCCGCAGCTGGAAAAAATGATCGGTCAGATCGACGTGGCTCTGGCGATCTCTCTGCACGCTCCGAACGATGAGCTGCGTAATGAACTGGTGCCGATCAACCAGAAATATCCGATCAAACAGCTGCTGGATACTTGTCAGCGTTATCTGGATACCCTGGGTGATAACCGCTCAATTACGATCGAATATACTCTTATTGCCGGTATTAATGACCAGCCAGCCCATGCGGCTCAGCTGGCAAAAGTGCTGCGTAATCTGGATTGTAAGATCAACCTGATTCCGTTTAACCCGTTCCCGAACAACGACTACAAGCGCCCGAGCCGCAACGCGATTATGCGTTTCCGCGATGCGCTGATCGATTCCGGCTATGTGGTGACCGTGCGCAGTACCCGTGGTGACGATATTGATGCGGCATGTGGTCAGCTGGTAGGTCAGGTGATGGATAAGACCCGTCGTAGTGCCAAGTATGCTAACGCGGATCAGCTGATTGAAACCGTTGAAGTGGTTGATGCCGCTCAAAATCGTGACGCAGGCTAATGCAGCTCCTGTGAGCTTGTTTAAGATGGTCTCTCTTCTGCAAACAGACAACGACTGACGTTAAAGGATATTTATGCCACTTCCAGCCGGTCCGGTAAGGAAAAAAGTGCGCAAGTCGGTTCATCTGATGATGACCCTGTTTACTCTGTTTTTATTCGGTTGCACGGCTCAGCCCGAGCAACCGGAACAGAGTGAACCGGCCATTGAAAAAAGTGTCAATTCCTACTCTCAGCTTGGCTTTGCCTATCTGGAAAGAAACAATACCGATCGTGCTAAGCGCGCCTTTGTAAAAGCCCTGACTCTGGACGATGAAGCGCCTGACGCCCTGCATGGCATGGCATTGATCTACCAGCAGGAAGGTGAAAAAAAGCTGGCTGAGGAGCATTTTGAAAAGGCTCTGGATGAAGGCGGTCAGTTTTCAATTGCCCGTAACAACTTTGCCGCTTTCCTGTATGAACAAAAGCGCTATGCCGAAGCCTGCGAACAGCTGAAAATTACGGTCAAAGACACCCTTTATTCCAATCGTCAGCTGGCGTTCGAGAATCTGGGTTTATGTCAGCTTCGACTGGGACAGACTGCAGAAGCAGAACGATCGTTTAAAAGAGCACTGCAATTAGATCGTAACTCGGGTCGTGCCCTGTTAGAGTTAGCATCTCTGAAATATGTGCAAAACAGCCCTTTGGATGCATGGGGTTACTTAAGGCAACATTTGAAAGTTGCCAAAGCCTCAGAGCGGGGTTTAATGTTAGGCATCCGTCTGGCCGAGCAGCTGGGGAAAAATGCAGAACGCAGCCGATATTTATCAGAACTGTCCCGGCTGAAGCAGGCGCATTAAAACAACACGTCTATTAAATCAATAAGACAACGAAACGATAGAACCGAGACCGCAAGGAATTTATCCGATCATGACCGATACCGTTGCCACTCAGGATGATACACAGGCTGATGTTCAGCTTCCGGAAAATATGCCCGGAGAGCAGCTGAAAAAAGCCCGTGAGCGCATGCAGCTCGACACCCGTGAAGTGTCTGAGCAGCTTAATCTGAAGCACTCTTTTGTGCAGATGATTGAAGAGGATAATTACAGCGCATTACCTGGGGCAACGTTTGTTCGTGGTTACCTGCGTGCATACGCCAAGCTGGTTGGCATTGATGCCGAAGCACTAGTCGATACCTATAACGAAAACTTCAATGAAGAGCCGAAGCCGGAAGAGCGTTACAAACCGGTTGAAACCATTAAGCCTCAGCGTAGTTTTTCTGATCCTCTGATCAAGTACACCACCATGGCCGTTGTTGCTGCCCTGATCGCCCTGTCTATTATCTGGTGGCAGAGCCGCAATGGTGCTGAGCCGCTGAGCCTGGTTCAGAGCGATACCGTAACCGTTGAAACCTCTGAAGGCGAAACCATTATCGCTCAGATGGATCTTTCCGGTGCTGAAGAAACCGCCCTGATCGAAGAGGTGGTTGAACTGTCTGAAGATGCCGCCGCTGATGATGCTTCTGCTGAAGAAGGCGCTACTGATACTGCTGCCGAGGAAAGTGCTTCAACTGAAGCGAATGCTGAGGCTGAGGTTACAGAAGAAGCCAGCCCTGAAGAGATTGGTCAGGCTGCGATGGGTCTGGAGCGCTTCACCATCACCTTCACTGAAGAGTGCTGGGTTGAAGTGACCGATGGCCGTGACATCAAGGTGGTTGCTAACCTGAAACAGGCTGGCGAAGAGTCACTGGTTGAAGGTTTACCGCCATTCAAGCTGATGATCGGTAATGCCGGTGGTGCCGTTGTGACGTATCAGGGCGAGAATGTAGATCTTAAGCCTTACACCAATCGTAACAACATTGCGCGCTTTACCCTGGGCGAGTAAATAACCGGATGGTTAAGCGGAGCAACATTAGATTAAAATAGGGGCTTTAATGCCCCTTTTTCCGGTTGGGCTCTGGTCAATTTATTGGCCGGAGCTTTGCTATTTTAGGGCCGGTGGCCGGGTCAGAACACTCAGGCTTCGCATCTGCCAAGACATGCTGGCAGGCTATTCAGAATTTTAGTGCGACCGTTTGCTAAAGAGAGAGACAATTCCGTGCATTTTGAATCCCCGATCAAACGCCGTAAATCCCGTCAGATTATGGTGGGTAATGTACCGGTAGGCGGCGATGCGCCGATCTCGGTACAGAGTATGACCAATACTGAGACCTGTGATGTCGCGGCCACTGTCGGGCAGATCCGTCGTCTGGAAGAAGCCGGCGCGGATATTGTGCGTGTTTCCGTACCATCTATGGAAGCAGCCGAAGCCTTCGGTAAGATTCGTCAGCAGGTCAACCTGCCTTTGGTTGCGGATATCCATTTTGATTACCGGATCGCCCTGAAAGTGGCCGATCTGGGTGTCGATTGTTTGCGCATCAATCCGGGCAATATTGGTAGTGATGACCGGGTACGTCAGGTGGTGGATGCGGCCCGACATCACGGTATTCCGATCCGTATTGGGGTGAATGCCGGTTCTCTGGAGAAAGAGCTGCAGAAGAAATATGGCGAGCCAACGCCGGATGCGCTGGTGGAATCCGCCATGCGCCATATCGATATTCTGGACCGTCTTGATTTTCAGGATTTCAAACTGAGCCTGAAAGCGTCAGATGTCTTTATGACTGTGGCTGCATATCGTAAAATTGCCAGCCAGATCGAACAGCCCCTGCATCTGGGTATTACCGAGGCGGGTGGCCTGCGTTCCGGCACCGTTAAATCATCGGTGGGTCTGGGCATGCTGCTGATGGACGGTATCGGTGACACCATCCGTGTTTCTCTGGCCGCTGATCCGGTGGAAGAGATTAAAGTTGGTTTTGATATTCTGAAAAGCCTGAAGCTGCGCAGTAACGGTATTAACTTTATCGCCTGCCCAAGCTGCTCCCGCCAGAACTTTGATGTGATTGGCGTGATGAACGAGCTGGAAACACGCCTGGAGGATATTCGTACGCCTCTGGACGTAGCCGTGATCGGTTGTGTCGTTAACGGACCCGGTGAAGCAAAAGAGGTTTCTCTGGGGCTGACCGGTGGTTCGCCAAATCTGGTGTATATCGACGGTAAACCGGCTCAGAAACTGGGTAACGAGAATCTGGCTGCAGAGCTTGAGCAGATGATCCGCGAACGTGCCCGTCTGAAAGAAGAAGCGGATGCCCAGCTGATCGCCAAAGACTGATTTCCGTTTTTGGCCATGAAACGAGCAGTGAGATCACTGCTCGTTTTTTATGATCCGCCTGATGGGTTATCCCGGCGGATTCTCCGCAGTTATCGCGGTAATAAGATGAGATTTTTCGCCAGTGTTTCGGTTATCAACATTGGCCACACGATTAAAGACAGTATTTAGGAAACGATTTTGGCTAAGAAAATTCAGGCTATCCGTGGGATGAACGACATCCTGCCGGAACAAAGTGCTATCTGGCAGTATCTGGAAAATACCGTTGCGAATCTTCTGAAGCGTTACAGCTATCAGGAGATCCGTATGCCGATTGTTGAGCAGACGGCGCTTTTCAAACGCTCTATTGGTGAAGTTACCGATATCGTTGAAAAAGAGATGTACACCTTTGACGACCGTAATGGCGACAGCCTGACACTGCGTCCGGAAGGTACAGCGGGCTGTGTACGTGCCGCAGAAGAACATGGTCTGCTGTATAACCAGATCCAGCGTCTTTGGTACAAAGGCCCGATGTTCCGCCATGAGCGTCCTCAGAAAGGTCGCTACCGCCAGTTCCACCAGATCGGTGTGGAAACCTTTGGTATGGCCGGTCCTGATATCGATGCGGAGCTGATTATCCTCAGCGCCCGTCTCTGGAAAGAGCTGGGCCTGTATGACTCCGTAACTCTGGAGCTGAACTCTCTGGGTTCAGCTGAAGCCCGTGCTGACTACCGCACTGCGCTGGTTGAATTCCTTTCCGCCCGCAAAGATGAGCTGGATGAAGACAGTCAGCGTCGTCTGGAAAGCAACCCGATGCGTATTCTGGACAGCAAAGATCCGAATACTCAGGCGCTGCTGGATGGTGCTCCTGTGTTTGAAGATTACATCGACCAGGAATCGAAAGAGCATTTCGAGCAGCTGTGCAGCATGCTGGATGCCGCAGGTATCGAGTACAAGCTGAACCCCCGTCTGGTTCGTGGTCTGGATTATTACTGCAAAACCGTATTTGAGTGGACCACAACGGAACTGGGCTCTCAGGGTACTGTCTGTGCAGGTGGCCGTTACGATGGTCTGGTTGAGCAGCTGGGTGGCCGGGCAACGCCAGCGGTTGGTTTTGCTATGGGTATCGAGCGTCTGATTCTGATGCTGCAGACACTGGATGCGATCCCTGAGCATGTCAGCAACCAGCCGCAGATCTTTATCGCTGCAGTGGGTGAAGGCATGGCAACTCATGGTCTTCTGCTGGGCGAGATGCTGCGTGAGAAAACCGGTTACCGCACTCAGATGCATTGCGGTGGCGGCAGCTTTAAAAGTCAGATCAAAAAAGCCGATAAGAGCGGTGCAGCCATTGCACTGATTCTGGGTGAGAATGAAGTTACCAACGGTGAAGTTGCCGTTAAATTCCTGCGTGAAGCCCGTGATCAGGAGACGGTCAGTCTCTCTGGTCTGATCGAGTTTCTGCAGGACTCCGGGCTGTAAGCAGCCCGCTAAATATTATCGATTGGGCCTTTGCCGGAAACCAGGGCCCATTTCAGGATGACATTGCCACAGGAGATATCCGGTGTCTGAATTACGTACCGAAGAAGAACAGATTGAACTGATGAAAAGATGGTGGGCGGACAATGGTAAGTCCCTCATCGCAGGCCTGGTTCTGGCGGTTGCAGCTATTGGCGGCTGGAAGTGGTGGCAGGCGGATCAGCAGGCGAAAGCTGAGGCTGCGTCTTCTGCTTATGAGCAGCTGATCGACGTTATGAATAAGCCTGAACTGACGGAAGAAGAGCGCTCAACCGCTCAGCATCTGGCGGTTACGCTGCAGTCTGAGCATGAAGGTTCCCTGTATGCTGACTATGCAGCACTGTTTGAGGCAAAGCTGCTGGTTGATGCCGATCAGTATGATGCAGCAGCAGCCGTACTGAGCAAGCTGAATGCTGAAACTGAAAGTGCCATGATCAAAGAAGTGGCTGGTGTGCGTCAGGCGCAGATTCTGTGGCAGCAGGGGAGTAATCAACAGGCGCTGGATCTGCTGAATACTCTGAAAACCGATGCTTACAAAGGCAACGCAGACGAGCTGAAAGGCGATATTCTGGCCGAGATGGGTGATAAAGAAGCTGCCCGTACCGCGTATGAAAGTGCTAAGGCTGCCTTCAATGCATCCGGTGTGGCTCGTCCTGTTATCGATATGAAACTGGCAGATCTGGGAGCCTGATATGTTGCGCTGGCTGACCCTGGTTCTGGTTTCACTTCTGACAGCGTGCGGCAGTCTGCCGGAAGCTCAGTACCCGCCGAAAGACCTTAAGAGTTTTGATGAGCAGGTTGAGCTGGATATCGTCTGGCAGGATTTTGCGGCAAAAGGGCCGGGTGAGCTGGGTTATCTGTTGCCTCCGGTTGTGGCCGGTCAGCAGATTTATGCGATTGACCGGGCCGGTAATCTGACGGCCTGGCAGGCGGATAAAGGTACTTTCCTGTGGGAAGCTAACCTTGAAACCGGTGCCAGCTCCGGTCTTAGCTATAATCAGGGACAGCTCTATGTCGGTACTCAGAACGGTGAGGTTATGGCTCTGTCCGCCAGTGGTGGTCAGGTGTTGTGGCGAACCCGTCTGAGTACGCAGATTATGACGCCGCCGCAGATCAATACCGCCAGCCGTCAGCTGGTGGTGCAGACTGCCGACGGCAGGGTATCGGCTCTTGATGAGCGTACCGGTCGTATTCTGTGGAACTATGAAAGCGCAGAACCTCTGCTGACATTGCACGGCACCGCAACACCTCTGGTTGTACCATCGGCAACCTTTGCCGGTTTTGCCAATGGTCGCGTTGTGGCGCTGGATAACCGTAACGGTCAGCTGGCCTGGGATGTACGGGTTGCCGTACCATCCGGCCGAACCGATATTGAACGTCTTGTGGATGTAGACGGTCAGCCGTTGCTGACCAGTAAAGGTGTTCTGGTGGTAACCAGTTATCAGGGCCGCCTGATCGCTCTGGATCCTTCCAGTGGCCGTGGTATCTGGGAACGAAAAGACTCAAGCTTTTATCCGGCTGTAGAGGGCTTCGGCAATATTCTCTATGTGGATGAAGCCAGCAACATTGTCGCGCTGGATGCGCGTTCCGGTGGCGTACTCTGGAATCAGGATGCCCTGAGTGGTCGCCGTCTGACAGCGCCGGTTATCTGGGGCGATACCCTCGCCGTGGGAGATTACGAGGGTTACGTTCATCTGATTTCATTGGCGGATGGCCATGTGGTAGGCCGCATCGAGGCTGATGCCAGCGGTATAGAACAACCGCTGATTGCCACAGATAACATTTTATACGCTGTAGCCGTTAATGGTCGGCTGGTCGCGATTGCTGACCAAAAAGACTGAGGCATAACTGCCCGGTGTCGTTGAGCCATAGAGACTGTAGCGTGACACTTTTTGTGTGTGCCTGATGCACACACCTGTTGAAGAACTGAAGATACCTGAATGAATCCTGTTATTGCCCTGGTGGGCCGCCCGAATGTGGGCAAATCAACACTGTTTAACCGCCTGACCCGTAGTCGTGATGCACTGGTTGCCGACTTTGCCGGTCTGACCCGTGACCGTAAATATGGCGAGGGTAAAGTGGGCGGCAAGCCTTATATCGTGATTGATACAGGCGGTATCAGTGGCGATGAGAATGGTATCGACTCCGCGATGGCGGGACAGTCTCTGCTGGCGATTGAAGAAGCGGATATTGTTCTGTTTATGGTGGATGGACGAGCGGGACTGACCGCTGCCGACCAGATGATCGCGCAGCACCTGCGTGAGAAGGGTAAAGATGCCTGGCTGATCGTTAACAAGACTGACGGTTCAGATCCGGATGTGGTGGTAGCGGAATTTTATGCTCTGGGTATGGAGCGTAGTCCGATCGCTATTGCTGCGGCTCATGGTCGTAATGTTACCGCCATGATTCAGCACATTCTGGAGCCTTTCCCTGAGCCGGATGAGGATGAAGATGAGCTGCACGAGCAGCTGAAGCACAAGGGTGTGCGTATCGGGGTTATCGGTCGTCCGAATGTGGGTAAGTCCACACTGGTTAACCGTATTCTGGGTGAAGAACGTGTGGTGGTTTATGACCAGCCGGGAACCACCCGTGATGCGATTTCGATTCCGTTCGAGCGTGATGGTCAGGAGTACACCCTGATCGATACCGCCGGTATCCGTCGCCGTAAGAACGTGACCGAGCTTGCCGAGAAGTTCTCGATCATTAAAACACTGGAAGCGGTACGTGAGTGTAACGTTGCCGTGATGGTGATTGATGCCCGTACCGGTATTGTTGAACAGGATCTGCACCTGCTGGACTTTGTACTGCAAAGTGGTCGTGCGCTGGTAATCGCTGTGAATAAGTGGGACGGTCTGGATGTTGATGTAAAAGACAAGATCAAAGAGGACGTGGATCGTCGTCTGGGTTTTGTGAATTACGCTGATATTCACTTTATCTCCGCACTGCACGGCACCGGCGTGGGTCACCTGTATAAGTCGATCAACAGTGCGTTTGATTCGGCGATGAGTCACTGGCAGACCAACCGTCTGACGACGATTCTGGAAGATGTGGTGAAAGAGCACCAGCCACCGGTCGTTCGTGGCCGTCGTATCAAGCTGCGTTATGCGCACCAGGGTGGTAAGAATCCGCCTATTATCGTGGTACACGGTAGTCAGACGGATTCGATCCCGGAAAGCTACAAGCGTTACCTGACCAACACCTTCCGTAAGGTGCTTAAGGTTAAAGGTACGCCGATCCGTTTTGAATTCCGCAGCGGTCATAACCCTTATGACAACAGTGATAAGGATGACCGTCAGAAAGCGAAAGATCGCCAGCTGAACCTGACGAAAGAAGCCCGTACCGAACGTAAGAGCCGCCGCTAAGGCGTTTCTTACCGGTAAACACCGGGTCGAAAAAAGGCTCTGCAACCCAGGTTGCAGAGCCTTTTTTGTCTCAGCCCAGTGAATGCTAGGGCTAGTAATATTCGCCGTTCGGATCGATCAGGGTGATCTGTTCTTCATCCACCAGACGCTCAACCAGACCAAAGAAATCAGTGAACGCGCGCAGCGCTTCAAGAGGTTTAATCGGCTGGTTATAAAGTACATCGGTCTGGATCGCCTGACGGTTACGCTTTGTCGTATGGGTCATCAGGCGGTTTTCCAGTTTGCTGCCTTTCACTGTCCGCATAATATCCACCAGCTGATCGCGGGATGCTGTATGCATCAGCGTCTGCATGCTTTTGCTGTCCATGTAGGTCATGGTGGTCAGTAGCTTGCGCGCAATATGGATAAAATTCGGCTCGCCCTGTGATTGTGGTGGGTTCAGACCCAGCTGTTCATCCAGCTTGGAGATCAGTTCCAGTGCATCGGTCAGTTCCAGCTGAATGGAAAAGAATTCTTTGCTGATCCGGTAGCGGTGTTCGCCTAAGGTGAAAACTTCAAAACTCATGCAAGTGCTCCAAAAATGTTTCAGTACCGGGGATCAGACAAGCACAGGTCCGGAGCCTTTTGAGGACTCAGGGGCTTTTTTTTTCTGAAGACCTTTGACCACCTCGATGACCAGCTGCGCTGTTCTACGGGCATCAACCGGGGCGATCTGTTTCGGCTTGGCGGGTTTCAGTTTTTCCTGCATGGGTTCAGGAATCATCTTGTGGAACTTGGCCAGAAGGCTCGCCTCTGACATCTCTTCACAGATAAACCACAGCTTGGCCAGTTGACGGGGTGGCACCTGTTTGAAAACAGCAAACAGAGCTTTCTCTGGGAAGCTGTCCAGCTTCTTCAGCAGCTGACGGATAAAGGCGGCATCCGTGCTGGCTGCCAGAGAAACGGATTCGGTATCCGCATTGTCTTTTACATTCATCCGTGGCGGCCGGATTTCGCCCTCATCGGTCATGCGCTCGATAGTGCGGATCAAACCCTGAATGCGTTCGTTCACTTCCCAGAGGGGTTTGAGAGGCAGTTTTTCAGCGTTTTGCGTCAGGCGGTCAATCTCACGACGCCCCAGCGCTTTTTCCAGCTTGGTCAGCAGGCTGTCCATCTGTTTACTTTGCGCCAGACGGTACAGAAGGGTGAAGTCGTACTCACGCAGCAGAAGTGCCAGTTCGTTATCGTTAAACTGTTCCAGATGCGCCAGTGCAGGTTGCAGGCGCTGAAACTGATCGCGGGCTTCTTCCCAGCGGGATTTCGGGTGCAGGGCAAATTGCTCTACCTGAGCCACCAGCGCATCGCGCATCTCCTGACAGGCCTGTTCCGGAAGGAGTAACTGGCTTTCTGCCAGCTGGATCTCTAACCGGTGTCCAGACACCGGTTTTACCTTGATCTGCATCTGTTTATTCCTAACGCTGAGTCGTTAACGCATATTCTGCCATGGGGGCGGGCTGGTGTGCATCCGCTATTCATTTCATTTTAAGGGCATCTTATCACTTCTGCACTTTTAATGAGGTGCGTGGTGTCTTCTGCCGGCATCCCGAGTGTCCGGTTGCAAAGGCGAACATCTACTCTGTTTTTTATCGCTCAGACAGCGGATTACCGAGGGTATTACTGGTAGGTACAGAGGGGATTCGTTAGAATTACGCTCTTGTTTTTTTAACACACTGTTTTTCAGCGCGCGGTGACTTTTCCGGGCGTTGCTATTTATTTGCGAGCTTCAAGCATCATGTTAGAAATCAATCCGATCAATAACCTCATTAAGGACCTGTCTGAGCGGACAGACGTTCTTAGGGGGTATCTTTGACTACGCTGAAAAGAAAGACCGTCTAGAAGAAGTTAATCGCGAGCTGGAACAGCCGGAAGTCTGGAATGAACCGGAGCGTGCCCAGGCGCTGGGTAAAGAACGTGCCAGTCTGGAGATGGTTGTTGAAACCATCGACAACCTGGATACCGGCCTTGCGGATGCCCGCGACCTGCTGGATATGGCGGTTGAAGAAGATGATGAAGGCACCGTTGAAGACGTTCAGAGTGAGCTGGATGATCTGAAAGCCCAGCTGGAGAAGCTGGAGTTCCGTCGTATGTTCTCCGGTGAGATGGACGAAAGTAACGCGTATCTGGATATTCAGTCCGGTTCCGGCGGCACCGAGGCTCAGGACTGGGCCAATATGATGCTGCGTATGTTCCTGCGCTGGGGTGATGCTCACGGCTTTAAAACCGAGCTGATTGAAGTATCCGCCGGTGAAGTGGCCGGTATCAAGAGTGCTACCGTGCGCTTTGAAGGTGAATACGCCTACGGCTGGCTGCGTACCGAAACCGGTGTACACCGTCTGGTACGTAAATCACCGTTTGATTCCGGCGGTCGTCGTCATACCTCTTTCTCCTCGGTGTTTGTTTCCCCTGAGATTGATGACAGCTTTGAAGTGGATATCAATCCGGCGGATCTGCGTATCGATACCTACCGCTCATCCGGTGCCGGTGGTCAGCACGTAAACACCACCGACTCGGCCGTTCGTATTACCCACGAACCAACCAATGTCGTGGTTTCCTGTCAGACTGAACGTTCTCAGCACGCGAACAAAGACCGTGCGATGAAACAGCTGAAAGCGAAACTGTACGAGCTGGAGATGCAGAAACGTAATGCTGAGAAACAGGCGCTGGAAGATACCAAGTCTGATATCGGCTGGGGCAGTCAGATCCGCTCCTACGTTCTGGATGACTCCCGAATCAAAGACCTTCGTACCGGCGTTGAGAACCGCAACACTCAGGCAGTTCTTGACGGTGATCTGGATCGCTTTATTGAAGCGAGCCTGAAGCAGGGCCTGTAACCTCGGTTACACCTCTGCCAGATAAGGGCGCGGACTCAGGTCCGCGCTGAATAATCCGATTGACCAATGTTTTGGATGATAAAGACCCATGGCTACAGAACAGCAGCAAGACACTCCCTTAGATAGCGCAGCGGCAGCAGCTGAAGAGAACAAGCTGATCGCAGAGCGTCGTGCCAAACTGGCTGAGCGTCGCGAAAAAGGCAACGCCTTCCCGAACACCTTCCGCCGCGATGCTCTGGCATCTGAACTGCAGGCTGAGCTGGGTGATAAGGATAAGGAAGAGCTTGAAACGCTGAACCGCAAGGCGTCTGTTGCCGGTCGTATCATGCGTATGCGTGGGCCATTTATCGTAATCCAGGACATGAGCAGCCAGATTCAGCTGTACGTGGACAAGAAGAATCTGCCGGAAAAAGTTCGTGCAGATATCAAGAGCTGGGACTTTGGCGACATCGTTGGCGCATCCGGCCCGGTTCATAAGTCCGGTAAAGGCGATCTGTACGTTTACATCGAAGAGTGCGAGCTGCTGACTAAATCCCTGCGCCCGCTGCCTGATAAATTCCATGGCCTGACTGACCAGGAGATGCGTTACCGTCAGCGTTACGTGGATCTGATTATGAATCAGGAATCCCGTAAGGCGTTCGAGATTCGCGCTAAAGTTGTGAGCGGTATCCGTAACTACCTGAGCCAGCGTGGCTACATGGAAGCGGAAACGCCAATGCTGCAGGTGATTCCGGGTGGTGCAACAGCACGTCCGTTTGTGACCCATCACAACGCACTGGATCGTGATATGTTCCTGCGTATCGCACCTGAGCTTTACCTGAAGCGTCTGGTTGTAGGTGGTTTTGAGAAGGTTTTCGAGATTAACCGTAACTTCCGTAACGAAGGTCTTTCTACCCGTCACAACCCTGAGTTCACCATGCTGGAGTTCTACCAGGCATACGCGGACTACAAAGATCTGATGGATCTGACTGAAGATATGCTGCGCACCATCGCTCAGGACGTACTGGGTGACACTGTGGTTCAGTATCAGGAAGATACCTATGACTTCGGTAAGCCGTTTGAGCGCATGACCATGATCGAAGCGATCCTGAAGCATGCACCTCAGATCAGCGAAGAAAGCCTGCAGGATCTGGAATCTGCCAAGCAGGTTGCTGAGTCTCTGAAGATCGACGTTAAACCGATCTGGGGTCTCGGTAAGCTGCACACCGAGATCTTTGAAGAAGTGGCTGAGCACAAACTGATGCAGCCAACTTTCATTACTGAATACCCGGCTGAGGTTTCTCCGCTGGCACGTCGTAACGATGACAACCCGTTTGTGACCGATCGTTTTGAGTTCTTCGTGGGTGGTCGTGAGATCGCGAACGGCTTCTCGGAGCTTAACGATGCGGAAGATCAGGCGGAGCGTTTTGAGCAGCAGGTTGCTGAGAAAGACGCCGGTGATGATGAAGCGATGTACTACGACCAGGACTACATCCGCGCTCTGGAATATGGCCTGCCGCCAACGGCTGGTGAAGGTATCGGTATCGACCGTCTGGTGATGCTGTTCACCAACGCCCCGTCGATCCGTGATGTACTTCTGTTCCCGCATATGCGACCAGAAGCGGATTCTAAGTAATCCTTAACCCCGGTATCCTGTTGGTTATCGGGGTTTTATTTATCCCTTTTTTTACCATCCCTGATCTGTCGGGGAGTTACCGGAAACACACACCGTTTCCGGTTTATTTTGTTGAGCTGGCTTATGGTTTCTTAACCGGTAAGCCCGGCTGAATAATTTTTTTCAGGTTCGAAAGAACTCTGTCTGGAGATACACAATGAAAATGCTGAATCGTTCTGCAATGACTGTAAAACTGACTCAGGAGTTTGTTGATTGGATCAACAATCTTGATGAAGGCAGCGAGCCTTTGACGCTGGCAGATGTTAACGAAGAAGCAACGGTTTATCTGGTTCCTGAGATTGAAGATGAGGAACAGCTCAATGATATGCTTCAGGAATTCTGGCTTAACATTCTGGAGAATGAGCTGAAATCCTGGGAAGAAGATGAATCGTCCTGGCCTGAACTGACCGTTGAGCAGTTTGAGCAGTTTATCGAGCTGTCTCCCGCGGTAATGGTCTTCGATCTGGACTATGAAAATGGCCTCAAGTCCGCCAGCATTGATGATCTGGAAGAGTCTGACGACTAAAAGAATAGTGTGTGCGCCCGCTAAACACGGGCCGCAGACAACCACATAAAACCACATCCCGCCACACACAATGCAGTGAGCGATTGTGGTAACAGGAAGTGTCAATAATGGGTAGCCGGAGCGTGTAACCATGTCCAACGGAATTTTGTTAGGGGTGGTACTGCCTGCTGCCCTTTTTTTTATTATGCTCGGAATGGGCATGACACTGAAGCCTGCCGATTTTGGCCGGGTTTTTACATTACCAAAAGCGGTTCTGGTCGGTCTGACCGGCCAGATGCTGTTTGTTCCTCTGCTGGCCTTCGGTGTGGTCACGCTTTTCCAGCTGCCTCCTGAGCTGGCTGTTGGCCTTATGGTGCTCTCTTTTGCACCGGGTGGCGCGACATCCAATATGATGACCTTTCTCAGCCGGGGTGACGTTGCCCTGTCGATCACACTGACGGCATTTGCATCGGTGATGACGCCTTTCACCATGCCCCTGCTAACCCAGTTATCCTTAGACCACTGGATGGGAGCGTCTCAGCCTATCGAGCTGCCGATCGCTCAGACGATGCTGCGCCTGTTTGTGATTACCGTTGTTCCTGTCTCTATCGGTATGTGGCTGCATGCGAAAAAGCCTGAGCTGAGCCAGAAGCTGGCGAAGGTGGTTAAACCGCTCTCCATCGGTTTCCTGGCTATGGTGATTATCGGTATTGTCGCCAAGCATTGGGCTCAGATGCCGGAGTTTCTGGCGGCGGTTGGCTGGCCGGTGATTGTGCTGAACAGTCTGGCATTGGGGCTGGGTTATCTTTTTGCCCGTATGAATGGTCTGAATGTTCCGCAGCAGTTAACCGTGGGCATTGAAGTGGGCGTTCAGAATGGCGGCACTGCACTTTTGGTGACCGGAGCAATTTTGGGCAACAGTGTGATGTCGGTTCCGCCAGTGATCTATGGCATTCTGATGTGGGGGCCGAGTATGTTGTTCGGCCTCTGGTGGGGCAAGCGCATGCTGGATGGCCATTCCGGCCTGCAGGCACAGAGCTAGTTAGCAGAAGATTAGTAGAGCGGGAGGCTTAGCAACTGGTGTTAAGTCTCCCGTCAGGTCTGGCAGGATTTCTGAGGGGGAGCAGGTTAAGGCTCTTTGTGTGCCTCAGATGATTTGCCGCAGACGTATCTGTTATTCGTCCTCATCGTCAAAGTCATAATAATCATCGATATTACGCTTCAGCATACGCTGTTCAAGGCGATCTTCGATCATTCTTCGTTTGTCCAATGACACCGCTTTGCTTAATTCCCTTTCTTCATTTTCCGCTGTAATTGCATCGTCGGTATCATCAAAAATGTCATCGGTATCATCAAAGGATGCGTCTTCACGGCCCATTGATAAGTCTCTCCAGAAAAAAGGTTTAATTTCGATGCTTATATAGTCCGAAATTTATTTCTGGTAAAGAAAAAAATAAGGCCCCGGGAAATAAATTCGCGGGGCCTTACGATTTTTCTGGTGCTTATCAGCGGCTATAGTGGCTCGATATGCTGCTATATCACTGTAACGTGCGGTTTATTCAACGATAAACGCATCTTCAATATCTTTGGCTTCAAACGCTTCAGGAACCTGAAATGCAGAGGCCGGAATAGAGAGTGTCTGTACCTGAGTCAGACGGTATTCGTCGGCGGCACTGGCAGGATAAGTGCGGACAATAGAGACCGGCAGCTGGTTTTTGCTGTTCATAACAAACAGCAGTTCTGTGGTATCACCGGGATTAAGCTGCTGATGAACGCTGCTGGAGAAGTTATGGAAAGATTCCAGCGTATTCATAGCGGTTTCCGGTACACCCACCGCAGACGATTGCGCCACGCAAAGCTTTGCCTGAGTTTCTCCGTTGACCTGAGCTTCAATCATCTGACAGGCATAGCCGTTTACTTCTTCTGAGCTATTCATAGGATGGTATTCAACCATCTGCTGTTCAGGTGCCTGAGCGAGCTGTTGGATCTGCTCCAGAATAACCGCCATCTGCTCTTTTTCTTCGTCATTGGCAACCTTCATGCTGGCTTCAAGCTCTGCCATGATCGCTTTGCGGGTCACTTCAATCTGCTCAGACAGGCTTTCCAGTGTTTCACGATCAAGAATGCTGTAGCTGCGTTTTTCGCTGTCGACCAGCGTCATATGCTGACGTTTAACGTCAAACAGCATAAAGAATTCCGGTGCCATCGGGTTTTCAAAGCGGATAAAGTCTTCGCTGACCAAAATAGTGCTTCGGTGCTCAGGGGTTGCCTGTGATTGATAGGTCAGGCTGATATCGGCCATGGCCAGTGAGCTGATGCTGATGGTTAACGCGGCACCCAGGCGGGTAAAGAAAGTACGAATTTTCATAAAAAACCAACTGATCCTTGATACTGAAAACAATGAAACTTCGATAGCAGGTCCCTGTATCGATACCGGTAAGCACTTATAAAATCAAAAGTGGCTGAAACCCAAGCGGAGCTGACCAATGCACAAGCCGCTGAAGCACTCATAACTGCTGACTAAACGCCCTCAGTCAAACGGTTGGGTGCGGTGTATGTTACTGTAAATAGTCAATATACTTAAGCAGGAAATAGCATCCATTAGTAAGCTGATGCTTCAGAGTTTTATCGTTCAAATGCCTTGGCGACCGCTTTTGGCATTTTCGTGTTTCCGGGGTAGGGATAATCCGTGCAGATAAGTGATACACACTCCATGGGGCTGATGGCCATTGCGCTCTCTCTTGGCCTGTTAATCGGCGTAGAGCGGGGGTGGCGAACCCGAGAAATGAAAGATGGCTCCCGCATCGCCGGTTTAAGAACCTATGGACTGATCGCCCTGCTGGGGGCGGTGGGTTCGATGTTATCGGAGGAGACCGGTGGCTATCTTCTGGGCATCTTTTTTCTGGGGCTAACCGGGGCGCTGACAGCGTCTTATATTCAGCATCAGAAAAAGCCGGGGAATGATGTTTCCCTGACGTCCCTGATCTCTGCCTTGCTGGCGTTCAGCTTCGGTGCGTTGGTGATGCAGGGTTATCCGGTGGAGGCCTCTGCGGCCACGGTTGTGACGACGATGCTGCTCAGCCTTAAAAGTGTGCTGCACCGCTGGCTTTGGCTGCTGGAGAAGAAGGAGCTTTGGGCGGCGCTGGAGCTGCTGATTATCTCGGTTGTGGTACTGCCGATCTTGCCGGACAAAACCATGGGACCCTGGCAGGCGCTGAACCCCTACGAGATCTGGTGGATGGTGGTGCTGATCTCCAGCATCTCCTTTGTGGGTTACTTTGCCATGAAGATCGCCGGTGCCCGAAAGGGGATTATGCTGACCGCCCTGTTCGCCGGTCTGGTCTCCTCTACAGCGCTGACCCTTCAGTTTGCCCGTATGAGCCGGGAATCGAAAGAAGCCACCCCATTGCTGGCAGCCGGCATCTTATTCGCCTGTGGCACCATGTTTCCCCGTGTGCTGCTTGTCGCCGGTGTGATTAATCCGGATCTGGTGTCACCTCTGCTGATACCGGTAATCGTGATGACGGCTGTGGTCTATATTCCGGCGCTGTTTCTGCTTTATCGGGGGAATCAGCTTGTACCGAATGATGTGCCGCCACCCTCTTCTCCGCTGTCTTTGGCCTCGGCTCTGAGCTTTGGTGTTCTGCTGGCTCTGATTCTGTTACTGAGTAGTGCGCTGAAAGAAAGTGTGGGCGATACCGGTATTCTGATTCTGGCTGCCGTGTCAGGTATCGCCGATGTCGACCCGATTAACCTGTCCTTATCGGGGATGAGTCGTGATGGTCTGGCGTTGAATGTCGCGATGCTGGGGATCACCATTGCCGCTATTGTGAACTCTTTGCTGAAGGGGGTTATGGCGGCGGTGATTGGCGGCAGAAGCCTTGCGCTGCAGGCGACCCTGCCTTTGTGGATCGCAGCAGCTCTTGGGGGCTTGTCAGCGATTCTTCTTTAGCTGCTGTTGTGGGGCTGTAGTTGTCGTTGGTTGAAGCTGTCGTTGGCGGGCAAAAAAACCGAGCATAAAAAAACGGCATGATAGTGAACTATCATGCCGTTTTGACTGAAAGCCTGGTTTCCCGGGCTTTCGAATCTTATATCAGCTGTATCCTGATCAGGATGCTGCCATAACCTGTACCGGCAGTTCGCCTTCTTTCAGATCCAGGCCGAGCAGGGTGCGGATATCTGCAGGATTTTTCAGCAGATCGCGCAGTGTGTACTCGTCAACCACACCGAGGAAAGCATCGCGTGCTTTTTTCAGCATTGGCTTCATGTCACATGAACCTGTTAATGGGCAAATCAGCTTTTCACAGTCAACGATTTCCAGTGATGTTTCGAAGTCACGAACCATCTTACCGATAGAAATCTCTTCTGCTTCCATATTGATGCGCATGCCGCCATACTTACCGCGAACGGTTTGGATATAGCCCAGCTGCCCCAGCTTGTGAACAATCTTCATCAGGTGATTGCGCGAAATCTCAAAATGGTGCGCGATATCACTGATCGTTACCAGTTCGTCAGACTGTTGCACGCCCAGGAACATAAGTACCCGGATTGCATAATCTGTTTGACGGGTAAGTTGCATGATGCACGACCCCCTTTAGTTCCCAATTTAAACCCTGTGGTATCTTCCTGCGTATCCCTGCAGGATTACTCACTCTATAACAACAATTCTAACACGCTATTGCTGAGTTCATTGTATATCTTTGCAATCAAATGCAGCTTTTTATGTACAACTTGACGACAAAGTGTGACCTGTTTAACAAAATTTCAAGCTAACACTCTAATTTAATTAGTAAAAGGAGCTTTTGTGAATCTTCGTAACGTACTGCTATTAGCAATGGCTTCCGCACTGGCTATGTCCGCAGCACCTGTTGTGATCTTTATTGGCGGCCTGATTGGCGGCGATTTATCACCTGATCCACGGTTTGCCACCTTACCGGTTGCCTTTATGGTGATCGGAACAGCTCTGAGTACGATCCCTGCGGCGATGATTATGCAGCGTCTGGGTCGTAAACGGGGCTTCATTCTGGGAGCAACCGGCGGCGTGCTGGCGAATCTGCTGGCTGCATTTGCATTAAGCATCAATTCGTTCGCGCTCTTTGTGACAGCAACTGCGCTGGTTGGTTTCCATTTGGCGTTTGTTCAGCAGTATCGTTTTGCCGCAGCAGAAAGCGCTTCTCCGGAACAGACCGGTAAAGCGATCTCCTTTGTCCTGGTCGGCGGTGTTATTGCGGCCTTTATTGGCCCTGAACTGGCGCAGGTTGCTGCACACTGGTTTGAGCAGAAGTTTGTTGGTTCCTTTGTGGTGTTGGCCCTGCTGATTGTGCTGGCGTTGTTGCTGCTTCTGATGATCAAACCGGTGCAGGACTTTAAGGCTGAAGACAATGAACATCACAAACCTTCGGTGATGAGCCTGCTGAAGCGTCCGGGGTTTTTCATTGCCGTGCTTGGCGGTGTAACGGCCTATGCGGTGATGAGCTTTATCATGACAGCGACACCGATCAGTATGCATGTGATGGACGGGCACTCCCTTGAGGCGACAGCACGGGTGATCCAGAGCCATGTGGCTGCGATGTATCTGCCATCACTGCTAACAGGGCTGATTATCGGAACCCTGGGGGTTAATCGGGTGATGGGACTGGGAACGGTTCTGTTGCTGGCATGCAGTCTGGTAGCCCTGAGTGGCCACGGCGTGATGCATTACTGGTGGGCGCTGGTGCTGCTGGGCATCGGCTGGAATTTCCTGTTTGTGGGTTCAACCACCTTGCTGACCCGTTATTATGAGCATAAAGAGCGCTATAAGGCTCAGGCTGTTAATGACTTCGCTGTCTTTGGTCTGCAGGCGATGGCGTCCTTGTACGCAGGACAGGTTATTCATGGTCTGGGCTGGCAATGGGTCAACCTGCTGCCAATTCCATTATTGGTAATTATGCTGATGTCGCTGTTCTGGCTGGGTTTTCAGCAGAAGCGAACGGCAGATAGCGGCCTGCAAAAGGGATAATCAGACCCTGAATCGGCGAAGGTTTTGTGCGCCCCGTAACAATCTGGCCCCCCTTTTTGGGCTAATATGGTAAATACAGGCGTTGAACGTGTTTTTAGTCAGGACGCTTTATTCTCTGAGGTGCCGATAAATGATATGTTTAGCTTCAGAACGCGAACTCAGAAAAAGAACGATTTCAGAGTAGAAACAGGGGTGGTACGCGGTTCAGACGTACCCGAAAAAAGAGACAGGAGAGGCTGATGTCTGGTCAAAAGTTCCGACTGGTTACCCGCAGTGATTTTGACGGTCTGGTGTGTGCGGTGCTGCTGAAGCACCTGGATATGATTGATGATATTTTGTTTGTGCATCCTAAAGATATGCAGGATGGCAAGATTGAGATTACAGGTTCGGACATCACTACCAACCTGCCTTACGTAAAAGGCTGTCATCTGGCGTTTGACCACCACCTGAGTGAGACTCTGCGTAACGACAGCAGCATTGATAACCATATTATTGACCCTGATGCTCCGTCTGCGGCTCGCGTGGTTTACGACTACTACGGCGGTGCTGACAAGTTCCCGGCTTCCTGGAACGATATGATGGAAGCGGTTGATAAGGGCGACTCTGCCCAGTTCAGCCGAGATGAGATCCTGAAGCCGGACGGCTGGGTTCTGATGAACTTCCTGATGGATGCCCGTACCGGTCTGGGCCGTTTCCGTGAGTTCCGCATCTCTAACTACCAGCTGATGATGCAGCTGATCGATTACTGTGCACACCACAGCATCGACGACATTCTGAAACTGGAAGACGTAAAAGAGCGCGTTGAGCTGTACTTTGAACAGGAAGCGAAAGCGGTTGAGCAGATCAAACGCTGCAGCACGGTTCACGGTAATCTGGTGGTTCTGGATCTGCGTGATGAAGAGACGATCTGGGCAACCAACCGTTTTATGATTTACGCCCTGTATCCGGACTGCAATATCTCAATCCATGTACTGTGGGGCCTGAAGCAGCAGAACACCGTATTTGCCGTGGGTAAATCGATTCTGGATCGCAGCTCAAACACCAACGTAGGCGAACTGTGCCTGCAGTATGGCGGTGGAGGTCACATGAATGCCGGTACCTGTCAGGTTGAAAACGATAAGGCGGCTGACTCGCTGGCTGAGATCGTTAAAAAGATTAACGCCGACGGCTAATAGCGGTCTGCGTGCGACAATCTGAGGATTGTTGATAAAACCCCCGGTTCTCTGAATCGGGGGTTTATTGTTTGTGGCGGACAAACGGTGAAGGTTTGTCGTTAGCCTGATTGATCAGAGAGAGTTGCCATGCTGACAAAAGCGAAAGTCACCATTTTTTACTGCACCCAATGTAACTGGATGCTGAGGGCTGCCTGGATTGCTCAGGAAATACTGCACACCTTTGGTGAAGATCTGGCCGAAGTGGCATTAGCGCCCTCGACTGGTGGACGCTACGAGATCTGGCTGGATGATATTCTGCTGTGGGAGCGTAAAGCGGATGGCGGTTTTCCGGAAGCGAAAGCGATCAAGCAGCGGATTCGGGATGCGATCGACCCTGAACGCTCTCTGGGGCATTCTGACAGCCCGGTTAAGCCTAAGGCCGATTAACCTAAGGGTGGAGTAACTATTAGGCTAGCAACCTGTGAAAGCGGCTTAATAGGGTGGGCCAGTACTGAGGTCTTAGCGTTTCAGATGCTCGATCTGGTTCAGCCCTTCCCCGGAAAGAGCATAAGCCTGACCGAAACCGCGCACATAGGTTGCCCTTTCCGGCAGCAGTTTCAGCAGATGGAAGTCACCTAAACCTTTCAGCAGATCAATAATTTCCCCGAAGCGCTCTTGCATCTGATCCAGTCTGTCGGCAAATTCAGCCGCGTCTCTGGGGATGACTTCAACATGGCCGACACAGGTGAAACGCTGGCGGGCAAAAAACTGTCGGGTGTTCTGCTCGTCAGCAATCAGCATCCAGGAAACCTTTTTATTATCAAGAAGATGCTGAGTATGTGCTGCCAACTCGCTGACAAAGATATAGTGATTTCCGGCTTCATCCTCAATAAAGGGGGCATAACTGGCTTCCGGCCATTGTTCGCCGTTGAGCGTGGCCAGAATCAGCGTTTTGCAGCTTTGGCGGAATTGATGCTGTTCCGCCTGAATATCACTCAGCGTCAGCGTGTTTTTCGGGGTTGAACCTGAATCTGTGTTTGTCATTTGTGTCTCCGCGGCCTTTTGGGGTTTGGCTTAAAACCCGTCGTCGGAACATCAGTATTAAGTTGGGTAGAAGACTATAGCATCTGACAGGCTTTACCCAAGTTTTACCTTTTCGTTAACGTCAGCAAATCTGGCGAATCTATATAGGAGTTTATATGGCTAACAGCCAGCAGGTGCAGGATAAGCGCGCTTTTCTTTTTGCCCTGACCGCCGTTTTAATGTGGTCCACCGTTGCGATTGCCTTTAAGTTGGGCTTGCGTGAGCTTGCGCCGGTGCAGCTCCTGTTATGGGCTGCGATCTTCTCCATTGTTACCCTGATGATCACGGTGACCGTACAGAAGAAATGGCACCATATCCGGACATTGAGCGGTGCACAGTGGCGGGCGTCGGTACTATACGGTGCTTTAAATCCTGCGCTTTACTATGTGGTGTTGTTTGCCGCTTATGATCTGTTGCCGGCACAGGAGGCGCAGGCGCTGAATTACTCCTGGGCGCTGACACTGGCTTTCCTGTCGGTGCCGTTTCTGGGGCAGAAGCTTCGCCCGCAGGATCTTTTCGCCGGATTAGTCTGTTACGGTGGTGTCCTGGTGATTGCCACCCGGGGTAATGTGCTGGGGTTAGAGTTCAGTAATCTGACGGGTGTGGCGCTGGCGTTGTTCAGCACGCTGATCTGGGCGGGGTACTGGATCCTGAATACCAAGGATAAGCGTGAACCTGTGGTGGGATTGTTGCTGAATTTTGTCATGGCGGTGCCGATCCTGCTGGTGATAAATCTCTATCAGGGGCTGCTGATCATCCCGGATGGGCAGAGTCTGGCTGCTGCAGCTTATATCGGCATATTTGAGATGGGGCTGGCCTTCGTCTGTTGGCTGACCGCGATGCGGCTGACCTCGCAAACGGCCAAAATCAGCAATCTGATCTTTCTGTCGCCGTTTATCTCACTGATTCTGATCTACTTCCTGCTGGGGGAGACCATCTATCCGTCTACCCTGATCGGTCTGGGATTTATTATCGGTGGCTTGCTGATTCAGCAGCATAAGAGCGCTGCGCAGAAAGCGGCGCTGAAAGAGATCAAATCCTGACTGTCACGTTTTTGAACTATTTGTTATTGGAGACATTATGTCGATTCAGACCGGAATCTATCAGCATTATAAAGGCCCGAAATATCTGGTGATGGGCGAGGTGACGCACAGCGAAACCGAGGAGACTCTGGTGCTGTATCGCGCGCTTTATGGCGAGCGTGGTCTTTGGGTACGTCCGGCGGCGATGTTTAAAGAGACCGTTGAGATTGAGGGTGAAGTAAAACCGCGCTTTGCGCTGATCGAAGCCAGAGAAGATGAGATTTCAGGCATTGATGATCCCGAGGTCTGATCTTCTGCAATGCCAGCGCCCTAAAGGCAGAAGCGGCTCAACTGAGCCGTTTCTTTTGGGGGATATCAGGCTTGCGATCAGTTAACCGATACTGCGCCGGTGCGCTTTAACAAAGGCTCAAGAGTCGGCCAGATATTGTCCAAAAGCTGGCGCTGTGCCTGAGCTTTCGGGTGAACGCCATCGCTTTGCATCAGATCCGGGTAGATGGCGATCTTTTCTAGAATAAAGGGCACGACTGCGGTCTGTTTCTGTTCTGCAAGATTCGGATAAACGGCAGCAAAGGCTGAGGTGTAGCGGCGGCCATAGTTAGGCGGCAGCTGGATGCCCAGCAGCAGCGGCGTGGCTCCGGCGTTGCGGCTCATATCGATCATGCGGCTCAGGTTGTTCTGCATCAGATGTAACGGCAGCCCCCGTAAACCATCATTACCTCCCAACTCCAGCAGAACCAGTGACGGTTGATGCTGTCGGAGTAGTTCTGGCAGACGCGTCAGTCCACCCTGAGTGGTTTCACCGCTGATACTGGCATTCACCACCCGATAGTGATAACTCTGTTCTTCAAGACGTTTTTCCAGCAGGCTGACCCAGCCTTCACCCTGACGCAGGCCATAACCGGCACTGATGCTGTCACCGAGAACAAGCAGTGTTTCAGCAGATTCATCGTGATCGGCTGCGAATGCCTGAGATGAAACAGGCAGAATCAAAACTGAAAGCAAACTGATCAGCAGCAGACGCGTAGAAAGATAAACTGAGCGACGGCAGATGGCCGCCAAATAACCAGTGAAAGGATGTTGAATCGACATGAATGCTCCCGCTTCCGAAAGTCGTGAAAAAAATGCTAACACAGAGATGAGATCCGTTATACGCACCGAACAGCTGGTCAGAACTGTTACCGATGCCGATGGCCAGGAGCTGCATATTCTGCAGGGTGTTGATTGTCAGATCTATGCCGGTGAGAGTGTGGCGATTCTGGGAAGTTCCGGTGCCGGTAAATCCACCCTGCTGGGGTTGCTGGCAGGGCTGGATCAAAGCTCCGGTGGTGAGATCTGGCTGAACGATCAGCCCATGAGCGAGCTGGATGAAGAGGGCCGCGCCCGGATGCGTCAGCAGGTGGGTTTTGTCTTCCAGTCTTTTCAGCTGTTGGAGCACCTGACCGCATTGGAAAATGTGATGCTGCCGTTGGAGCTGGCGGGAGAGAAAGATTATCAGGCCAAGGCTAAACACTGGCTGGAGCGGGTCGGTCTGGGGGAGCGTATCAAACACTATCCGCGCCAGTTATCCGGTGGTGAGCAGCAGCGGGTGGCGATTGCCCGTGCTTTTGCCGGTGATCCTCTGGTGCTGTTTGCCGATGAACCCACCGGTAATCTGGACAGCGTGACCGGCCAATCGATTATCGATCTGCTCTTTACCCTCAACAAAGAGAATCACACCACGCTGATTCTGGTAACTCATGATGCCAATCTGGCTCAGCACTGCCAGCGACGTTTAACCCTGAGTGATGGTCTGTTGCATGAAGAGCAGGCCGTTGTCGCTGAGGAGGCGTGAGATGACTCAGGATACGGCAGGCAAAGCAACAAAAGGCAGGGTTGCAAAGTGGCCGATGGCCTTCAAGTTACTGGCACGGGAGTGGCGTTCCGGTGATCTGAATCTGCTGTTTACCGCTCTGGTACTGGCGGTGATGACAGTGGCGCTGACCGGTTTTATTGCCGATCGTCTGCAGCGGGGGATGGAGCAGCAGGCCGCTCAGCTGATGGGCGGTGATCTGGTGTTACGCAGCCCCCGTGTTATTGATGATCGCTGGCTGCAGGAAGCGCGGGATCGCGGTCTTAAGGCGGTGCCAACACTGGAATTTGCCAGCATGGTAGCCGGAGATAATGGCTTTCAGTTATCTGCTGTAAAAGCGGTGGGCAGCGGTTATCCGTTAAAGGGTGGCCTTGAGTTAGAACAAGACTTCAGGCTGCAGCGTCAGGATGTGGCCGTTGACTATGTGGACAGTGATGGCATGTTACCCGGCTCCGGTGAGGTCTGGGTGGATCGTCGTTTGCTGACCTCGCTTAATGCCGCCATCGGTGGCGAAGTGGAGATCGGCCGTAAGCTGTTTACCATCACCCGAATTATTCATAAAGAGCCGGATCGCAGCGGCGGCTTTATGAGCCTGAATCCCCGCTCTTTGATCAACTTCAGTGATGTGGAAGAAACCGGTGTGGTTCAGCCTGGCAGCCGGGTGCGTTTCCGCTATATGTTTGCTGGTGATCTGGCGGTGATTGATCAGTTCAAAAACTGGCTGGAGCCTCAGTTGAAGCCATCCCATCGTCTGTTGGATATTCGTGAAGACCGCCCTTCTGTCGGCTCGGCGCTGGATCGTGCCCAGCGTTATCTGCAGCTGGCCAGTATCGGTGCTGTGATTCTCTCCGGTGTTGCCGTGGCGATGGCGGCAGGTCGTTTTGCCCGTCGCCGTCAGGATACTGTTGCCGTCATGGCAAGCTTTGGTTTTGCCGCACCGGTTATGGGCGCTATCTACCTGCGTCTGTTGCTGGTGCTGGGCGTTGTCGCAGCTGTGAGCGGCGCTCTGCTCGGTTATCTGCTGCAACTGGCGGGTACTTCGCTGGTGGCTGACCTGCTGCCGGTTTATCTGCCGCCTGCGGGCTGGCAGCCCTGGGGGCTTTCTATCGGCACCGGTATTCTCCTGCTGATGGGCTTTGCCAGTGCGCCGCTGCGTCAGCTGCGTAACGTGTCACCGTTACGGGTATTCCGTCGCGATCTGGAGATGACGTCACCCTCCTCATTTGTGGTCTATGGGCTGGCGCTGTCTGCTCTGGTGGTGATGATCTACTGGTACAGCTCCGATGCCCGTCTGACCCTTTGGCTGACACTGGGGCTTGTGGCGGTGATGGGCTTATCGGCGCTGCTGACCCTGGGGCTTTTCCGTTTGCTCAAATGGGTTGGGCCGAAACTGCCGATGCGGCCTCGTCTTGCGGTTCGTAGTCTGTACAGCCATAAACAAACCGCTTTGCCGCAGGTGATGGCCTTTGGTCTGGTACTGATGGTTGTCGCGCTGGTGGCGCTGATCCGTAATGACCTGCTGGCCAGCTGGCAGCAGCAACTGCCGCAAAGTGCACCTAACTACTTCGCCATCAATATTCAGCCTTATGAACGCGAAGCGTTTGCGGAACGGCTGGATCAGGCTGAGGTAAAGCGTTCGCCCTTGTATCCGATTGTTCGTGGTCGACTGACGGAGATTAACGGTCAGCCTGCCCGTGATGCGGTGCCGGAAAAAGCTAAAGAGGATAACGCGCTGCACCGGGAACTGAATCTCACCTGGCGTGCCGATCTGCCGGATGATAATCAGGTGATTACCGGTCGCTGGTGGGGAGAAAGCTATCAGGCCGGTTCTGAAGGGCTGATCCCTTTATCTCTGGAATCCGGTATGGCTGAACGCCTGAGTCTGGGCATGGGGGACACCCTGAGTTTTGATCTGGCGGGACAGACGATCACCGGTGAAGTGACCAATATCCGTCAGGTGAACTGGGATAACTTCCAGCCCAACTTTTACGTGATTACACCGCCCGGTGTGCTGGAGCAGATGCCGCAAACTCTGCTGGCGAGCTTTTATCTCTCAGACCAACAGAAGCGCATCGTGCCGGGTCTGGTGAAAAGTTTCCCTGCGGTGTCGCTGTTGGATATCAGTCAGATTCTGGAACAGGTGCGTCAGATTCTGGAACAGGTGACGCTGGCGATTGAGGTGATGCTCGGCTTTACCCTGCTCAGTGGTCTGGTACTACTTCTGGCGGCGGTGAAAAATAGTCTGGATGAACGATTGCGTGAAGGGGCGCTCTATCGCACTTTAGGTGCTTCCGGCACCATGATCCGGAGTATTCAGCGCTATGAGTTTGTTTTGCTTGGCATTGTTGCCGGGCTGCTGGCGCTGATGGGTTCCGAGCTGACCGCCTACCTGCTGTACCGCAATCTGTTTGACTTAGACTATAGTCTAAGCTTTACTCATTGGCTGGTTCTGCCAATATCAGGTGCGGTCATTATTACCTTGGCGGGGCTCTGGGGGACACGATTTGTGGTCAAACAGCCGCCGTTACAGGTATTACGTGCCGGATAGCAGATTTTACTGCCCCTGAGGCTGGAGCCTTTTTTGCATAACCCTGCATTGGGTGTTGAATTAATAAACAAAGTGCTGCACCGGTTTTTTTATTTCACGCCAGCTTTCGGTTACCTGACCGCAAGCTGGCGAACGCTTTACCGCTTCGTAATACCCTGACGAAGTGAGAACCGGCAGCCGATAAAAAAATACAAGGATATCGATAGGCCATGAGCGCAGAGGCACGTCCCCATTCATCGGAAATTGCGTCACATCCCAATACGTCCTCCGCAGATACCGATCTGCCAGAGGTTCAGAGTCATCAGCTGGGGATAGACCCGGAAGATGCGATCGACAGCGCTGAGCCTGACGATCGCCGTTATCCCGCCAGTGGCGATGGTTTTCTGGAGGGTAATACGGGGCTTCCGTTCCGTGTTCATCCCCGCCGCGATGAGCTTTATAACGAACTGCACGCCCGCCCGTTCCCGGTGGTTCAGACCCCGGCCCGGGTGTCCCGACTGGCGGTACTGATTCCGGAAGAGGATCGTCAGCGTGAGTTCGCCCATCTGCAGAATCTCTGTCAGCGTTATGGCGTGAATATGCCCGCAGAGAACTGTAGTTTCTATCAGGCCGACTTTGGCAGTTTCCAGTTCCGTTGTGGTCGTCACATGGAGTTTGTCACCTACACCTTTATTCGCCCTGAAACCAGCGAGCAGCCGTTTACTTCAACCGCGCTGGAGCTGATTCCTCAGGATTGGCTGCGCAGTATGCCCGGTGAAGTGGTCGCGGCTTTCCATCTGGAAATGCTGGATGCCAGTCAGCCGGCACTGAATCGTGAGCAGCTGAAGACCTGCTTTGAAGGTCAGCGTCTGGTCAGCGGTAGCCTGATGGATGGTGATGCCACCATCTGGAGTGCGTTCCGTCTGCATGGTGATGGCTTCGGGCGGTTCCTGATCCACAACCATGGCCTGAACAATAACCAGACCGGTCGTTTGCTGCAGCGATTGGTGGAGATGGAAACCTACCGTCTGATGGCTTTGCTGGCACTGCCGGAAGCCCGTCGTCTGGGGCCATCCCTGCAGGATGTGGATCGTAAGCTGGCGGCGATTATCGCCAGTGCCGCAGATATGAAAGATCATGCGGATGAGCGCAAAATGCTGACGGATCTATCGCAGCTTGCCGCGCAGGTTGAACGCTGGCGCACCAATACCAACTATCGCTTCTCGGCGATGCGCGCGTATTACTCGCTGGTCATGAAGCGGATGGACGAGCTGAGAGAGCAACAGGTAGAAAATTATTTCACCATTGGCTCTTTCCTGGAACGTCGTCTGACACCGGCTTTCAACACCTGTGAATCGATCAGTGAGCGTCTGGAGGATCTGGCGCGACGTATCGAACGCGCCGGTGATCTGCTGCAGACCCGGGTGGATCTGACCATTGAAGCGCAAAACCAGAGTCTGCTTTCATCCATGGATCGTCGTGGCAAGCTGCAGATGCGTCTGCAGGAAACGGTAGAAGGTCTGTCTATCGCCGCGATCAGTTACTACATGGTCAGTCTGGTGAAAATTCTGGTGGGGGCGGCTTACAGTGCCGGACTGCCGGTGAATAAAGATCTGATCACGGGCATCTCGGTGCCTGTTGTGGTGGCGTTAGTCTGGTGGCTGACCCATCGGGTGAAAAAAGCGATCATGAAAGCCAGTGACTCGGAACCGGATATCTGACGCTAGGGTTAAAACCCAGTGCTGAGGTAGGGATTGCTTTTTATCCCGTGAGCGCTAAAGTGAGGCCAGCAAACGCTGGCCTTTTTTGTGGCCGCAGAACCGTTTTTGTTGCCTATTTTTACGCACGTTTTTCATCACAGGATCCCTTTTATGTCTGTACAAGCCACCATCGAAAGCAAGCTGTCCGAACAACTTTCACCCCTGGTTATTGCGGTTGAAAATGAAAGCCACAAACACAGCCGTGGGGAAAACTCTCATTTTAAACTGACACTGGTGTCTGACGTGTTTGCAGGTCTGCGTCCGGTGCAACGTCACCAGAAGGTGTATGGTGTTTTGGCCGATGAGCTGGAATCCGGGGTTCATGCGCTGGCGATTCATGCTTATACACCGGAAGAGTGGCAAAGCCGTGGCGGAGATGTGCCTGCTTCGCCTAACTGTCTGGGTGGCAGTAAGCACGATAAATAAAAAACAGCAGCAGGCTATTCATTAAGCTGACGGGGTTATTGTTAAGGTTTTTGGGATAGCTTGGGGGCCGGAACGGCTTGCTGTAGCTGGTATTTATCGGTGCAGATAAATACCAGCCAATCGTTCAGAAGACAGCCGTAATAGAGGGGGAGTATTGCCGGATCTGATGATCAATAATGAGGTGGTATTTCCTGTGCCGGATCAAAGCTTTCAATGCCGGTATTGTCCTGATCTGCCTTTTCCTTCATTTCTCTATAAAGCTGACGTACCGCATCTTCCAGCAACTTTATGCGTTTATCTTGCTCTGTGATTACGTGGTTGAGCGCTTCTATGGTATCGTCCTGAAAGGCGAGTTTAATTTCCAGTTCGTCGATTCTGTCTTCTGGCATTTTTGATTCCTGACAAGGGTTAGGATTCGGGCACTTCAAGTGCCGGGGATGCTCTGTATAATAGAGCGCTACAGGGTGTTTTGAAAATTAAAGTGGCAACACGGTGAAGTGTTTCAATACCGGCATTTTATACTTTATTTCTGCTGGTTTTTTACTTCATTTTATTGCCGTGAAGAAGCGGAAGAAAGCACTCTGTTAAGACTGGTATGAGTGTCAGTTCTTTGATTTTAAAGTGATTTTAATAATAACTAATTGTTTATGAGAGAGTAAGTATGAGCAAAAATTCCTTTGTTCGTTGTGTGTTAATCAGTGTGGTTATGGCCGTTGTTGGGCCGTTTGTTCTTGACCTGGCAACTCAGGCCGGAGAACAGGGATTGCGTGCTAACGGACACTATGTACCGGCAGCGATTGTATTTTTTCTGACCACCTTCTTAGGCACTGCAGTTCTGAACTACCTGACGCCTCAGTTGGCAAATATTGCCAATGATGAGAATGATGATCGTGAAATGGGCACTGTTAAGTGGTTTAACGTTTCTAAGGGCTTCGGCTTTATTACCCGTGATTCCGGTGGTGATGTGTTTGTTCACTTCCGTTCGATCCGTGGTACCGGTCACCGCTCTTTGGCGGAAGGTCAGCGTGTACGTTTTGCCATTATCACCAGTGATAAGGGCCTGCAAGCTGAAGACGTAACCGTGATCAGCTAAGACCGGATCAACCCGGTTCTGAAGAATACCCGGTGCTTCCCGCGAAGTATCCGGGTATTTTTTTGCCTGTTTTTCAGCGGCTTGGCTATGCTGTTAAGAACCCGGTTTCTTATTCAGCAGCAGGAGGCTGTCTGTGTCGGCATCCCTTCCTAATCCCTCTTTCCCCATGCGCCGGCCGTGTCCTGCCGGTGTCTGTGAGTGCGGTCATCTGGAGCTGCTCGAAAGCGGTAACGCCGATCTGCGGATTCTTCGGCTGACGCTGACAGAAGAGAAGCGGCTGATTGAGCGCCTGGATGCGATCATTGACTTTGATGATCTGCAGAAAATGCAGCGCCTGATGTATGAACAGCTGGGCATTCAGCTGGAAATCTCTCCGGGTCATACGGAAGTTCGCAGTGCCCGTGGTTTGGAGATCCGTTTCAGGGATCAGCCGGGCTTGTGCCGTAAAACCCAGAAGAGTATTCCGGCGGCAATACGACGCTGTCTCACCGCTAAGCCGGAAATACTGTACCGGCTGCTGGATAGTTTCGATCTCTTTCGGGAGCTTTAATGCGGAACGGTTGTACTGCTCTACAGTTTTGCGGACTGCTGCCAAACAAAAAGCCGAAGCGCTTGGCTTCGGCTTTTCAGGTTTGGTGAACACAGGATGGCCTTAGTCCGGCCAGCTGATCTCGCCCTCGCCTTTCTTGCTGATTTGCCACCAGAGATCCATCGGCTGATCGGGTTCCCATGAGCCCACAGAACAGCGAATAGTACGGCCGAAAAATGCAAAGGCTGCACGGGCACAGTCGATATCAGTTGCCCAGCCACTTTCAGGGCTGTCGAACCAGATGCTCCAGTATTTACCGGCGGCTTTCTCCACAACATGAACCGGCACTTCGGTACCGTCTTTTTTTACCGCGCTGTAAAGCAGGGTACGTTTATCGAGCCGCTTGGGTTCTGAGTAACTTTCGAACAGCTCGTTAAACCAGCTTTCGATCATTTCCAGATCGGGGTCCTGTACATAAATCTCGATATCGGGAAAAGCTTCAGTTGTCATCGTTTTGATCCGTTCTTTTTGCTGAACCGGGTGCATCATCTACATCCGTGCTCAGAAAGCGATAAATGCGAAAGGCGCTCAGTCCGAGATATCCCAGCAGACCCAGTGCCGCACCGATCCCCATGGTAATCAGAGAGAGCAGGGCCACCAGTTCACGCCGCAGTGGCTCAAGATGGGTTGCCCCTTCTGCGAACATCAGCATACCGGCACCAACAAAGAAAATGATGGTGCCTATGGTCACCCGCCGGAGGTTCTGGCGGGTATCCTGAGACATTTTAATTAAGCGTTGCTTCAGACTCATAGGGTTCAGCTTGTTTGTGGGCTGATGAATCAGGTCAGAAGACGACTCATAATACCCTGATAGATGCCGGTCAGCTTGTTCAGGTCATCCGCCAGAATATGTTCGTTCACCTTATGAATGGTGGCGTTACAGGGACCTAATTCAACCACCTGAGTTCCGGTTGGCGCAATAAAGCGACCATCGGAGGTGCCGCCGGAGGTGGACAGCTCGGTGGTGATATTGGTGGCTTCCAGAATCGCACCACGGCAGGCGTCAACCAGATCGCCTTCCGGTGTCAGGAACGGCAGGCCATTCAGAGTCCACTGGAGGTCATATTCCAGCTCATGCTTGTCCAGAATACCGTGAACACGCTGTTTGATCTGATCGGCAGTCAGTTCAGTGGAGAAGCGGAAGTTAAACACCACCTCCACATCACCGGGAATCACATTGGTAGCACCTGTGCCGCCGTTGATATTGGAGATCTGGAAACTGGTGGCCGGGAAGTATTCGTTGCCTTCATCCCAGTGCTCGGTGGATAACTCTGCCAGAGCAGGAGCCACCTGATGAATCGGGTTACGTGCCAGATGCGGATAAGCCACATGACCCTGAATCCCTTTGACCAGCAGCTTGGCGCCCAGAGAACCGCGACGACCGTTCTTGATAATGTCGCCGGTGTGGTGGGTGCTGGATGGCTCGCCCACGATACACCAGGTCATTTTTTCGCCACGGGTTTCCAGATGCTCAACCACTTTTACCGTGCCGTTTACCGCTGGGCCTTCTTCATCAGAGGTGATCAGAAATGCGATAGAACCTTTATGGTTCGGGTTAGCAGCAACAAACTCTTCACAGGCAACAACCATAGAGGCCAGACTGCCTTTCATGTCGGCAGCACCGCGACCGTACAGCATGCCTTTTTCGTCGATCATCGGCTCAAAAGGTGCGTGTTTCCAGTTGGCCTCCGGGCCGGTTGGCACCACATCGGTGTGACCGGCAAACGCGAGTACCGGCGCTTCTGTACCGCGACGCGCCCAGAAGTTATCCACATTACCGAAACGCAGGCGCTCGATTTTAAAACCGATCGCTTCCAGACGCTCAATCATCAATTCCTGACAACCGGCATCTTCCGGCGTTACGGAGTGGCGGCTGATAAGGTCGAAAGCCAGTTGTAGCGTAGGCGTCAACGCTTCGGTCTGAGACATGAGAGACAGGTTCCTGTGGTTTTAATTCGGTGTGTCGGAAAATAGGGTTATTTTAACGGTGCTGGTAAGCCGTTAACCGGCGGTCAAAGCGCGTTAAAACAGCCCGCCATGATACCGGAAAGCGGCTGTCTTGTAATGAGTGAGCTGCCCTCAAGGTATTGGTTAAAAAATAAACACTGACGGGCATTCAGCATACTGTCTGGGGTTGGTGGAGTTATCGTCAGCTTATCCACAGTCTGACTCAGTTTGGCTGTGGAAAGTCCGGGGTTCAGCAGATATTTTATTTGGGATTTAATCTGATTTCGGACGGAGATATATCTGGTTAAAAAATGACCACCCAGCGGCGTATACCATCAATAGCGCGCTTGATGAGGTTATCTCCAGTTTATCCACAAGCAGGTTCAGCCCTGCTGTGGACATAACGGGAGTGGTGTTTAATTACTCCGTGCTGGGCAGAATGTGGACTGACACTTCAGATGATAAAGGCGCACGTTTGGATCGGCGAAGAAGGCGACTTCCCACGGGTTTTTATCAATAAAAGCGGACTTAACCGGCTGATAAAGAGGATGATTTTCCGGAACCTCATAGGCAAGGGCATCGATCAGTACATAGTTCCATTCGATCGCATTTTCGAAGGTGAAGCTGGCGCGCTGATCAATGGCAAAGCAGCAACGGTTGTCTTTTTGCAGCTGTTGAACCTTGAAGGTAGACGGGAAGGAGATAATAAAAATATCGTCTTCTGCTGTGGATAAGAATGCCATCACGGTGGTATGGGGCTGTTCCGGCGTTCGGGTGACAAGTACGCCGATCTTATTGTTGTACTCATCAGTGTTGAATACCGGCACTTCGGTGAGCGGCGTCACGGGGAGCTCGTTAATCTGCCGGGTATCGACGGGGTAGCTGTAACCGGGCTCTCTTAGCCCCAGCACTTCGTTCATCCCGTGTACCAGACTGAA
Source organism: Oceanospirillum sp. (assembly GCA_048264105.1). GTDB lineage: Bacteria > Pseudomonadota > Gammaproteobacteria > Pseudomonadales > Halomonadaceae > Oceanospirillum. Next base: position 251,342 of record JBLXDJ010000002.1, read on the forward strand.
TTCACAATAATCTACTGTGAGCTGATGCCCTGCAACAGCTCTGACAATGCCTTTGTAGGAACTCCGGTAAACCCTCAGCTCAGCATCATATTCATCAACACCGGTGCGGTTGTCCAGATGGATCGTCAGCAGATTCCCTTTGTTGAAATGATGACCTAGCGGCAGATTAACGGTCAGATGGTTATCATCATGAAAGGTGACTTTGGCGATAGCCATATCGATAGCGTCACTTTGTCCGGTCGGGTCGTAGGCGGCAACAACGGCAATGGCAGGGCTGCCGATCACTTCGGCCAGATTATCAACTGCAAAATCCATACTGAGATGCTCCGGATCGGAAAAATCATCGTTTGTCTGATGAGACTGAATGTCAGCATTTGTCTGAGACAGGCTTTCTATTGAGGATATCTTATTGTTTGCTGTTTGGCTGTGTTCTGAGGGACTTTCTGAGTCCTCGGCTGAATTGTTGTCCGAATAGCACCAAACGCGAACGGCTTCTCTGATGCCTTTCAGGGAAACCAGATCCGATTGTTGGAAATAACGCTTCAGGATCTGTTCGTTCAGACGGTTCTCGGATGCGGCCAGTTGCTGATACAAGGCATCAGAAATCAGCAGGTTTTTCCCCAGCGTTTTGGTTAGCGCTTCGATTCTGGATGCCCTGTTTACGGCTGGCCCCAATGCAGTGAAACTGCGCTTTTGTGGACCTCCAAACTCGCCTAATAGCGCAGGCCCGAAATCAATGCCGATACCGATTTGGAAGCGATAGGAAAAGGCTTCTTCAAAATAGTTATTCAGGCTTTTCAAAGTAGTCAGCATCTCCAGCGAGGCCTGGATTGCCTGAGCACAAGCCTCAGAAGAGGCTTGGCTTTCCAGTCCGAAGATGGCCATAAAGCCATCCCCCAGATACTTATCCAGATAGCCCTGATGCTGAATCACCACCTGCTCCATGGCATGAAAATAGCGATTCAGCATATGGGCTATATCGTAGGGCAGATGCTGTTGGCTGAATTCGGTGAAGTTACGGATATCACAGAACAGGATGGCAATTTTTTGGCTGCGGGCGCTGGGGACAATGCCATTTTCCAGCACGTTGCGGATATCAAACTCATCCCGTATGACGCGGCGCAGGCTGACTGATCCTGTGGCTTTACACTGGCAGGCCAGACGCACTTCATCCGGCAGGTGTTTCCGTGCCTTCAGGCGCTTCTCTTTTTTGGTCTCAGGGCTCAGGTTTTCCTGTCCGGATTCAATCACAACCCGGCAGGTTGAGCAGCGCCCCTGCCCACCGCATTCGTGAACGTGGGGAATTCCGGCTTTAAGTGCCTGACACAGCAAGGTCTCCTCGGGATCAAGGAGAACGGAGATTTCATTTTTAAAATTGAGCTGAAAGCGAATATCTGCTTTGTCGCCAGACGAAGGGGGGAGTGTATTTTTGCTGGAAGAGGCTGAGGCGGACATAGATGAAGGCTTGCTGATCCTGAAAAGAGTTTTCCAGTGTAGGGGCAGAATCAGGGCTTGTCATCCGCCTGGAAGCGGATTGAGAGAAAGAGATTATTAACTCTGGGTGTTTAATCGATTTGCAGGAATAGCAGACAAAGAAAAAGCGGCCTAAGCCGCTTTTTCTGAGCACTCATACTGCTAAGTCAGACTTAGTTGTTAGCGTGCAGTGCTTCGTTCAGCTCAATGGCGGTTTTGTTGGTCAGACACTCAACCGCACCGTTCTGAGAGTTACGACGGAACAGCAGATCGTCTTTGTTCGCCAGTTCACGGGCGCGGGACACTTCAACCAGCTCACCGCTACCGTCCAGTACGTTTACTTTAGAACCTGCGGTGATGTACAGACCGGCTTCAACGGTGCAACGGTCGCCCAGAGGGATGCCGATACCGGCGTTTGCACCCAGCAGGCAGCCTTCGCCGACAGAGATGATGATGTTGCCGCCACCGGACAGAGTACCCATAGTGGAGCAACCGCCACCCAGATCGGAACCTTTACCAACCATAACACCAGCGGAAATACGGCCTTCGATCATGCCCGGGCCTTCAGTACCGGCGTTAAAGTTCACAAAACCTTCATGCATGATGGTGGTGCCTTCACCCAGGTATGCACCCAGACGTACACGAGCAGTATCCGCAACACGAACACCTGCAGGTACAACGTAGTCGGTCATTTTCGGGAACTTGTCTACGCAGTCTACAGAGATGGTCTGGCCGTTCAGGCGAGCCTGCAACTGGCGCTGTGGCAGTTCAGTCAGATCGATTGCGCCTTCGCTGGTCCAGGCAACGTTAGGCAGCAGGCCGAACATGCCGGTCAGGTTGGTGCCGTGCGGCTTAACCAGACGGTGAGACAGCAGGTGCAGCTTCAGGTAAACCTCGGCTACTGACTTAGGATCGGTGTCTTCTTCGATGAAAGAAGCAACCAGTGGACGCTTGCTGTCAGCCAGAGAAGCAACCAGAGCCGCTTGCTCTGCTTCGCCTGCGGCTTTCAGAGCTTCTGCCAGAGCGGCTGCTTTATCGCCGGCAAATTCAATCGCCTGGTTGCCGCCCTGATAACCCAGAGTGTCTGTGATCGCTTCGATCAGGCTAACAGCCGGGTTAAGCAGAGGTTGTGCGTAAAACACTTCCAGCCATTCGCCTTTGCTGTTCTGAGTACCAACGCCAAAGCCAAAGCTGAAAAAAGGTGATGCAGTCATGTTAACTCCCGAAGAGGTCGAGACAGCAGGGCTGCCTTATATAAAATTGCTGATGAAAAGGTATAGGGTTTTATCTGATTCAGAGAATCAAAGGGTTGTTGGTACGGTCACTTACAGGCCAAAAAAAGCCTGATAGTCCGCATCCTTAAACCCGGTTTTAAACTGGTCGTCTTTAGCCAGAACAGGGCGCTTCACCAGCGTTGGGCTGGCCAGCATCAGTTTGATCGCTTTCGCCTGATCCAGATCTTCTTTGTCTGCGGCATCCAGTGCCCGCCAGCTGGTGCTGCGTTTGTTCAGTACCTGTTCCCAGCCCAGCGCGTCACACCATAGGGTCAGGTCGGATTCGCTCAGGCCATCTTTACGGAAGTCATGAAACTGATAGTCCAGCTGGTTGTTTTCCAGCCAGGTACGGGCTTTTTTGACTGTATCGCAGTTGGGGATACCGTACAGCGTCAGGGGCATTAGAGGCCTCGTCGTTTGATGGGTTGTAGGCTTGAGACATTCAGCGATGTATCCGCTGAATGCCGGTATTACATTATCCGTACCGCGTTATCGGTATCAGAGTGATTCTACAAAGCGGCGAATACGCTGAGCGGCTTCAACACACTCGTCCATGGTGGCGACCAGCGCCATACGCACCCGGTTGCTGCCGGGGTTCTGGCCGTCGATGGTGCGGGACAGATAGCTGCCCGGCAGGACGGTGACGTTCTGTTGCTCAAACAGTTTCTGCGCGAAGTCTTCTTCGTTGATCGGTGTTTCCGGCCACAGATAGAAGCTGGCCTCCGGCAGTTCAAAGTTGAGTACCGGTTTCAGGATCTCTCCAACGCGCTCGAACTTCTCGGTGTACACCGCACGGTTGGCGACGGTGTGATCTTCGTCGTTCCAGGCTTCGATACTGGCCAGCTGGTGCTGAACCGGCATGGAGCAACCGTGGTAGGTGCGGTAGAGCAGGAATTTCTGCATCAGTTCCGCTTCGCCGGCGATAAAGCCGGAGCGCAGACCCGGTAGATTAGAGCGTTTCGACAGACTGTGGAAAACAACACAGTTTTTGTAGTCGTCACGACCCAGCTCGGCACAGGCCTGCAGCAGACCCGGAGGGGGTGTCTGCTCGTCGAAATAGATTTCGGAGTAGCACTCGTCGGAGGCGATCACAAAGTCATACTGATCCGACAGTGCGATCAGCTTTTTCAGAACATCCAGACCAACAACGGCACCGGTTGGGTTGCCCGGGCTGCACAGGAACAGCAGTTGGGTATTTTCCCAAACCTCGGCAGGTACGGCGTCAAAATCCGGAATAAAGCCGTTCTCAGCCAGACACGGCATAAAGTAGGGCTCGGCACCGGCCAGGTAAGCAGCACCTTCGTAGATCTGATAAAACGGATTTGGCGATGCAATAAGAGCACCGGGCTTACGTTCGATCAGTGCCTGAGTAAAAGCAAAGATCGCTTCGCGGGTGCCGTTAACCGGCAGAACATGATCTTCTGCGGTCAGGGTGTCGGGTTTCAGAATAAAACGACGCTGACACCAGTGAGCGATCGCCTCTCGCAGTTCAGGCAGCCCCTTGGTGGTCGGGTAGTTGCTGATGCGGTTCAGGTTATGACGCAGGCTGTTGAGCACAAATTCCGGTGCCGGATGACGGGGCTCGCCGATAGAGAGTGCGATATGTTCCAGGTCAGATGGCGGTGTTACCTGAGCTTTCAGGGCTGTCAGCTTCTCAAAAGGGTAGGGCTGTAATCGGTTCAGATCTGGATTCATACCGGCTTCCGTCATCAGGGTATTTATTTGGCCGACCATTATAATCAAGGGCGTCAGAGCGGACAAACCCGCGGCGGCGATTAACAGGTTGAGAGAATTCTATTTTTGGTTTGATCCTGTCGGTTGTGGTGACCAAAAGGAGATCTCTGTGTTGCCCGGGCACAATAAAAGAGGCAACAAAAAAGCGATCCGAAGATCGCTTTCAGGCGGATAGCCGCGTTGTCAGTGGCCGTTGGTGACCTGCTCATCCAGATCGTGACAGATGCGGGTTCTCAGTTTCTCGCACAGGTCTGGATCACTGATCGGCCCCAGTGTACGGTCGGTGATCACGAAAATATCTTCTACCCGCTCACCAAGGGTAATAATCTTGGCGGAGAGAATGTTGATATCCATCTCGACAAAGATACGGCCGATACGGGCCAGCAGTCCCGGGCGATCTGGTGTGATCACTTCCAGCGTGGTGCGCTGGCTGATCGGGTCGTTGCTGATAATCACCTGAGTCGGCATGGTGAAATGCTTCAGCTGGCGCGGTGTACGGCGCTGGACGATTTCGCTGTAGTCTGCGGGATCATCCAGCTCTTCAATCAGAACATGCTTGATCTCTTCGATGCGGGCTTCATCCCGAATCGGCTCATCATTACTTTCCAGCACGATATAGGTATCCAGCGAATAACCATTGCTGGAGGTGCTGATGCGGGAGTCATGGATATTCAGGCCCAGCTGCTCCATGGCGGCCACGGTGGCAGCAAACAGATGATCCTGCTCTTTGGTGTAGATAAAGATTTTGGTGCCGCCAACCTGTTCCACTTTCTTCGGATTGGTGACCAGGACCAGCGGCATATCCGGTTCTTTATGATCGAGAATCTGCTCGGTCTGGAAGGCGATCTCCCGGGCGCTGTCCTGCAGGAAGTACTCTTCACCTAACAGGTTCCACAGTGGCCAGATACGGGTTTCTTCCACACCCCATTTTCTCAGCAGTACCAGTGCGTCCTGCTGGGTTTCTTCGACCCATTCCTGACGGTCAATCGGGTTTTCAAGGCCACGACGCAGGGCGCGTTTACTCTCAACGTAGAGCTGCTGAAGCAGGGTCGCCCGCCAGCTGTTCCAGAGGTTGGGGTTGGTGGCGTTGATATCGGCAACGGTCAGAATGTAGAGGTAATCCAGACGGGTTTCATCCCGAACGGTCATGACAAACTCCTGAATCACTTCAGGGTCGGAAATATCTTTCTTCTGAGCGGTCATCGACATCAGCAGGTGATGCTCCACCAGCCAGCTAACCAGACGGGCATCATGCTTGCTCAGGTGGTGGCGCTCACAGAACTGGAGCACATCTTTAGCGCCCAGTTCGGAATGGTCGCCGCCCCGGCCTTTGCCGATATCGTGGTAGAGACCGGCGATATAGGCCAGTTCACGTTTCGGCAGACGGTGGAAAATCTGTGCGGCAAACGGAAACTCTTTGCGCGCCTCCTCTTTCTGGAAGCGGTGCATAAACTTCAGCAGTAGCAGAGTATGGGCATCCACGGTGTAGATGTGAAACAGGTCATGCTGCATCAGGCCGATGGCATAACCGAACTCCGGCAGATACTTGCCCAAAATGCCGTAACGGCTCATGCGGCGCAGCTGACGGGCAACATTGCCGGGGCTGCGCAGCAACTCCATAAAGAGTGAGGAGTGGCGGATATCCTGACGGAAACTCTCATCGATCAGGTGGCGGTTATCCCGTAACAGGCGAATAGTCGAGGCCCGGACGCTCTCAATCTGAGGGTTTTGCGCCATCAGCAGGAAGATTTCCAGCAGGGCAAACGGGTTGTTCTCAAAGACGCGGCTGTGGGTGGCTTCGATCTTACGGTTTACGATCTGGAAGCGTTTGTTGAGGATCTCAACCTTGGCTTCATGGCGGGACTGCAGGATCGCATCGTCAAAGTGCTGCATCAGCACGTCGTTCAGTTCGGTCAGCGACATCACGACACGGTAATAGCGGCGCATAAACTGCTCAACGGCCAGGCGTTCGTCGTTGTCGGCATAACCGAACAGTTCCGCGAGGGTGCGCTGATGGTCAAACAGCAGGCGGTCTTCCGCACGTTTGGCGGTCATGTGAAGGGCATAACGTACCTGCCAGAGAAACGCCTGTCCCTGCTCCATGATGCGCACTTCAGATTCGGTCAGAAAACCTTCACGCATCAGGCCTTCAAGGGTGTGGGTGCCGAAATGACGTTTGGCAACCCAGCCGATCATCTGAATATCCCTTAAGCCGCCCGGTGATGATTTGATGTTGGGCTCAAGGTTGTATTCATTGTTGTCGTACTTGTAGTGACGCTTGATCTGTTCCTGCCATTTGGCTTCGAAGAACTCGCTGGTGCTCCACATGTGGTCCGTGCCCAGGCGCTCGATCATCTCTTCGCGCAGGCTGTCCGGGCCCACCAGGGTGCGGTTTTCCAGCAGGTTGGTGGCCACGGTGATATCGGCTTTGGCTTCCCGTTCGCAGTCGGACAGGGAGCGTACGCTGTGACCAATATCCAGACTGATATCCCACATAAAGGTGATCAGGCGTTCAAGGCTGTCACGATAAGGGGTGTCGTCGTCGTCACGGAGCAGGATAAGGAGGTCGATATCGGAATGGGGATGCAGTTCGCCACGGCCATAACCACCCACCGCCAGCAGGCTGATGTTGTTATCCGGCCAGTCAAACTGCTCCCAGACCACGCTTAACAGCTGATCGATAAACCAGGCCCGGCCATGCACCAGATCCCGGATATCGGCACCATCTAAAAAGCGTTGGTCCAGTTTGTCCTGAACACCCTGAATGGTTTGTTTAAAGAGGCTAATGGAGGATTTAGCCTCAGCCAGCTGCTGTTTAAAGGCGTGTTTGTTAAACAGTGATGGATCTGGTTCAAACTCATAGGGTGTCAGTGGCATGGGAGCGTCCGTATGTTACAGATCAGTTTCTTCTTTTCTCAGGGTCAGGATTTCACAACCATCTTTGGTAACCAGAATGGTGTGTTCATACTGAGCAGATAAACTACGATCTTTTGTCACGACAGTCCATTCGTCTTTTAGTGTTTTGCAGTGACGCTTACCGGCATTGATCATAGGTTCAATGGTGAAGGTCATCCCTTCGACCAGTTTCATGCCGGTGCCGGCTTTACCGTAGTGCACGACCTGTGGTTCTTCATGGAAACCTTTGCCGATGCCGTGACCGCAGTATTCACGAACCACAGAGAAACCGCTGGATTCTGCGTGCTTCTGAATCACTTCGCCGATGTCGCCGAGTGTCGTGCCCGGTTTTACAATGCGCAGCGCTTTATAGAGACACTCCTGAGTTACCTGGCACAGGCGACGGGCCTGAATCTTGGCTTCGCCGATGATGAACATCTTGCTGGTGTCGCCGTGGTAGCCATCTTTAATAACGGTGATATCGATGTTGATGATGTCGCCGTTTTTCAGGACCTTGCTTTCGCTTGGGATGCCGTGACAGATCACCTGATTTACAGAGGTGCAGATCGACTTGGGAAAACCGTGGTAGTTAAGCGGGGCAGGAATGGCATCCAGGTCGTTGACGATATAGTCGTGACAGATACGGTTCAGCTCTTCAGTGCTGACACCCGCTTTTACGTGAGGCTCAATCATTTCCAGAACTTCTGCGGCCATACGGCCGGCCACGCGCATTTTTTCGATTTCTTCGGGTGTTTTGATAATTGCAGTCATATCGGATCTATTTTGCCATCTGTTCGGGTAAATATTTGCTGAAATGGTAACGCTTATTGCGATGCGGTGGGAGTGGCTGAACAGGATAAAATTAAAAAATTGACTCTTTCTGTCGGAATTAAATTCATAGCGATCGTCTTGGGCTGAAAAAATACGCTCATCAGACGCTCTTTCTTTCTATTAAACTTGATCTGTGGTATAAAGCCGCGCGCTTATATGCAAACTGTGATCGGAAAAGGTTTGGTATCTCCTTGTTGGAGCTTCGTTATCTCTTCTGGCTGCATTTGTCTGTAACGCACTCATTTATCAAAACGACACACACACACCGGCACGTAGTTCTGGGTGCTCCGATGTTGCTCTGTTGAGCTTCTGACGGGTTGGATTATGGGGTGTGTGGAGGTTTAACCCTAAATTTCTAGGAGTCAAAATGTCTCAAGTTTCTATGCGTGATCTGCTGAAAGCAGGTGCTCACTTCGGTCACCAGACCCGTTACTGGAACCCGAAAATGTCTAAGTTCATTTTCGGTGCTCGTAACAAGATCCATATCATCAACCTGGAGCACACTGTTCCTGCGCTGAATGATGCTCTGTCTTTTGTTGAGAAGCTTGCTTCCAGCAAAAACAAAGTTCTGTTTGTTGGTACTAAGCGTGCAGCAAGCAAAGTGGTTAAGGAAGAAGCATCCCGCGCTGGCATGCCATACGTAAACCACCGCTGGTTGGGTGGTATGCTGACTAACTACAAGACTATTCGCCAGTCTATCCGTCGTTTCCGTGATCTGGAAGCGATGCAGAACGATGGTACTTTCGAAAAGCTGACCAAAAAAGAAGTGCTGATGAACCAGCGCGAAATGGCTAAGCTGGAACGTTCTATCGGCGGTATCAAAGATATGGGTGGTCTGCCGGACGCACTGTTCGTAATTGACGTTGACCACGAGCGTATCGCGATCAATGAAGCGAACAAACTGGGTATCCCTGTTATCGGTATCGTTGATACTAACAGCAACCCAGACGGCGTTGATTTCGTTGTTCCAGGTAACGACGATGCAATCCGTGCGATTCAGATCTATGCACAGGGTGTTGCTAACGCTTGCCTGAAAGGCAAGGAAGGTGGCGCTTCTGAAGACGAATTCGTAGAAGTTAGCGAAGCGTCTGCAGAGTAATTTGACTGTTGGCGAATGCTGTCAGAGCGTCGTCATCTGCAGCCATTATTTTTAATGGCTGCAATAGTTAACTCTGCGAAGGGGGCGTAAGCCCCCTTTTGCAAATCCGGTTTTTCATATCAGATCAAGAGGTTATTCATCATGGCTGCAATCAGCGCATCTATGGTTAAAGAGCTGCGTGACCGCACGGGCTTAGGCATGCTGGAGTGCAAAAGCGCTCTGAAAGAAACAGACGGCGACATCGAGCTGGCAATTGAAAATCTGCGTAAATCAAGCGGCATGAAGGCAGCTAAAAAAGCTAGCCGTGTTGCAGCTGATGGCGCGGTAGCGACTAAAGTAGCGGCAGATGGCAGCTACGGTATCGTTCTGGAAGTTAACTCCGAGACTGACTTTGTTGCTCGTGACGATAACTTCAAAGGTTTCGTTCAGTCTGTTGCTGATAAAGTATTCGAGACTAAAGAAACTGATATCGCAGCTGTAATGGCTGGCGATCTGGAAGCAGCGCGTGAAGCTCTGGTTCAGAAAATCGGTGAAAACATCACTGTACGTCGCGCAGCTGTTGTTGAAGCTCCGGCTGGCGGTATCGTAGGTGAGTACGTTCACGGCGGCCGTATCGGCGTTCTGTCTGTACTGACTGGCGCAAACGCTGAAGTTGCTAAAGACGTTGCTATGCACGCTGCAGCAGTTAATCCTCGTGTTGCTCGTCCTGAAGATATGCCGGAAGCAGAACTTCAGAAAGAGAAAGAGATCATCATGGCTCAACCTGATATGGAAGGTAAGCCTGAAGAGATCAAAGAGAAGATGGCTGTTGGTCGTGTTAAGAAATTCCTGGCTGAGAACAGCCTGGTAGAACAAGCTTTCGTTAAAGATCCTTCTCAGACTGTTAGTGCTTTCGTTAAGGCGAATGGCGGCGAAGTACAGTCTTTCATCCGTTTTGAAGTGGGTGAAGGTATCGAGAAAGTTGAAGAAGACTTTGCAGAGGAAGTGCGTAAGCAACTGGCTTAATTCGCATTTCTGATGTATGACAATGGCGTGTGTAGCGAAAGTTACACGCGCCATTGTGCGATCTGACCCCCTGTTTTTATAGACCTTGCTTGCCGGAGACTGCCCAGATGCCAGTAAACGAAAAACCATCCCAGTACAAACGTATTCTTTTAAAGCTTAGCGGCGAAGCCCTGATGGGCGAGCAGAACTTCGGTATTGACCCTAAGGTTCTGAACCGGATGGCACTAGAGGTTGGGCAGCTGGTGGGTATCGGTGTTCAGGTTGGTCTGGTTATCGGTGGTGGTAACCTGTTCCGTGGCGCAGCCCTGAGTCAGGCTGGCCTGGATCGTGTGACCGGTGATCACATGGGTATGCTGGCAACCGTTATGAACGGTCTGGCGATGCGTGATGCCCTAGAACGTGCCAATATCCGTACCCGTGTCATGTCGGCGATTCCGATGAGCGGTGTGGTTGAGCACTACGATCGCCGTAGCGCTATCCGTTATCTGAATACCGGAGATGTGGTAATCTTTAGCGCCGGAACCGGCAACCCGTTCTTTACCACAGATTCTGCCGCCTGCCTGCGCGGTATCGAAGTCGATGCTGATGTGGTGATTAAGGCCACTAAGGTGGACGGGGTTTATGATAAAGATCCGGTGAAATTCTCGGATGCAGTTAAATATGACCATCTGAGCTATGACAGCGTTCTCGAGCAGAAGCTGGAAGTGATGGATCTGACTGCGATCTGTCTGGTACGAGACCATAACAAACCGGTTCGTGTATTTGATATGAATAAGCCCGGCGCACTGCTTAACCTGGTTGTTGGCGGTGACGAAGGCACATTAATTGACTGAGGAAACTTCCGTGATCAACGAAATTAAGTCTGACGCAGAACAGCGGATGCAGAAAAGCCTGGAGTCTCTGACCACGGCTTTTGCCAAAATTCGTACCGGCCGTGCACACCCGAGCATTCTGGACGGTGTTTCGGTTGACTACTATGGTACGCCAACACCTCTGAATCAGGTGGCGAACGTGAACGTGGAAGATGCGCGTACCCTGAGCATTCAGCCTTGGGAACGTTCTATGGTGCAGGCGATTGAGAAGGCGATCATGACGTCTGATCTGGGCCTGAACCCAAGCACCGCTGGTACTGTGATTCGTGTGCCTATGCCAGCTCTGACAGAAGAAACCCGTAAGAACTTTATCCGTCAGGCGCGCCAGGAAGCGGAAAACGGCAAGATCGCGATCCGTAATATCCGTCGTGATGCGAACGGTTCTGTTAAAGATCTGCTGAAAGAGAAAGAGATCACAGAAGATGAAGAACGTCGCGCAGAAGACGAGATTCAGAAGCTGACTGATAAGTTCGTTGCCGAAGCTGATGTGCTGCTGGCTGCAAAAGAAAAAGACCTGATGCAGGTCTGATCTTCCCCCGCACCCGCCGTTCAGGCGGGTGCCACTGTGTTGCCTATTCATGGATTCAAAAAAGCAAAAAAATACCCCTCGTCATATCGCCATCATCATGGATGGTAATAACCGCTGGGCCAAAAAGCGTTTTCTTCCGGGTATTGCCGGCCATAAAGCTGGTGCGGACGCGGTGCGTGCGGTGATCCGTGGTTGTGTCGATCAGGGCGTTGAGGTTTTGACGCTGTTCGCTTTCAGCAGCGAGAACTGGCAGCGGCCGCAAAAAGAAGTGAATGCCCTGATGGAGTTGTTTTTGCTCTCACTGCGACGTGAGGTGAAAAAGCTGCATAAGTACAATATCCGTTTGCGTATTATCGGTGATAAGTCTGGTTTTTCTGATGAGATTCAACAGGCGATTGCTGATGCTGAAGCTCTGACCGGGAATAACTCCGGCCTGCAGCTGAATATTGCGGCGAACTATGGTGGTCGCTGGGATATTGTGAATACGGCTAAGGCGTTAGCACAGCAGGTTGCTGAGGGATCCCTGAAACCGGAAGAGATCACAGAAGACCTGTTTAACTGTACGATCTCACTGGGTGATCTGCCGGCTCCGGATCTTTGTATCCGTACTGCAGGCGAGCAGCGAATCAGTAATTATCTGTTGTGGCAGTTCGCTTATAGTGAATTTTATTACAGCCCTCTGTTGTGGCCTGATTTTAAAGAACAAGCATTGGCTGAAGCCATTGATGATTTTGCCGGACGACAAAGACGTTTTGGTAAGACCAGCGAACAAGTAGAAGGAAAAGCCGATGCTTAAACAGCGTGTATTAACCGCTTTGATTATGGCGCCTCTTGCGCTGTGGGGCCTGTTTGGCCTGCCTGTTGATTACTATATTTTATTTGTCTCCGGGATTGTTCTTGTGGGCAGCTGGGAGTGGGCGAACCTTTCCGGTTTATCCAACTCCGGGCGTCTGATTTATCCGGTTGTGATGGCGCTTGCCCTGCTGGGACTTAACGATCTGCGTTCACCGGATCTGGATCTGATGATTCTCTATGGTGCGGCAGTCGGTTGGGCTGCAGCACTCTGGTTTGTGATCCAATATCCGAAAAGCACTCTCTGGAAATCAACTTCGGCCCGCCTGCTGATCGGTTTTGCTGTTCTGGTGCCTTGCTGGGTTGGCTTTGTCGAACTACGTACCAGTCTTTGGCTGGGCAAAGAGGCGCTGCTTTATATCCTGCTGCTTGTCTGGTGTGCGGATATCGGAGCTTATTTTGCCGGCCGCCGCTTCGGTAAAGCCAAGTTGGCACCTAAAGTGAGTCCCGGTAAATCCTGGGCTGGTGTCTATGGTGGTTTGCTGGCAACGGCGTTGTTGGCTGTGATCTGCGCGCAATACTGGAATCTGAGTCAGAAAGAGATGCTGATTCTGCTGGCGATTACCTTACTGGTGACAGCGGTGTCGGTGTTGGGTGACCTGTTTGAAAGTATGGTGAAACGTCACCGTGGCATGAAGGACAGCAGCCAGCTGCTGCCGGGACATGGCGGTATTATGGATCGTATCGACAGTCTCACCGCTGCCGTCCCTCTGTTTGTTCTGAGCCTGAAGTTGACCGGGTTGAGTTTATGAGTCAGTCGCAGACGATTACCTTGCTGGGGGCGACCGGCTCCATCGGTAGCAGTACTCTGGATATTGTAGCCCGCCACCCGGACCGCTATCGCCTGCATGCGGTATCCGGATACCAGCGTATTCAGGAGTTGGCCGAGATCTGTCATCACTTTTGCCCTGCCTATGCCGTGGTACCGGATGAGGCTTCAGCTGAGCGTCTGAGAATAGAAATTGCCGATTTAAAAACCGAGGTTCTGGTCGGATCATCGGCACTTGAACAGGTGGCTGAAGCTTCTGAGGTTGATATTGTTGTGGCGGCTATTGTCGGTGCAGCAGGTCTTCTGCCAGCCCTTGCGGCGGTTAAGGCCGGTAAGCGTATTCTGCTGGCGAATAAAGAAGCCCTGGTCATGTCCGGCCAGCTGTTTATGGATGAAGTGAAGCGTTCCGGTGCTGAACTTCTGCCGATTGATAGCGAGCATAATGCGATTTTTCAGTGTTTACCGGCTCAGGGAACACATTTTGATCAGGAATCATTGCCCGCTTCAGGAGTTCATCAGATTCTGTTGACCGCCTCCGGTGGGCCGTTTCGTGGTTTCAGCAGTGATCAGCTGGCTCAGGTCACGCCGGAGCAGGCGGTGGCTCATCCTAACTGGTCCATGGGGCAGAAGATCTCGGTGGACTCGGCCAGCTTGATGAACAAAGGTCTGGAACTGATCGAAGCGTGCTGGCTGTTTTCAGTCAGGCCTGAGGCTATTCAGGTTGTTGTGCATCCGCAAAGTATTATTCACTCCATGGTGGCCTATAACGACGGTTCTGTGATTGCGCAGATGGGGAACCCTGATATGCGTACGCCGATCGCCTATGGTTTGGCCTGGCCGGAGCGTATTGATGCCGGTGTTAAGCCGCTGGACCTTTTTCAGGTCGCGCAGCTTAACTTTGAACCGGCTGATGAGGTGGCGTTTCCCTGTCTGGCACTGGCGCGGCAGGCTTTCACCTTGGGTGGAACGGCTCCTGCCATCCTTAATGCCGCCAATGAGGTGGCTGTTCAGGCTTTTCTGGATCATCAGATCGGTTTTGAGCAGATCCCCGAATTATGTCGCTATGCCCTCGATAGTATTGCTGTCGAACCGGCAGATTCACTGGAAGTGGTTCTGGCCAGTGACCGCAAGGCCCGTGAAATTAGCCTGCCTTACCTTGAACATTTATCGATGCATCGCGTCAAAGCGCAGTAAAGATTAACCGGAGAGCGTGAATGGGTGTTTTGCATACGATACTGGCATTGATTGTAACCCTCGGAATACTGGTGACCGTTCATGAGTACGGGCACTTTTGGGTGGCCCGGCGCTGTGGCGTTAAGGTACTGAAATTTTCTGTGGGTTTTGGCAAACCTCTGTATCGCTGGTTTGATAAAACCGGTACTGAGTATGCCATTGCCTGGATCCCTCTGGGTGGCTACGTCAGCATGCTGGATGAAAGGGAGGGTGATGTTTCAGATGAAGAGAAGCCTTTTGCTTTTAATCAGCAGTCTGTCTGGAAGCGCATCGCTATTGTTGCAGCGGGTCCTGTTGCAAACTTCCTGCTGGCGATCCTGACCTATTGGGTCCTGTTTGTTTCCGGTACCAGCGCCCTGGCTCCGGTTGTCGGTTCCGTGCATCCTGATTCACTGGCTTATGAGGCTGGTATTGAGGCTCAGTCTGAGTTGATCAGCATTGATGGTGAGGCGGTTCATAGTTGGCAGGATGCCGGTATGCAGCTGTTAAGCCGTGTGGGTGATACCGGGCAGATTCGCATTGTGACCCAGGAGTGGCAGGGGTATCACCAGCAGGAGCATGCGCTGTCTGTTGAGCGTTGGCTGGCCGGTGAAAAAGAACCTAACCCGCTAACGGCAATCGGCATTACACCCTTCTCTCCGCATCTGAAACCCGTGATTGGCCAGGTTCTGCCTGATGGTGCTGCACAACGGTCAGGATTGGGTGTAGGCGATGTGATCCTGACCGCTAATGGCGAGCCGGTAACGGACTGGATGCATTGGGTTAAGTTGGTTCAGGCGTCTCCCGATCAACCGCTGATGCTAGAGGTTCAGCGCTCAGGGAGTGTTGAGCTGCTGAGTATTACCCCTGATCTGCGTCGTCTGGATGATGGCCGTGATATCGGCTATATCGGTGCCGCGGCACAACGGGGCGAGTGGCCGGAAGGGATGGTTCGCGAGGTACAGTATGGCGTACTGGAATCTGTCCCCAATGCGGTGATCAAAACTGCGGATATGATTGTTCTGACATTGGACTCCATCGGAAAAATGGTGGTGGGGCTGATCTCTGTGGATAATCTTAGCGGCCCCATTACGATTGCTCAGGTTGCCAGTGACTCCGCTAAAGGTGGGCTGGAAAGTTTTCTGACTTTTCTTGCCTATATCAGTATCAGTCTGGGTGTATTGAATTTGTTACCGATTCCGGTTCTTGATGGTGGTCATCTGCTGTTTTATCTGATTGAAGCGGTCAGCGGACGTCCCGTGCCGGAAAAGGCTCAGCAGTTTGGTTTACGAATTGGTATGATGCTGCTGGCTGGTTTGATGATGATCGCCTTTTATAACGACCTGATGCGTCTCTAATTTTTAGTTAAATAGTCCTCTCCGGATAGTGGAATTTTATGATCACCCGTATTAAACAGTTCAGCCCTTTTAAATGGCTTTATTCAGCTAAGCAGGTTCTGGCCGCTATTTTAATGATCTCCGGGCTAAGTGTTTTTTCTCCGGTATCGGCTGCACAGTTTGTGTTTGATGATCTGCGTGTCGAGGGCTTGCAGCGTGTATCCGCCTCACGGGTTTTCAGTGCCTTCCCGATCGAACTTCGTAAGCAGGTCAGCAATCAGGACCTGGTAGAAGCCAGTAAGGCCTTGTTTGAGACCGGCCTGTTTGATGATGTCCGTCTTGAACGGGATGGGTCTCTGCTGATTGTTGTGGTTAAAGAGCGCCCGGCAATTGATCAGATTCTGATCACGGGTAACGATAAAATCAAAACGGAACAGCTGGAAGAGGGGCTGGCGCAGTCCGGTCTGAAAGCGGGGCAGATCCTGCAGCGTGTGACCCTGGAGCAGGTCGAGCTTGAACTGGAGCGTATGTATCACGGTTTAGGCCGATACAGCGCCAGTATTGATACTGAAATTGAGTCGGTAGGCAATAATCAGGTGAATCTGAATGTCAAAATCCGTGAAGGTGATGTTGCGACCATCCGTCATATCAACTTCACCGGTAATGACCGCTTTGATAATGAAACACTGGCGAAACGTTTTGAGCTGGAGGCTAAATCTCACTGGTCGCTGTTTGCCTCTGCCAGTCAGTATTCCCGCCCCAAACTGCAGGGGGATCTTGAGCGCCTTCGCAACTGGTATCTGGATCGGGGCTACCTGAAGTTCAATGTGGATTCAACACAGGTCTCGGTGAGTCCGGATCGACTCGATGTTTATATTACGGTGAATGTCACCGAGGGTGAGTCTTACAGTATTCGTGAGATCAAGCTCAGTGGTGATCTGGTTGTGGATCCGGAAGAGATTCTTGAACTGATCGAACTGAGTCCCGGCGATACTTTTTCCCGTACTAAAATGGTCAACACCACCGAGGCGATCCGTAAGCGTCTGGGGAAGGAAGGTTTTACCTTTGCCAACATCAATGCGGTGCCTGAGTTGCATGATGATCAGACGGTCACCCTGACTCTTATGGTGGCGCCAGGTAAGCGTACTTATGTACGGCGTATTAATTTCTCCGGCAACGTCACGACCAAGGATGAGGTATTGCGCCGGGAGATTACTCAAATGGAAGCCGGCTCGGCATCAACTGATGCGATAAAAAACTCCAAAGCACGCTTGGAGCGGCTTGGATACTTTAAAACCGTTCAGGTGGATACCCCTCGGGTTGCCGGTTTCGATGACCAGATTGATGTGAACTATACCGTTGAGGAGCAGCCTTCAGGCAGTCTGAGTGCCTCCGTTGGCTATTCACAGAACAGCGGTATTATTTTTGGTGCGGGTGTTAAGCAGTCGAACTTCCTGGGTTCTGGGACCAATGTCGGTTTCAATGTCAGCCGAAGCGATACAATTAAGAAACTGGACTTCTCCATTTTTGATCCCTATTACACACTGGATGGCGTAAGCCGTGGTATCAATGTCTTCTATCAGGAAAGTAATCTGGAAGACTCTGATATCAGTGGTTTTGCCACGGACTCTTATGGAGCCAAAGTAAACTTTGGTTACCCGATCAGTGAAACGGCTCGTGTTGGCTTAACTCTGGGCGCAGATAATACCCGTATCTATACCGGTAGTGACCCCGTTAAAGAAGTTGTCACCTTTATTGAGGATGAAGGCGATAATCACTCGGCCTATAAAGTAGGCGGTTATGTAAGCGATAACCGACTGAATCGGGGTGTTTTAGCCACTGATGGTACTTACAATCGTCTGTCTTTAGAAGTTGCTGTTCCAAGTAGTGATATGACCTTCTATAGCCTTGAATATAAGAATCGTTACCTTGTTGCACTAAATGATGATTATTCTGTGAAGTTACGAACAGATCTGGGCTATGCCGATGGCTATGGCAGCGATAGCTTGCTACCTTTCTATGAGCATTATTTTGCTGGTGGTTTGGGATCTGTACGGGGTTATCGGGGTAACTCTCTTGGGCCAAAAAGTACGCCGACAGATGGTGATGCGCCTTCCGCGTTTGGTGGTAATGTACTGGTCGAAACCGGGGTCGAGCTGATCTATCCGCTGTGGTTTGTTGAAGACAGAAGCAGCTTGCAGACCGTCGTGTTTGTTGATGCCGGTAATGTCTTTATGACCGAATGCAGCCGTGTGTCCACGAACTGCGAAGCCGGTGTCGATCTGTCCGAGCTGCGCTTTTCCAGTGGCTTGGGCTTAACCTGGCTGTCACCGATCGGACCCTTGGATTTCAGTATCTCCAAAGCGCTGAATGCGAAAAGTGATGACGATACCGAGTTCTTCCAGTTCTCGATCGGTCAGACTTTCTAAGGTTCAGCTGTTCAACGGTTAAAGGATAAGATCAATGACACGCACGTTTCGTTTTTTCAGTGTTTTTCTTACGCTGCTCTTGATGAGCTCCGTCAGTGTCCGGGCAGAAACTGACAATACTGCTGCGACACAGGAAGCCACTAAAATTGCTGTTCTTGACTGGCGGGCTGCTCTTTTGGGTACCGATCAGGCGCGAAGTGAGTTTAAAGCGATTCGTGAAGCCTTAAGTCAGGATGAGCAGGAGATCCGCACGCTCGCAGAAGAAGCCAAGCAGATGCAGGCAAAGCTAAAAGCCGATGCCGATACTCTGAGTGCAGATGCCAAACGGCAGCTCAGTAAAGATATTCAGGAGAAGGCTGAGGAGTATCAGTTTCTGGGTCAGCGTCTCCAGAAGGAGCAGCGTCAGCGTCAGGAAGCTTATATCCGAAGTGTACGGCCTCAGTTAGATGATGCCGTTCGCCAGGTTATTGAAGCGCGTAAGATTGACCTGCTGCTGGATCGTCAGGCTGTGACATTTGTGCACAGCCGTCTTGATATTACGCAAGCAGTGATTACACAGCTCAATAAGATGCAGTCGGCAGATCAATAGACTGCCTAACATCACATAAACGTTACTTCTCACCCTCTGGTATAACTGAAGGAAAGTCGCATGACTCACCCGGGAGAAACTCAATCTGTTCGCCGCAAATACAGTCTTGGCGAATTGGCCGAGATGCTGGGTGGTAAGCTGCGTGGTGATTCCTCGCAAATGATTTCCGGTCTGGCAACGCTGCAAAGTGCGGGGCCTTCTCAGGCAAGCTTTCTGGCTAACCCTGCTTATCAGAAGCATCTTGCGGATTGTGAAGCGGGCGTGGTGCTCCTTAAAGAAGAGCTGGCTGAACAGTGTCCTGTGAACAGTATCCTTCTTAAAAATCCCTATGCAGGCTACGCCCGACTAACGCAGTTGTTTGACTCAGTTCCTGCCTGTATCCCGGGGATTCATCCTCAGGCTGATGTTCATCCGGAAGCTGATGTTTCCGACCGGGCCCAGGTGGATGCTTTTGCGGTGATTGATGCGGGGGCAGAGATCGGTGAAGGTGCCGTTATTGGCAGTCATTGTTATGTCGGGCGCAACACGATTGTCGGTAAAGGTTGCCGACTGTATCCCAATGTCACGCTATATCACGAAGTTGTTTTAGGTTGCGAGGTAACCTTACATAGCAGCTGTGTGATCGGTGGCGATGGTTTTGGTTTTGCCCCTGAAAATGGACGTTGGGTAAAGATTGCTCAGCTGGGTGGTGTTATCATAGGCGACCGGACAGAAGTGGGTGCGAATACCAACATTGACCGGGGTGCTCTGGATAACACTGAAATTGGCTCAGATGTGATTATCGACAGTCAGGTTCAGATTGCTCATAACGTGCGAATCGGTGATGGTTCAGCGATTGCGGGGTGCGTTGGTATTGCCGGCAGCAGTTCGATTGGACGCTATTGTCTTATCGGTGGTGCCAGTAATATAGCCGGTCATTTAACGATTTGTGATGGCGTCACCCTGAATATGACAACGAATGTGACCGGAGATATCCGGGAACCCGGGCATTACTCTTCCGGTACCGGTATGTCAGATATGCGCACATGGCGCAAAAATGCGGTACGTTTTAACCAGCTGGATAGTCTGGCGAAACGAATGAGCAAGATTGAAAAAAGCTTGTCATTATCCGCAGCTAAGCAAAAAACTTAAAACAGACAGAAGCGTATTGTGCGCACCTGCTGCTACGTGGCAGTTAGGTTTTTTTGAGGTTGATTAAATGGTCATGGACATTAACGAAATTAAAGAATACTTACCCCACCGTTATCCTTTTTTGCTGGTTGACCGTGTTGTAGAGATGGAATTGGGTGAGTCGATCGTTGCCTACAAAAATGTAACGGTAAACGAGCCTTTCTTTAATGGACACTTCCCTCATCACCCAGTAATGCCGGGTGTACTGATTATTGAGGCGATGGCACAGGCTGCAGGTATTCTTGGTTTTAAAACCATGGAGAAAAAACCTGCTGATGGCCATATCTACTACTTCGTAGGCAGTGATAAAGTACGCTTTAAGCGTCCTGTTGTTCCGGGAGATCAGTTAAAACTGGAAGCAACGGTTGTTGGCACGCCTCGTCGCGGTATCTGGCGCTTTGATTGTAAAGCGACGGTTGATGGTGAGCTCGCGTGTCAGGGTTCAATTTTGTGTGCAGAGAGAGAACTGTGAGTCTGATTCATCCAACAGCTATTGTTGATCCATCAGCGGTTATCGCTGCTGATGTTGAGATCGGACCCTACTCCATTATCGGCCCCGATGTTGAAATCGGGGCGGGTACCTGGATTGGGCCCCATGTTGTTATCACAAAACTGACCACCATCGGCAAAGGCAACAAGATCTTTCAGTTTGCTTCCGTCGGTGAGGATTGTCAGGACAAAAAATATGCCGGGGAGCCAACCCGTCTGATTATTGGTGATAACAATGAAATCCGTGAAGGATGCTCGATTCATCGGGGCACGATTCAGGATGAAGGTATTACCCGTATTGGCAGCAACAACCTGATTATGACGACGGTACATATCGCGCATGATGTCGTTATCGGCGATAACACCATTATTGCTTCAGATGCCTCCATTGCAGGTCATGTGAAGATTGGCGATTGGGCCATTATTGGTGGTGCGTCTGCGATTCACCAGTTCTGTCATATAGGTCCGCATGCTATGTGTGGTGGTGCGAGTTATATCTCAAAAGATATTCCCGCCTATGTGATGGTCAGTGGCAACCCAGCTGAATCCCACAGTATTAATGCTGAAGGACTGAAGCGCCGTGGTTTTTCCGCAGAAGCGATCAGCCAGTTACGCCGCGCTTATAAAACCGTTTTCCGTAAAGGTCTGCGACTGGATACGGCGATTGCTGAACTGGAAAGCGAAAGCGTGGGCGAAGAGTTATCTGTCTTTATCAAAAGCCTCAAGGGCTCAGGGCGTGGCATTATCCGCTAATATTGCTTGTTGGCCTGGCCCTTTAAACGTTGCCCCGGCCTTTTGAATCAGTCGAAGATTTACAGGAAACGCGCATGTCTGATCAGGACTCGCCGCAGAAGCCTCTGCGTATCGCCATTGTAGCCGGTGAACTATCCGGTGATATTCTTGGGTCAGGTCTGATCCGGGAATTAAAGAAACTCCACCCTACGGCGGAGTTTTTTGGTATTGGCGGCCCCCGAATGGAGCAGGAAGGTTTTATCAGCCATTGGCCGATGGATCGCTTGTCCGTCATGGGCTTTGTCGAGGTGTTTGGCCGTTTACGGGAGCTCCTGAGGATTCGTAAAGAGGTTCGTGATCTCTGCCTTCAGGAGAAACCGGATCTGTTTGTCGGTATTGATGCGCCGGACTTCAACCTGACTCTGGAAGGTTGGGTTCGGGATGCCGGAATTCCGGTTGTCCACTATGTATCTCCTTCGGTTTGGGCATGGAAGCAGGGACGTCTTAAGAAGATCGCCCGTTGTGTTGATCACATGCTGACGCTACTGCCCTTTGAAGCGGATTTTTATCACCGCAAAAATATTCCGGTGACTTTTGTGGGCCATCCTCTGGCGGATGAACTGCCGATGGATGTGGATCAGAATGGTTGCCGTGATCAGCTGGGATTATCGAAAGAATTCCCTGTTCTGGCCGTTCTGCCCGGCAGTCGTAGTAATGAAGTTAAATATCTGGGGCAAACCTTTATTGATACTGCGCTACGTTGCTGTGAAGTGATGCCTGAGCTGCAGGTAGCAATCCCCTGTGCCAATGATCTGCGACGTCAGCAGATTGAAGAACAACTGGCCGTTGTTAAGCCTGAACTGCGTCAGTGCTTCCATCTTTTTGATGGTATGTCCCGGGAAGTGATGAGCGCTTCTGATACCGTACTGCTGGCATCCGGCACCGCTGCACTGGAAGCGATGCTGCTGAAGAAACCCATGGTCGTTGCCTACAAAATGGCCTGGTTGAGTCATGCCATTATCAGCCGTATGATCAAAGTGGATCATATCTCCCTGCCGAATCTTATTGCCGGAGAATCCCTGGTACCGGAGATGATTCAGGACGATGCCACTGTAGAGTCACTGAGTGCTCTGTTGCTTGACCGGTTACAGAACCCTGATAATTTCCGGGAGCTGGTGGAGCGTTTCTATCAGCTGCATCATGAGCTGAAACAGGAAGCCAGTCAGGTGGCCGCCAAGACACTGTCCGCAATGATCGAAGAACGTGCTTCTTCTGACACATCCGTTAAATCCCACTAAGCGCAAAACCTGAGGTTACGATGGCACAAGATTGGCCTGAACTGGATATTCCCTATCGCGGTAAACTGCTTGCCGGTGTGGACGAAGTGGGACGTGGGCCTCTGGTGGGTTCAGTCGTGACTGCGGCGGTTATTCTCGATCCTGATCAGCCGATTGAAGGACTGACGGATTCCAAGAAGCTAAGTGAGAAGAAACGCGAAAAATTCTTTGATGAGATTCAGGAAAAAGCGCTGGCCTGGCATATTGCCGAGTGCTCCGTTGAAGAGATTGACCGCCTGAATATCCTGCATGCCACCATGTTGGCGATGCAGCGGGCAGTAGAAGGTTTAAAACCTGCCGCTGAATTTGTACTGGTGGATGGCAACCGTTGCCCGGAACTTCCCTGCCCTTCAATGGCGGTTGTGAAGGGGGATCTGCGTCATAGTGCGATCAGTGCGGCTTCAATTCTGGCTAAGGTATACCGTGATCGTCAGATGGCAGAGCTGGAGTTGAAATACCCTGGTTACGGCTTTGCCAAACATAAAGGCTATCCCACCAAGCAGCACTTTGCCGCACTGGAAGCCTTAGGGCCTATCCCTGAGCATCGTCGCTCTTTTAAGCCGGTTCAGCAGCGACTTGATCTGTAGCCTGCTTGAGTTTTGAGCCCGCCTGCGGGCTGATGTTCTATGCTTTTCTTCACCTGATACAGTTTTGTATACGAGATCTTTTATGACTCCCTCTTTTGTTCATCTGCGCATTCATACTGAATTTTCCCTGGTTGATGGTCTGGTAAAGATCAAGAAACTGCCCGGTAAGCTGGAAGCCCTGAACATGCCAGCGCTTGCGATTACCGATGAGTCGAATATGTTTGCTCTGGTGAAGTTCTATAAAACGATGCAGGGAGCGGGCATTAAACCGATTTCAGGGGCCGATATCTGGCTGGAGAACGAAGCCGACCCAGCCCGTCCTTATCGTATGACCCTGCTGGCGATGAATAATACCGGCTACCGGAATCTCACTGAGCTGGTGTCCCGGGGTTATCTGGAAGGTCAGCATCAGGGGCGGAATATCCTGAAAGATGCTTGGCTGATCGAGCAATCTGAGGGACTGATTGCGCTCTCCGGTGCTAAAGAGGGCGAGGTGGGCAGCCTGTTGGTGGGTGGTCACTATCCTGAAGCCCGGCAGGCACTGGGTAAATGGATGCAGGTCTTCCCCAACCGTTTCTATCTGGAATTACAGCGAACCTTTCGTGCTGATGATGAGCTCTGTGTTCATGAATCGGTAAAGCTGGCGGATGAGTGTCAGTGTCCGGTCGTCGCCACCAATGATGTGCGTTTTATTGAGCGGGAAGATTTCTGGGCCCATGAGACCCGGGTTTGTATTGGTGAGGGACGGGCACTGGATGACCCGCATCGCAATAAAAGTTATTCCGAAGAGCAGTATCTGAAATCTCAGGAAGAGATGGCAGAGCTGTTCAGCGACATACCTGAAGCACTGCAGAACAGTGTCGAGATCGCCAAACGCTGCACTATCGATGTTCAGCTGGGCAAATACTTCCTGCCGGACTTTCCGATTCCGGACGGGATGACCATGGATGACTTTTTTCGCAAAGTGTCCCATGACGGTCTGACCGAGCGGCTTGAACAGCTGTTTGATACCAGTGCCGAAGATTTCCCCAAAACCGAGAAGATCTACCGCGAACGACTGGATTTTGAGCTGGAGACGATCATCTCCATGGGGTTCCCCGGTTACTTCCTGATCGTAATGGACTTTATCCAGTGGTCTAAAAACAACGGTGTGCCTGTGGGGCCAGGTCGTGGTTCCGGTGCTGGTTCTCTGGTGGCCTACGCCCAGAAAATTACCGATCTTGATCCGTTGGAATACGACCTGCTTTTCGAACGTTTCCTAAACCCGGAACGTGTTTCCATGCCCGACTTTGACGTCGATTTCTGCATGGACGGCCGGGACCGGGTGATCGACTATGTTGCGGAGACCTACGGTCGTAATGCGGTATCCCAGATCGCTACCTTCGGTACCATGGCGGCAAAAGCGGTAGTGCGTGACGTGGCCCGTGCTCAGGGTAAGCCTTATGGTTTGGCCGACAAGCTCTCCAAGATGATCCCGTTTGAAGTCGGCATGACGCTGGAAAAAGCCTTTGAGCAGGAGGAGCCGCTGCGGGATTTCCTGGCCAATGATGAGGATGCCGGAGAGATCTGGGAGATGGCGCTGAAGCTGGAAGGTACCGTGCGTGGTACCGGCAAGCACGCCGGTGGTGTGGTGATCTCCCCTACCAAGCTGACCGATTTCTCACCGATTTTCTGTGAAGAGGGCGGTTCGAGTCTGGTGGCGCAGTTCGATAAAGATGATGTGGAGTCTGCTGGTCTTGTGAAGTTTGACTTCCTGGGTCTGAGGACCCTGACCATTATCGACTGGGCGGTTAAGGTGATGTATGACAAGGGACACACCGACTTCGATATCGCCAAGATCCCGCTGGATGACAAGGCCACCTTTGACCTGTTGCAGGATGGTGAAACCACAGCGGTTTTCCAGCTGGAATCCCGCGGTATGAAAGACCTGATTAAACGTCTGCGCCCGAGCTGTTTTGAAGATATTGTCGCACTGGTAGCCCTGTTCCGCCCCGGTCCGCTGCAGTCGGGCATGGTGGATGACTTTATTAAGCGTAAGCACGGCGAAGAGGAGGTGTCTTATCCACACCCCAACTACCAGCTCCAAAGCCTTGAGCCGGTACTGAAGCCAACTTACGGCATCATTCTGTATCAGGAACAGGTGATGCAGATTGCACAGGTGATGGCGGGCTACACCCTCGGTGGTGCAGATATGCTGCGCCGGGCGATGGGTAAGAAAAAACCGGAAGAGATGGCAAAGCAGCGCTCGATCTTTCTTGACGGTTGTAAGAATAACGGTATTGATGCAGATCTTGCGGGTAACATCTTTGATCTGGTGGAAAAGTTTGCCGGTTACGGTTTTAACAAATCCCACTCGGCTGCCTACGCTTTAGTTTCCTACCAGACCGCTTATCTCAAGCGCCACCATCCGGAAGCCTTTATGGCGGCGGTACTGTCTACCGAAATGCAGAACACCGACAAGGTGGTGACGCTGGTGGAAGAGTGTCGGCACATGAAGTTGCCGCTGACGCCACCGGATGTGAATGCCGGTGATTTTAAGTTCACCGTTAATGACGACAATGAAATTGTCTACGGCCTGGGGGCGATCAAGGGTGTGGGTGAAGGCCCGATCGACTCTATCGTGGCGGCACGTAACGAAGGTGGTCCTTTTGTCGACCTGTTCGATTTCTGTGAACGTACTGACTCCCGTAAGCTGAATAAACGAACCGTTGAAGCCCTGATCCGAAGCGGCGCACTGGATAAGCTTGGCCCGAACCGAGCCGTGATGCTGGCCAGCCTCGAAGACGCGTTTAAAGCGGCTGAGCAGAGCAATGTGAATGCCAATATCGGCATGATGGATATGTTTGGTGAGCTTGAGGCCGAGCAGGCGAGTGATCCTTACGAGGAGCATCGTCAGGTCCGTCAATGGACCGATAAAGAGCGCCTCAAGGGTGAAAAAGACACGTTAGGTATCTACCTGACCGGCCATCCGTTTGATGAGTACGAAGCCGAAGTACGCCGCTTTGCCCGTATGCGCCTGAGTGATCTGGCAGCCAGTCGGGAAACCCAGAAGCTTGCCGGGCTGATTATCGACATTCGCACCATGAAGAGTAAGCGTGGCGATACCATCGCTTTTATCACGCTGGATGACCGCTCCGGCCGGATCGAAGTGTCTGTCTTCGGCGAGCTGTTTGAAGCCCATCGCACCGAGCTGCAGAAAGATCAGCTGGTGGTGATTGAAGGGGATGTCAGCTTTGATGACTACTCCGGCAGTTTGCGGGTTCGGGCAAAGGGCGTCACCAGTCTTTTGGCAGCCCGTATCCGATACAGCGACAGTCTGCAGCTGAAATGGCATCAGAAAGAGATTGGTAAGAAGCATCTGGATCTGCTGCAAAACAAGCTGCAGCCCTTTACCGTGACTCAGCCTGATGAGGGCGTTCCGGTTGAGGTGACCTATCAGACACCTGAGGTATCCGGCCGCGTACGTCTGTCCGATCAGTGGCGGGTTGTGCCCAGTGATGAGCTGATTTACAGCCTGTACGACGGTTTTGGTCTTAAAAGTGTCCGTCTTTCATACGGCGACTGATCCGTTTGCATTTACCGCTGAAGCACCTGAAAACCCTGCCGTTGACGAAATCAGACTGTTTGAAACAGTAAGGATTTCTCCGGCAGAGCCTCAGCGGCTTGTTTTGGTGGACGAAAACAGTGAAAAAGTAACAGACCGTGACTTTTCAGCAACGCTTTAGCCACCGGCAGAGGTTTTTTTTAGATGGCCTTTGCCGTACTATTGTCGGTTTTAAATGTGGCGGGTTTTCCCCTGAGCTAAAAGGCTCCCACGGTTGGAAAGCCCCCGAATCGAGACACTCTGAAGTTTAACGCTTTGAAGTGATCGACGCCCAGCAGGTGAAATATCCATTCAAATGGATAGCCGGGGCCGGACAAGACTTATTCACAGGCGCTTTGATGGCGACTGTGTGCTTTTAATCGTAAGCATAGAATTTTAATAGCGTGGACCTATGAACCCCAACTATCTGGATTTTGAACAGCCTATCGCAGAGCTGGAAGCAAAAATTGATGAACTACGTCTGGTTGGCAACGACAACGAGCTGAATATCTCAGAAGAGATCAGCCGTTTGCAGGAGAAAAGCCTCAAGCTGATGGAGGATATTTTCTCCAACCTGACTCCGGCTCAGGTGGTTCAGCTGTCGCGTCACCCGCAGCGTCCTTACACGCTGGACTATGTTGAACATATGTTTACTGACTTTGATGAGCTTCATGGCGACCGTAACTTCGCTGATGATGCGGCTCTGGTCGGTGGTGTCGCCCGTCTGGATGACAAGCCGGTGATGATTATCGGTCACCAGAAGGGTCGTTCAGTAAAAGAGAAAGTACGTCGCAACTTCGGTATGCCACGTCCTGAAGGCTATCGTAAAGCCTGCCGTCTGATGGAGATGGCTGAGCGCTTTAAGATGCCGATCCTGACCTTTATTGATACGCCGGGAGCTTATCCGGGTATTGACGCAGAAGAGCGCGGTCAGAGTGAAGCGATTGCTTATAATCTGGCGGTAATGTCCCGTCTGCAAACTCCGATCATCTCTACCGTTATCGGTGAAGGTGGTTCCGGTGGTGCACTGGCAATCGGTGTTTGCGATGAGCTGATCATGCTGAAAAACTCCATCTACTCTGTTATTTCTCCGGAAGGCTGTGCGTCTATTCTGTGGAAGAGCGCAGAGCGTGCAAATGATGCCGCAGAAGCGATGGGTGTAACTGCACCTCGTCTGCATCATCTGGGTCTTGTGGATCGCCTGATCGAAGAGCCACTGGGCGGTGCACACCGTAACGCTGAGAAAGTAGCGGCAGACCTGAAACTGCAGCTGGTAGAAACGCTGGATCGCCTGAACGGCATGAGCCGCGAGCAGCTGGTTGAGCGCCGCTACGAGCGTCTGATGTCTTACTATGCGGGTAACCCTGAACTTGGCAATTGGTAAAAGCCAGGCAGCCGGTAAGATAAACACCTGTCAGGTTCACTGACCTGAATGTGTCAAATAACCCCGATGAGCCAGACTTATCGGGGTTATTTTTTGTCTGAGGATCTGTACTTCAACTCCCTTAAGATAAATGCTTCAACGTCCTGAAAATGAATTTGCCAAGATGCTGACACCTGAACTGCTTGATAGATTACCGGATCATAACCAGCTTTGGCTGGCGCTCAGTGGTGGGCTGGATTCAGTGGTGCTGCTGGATCTGGCGGTGCAGTATTGCGCTTCACGTCAGAAGTCACTCAAGGTCATTCATGTTCATCACGGCTTAAGCCCTAATGCGGATCAGTGGGCTGAGCATTGTATGAATGTGTGTCATCGCTATCAGGAGCGGCTCGCTGTTCAAGAAAAGCACGCTGTTCAGAAAAACCTCTCGGTATCGGTTCACTGTCAGGTCGAGCGTGTTCAGCTAAACAATGCTTCATCTATTGAAGAGCAAGCCAGAACAGCACGTTATCAGGTTTTCAATGATCATCTCGTTGAGGGTGATCTGATCCTGATGGCGCACCATGCCGATGATCAGCTGGAAACCCTGCTGCTCAGGCTGATGCGCGGAGCCGGTGCGCAGGGTTTATCCGGTATGCCGGTCGAGCGGGAACTGGGACAGGGAAGGCTTTATCGGCCCTTGTTAGCCTTTGAGCGTTCGGAGCTTGAAGCCTATGCTGCAGAGAGAGCACTGAGCTGGGTTGAAGATGAATCAAACCTGAGCGTCGAGTTTGACCGTAATTATCTGCGCCATGAGATAACTCCCCGTCTTAAATCCCGATGGCCCAATGCGACAAAGGTGGCCGGACGAAGCGCCCGGGTGTTGTCAGATGCCGATCAGCTAAACCGTGATCTGGCAGAGGTCGATCTGAAAAGCGTAACCGCTTCCGGGAATGCGCTTTCCTGCCCGGCGTTGCTTGAGCTGTCACCAGCGCGGCAGCGGAACCTGCTGCGCTTCTGGTTGCAGGATGCGGGCATCCCGTCACCGGACTATCGTCAGCTTATGATCATTCTGGATGAGCTGGTATTGGCGCAGGATGATGCCCAGCCGCTTTTTCAGCGGCCGCAATACGCGCTTCGCCGGTATCGTGATCAGCTTCTGCTTCAGCTGACCGATGCTCGGGATCCGTCTGATGATGGACATGCCCAGTCTGACACGGAGCTGGTAAGTATTCGTCATGATGTCGTGGAAGCCGGTGGCGCTGATCTTGTAAAAGAGGCTGTCGCTTTTCGCATTGAGCCTTTTCACGTTGAAGCTTGTCTCCCTGAATCTGAAGCGGTTAAGGACGCAGAGGTTCTGCAGTTGCCTCTGTCGGCTTCTGTTGTTTTAGAGTCCCGCAAAGGTGGGGAATCCCTCCGCCTGCCACGCCGGGGCGGTAAAGCACTGAAGAAGCTTCTGCAGGAAACCGGGGTGCCGGCCTGGTTGCGGGATCAGGTCAGGCTGTTCTGGCTGGAAACCCAAGAGGGAGAGCGTCAGCTGATCGGAGCCTGGTCACCGCAGGTGGCCGAGGGCGGTATATTCTGGTGGGATATCAGTGTGTTAGAAGCGGATGGCAAATGTGATACACACCCGGTCGTTATCCGCCGCAAATAAGCTTTCTGCACTTATGCGATGGGGTGTTCAGGCGTATAACCGATGTTGCTGATGTTATCTGGCGGGTGTATTAAAAACTGCACATATTATTTTATGCAATGATCCGGTTTTTCTTAATGAATTGCCGCCATCTGAATTGTGATAGCCAAGGCCTTCTGGTATCCTGCACTCCCATCTATTTTTGTCTATGACAGCCGTCTGGGACAAAAAATTAGTACCCCCCTTCTTTCTTATTTGCAGCATAAAACAGGTTATCCATGACGCGATATATCTTCGTCACAGGTGGTGTTGTTTCTTCTTTAGGGAAAGGCATTGCCTCCGCATCTCTGGCCGCTATTCTTGAGGCCCGTGGTCTGAAAGTTACCATGCTGAAGCTGGATCCGTATATCAACGTTGATCCGGGCACAATGAGCCCTTTCCAGCACGGTGAAGTTTTTGTGACGGAAGACGGCGCAGAGACTGACCTTGACCTCGGTCACTACGAGCGTTTCATTCGTACCAAGATGACTCAGCGTAACAATTTTACGACCGGTCGTGTTTACGAGCACGTACTGCGTAAAGAGCGTCGCGGTGACTATCTGGGTGGTACGGTTCAGGTTATTCCTCACATCACCAATGAGATCAAAGACCGCGTGATTGCCGGTGCTGAAGGCTGCGATGTGGCACTGGTCGAGATCGGTGGCACCGTGGGTGATATTGAGTCCCAGCCATTCCTGGAAGCAGTTCGTCAGCTGAAAGTTGAAGTGGGTTCTGACCGTGCGATGTTTATGCACCTGACACTGGTGCCTTACATCAAGACCGCCGGTGAGACGAAAACCAAGCCGACTCAGCACTCTGTAAAAGAGCTGCGTTCTATCGGTATTCAGCCGGATATTCTGGTATGTCGTTCAGAAGTAGCGATTGAAGCGAACGAGCGCCGTAAGATCTCCATGTTTACTAACGTGGATGAGAAAGCGGTTATCTCTCTGGAAGATGCGGATACCATCTACCGCATTCCAAGCATGCTGCATGCTCAGAATCTGGATGAGATCGTCGTTAAGCGCTTTGGCCTGCAGTGCCCTCCGGCCGATCTGTCTGAGTGGGTTGCCGTTGCTGATGCTAAGCTGAACCCGCTGAAGAGCATCAACATCGCCATGGTCGGTAAGTACATGGAGCTGCTGGATGCCTACAAGTCTCTGATCGAAGCGATTGACCACGCCGGTATTAAGAACCGCACTAAGGTTAATATCGAATATATCGATTCCGAAGATATCGAGCACAACGGTACGGACCGTCTGAAAGATAAAGACGCGATTCTGGTTCCGGGTGGCTTCGGTGAGCGCGGTGTCGAAGGTAAGATCCTGACCGCGCAGTTTGCCCGTGAGAACAAGATTCCATATCTGGGTATCTGTCTGGGTATGCAGGTTGCGGTGATCGAATTCGCACGTAACGTAGCCGGTATGGCGGATGCACATTCCACAGAATTTACCCACGATACCACTCATCCGGTTGTGGGTCTGATCACTGAATGGGTAAACCCTGAAGGCAAGATCGAAGAGCGTGACCACAGTTCTGATCTGGGCGGCACCATGCGTCTGGGCGCACAGGACTGTAAACTGCTGAAAGGCTCCAAAGCCCGTGAAGTTTACGGTCAGGATGTGATTTTTGAACGTCACCGCCACCGTTACGAAGTGAACGACCAGTTTGTTGGCGATCTGGAAAAAGCGGGTCTGATCTTCTCCGGCCGCTCCGCTGACGAGTCTCTGGTTGAAGTGGTAGAGCTGAAAGATCACCCATGGTTTGTGGCGTGTCAGTTCCACCCTGAATTTACCTCAACCCCACGTGACGGCCACCCGCTGTTCACCGGTTTTGTTGAGGCGGGTCTCGCCAAAAAGGCTGCCTCACAGGACAGCTAATCGTTACCCGATGCAAAAGCCCTTTTAATTAAGGGCTTTTGTCTTTCAGCCGCTGCAATCTTTTCTGTTGCGGGGCTGAAACACTCCGTTTTATCGATATCTGACAGAGAGACGCATCATGTCACAGCCTGATTCATCACAGGACAGTAACAAGGTTATTGAGTTCGCCGGTCTGCAGTGTGCTAACAACCTGCCCTTTGTGCTTTATGGCGGCATGAATGTTCTGGAATCCCGGGATATGGCGATGCAGATTGCTGAACACTATGTTGAAGTGACTCAGCGTCTGGGCATCCCTTATGTCTTTAAGGCGTCTTTTGATAAAGCCAACCGTTCTTCGATCCACTCCTATCGTGGCCCGGGTCTGGAGAAAGGTCTGGAGATTCTGGCGGAAGTTAAACAGCAGTTTAATGTGCCGGTGATCACCGATCTGCACGAGCCGTATCAGGCTCAGCCCGTGGCGGAAGTGGCTGATGTGATTCAGCTGCCGGCGTTTCTGGCGCGTCAGACCGATCTGGTACAGGCGATGGCGCAGACCGGAGCGGTTATCAACATTAAGAAGCCTCAGTTCACCAGCCCGGCTCAGATGGGCAATATGGTGGAGAAGTTTGCAGAGTGTGGTAACGACAAGGTGATGATCTGCGAACGCGGTTCCAGCTTTGGTTACGACAATCTGGTTGTGGATATGTTGGGCTTTGATGTGATGCAGAAGGCCTGTAAAGGCGCACCGCTGATTTTTGATGTGACCCATGCTCTGCAGTGCCGTGATCCTATGGGCGCGGCTTCCGGCGGTCGCCGTCATCAGGTGGCTCAGCTGGGCCGTGCCGGTATGGCGCTGGGTCTTGCGGGGCTGTTCCTTGAAGCGCACCCGGATCCTGAGAAAGCCAAATGTGATGGCCCGTCGGCGTTGCCGCTGGCGCAACTGGAGCCTTTCCTGGCTCAGATGAAAGCCATCGACGATCTGGTTAAAGACTTTGCCCCACTGGATATCCGATAATCCCGGGTATCAAGGTGTCCGCCGGTGATTTGCAGATGCAGCTTACCGGCCTATTTTTTTGAACAGAGTCTTGTTTGATCAGGTTCTTTTAAACAGAACCCTGTGATCAAAGGATGCTCTGGTCATTTTCAGTCATAGAACTAAATCGTTTCAGTTAAGAAATGACATTTTCTGGAGAAAAACCCAAATGACAGCAATCGTTGATATCAAAGCGCTTGAAGTGCTTGATTCTCGTGGTAACCCAACGGTACAGGCCGAAGTAATTCTGGAATCCGGTGTAAGCGCCCGCGCTTGCGCTCCTTCCGGTGCGTCTACCGGTTCCCGTGAAGCGCTGGAACTGCGTGATGGCGACAAAAGCCGTTACCTGGGTAAAGGTGTTCTGAAGGCTGTTGAAGGTGTGAACACCACGATCCGTGCCGCTCTGATCGGTATGGATGCTGCGGACCAGCGTGCGCTGGACAACAAAATGCTGGAACTGGATGGCACTGAAAACAAAGCCACTCTGGGCGCGAACGCGATTCTGGCGGTTTCTCTGGCAGCGGCTAAAGCAGCGGCAGCAGACAAAGGCATGCCTCTGTACGCACACATCGCAGAGATCAACGGCACTGCAGGCCAGTTCTCTATGCCTGTGCCTATGATGAACATCCTGAACGGTGGTGAGCACGCGGATAACAACGTTGATATCCAGGAGTTCATGGTTCAGCCGGTTAACTTCACCTCTTTCAACGAAGCACTGCGTTGCGGTACTGAGATCTTCCACGCACTGAAAGCGGTTCTGAAAGCGAAAGGCCTGAACACTGCGGTAGGTGACGAAGGTGGTTTCGCTCCTAACCTGGCGTCTAACGAAGAAGCGCTGGTTGTGATCAAAGAAGCGATCAGCAACGCTGGTTACGAGCTGGGCAAAGACGTGACTCTGGCTCTGGACTGTGCAGCATCTGAGTTCTACAAAGATGGCAAATACGATCTGTCCGGTGAAGGTAAAGTGTTCGACGCAGAAGGTTTCGGTGATTACCTGGCCGCTCTGACTGAAAACTACCCGATCGTTTCTATCGAAGACGGTCTGGACGAGTCTGATTGGGACGGTTGGGCTTACCTGACCAAGAAAATCGGTGACAAAGTTCAGCTGGTAGGTGACGACCTGTTCGTAACCAACACCAAGATCCTGTCCCGTGGTATCGAAGAAAACATCGGTAACTCTATCCTGATCAAATTCAACCAGATCGGTTCTCTGTCCGAAACTCTGGACGCGATCAAGATGGCGAAAGACGCAGGCTTCACTGCTGTGATCTCTCACCGTTCCGGTGAAACTGAAGACACTACTATTGCAGATCTGGCAGTAGGTACTGCTGCAGGTCAG
The DNA here is from genome assembly GCA_048264105.1 of Oceanospirillum sp. Classification (GTDB taxonomy): domain Bacteria; phylum Pseudomonadota; class Gammaproteobacteria; order Pseudomonadales; family Halomonadaceae; genus Oceanospirillum. Next base: position 285,400 of record JBLXDJ010000002.1, read on the forward strand.
ATCAAGACCGGTTCTCTGTGCCGTTCTGACCGTGTTGCTAAGTACAACCGCCTGCTGGAAATCGCAGCTGAGCTGGGTGACAAAGCCGTTTACAACGGTCTGAAAGAGATCAAAGGTCAGGCTTAATTCGCCGATCAGATCTTAAACCTGTCCTCAGGGGCAGGTAAAAAGAGGGGAGCCTTAGGGTTCCCCTTTTTTGTCGCTGCTTTTTCACTCATAATGCCTGTTTTCTCAATGGCCTGCGCTTTTGCCCTGCTGCAGGTGTCGATGGTTAACTTATCGGGACACTGACCGAAACCATGTTTCGTTTTCTGAATTTAATTCTGGTGGTACTGATCCTGCTGTTGCAGATGCGACTGTGGTTTGGTGAAAGCAGCTTGCCGGAAACCTGGCAGCTGGAAAGCCGCATCGAAACCCGCAAGGCAGAAAATGCCGAGCTGGCGAAACGAAATGAAGCGCTGGATGCGGAAGTGGCAGACCTGCGTAGCGGTCTGGATGCCATTGAAGAGCGTGCCCGTTACGAGCTGGGCATGGTTCGTCCGAACGAAACCTTCTTTCTGCTGATTGATGAGCCTGAACCTTCGGCAAAAGCTTCCCGGCCATCTGAGCCCAATGCGCTGGACAAGCCAGAGGTTGTGCTGCAATGACTCAGGATAATACCTCACCCATGGCGAAGATCTGGCTGATCATTCCCGCTGCCGGTGTCGGTTCCCGTATGCAGGCCGACCGACCTAAGCAATACCTGTCCCTGAATGACCGCCCCATCATCGAACATACCCTTGAGCGACTGGCCAGCGCATTACCGCAGGCTGAGTTTGTCATCTGTCTGAACCCGGATGATCCCTACTGGCCTGAGATTCAAAAGCCCGTGGGCATCAGACTGCAGGAGGTTGCCGGAGGCAAAGAGCGGGCGGATTCCGTGCTTAACGGCCTGAAAGCGATTGCGGGTCAGGCATCAGAGGATGACTGGGTGCTGGTGCATGATGTGGCGCGTCCCTGCGTACGGAAAAGTGATATTTCCGCTTTGGTAGACCAGCTGTCAGACGACCCCGTTGGCGGCATACTGGCGCTGCCGGTTGCCGATACCATGAAGCGGGCGGCACAGGACAATACGATTTCTGAAACCGTAGACCGTACGGCGCTCTGGCATGCTCTGACACCGCAAATGTTCCGGTTTGGTAAGCTGACCCGTGCTCTTGAGCAGGGCTTAGCCGCCGGCGCGGTCATTACCGATGAGGCTTCGGCGTTGGAATGGTTGGGTTTCAGCCCCAGATTGGTGGCCGGTCATCGGGATAATATCAAGGTTACCCATCCGGATGATCTCGCCTTTGCGGCTCTGTTTCTCAAGTCTCAGGCAGGCGATCTCTAATTCCTCACAGGAGAATTTCAATGCGTATTGGTCACGGTTTTGATGTTCATAAATTTGGCCCGGGCGATCATGTGGTGCTGGGTGGCGTGACGATCCCTTATGAGCAGGGGCTACTGGCACATTCTGATGGGGATGTACTGATTCACGCCCTGTGTGATGCCCTTCTGGGAGCGGCAGGTCTGGGGGATATCGGTAAACACTTCCCGGATACCGATCCTGAATTTGAAGGTGCGGACAGCCGCAATCTGCTGCGCCATGTGATCGGCCTTCTGAAAGAACAAAATTGGGCGGTAGGGAATATCGACAGTACGATTGTTGCTCAGGCTCCTAAGATGGCTCCGCACATTGAATCGATGCGGGCTAAGCTGGCGGCAGATCTGGAAGTGGATATCACGGCGGTCAATGTTAAAGCCACTACCACAGAGAAGCTGGGTTTTACCGGCCGTAAAGAGGGTATTGCTGCCCATGCCGTCGTGCTGTTAATACCTGACGCTTAAGGCTGCTGATTCCTGAAGCTTAAGGCTTTTAATCTGTAGGGCTTACGCTCTTACTGAACAATCTTCGGGCATAAGCCCCGTATTATTTTAATTGGAACCGAGTGAATGTCTGAATCCTCTTCTGCACCTGCAAGCCAAAGCAACTCTTACGATGAAGATGCCTTGGTATGTCCGTTATCACTTGAGTTTCCTTATGCCTGGGGTGGCCCTGTCGGTCAGGCTCAGCTTCGGGCTGAACCGGAAGATTTTCAGGTAGAAGAAATTCTGGGCTTTGAGCCGGAAGGCGAAGGGGAGCATCATTTCCTCTGGATCAGAAAGCGCGGCAACAATACCGATTGGGTCGCCCGTCAGCTGGCGCGCTTTGCCAAAGTGGGTTTTAACGCCGTTTCCTACTCCGGTATGAAAGATCGTCATGCGGTCACCTTACAATGGTTCAGTGTACATATTCCCGGCCTTGAGTCGCCGGACTGGAATGAGTTCTGTATCGAAGGTGTTGAGATTCTGAAGGCGATCCGTCACCGCAAAAAACTTAAGCGTGGTGTTCACCGTGCCAACAAATTTGCCATTCGCCTGCGCGGGTTTGAAGGTGATCAGGCTGCGGCGGAAGCCCTGCTGGATAAGATCGCCATTCAGGGTGTACCGAACTATTTTGGCGAGCAGCGTTTTGGCCGCAACGGAAACAATCTGACAAAAGCGGTAGCCCGGGTTGAAGCGGGAGAGTCCCTGAAACTCAGTAAGCGTGACAAAGATGGTCGTGCCATGATGCTGTCGGCTCTGCGCAGCTGGTTGTTCAACCGGATGCTGACCGAGCGTATTGAGCAGGGCAACTGGCAGGCCTGGCTGGAAGGCGATGTCGCGACCTTCTCCGGTAGTCGCAGTCAGTTTGCCATTGAACTGGGTGACGCCGATGTTCAGCAACGTCTGGAAGATGGTGTGATTCACCCGACAGGTCCTTTATGGGGCGCAGGTGAGCCGAAGGTAACCGCTGCAGCCCGTGCGTTGGAAGCGGAAGTGGCCGGGCGCTATCCGGAGCTGATCGCCGGGATTGAAAGCTCGGGTCTGAACCCGGAGCGCCGTGCTTTGCGTCTGATTCCTGAGCACCTTCATTGGGATTGGCAGCAGGAAAATGGTCAGACAGATCTGGTGCTGAGTTTTATGTTGCCGGTCGGTACCTTTGCCACATCGATGCTGCGGGAAGTGGCTCGCTGGAACAGCAGCTTTACGGAAGCTGAAGATCGTTAAATCTTCGCCAGAGTGGCCGGTGCCGGAAAACATCTGAAACAAACAAAGACAACATGAGGCCGAGAACCGAATGAAATTACTTTTATCAAATGATGATGGTGTTCGTGCCGAAGGCCTGCGGGTTCTGGCAGAACGCCTGTCCGAAGACGCTGATAAAGTAACCGTCGTTGCTCCGGACCGTGACCGGAGTGGGGCCAGTAACTCCCTGACATTAAGTCGTCCGCTATGCCCTGAGACGATGGAGAATGGTTTCCACAGTATTGATGGTACACCGACCGATTGCGTCTATATGGGGCTGTCGCAGCTTTTTCAGTCTGAGGCTGACCTTGTGATCGCCGGTATCAATCATGGCGCTAATATGGGGGATGATGTGCTCTACTCCGGAACGGTAGCCGCAGCGACAGAAGGGCGTTTTCTCGGTGTACCCTCTATTGCCGTTTCTTTGGCCGGTAAGACGCACTTTGCCACGGCTGCGGAGTTTGTTGCGCGTTTATTGCGGGGCTACCACTCTCTGGATCTTCCCGCTGGCAGCATTCTGAATATCAATGTGCCGGATCTTCCCTATGAGGAGATCAGAGGGATTCGTCTGACCCGTTTGGGTAAGCGTCACCCTGCCGGTGAGCCGGAAGCGGTACTTGATCCCCGGGGAAAACAGCGCTACTGGATTCCGGCGGCAGGTGGCACCCGTGATGCAGGACCTGAGACCGATTTTTATGCTGTTGCCGAAGGTTTTATCAGCATCACCCCTTTGCATGTGGACCTGACTCAGAACAGCGCCAGAGAAAATCTGGCCAGTTGGTTAGTATCCGTCAGCTCTGCAACAGAACTGGTGGCAGATTAAGGAGCGCCGATGACTGAGCATATTTTAGACGCGAAGTGGAATCTTCAGGGGATAGGTATGACATCCCAGCGGACCCGGAACCGCATGGTGGATCGTTTGCGTGATCAGGGAATCCACAATGAAGAACTGCTGACCTTAATGGCGAAAATGCCAAGGCATATTTTTCTTGATGAAGCCCTCTCTCATCGGGCTTATGAGGATATCTCCCTACCTATAGGTTGTCAGCAAACCCTGTCTCAGCCCTGGGTTGTTGCCCGTATGACGGAGCTTCTGCTGGATATGCCGGAGCGTCCGAACAAGGTTCTGGAGATAGGCACAGGCTCCGGTTATCAGACCGCTATTCTGGCGTCACTGTTTAAGCAGGTGGTCAGCCTGGAACGTATCAGTGGTTTTCAGCCAAAGGCGAAAGAACGGTTTCAGGCACTGGAACTGTCCAATATCGAGTTGCACCATGCCGATGGTTATGAGGGCTGGGATGCGAAAGCTCCCTTTGATGCCATTCTGGTGACGGCAGCTCCGGCATCTGTGCCACCTAAGTTAGTATCTCAACTGAGTGAAACCGGCGTTATGATTTTGCCGGTCGGGGAAGGTGAAGAGCAGTCTCTGACCCGAGTGACGCGGAATGAATCCGGTCATACCTCTGATGTTATTGCGCCGGTGCATTTCGTACCGCTGCAGCAAGGTGTTGTGTAACGCATTTTGTGAATCGCTTGTTTTTGTATAGGGAGTATCCTGATTGAACACCTCTAAGCCGTCCGACCCAAACCAGACTCATTCAGACCAACCTCAGCCTGATCGATCAAAGGCTGAAGGGCATCGGCATCCCCGCGTGGCAAAACATCAGTATGGTATCCGGGTTTTCTTTAAAGGTATGGCGATGGGGGCAGCGGATGCGGTGCCCGGTGTTTCCGGTGGCACTGTTGCGTTTATCACAGGTATCTACGAACAGCTGATCGAGTCGATTCGCAGTATTAACCCCAGCCTGCTGCTGACCTGGCGAAAAGAGGGTTTTAAAGCGGTCTGGCAGAAAATGGATGGCACCTTTCTGGTAACCTTGCTGGCGGGCATCATCAGCAGTATTTTGCTGTTGGCTCATATCATCAGCTATCTGCTGGAAGAGCAGCCGGTATTACTGTCGGCCTTCTTTTTTGGTCTGGTCAGTGCCTCTGTGCTGACGATCTACGGTGAGATCAAAGACCGCAGCTGGAAAACAACCTTAGCCTTGTTTGCCGGTGTCGTGCTGATGATGCTGATTAACCAGCTGCTGCCAACCTTGGATGTGGCCAACCCGCTGCATATCTTTATTGCCGGTTCTATTGCGATCTGTGCGATGATCCTGCCGGGTATCTCCGGTAGCTTCCTGCTGCTCATCATGGGCGTGTATGGCGGTGTGATGCATGCGGTGAAGAATCTGGAGCTGATCACCATGCTATGGTTTGCCGGAGGTTGTGCGGCAGGTATTCTGAGTTTCTCTCAGGTGCTGAGCTGGTTATTCCACCGTTTCCGTCAGACCACATTGGCGCTGTTAACCGGTGTTCTGATCGGTTCTCTGTCCCAGATCTGGCCCTGGCGTCAGGTGGTTTCCTACAAAATTGATAGCCATGGTAAAGCCGCGCCTATCACCCATGACAATCTTCTGCCCTCTGCCTACGGACAATTAACCGGTATGGATCCTCAGATGGTGCCGGCGATTATTCTGATGATTTTAGGCTTCATGCTGGTCTGGTTTTTTAATCAGCAGGGTGAAAAATAAATTAATCAAATGTCGAATTTTGATTTATTTCTCTATGTTACTGATCTCCAAGGCTGTTTGATATTTTTCCGGCAGCCTCCCTCCTTCCTGTGAATATTTTTCAATGATGTTTTTTTGAAGAATTAAAAAAAACAGTTGCACACTCTGCTACGAAAGTTATAGCGTCATACATAAGGGGTGACTGAGAAGTCTCTTATTCACTCCCTGAGTCGCAAAGTATTTTATGCCGATCTTTTGAGAAAAATAATTAAAAATCAAAAGGTTAGATGCTTTGCAGAAGACCTGATGGTCTGTAGTACGCAGACCGGCCACATAAACATCTAATGAATTGGGCAAAATGTTCAAACAACGCACTAAAGGCCAATTTGGTCGGTTGTGATAAAAATTGATACAACGGAAGTAGAGCAGTCACAACACCCAGTCACAGGCCTGTATTGATAAAAATAATAGTGATGGTGCTTTTCAGAAAAAACACCTCACCACAGGACATGGGAATACTGCTATGACGACTTTAAATCATGAATTTGAAACAGAGCAGACCGCTGTAGCTGATACAGCAGATCAGACTGATACGATTTCAGCGGAGAAACAGGCTGAGGCAGATTTTGAGCGTGCTTTAGAGCGTGAAGATAAATCTGAAAAGAGTCTGGATGCCACCCAACTCTATCTGAACGAAATCGGTTTCTCGCCGCTGCTCTCCCCCGAAGAAGAAGTTTACTTTGGCCGCCTTGCCCGCAAAGGGGATGATGCCGGTCGCCGCCGTATGATCGAGAGTAATCTCCGTCTGGTGGTCAAAATTGCCCGTCGTTATCTGAATCGCGGTCTGTCCCTGCTGGATCTGATCGAAGAGGGCAATCTGGGTCTTATCCGTGCCGTGGAGAAATTCGACCCTGAACGGGGTTTCCGCTTCTCAACCTACGCAACCTGGTGGATCCGTCAGACCATTGAACGTTCGCTGATGAACCAGACCCGCACCATTCGTCTACCAATCCACGTGGTTAAAGAGCTGAATGTCTATCTGCGTGCCGCTCGTGAACTGACCCAAAAGCTGGATCATGAAGCGACACCGGAAGAGATTGCGGCAGCTCTGGACCGTCCGGTTGAAGCTGTAGAGCGTATGCTGGGCCTTAATGAGCGTGTCACCTCCATGGACTACCCGGTGGGTGGTGATATGGATAAGCCGCTGGTTGAAACTATTGCCGATGCTGAGGATATGGATCCTGCCAGCATGCTGCAGAAAGATGACTTTACCCAGCATATGGATCTGTGGCTTTCCGAGCTGACTGAAAAGCAGTCAGAAGTTGTGGTACGCCGCTTTGGTCTGCACGGTTACGAGCCTTCGACCCTTGAGCAGGTGGGCGAAGAGATCGGCCTGACCCGAGAGCGTGTTCGTCAGATTCAGGTTGAAGCGCTGCGCAGACTTCGTCGCATGATGGAAAAACAGGGCATTTCAATCGAGTCCGTATTTGCTGAATAAGCGCCTGTTTCTGCTTCCAAAAAGGCTATGCATTGCATGGCCTTTTTTTATTGCCGCTATCGCATATCCGTGGGTAGCTGGCACCGATAAAGTTAATTATGCCGAGGGCGTTTATTGATCAGCGTCCGGGTTGTCTCTCTTAAATAGTATTTAAAACACCGCTGTAGCAATTTTGTCATTTTTCACTGGTGTAATTGCTCACATTACACAGGGGTATACCTGTGGTGTTTTTCTGGAGATGACAGCTCAATGGCAGATACCGCCGAATTACTCGATATTATCGAGTCCCGCAAAATCAACACCCACTTCCAACCGATTATCGGCTCTCAGGGCGAGGGCATTTTTGCCTATGAAGCTCTGAGTCGCGGTCCTGCAGACAGCTATTTCTGCAGCCCGGTTCGTTTGTTTGAAGAAGCGAAGCAGCATCATCAGCTGTTTGCTTTAGAGGGGGTTTGTCGTCGTCGCGCGATTGAGAGTTTTTCCCGCCAGCAACTGCCCGGTAAGTTATTCCTGAATGTAACCCCGGAAACCCTTCTGCAGGCGGATCATCATAAAGGTTTAACATTAGATCTGTTGAATAGCTTTGGCCTGAGACCGGACCAGGTTGTCATTGAAATTACCGAGCACTCTCCGACCCATGATTATGAGCTGATGTGCCGCGCTGTCAGGCATTATCAGGGCGAAGGCTTTTCGATCGCTCTGGATGATCTGGGAGCGGGCTACTCCAGTCTGCGCCTGTGGTCAGAGCTGCAGCCGGAGTATGTCAAAATCGACCGGCACTTTGTCTCCGGCATTGATAAGGACAAGGTGAAACGGGACTTTGTACGTTCCATCATCGAGATCGCAAGAGCGGTTAACAGTCAGGTGGTGGCGGAAGGGATAGAAACCCGTCAGGAGTTTGAAGCCCTGTCAGAGATCGGGGTGGACTATTTACAGGGCTATTATTTTGCCCGACCGCATCCACATCCGGTCAGGGAAGTATCCCAGTCAACTCAGATGGTCTGGAAACAGATCAAGGAGAGTAGAGAGATGTACAAGGATGAAGGGCAGATTGGACGTCTGAAACTTGATATTCCGCCCGTTGCGCCAGAAACCCTGGTTGAGGAAGTGGTGGATATTTTTGAACAGAATGAGCATTGGTTTTCTGTACCGGTGGTGTCCGGCGGTGTTCCGGTGGGCATGGTTAAGCGCTCCCGTTTGCTGCAGAAGCTGAGTAAAGCATTTGGTCGTGATCTGTACAGTAAAAAGCCCGTGAGTCAGATTCTTGATCAGGACTTTATGTCTGTTGAGCGCCATATGCGGATGGAGAAGGTCAGTCAGCTGGTGACTCAGCGCAACCGGAACCGGTTGGAAGAGGACTTTATTCTGACCGAGAACGGCTACTACTACGGTGTGGGACAGGTGATCGACCTGCTCAAGATGATCACCGAGATGCAGCTAAAAAGTGCCCAGAACTCTAACCCCCTTACCGGGTTGCCCGGCAATGTGCTGATTCAGGAACGAATTGACCAGCTGATTGCCAGCAAAACCCCCTTTGTGACCTGCTATTTCGATCTGGATAACTTCAAGCCCTATAACGATCAGTACGGTTATGCCAAAGGCGACGATATTCTCCTTAGTGTTTCGCAGCTGCTGAAGAAGCACTGTCATCCGCAGCTGGATTTTGTGGGGCATGTCGGTGGTGATGACTATGTGGTTATCTTCCAGAGCCCTAACTGGCAGGACTATGTGCAGAGTGCGCTGGCAGAGTTCAGTGTCTTCCGGCAGGAGTTCTACAGTGAAGATCACCTGGGTGATGGCGGTATCTGGGCTGAAGACCGCTTTGGCGAGAAACGCTTTTTTGGTCTGATGAGTATTTCGGTGGCGGCTATTGATTCTGAATCGGCGGATTTTGGCTCCGCGAAAGAGATCGCCAGCCAGCTGAGTCATATCAAACATGAAGCCAAGCATGCCAAAGGCAACAGTCTGGTGGCGCAGGTCGCAGGCAGCATTGTGAATCTGTTCTCAGAATCGGAAGAGTGTATCGCCTGATATTCACCGGATTGAGGCTTGTCACGGAAATGAAATAAAAGTGTAGCAATACTGTCTTTTCACCTGCGTATAAATGTCATAACACAAAGCGAAAATGACATTGTTGGTAAAAAGCCAACCAAGACAACAGAAAAGACAGATAACGAGATAATGATTATGAAAATGACAGAACTACACCATCTGCTGAAGCAGCATCCGGCGACGGATATCCAGATTCAGTCTCATCATGAAGGTGTTTATTTCACCGTTGAGATTACCCATAACGAAAACACGCACCGTCTGCACGGCCACAAAGGCAAGCCATTAGTGTTCCGTGATGAAGAATCCGCCCGCGACATGCTGCAGCAGCTGGGTGTGAATCAGGTTAAATCCCGCCGTATTCTTTCCCGTCTCAGCGCACTGGCACAGCCGGTGATCAACCAGAGCTGGCGCGCTCAGATCGCCTGATTTTGCGGTGAAATAAACCGTCAGGTATTTTTTTTTATTCCTCAGGACACGTTATCATAGCAACACCGTATAAGACTCAGATGCTGAGCTGCTTCCATGAAGGGGGTGAGCAATAAAGCAGGGTTGATGTGTTGTAAACAGGGAATAACGATGTCCGATGTTACCTTAGCTGCGAAAGCAGCCTCCGCTGCCACCGAATCTACCAGTAACGGCAGTGATTCAAACCTTCGTCAGGGTGTACTGCTGGTTAATCTGGGTACACCTGATGCACCCACCCCCGAAGCGGTCAAACGCTACCTTGCTGAGTTCTTACACGATCATCGCGTGGTTGATCTGACCCGCTGGCTTTGGTGCCCGATTCTGCACGGAATTATTCTTCAGGTACGACCCAAGCGTGTGGCTAAAGCCTATGCGGAAGTCTGGACGGATGATGGCTCACCGTTGTTGGCGATCAGCCGTCAGCAACAGGCGGCGGTGCAGAAGGAGTTGAATCATCGGGGTTTTGATCTGCCCGTTGAGTTGGCGATGACCTACGGAAATCCTTCAATGGCTGACAGCCTGCAGTCTCTGGTTGATCAGGGCGTTGAAGAGGTGATCGTGCTGCCTCTGTATCCTCAGTATTCCGCAACCACCACAGGTGCGGTGTTCGATAAGCTGGCTAAGGTAATTGCAAAGCGTCCTGAATTTCCGGCGTTAACTTTTATCCGTGATTATTATCGGCGTGATGGCTATCTGGATGCGCTGGCGCAGTCTGTTAAAGATCATTGGCAGGAACATGGCAAAGGTGAGCGACTGCTGATCTCTTTCCACGGTATTCCTAAGCGCTATGCTGATAATGGTGATCCGTATCCGCAGCATTGTCATCACACTGCCGAGCAACTGGCAGCGAGACTGGGTCTGAACGAAGGCGAGTGGTTATGCTGTTTCCAGTCCCGCTTTGGCCGTGAAGAGTGGCTGCAGCCTTACACGGATAAAACCCTCGAACAGTGGGGCAAAGAGATCGGTAAAGTTGATGTGATCTGTCCGGCGTTTTCTGCCGATTGTCTGGAGACTCTGGAAGAGATTCAGGTGGAAAATCGCGATATTTTCTGTGAAGCAGGCGGCGAATCTCTGAGCTATATTCCGGCATTGAATGCCCGTGAAGATCATATCGGTCTGCTGACAGATCTGATCCAGCAGAAGATTACCGTATAGCAAAGTGCCAATGTCAGAATGAATAAAAAGCGCCCCGACCGAAAGGTTAGGGCGCTTTTTTTTAGACCGCGGGGTCTGTATCGGTATGAAGCTGAACGCAGATCAGAACAAGCGTGCCAGTAATGCTGTCACCGCTGTTTCCACCCGCAGAATACGTTCGCCAAGATGCACAGGTTGCAAACCCGCTTCGACCAGCTTATCGACCTCATAAGGGATAAAGCCGCCTTCAGGACCAATCGCCAGAGTGGTCTCTTCTTCCAGACCTCTCGGGCAGGCTTCAGCGCTACCGGGGTGTGCCACCAGTCCCCGGGTTCCGGCAACGATCTCAGGTAAGCGGTCTTCGACAAAGGGTTTGAACTGAGTTTCCAGAATCACCTCTGGCAGTTGGGTGTCCCGGGCCTGCTTCAGACCGAGAATCAGGTTGTCGTGGATTTTCTCCGGCTTCAGCTCCGGTGACATCCAATAGCTTTTCTCAACCCGTTTGGTATTAAGCAGGATAAGGCGTTTTACGCCCAGGGTGCTGATATGTTGCAGCGACCTTGCCAGCATACGGGGGCGGGGTAATGCGAGAATCAGTGTCAGTGGCAGGGGTGCCGGTGGTGGCTGATCAAAGGAGGTTTGCAGGACAACCCCCTGATCATCCGACTGAAGCACAATTCCCTGTCCCATCAGTTGGTTCAGGCGACCCACTTTCAGGTGGTCACCCACCTCTGCCCGATGCACTTTCTGAATGTGCTGCGCTCTGTGATCATCCAGACGAACTTTATCCTCGCTGATAAAGTCTGACTCATACAGTAAGATTAGATTCATTGTCATACCCTGCTTTAGAAGCAGGCATCATAATCCGCTTAACAGGCAATGCAAGCACACACTGGCGATTTCCCTGAGCTGCCAACGCTATTTATTCAGGGTGATTCCTTCTCTGAGAATTACAGGATTCCATCATGACCGCTTACCTGAAACAGCTTATACAGAATGATCAGCCCGCACTGGTTTATATCATGGACCCCATGTGCAGCTGGTGCTGGGCATTTAAACCTGTGCTGGTCTCGATACGGCAGGCATTTCCTGAGCTGGCTTATTACACCTTAGCGGGCGGTCTGGCTCCGGATAGCGATGAGCCGATGCCGGAAGCTCAGCAGTCTCAGATCTCGGCGATCTGGCGCAAAATTGAAGCGCAGGTCGGCACCCGTTTTAATCATGATTTCTGGCAGGCGTGTCAGCCGCGACGTTCCACCTATCCATCCTGCCGTGCCTTACTCTTAGCCCGTAAGGTGCATAAGGCAGATGCGATGATCAGCGCGATTCAGAAAGCCTATTACCTGGATGCCCGTAACCCGTCTGACGATGACACACTGATCGCCTGTGCGGAGGAGATTGGTATGGATGCCGGCGAGTTTGCGGCAGCACTGAATAGCGAGGAAACCCGGGATGAACTTGAACAGGAGTTGTCCTTTAATCACCGCTTAGGCGTGCGGAGTTTCCCGACACTGGTTCTGAAAAACGGTGATCAATGGCTGGAAATCGGTCTGGACTATAAAAATGCTGATGCGATGATTTCGCAAATACGGGGAAGACTTGCTTAAGCGGATGAGTCCGCCTCGGGATGGTTTTCACAGTTGGCTGAGCGGGGTTGGTTCAGGTTTCGCAGCAGCTCGGCATTTTTCATCATGCTCTTCCGACCGGCATCCAGCTGGGTCAGAATTTTCTGAAAGTCTCTGACGAACTGATCGTTACTGTCACTGATTTGCTGGTTCAGGGCTACGACCTGTTTGACGGCGTTTAAAGGCATGGTGATGACTCCCTTCGGATAAACATGGCATAGTAAGGTGTATTTATTAGCCTTGTTTGTATTGGAGCAAATTGATTCTGTTTAATAAACTTATTAAATGAATCTTTTTGTAACCCAATGGCCGAAGGGAGCCTGAGCCTGCCAGTGTCAGATTCTGGCACCTGCTCTTCTTCGGCTTCTGCCCGAAGAAACCACGCCTCCTATTTTGTCTTTAAGCCTTGTGCGTTTGCTTTCAAGTTGGCTTAACAAAGATTCAAGCTCAACTAACAGCTGATCGCTGCGGTAGAAAAGATGATTGCACGACTTTGAATGTTTCATTCTATCCCTCACTGGATATGTTTTTTGTTTTTTCCAGATGTTCTATGTGGGAATTAGAGAATGGCGGCTTTTACTTTCGATGTTAACCGTAAGCTCAAGCTAACAGAGCTCTGGTTGATCTGAATCAAAGAAATAAAGATGTATTTTTGATTTATAAAAGGCTTTAACAACACAGGATAAATGTTTTGTTACGCATTAAAACAATGATCTGGCTTCGGGTGTTTGAATATTATTTTGTGTAACATTAGGTTTTTTGATTTTATCTGACTTGAGGTAGGCAAATGTTTCTACAGGGATGTCGCCGCCAAATCCGGTTGTTAAGGGTTCTGGTGTTGCTGCCAGTGCTTTTAATATGGCCCGCTGTGAATGCTGCGGCCAGCCCGATCAAGCAGGAAGCCGCCCTGACCGGTCAGGAGCTGGGCTGGCTTAAAAACCGGATGGGTGTCGTCACTGTAGGCATCGCTTTTGTGCCGCCTCATACTCTGGCTCAGGATGAGCATGGAAACTATCGCGGTGTCGCAATGGATTTTCTGACGCTGATTGAGCAGAAACTGCCGCTTCGTTTTAAGACCCGCTTTTACCCTTCTTATAGTGCAATGCTGGAAGGTGCCCGCAATGGTGAAGTCGATATGGTCTTTGCGGCCTCTGCGACGCCGGAGAGAGAGGAATATCTCACCTTCACATCGCCCTACACCTTTCTGGCTAATAAGATCTTTGTTCGTAAAACCGCTCAGGGTTTTGAGGATCTGGATGAGTTATCCGGCAAGACCGTTGCTGTGATTCGCTCGACCGCAATTGCCGAACACCTGCGGCTGTTGAACCCCGATATAAAACTGCTGGAACTGAAAAGTGCCCGGGACCTTATGCTGGCGGTGTCATCCGGCAACGCTGATGCGGCTGTCTCTGTGGTGGCCAGCGCCTGGTGGCATATCAAGCGCGAGGGGATCAGTAATCTTGATGTGAGCGGCGATGCGAACTTCAGTTATGCCGTGCGCTTTGCAACCCGAAAGGATCTGCCGGTACTGGCCGCTGTACTGGAGAAGGGGTTATACGGCATCAGTGATGAGGAGCGGGATGCTATTCATCGTCGCTGGCTGCATCCCGAACTGGCGGGGGTGATCGATAAAGAGCTGGTTTATCGCTATGCCGGGATTATTTTTACGATCTTCTTAGTGTCGCTGGTGGTCTTTGCACTGTTTTCAATTCGCCGGTTACGTAAAGAGATCGACCAGAGGCTGGATACTGAGGTAGCCCTGAGAACCAGTGAGGAGCGTTTTGAACTGGCGATTCGGGGTACCAATGATGGTATCTGGGACTGGAATATTGAAACCGATGAGCTCTATCTGGCCCCGAGGTTTATGGAGATTCTGGGCCACCGTTCCCCGGAAGTCGGTCAGGAGTGGCGTGGTACTCAGCCATGGCTGGAAAAGGTTCATCCGAAAGATAAAGCATCTGTTCAGCAGGCGGTTCGGGAGCATATCGTTGACCATGTGCCGCTGGATATCCGCTATCGGGTTAAAAGCGAGCATGAAAACTGGCTTTGGTTGCGAATGAGAGGACAAGCCCAATGGAATGAGCAGGGCCGTGCCGTGCGTATGTGTGGCTCTATTATGGATATTACTGAAAGTAAGCGTGCCGAAGACGAGGTTCGGCGACTGGCTTACTTTGATCACCTGACCGGTGTTGCCAATCGCGAGCGCTTTAAGATCAGTCTTCAGGGGGCGGTCAACAAACTGAATGTTGAGGGTCAGCCGTTTGCCGTCATGTTTGTCGATCTCGATCATTTCAAACTGATCAATGATTCTCTGGGACACCGTGTCGGTGATCTTCTGCTATATAAAGTGGCCGGATTAATGCGACAGGTGCTGCCTCCCTCCAGTTTTCTGGGGCGCTTGGATGGCGACGAGTTTGCGATTCTGCTGGATACACCGTCTGGCGCTGTCGAGATCAAGCAGTGGGCAGAGCATCTGCTGAAAGAGTTGTCACAACCTATGGTGCTGGACGGTCATGAGCTGAGAGTGTCCGCCAGTATCGGGATTTCGCACTGGACTGAAGGCCTGTCCACGATTGAGCAGGTGATGGAGCAGGCGGATATTGCCCTGTCGGAAGTAAAACGCGAACAGCGTGGATATTATCGCTTCCATGAAGATCACATGAGCCAGCGAATTTATGAGACTACCCTGCTGGCCAAGGATCTTGAGAATGCTCAGTTGAATAACGAGCTGTTCCTGATGTTCCAGCCACAGATCAATCTGCAAAATGAGACGGTGATAGGCTGCGAAGCGCTGCTGAGATGGCACCATCCGGAGCATGGCATGATTTCGCCAGCGGTCTTTATCCCTCTGGCGGAAGAGCGTGGGCTGATTCACTATATTGGCCGCTGGGTATTAAATGAATCCTGCCGTCAGGCTCGGGCATGGCTGGATCAGGGCGTTCATTTTGGCGGGATAGGGGTCAATGTCTCCTCGTTGCAGTTGCTGGCACAAGGCTTTGTTGAGCAGGTCGAAGAGGCGCTGGAGCGTTTTCAGTTACCGGCAAAATACATAGAGCTGGAAGTGACTGAAACGGTTCTGGTGCAGGATATTCAGCAGGCGGAGTTAGTGATGAACCGCCTTCGTATGATGGGCATTCGCTTCTCCATTGATGACTTTGGTACCGGCTATTCTTCCCTGCTCTATCTGCAGCGTTTGCCGATCAGTCGCCTTAAGCTGGCGCAGGAGTTTGTGCGGGATACGATGAATACCGGTGACTCCTACGGACAGAATGAGGCGGTTGTCGCTGCGGCTCTGCAGCTGGGGAAAAACCTGCGTATTCCGGTTATCGCTGAAGGCATAGAAACCTTTGCCCAGTTTGAATGGCTCAGGCATCAGGGATGCGATGAGGGGCAGGGCTATCTCTTTGCCAGACCTATGATGGCAGCCGACTTTAAGGCATTTATTTATCACACGGAGTCTCACGGTATTCTGCCGGTTCCGGTCGACCCGGAAAGCAGCATGATGGTGAGCTAGACTTTTGAACGTGAGACCGTTCTGTCAGATGACGAACACAAAAAAGGGGCTGCCAACCGGCAGCCCCTTTCTATTTTCAGATACCAGCTTTTCGGAAATCAGCTGATTAGCGGCTGATGGCTTCCGAGATCGCCTGACTCAGACGTTCCAGATTGGTATCGTTGATGCCCGCGATATTGATTCGGCCGGAATCAACAGCATAGATCGCGTATTCGTCTTTCAGGTATTTCACTTCGCTTTTGCTCAGACCTGAATAGGAGAACATGCCTTTCTGGGCGGTGATAAAGCTGAAGTCACGCTCAGAGGACAGGGCATCCAGGTTTTTGACCAGTTCGGTACGCATACGGTGAATACGGGTGCGCATCTCGGCCAGTTCCGTTTCCCACTGCTGGCGCAGGGCTGAATCAGACAAGATCGTCGTTACGATTGCTGCGCCATGTGCCGGTGGGTTGGAGTAGTTGGCACGAATACAGTTGCAGGCTTGTGAGAACACATTCCCGCAATGCTCTGCCTTGGCGGCAACCACACTTAATGCACCGATACGCTCGTTATAGAGGCCAAAGTTTTTCGAGCATGAGGTTGTGATCAGCGCTTCCGGACACTTCTCCAGAATCAGTTTCATACCCTGTACGTCTTCTTCCAGACCGTCACCAAAGCCCTGATAAGCGCAGTCGATCAGAGGCAGCAGGCCACGTTCTGATACCACTTCGCTGATCTGCTGCCACTGCTCCAGTGTCGGATCGATACCGGTTGGGTTGTGGCAGCTGGCGTGCAGCAGGATCGCATCACCGGCAGGCATCTGACGGATCGATTCCAGCATGTTGTCAAAAGCCAGAGCGTTTTGCTGGGCATCATAGTAAGGGTAGGTGCGAACCTCGACACCAGCACCGGCAAAAACATGGAAGTGGTTTGACCAGGTTGGGTCGCTCACCCAGATTTTCGCTTCCGGGTTCAGGGCATTGATCAGGTCGCCAGCCACTCGCAGTGCGCCTGTGCCGCCGGGTGTCTGGGCTGTAGCGATACGTTGCTCAGCGATCAGCGGGTGGTTCTCACCCAGCATCAGTTTTTGCAGCAGAGGTGCTAACTCAGGGGCACCGGCAGGGCCGATATAGCCTTTGCTCTGTTCATTTTCCAGAATCAGGCCTTCAGCTTTTTTCACAACCGGCAGAATGGGTGTCAGGCCTGCATCATCTTTGTAAACGCCAACCCCAAGGTCAATCTTGGTCGGAGTCGGATCTTTTTTAAATTCCATCATGAGTGCCAGCAGGGCATCACCGGGAATCGCTTTTACATTCTCAAACATGGCAGGCTCCAAAGCAGTAAAGGAGTTAACAGTATTGTTTTTATCAATCAGGACAGATGGTCTGAACCCTAATATAAGCGTTTGATAGTAACGTCTTTTTTGTCAGGGTTTACGTTGAGGTAAGGGGCTGGAGGGCTGAAATTAGCCGGTATGCTGTAAGCTATTTATTACAGGCTGGCAGAGCGTTCAGAACAAGCCAGTTTCGGGTGCTTAGGGTGTATTAAAAAAATTACGCAAGGGCGTCATCGGCAGGTGAAAATATTCCCTGAAAAGAAAAAGCCCGATGATTTTGACAGGTCATCGGGCTTTAAAGGGCGGAATATCAGGCGGGATCAGCGTCCGACACCGGTTCCCACTTCCAGCTCATCCAGCCAATCCAGGAAGCGCTGTACATCACGACCTTTAAAGATAGCGCCGTGCTGAGGTGCCATATATTCGATATCCAGCTGGCGTACACGACGAACCCAGTCTTTCTTCGCGCGGTTTGATGGCATCCAGCGTTGGTGGAAGAGGCGCATTTTCTCGACGTGAGCGTCAAAGTCTTCCACAAACAGAGGCGCGCCATCAGGCAGCAGTGCAGCACCAATATCGCCGCTCATCAGAATCTTCGCCTGCGGGTCGTACACGCTGAAGTTACCGGACGAGTGCATGTAGTGAGCCGGAATAAACTGAATCTCGATATCATCCAGACGAATGCTCTTACCTTCATCCGGCAGCGGGTTGTAACGAATGCTGTTGCAACCGAAGTGACGCAGAAAACCTTCCCACAGCCATGGCGCATGAAGCTCGGCATGGGGCAGCGTTTTATCCCACAGACCCAGAGAAGAGATGATGTCCGGGTCCTGATGCGATGCAAACAGGTGGGTGATCTGGTTAACCGGAACATGATGAACAACCGCTGCCAGCATGGCTGAGAACAGCTCAATGCCGCCCGGATCCAGCATAATGGCGTGGTTGGTGGTTTTGATCATGTACTGGTTGGTATCAATGATCTTACTGGGACGCTCTTCGTCTCGTCCGAAAACCAGCCATTCGTGGCTGCGACCTTCATGGAGTTTTACAACTTTCATAATTAAGTCCGGTTTGGTGTTTGTTGACGTCCCTGCTCAGACGAAGAACAAAGAAAAACATTTTCTGATGACACTAAATGAGTGGTCATCATCATGATAAATAGCCTGCTCACCGGGGCGATTAACGCTCCAGTGAATGGCGACACTTGCTGGCGATGTGTTTAATGCGATTCGCGGCTTTTTCCAGCTTGATCACAATACCCTCCAGGCTTGCCTGATAACTGTCGGCAGCGGTAGCCGCTTCCAGTCTCGATGTGGCGGTGACCACATTGGCAGCCAGCATACGGGACTCAATCTCATCGAGCAGTTCAAACAACTTACGCATATGGCGTCGCAGCTGAACCGATTGCTGGTGATGCTGGTTGTATGCTTCTTTGGCGATCGGGTCGAGGGTTTCGACATGAATCGCAGATGCTGCTTTTTGCTGCGCTCTGGCAAATTTGAGGTTTGCATCGGAGCTGTGCAGCTCATTCAGCGAGGTTCTGGAGAGCACCAGAGCTTCACGGTTGATCTCTTTCACCAGCCATATGGTGTCATTGGCCAGCTCAACCATAAAGTCCGTAATGGGCTTGAAAGTACGGACATTATCTCCGGCCCGGGCGACCAATGCTTTGGCATTCATCGCTTCAAGAGAGATGTTTTTTGCTTCTGTCAGTACTTCACTGAGTTCAGCCGCTACCGTGGCAGCATTGATAAAAAAGTGTGCACTGTTCTTGCTTCTGGACTGCATCGGAAACACCACGGACAGGCAATTAAAGGAATATTTAAACTAAGCTAATTATGGTTAGCCAACCGGAAGATGACAACCACTAGCTGGCAGGAAAAACCGTGAAAACAACAGGGTAATCATCGGCTGATTTGTGCCGACTATGAGTTTAATCCTATTTGCCTGAAAATATTGGGTTTTAATCCACTTTTGCAGCAAAAAGGTATGAAATCAGGGCTAAAAAAGCACGATAAATCGGTTTTTATTGTGCGACGAAAGTATTATTCTTTGACCAAGGTCTGAGGCTTCATGGATCTGAAGCCCGGAAAAATAATAAATATACCCACAGCATGATCGTATTGCTTGAGGGTAGGTAACCACAAGTTGCTGAAAAAATTAGGTACTGTTATGTCGAAGCAGTCGTTTGCACTGAATAGCCGATTACTCCGCCCGGTAATCATCGCTATCGTTTTTCTGGCAGGGATTCAAACTCTGCTAACCATCTTTCTGACCACCTCCGGTGGTGAAAATCTTACCTCCGATATACGAAACCGTCTGAGTACCGAAAACGGCAAAGTGTCTGACCAGCTTCAGGCCGCCAGCACCGGTGTACAGGCGCAGATCTCCCGCATGACGCAAAGCGTTTCTGATGACCTCTCTGCTGAGTTGCGCGCGCAGCTGGAGCAGGAAAAAGAATCGACGGTGACCCTGCTGGAATCCTCGTTGCTGGAAACCTCCCGTAATATGGCGGTTCTTCTGGCTGCGGTTGCACCTCAGGCGGTTTGGGACCGCGACACGCCTCTGCTGACTCAATATGTCAAGATGGCCCATGACAGCAAGCATGTGGTTTTTGCCGGTTATTATGATGGCTATGGCAAGCGTCTGACCCGTTACCTGAACCGCAAAAGTGATCTGGTTAAAGAGCTGATGAAAACCGGTGAAGGGGATAACTCCCTGAGCCGCGTGGTGGATGCTGCGAAAAAGCATGAGCGTCTTATTGTTATCGAGCAGCCGATCAATCCCAACGGGGCGGTTATTGGTCGTTTAGTGTTGGGTGTCAGCCGTGATGCGGTGATTGAAAGCACCCGCAAAATGGAAACGGGTTTTAATAGTCTGATTGAGCAAAGTATCAGCTCGGTTAAAGCCAGTATTGATGCCGGTGGTGCTGAGTCCGTTGCCGAGTTGCAGAAGCGACTGGACAGTATTCTTGAGAACAACGACAAAGCGCGGGAAAGCATCGGTAAAAGTATTGAGAATTCATCCGATGAACTGGTGACCCAAATGACGCTGGTCTCCGTTATCAGTGCTCTGGTATTGGTGCTGGTTCTGGTGATTGTGCTTTCGGTACGTCTGTTGCGCCGTGTGAACGTGCTGACGGATGCGCTGGAAGATCTGTCTGCCGGTGAAGGTGATTTGACGCGCCGTATTCAGGTATCCGGCAGTGATGAGATCACTGAGATGGCTGATAAGGTGAACCACTTTGTCGAAGCGATTCAGGTGATCATCAATGATGTTCAGCAGTTATCCCGTCATACCACAGATGTGGTGAGTACGATGCATAAGGGAACACTGCAGGCATCCGAGGCGACTGAACGTCAGCAGGGTGCAGCATCTGACGCCTCTGATTCGGTTGCGTATATTGCTCAAAGCGTGTCAGAAGAGAGCGAGAGCGTTGCTGAGACACTGAGAAATGTTGATCAGATTCGGGAAGAGACGAATCAGAGTTCAGTTATCTCCCGCCAGGTGCGTCACGACATTGAAGCTCTGGTAACGGATGTCGAGAAAACCGCAGAAGTGATCAACAGTCTGGCCAGCCAGAGTGATCAGATTGGTGATGTACTGGATATGATTAAGTCGATCGCGGAACAAACCAATCTGCTGGCACTGAATGCGGCGATTGAAGCGGCACGGGCCGGTGAAAGTGGTCGTGGTTTTGCCGTTGTTGCTGATGAGGTGCGGATGCTGGCCAGTAAAACGCAGCAATCCACTGAAGATATCGAACAACAGATCAGTGAGCTTCAGTCCGGCACCAAAAAAGCGGTTCAGGCGATTAACGACGCCAGTGAAGTGGCCCGAAACAGTATTGAGGGCATGCGTCAGTCGGATGAGCGTCTGGCAAATGTCAGCAGCTCTGTGGATAACCTGCATCGCATGTTTGAAGAGATCACCAGCATGACCTCTGATCAGTCTTCCCGGGCGCAAAGCATGACACATGCTCTTGAGCAGATTGTGGCGGAGGCTAAGATGACCTTTGAAGTGGTGGATCATGCCGCGACAACCAGTCGTGAGCTGGAGTCACTGGTGAAAGAACTGGGTCAGAAAGTGGATCGGTTTAAAGTCTGATCGCTCCTCTGAGTCATTATAAAAAAACCGCTATAGCAGAGATGCTATAGCGGTTTTTTTGTTTTCGGGTTCAGCTGTAATGACAGCTGTTCAACCGATTACAGCAGCTCAACCGCCACTGCTGTTGCTTCACCGCCACCGATACACAGGGATGCGATACCGCGCGTCTTGCCTTCCTGCTGCAGGGCGTGCATCAGGGTAACCAGAATACGGGAGCCGGTAGAACCGATCGGGTGACCCTGGGCACAGGCACCACCGTAAATGTTCACCTTCTCCGCGGGGATATTCAGACCATCAATGGCCAGCATGGTCACGATAGCGAAGGCTTCGTTGATCTCAAACAGGTCAACATCTTCGATAGACCAGCCCGCCTTATCCAGCACTTTTTCGATGGAGCCGATCGGTGCCAGTGTGAACTCTGACGGTTCACGGGAATTGGTCGCGTGGGCAACAAAGCGCGCCATAGGCTTCAGGCCACGTTTTTCAGCTTCTGACTCACGCATCAGTACCAGCGCCGATGCGCCATCGGAAATAGAGCTGGAGTTTGCTGCGGTTACAGTACCGTCTTTCTTAAACGCAGGGCGCAGGGATGGAATCTTATCGATATTGGCGTTGTGCGGCTGTTCATCATCCACAACAACTGTCTCGCCTTTACGGCTGCTGATGGTCACTGGTGCGGTTTCTGCTTTCAGCTTGCCATCATCGATCGCGGTCATCGCTTTTTTCAGAGAGTCGATGGCAAAGTTATCCATCGCTTCACGGGTGTAACCCCGTTCGTCAGCAATCTCCTGAGCAAATACGCCCATCAGTTTGCCGGTGCGGGCATCTTCAAGACCATCCAGGAACATGTGATCTTTTACTTCGCCATGGCCCAGACGCATACCGCTACGGGCTTTGGTCATAAGGTAGGGCGCATTACTCATGCTTTCCATACCACCGGCGATCATGATGTCGTTGCTGCCAGCTTTAATCAGGTCATGAGCCAGCATGGCGGCTTTCATACCGGAACCACACAGCTTGTTGATCGTGGTTGCACCGGTAGAAACCGGGATTTCAGCATTCATCATCGCCTGACGGGCCGGACCCTGCCCAAGGCTGGCGGGAAGAACACAGCCCATAATCACTTCCTGAATGTCTTCAGGCTTCAGGCTGGCGCGACGAATCGCATCGGCAATAGCAACACCACCCAGTTGAGGTGCTGTCAGAGAACTCAGGCTGCCCATCATGCCGCCCATAGGGGTACGTGCCCCGGAAACGATTACAACTGCATCTTCTTTCATGCTTGAAACCCTTTTTTGTTATTGAATCCGGATCCTGTGCGGGTTGAATGAAGGTGCCGCGACCTGATCACGAACTGAAAGTGTGGATGGTTTTTCTTAAATAGCAGTTAAACAGCTGGAGTTTTAGTCATGCCAGTGTTTATGCGCGCTGCAGCATGATTTTATCTCCCTAATATTTGACCGCTTTAGGGGGATTGTGGTTAATTTGGTGGCAATCAACCAAAAACCAAGCAAGCGCTAGATTTGAGATGACTCTAACTAATAATTCAAAACGACGCAAGGAACTGGTGGCTATCGCAGCCCGCCTGTTCTGTGAGCAAGGCTACGAGCGGACAACAGTACGTATGTTGGCTGATGCCATGGGTATCAAGTCCGGTAGCCTTTTCCATCACTTTAACGATAAGCAGGAGATTCTGTGCGCGGTCATACAGGATGGTATGGAAAGCGCGATGGCCATTGCCGATCAGGCGTTAAGTGGCCTGACAGATCCCAAAGCCCGGTTTAAAGCACTGGCCAGGGCGCACCTGAGCACCCTGCTGAATGACAGAAATGCCCACGTTGTTGCCCTTTATGAATGGCGCAGTCTTACGGATGAGTCTTTAAGTGTACTGATCGATATGCGGGACCAGTACGAGCAACTCTGGCAGCAGGTGATCGATGACTGTGTCGCTGCCGGATTGATCAGAGGTGATCAGCCTCTGATTCGCCGCTTTGCCCTTGGTGCGCTTAACTGGACTGTGCAGTGGTATGACGCCGACGGTGAGAAAACACCGGATGATCTGGCTCAGGCTCTGGGAGAATTGATCGGGCTGGATTGATTGAGCGGAGCCAAAGGGAATGGCCAAAGGCAATAGCCAAAGGGAATACAGGCTTCTCAGAGTGGATTTACCGGGATGGCCCAAGTCGGAGGCCTCGCAGTCAGGCCGGTAACGTCAGAAAAAAGTGCATTGCTACCGATTAAAGCTCACCTTCGCAGGTGGGCTTTTTTTGCTTTCAGATCAGAATGTTGGCGTGGTTTAGGGTGAATTTGGATGAAGACTGGTGTGCTAGCCGCCTTCTCAGAAGTAGAAAAATGCTTTTGGGGGGCTTGCGCGTCTGCCCAAGGATCGCTAAATTGTTGTAAAACCGAGCGCTTGCTAGTTATTTGACAGGCGCTTTTTTTGGAGTGATCAGGTGACGTTTACGTAAACTGTGAATCTGGGAGTTTGCAGTAAGGTAAGCCGCGAGCACCGGTCGCCAGCCACGAATAAAAATAATCAGGCGTTGGATATTCGGAGATCCGTCATGACAGCTAACAAAGATCAAACAACAAACCCTATAAATTCAGCTGCTGAAAAGCAGCACTTTGCAGCCTTTATGGCTGACTTTTCCATGGATCAGGTGGAGGCGCAGTTTACCGGCAGCCTGAAAGAAGGCTTTAACGCCTGTGTGGAATGCTGTGATAAGCAGGTTGCCGCAGGTCGTGGTGACGAAGTGGGCCTGTTCTGTGAAGCAGCAGATGGCACCAGCTCAAAACATACTTGGGCGGAGCTGCAGGCTAAGTCAGCACAGTTCGCTAACTTTCTGGCCTCTCAGGGCGTAAAAGCCGGTGATCGTATCTCCTGCATGTTGCCCCGTACCGCGGATCTTCTGGTGGTCGTACTGGGTACATGGCGTATTGGTGCTGTGTATCAGCCTCTGTTTACCGCTTTCGGCTATGAAGCGATCGAATACCGCATCAACCAGTGTGATTCAAAAGTTGTGGTGACAGATGCTGCAAACCGTCACAAGTTTGATCAGGTTAAAGGCCTGCCAACGGTGGTTCAGGTTTGTGAAAATGCCTCCGAGGCTGGCGCTAAAGGTGACCTGCATTTTGCCAGTGTGGTGGCGGCGCAAAGTGATCAGTTTGAGCCTGTGATTCTGGATGCAGAGCAGCCGTTCCTGCAGATGTTTACTTCCGGCACGGTGGGTAAATCGAAGGGTGTTGCGGTTCCTCTGAAAGCGCTGCTGGGCTTCTACATCTATATGAAGTACGCCATCGGTCTGGAACAGGATGATAAGTACTGGAATGTTGCTGATCCGGGTTGGGCTTATGGTCTGTACTACGCCATTACTGGTCCGCTGTGCATGGGTGTAGCCACTCACTTTAATGAGGCTGGTTTTACCACTGAGAACACCTACGAGATGCTGGAGAAATACCAGATTACCAATCTGGCAGCTGCTCCTACCGCTTATCGTATGATGATGGCCAGTGATGCCCATAAAGAGATGGAGCCGAAACTGGCGCTGCGTCGTGCGAGTTCTGCCGGTGAGCCACTAAGTCCTGAAGTGGTGAACTGGGTGAGTGATGTTCTGGGTTGTCCTGTGATGGATCACTACGGTCAGACTGAAACCGGTATGACCTGCTGTAACCATCATGCTCTGGAGCACAATGTTCATATTGGCGCGATGGGTTACGCCCTGCCGGGTTATCGCGTTGTGGCTCTTGATGCGGACTACAATGAGGTCAGCCCTGGTGAAGAAGGTCAGTTTGCCGTGGATATGGAGAACTCTCCGGCATTTTTCTTCCAGGGATACACCTGGCAGGAGAAGAAGCCATTCCACGGTAAGTACTACCTGACCGGTGACATGGTATTTGAAAACCGCGATGGCTGTTATCAGTTCAGTGGTCGTGATGACGACATTATTACCACGGCGGGTTATCGCGTTGGCCCTGCCGATGTTGAAGGTACGGTGCTTGAGCATGAAGCCGTGGCTGAAAGCGCTGCAGTAGGTAAACCGGATGCCAAGCGTGGCCACATTATTAAGTCGTTTGTCGTGCTGCGTGATGGTCACGAAGCATCCGATGAGCTGGTGCAGGACATTCAGAATATGGTACGTGAGCGTCTGTCGACCCATGCGTTCCCTCGCGAGATCGAATTTGTCGATGAACTGCCGAAAACGCCGAGTGGCAAGATTCAGCGCTTTATTCTGCGTAAGCAGGCTGAAGATGAAGCTGCCAGTGCATAACTGATGTGATGCGGCTCTGAAGCTCAGGCCGCTAAATTATGAATATCAGGGAAGAACGCCGGATCCGATCCGGCGTTCCTTTTCCAATCTTTTAAATTATCCGGGCCGTTCATTTATAAGAGCCCGACTGAACGACACAGAGAGATATCAAGATGCAAATTTCAGGAAAAACTTTTCTGGTAACCGGCGCTGCCTCCGGTCTTGGCGAAGCGACAACCCGACGTCTGATCGAGCAGGGTGCCAATGTTGTACTGGCGGATATCAATAAAGCAGGTATCGATCTGGCTGCTGAACTGGGTGAGCGGGCAAGCTTTATCGCAACGGATATTACGTCGGAAGAGGATGTACAGAGCGCGGTTAATCTGGCCGTGGAATCTTATGGTGGCCTGCATGGTGTTGTGCATTGCGCGGGTATCGTTGTGGTTCAGAAACTGCTGGATCGTGAACTAAATCCTGCTTCTCTGGAGCTGTTCGCTAAGGGTGTGAATATCAATCTGGTGGGCACGTTTAACGTTAACCGTCTGGCTGCTCAGGCGATGGCTAAGAATGAGCCGATGGCGGACAACGAGCGCGGGATCATTATCAACACGGCCTCTATTGCCGCCTTTGATGGTCAGGTAGGGCAGGCGTCGTACTCTTCATCGAAAGCAGGCGTAGCCGGTATGGCGTTGCCGCTGGCACGTGAACTTTCCCGTCATGGTATCCGCGTTATGACGCTGGCACCGGGCGTGTTTGAAACGCCTATGATGAGTGATATTCCTGATGAGGCGGTGGAAGCACTGGGCAACTCTGTGCCGTTTCCTAAGCGTCTGGGTAAACCGGCTGAGTTTGCTGCCATGGCCTGCCACATTATCGAAAATACCATGCTGAACGGCGAAGTGATTCGTCTGGACGGCGCGATCCGTATGGCTTAAGCCGCTGTCTTTGAGGAGATAATTCTATGCATATGGCATTAACCGAAGAGCAGATGATGATTCAGGATATGGCGCGTAAGTTTGCCGAAACTGAACTGGAGCCTGTTGCAGCGGAGCTGGATCAAACCGGTAATCGAGAGATTCTACTATCCAATCTTAAAAAGCTTTCTGAGCTTGGCTTTATGGGGCTGAACGTAAAAGCTGAATATGGCGGTTCCGAAGCTGGCGTTATTGCATTCAGCGTAGCCATGACGGAGATCGCCCGGGCCTGTGCTTCTACTGCGGTTACGATGTCCGTGACCAATATGGTCGCGGAAGTGATTCAGGAAGTCGGTAATGAAGAGCAGCGTCAAAAGTATATTCCCAAAATCTGCAGCGGTGAGTTTGCCGCCGGTAGCTTCTGCCTGAGTGAAGCCAATGCGGGCTCTGACCCTTCCGGTATGCGTGCCAGTGCCGTAAGAGATGGTGATGACTGGGTTATCAATGGCGCTAAACAGTGGATCAGTAGTGCAGAATACGCCGGTGTATTTGTGGTTTGGGCGGTAACGGATAAAGACGCGCCTAAAGGTAAGGGTATCAGCTGCTTCCTGGTCGATGCCGACAATCCCGGCGTAAAGATCAGCAAAGCAGAAGACAAGATGGGTCAGAAGGCCTCCGCCACCAATGAAGTCCTGTTTGATAATTGTCGTGTGCCGGACTCCGCCATGATGGGTAAGCTGAATGATGGCTTCCGTATTGCTGTGGCAGAACTGGCCGGTGGCCGCATTGGCATCGGCTCGCTGGCGCTGGGTATCGGTAGTGCCGCTATGGATTATGCCGCGCGCTATACCAAAGAGCGTGAGCAGTTTGGTAAACCTCTAGCTGCGTTTCAGGGACTGCAATGGATGATGGCAGATCACTACACTGAGCTGGAAGCTGCCCGGTTACTGCTGATGAATGCCGCCTGGAAGAAAGAACAGGGATTGCCCTTTGCCAAAGAGGCTTCCATGGCGAAACTCTACGCCACGGAAAAAGCTAATACAGCCTGCTACAGCGCACTACAGCTGATGGGCGGCAACGGCTACGTTAAAGAATATCCTCTTGAGCGCTTCGCTAGGGATGTTCGTGTGACCGCTATCTATGAAGGTACCAGCGAGATCCAGCGGGTGATTATTGCCAGGGAAATTTTGAAGGAGTTGTAATAGACCTGACGGGATAGGAGAGGGGCAATCAGATGTTGTTAGTTATCACCTGATTGCTCGCCTTAGTATGTATACCGTAATATTTATTTTTTTTG
The DNA here is from genome assembly GCA_048264105.1 of Oceanospirillum sp. Lineage (GTDB taxonomy): Bacteria > Pseudomonadota > Gammaproteobacteria > Pseudomonadales > Halomonadaceae > Oceanospirillum. The sequence goes on from JBLXDJ010000002.1 coordinate 313,249, forward strand.
GGCCACGAAAACATACCAGTCATAGCTCAGGCCAAACCATTCGAGACTGATTTTTGCGTGGCGGAAGTTGGAGAAGTATTGAGAAAACGAGTCTTCAATGTCTTTTTCATCCTGAAGGCAGCGCATAACCTGGCCATTTCTCAGGCCAAAAAAGTCATCTTTTACTGTTTTGTATTTCTTTTCGGAATCTGTGTAATCTGCATCTTTAAAAATAAAGGAGCTTGGTTGGGGAACAGAGCATACAAGCAACCCTCCACTCTTCAGCGGCCTTGCCATTTCACGTACGTGATCCTGAAAATCAGCCTGAGCATTTTCCATGTAGTAACAGCTGTTCCATGCCAAAATGACATCAAAAAACTCATCTGCGTATGGGATATTCGATGCCATGCCCTCTTTGACCGTGGCGTTTATGTCGAGAGTGCCAAGCTTATTTTGTAGTGAATCGCAGATCTCCTTGGATATTTCAACGCCATGTGTATCGAAACCCTGTTTGGTAAAAAAGGCAAGATGGCGGCCATCCCCTGCGCCAAGATCGAGAGCTTTGCTGCCGGGTTCCAGATTGCTTAGATCAAGGTTGGGGAATTTACCCTTGAAGATTCTGATGACGCCTTCTGCAGGGTAGGAGATTTGAGTATTTCTTTTGTAAAAATCAGTCCATTCATCTTTCAAAATATTCGCCTTTTATCAGAAGGTTTGGATTTTTCTGCAATTCATTTTTAATTAACTGATACTTATCGGTTATGTTGATGACGCCAATGAACCCTCGGCCGAGTGGGGCTTTTTGGTATAGGTTTTGTTCTACGGCGATACGGTCCAGTGCTGTGAAGTCAGCAATGGTATCCTCGGTATCAGTATCTCGTACGTAGATGGAATAGCAGTCTTGTTGTTCTTTTCCATCAATGGTAATGGTGCCTGGAAAGGCTTTCTCGTATCGATAAGGAACATCAAGTAAGCGTTCTATGTAATGAACTAGGGTCGAACCAGTATCAAAGTTAAAGTTACATATTTTTCCGCTTTCCTGAAAAAAACGTGCAAAGAAAGAGTCCTGACCGTATGCGTTTTTAGCAACGTCAGAGGTTAGCTCCGCTGCTTTTTTTCCGATAGCAGCAACAGAGACATTCGGATCGTGTGATCTCATACTGGAAGGGTGTAGCCTGATGTACTCAGCAAAGCTTCCGCAGTTAGATGAAGTGGTTGCTGGGTTGAATCCCATCTGATTGCTAAATGAGTAAGTGAACGTTGGAACAATTAGAGTCCCTTCGTTTCCTATAACGTTAAGCAACGCCTCTAATAGCGTCTTATTGGCGTTCTCGGCACTTGCTTCACCTTTTGGAATGCCAAAAAAGCCAATGTTGCTGTGTATGAAAAGGGTATCCCCTTCTGTAATTCCCAAGCTTTTGATAGCTGATACAGCGTCTGCCAGAGTGTAATGATGCATAACGATTAAGCTTTTCTGTCGATGATTGCAGCCAAGCCCGCAATGGTTGCAAAGTCGCGGTTCTGGAAATCTTCATCGGTAAAACGAATATCAAATTTCTGCTCGATTTCTTCAATCAGCATAATGATTTCAAAGGAATCGATCAGACCCTGTTCAAAAAAATTAGCCTCGGTATTGAAACTGGATCTTCCTGACTTTTCTTGGAACGTTTCAATTAGCCAGTTAAGTGTGCTCATGATTACTCCTCTATAGCGAAGCAGCGAACAGGTGCACCGTCACCGTCTTTGATTTTTAGTGGGGCAACAACCAAAAGAACGCTATCTGATGTTAAGTCTTTCAGGTTAATAAGATATTCGACGATGTAGATATCTTTCGACAAAAGGATCTTGTGGTTAGGGGCATCTTTTGGGGCATGGCGGCCATTCAGAGGATTGTCCGGTTGAGGTGTGTCCAGCGCTATCATCTTGCAGCCGCGTTCTACCAGATATTCACAGGCTGTTTCAGATAGAAATGGGTGGTCAGAATAGTATTTATTGGTTCCCAGATGGCGATCCCAGTCGAAACGGAATACCACCCTTGTTGCCTCTTTTCCGGATAATCTTTCTTCCAGTTCGGTTCTGGATATTTCATGAAAGTCAGGTAGAGAGGAGAAATCAAGAACCGTTGCTTGGCCAACCAGAGATTCAAGTGGTACAGACTCCATGGTTGCTCCATCACGGATAAAGTGCCTTGGCGCATCCATATGAGTACCCGTATGAGTTCCAAGAGTTAGCTTCCGTGTTTCACGATTCTCGATGCCGTGTCGGCCAAGCTGAGTAATCTCGACAAAAGGATGCCAGTGAGCAGCAAAGGTTTGCATACCCTCTTCGATGGTCATAGTGAGGTCAGTAATTTTTCTCATTTTGCAAACTCGTATAGTTCAATGAAAAAACCACCGTAGGTTTTCAGCAACACTACGTTGACTTTTTTCTGGTTAATTTCGGTAGCGAATATTTCTGTTTTATCAATATCTTTTGCGACTCTTTGTTCACACAAGGCGGCAAGGTTTTTGACAATTAAAGCGATACAAACACCACCTTTACTATTGAGGTAGTGTTCATTGTTATCAGTGTTCTCCATTGCTTCCAGTGTGATGGATGCACGTAATGATGCAATGGGAGAATTAACTTGTAAGGTATTTCCCTCAGCGCTGGACGATATCAGCTTCTCCAGAAGAGCCAGATCTTTTTGCAGGTTCCGGCTCTGTAGGGTTAATGCCTTTTGTTGCTGTTTTATACAACTAGTGTTCTTCGTTTCTGAATACCGAATAAGCTCAACCCTTGATTCTCCTTCCTTTTCCAGGATGTAGAGGTCGTGAGTTGCCAGGTTCTTGCTTAAAAACTTTTTTTTCTGAGCATCATTTTTAAGATTTTTTTCTTCAGTAATAATGCTGTAGCCATTTTCAAGATAGTCTGAAAGATCTTTTAAATTGTCTGTAGCTACCGTTATATGAGCAAGCCCAATAATCAAATCAGATGCACTCCATCAGTTTGTTTTTCATTATTTTGCCCGTTGTATTTCTGGGAAATGATTTTATCAGGTGAATTTTTGAGGGCAAAAGCTCCCTGTCGATCTGTTCTTTACAGAAATCGGAGAAGCTGTCGGTATCTTCGGACTCTGTTTCGACAAAGGCGACAATGTCTTCTCCCCAAAACGGATGCGAAGTGCCAATTACGGCAACGTCCTGAGCCTGCGGGTGCATGATGATTGTTTCTTCAATAAAACGGGGGCTTATATTCTTCCCGCCTTTGATGATGAGGTCTTTCTGTCTGCCGGTAATCATGATTTGCTGATCTTTGATTTCAGCAATATCGCCGGTATCGAAAAAGCCGTGTTCAATATCGGCAGGGTGCCAGATGTCATCAATCAGATAGCCATCAAAAGCAAAGGGAGAGCTGACAAAAAGATTTCCTGAAGTTTTGACCTCTATACCGTTAAGGGGCTGGCCTACAGAGCGCTCTGTTTTCTGAAAGTTGGCGCTGACCAGCAGAATCTCAGACATGCCATAGCTTTCAATGCAGTCGATACCAAACTTGGCTTCAAACTGTGCTTTTTTATCCTGCAGCAGCGGTGCCGTACCTACCAGTAACAGTTTCAGCCGTTCTTTGACGGCGGCAAGGGTTTCTGCATTACGCGTTGTGGCGGTAACAAAGCTGATGATGGTGGGGGTCAGCCAGGCGGTATTGCAGTTGTGCTCAATCAGGTCATCCCAGAAGCCGGAGATTTTTTCCGCAGAGAAAGGGGCGGACAGAACAACGGTTCCAGAGGCAACGAGGGGGGAAATCAGAGTATTCAGAATGCCCGCCATGTAGCTGATAGGAAAAACATGAAGCAGACGGGTCTGGTGGTTGATACCACTGGAGTTATTAAACGCTAATGCATTGGCGATAATGTTTTCAAAGGGATGGCAAACACCCTTCGGAGTACCGGTTGTCCCGGAGGTAAAACAGATCAGATAGCTTTTCTCAAACCGTATCTGCTCTGTGTGCTTTCTTATGCCTTTATGGGTTACATGCAGATTAACCTCGTTTTTACTCAGAATACCTGCGTTGGTCTTACTGTCACGGGGATTTAGCATTAAAGCGGAATAGCCGTATATAAAACAGGTCAAAAGCGTTATTACTGCCTCCATGCCATTTTCCAATTCAATGGCGATGATGTAGTTTTTTTGTGCGCCGGCAGCGCTTAATTCTTGGTTCTTTTCTGAGCAGAGTGTTTTCAGATCGGCATAGCGATAGTGCTGCGAATCGCAAACCAGAGCAATGCTATCAGGCGTAAGGTCAAAATATTGGCTTAAATTCATCGTGACTGTTCATCTATATTGGATGTTTTATACAGGCTGTTCCAGCGTGGAGGTGTTTCCCTGGCAGGGAGTTGCTGCGCAAGCTGCAATAGTAATTCGTCGGGAGCGTCAGTCTTATTGATATCGCAAAGGGCCAGAATCAGGCTCCTAGGGTCCAAGTTGTATTCGTTGGAATACCTGATGATTTTAGGAAGATAGCTAGAATGGAACAATGCTAGACCGGATACCGTGTCAATGGGGTCTATTTTGCGTTTGCAAAGTTCGTGGATGCTGTTTTCGTAGATATCCAGCACCTTAAGGATATCAATATCCATGGGGGATCCCATCCGTTGCATGACAGACAGTAACTGCTCAGCAGGTGTATTGCCCGCGCTTCTTCCCATACCGGCAACAGAGGTGTCTATCAGAGAAAACCCCAGCTCGATTGCCTTCAAAGAATTAGCTACTGACATGCCAAGGTTATTGTGGCCATGAAAGCCGAGCAGCAAATCAGGGTTGCTTTCCCGTGTGGTATGGGCAAAATTTTCAATTTCGTGAGGTAACATGCCACCGGCCGAATCAACAATATAAACTAAGTCGCTGCCATATTCTGACACTTGGGCTGCGGCTTCAGAAAAAAGCTGAGCAGGTGCAGCATAGGATTTCATAAAGTTGCTGCACACCAGTAAGCCCTTTTCTTTAGCATGCTGGATATAAGATCGGGTTGATTCGTATTCTGTGATGTTGCAGCCAATTCTGATGAAGTCCATGCCTTGGTCGGCGGCTAAAGAGATATCATCTAGGCTGGCAATACCAGGTATACAGAACATACCCCAATAACTGTTGCTACAGGCTGTTGCTGCGGCCTTCATATACGCTTGGTCACTTGCAGCAGCGATCCCCATATTACTGTTGCTGGCACCGAGGCCTACACCATGGCCCACTTCGATAAAACGGAAGTTAGCATCCTCCAACTGCCTGCATAGTCTTTCTGTTTGTAGTTCAGTAAACTGGAAGTCAATTTCATAGCTCCCGTCTCTGAGTGTGCAGTCAAGCAAGTGTGTTTTTTCTTTTAATAAATTGCTAAGCATAATCAGATCTCTGCAGTTCAGTAAGGATGAAAGCGCTTCGTATGACAGATAACACTATAGGCTCTGTACTCTTCCAGCATATCGAGAACTTATTTCCTATCAACCGGAGTTTAACTGGTGAAGGTAATAGGGAAACACTCAAATATCTTCAGAATCAACACCCTGGGCTTAAAATCCATAGTGTTAATTCCGGCACTTCTGTTTTCGACTGGACCGTACCTGATGAATGGGCTGTCCGGACTGCTTACATAGAATGCGTTGAAACAGGAAAAAAAGTAGTAGATTTCAGTAACAGTAATTTACATCTGGTCAGTTATTCTATTCCTGTCGATACCCAGATGTCCTTTTCTGAACTCGACAAATATCTCTATAGCTTACCGGAGCAGCCCGACGCCATTCCTTATATTGTTTCTTATTATAAGCGTCGCTGGGGTTTTTGCCTGAGTGATCAGCAGAGGAAGCAGCTGGCTGAATATCCTGAACGCATGTACCGCGTGGTTATTGATAGTGACTTGAGTCCGGGGGTGCTGAACTATGGTGAGATTCTGATTGAAGGTGCTTCACAGGAAGAGATACTGCTGTCGACCTACATCTGTCACCCTTCTATGGCCAATAATGAGCTTTCGGGGCCAGCTGTCGCAATTGAATTGGCAAAATGGCTGCAGTCATTGCCTGAACGCCGTTATAGCTATCGTATTTTGTTCCTTCCGGAAACCATTGGATCGTTGGTTTATCTGTCCCGTCATCTTGATTATCTCAAAAAATACGTTAAGGCTGGGTTTGTGTTGACCTGTATCGGCGATGATGGTGACTATTCTATTGTTCAATCTCGTTATGCGGATACTTATGCTGACAGGATTGCACGTTTTGCAGTTCGTCAATTTGCTGATGCTCCTACATTGTATCCGTTTCTGGAGCGGGGCAGTGATGAGCGGCAATATTGTGCGCCTGGTATTGATTTGCCGGTCTGTACATTGAGCAGAACTAAGTTTGGTGAGTATCCTGAGTACCATACCTCTCTGGATGATCTTTCATTTGTGTCACCGGAAGGGCTTAAAGGCGGCTATGAGTTTGTCAGGCTGTGCCTGATGCTGATTGAAAAGGATGGCTTCTACTGTTCAGATATTTTAGGTGAGCCTCAGTTAGGTAAGCGGGGGCTTTATCCTACGTTGTCGACTAAGGCGACAAAAAATATTGTTCGTAACATGATGGACTTGCTGTCCTATGCTGATGGCCGCAATGATTTGGCTGAGATAGGTGCTATTACTGGAATGTTGCCGAGAGATCTATTAGCTGAGCTGGATAAACTTTGTAAGGCTAATGTTTTGTCATCTGCCTGAAAACTTGCTCTTTAGAATACGTTAAACCGCCTACGGGCGGTTTTTTTGTGCTCGAAAAAAGCGGCAATGACATTCCTGTTCACCAGTTTTAAGCTCTGGGTAGAGTTTGTTTATTTTTTTTATCTTATTGATTTTAAAGATATTTTTATATTTGGCATGATGATTGTATTAATTTAGGGCAAAGAAAACAGGTAGGGCAAATTATGACCGCAATCAGTTTCAAAAACGCTCTGGGTATTCATCCCGATGCACTTCGTGTTCGCACGGAGCGCTCTGAAGTTCTGGCAAACAATATTGCTAACTCAGATACGCCGGGTTTTAAAGCACGTGACCTTGATTTTAAAGGCATTCTGCGAGGTGAATACGAAAGTCGTGATCGCATGGAGCTGGATCGAACTAATTCGCGTCATATTCCCGCCGAAGCTGTCGCCACTGAAAGCTCGCTGAAGTTCCGGATTCCGACTCAGCCGGCAGTTGATGGCAATACAGTAGAAACTGATATCGAGCAGGCGCAATACGCTCGTAATGCTCTTGAATTCCAGTCCAGCTTTACCTTTCTGAACAGTAAGTTCAAAGGCTTAAGCAAAGCGCTGAGGAGTGAATAATTATGTCTTTAGGCAAGGTTTTTAATATCGCTGGTAGCGGCATGAGTGCCCAGACGCTGCGTCTGAATACGACCGCCAGTAACATGGCAAACGCACAGAGTGTAAGCAGCAGTGTTGATGAAACATACCGCGCTCGAAAAGCTGTATTTGCTCCTATGATGGAAAATTATAAGCAGGGTGAGATCGGTAATCCGGTCACCAGCTTTGATCCTCGTGACAGCGCCGGAGAAGGTGTTTTGGTTCGCGGTATTGTTGAGAGCGATGCGCCTCTTCAGCGTCGCTTTCAGCCAGATCATCCGATGGCGAATGAAGAAGGTTATGTGTTCTATCCTAACGTTAATGTTGTGGAAGAGATGGCGGATATGCTGTCAGCCTCCCGTTCATTTCAAACCAATGTCGAAGTCATGAACACTGCTAAAACGATGATGCAGCGTGTATTGACGTTAGGTCAGTAAGAGAGGTAGTGGGTCATGGCAATTAACACGAGTAGTGAGTTCTGGGCAAACAATAGCATTGATGCCCGCAACCAGGCTGAGGCTGCTGAAAAAGCCGCTAAGCGTAATGAGATGGGTAAAGATGAGTTTATGAAACTCATGATCACGCAGATGAATAATCAGGATCCCCTTGAGCCTCAGGGCAATGCCGAATACATGGCGCAGTTGTCTCAGCTTTCCATGGTGGAAGGCATTCAGAACCTGAATAAAGTCACAGAGGGTTTTATTACCTCTCTGCAGTCTTCGCAGGCGCTTCAGGCTTCAGCCTTGGTTGGCCGTAAGGTTCAGATTCAGTCCAATATTGGCAATCTGGTTGAGGGTGGGAGTTTCACCGGGAGTGTTTTTGTTCCCTCGGCTGCGGACAATATGGATATGAAGATCCTGGATAATAACGGTCAGGTTCTTAAGACCATCGATACCAGTCAGTATCGGAATGAATCCGGCTACTTCTCTGAAGGCCAGATTAATTTCGAGTGGGACGGTGTGATGGATAATGGCGAAATGGCAGATCCTGGTCTTTATCAGGTTGTTTCCAGCGCTGAAATACAAGGTCAGTCATACAGTTTGACGACTTATACCAATGCTAACGTGAATAGCGTGACTATCGCCAATGGCGGCGAAGTGTGGCTAAACCTTGCCGGTAAAGGCTCGATTGCGTTAAGCGAAGTGAATGAATTTTTCTAAAATTTAGAAAGTAAGGATTAAGGATTATGAGTACATTCAGTCTTGGTATTTCTGGCCTTTCAGCCGCCAAAAAGCACTTGAACACTGTTGGTAATAACATTGCAAACGCCAGTACTGTTGGCTTCAAGCGCTCACGAGCGGAGTTTGCGGATGTGTACGCGAAATCCGGGCTAGGCTCGGCCAGTGGCCAAACGGGTAATGGTGTTCGTGTAAGCAATATTGCTCAACAGTTTTCTCAGGGTGGTACAACCTTTACCCAAAACAGTCTGGACCTGGCAATTGATGGTAATGGTTTCTTTATTGTTGAAGAGGGTAATGGAACTATTAACTATACCCGTGCCGGAATGTTTGGTATCGATAAAAACGGTTATGTGGTGAGTTCTACTGGCCAAAAGCTGCAGGGTTATGCTGCCAATGCCAATGGTGATGATATTGCTGTGGGCGCAATCGATGATATTTTCATCACTCAGTCAAATATCTCTCCGAATGCGACCTCTGAGCTCGATGTCGCATTTAACCTGGATTCTCGTTCTGAGCCGCCGACGAACTATCTGTTTGATGCCAACGACTCTGATACCTATACGCATCTCTATCCATCGGTAATTTACGATACGTTGGGTAATTCGCACACGATGACTCAGTATTTCATCAAGCAGCCACCTTATCTGCCTGAGTACGGTGAGCCTGCTCGTGCTGTACAGGCTTTGCTGGGTCTGGCTCGCTATGGTTCTGGTGACTATCTAAATGTCCCTGGCGCTAGCTCGAATTACATTGATGTGACCACGAGTGATGCGGCAACAGATGATGCTGGTGGCGGTGCCTTTGTTGGTGATGCTGATTTTGATGGTACTTTGGATGGCGACATCGTGAATGTACTGGATGCGGGTACTCCAACCAGCTTTGACCCGACAACCTTTGTTGCAGCTGCTCCAGCGACGGACGCTGAGCGTGGTCAGAATTTGCAGCAGGTTTATAATAATCTGGAGAATTTGATTGATAACTCTTCCGGTCGAGCGAATGAATTCTATCAGGAGCTTTATGAGGCGTTGACAGATTACCTGCCGACGGCTGGTTCGGGTTCAGATATTACTCAGGCCGTTTTTGATGGCGCTATGACTGAAATTGAAGATGCTATTTCAGATAGTGAGCTCGCTTATTCCCGTATCGATATTGCTGCAGGTCGTATGCGTGAACAGCTGATGGGGGCAGGTCTGGGCCTGACGGGTACTCCTGATGTAACAACGATTGCTGGTACTTATACTGAGGATCAGCTTCGTGAGATTGTTGGTAATATGATTGGTGAGTTGGAGGCGCGTCGTGATGGTAACTCCTTCACGCCCGATACTGCTCAAGGTACTACATGGGGTAATGGTACTTACTACATTAATGATGCGCCTACCAATGAAGAAGCGGGTGTCTATCAGTTGGCGCTGAATGCAATCCAGAATGTGGAGCAAGACTGGAGTGATCCGACTGCAGCTGCAGAAACTGCAGTTAAGGTGTTGGCTGCAATTGAGTCTGAGGCTGCTGAGAACCGCTGGCATATGCATGTGACCGTTGACGGTGAGAAGGTTACGGATGGCAATACCAATACGCCGGATTACTTCTCTTTCAACTTCACTGAATTTGGTCAGTTGGATGAGCCTCTGCCAAATATGTTTATTAAGGACTGGGTGCCTAAGGATGCCTTGGGCAATCAGAACGGTTCCGACGAGCCGCAAGTTTTTGAGATTAACCTTGAAGGTACAACTCAGTTTGCTGGTTCTTTTGGCGCTACTTCTTTGGCTCAGGATGGTTATGCAACCGGTGAGTTGGCCGGCCTGGATATCGACGAGTCCGGTATCATTATCGCTCGTTACACGAATAGTCAGACTAAACTGATTGGTCAGGTCGCTTTGGCAAACTTCCGCAACGAGCAGGGGTTGACTCCTGTTGGTGGAACCATGTGGGCAGCGTCTACCAAGTCTGGTGATCCGGTTGTTAACTCTCCGGGTGTGGGCATTGCTGGTGGTATTATGTCTAAGGCGCTTGAAGATTCTAACGTGGATCTGTCTGAAGAGCTGGTAGAGATGATTATTGCCCAGCGTGACTATCAGGCTAACGCCAAAACGTTGCAGACGGCTGATACTATTACGCAGACCATTATTAATCTGCGTTAATAGACTGAGCTTGATAGTAGAAGCCTCCCTTTTTGGGAGGCTTTTTGCTTTCTGGGATATTGAAACGCTTTCTTGGCATAGGGCTTGCAGTTATCTAAGTAATTGCAAGCCCTTTGCCGTTTTAGAGAGCTGAAAAGCTCCATAAAGATAGAAAAGCGGCAAAGGCTCACCAGATTCAGATGTTGTCCGATGGCAGGTTGCTCAAAGGATGATGAAGAGGTAAGTCACTATGGATAAAGCGCTTTATATCGCCATGACGGGTGCCAAGCACAATATGATGGCGCAGACGGCTCGGGCGAATAACCTAGCTAACGCAAATACCACAGGCTTTAAGGCAGACTTTGAGCAGTCGCGTGCGATGCCTGTATTTGGCGAGCATTTCCCAACGCGTGTATATGCGCTGACGGAGCGTCCGGCTACAGATATGCAAAGTGGTACGTTTATTCAGACAGATCGTGCTCTGGATATCGCTATTCAGGGGGATGGTTGGATTGCTGTGCAGTCCAATACCGGTGATGAGGCTTATACCCGTTCCGGTGAAATGGTGATCGATCCTAACGGTGTTCTTCGTACCGGCAAAGGGCTTCCGGTTATGGGTGAAGGTGGTCCAATTGTTATTCCACCGGCTGCCCATGTTGAGATTGGTGTCGATGGTGTGATCTCGGTTCAGGCGCAGGGCGCGCAGGCTAATGAGTTGGCGCAGGTGGATCGGATCAAGCTGGTGAATCCCGATAAACAGCAGATGGAAAAGGGGCTGGATGGTCTGATGCGTCTTCGCACCGGTGAGCCAGCACCAGCTGATGCCTTAGTAACTGTTGAGTCTGGCTTTCTGGAATCCAGTAATGTGAATGCCGCTCAGGAACTGATCAATATTCTTTCATTAACGCGTCAGTATGAGATGCAGACCAAGATGATGAAGACCGTTGATGAAAACTCGGCTGCGGCCGCTTCTGTTATGCGTATGGGCTAACTGAAACCGAATTGAGGATAAGACAATGCATTCAGCTTTATGGGTAAGTAAAACAGGTTTGAGCGCTCAGGATACTCAATTGCGCACCATTTCAAATAACCTGGCAAACGTGAGTACAGTTGGTTTCAAGAAAGAACGTGCGATCTTTCAGGATCTGCTTTATCAGCAGGTTCGTCAGCCGGGCGCTCAGTCATCTTTGAATACTCAGCTGCCTTCCGGTCTGCAGTTGGGTACCGGTGTTCGTACGGTAGCAACTCAGAAAATGCATACCGCTAGTAGCCTTCAGGTTACAGAGCAGCCGCTTGATATGGCGCTGGATGGCCGTGGCTTCTTCCAGATTCAGATGCCGGACGGCACCTTGGGGTATAGCCGTAACGGTCAGTTTCAGGTTAACGCTGAAGGCCAGGTTGTAACGGCGACAGGTTTTCTTCTTGAGCCAGAGATTCAGGTGCCTGAAAACGCTCAGTCTGTGAGCATCAGTCGAGATGGTATCGTGGCTGTTCGTTTGCCTGGTGAGGCGCAGGAGGAAGAGATTGGTCAGATCACTATTGCTGACTTCGTTAACCCGACAGGGCTCCAGTCTATTGGCGGCAACCTATTTAAAGAGACGGCAGCTTCCGGTGCGCCGATTGTGGGTGTTCCTGGCGATGATGGCTTGGGTACAACGGAGCAGGGTATGTTGGAAAACTCCAATGTTAACGCGGTGGAAGAGCTGGTTAATATGATCTCAACTCAGCGTGCTTATGAGATGAACTCAAAAGTTGTGTCTGCTGCAGACGGCATGCTGCGAAATCTGACGCAAACATTGTAATTTTCCTGGTTGATTTTGGCAGGATTGAAGTTCTGGGACGGTTAAGGGTGGTACTGAGTATGAAGCGTGTTGCGGGATTAATATTGGCTGTGGCTCTGGCTGGCTGTCAGTCTAAAGAAGAAATGATCAAGCCAGACGATCCTTTCTATGCGCCTGTGCAGCCCAGTCATATTGCGCCACCTCCGGCGACCAATGGCTCTTTGTATCAGCAGAACTACAGCATGACCTTATATGGTGATCGTAAGGCTTATCGTGTGGGTGATGTCATCACGATTATGCTGACAGAGACAACCAGTTCTAAAAAATCGACCAATGCTTCTCTGTCAAAATCAAATGAAGTGAGCATTGCAAACCCGACAATTTTTGGTCAGCAGCCATTAGACCTTACGACCAGTATTGAGAATGACACTTCTTTTGCAGGTAAGGGTGCTACAGGCCAAAGTAATAGTCTGGAGGGTAGTATTACTGTGACCGTCCATCAGATATATCCAAATGGGTTGATGTTGGTGAAGGGTGAAAAGTGGCTGAATCTGACCAATGGCTCAGAGGTGATTCGGGTAAGTGGTCTGTTGCGTCCGGAGGATGTGTCACCGGAAAACACGGCGATGTCGACTAAAATGGCCGATGCCCGTCTGACCTACAGTGGAACCGGTGATCTGGCGGATACGACTCGTCAGGGTTGGTTGACACGTTTCTTTAACAGCAGTTGGTGGCCTTTCTAGGAGCTTAAGTCCATGCGTATTTTATTCTCTATTGCTCTTTTGTTGGTTTCCACCCTTGTTCAGGCTGAGCGTCTGAAAGATATCACTAATGTTGAAGGCGTCCGCACGAATCAGTTGATTGGTTACGGCCTGATTGTCGGTTTAAGTGGTACGGGTGATAAAGCGCCGTTCACTAACCAGACCTTTGCCAATATGATGAGCCAGTTCGGCATTACCTTGCCGCCCGGTGTTGACCCTAAGTCAAAAAATATTGCCGCTGTTACCATTCATGCGGAACTCCCTCCTTTTACCAAACCCGGTCAGCGTATTGACGTTACGGTCAGCTCCATTGGTAATGCAGCAAGCTTGCGTGGCGGCACTCTGTTAATGACACCGCTTAAGGGCGCTGATGGCAATACGTATGCAGTTGCTCAGGGCAGTCTGGTGGTTGGTGGTTTGGGTGCAGAAGGAGCTGATGGTTCACGTATTCAGGTTAATGTGCCAAGTGTTGGCCGTATCCCTAATGGTGCGACGGTTGAACGGGCTGTCGCCCATAACTTCTATGGTGGCGATAGCATCACCTTTAACCTGCATCGCCCTGATTTTACAACCGCTAAACGCGTTGCTGAACGTGTTAATGATCTGCTGGGTGATAATGTGGCTCAGGCTTACGATGCTGTATCTATTCGTGTTCGTGCCCCGCGTGATCCCTCTCAACGGGTCAGTTATCTCTCTGTGTTGGAGAATCTTGAAGTTCAGCCGGGTGAAGCTTCGGCGAAGATTATTATCAATTCCCGTACCGGTACGATTGTGATTGGGCAGAATGTTCGGGTGTCTCCGGCTGCAGTTACTCACGGCAGTCTGACGGTAACCATTCAGGAGGCTCCTGAAGTCGTACAGCCAGAGCCTTTGGCGAACGGTGATACCGCCGTTCAGCAGAGCACTGCGATTGATGTCGCAGAAGACGACTCTACGATGTTTAAGTTTGATCCAGGTGTGACGCTTGATGAGATTGTGAGAGCGGTCAATCAGGTGGGTGCTGCGCCGGGAGATCTGATGGCGATCCTTGAGGCCCTGAAGCAAGCGGGGGCTCTTAAGGCGGATCTGGTTGTGATCTGATCTGTTTGAGCTTTATGGCATAGAGTTTGCTGATGTTATATGCAGAGATGTAAAGCGGCAAACCGGCTTAATAAAGTTGAGATTAAAAGGGCATTATCATGATTAACAGCAGGTACGATCAGGCCAGGGTAGTTACCGATGTGCAGGGGTTAGAATCTCTGCGTAAAGGTGCGCGTGATGATGACCCTGAGGCGCTGAAAGAAGTTGCCAGTCAGTTTGAAGCCATGATGGTTCAGATGATCATGAAAAATGCCCGTCAGTCCAATGAGTTGCTTTCTAAAGATGGGATTTTTGATAGCGAGCAGGTTCGCTTTTACCAACAGATGTTCGATGAGCAGATGGCGGTAACGATTACGGAAGGCGGTACCTTTGGGTTGGCGGATGTTCTGGTTCGTCAGCTGAGTAAAGATTATGGGCTTGAAACAGAAGCCGATAAAACCCGCAATCCGATCTCCATTCAGGAGTTGCTGGATCGTGGAAGCCGGTTTCCTGCCAGTCGTTATGATCCTGATCTTGTGCAGAGCTGGCGCGATACGTTTGCTGCAGAGCGAGCTGATAAAAAGGCGGCCCTGGAAGAGGCTAAGCGGATCGAGCGGGGCTTTGATTCTCCGCAGGACTTCATTACTTCTTTGTACCCGGCTGCAGAAAAAGCGGCAAAAGCTATTGGTGTGGACCCGCAGGTTATGTTGTCTCAGGCCGCTCTGGAAACAGGTTGGGGCCGTTACATGATTCATGATGAATCCGGTAAGAACAGCTTTAACCTGTTTGGCATTAAAGCGGACAGCCGTTGGGATGGTAAGTCGGCTGTTGTTTCTACCCTTGAGTATCGTGGTGGTGTCGCACAACGTGAGCAGGCAGCTTTCCGTGCCTACGGAAGTTATGAGGAAAGCCTGAAAGATTATGCGAACTTCCTGCAAAGCAATCCAAGATATACCGAAGCGCTGAAGCATGCCGCAGATCCTGTGAAGTTCACCAAAGGTTTGCAGGATGCCGGTTATGCAACTGATCCCGCTTATGCGCAAAAGATTCAGAAAATTATCAATAGCAGCAGTATGTCGCTGGCTGTGAAAAACTATCAAAATAACCAGGGATGATGCCGGGTTATTCACTTTGTTAAGGCCTTTGTCAGAGATGCTGAACGCGGGGCTTAATATTGGAGCGGAACTATGACAGATCTTCTTAAACTGGGTTATTCCGGTACGCATGTGCATCAGAATGCGTTGAATACCACCGGCCATAATATTGCAAACGTGGATACTCCCGGGTACAGCCGTCAACAGGCGATTCAGCAGACAACACCTGCCTATGGTACCGGTGAAGGCTATTTTGGTACGGGCGCGATGACCACGACAATTCGTCGGATCTCAGAAGTATTTCTGACCCAGCAGGTGCGTAATGACACCAGTTTGGCGAAAGAATATGAGACGGTATTAGATTATTCGAAACAGCTGGATAACCTTTTGGCTGACCCATCATCCAGTCCGGGGGCTGTGTTGAATGATTTCTTCGCAGCAATGGAATCGCTGAATGATGAGCCTGATTCTCAACCTCTGCGTGGTTTGGTTTTGTCAGAAGCCAAAAAAATGGTTGAACGCTTCAATCTCATTAATGACCGGTATGAGAATACGAGTGAGAATCTGAATACTCAGCTTTCAACAAATATTCAGGATATCAATCGTATTTCTACGGCAATTGCAGAACTGAACAAAGAAATCGCTGCGGCCAGTGGTCGAAGTGGTGGTTTGCCACCTAACGATTTGATGGATATGCGCGATGAAAAATTGCGTGAGCTTAGTGAATACGTAGGCGTCAAAACAACAGATGTTGCGGATGGCACGGTCTCAGTCTTTATTGGGGATGGTTTTCCACTCGTCATTAATCAGGATTCCTTTGATCTTAAAGCGGCACCAGGCCGCTCAGAGCAGAACGCGCTGGATGTTTATTACACCGATCCGAAGGAAGGTGACAAGATGATCACTGACCTGATCACGGGAGGTGAAATGGGTGGTCTTCTTCGTTTTCGTGAAGAGGTGCTTAATCCTGCTGTTAATGAACTTGGGCGTTTGGCGATCACAATATCGGAAACCTTTAATGACCAGCACAAGCTGGGTATGAATCTTAACAATGAGATTGGCGGCAATTTTTTCCGGGATGTGAATGAGTTTGAATTGACTCAGGAGCGAGTGACGCCGTATCAGGACAACAATACAAATGGTCACTTAGGCTTGGGGATTGAGATCACTGATCCGACAGCCTTAACCAACAAAGATTACAAATTACGTGCTTTATCGAGTGGGTCGGGAACTCTTGCTACGTTCAGTCTTACTGATTCTGAAGGAAACAAGGTTCGTTTTACAGATACATCAACAACGCCGCCGACGAATAAGTCTGTAGTGACTATGGCTGATCTTGAGTCCGGTAATCTCGAAGTAGATGGCTTCTCTTTCCAGCTTCCTGTGTCTGCTTCTAACTATGTTCATAAAGGCGATGATTTTACAATTTCGCCGACTCGCACCGGTGCTAAAGATATTCGCCGTGAAATTACCGATGGCGATGAGATTGCGCTTGCTTCTCCTATGCGTGCGACAGAGGCCTCATACAATACCGGGTCGATAGAAGTTATCTCGCGAAATGTAAGCGATACATTTAAGTCAGCGAGCACCGGCGGAATCGTTGCCAGCCAGGGTATTCCTGATGATCCGAGTGTGTTTTTTGATCAGCGTGATGGCCAGCTGCGTTTTTATGATAGTGGTGCGGTTCCCACTGTGACTGATCTTCCCGACGGTATTAAGTTTGATTTTGATCCTGGTGACACGTTCGTCACAGGTGATGCTTCCATGGAGTACAACATTGTTGATGTGAGTACAGGGAATGTACTGTATTCCGCAACCGGTGCTGATGCATTTGAATTGGGCAAAACGCAAAATGTAATTCCTGATACATGGGGCTTCAGTATGGACCTGGGGGGGATTCCTCAGAATGGTGATGCCGTTTTGGTTGAGTTTAACCGCGATGGTTTTGGTGATAACTCAAATGGTGCTGCGATGTCCGACCTTCAATCTGAAGGTGTAATTGATGATGGGAAGGTAACCTATCAGGATGCTTACTCTCACATTGCTGAGTTTGTGGGTGTACAGACTGCTGAGGCAAAAATCAATGCAGAGTCTGGAGCTGCAATTCTTCAGCAGAGCCTGGCGCTTCGTGAAAGTGTTGCTGGGGTAAACCTGGATGAAGAAGCAGCTAACTTGGTGAAATTTCAGCAAGCTTACAATGCATCAGCCCAGCTGATTGCTGTATCTCAGCAGTTGTTCTCATCTCTGATCAATGCTGTAGGGAGATAATTAAAATGCGTGTTTCAACTTCTTTGATAAACCATAACAACACCAACAGCATTCTGAAAAAGCAGACAGAGCTTTTTTATACTTCTCAGCAGTTGGGAACGGGTAAGCGTGTTCTGACGCCTTCTGATGACCCTGTTGCCAGTACTCTGGCATTCAATGCCAAGAACAAGTTGGCAAATATTGAGCAGTACGGAAAGAATATCGATTACGCTGAGAAGAGTTTGCGCACCAGTGAATCAACGTTGGAAACGATCCACAACCGTCTCCAGCGTGTACGTCAATTGATGATCCAAGCCAATAACGACACCATCGGTGATGATGGTCGAAAGACTATCGGACTGGAAATGCGTGAAATTACCGATCAGCTGGAAAAATTGGTGAATACCAAGGATGAACAAGGTAACTATATCTTCTCCGGTAGCAAGGTTGATACACCGCCCTTCCAACGTCAGGCAGATGGTAGTTACGAGTATCAGGGCGATTCTAAGGAGCGCTCAGTTCAGATCTCGGACAGTGTTCGGACGCCACTGAATATGACTGGTAAAGAGATCTTCGAAGATATCGAGTCAGCTCTCTTTGCGACAAGCCCTATGACCAGTTATCCATCGGATGCGAATACTGGCACAGGTGATATTACCATAGCTTCCGGATCGCAGGCTTTTTTAACGGGTAATAAAATTGGCGATTTTGAAATTGTAGTCACCAATGACGCCGCTGCTCCTGCTGAAATTTCAGTTACGGGTCCCCGGGGTGAGGTGATTGATCTCTCTACTCCTACTCCTCCTAATACCGCAAATACGCTGGAAGCGCTTCAGGATTATTTAAATCAGGGGGCTGATGGTTCAGTGGGGGACTTGGCTTTTGATCCAACATCTTTTGATGGCCTGGTCGCCAATGGAGACAGCTTTACCCTGCGTGTTAATAATGAAAAGCAGGATATGCTAACGGGTATGCAGCGTTTGGCGGATACTCTTGAAAACCATACTGGTGCACAGAAAGATAAAGACATGCTTGCTTCTTCGTTGGATGATCTGGATAGCTGGCTAAATAGTGTTGAGGTTGCTCGTACAGAGCACGGCACCAGAAGAAACAGTATTGATGCGATTGGCGGCAATAATGCTAGCGTCGAGATCTTTCTAAAAGAACAGGTGAGCAATCTGGAAGATTTAGATTATACAGAAGCAACAGGTCGTTTTGTTCTCGAGCAGACTGCCCTTCAGGCTTCTCAGCAAACCTTCAGCAAGATCTCTGCACTAAGCTTGTTTAACTACATCAGCTAACCTCGTTAGAACTTCGTCTACCAGCTCCTGATGCCGCTCACTTCAAATGAGCGGCATTTTTGTATCTTCAGCGGCTATTTTTTTCCTAGCTGTGATTTATCTTTGCCGCTTTAACCCTCGTGAGTGCTGATTTGCGGATTTTTATTTTAAATTTATACGCAACTTGTTGAATATTAAGGTTTTTTGTTTTTGGCATACAGATTGCTTTAAGTTGGGTAAGGCAAGCTCAGGCGCATGGTAAATGGCTAGCTGCGCCTGACGATAATAAATTGATTTGCGGCTTTTAGGCTGCGTGTCCAATACCTGAAAGAACGGAAGGGACTGAATATGGCTCTATTTGTAAATACTAACGTAGCGGCTCTGAACGGCCAGAAAAACCTGAGTGATGTAACTGCTCGTATGAATAGCTCCTTTGAGAAGCTTTCATCCGGTAGTCGTATTAATAGTGCAAAGGATGATGCAGCAGGTCTTCAGATCTCTGACCGTTTGACCACGCAGGTGATTGGTCTTGAGCAGGCAACCCGAAACGCAAATGATGGTATCTCTATTGCGCAGATTGCTGAAGGCGCTTTGGGTGAAGTAACCAATAATATTCAGCGCATGCGCCAGTTGGTTGTTCAGGGGGGTAACCGCACTCTGTCAAGTGATGACCGCGAAGCGCTGTCTCAGGAGTTTGAAAAGCTTTTAAACGTTAACAATGGTGTTGCTGACCGTACATCATACGGAACTCAGAAAATTCTGAACGGTGATTCTCCTGAGTCAGGCTTCCAGATTCAGACTGGTGCTTATTCTGGAGAGCAGGATACAATCACAACAGGTAATGCTGAACTCACAGCGCTATTTGGCAAAATGCTGGCTGATGAGAATATTACGGGGCTTCAGATTTCAGCGATGTCTGAGACTAATCTGGATACATACGGAACCCTGGGTAAAATTGTCGGTATCTATGCAGCCCTGACCGGTGAGTCTGTTGTTTCAGCTGCGGCAACCGCACTTTTTGGTGATGCAACTGGATTGTCTGTAACGACCAGTGAGTTTGGTGGTAAACAAGGTGGTGGTCTGGAGATCAATGTTGCTGAACTGACAAAAATTCTAGAGTTAGAAATGACGACATCCGGCACTTATGCAACTGCTTCGACTGCAAGTACTCAGCTTCAGCTCTTGGGTATTACAGGTGTGGCTTCGACTGGCTTTACTGACGATCAGCTGAATACCATTCATGCCTACGCAACAGATACACTGCTCGATGCAATGAGTGGTCTGATTACTCAGGTTGATAAACAGCGTGCTAAGTTGGGGGCGGAGCAGAATGGTCTGACCTCTGTTGTTCGAAATAACACAACGGCAGTGGTCAATGTGTCTGATTCCCGCTCACGAATTCAGGATACTGATTTTGCTGCGGAAACATCAGAATTGACTCGTAATCAGATTATCCAGCAGGCTTCGACAACAATTCTGTCTCAGGCGAATCAGTTGCCACAGACCGCTTTGACTCTGCTTGGCTAATTAACGCTTGGTCTAAAGCGAAACATTTAAACCGGCACCCAGTTGCCGGTTTTTTTGTTTCAGTTGGCTCCAAAGAATTGGATAAAATATTAAAGATTGTATTCCGATGGCCGATATCAGATTTACAAAGGCTGTGTTTTATTGGTCTAAATGATTTTTTGTAAGAGTTTGAGGTAATCCCGATGGCTTTATTTGTAAACACTAACGTCGCGGCCCTTAATGGCCAGAAAAACCTGATGGACGTTACAAGCCGTATGAACAGCTCTTTTGAGAAGCTGTCTTCAGGCAGCCGAATCAACAGTGCTCGCGACGACGCTGCTGGTCTGCAGATTTCTAACCGTCTGACCACTCAGGTAACTGGCCTGAACCAGGCAAGCCGTAACGCAAATGACGGTATCTCTATCGCTCAGATTGCGGAAGGTGCGCTAGGTGAAGTGACCAATAATATTCAACGTATGCGTCAGCTTGTTGTTCAGGGCGGTAACCGTACTCTGTCTGCTGACGACCGCGAAGCGTTATCACAAGAATTCACTAAACTCCTCAACGTTAACAATGATATTGCTGACCGCACTGCATACGGAACACTGAAGATTCTGAATGGTGACTCGCCTGAATCCGGTTTCCAGATTCAGTCAGGTGCTTTTGCTGGCGAGCAAGATACTGTTACCACTGGTAATGCCGAGCTGGCAGCTCTATTTGGTAAGCTGGCTACAGATGAAGGCGTGGCAGGTAATCTTTCTCAGATGAGTACGGGGTTCAATAACGCAGGTACTCTAGGTAAGATGGTTGCTGCGTACGCTGTCATCAACAATGTCAGTACCGGAGTTGCGACTAATGCTCTGTTTGGTACGGCTCGAGAAGGTAAAATTGCGGACCTTGGCAAAGACGGTGTTTCAGGTGTAGTAAATATCACTGCGCTGGCCACTGTGCTTGAGGCTGAAGCAACAAAGTCTTCTGCAAACGCATCGGCACTTATGGCTATCGCTAACCTTAAGACTACCCTAGGTATTACCGGTACAGTTAGTGCTGGTTATACTGATGATCAGTTGAACGAAATTCATAGTTTTGCCACTGATACATTGCTTGATGCGATGAGCGGTCTGATTACTCAGGTCGATAAGCAGCGTGCTAAGCTGGGTGCTGAGCAGAATGGTCTGACTTCAACTGTTCGCAACAACACAACAGCAGTTGTAAACGTATCTGATTCACGTGCGCGAATTCAGGATACTGACTTTGCTTCAGAAACTTCTGAGCTGACTCGTAACCAGATCATCCAGCAAGCTTCTACAACTATTCTGTCTCAGGCGAACCAGTTACCTCAGACTGCACTGTCTCTGCTGCGTTAATTTCTTCGTAAAAGTTAGACAGAAAAAATCCCGCTTCTGCGGGATTTTTTTTGTTTAAGTAAATTAGCAGTAAAGTTTATTGTGTCTTGGTCGATAAAGAGATTAAGTGGCCTGTAGGTCGTGAAATATTGATTATTTGATATAAAGCAGAACGAGGGTTATTCCATGGCTTTGTTTGTAAATACTAACGTTGCTGCGCTGAACGGCCAGAAAAACCTGATGGACGTTACAAGTCGTATGAACAGCTCTTTCGAGAAGCTGTCTTCGGGTAGTCGTATTAACAGTGCGCGCGATGACGCTGCAGGTCTGCAGATTTCTAACCGTCTGACCACTCAGGTAACCGGCCTGAATCAGGCAAGCCGTAATGCGAATGACGGTATCTCTATCGCTCAGATTGCGGAAGGTGCGCTGGGTGAAGTAACTAATAACATCCAACGTATGCGTCAGCTGGTCGTACAGGGTGGTAACCGTACTCTGTCCACTGATGATCGTGAAGCACTTGGTCAGGAATTCACTAAGCTACTGAATGTGAATAATGATATTGCTGATCGTACTGCCTACGGTACTCTGAAAATTTTGAATGGCGACTCACCTGAGTCGGGTTTCCAGATTCAGTCTGGTGCTTTCTCTGGCGAGCAGGATACAGTTACTACTGGTAATGCCGAATTGTCAGCCCTTTTCGGAAAAATAGCTGATGATGAAGGTGTAACTGGCAATATGTCTGCTATCAGTCTTACTACGGCTACTAGCTATGGAACATTGGGTAAGGTGCTAATTGCATACGCAGCTGTAACTGGTGAGTCTGATATGGGTGCTGCAGCAGATGCGCTATTTGGAACTCGCACAGGATCTGTGGCTGCTAATGACTTGGGTACAAAGCAGGGGGGTACAGCTGAAATCAACATTGATGAGCTAACCAAAATTCTTCAGGATGAAGCGGTAGCGGCTGATGGTACTTCAGATACTGCTGCTGCATTTGGCACCCTGATTGGGATGAGTGGTGTTGCAGCTGTTTCCACTGGCTTCTCTGATGCGCAAGTGAATACTATTCACAGTTATGCGACTGACACAATGCTGGATGCAATGAGTGGGCTGATTACTCAGGTCGATAAGCAGCGTGCTAAGCTGGGTGCTGAGCAGAACGGTCTGACCTCTACCGTTCGTAATAACACCACAGCTGTTGTAAACGTATCTGATTCCCGTGCACGTATTCAGGATACTGACTTCGCTTCAGAAACTTCTGAGTTGACCCGTAACCAGATCATTCAGCAAGCTTCGACAACTATTCTGTCTCAGGCGAATCAGCTGCCTCAGACAGCACTGTCTCTGCTGCGTTAATTGCATTGCTAAAGACAGACAGTTAAAAATCCCGCTTTGGCGGGATTTTTTTTGCAAAAAAAATATAGAGAATTAAAGGTTGTAACAGGTTAGCCGATACAAGAAGAACAGGGCCGTTGTAGGCCATGAAATATTTGATTATGAGTCATAAAGCAAAAAAGAGGGTTCACCCATGGCTTTATTTGTAAATACTAATGTTGCTGCGTTGAACGGCCAAAAAAACCTGATGGACGTTACAAGTCGTATGAACAGCTCTTTCGAAAAGCTGTCTTCCGGTAGCCGTATTAACAGTGCGCGAGATGATGCTGCAGGTCTGCAGATCTCTAACCGTCTGACTACTCAGGTGACTGGCCTGAATCAGGCAAGCCGTAATGCGAATGACGGTATCTCTATCGCTCAGATTGCAGAAGGTGCTCTGGGTGAAGTGACTAACAATATTCAGCGTATGCGTCAGTTGGTTGTACAGGGTGGTAACCGTACCCTGTCCAGTGATGATCGTGAGGCTCTGTCTCAGGAGTTCACTAAGCTGATGAATGTAAATAATGATATTGCTGACCGTACCGCATACGGAACGCTGAAGATTTTGAACGGTGATTCACCTGAATCCGGTTTCCAGATTCAGTCGGGTGCTTTCTCTGGTGAGCAGGATACGGTTACTACAGGCAACGCAGAGCTAACAGCTTTATTCGGTAAGCTTGCAAAAGATGAAGGCACCACGGTTGCAGGTAAGGTTCTTTCTGCAATGACGTCTACTACTGTAGATACTTACGGAACAATCGGTGAAATGGTCGCAGCTTACGCTGTTATGACTGGCCAATCTACTATCTCGACAGCTGCAGATACTTTATTTGGTGGTATTACTAATACAAGTATGACGCTCGAGGAGCTTGGTACTAATGAAGGTCAGGGGGTTGAGCTGGCTATTGATGAGTTTACCAAGCTTCTTGAGAACAATATTTCAGCAGGGGACGCTGGCTTCACAAATCCGTCTGCTATCGACAATTTGCTTGATCAGTTCTCCGGCGTGAGTTTAGGAGCTGTTGCATCTACTGGCATGACTGATGAGCAGATTAATAAGGTTCACGCTTTCGCTACAGATACGTTGCTTGATGCAATGAGCGGCTTGATCACTCAGGTTGACAAGCAGCGCGCTAAGCTGGGGGCTGAGCAGAATGGTCTTACGTCAACCGTTCGTAACAACACCACTGCGGTTGTAAATGTATCCGATTCACGTGCGCGTATTCAGGATACTGACTTTGCTTCAGAAACTTCTGAGTTGACTCGTAACCAGATCATTCAGCAGGCTTCTACAACTATTCTGTCTCAGGCGAACCAGCTGCCTCAGACAGCGCTGTCTCTGCTGCGTTAATTACTTCGCAAACGTTAGACAGAATAAATCCCGCTCCGGCGGGATTTTTTTTGCAAAAATGCGGTGAAGATTAAAGGTTGTCATCGGTTGGTCGATATAAAGAATACAGGGCCGTAGGTGGTCGTGAATTATTGATTATTTGGCATAAAGCAAAACGAGGGTTCACTCATGGCTTTATTTGTAAATACTAACGTTGCTGCGCTGAACGGCCAGAAAAACCTGATGGACGTTACAAGTCGTATGAACAGCTCTTTCGAGAAGCTGTCTTCAGGTAGCCGTATCAACAGTGCGCGTGATGACGCTGCGGGTCTGCAGATTTCTAACCGTCTGACCACTCAGGTAACTGGCCTGAACCAGGCAAGCCGTAACGCGAATGACGGCATCTCTATCGCTCAGATTGCAGAAGGTGCTCTGGGTGAAGTAACTAATAACATCCAACGTATGCGTCAGCTGGTCGTACAAGGTGGTAACCGTACGTTGTCAGCAGACGACCGCGATGCGCTTGGTCAGGAGTTTTCTAAGCTGCTGAATGTAAACAATGATATTGCTGATCGCACTGCATACGGAACACTGAAAATTCTGAATGGTGATTCACCGGAGTCGGGTTTCCAGATTCAGTCTGGTGCTTTCTCTGGTGAGCAGGACACGGTTACTACGGGTAATGCTGAGCTTACTGCTCTGTTTGGTAAGTATGCTCAAGAGACCGCGACTAATACAAACAACCTTTCAACCATGTCTGTGGCGAACTTGGGCCAGTTTGGTGTTATTGGTGAAATGACGGCTGCCTATATGGCCTTAAATAACGTCACTGTGGTTGCAACTGCTGCGAATGCTCTGTTTGGCGACATTACTGGCTCTGTCAAAGTGGCCGATATTGGCACTGATGCGGGTGGAGCATTTGAGGTTGATATTGATGAGCTTACCAATCTGCTGGTAAACGAACCTAGCAATCCAGGCGCCGGCGCAACAGCGTCTAATGTGGCTAACGCTGTGAAAGGAGTTTTCCAGATTGCAGCTACACCTGGTGCAATTGATTCGACTGTTGGCTTTACTGATGCGCAGCTTGATACGATTACTAGCCATCTTACAGATACCTTGCTTGATGCGATGAGCGGTCTTATTACGGAAGTGGATAAGCAGCGTGCTAAGCTGGGTGCTGAGCAGAATGGTCTGACTTCAACTGTTCGCAACAACACAACAGCTGTTGTAAACGTATCTGATTCACGTGCGCGTATCCAGGATACTGACTTCGCTTCAGAAACTTCTGAATTGACCCGTAACCAGATCATTCAGCAAGCGTCTACTACTATCCTGTCTCAGGCGAACCAGTTGCCTCAGACTGCACTGTCTTTGCTGCGTTAATTACTTGGCAAAAGTTAGACAGAAAAAATCCCGCTTCGGCGGGATTTTTTTTGGCTGTAATGGATGGTTTTGGTTAGGCTTGGGTTCCCTGTCTAGCATAAGTTTACAAAACAGTTTTTAAGATTTTTTTTGATTGGCCGATAGTGTATGTAATACAGTTTAATCTTGCAGGTATCACTCGGGGGTTGGCATGAAAATTGATGGTTCTAACGATGCTTACGCACATGGTTATGAAATGCGGCAAAAACCTGCCGCCACTGATGTCGACAAGGTGACAACTCAGGCTGGGGCAAAACTGGAAAATGCCCGCTCGTCTGCTATCAGTAACCTTGAGGCAGCGATGGGTGGCCGGAAGGGGCGTGAAGATGAGCTTCAGGATGCTGTTGAGAAGATTAACCAGTATGCAGACATACAGAAAGTAAGCTTACGACTGCAGATTGAAAAAGAGCTGCAGCAAGTGGTTGTTAAAGTTGTGGACATGGATACAGACGAAGTAATTCGTCAAATACCTTCTGAACAGACGATTGAGATTGCCAAACGTTTAGATGAAGTGATGAAAGAGTTTTTAGCCGGCGATACTAACTCGGCGTTCAACTTGCTTTCTGATGAAGTTTGATCCTTATACTTCATGAGATTGGTTTTAATTGCTAACAGCCCATCGAAGTAACGGTCTTTATTCAAAATCAGTTCTGCGCGTAGCGCAGACGGGAGTATGTTATGAACTTTTTAGGTATTGGGTCAGGTTTGGATCTATCCACCATGTTGGAAGGGTTGGTTCGAGTTGCCAGTGAACCCAAGGTTCAGCAGCTGGGACGCCGCGAAATCCAACTAGAGGATTCTATCTCTGGTTTGGGTATCCTGAAAAGTAAGTTATCTGAGTTCCAGGATGCGGCTGATGCACTGAAAGATGGTGACTTTTTCACCAAAATGACGCCTACACTTACCCAGCCTTCTAGTGGCGATCTTATCAAGGTTGAGGCTGGGGATAGTGCTGTTGCTTCCTCGTACGATATTGAAGTCGTTTCTCTTGCTGTAGGAAGTAAAGGGACATCTGATTGGCGGTCTGAAAAATATCAGAGTGACTATTTTTCCAGTACGACCACCGCATTGGGTAAAGCTGGCGAATTGACTTTTACTGGTGCAGGCAACAAAAAAATTAACGTGCTTGCTACGGATACTCTTGATGCGATCAAAACCAAAATTAATGCTGATACAGACCTTCAAAGTGCAGGTATTTCTGCAAAGGTGGTTGATGGCCGTCTTGAGTACTATCAAGAAGGTGTCTCAGGTACTGTTGCGGTAGAGGCGGACAATACTGATGTTGGCTCCTTTGCCACTTCAGGGCCTAATGCCAGTATGACTTTGCGTGCGGATAGTTCAAAGGATACAGGCCTTGCTGGTCGTTTGACTTTCGAGGCAGATGGTAAGACTTTCAGTGTTGATATTGATCCGAATGCTGCTACTGACCCGACGAAGTCCCTTGAGGATATTGTTGCTGCAATTAATAGTGCGGATGACAACTTTGGCGTAACAGCAAACATCATTGACGGTAAGTTGGTTTATCAGTCTTCTGTGACTGGTGCTGGCAATGACCTGACTGTCACTTCATCCGATGGAACTGATGCTGATGGTAACGCTATAGTGGCATCGGCAAACTTGGATAGGCTAACTACAGGTGCTGGCAATATTGTGATCGGCACAAATGCTGCAGATGCTAAAATCAAGGTTGATGGTGTTTCGATTACCAATGACTCTAATACCTTTGATGGTGCTATTGCTGGCCTAACGATCACTGCATTGAAGCAGTCAAAAGATGCTGGAACACCGGATGCTGAAACTGCTGGTGTTTCGGTTGGCTCCAATAGTGCTGCAGTTCAGAAGAAAATTGAAACGTTTATGAGTACGTATAATGCATTGCGTACTACGATGAATGAGTTGAAAGGCTCTACAGATGAAGATGGCAATTACACTGCGGGTAAACTGAATAATGACCCCATTGTTCGAAATGTAGAGTCTGTCCTGAACAGCGTTATTACTACAGTTGCTTCTGAAGCCGATGAAGACACTAATACTCTGTTCTCTATTGGTATCGAAATCACTGAAGATGGAACTCTGTCCAAGTCTAATACCGATACTAAAGCGGGTGAGCGCTGGGATGCAGCCATGAGTGGCAGCATGGAGAAACTGAAGAAGCTGTTTGCTGGTGACGGTACAAACATGGCTTCGAACAAAGGTATTGCTGATTTAGCGAGTGAAGCTGTAGAAAACTTTGTTAGTTTCACTGGAGTTATTAAGGGGCAGGAAGATTCCCTCCAGGAGCAGTTGGATGGTCTGGAAGAGCAATACGAAGCCCATGCTCGTTACATTGAAAGTTATGAAAAAACGTTAAAGATGCAATTTACAGCTTTGGATGCGACTATGGCGAGAATGAACTCTGTTATGCAGTACATAGCTCCTCAACTAGCTGCTTTACCTGGTGTTGCTAAGTAACTAAATTGTTGGGTGCTCCTGTCAGTAGCTGGGGGCAGTACTGTCTATTTTAGACGTAGAAGATTTTTAGATGCCTCATTTTGAGCATTGCATAGACAAGGTTTTTTTATATGAACAGAGCGATCAGTAAATACAAAAATGTAAGCGTTGAGAGTGGTCTTGAGGGTGCTAGTCCGTATCAGGTGACGAAAAAACTACTAGATGGCTGTATGATCTTTCTCAAACAGGCGAAAGTTGCCATTGAGAATAAAGATTTCGAGAAGAAGTCATTTCATATTTCTAAGGCCCAGGCAATTATTACGACTTTGGCAGCTAGTTTACAGTCTGATCACAATGAAGATGTTTCAGCGAACCTTTTAGCATTATATGATTTTTGTCTTAATGAGCTAATTTCTGCTTCTGCAAGTATGGATGTACAGAAAATCGAGTCTGTAGAAAAGGTAATGGGAGATATTAAGTCTGGGTGGGACTCTATCCCTGCTGAAGCTGTGGTTGAGGCTGAAAAGATGCGCTCAGAGGGACCAAAGGTAAGTACTGATGCTGGATAAAGATAAGGATAAGTCTAGTTTGACCTATACTGATCATGAGCTTGTTGCAGCTTTTATAGAAAAAAGACTTTCAGATAACTTAAAAGTTTTTAAAAAGTACCTTCCAGATATCTATAATTTATTTAAAAGTTACAGCGAAGAGCGTTTCTTTCTGATATATGACGATCAAGGTAATATTAATCTTTTTGATAAAGATAAAGGTAATGTTTGCTATGCCGATCCTCTGGCAGATAGTCTAAATAATTTATCAGATTACGAAGCAAGGCCAGTTCAGCGGCCTTATTTTATTGCCTCAACAGAGTCAGATAAAAAGGATGAAGTAAACTACATTCACTCAGACGTAATCCAAGAGCTAGCTCAGCAGCAGTTTAATGTTTTGAAGAGTATCGCTGCGTCTATGGTTAGTTCTATTAAATCTTATTCTCCTGAAGATAATCAATGGCAGAGAACTGATAGTGAGCTTCCTTGCTTTATAAATTCACTATTTTGCTTTTCAACTGGCGTTGGCTTTGATGTGGAGAAGCTATATCTTGAAAGGGATATCAAAAACTTCTATTTGGTTGAGCCTAATCCTGATGTTTTTTACGCTTCGTTGCAACTTGTTGATTGGTCTTCGGTTATAAAAAAATCTTTTGATAAAGGTTTTTCGATAAATTTCATTATTGATAGTGATCAAGATAAACTTGTTGACTCTATATCTTCAATTGTATCTAAAAGTGGCCGGCATAATGTTGCTGGCTCATATTTGTACTCGTCATTCTATTTGCCTGAGTACAAGGCTGTTTTTGAGAGTTTAAAAAATGCAATCAGTTATAGCTATTTGGCTGGTTTTGGTTTTTATGATGACTCTCGGTATAGCCTTGCTCACACGTTAGGCAATATCTCCAGTGGTGTACCTCTTTTAGCATCTAATAGAGAACTGAAGAAGAATTTTGGTCAGGATCAACTGCCTGTAATTATTGTGGGTAATGGTCCATCTCTCGATAGTAGCATTGAATATATAAAAGAGTTTCAGGATAGGTTTGTAGTGGTAAGTTCTGGTACTGCTCTCAGAACCTTGCTTGTCAATGATGTTATACCTGACTTTCATGTGGAATTAGAACGAACGGCGAGTATCCCTTATTGGATTAAAAAGTCGGGCCAAGGTATCGATTCTTTTTTTGATAAGCTTAAGAAAATTAGACTTATTCAAGTATCTCAAGTTCACCCAGATGTGGCATCATTGTTCGGTGAATCAGGGATGGTTCTAAAGGATATTGAAACGGGCAGTTCTTTTGTATATAAAACTTTTCAGGGTAAAGGTGCTGCAATTCTTCCTCGTCTCGCCCCTACCTGTGTCCATTCCGCAGTAACCACAATGTTGGTGTTGGGTTTTAAAGATATCTATCTCTTTGGTGTTGATATGGGGTCTATCGATCCAGAAAAACATCACTCTAAAGACAGTAGCTATCAGTACCTTAAAGAAGATAAAAAGATAAGTTTTAACTTTAAAAATTCTAATGAAATTTATTCTTCGAATTTTGGAGAAAAAAAGGTTTACTCTTCTGGTTTGTACCCAATGTATAAACGTGAGCTTGAGGCTATTGTTGCCGGATGGAGGTTTACCTTCCAAAATAAAATCAATGTTTTTAACTGCAGTGATGGCGCTCGTTTAGAGGGTGTTGATGCTATGGACGCACATAGTATCATCCTGCCTCCTATTGATTGTTATGAACGTAAAGAAGAAATATTGGGGAAGGTTTTTAGCTCTCATTTTAACTTGTTGTTGAGTGAAGAGTTTGATCAGTTAGATTTATCACTGGCTGATGTTAAAAATGCTGTAAGTCGAGCATGCGCTTATGCTGACAGTATTATTTGCCCGATAGAAGATTTAACAGATGTTTTTTATTTGGTTGATAAATTCTCATCGAACTTTCATAGTAAAGATGTTTTAGAAGACTCTTTTGCTTGGGTTTATTCTATCTTTGATGGCTCGCTGCTATATATTCTTTCAATAATTAACTCAACTGCTATGTTGCCAGCTCCAGAAGATAATAAAATTGAGGCTATCAATGTGCAGTTGGAGATTTTGAAGAAGTTTTTCAAAATGGTAGATGAAGACTTTTCCAGAAATTGTTTGGAATGGGACAAAGAGTCTCGATATTCATTGTTTGAGTAGCAGGGCCTTGTATGGTGATTGAGAAGTGGGAGTTAATAAAAGTGCATCTAAAAGAAATTGAAGATGCATCTATTGCTGAAAACTGGACTCTTGTTGCTGATCTAGGTGAAGCTTTTGACAAAGAATTGCACTCCTTCTTTGAGAATGTGATCCCTTCCTTAGATGAAAAGGAAAAAGCTTATATTAAAGTTGAAGGGGAAGTTGTTGTGCATAGCATTTCAAGGGTCATGAGTCTGGCTAATGAGGCAAAGGCTAAAGCAAACAAGGATGCTAAAAGAAGAGCCCAGGGTCGGAAAGGTATTTCTGCATACAAAAAAACCTGAGGGGTTCAATTAAGAAAGAGCCAAAAGTGGCTCTTTCTTAATCTAGTAGCTGAAAAGATGCAGGGGTATTGGCTTTAATTTCTGACAATAGTTTTTTACCTATAATTTCATGCTGATATTTAGGTGCAAGACCAAATCCCGGACGTACACTTCGAATACAGTCCTCTGTAATAACATCTCCAGCCTTCATATCTTTCACAAAATACAACGACCGTCTGAACTGGGCATTGCCCTGTTCACTGGATTTACGCCCATAATCCACCTTACCTAAAGCCTGCCATGCGGTTTTACTGTCCCGGCACAGGGCTTTTAATTCTGACGGTTCCAGCGAGAAACTGTCATCTGGTCCACCACCATTGCGATCCAGAGTAAAGTGTTTCTCGATAATCGATGCACCCATGACCACACTAGCAATGGCAGTGGTGTTGTCCAATGTATGATCGGATAAGCCGGTCACCAAACCAAAGCGTTGCCGCATATCGGTGATCGTGCGCAGATTATAGTCTTCTGCCGGTGCAGGATAACCGCTGACGCAGTGCAGTATCGCCAGCTCTTTACAGCCTCCTTCCCGTGCTGCCTCAATTGCTTCCTGGATCTCTTCCGCATCTGCCATACCGGTGGAGATAATCATGGGTTTTCCGGTGGCTGCCACGTACTTGATCAGTGGGAGATCAACCGCTTCAAAGGAGGCGATCTTGTAGGCAGGCGCATTCAAATCTTCCAACAGATCAACGGCAGTGGTATCAAAAGGTGAGCTGAAGAGTGTGCTATCTAACTTGCGGGCATGTTCAAACAGAGGTTTGTGCCACTCCCAAGGCATATGAGCTTCTTCGTAAAGCTCGTACAGGGTTCTGCCATCCCACAGCCCGCCTTTGATCTTAAAATCATCGCTGTCGGCGTTTAGGGTGATGGTATCCGGGCGGTAGGTTTGCAGCTTGATGGCATCGGCCCCGGCTTTTTTCGCTTCTTCGATGATGCGCAGAGCCGTCTCCAGCCGACCGTTATGATTGGCCGAAAGTTCGGCAATAATATAGGGGCTGCTGTCTTCTGCAATGCGTCGTCCGGCGATATGAATGGCCGGAATATCAGTGTGATTCTGAGTCATGATTGGGTTTCCCATTCGCTGGCCAGCAGGCCAAAACGATAGATATCGTGATACTGTTCGCCATCAAAATGCTGCTGTCTGAGCACGCCTTCCTGGGTAAAGCCCAGTTTCAGATGAAAGCGGATCGACTTTTCATTAAAGCCCAGCGCTTCGCCGCAGAGTTTGTGCAGCTTCAGTGTGCTGAAGGCGTAAGCCAAGGCGTTTTTTCCCAGAGCAGAGCCTGAGCCACGGGGGGGCTCGGGTGCCAGATAGAAGCCCCAGTCGGCAAGGTTATGGCCATTGCAGCTGATCTGGACAAACCCCAGCGCGGTGTCTTCCGGCTGAAAGATCAGCAGGTGTCGGCTGCTGTCCTGACGCACTTTATGAAACCAGCGGCTATGTTCCTCCGGCGAGATCTCATGCCGGGTATACATAAAACGACGAATATCCGGGTGGTTGCGCCAACGCAGTACCGATGCCAGATCCGCCTCGGTCATCGGTCGCAGTTGAGTTTCCTGAGTATTATGCGGGTGTTGCACCGGATTTCTCCAGAAAATGACAGACCTGCAGACAGCCTTGTCCATCTGAGATTTCAGCCGCCAGACTGCTCATCTGAAGCAGAGAAGTAGGCGATGTCAGCAGGTGGTTAAGTGATGGCGCCAGTTGAGGGATGACAGGTGCAACTGCAGCAGCTCCGGCCTGCTGTAACATCCCGGCAATGGTGTGCTGATTGTCGGCTAAAACCACCATGATGGTGGGTAAGCCCTGACAGCAACGCTCCCATGAGGTAGCACCGGCAGCGCCAATAGCCAGATCACTATCGGCCATCAGTTGCGCCATATTACTGACGCCAACCTTAACCTCGGTGTGCCAGGGCAGGGTCGCAGCTTGTTGTTTGACCTGTTTCAGCCAAGGGGCCGTTGCGCCCATCACCACAACAATCCGGCAATCGAGCGGGAGTTCACTTTCGCGCAGAGCGTCCAGCACCTGTCCGGTAACATTATTTTTATCAACGCCGCCCATGTTCAAAAGCAGTTGTTTCAGCTCCGGTTTCTGACGGCGCTGAAGGCTGTAATCCCGCCATTGGGCAAACTCCGGCCTTAACAGGGCGAACTGGGAGCCACACAGCAGTTCGCAGTTATTCGGGGTCAGTGGCTGATAGTCTTCTGTGCTCCGCCCATAGGTCTGATCCAGCAAGAGGCTACAATGATGTGCTCGGTCTGCCAGGTCATCGATCACCATAATCTGCCGGGTTACGGCGGACAGCTGCTGTTCCCAGTTGGTATCAAGGGCATAGTGATCAACGATCAGCCAATCAACCGGCTGATCTTTTAGCAAGCTCTTCGTCTGTTCGGCGTCCTGCAGCCAGGAAACACCCAACCAGGGGGCATGAGCATTCCAGTTCAGATCAGAGGCGGCTGTGTCAGGCGCAGGTGGCGGCAACAGATCAACTGCAAAGCCTTTACCGGCAATAAAATCCGCAAGATGGCCCGGATGCTCCCGGCAGATAAAACGGCAATCGTGTCCCTGCTGCTGCAGTTCCGTTGCCAGTGTCAGACAGCGCATCACATGACCGGTACCGATCTGTATGGAGGCATCAGTACGAAAAGCGATTTTCATACCGACTCCTGTCCCGCCTGCATCGCTTTAAATAACCACTCGGCGCGGGTCCAGTCCTCTGGAGTATCGATATCCTGTACCCGGTGCCGGGGAAGTTTTACCGGTACGGAACCTTCAGCAAAAATCGCTTTCTCGGCCAGCCAGGCTTCAGAGGTGCCCCAGTAAAACTGACCGGCATCGTGCCAGGCTTCTTCCAGATCCTGAGAGCGTGTTGTGAAGTGCTCCGGGTTAAACATGCTGACTCGTCCCTGACCGGTAATACGGATCGCACGCTGAATCGGGAAGGCATAACTGGTCACGGAAAATGCGTAATCCTGACCGCTGTCCAGCAGCTGCTGATAACCGGTACTAAGATCCGAAGGAAGCACAAAAGGTGCGGTGGCATACAGGCAGCAGGCCGATTCAACCGGCGTCCCATGAGTCTGCAGCCAGGCAATCGCATGGCGAATCACCGGCAGGGTGCCAGTATAGTCATCCGACAGGTCTGCCGGGCGCATAAAAGGAACCTCCGCACCCCATTGGCGTGCGGTATCGGCGATTTCATTATCATCTGTGGAGATGATAATTTTATCAAAACAACCGCTGGCTTTAGCAGCTTCGATGGACCAGGCGATCATAGGCTTGCCGCAAAAATCTTTAATATTTTTCCGGGGAATACGCTTGCTGCCGCCCCGGGCAGGGATAATAGCAACCCGCATTACAGACCTTCCTCAAGGACCTTTTTCAGTGTCTGCACAACTTCATCCTGCTGGGTTTCTGTCATACCTTGGAACATCGGCAGGCTGATCGCTTCACGGTAATACTGTTCCGCCTGAGGGTAATCACTCGCTTTAAAGCCCATCTGTTGGTAATAGGGCTGGGTGTGTACAGGGATATAGTGCAGGTTGACACCGATACCCTGCTCGCGCAGCTCTTCAAATACCTGCCGATGGCTTTTGCCGATTTTATCCAGCTGCAGACGTATCACATAGAGGTGCAGGCCGGAATAACTGTCCGGATGCTGCCAGGGCCGTGTCAGGGGCAGATTCTGCAGCAAAGTGTTGTAGCGATCGGCCAGCCGGTGGCGTCGTGCAACAAAGGCATCCAGTCGTTCCAGCTGGCTGATGCCAAGTGCCGCCTGCAGTTCGGTCATGCGGTAATTGAAGCCCAGTGCAACCTGCTGGTAGTACCAGGGGCCGTCCGGTTCATGAGTCATCAGATGCTGATCCCGGGTGACGCCATGACTGCGGTACAGATTCATTTTTTCTGCCAACAGGTTGTCATTGGTTAGCGCCATGCCCCCTTCGGCGGTGGTGATGATTTTAACCGGATGAAAACTGAAAACAGTGATGTCGCTGTAACGGCCGTTGCCGATGTACTCGCCCTTGTATTGACCGCCAATGGCATGAGAAGCATCTTCAATAACATTAAAGCCGTAACGCTGCGATAACGTGTGAATCGCCTGCATATCACAGGGCTGCCCGCACAGATGAACGGCCACCAGCACCTTGGGCAGCTTACCATTGCGTTCGGCGGCAATCAGTTTGGTTTCCAATGCTTGCGGGCAAAGATTGTAGGTTTTCGGATCAATATCAACAAAGTCGACTCGGGCGCCGCAATAAAGACCGCAGTTGGCTGAGGCGACAAAGGTGATCGGCGTGGTCCAGAGCCAATCGCCTTCGCCCAGTCTCAGTGCCAAGCAAGCAATATGCAGAGCGCTGGTAGCACTGTTGACGGCGAAGGCGTGTTTCGCACCGACTTTATCCGCTAGAGTTTGCTCAAAGAGAGGCACCTTGGGGCCCTGGGTAAGGAAATCTGAGTTCAGGACTTCGAGCACTGCATCGATATCGGACTGATTAATATCCTGCTTACCGTAGGGGATCATTAAATATTACCGATTTTATCGCGGTTTTTATCGATCCATGTCTTTAGCTCAGCGTCTGTCATCCATTCAGCGTTATTATCGCTGGCATAAACAAAACCTTCTGGAACCTTTTTACCGTCTTTTATGCGGTTAGAATCCTGATCCCAGTTATTAATTTGTGGGAGAATTTTGTAGTGTTCTGGGTACTCATAGGTGAAATGGGCATCTTCTGCACCGATCATCTGTTCGTGTAGTTTTTCACCGGGGCGAATGCCCACGATCTCCTGTTTAGCGTCTGGGGCCACAACTCTGGCGAGATCTGTTACTTTCATTGATGGGATCTTTTTCACATAGATCTCACCGCCCACCATATCTTCAAAAGCATGCCAGACCAGTTCAACGCCTTCTTCCAGAGAGATCATGAAGCGGGTCATACGTTCATCTGTGATCGGCAGTACACCTTTGTCTTTAATCGACATAAAGAAGGGAATCACGGAGCCCCGGGACCCCATCACGTTGCCATAGCGCACAACTGAAAAGTGAGTACCCTTGCCGCCGGCATAGTGGTTTCCGGCAACAAATAGTTTGTCAGAGGCAAGTTTGGTTGCGCCATACAGGTTAATTGGGCTGCTGGCTTTGTCGGTCGATAAAGCGACGACACCCTTTACCTTCTTATCAATGCAAGCATCGATAAGATTCATCGCACCATCGATATTGGTTTTTATGCATTCAAATGGATTGTATTCCGCGGTTGGAACAATTTTAGTTGCCGCAGCATGGACAACATAGTCTACACGGTCGAGGGCTCGGTGCAGTCTGTCACGGTCACGAACATCGCCAATAAAAAAACGTACACGAGGGTCATCCTGAAATTTCTTGGCCATATCCCATTGTTTCATTTCATCACGAGAGAAAATGATGATTTTCTTGGGGTTGTATTTTTCAAGTGTCATAGGGACGAATGTATTCCCGAAAGACCCAGTGCCACCGGTGATAAGCAATGTTTTACCTGTAAACATTTTTTTTCCTTAATCTTAGATCTTGGACTGATGGCTGTGATCAGCTGTTATTCTTTCGAGCAATTTTTAGGCCGTGTTTTAAACTCTAAACCAAAGGGAAAAGCTTGGCTATATTGGATCTTTGAAGCTCGTCATTATATGTAAAAAGCTTGGTTTTGCCTTTCTCTAATCACATAAAATACGTCATGCATGGTTACATTTTGTTTCAGGTGCCCAGGATGGTAGCAACAAGAAAAAATAAAGATTTAATCGCCGGGATGTTATATTGAGTCGAATTGTTATTACCGGTTTTAAGGTGGTTTATGAGCGCATCAGCTGAAGAGTTACAGGCTGCTTTTTTGGAGTTCTCTGCTCTTTCTGAGCAGTTAACCTCCTCTTACGACCAGCTTCAGACCAAAATTGCTTCACTCACAGCTGAGCTGGAAGAAGCAAAGCGGCAAAGAACAGAAGAGTTAACGAAGAAGCAGCAGGTGGCTGAAAAGCTTGAACACCTGCTTTTTTTATTGCCTGTTGGTGTGGTTGTCATTGATGGTAGTGGAAAGGTTGCCAGTGCAAACCCTACGGCTAAAGAGCTTCTTTCCGGGGATTTGGTTGGTGATGGCTGGGTTGATGTCATTGAGCGCTGTTTTTCACCGCGTCAGGACGACGGGTACGAGATATCCCTTAAAGACGGTCGGCTGGTGTCGATTTCCACTCGTTCTCTTGAGAAAGAGCCTGGGCAGATGATCGTCATTAATGATATGACGGAAACCCGGCGGTTGCAGGAGCAGGTTAGTCGTGGAGAGCGACTTACCGAGATGGGGCGTATG
This sequence comes from Oceanospirillum sp., assembly GCA_048264105.1. Lineage (GTDB taxonomy): Bacteria > Pseudomonadota > Gammaproteobacteria > Pseudomonadales > Halomonadaceae > Oceanospirillum. The sequence goes on from JBLXDJ010000002.1 coordinate 350,918, forward strand.
GTTGCCTCTCTGGCCCATCAGATCCGTACTCCGCTTTCTGCGGCTATGCTTTATGCGGGTCACTTGCAGTCTTCAGATCTTCCGGAAGATAAGCGGGCGAAGTTTTCCGGAAAATTACTGGGTCGCCTGCAAAATCTTGAACAGCAGATTGGTGATATGCTGCAGTTTGCCCGTGGCGGTAGTACTGTTGCAGAGCCTTTCACTACTGAGGCTTTTGCGGATGTATTTCAATCCGAGGCGGAGAGTATCTCGATGGCCTCTGGTGTCGCTATTGCCGTATCCTCCAGCGGCTCCGGTACCGTGTTGGGCCACCTTGACTCGCTCTCGGGGGCTGTACTGAATCTGGTTAATAATGCGGTTCAGGCTGGTGCAGATAGAATTGATGTGTCCTTTGATGTTTCCGATGAGAAGCTGCTGACTATTCAGGTTGCTGATAACGGTCCGGGCATTCCTCAGGAGCAGCTGGATAAAATTCTTGAGCCCTTTTTTACAACGAAAAGCCAGGGTACAGGGCTTGGTCTGTCGATTGTTCAGTCGGTTGTCGGTGCTCATAAGGGTGAGTTAAGTGTTGACTCTCAGCTTGGTATGGGATGTCGTTTTGTTATATCGTTACCGGTTCTAGGGTCTTAGTGGATGCTTGATTATGCATAAAGGAAAGCTGTTGGTCGTCGAGGATGATGCCGATCTTCGGGAAGCTCTTGTTGATACGTTGGAGCTTGCGGGCTATGACGTTGTCGATGCGGATTGTGGTGAGTCAGCAATCGTTCGTCTGTCTAAAGAACCTTTTGATATGGTGGTCTCAGATGTCAACATGCCGGGCATCGATGGGCACCAGTTATTAGAGCATGTCATCTCTAAGTATCCGGGATTAAACTTCCTGATGATTACAGCCTACGGTTCAATTGCCAATGCTGTCGATGCAATGCGTCAGGGGGCTGTGGATTATCTTGTGAAGCCCTTTGAGCCTGAGAAATTGGTCGATCTGGTTGAGCGTTATTGCTCTGTCAGTGCAGGCGTTAAAACAGATGAGCCAATTGTCGCCAGTGAGAAAAGTCGACAGGCTTTTGGTTTGGCTAAGCGTGTTGCGGCTACAGATTCTACTGTTCTGATCGGTGGTGAGAGCGGTTCAGGTAAAGAAGTTATTGCCAAGTATATCCATCAGAACTCACTCCGTGCCGACAAGCCTTTTGTGGCCATTAACTGTGCTGCAATTCCTGAGACTATGCTTGAAGCGACGCTTTTTGGTCATGAAAAGGGTGCCTTCACCGGGGCCCATGCAAGTGCGCCGGGAAAATTTGAGCAGGCTAATGGCGGAACGCTGCTGCTTGATGAAATATCTGAAATGGCGATTGACCTGCAGTCGAAATTGCTGCGTGTTTTGCAGGAGCAGGAAGTTGAGCGGGTTGGTGGCCGTAAGGTGATTAAGCTGGATGTTCGTGTAATTGCTACAACGAACCGGAATATGAAGGAATATATATCCGAAGGGCGTTTCCGGGAAGATTTGTATTACAGGCTGAATGTTTTTCCGGTGAACCTTGCGCCTCTTCGTGAGCGTGTGGGTGATATCGTTCCTCTGGCTGATAAACTGTTTGCGAAGCATGCGTCTAAAATGAACCGCGGGCTTGTGAAATTGTCGTCCGGCGCGAAGAGTGCTCTGGAGTCATATTCATGGCCTGGGAATGTTCGGGAGCTAGAGAATGTCGTGCAAAGGGCGCTTATCCTTCAAACCGGCGATGTGGTGGAGGCGGCAGATCTTTGCATAGAGCCATCGGCCGTTGCGGATAATGTTTGCCTTGATTCTTCTGTGGGTGTCGGCAGTATTGACTCTGGTGCTGATACCGCTCCGGTTGAGGTCTCTTCGGGGCGGTTGGGTGACGACCTGCAGATGAAAGAGTTTCAGATGATTATCGCTGTATTGCGCGAATGTAGGGGGCGTAAGAACAAAGCTGCCGATAAGCTGGGTATTAGCCCAAGAACGCTCCGCTATAAATTGGCCAAGATGCGCGATAATGGCATAGATGTTGAAAGAGAAATTGAAATTGCCTGACGGATACTGGCAATAGGTGTGTGTTAAGATATAGAATTGTACGTTAGCGAATTTACACAGAGATAATGTCGAGGTGAACCATGGTTGATAGAGCTGATATATCAGGAGTGCTGGATCAAATTCGGTCTATGCAGTCTGAAATTCATCAGGCCAGCCGTGTTGCGCCTTCTGTGAAACCTTCAGCAGAAGTTGATGCGGCAAAAGCTGCTGATGCGCCTGACTTTTCTGAAATGCTGAAAGCTGCTATCGATAAAGTGAATGAAACCCAAAAGACTGCAAGTGCTTTGCGTGAATCCTATGAAATGGGTGATCCGGAAGTTGATATCACTCAGGTGATGATCGCTTCGCAAAAGTCGACTGTTGCGTTTGAAGCAATGAGTCAGGTTCGTAATAAGTTAGTCTCTGCCTACCAAGAAATAATGCGCATGCCTGTTTAGTAGGTTTTATTTGTATTTTGACCTGCTTGAGCTGTACCTGGATTAGGAACTTGATGAATGGATAACCCTTCTGCTGAAGCGAGTAATGAAGTAACTGATACTTCAACTGCTGCCCCAAGCCAGTCTGCAGAACCACAAGTAACCACTGACCCTTCGAGCAATCGAAGTGGATTTAGTGGTGTCATGGATGGGTTTAATAACCTTGATATGCTGCGTCAGCTCGGTCTTTTGGCTGGCTTTGCGGCAAGTATTGCTATCGGTTTTGCCATTGTGCTCTGGTCTCAGGAGGAGGATTATCGTCCTCTTCTGAGCAGTATTGGTGAATACGACTCCCCCGCTGTTGTCGAAATCCTCGAGCGTAATGGTATTAACTATAAGGTTGATCCTAAATCCGGCGCTCTTCTTGTCCTGTCTGATCGTATCTATGAAGCACGAATGAAAATTGCTGCTTCAGATGTGGCGCGCTCTAATACTGTTGGCTACGAGCTTCTTGATCAGGAGCAAGGGCTGGGTACGAGTCAGTTTATGGAGTCTGCCCGTTATCGCCGCAGTATTGAAGGTGAATTAGCCCGAACCATCTCCAGTCTTCAGCCTGTCCGCGGTGCCCGTGTCCATCTTGCAATGCCGAAACAATCGGTATTTGTGCGCGATTATCGTAAGCCTTCGGCTTCAGTCTTTCTTAATCTTCAGAGCGGCGCTGCGCTGGATTCGAGCCAGGCCAATGCGATTGTAAACCTTGTTGCAACCAGCGTGGCTGAACTGGATCCAAAAGACGTTACTATCGTCGATCAGCGTGGGCGTCTGTTGTCTCAGACCGAAACGAAAGAGTCTGATAAGCAGATTCAGCGTCAATTTGAGTATTCCCGTAAGCTTGAGCGTGTTTTGACCGAAAGGGTTCGCAGTATTCTGGAGCCGGTTCTTGGCGCAGGGCGATATCAGGCTGCGGTTTCAGCAGAAGTTGATTTTACCCAAACCGAGCAAACCGAAGAGATCTATAACCCTGATCTGCCTGCATTAAGAAGTGAGCAGGTTTTAAATGAGCAGCGAGTTGGTGATATGAATCAGGGCGGTATTCCGGGTGCTTTATCCAACCAGCCGCCGACTCCAACCGATGCGCCGGAGCAAACGACCGACGCGAACGGTAACCCAATTTCGACGCAACCGCTTAATAGTCGAAAGCAGGCAACACGTAATTTTGAGCTGGACCGGACGGTCAGTTACTCCCGTAATAATTTAGGTCGCGTTGATCGCCTGACTGTTGCTGTTGTAGTGGACGATATTATTATTCGTGAGCCGTCCACTGGTGAGGTTGTTCGCCGTGCATGGGATGAGAATGAGCTTAAACGCCTGGAGGTTCTGGTTCGGGATGCTGTAGGTTTTAATGCGCTTCGGGGCGACAGTGTCAATGTAGTTAACTCGCCGTTTGCCGATGGTGGTGGTGACTTGATTGAGAAGCTGCCTTTCTACCAGGAACCATGGTTCTGGGAGATTGCAAAGCAGGTTCTGGCTGGTTTGTTTGTTCTGATTCTTATATTCGGGGTGTTGCGGCCTATTCTTCGCAGCCTTGCGACTGCTCGTGATGCTAACGACGGTGCGGATGCTGAAGATGAAATGCTGTCGCCATTGGAAGATCTGGGTGATGATCAGGTGACGTTGTCTGCTGCTGATGACCCACTTCTTGCAGGCCCTAACGAAGCTTATGAACGTCAATTGAATGCTATTCGTGCCATGATTGCTGAAGATCCGGGCCGTGTTGCTCAGGTAGTAAGGCAGTGGGTGATTTCTGATGAGTGATGAAGAGTACCAAAGCCTGAACTCTGTTCAGCGAGCTGCAATTCTGCTAATGACCTTGGGTGAGTCTGATGCGGCCCAGATTCTGCGTCATATGGGGCCTAAAGAAGTACAGAAGGTCGGTATGGCGATGTCACAAATGCAGCACGTATCGAAAGACCAGGTTGAAGAAGTTCTTTCTGAATTTCTTGACTCCGCGGGTAATGTGACAGGCCTAGGTGTTGGTGCCGACAGCTATATCCGTCGTATGTTGACTGAGGCGCTGGGTGAAGATAAAGCTAACGGCCTGATTGACCGTATTCTTCTGGGTGGTAATACCACGGGCCTTGATACCCTTAAGTGGATGGAGCCAAGAGCGATTGCCGATATTATTCGGTATGAGCACCCTCAGATTCAGGCAATTGTACTGTCTTATCTGGACTCAGATCAGTCTGCAGAGGTTGTCGCATTCTTTGATTCTAAGGTTCGTTTGGATGTGATTCTCAGGGTTGCTTCCCTGGAATCCGTCCAACCTCAGGCTCTGCAGGAATTGAACGATATTCTCGAGAAACAGTTCTCTGGTAGTACGGGTACTCAGACCACAAGTATGGGTGGGGTTAAGGTTGCAGCTAATATTATGAACAACCTTGAAAGTGCCTTGGAAGGTGAGCTGATGGAAGCGATCAAGGAGGTCGATGAACAGTTGGGCGAAGAGATTGAAGACCTGATGTTCGTATTCGATAACCTTGTGGATATTGACGACCGTGATGTTCAGATCCTTCTGCGGGAAGTTAACCCAGATAGTCTTGTACTGGCTCTTAAGGGAGCTGATACAAGGGTTCAGGAAAAAATCTTTAAGAATATGTCCAAGCGTGCCAGTGAATTGCTCCGCGATGATCTGGATGCTAAAGGCCCAGTTCGGGTGAGTGAGGTCGAGCAGTCTCAGAAAGAGATTCTGGCTATTGCACGACGCTTGGCTGAGGATGGGGAAATTACACTTGGCGGCGGTGCCGATCAGATGGTGTAAGTATTTCTGCAGAAAACAGCCAGAATATGAGTGGATAATATGTCTCTGGATAAACGACACCTTTGGTCGAGTGAAGAGATTGAAGCCTTTGAACGTTGGGAGATGCCAGATTTAACTGGTGTCTCCCTTCGTAGTTTAGGGCGAGAGAAAATCTCTGATGAAATTGTTGAGCCTGAAGAGCTTGCTGAAGAGGAAGTTGAAGAAGAAATTCACCTTCCAACCCTTGAGGAAGTCGAGGCGATTCGGCAAGAAGCCTATGACACTGCCTATGCTGAAGGGTTAGAGAAGGGGCGTCTGGATGGCTATGAGCAGGGCCGTGAAGATGGTTTTCTGAAAGGCAAAGCGGAAGGTTACGAAGAAGGCTCCCAGCAAGGTTATGCTGATGGTATTCAGCAAGGGGAGCGTGAGGTCAATGACAATCTTTCTCGCCTGAATAGTATGTTGGCTCTGTTGCACGAACCCATTGCTGTGCAGCATGAAGAGCTCGAGACGGTGCTTTATGAGCTTGTGACCCACCTGGTCACTCTGATGACGCATAAAGAGTTGAGCATAGATTCTTCAGTCGTAACGCAGATTATTCAGGATTCCTTAGCGGCGCTGCCACGAAACAGTGATCGTATTCGCGTTTTCGTAAACCCTGATGATTATGAGCTTTCTCACGAACAGGCAAGCCGTCAAATAGACCCCTGGCAGGTATTTTCAGATGAGAGTGTAGCTCGGGGTGGCTGTCGTGTTGAAACCTTGAGTTCTCTTATCGACAGCAGTGTTGAGTCAAGACTTGAGGATCTTCTGCAGCAGGTTGTTGCTGATCGTTATGCGATGTCCTCTGCCGTACTCAACCGAGATGTGGGATCTGATAAGACAGCGGTGGTCGACAGTGGAAGTGATGCGGATACTGGCGATGATATGACGAGTACCTCGGAATAGTCGAATATATGGATAACTTAGCCCAACGACTCCGGCAGTATAAACCGGAAAGGAAAATAAGCCCCCGAATCAGAACGGAAGGTCGCCTGATTCGGATGGTTGGACTGACCCTTGAGGCTGTTGGTTGCGATATGCCCGTCGGCAGCTATTGTGATGTTGAGACAGCAGGCGGTGGCTTTGTTGAGGCTGAGGTCGTCGGCTTTTCCGGTGATCGTACATTCCTGATGCCTGTTGGTGTCGCTGAGGGTCTTAAGTCCGGCGGTCGTGTCGTCCCAAATGAAAAGGCGCTGAATATTCCGGTAGGACCTGAGCTGCTTGGCAGGGTTTTAAACGGGATTGGCGAACCTCTGGATGGGCGTGGCCCGATTGCTGCAAAAGATACAACCAGTCTTAACGGCAAGATTATTAACCCTCTTGCGCGTAAACCGATCCGTGAAACCCTTGATGTGGGTATTAAAGCCATTAACTCACTGTTTACAGTGGGGCAGGGGCAGCGTATCGGTCTTTTTGCCGGTAGTGGTGTGGGTAAGAGTATGCTGCTTGGTATGATGACGCGCTTTACTGAGGCTGACATCATTGTGGTGGGTCTGGTTGGTGAAAGGGGGCGAGAGGTCAAGGAGTTCATCGAGGAGATCCTCGGGCAGGAAGGTATGGCCCGATCTGTTGTGGTTGCCTCACCAGCGGATGATGCCCCTCTTATGCGTTTGCGCGCGGCTATGTTAACCACCAGTTTTGCTGAGTACTTCCGTGATCAGGGTAAAAAAGTACTGCTGTTGATGGATTCATTAACCCGTTTTGCACAGGCGCAACGTGAAATTGCCCTTGCGGTAGGTGAGCCTCCGGCGACAAAAGGCTATCCGCCATCCGTTTTTGCCAAGATTCCTCAATTAGTCGAGAGGGCTGGTAATGGCAATGAAGGGACGGGGGGGTCGATTACTGCATTTTATACCGTTCTGACCGAAGGTGATGATCAGCAGGATCCGATTGCCGATGCAACGCGAGCCATTCTTGATGGCCATATCGTTCTCTCTCGTCGCCTTGCAGAAGAAGGTCATTATCCGGCGATTGATGTTGAGGCATCGATCAGTCGTGTTATGCCTCAGGTTGTTTCTGATGATCATCTCAAACTTGCGTATTCCGTGAAGCAGCTTTACGCGCTTTATCAGCAGAATAAAGACCTCATCAGTGTCGGCGCTTATAACGCAGGTACTGACCCTGCGATTGATCAGGCCATCGCATTGATGCCCGGTGTTAAACAGTTCCTGCAGCAGGGGCTGAAGGAAAATGTTGATATCGTTTCCAGTTATCAGCAGATGTTTCAGGCCGTGAATGCACCGGCTCAACCTGCTGGGCAGCAGGGCCCCGGAGGTAGCTGATGAAGCGATCAGAGCGCCTTAAGAACATCATGACGATGGCGGAAAAGAAAGAGCAGGATGCTGCGAATGCTCTTGGCTATCTGAATACCAAAATTTCCAATGAAGAGCTCAAGAGAAAGCAGTTGCTTGAGTATGAGCTTGAGTATCATGAGAAAATTATTGAGACAGGTAAGACCGGTATTAACGGGGCGACGCTGAGAACCTATTTTGGCTTCATGGATAAGTTGAGCGATGCGGCGAATCAGCAGGTTGGGCATATTGCAGAGCTTGAGCAACAAGTCGATCAGGTGCAGCAATACTGGTTCAAGACCCGGGGTAAGCTTAAGGCTTTTGAGAGTCTCGTAGATAAGGCAGAGCAGCAGGAAGCGGCTGAAGCGGATAAGCAGGAGCAAAAAGCGCTGGATGAATTTGCCTCCCAGGCATACATTCGCGCGAAAAGTGGCTTTAAGTAATATCTGGCATGTCCCTTGCTGTAGTTAATGCAGGAATTAACAGCGAGGTTACAACATGGGTGTTAGTCAATCACGGTCAGTTCTTGATCTTTTGCCCGCCTCTGGCTCCGCAGGCTCCAAGCGGAATCAAAATAGCAGTAATCAGGCTATGTTTGATGTTGCCTTAAAGAGTGCGTCCACCGCTATACCCCAAACCTCAGGGAAAGAGTCTCAGGTAAAACAGGATGTTACTGCCGCCAAGGCAGAAGGGAAGGGCAAGGCTATTCCGCAAAACGGCAAAGACCAACCTGCTAAGGATAAAACATCTGTCGTAGATGGGAATGCTAAAGCTGCAGAAGCGATAAAGAGCCGCTCTGATGATGACCTGGCGGCAGTTGCAAAAGGCCGAACAGAAATCAGTGAAGCGTCTAATGATGCCAATGTTGCTCAGGACAAACGCGTTTCGCAAGAGGCGCAGTCTAATGAGTCGGCATCGAAAGAAACGGCATCCGAGAATCCGTCTGCTGCAGGTGTTGAGCCGGATCAGTTGGCAGAATCTGAGGTTGCCGCTGAAGATTCTGAGTTGGTTTTGACTGAGCAGGAGCTGAGTCAGCTACTCAAGGATCTCAAAACGGGAGATCTCAGCAGTGAAGATTTTCTGGCTAAGTTAGAAAAAGCACTGAACTCAGAAGGCATTGATTTTAGTGATATTCGTGATTATCTCGATGAATCTGGCCTTCTAACGTCCGCTGAATTTGATGAGCTGCTGACAGATCCGGAAGCGTTCCTGGCTCAGATTCAACAGTTGCTTCAATCAAACTCTGAGCTGGCGAATCAATTCAAAGAGTTGGGTCTTAGCGCTGATGTTATGGCTAGGATCACGGCTGCATTAAATTCTCGCATGCAGCAGGAAGCAACACCGCGTTTCGCCGATGTGCTGCGTAATGAGTCGATGACTCATAAAACTGACAATCTTGTTTCTCAGTTATTGCAGGAGCAGGGTGCCGGTAAAGACGCAGAGGCAGGATTTGACAAGGATAAGCTGTTTGAACAGTTGTTGGCGCAAAAGACGGCTGATAGTTCCTCTAAAGTCTCCGGTTTTTCTGGTCTGTTGCTCAAGGAAGGTGGGGCAGTAAGTCAGGGCTTGTCTTCAGCTATAGCGGGGGCAAACATTGGTGCTGCCAGCGGGGCTGAAGGGCTGCAGAGTCTTGCTCAGAGAGCAGGTCTGAATGCACCCGGGCAGAACTTACCCCAGCTTCCTGTGTTGAGAGGCTTGCCCGGCCAGCCGGGTGCAACGGAAGCTCTGAATGAACGCATTATGATGATGCGCTCTAAGGGTATTCAGACAGCAGAGATCCGTTTGGATCCGCCTGATTTAGGCAGTCTGGAGGTGCGTGTTCGTGTCTCCGGGGATACCACAACGATTCAGTTCCATAGCCCCAACCCAAGTGTCCGGGAGGCTCTTGAAGCCCAGGTAAGCCGGTTGCGGGAAATGATGGAAGAGTCCGGTCTGAACCTTGGTCAGGTTGATGTTTCTGATCAGTCGCTCTCGGATAGCTCTGATGGTTCTTTTGCTGAAGGTCACGGTTCGGCATCAAGTTCCGGTTCTGGTGATGATGGCGCTGATTCCGAGTTGGCTGCTCAGAATAGTAGTGTCCAACAATCCGGTTTAGGATTAGTTGACTACTTTGCCTAGGGCTTGCATTATCCTATGCCGGTTAATTACTAAAAATTTGTATTAGCATCAATCAATTGAAAGCAAGAGGCCAGAAATGGAAGACTTAAACGAACAGAAAAAAAGCAATAAGAAAACCATCATTATTATTGTTGCTGTTGTCCTGCTTTCAATTGCTGCTGCTGTCGGTGGCGCCCTGTTTTTTATGGATAAAATTCCGGGTCTGAGTGATGCCGCAGAAAATGTCGGTGTTCCGAGTGGTCCTCAGATTACCCCGAGTAATTCTGTGTATTACGCGATGGAGCCGGCATTTGTTATTAACTTTAATGCGGGGCGTAAGCAGCGCTTTATGCAGGTTTATGTTGCGGTGAAGGCTCAGACTGAAGCTGCGGTTGCGCAGGTATCACAGCATGCTCCCGTTATTCGTAACAATCTTAACCAGCTATTTGCGAAACAGGACTTTGAAAGCATTCAAACTCCGGAAGGTAAGGAAGAGATGCGTCAGGCTGCGACTCAGGCTGTGCAGGATGTTCTGGCCAAATACGGTAACGGTGAAACCATCGATCAGGTATTGTTTACTAACCTGGTCATGCAGTAAGGACGGGATTTTTTATGCAGGATCTACTTTCTCAAGACGAAATTGATGTCCTTCTGCATGGTGTGGAAGATGATGATCTGCCGACAGCCGGTGATGACGATGGCGAAGGCAGTGATGTTCAGTCTTACGACATAACCAGTCAGGATCGAATCGTTCGTGGTCGGATGCCGACCCTTGAGATGATCAACGAGCGTTTTGCCCGTTATACGCGTATCAGCCTTTTCAACCTACTGCGCCGTAGTTCTCATGTGACGGCCGGTGGTGTCCAGATTATGAAGTTTGGTGAGTACGTGCATACCTTGTTCGTACCCACCAGTCTTAACCTTGTTAAGATGCGACCTCTTCGTGGCTCCGCACTGTTTGTACTTGATGCCAAACTCGTTTTTAAACTGGTTGATAACTTTTTTGGTGGTGACGGACGTCACGCAAAGATCGAAGGCCGGGAATTTACTCCAACTGAAATTCGTATTGTTCAGAAAGTATTGGAGCAGGTGTTCGTCGATCTGAAAGAAGCCTGGAGTACCGTTCTTCCGCTTAACTTCGAATATATCGGTTTCGAAGTTAACCCATCCATGGCTAACATTGTTAGTCCTAGTGAAGTGGTCGTTGTGAGTACATTCCACGTTGAGCTGGATGGCGGCGGCGGTGATATGCATATCACCATCCCTTATTCCATGATCGAGCCGGTACGTGAAGAGCTTGATTCCGGTGTTCAGTCTGACGTTGATGATGTTGATGAACGTTGGGTTCGTGCTCTGCGTCAGGATGTGATGGAAGCAAATATCCCTCTTAATGTGAAAGTGGTCGAACGACAGATCAATCTGGGTGAGATTATGGGGCTGGAAGCAGGTGATATTATTCCTGTAGAAATGCCTGAAAATGTTACCCTACTGGCAAATAATGTTCCTACGTTCAAATGCAAACTGGGACGTTCCGGCGAGAATCTGGCGCTGAAAATTGTAGAGCAGGTTAAGCTGCAGCGATAACAACAGGATTGGCGGTGAGTTATGAGTGACGAAAATAATGAACTGAACCCCGAAGAGATGGGTGATGATTGGGCTGCGGCCATGGACGAACAAAGCGAAGCTGAATCTACTGATGATTGGGCTGCTGCGATGGAAGAGCAGGGTGCAACTGAAGATTCCGGTGAAGATGAGTGGGCAGCTGCCCTTTCGGAGCAGGAAGCAGAAGATGGAATCTCTGAAGATGATATCGAAACTGCGCCGCTTGAATACCTTGAAGATGATAGTGTAGCCAGTATGGATGATGATAATCCAAACCTGGATGTCATCATGGATATTCCTGTGACGATCGCTATGGAAGTCGGCAGTACCGAAATTGCAATTCGTAACCTTCTTCAGCTGAACCAGGGCTCTGTTATTGAGCTGGATCGTCTTGCAGGTGAGCCTTTGGATGTTAAGGTAAATGGTACTCTGATCGCCCATGGCGAGGTTGTTATGGTGAATGAGAAGTTCGGTATTCGCCTGACAGATGTTGTCAGTCCATCCGAGCGTATTCGTAAGCTGCGCTAAGGGTTAATGCTTTGATTAATCTTAAACACCGGCTGGGGCGAAAAATCGTTCAGTCTCTGGTTCTGGTTTTAGGATTCATGTTGAGCTCGCAATTGCGGGCTCAACCTGTATCTGAAGCCAAGCAAAGTGAGCCTGTTGGCTTTAGCTCAGGGAGCCCGGCGACCGGCATTGAAGATGTTGCGTTTTCACTGGCTATTGTTCTGGTGCTGATATTTGTTCTGGCGTGGCTGGTTAAACGTTTTGCCCCGGGCGGAGGGCGTATTGGCTCAAGGCACATGCGGGTATTGTCAACGTTACCGCTGGGCAGTAAAGAACGACTGATGCTGGTTGATGCAGCCGGCACGCAGATGGTGATTGGTGTTTCACCTGCGGGTATTGAATGCCTTCATGTCTTCGATGAAGCGGTTATTGATATCGGCGAAGCAAAAGCTGTTGGCTCAGATGTGAATTTTGCGAAGATATTGCAGGGCTTTAAAGCAAAAAGGGAAGAGGGTTGATGCTGCGTATTTTATTGTTTTTCGCATTGGGAATGGCTGTTAGCACCGGCGCATATGCTGAGCCGGGTATTCCGGCATTAACTCTGGTTACCGGAGAAGATGGCTCTCAGAGCTATACGGTAACGATTCAGATTCTGGCCATCATGACGGCGCTGACCTTTATTCCGGCAGCGTTGATTATGATGACCTCTTTTACCCGCATCATTATTGTATTTGCCATTCTGCGGCAGGCGGTTGGTCTGCAGCAATCACCTTCAAACCAGATCCTGATTGGTCTGGCTCTTTTCCTGACTTTTTTTATTATGACGCCCGTCTGGGAAGAGGTTAATGTTAGCGCGCTTCAGCCTTATCTGGCCGAGGAAGTCACCGCGCTAGAAGCTGTTCAGTTGGCCCGTAAGCCCGTCACGGAATTTATGCTGGCCCAGACGCGGGAAGACCATGTAGACCTGTTTGCCCGTATTGCAGGGTATGAGATTATTCAGTCTGCAGACGATATCCCTTTTAGTGTGCTTGTGCCGGCGTTTATGACCAGTGAGCTTAAAACGGCGTTTCAGATTGGTTTTATCGTCTTTATCCCCTTTCTGGTTATCGATTTGGTGATCGCCAGTATTCTGATGGCGATGGGTATGATGATGCTCTCGCCGATTATTATCTCTCTGCCGTTTAAGATCATGCTTTTTGTACTGATTGATGGCTGGGCGCTGGTGATGGGGACGTTGGCCTCAAGTTTTGGAGCCGGTTAGCTATGACACCTTCAGTCGTTGTCGATATTCTGCGCGAAGCGATGTTCCTTATTATGATCATCGTTGCGGTAATGGTTGTTCCAAGCCTTCTGGTTGGTCTTATTATCAGTGTGTTTCAGGCGGCTACCCAGATCAACGAACAGACCCTGAGTTTTCTGCCGAGGCTGTTTGCCACTCTTCTGGCTATTGTTATTGCCGGTCCCTGGATGGTGAGGTCGTTAGTTGAATTTGCAACGCGGCTCTACGCTAATATCCCCTTCATGATAGGTTAGGTCATGCCCTCTCAGATCACGGATGCAATGATCATTCAGTGGGTAGCGGGCTTTATGTGGCCGTTCTTTCGCGTTGCCGGTTTTTTTATGGCCGTTCCCTTGCTGGGTTCTCAAACCCTGCCTGCCAATATCCGTCTGCTGTTATCCCTGGTGGTGACACTGGCTATTTTGCCGATGGTGCCAGATGTACCTCAAATCGACCTGATCTCTATTGAAGCCTTTTTGGTGATTGCGCAGCAGGTGATGGTGGGGGTTGCTTTTGGCTTTGTCGTACAGATTGTCTATCAGGTCTTTGCTCTGGCGGGGCAGATGTATGCGATGCAGGCGGGTCTTGGTTTTGCCTCCATGGCGGACCCGGCCAATGGTGTAAATACAACCGTTGTGGCGCAGTTTCTGGTGATTGGGGCTAACCTGCTCTTTGTAACGATGAATGGTCATCTGGCGCTTATTCAGATCCTTGCGGATAGCTTTCGTATGATTCCAATTGGTTTTACAGGAATTGACCGTGAGTTTTTCTGGGAGTTGGTGAATCTTGGCGGCTGGATGTTTGCTTCGGCCTTTCTGATTGTTATTCCGGGTGTTACTGCTTTGCTGATGGTACAGGCCGGTTTGGGTATTGTGACCCGTGCTGCACCCCAGCTGAATATTTTCTCTCTGGGTTTCCCCTTTATGATGACGTTTAGTCTTCTGATCGCCTGGATTGGCCTGACAACGCTAACGCCTCATTTTGAGAATGTGTTTGAATTTGGCTTGTCGTTTCTTAATGACTGGATTGAGTCGAGGGCGTAATGGCAAAAGAGAACGAAGACGGTCAGGAGAAAACCGAAGACCCCACCCCCAAACGAATTCAGGAAGCCCGTGAGAAGGGGGACGTTCCCCGATCAAAAGACCTGAATACGATGCTGTTAACCTTGGTTGCTGCTGCTGCACTTCTGATGCTGGGGCCGATCATTGCTGAAGCCTTAATGTCGGTTTTTCGCTATAACTTCTCGATCTCCCGGGGAGATATTCTTGATACGCAGGGCATGTTCCGCCATCTGATTCACTCTGTTCGGACAAGTCTTGTCGGTATGCTGCCGACAATGGCGGTGTTGATTCTTGCCGCTCTGATTGCGCCGATCTCTCTTGGGGGCTGGAACTTCAGTACACAAGCACTGGCCCCTAAATTCAGTCGATTGAACCCTATTGAGGGTATTAAGCGGCTTTTCTCGATCAATTCTCTGGTTGAGTTGCTTAAGTCAATTGCCAAGGTTGCTGTAGTTGGTGTTTCTGCGGTGCTTGTATTTCTTGCTTATCGCATGGAGTTGCCTTCGTTGGCCTGGATGGCACCAGAGTATGCCTTCGGGCGTATGGTCGAGATACTGGCCTGGGTTGCAATCTGGATCAGCTCCTCCCTGATTCTTATCGTGCTTATCGATGTGCCGTTTCAGCTTCATCAATACAACGAGAAGATGAAGATGACGTTGCAGGAAGTTAAGGATGAGATGAAGAATACCGAAGGTAAGCCAGAAGTTAAGGGGCGTATTCGACAGTTGCAGCGTGAAATGGCAAACCGGCGGATGATGGCTGACGTGCCTCAGGCTGATGTGATTATCACCAACCCGACCCATTATGCCGTTGCGCTGAAGTATGATGAGAGTGGCGCAACCGGTGCTCCCGAGCTGTTGGCGAAAGGTGGCGATGAAATTGCGATGAAGATCAGGGAGATTGCTGAGGCAAATGGTATTCCTGTATTGCAGATTCCGCCTCTGTCCCGTGCCATCTATTACAGTACTGAAATCGGCGATGTGATTCCGGAAGGACTTTACATGGCGGTGGCTCAGGTGCTGGCTTATGTGTATCAGTTGAAACAGTCCAAGAGTGGTAAGGCGAGCCACCCCGGAAAAACGCCATCTCCTGAAATCCCAGTTGAGTACAAAAAGTAAAGAAATTTAAGCAGTTGCTTAACGCTTTGCCTGTTATAGTATTGTTGGTAGCATAGCCAAAATCTATTTCTTTTGAATGCCGGCAAACAAGGGCAATGATGGAACGTACTCAAATAATCGACAGGTTGAAAAGCTTGCCACTGACGGGGATAGGGATTCCTGTTCTCATCCTTGTTTTGCTGGGGATGATGACGCTCCCCGTTCCGGTATTACTGCTGGATATGCTGTTCACCTTTAATATCGCGCTGTCGATTATCATTCTTCTGGTGGCGGTGTACTCGCTTCGTCCGCTTGATTTTGCTGTATTCCCCACCATCCTGCTTGTGGCAACCCTGCTCCGGCTTGCACTGAACGTCGCCTCTACTCGTATTGTTCTTCTGAATGGTCACGAAGGTGGTGATGCGGCGGGTAAAGTTATCGAAGCTTTTGGTGCGGTACTGATTGGCGGCAACTATGTCGTCGGTCTGGTGGTATTCCTGATTCTGATGATCATCAACTTTGTGGTGATTACCAAAGGTGCTGGCCGTATCTCAGAAGTAAGTGCCCGTTTTACCCTTGACGCGATGCCCGGTAAGCAGATGGCCATTGATGCGGATCTTAATGCGGGGCTTATTAATCAGGAAGAAGCGAAGCAGCGTCGTGCTGATGTTGCCAATGAGGCTGACTTTTACGGGGCAATGGATGGTGCCAGTAAGTTTGTGCGTGGTGATGCGGTAGCCGGTATTCTGATTCTGGTGATCAACGTTCTTGGCGGCTTGGGCATCGGTATGATGCAGCACGATCTGGAATTCTCTGATGCATTGGAAAAATATGTTCTGCTGACCATTGGTGATGGTCTTGTTGCCCAGATCCCATCGCTGCTGCTTTCGGTTGCCGCTGCTATCATG
The DNA here is from genome assembly GCA_048264105.1 of Oceanospirillum sp. Lineage (GTDB taxonomy): Bacteria > Pseudomonadota > Gammaproteobacteria > Pseudomonadales > Halomonadaceae > Oceanospirillum. The sequence goes on from JBLXDJ010000002.1 coordinate 367,062, forward strand.
GTGACCCGTGTGAACAGTGACCAGAGTATCGGTCAGCAGGTCGGTGGGCAGATGTTTGCCACGCCTCAGGCTTTGACGGTTACGGCGATTATTCTCACCCTGATGGGCATTATTCCTGGTATGCCGCACGTTGCTTTCCTTGGTCTGGCAGCAGTTGCCGCCGGCGGAGCGTACTGGATTAAGCGCTATACCGAGAAGAAAGTTGCACAAGAGCTGGCCGCAAAGCAGAAAGCCCCAGATATGCCTTTGCCTGATGAGTCGGCAGTCAACCAGAAAGAGCTGGGCTGGAGCGATGTGCCTATGATTGACCTGCTGGGTCTTGAAGTAGGTTACCGACTGATTCCTCTGGTGGATAAAAACCAGGGTGGTCAGCTGCTTGGCCGTATTAAGGGTATTCGTAAGAAATTATCTCAGGAACTGGGTTTTCTGGTTCCCTCGGTTCATATTCGCGACAACCTCGAGCTATCGCCAACCATCTACAGGATTCTGCTGAAAGGTGTTGTTGTCGCAGAAGCGGAAGTGTATCCGGATCGGGAGATGGCAATTAATCCGGGTCAGGTTTTTGGTGAGATTTCCGGTATTGAAGGTAAGGATCCCGCCTTTGGCTTGGATGCGGTATGGGTTGAGGCTCAGGACCGAGATGAGGCGCAGGCGCTCGGTTATACCGTGGTAGATTCCAGTACGGTGATTGCAACACAGCTTAACCAGATTATGCAGAATTACGCTCATGAGCTGATTGGGCATGATGATATTCAGCATCTGATGGATGCGCTATCCAGTCACTCACCTAAGCTGGCTGAACAGCTGGTTCCCGATTGTGTCAGTCTTAACCAGTTGCTGAAGATTATTCAGAGTTTGCTGCAGGAAAGTGTTTCCATTCGGGATTTCAGGACCATAGCGCAGTCACTGGTTGAAACGGCTCAGTCAACTCGCGATATCGGCCAGATGACCTCTTCTGTCCGTATTGCGTTGTCCCGTTCGATTGTTCAGTCGATCTGTGGTCCGGGCACAGATCTTCCTGTGATCACTTTGGAACCTCAGTTGGAACAGATCTTGCTGCAATCAGTTCAGCAGGCAGCACAATCGAATGTAGACGATAACCTGATTCTTGAGCCTGCTATGGCTGAACGGCTACAGCAGTCGCTGGCTGAGGTATCGCAGCAGCAAGAGATGATGGGTAATCCTGCGGTATTGGTTGTTGCGGCGCCGATACGGCAAGTTCTTGCCAGATTTGTTCGCTACAGTTCGCAGTCTGTTCATGTGCTTTCGTATCAGGAAATTCCTGATAATAAACAGATAACTATTGTCGCTACTGTAGGACAGCAATAAACTTATCTTTTGTGTGGTTAGGGCTCTCCATGGCTAAGAGAATAATGAAGGATACGGCGATTTATGAAAGTTAAACGTTTCTTTGCTCCTGATATGCGTCAAGCCATGAAGCTGGTACGGGATGAGTTTGGCTCCGACGCTGCTATCTTGTCCAACAACAAAGTAGCCGGCGGCGTTGAGATTGTGACTGCTGTTGATTATGACGCCAGTATTCTCCGTGAGCCCAGTGAGCGTATTGATCCGGAAAACAGTGATGCTTTAACAGACTCCCTGGCTGATGCTTTGGCGAAAGCGAAGGATGTGATCGAAAATGCCGGTGCTGAAACCAATCAGGATCGTCTCGAAAATGCTTTTCAGGTAAAGGCAAAAGAGCGCCAGTTTGATCAGGCGGAAGCGATGGTTGATACCCTGGAGAAGCGTAATCGTCGTCACAGTCAGAGTCCTGAAAATGCGGCTATGAGAGCCATGCAGTCCGAGATTCAGGGCTTGCGTGAACTGCTCAGAGAGCAGATGAAGGATACAATGTCGGAGCGCAAGCCTGTTGAGGCAATGGTTTATAAGCGTCTTCGTCGCATGGGTTTGTCCGAACATTTTTCAGCTCGTATTATTGAAAGTATTGGGCTGGATGATGCTGCTGAGTTTTCTTCGGCCTGGGAAAAAGCAATTGATCAGGTTCGGGGTGGAGTGCTCACCACTGGTTCAGATGTTGTGGACCAGGGTGGTATTGTTGCTTTGATGGGGCCAACAGGTGTGGGTAAGACGACCACGATTGGTAAGCTCGCTGCGCGCTATGTGCTCAAGTATGGTCCGGACAGTCTGGCATTGGTGACAACGGATTGTTATCGGGTTGCCGCATATGAACAGTTGCGAACGTTTGGTCGTATTCTTGGTATACCGGTTCGGGTTGTTGATGAGAAAAACACGCTCGACAGCACACTTAAGTCGCTAAAAAGTAAGGCGTTAGTGCTGATTGATACGGCAGGTCTGAGCGTTCAGGATCCTAATATGAAGGAGCAGTTCTCGTTGCTGGAGACCGCTTCTGTACGAATTCGTAAATATCTGGTGTTGAGCGCAACAAGTCAGCAGCAGGTGCTTCAGTCAACGTATGATACGTATCGTGCCCATGGTCTTAATGGCTGTGTGGTCACCAAGCTCGATGAAGCAAGTAGTGCCGGTGAGGTTGTTAGCCTGGTTGCTGATAACCGATTGCCATTAGCGTATCTCTCAAGCGGACAGAAGATACCGGATGATCTGCGTACTGGTGATTCCGGTCTTCTTGTCAGCAAGGCGCTGGAGTTGCTTGAGAAAAACGAAACCAACCAAACTCCGGAACGATAGAGACGGGAGGTCGCTATCTATGGCTCTGGTAATGAGTTCAGGTATGTATTATTCCGGCAAAAATATTACAAGCAGCCTGGTTGATAAGCATGCCCCTTTGGTGAAAAAGGTCGCGCAGCATCTGCTTGGGCGTTTGCCTCAGACAGTAATGCTTGATGATCTGATTCAGGCGGGAATGATAGGTCTTATCGAGGCCTCTCAGAAGTTTGATGATTCCAAGGGTGCCAGCTTTGAAACCTATGCGTCTATCCGCATTCGTGGTGCCATGCTGGACGAGGTGCGGCGCTATGATTGGGCGCCCCGTTCCGTGCATCGAAATAGCCGGAGGGTGTCCGAAGCCATTAAACAGGTTGAAGGGCGCACCGGGCGAGATGCCCGTGATAATGAGATCGCCGCTGAAATGGGGGTTTCTGTTCAGGAGTATAACCACTTTGTTCAGGATACCGCCGGAACCAAGTTATTCAGTTTTGATGAGATAACGGGCAGTGAAGACAATAGTTTTGAACTGCCTGATGAAGGCTCTCCCGAGCCAGAGACAGCTGTGGAGGGAAATGCTTTTCAGAAAGCGTTAGCGGAGGCCATTTCAGGTCTTCCCGAGCGGGAGCAAATGGTTCTGGCGCTATATTATACAGAAGGTCTGAACCTGAAAGAGATAGGTTCGGTACTGAATGTAAGTGAGTCCAGAGTGAGTCAGATACATAGTCAGGCCGCATTACGGCTTAGATCAAGGTTATCTGAGTGGAAGTAATCACATTATATATATTTGATAAATGAATAATTGTAGTATTCTAGTAGTGGCAAATTGGGTAAGTGGAGGTTGCCTTGGATAAGAATATGAAGATTCTCATTGTGGATGATTTTTCCACCATGAGACGGATTGTCAAAAACCTGCTTCGTGACTTAGGTTTTACTAATACACATGAAGCTGATGATGGTCTGACCGCTATCCCTTTATTGGAGACGGGCAACTTTGACTTTTTGGTTACGGATTGGAATATGCCGGGCATGACAGGTTTCGACCTGCTCAAAACCTGTCGTGCTGATCCTAAGCTGAAAGATCTGCCTATTCTTATGGTTACAGCAGAAGCCAAGCGGGAGCAGATTGTTGCTGCTGCTCAGGCGGGTGTTAATGGATATATTGTTAAGCCTTTCACTGCTGCAGTTCTCAAAGAGAAAATTGAGAAGATTTTTGAGCGTATTGAACAACAGTAATTTCCTGTTGGGATGTGGCCAGTAAACAGACATTCATTACGATAAAGGTTTCAGGTTATGGCTCTGAAAAGCCCGGGTGAACAGCAAACAAGTGAGTTCGAACAGATACTCAAAGAGAGTACCTCTGAATTGCTGGAGAAAGTAGAAAGTGGACAGCTAAGCGATGCTGTTAACTTAATTCAGCGTATTAATGATGAGCGAAACCGAAACCTGTATCTGGAAGTGGGCCGGCTGACCCGAGCTTTGCACGATGCGATTACTAACTTTCATATTGATGTTGGTGCTGGCAACCCTGCGTCTGAAGAGATGTCGCAGATGGCGAATGCGACTGACCGTCTTAACTATGTCATCAAAATGACGCAGGATGCGGCGAATCAGACCATGGATAAAGTCGATGAGAGTGCCCCGGTAGCTGAGCGCCTTCGGGAGCAGGCATCCTCGTTGAGGAAAGACTGGGCGCGACTGGTTCGCCGCGAAATGAAACCGGACGAGTTTCGTGATCTTTATCGCAAGATCGATGACTTTCTTAAAGAGTCTGAAGATCAGGCCGGAACCCTATCCAGTAACTTCAACGACATTCTTCTGGCTCAGGGTTATCAGGATTTGACAGGTCAGGTTCTGATTAAAGTGATTACCCTGGTTCAGGAAATTGAAGAAAACTTGGTTAATCTGGTGTGTATGGCTGGCCAGGTTGATCAGATTACTGGTATTCAGCACGACACGAGTGATCGGATTGCCGAGGAGGCTCATGCTCCAGAGGGGCCGATTGTTAATGCCGAAGAGCGGAAAGATGTCGTTTCCGGGCAGGATGAAGTTGATGACCTGCTATCTAGCCTCGGCTTTTAAGGAGAACTATGGATGAGCTTTGAAGTCGATCAGGATATTTTACAGGACTTCTTAATTGAAGCTGGTGAGATCCTTGAGTTGCTCTCCGAGCAGTTAGTCGATCTGGAACAGTCTCCGGAAGATCCCGATCTCCTGAATGCAATTTTTCGTGGCTTTCATACTGTAAAAGGTGGTGCGGGTTTCCTCCAGCTCACACCCTTAGTTGATTGTTGCCACGTGGCCGAGAATGTTTTCGATACGTTGCGTAAACATCAGCGAGCCGTAACACCTGAATTAATGGATACCGTGCTAAGTGCATTGGATACCGTTAACGAGATGTTTGAAGAAGTTCGCGCCGGTCAGATGCCTGACAATGCGGATCCGGAACTGATCAACCAGCTTGGTTATTTCGCTCAGCCTGAGTCTGAAACGGCTGAGGCCGCACCGGCTGCAGCAGAACCTGAGCCTGTAGTGGAACCTGAGCCAGAGCCTACTCCGGTAGAACCTCCAACAGCGGCTGTTCAGGATGCTGAGGGGGATATTACCGATGCAGAATTTGAGTCCCTGTTAGATGCTCTTCATGATGGTGGTGCTCCGACATCTGCTCAGGCTGCAGAGCCCGAGATGATCGAAACGGATCCGGTCGCAAGTGCGGCATCCGGCAGTGATGAGATTACCGAAGATGAATTTGAAGCGTTACTTGATCAGCTTCATGGCTCCGGTAAGCCCCCGACTCCTGTTGCTTCAGATACACCGAAAGCTGATCCTGCTCCGGCAGCATCGGGCGGTGGTGATGATCTGATTACTGATGACGAATTTGAAGCCCTGCTTGATGAACTTCATGGCAAGGGCGGTGCACCGGTATCACCGGCTGATGAGCCTAAGGCCGCAGCCCCTGAGAAACCCGCTGCACCCAAGCCTGCAGAGGCCGCACCTAAGGCAGCACCATCTGCTCCTGCGGCACCTAAAGCACCGGCTCCGGCTGCAGAGAAAAAAGTAGCACCTAAGAAAGAGACCGCACCTGCTGCTGAAACCACTGTTCGCGTTGATACCAGCCGTCTTGATGACATCATGAATATGGTGGGTGAGCTGGTTCTTGTGCGTAACCGTCTCGTACGTTTAGGTGGGCAGAGTTCTGATTCTGAAATCGCCAAGGCGGTTTCAAACCTTGATGTCGTGACAGCTGATCTACAGACATCGGTGATGAAAACCCGAATGCAGCCGATCAAGAAGGTATTTGGTCGTTTCCCTCGGGTTGTACGGGATTTGTCCCGTAAACTGAAAAAAGAGATCAATTTGCGTCTGATCGGTGAAGATACCGATCTTGATAAAAACCTGGTTGAAGCCCTTGCTGACCCACTGATTCACTTGGTTCGTAATGCGGTTGACCACGGTATTGAAAACCCTGAAGCCCGTGAAGCGAAAGGTAAGCCACGTGTTGGTGAGGTTGTACTTTCTGCTGAGCAGGAAGGTGACCACATTCTGCTGACCATCAGCGATGATGGTGCCGGTATGAACCCTCAGGTGCTTCGCAACAAGGCTGTTGAAAAAGGTCAGCTTGATCAGGATGCTGCAGACCGTCTGACAGATCAGGAAGCCTTTAACCTTATTTTTGCAGCGGGCCTGTCCACCAAAGAAGAGATTTCAGACGTCTCCGGACGTGGTGTCGGTATGGATGTTGTGAAAACGAAAATTTCACAGCTGAACGGCACAATTAATGTTTGGTCTGAAGAAGGCAAAGGCTCCAAAATTATTATTAAGGTGCCTCTGACTCTGGCGATTATGCCGACTCTAATGGTGATGCTGGGCCAGCAAACATTCGCTTTGCCTCTGGTTAACGTGAATGAGATTTTTCAACTGGATATTTCCCGGGCCAATATTGTTGATGGTCAGGAAGTGCTTGTTATCCGTGAAAAAACGCTGCCTCTTTTCTATCTTAAAGAGTGGCTGGTACAGGGATCTGATGTCAGTCGCGAGCTGAAGAATGCTCATGTGGTAGTGGTTTCCGTGGGGACTCAGAAGGTTGGCTTTGTTGTTGATCAGCTGATTGGTCAGGAGGAGGTTGTGATTAAGCCTCTGGGTGAGATGCTGCATGGTACTCCGGGTATGGCTGGTGCGACGATCACAGGTGACGGTCGTATTGCCCTGATTCTGGATATTCCGGGTATGCTGAAACACTACGCCAAAAGTTCTCGCTGATGGGTTTTTCTAAGGACCTTATATGCCAATAACGGTTTTAGTCGTTGATGACTCGGGCTTTTTCCGCCGACGCGTTTGTGAGCTGCTGAGCACAGACGCGCGTATTAAACCGATAGGAACGGCAAGTAATGGTCGGGAAGCGGTTGAGAAGGCGATTGAACTCAAGCCTGATGTGATCACTATGGATTATGAGATGCCGGTTCTTGATGGTATCTCGGCTGTCCGTGAGATTATGCAAAAGGCCCCAGTTCCGGTTCTGATGTTCTCATCACTGACCCATGAAGGCGCCCGGGTTACTCTGGGTGCTCTGGAAGCCGGGGCGGTGGACTATCTGCCCAAGAATTTTGAAGATATTTCCCGTAGGCCTGACGAGTTAGCAAAAGCACTGTGCGAAAAGGTTATCGAGGTTTCGCGCAGTAAACGAGGTGCACTGGCTTCTGCTGCAGCACGACCTGCTCGTCCGGTTGCTCCGAGAACGCCTTTAGCTCAGCGGACTGCACGGCCCGCCGTGTCGGCACCGCGAGTTGAGCCTGCGAAAAAGAGCGAGCCTGCCAGCCACACTAAGGCCCAGCCCCGCCATTTCGATCTGGTTGCCATTGGCACCTCAACAGGCGGTCCGATGGCGCTGCAGACGGTTCTGACGCAGTTACCTGCGAATTTCCCGGCACCAGTTTTGCTGGTTCAGCACATGCCCGCCGCATTCACCGGTGCATTTGCTGAACGATTAAACAGCCTGTGTAAAATTCAGGTCAAAGAAGCTCAGGATGGCGACGCGTTGAAACCAGGCGTTGCGCTTTTAGCTCCCGGTGGAAAGCAGATGGTTGTCGATAAACGCGGCAACTGTGTGCGTATTCTTCCCGGTGATGAGCGTTTAAATTACAAGCCGTGTGTTGATGTTACTTTTGGATCTGCAGCTAATGCAGTTCGGGGTAAGATATTGGCTGTCATTATGACCGGCATGGGAGCCGACGGTCGTGATGGTTGTCGTATGCTGAAAGAGCATGGGGCAACGATTTGGTCCCAGGATGAAGACAGTTCTGTTATTTATGGCATGCCAATGGCTGTTGCTAAAGCGGGTCTGTCTGATGAGGTGTTGGATCTGAATGATATTGGCTATCGCCTTTCTACAGATGTTTCCCGCTAAACGATAATGACGAAAGCTATAATAACTGGAAAATAAGGGACACTTTCATGCATGTTTGGGCAGTAGCCAATCAAAAAGGTGGCGTTGGTAAAACAACATCAACCGTAACCCTTGGCGGTCTTTTGGCTGATCAGGGGCATCAGGTGCTGCTTCTGGATCTGGATCCCCATGGTTCCCTGACCAGTTATTTCAAGTATGACCCGGACGGTCTGCAGAAAAGTGCATATGACCTTTTCCAGCAAGGCAAGAATATTCCGGAAGATCTGCCGGAAAGTCTGCTGATGGACACCGGGCATGATCGTCTCAAACTGATTCCCGCATCCACGGCTCTGGCAACCCTTGAACGTCAGGTGAGTGCTCAGGGTGGCATGGGTTTGGTTATCTCCCGCGCTCTGGCTTTGTTGTGGAACCGTTTTGATTATGTATTGATCGACAGCCCGCCGGTATTAGGTCTGCTGATGATCAACGCACTGGCCTCAGCTCAGCATCTTATTATTCCGGTTCAGACTGAATTCCTGGCCATCAAAGGCCTTGAGCGCATGATGCGTACACTGAATATGGTTACCCGCGCCCGTAAAAACGAGCTGCCATATACTGTTGTACCTACTCTGTATGATCGCCGTACTCAGGCATCGGTTCAGAGTCTTCGTCTGTTGAGAAATACCTATCCGGAGAATATCTGGAATTCCATGATCCCGGTTGATACCAAGTTCCGTGATGCCAGTATGGCCGGAATGCCGCCGTCGATGCTGGATTCTCAGAGCCGCGGGGTTCATGCTTACAATGTGTTGCTGAAACACCTCTTAGAGAAGCAAACTGATCACAGACAAAAACCGGGGGCACAGTAAAATGGCTCACGATTCTCAGGACTTTTCCTCACCTCAGGAAGCGATTGAAGGCTATCTGGAAGCCTTGCTTCAGGATGTGGCTGAATATGATGAACCCGAGAAGAGCGAAGACGAGCCTAAGACTGAGGCTGATCCCGCTCCGGTTGCAGCGACAGAAAATGTTAAATCTGCAGAGAAGCCTGTATTTGAAGAGCCGGTAGAAAAAGAACCGTCCTCTGCAGTGGATGATGAAGGCACCCGTGTCTTTGCGCCGCCTTCAGCCCGTGAATACGCAAGAGAAGCAGCTGCGCAGATCCGCCAGCGTCAGCAGGCACCGGCTCAGGAGCAGCCTAAGGTTGATATCGCTTTTCAGGAAACACCTTCAGTGGTTATGCCTGAACTTAAAGTGGCTGAGCCTGAAGTTGAGATTCCGGTTGAAGTAAAAACAGAAGTACAGGTTGAACCTGAGGTTAAAATTGAGACTCAGGTTGAGCCAGAGGTTGTGGTTGAAGAACCGGAGCTTCAGACAGCAGAACCTGAGGTTTCGGTTGCTGACCCTATCGCGGATATTCAGGCTGAGATTGAGCAGGACAACCAGATTGCAGATCAGGCTGAAACTGCGCTTGAGCCGCAAGAGAACGAGGGTTGGAGTAATGGCCGCCCGGATTGGGCTCAGGGACGTTTCGAGTGTCTGCTGTTTGTCGTTAAGGGCCTCAAGCTGGCCGTGCCTTTGGCTGAGCTAGGCGGGATTCACAAGTTAGAAAAAGAGCCGACCCCGCTCTTTGGGCAGCCAGGTTGGTTCTTGGGTATTGTTCGCACGAATAATATGAATGTTGGGTTGGTTGATACCGCGCAGTGGGTTATGTCTGAGCATATCAACGATGACCACAAGCCGGACTTCCGCTTTGCTATCCGTATCCATAATAGCGAGTGGGGCCTTGCCTGCCACGAAGTTGCTGAGGCTATCTCACTGGACCCTGATGAGGTTAAGTGGAGAACATCCCTTGGCAGAAGACCTTGGTTAGCAGGTACGGTTGTAGACCATATGTGCGCTCTTATTGATGTAGCGGCATTTGCCCGGTTACTAGATAGCGATAAAGTACCTGTAGATCTGCAGGCACTGATGTCAGATGAAGAATAATTGGCCGGATTTCCGGTTATGAACAGAGCTTAGTTTTGATCAAGCAAAACTAACGATTTAGATGGAGCATTCGCATGGCAAATGTTGTTCAAGCTAAAAACGCAGCAGGTTCTGATGATCCGATTCTGCAGTACGTAACTTTCCGTCTGGCTGATGAAACCTATGGCATCAATGTGATGCAGGTTCAGGAAGTACTGCGTTATACCGAAATCGCACCGGTTCCGGGCGCGCCTTCCTACGTGCTGGGTATTATTAACCTGCGTGGTAATGTTGTGACGGTGATCGATACGCGTCAGCGTTTTGGTCTGATGACAGCTGAAACTACCGATTCAACCCGAATCGTTATTATCGAAGTTGACCAGCAGGTTGTTGGCATCATGGTCGATTCAGTTTCTGAAGTGGTTTATCTGCGTCAGTCTGAAATCGAGACAACGCCGAATGTTGGTAACGAAGAGAGTGCCAAGTTCATTCAGGGCGTTTGCAATAAGAACAACCAGCTGCTTATTCTGGTTGAGCTTAACAAGCTGATGAGTGACGAGGAGTGGGCAGAAGTCGCAGCACTGTAATCTGCGGCTTTTGAGTGTTTATGCAGGATTCTTTGGCAAACCTCATTCTTTGGGCTGTTGCGATCATTGCGGTTCTTGTTGCTGTCTACGGCGTTATGCAGGTTATGACACTGCGTCGTATGCTGGAGCGCAGCAAGCATGAAACTCAGATGCTGGTGCAGTCTGTCCGTAATGAAACTCATGCGATGGGCAGTGGCTCAATCGGCGTGGGACAGCGACTGCTTGAAGTAGAAAAAAAGCTCAATCAGGCCATGGAGCGCCAGACTGATCTCGAACAGAAAGATACAGGTAGTTTGCCCTACAACTATGCAATCCGCTTGGTTGAGATGGGAGCATCATCTGATGATCTGGTTGAGAACTGCGGCTTGGCTCGGGTTGAGGCCGATCTGATTGCGCTGGTTCATACTGAACTGAGAAAGCGTCAGCGGGAAGAGGTGAGTCTGGACAACTTCTGATCAGACTTAAAGCTCAGGGTTTCTGTAGCCCCTATACCGTTAGTAGCCATGCGAAAAGCACCCGACAGGGTGCTTTTTTCGTTGGTGTGGCTGGTGTTTTTAGCTTTAAGCTGAGAGGCGGGTCGTTGTCACTGCGGCTTTACCGATCCTGATCAGGGCTGATATTTGTTTTTCAGCATGTCCCGGCGTGTCAGCACTTCTTTGCGTACTTTCTCTGAACCGCCCTGAGAACGTTCGAGCTGGTAGATAAACGCGATAATTTCTGCAATGGCCATATAAAGCAGTTCCGGAATTTCATCACCGAGTTCTACTTGTGCCAGTGCCTGAACGAGGCTGTTGTCTTCGTATACTGGGATGTTATTTTCCCGGGCAAGATTAACGATCTGTTCCGCCACCAGATGTTCACCCTTGGCGGTAACTCTGGGCGTCGAGTAGCCTTCATACTGAAGTGCGACCGCTTTTTTGGTGCTGGCTTTATTGCCCGAAAGAGTGTGGTTCATGCTTTTAAGCTCAATACTGTCGGGTTTGGTTGCTGCTGAGGTGTACCAGACTGGCAGCGAACTTCTTCGATCTCAATACCCAGTGCCGTCAATCGCTCTTTTAGCTCGTGCAGCTGCTTGCTGACATTGGGAAGCTGATCATCCTGCTCGACCCACAGATGGGTTTTGAGCTTCTCATTCTGGTAGAGAAGTCTGGCGTGCAGATTGCCAAGCTCCGGTGGAGAGAAGCTCAGATCGATAACCCAGCGGCGCTTATATTCTTCACCGGCTTCCGGTGTCTGCTCCTCCGGCCAGATCTCCTGATCAATTTTGACCTTAACCTCGCTCAGTTGACCATTAAAGGCGACAGGCAGGTCGGTCTGAATCGCTGCGCCTGCAGCGGGTTCTGCACCCCTTGTAGCGGGGCTGCTTTGCAGCTGGTTGCTTCTGATGCGGGCCAGACCTTCCTGCAGGGATCGGGTTAGCTGTGTCTGGTTGGCCTGCTTGCCGTCAGCGGCTTCGGCACTTACTTTTGATCCGGTGGTGGATGGCTTATCCTGACCGCCTTCCGAGCGGCCGCCACGGGTCAGCTGTCGGAAAATCTGAAAGAAGGCTCCCTTCAGATCATCGCCCACAGGTGTGATCGCCGTACCCGTTGGCATTGCAGCCTGTTGCAGAGCCTGCATCAGAACGGCCTCATGAAAAACACCGCTGCGCTGTATGCTCTGTTTGACCGCCTGCCCTGTAGGCGCAGCCTCTGTGCTCAGTTTTAAAGTTGCTTTATCAATCACCTGCAATGCCTGCTGAAGCGCCGGGTTATCCCGGGCGGCAGCGCTGAGCTGCGGCATCATCGACTGAATGCGTCCCAGTGTCTCAGTAACCGGTTGTTGCACCGGCAGAGACTCGCGCAGGGCTGTCATTGCGGTTTGTTGCAGGGCAGCTCTTTGGGCGGCCGAATTCACCGGCTGAGTATTGGTTGAGTTCTGAGTCGTCTGATTCTGATTGATCTGCTGGTTCTGTGGCAGCTGAACTTTCAGAATATCGACCTGCGCACTTCCGGCCTGTCGGAGAGTGATCTGAGTCCCTGCAGGTAGAGGTTTCAGCTGCGGCAGTTCAACACTTTGTCCGGTTTGCTGGATAAGCACCCTCACCGGGTTGCTAGCTGCCGTTCCCTGATTCAACAGTTGAGACAAGGATGCGCTGGCCGTCTGTACCGCCTGATTACCGGTTGTTGTTGGGATGGTCGCTTTGTTTATAGCGGCTGCCGGCGTGCTGGCGGTGGCCGAGTTAGGCGATGCGGTATTCGTGGTTGCTGCAGGTTGCCCATTGGGTAAAACAGCAGCGGCCTGCCCCTGAGGTGCAGAGCCTGCTTTGAGTGTTGCCGTGCCGTTGGCGACGGCAGCCGCCATTGCAGCCGCCGTTTGGGCTTTGACCTGATTGACCAGAGCCTGGGCGGCAGCCTGAGTTGTCTGGCTGCCGGATTGCAGGCTGGCCTGAAGTGCTGCCTGAGCTGCGGCATTGGCTTGGGTTGCTGCTGTTGCTGATGTATTGGCTGCTACCTGATTGTTACCGGCCGTCTGTGCTGCAGCGGATCCCTGAGTCGCTGTCGACTGTGCGGCCGTGCTCTGGCTGGCACTGCCTGCGCTACCCGCGTTGGCTGTCGTCGAGCCGCCGGGGTTTTGCTGAGCATTACCTCCGCCAGCATTTTGGTTTTGGGCCGCTGCATTTTGCGGAACCTGAACCACAGCCAGAGCGGTTTGTCCCTGGTTGAGGCCGGTGCTGCCACTGACCGCTGCACGGATGGCTCCCATCAGTGCAGCCATCTGTTGATCAACCCGTGTCTGTAAGACTTGTTCTAGCATAACAACCTGTTTTTCGGCATGTTTATAGACACTTATGGCGAGCCAGACCTTGATGCAGGTCTGTGGCGCAATAAGGTGAATCGTAGTAAAGTGCTGCCTTTTGCAGGATTAGCCGAATGCCGCCTGATTCGGGGTAATCCATCAACGCTTTCGCTGGTTTGTTGCCTAAGTTTAGGCTGAGTTACCTGTGTGGTCACTCTTGCTTTTAACCAGAGTAACTATCGGCAGATCCATCTAAAAGGTTAGACGCGTGCAAGAATTGCTGTCTGGGCAAGGACTGGCTTGTGAACGGGATGACCGTTTACTGTTCAGTGAGCTTGATTTTAAACTGCATTGCGGCGATGTGCTGCAGATTGCCGGTCCGAATGGTACGGGTAAAACCTCGTTGCTGCGTATCCTTGCCGGGTTATTACCGGACTACGATGGTGAACTCTTTTTTAAAGGGACGTCGGTTCAGGATGATCCGGATCACTTCCGAGAGAACCTGCTTTTTATCGGTCACCAGCCAGGTATCAAACTTAATCTGACACCGGAAGAGAATCTTCGCTGGTACCAGTCGCTTTATCATCCTGCGAACACCGATCAGATCTATCATGCTCTGGCTCAGGTTAAGCTGACCGGGTTTGAAGACGTTCCCTGTTATACCTTGTCAGCCGGTCAGCACCGGCGAGTCGCACTGGCGCGGCTGTTTCTTCATGCCGCTCCTTTATGGATTCTGGATGAGCCGTTTACCGCCATCGATCAGGGCGGTGTGAAAGAGATCGAACAGCTGATTGCCGATCATGCGCAACAGGGTGGCGGTGTGATTCTGACCACCCATCACAATCTTTCTTTGCCTACGGAACTTAACGTGATTCAACTGGGTCAGAGTCACCAATCTGAAACGGAGCCGGTCTGATGGCGAATGATGCAACTCCTCAACGGGTTTCGGAAAAAAAGGGTTCTGTTCCGCGTCAGGATGGCGTTCAGACCAGTAGTTGGCGCGCCTTTACCGGCACCCTGAAGCGGGATCTGCTTCTGGTTTTTCGCCGTCGGTCTGACATCGTTAATCCGCTGCTGTTTTTCACCATTGCAGTCACGCTGTTCCCGCTGGGAATCAGTCCGGAATCAGAATTTCTTGCGCAGATTGCCGCTGGTGTACTTTGGGTTGCGGCACTGTTGGCAACGCTGTTGTCACTGGATAGTTTGTTTCAGCAGGATATGGCCGATGGTTCACTGGAACAACTGGTTATCAGTCCGCATCCACTGGCCGTTATGGTGCTGTCAAAAGTACTGGTGCACTGGCTGGTCACCGGATTGCCACTGACCCTGTTAGCGCCACTGTTGGCGGTAATGCTGTTTTTGCCCGATGAAGGCTTTGGTACCTTGTTCCTGACCTTACTTTTGGGGACGCCTACGTTAAGCCTTGTTGGTGCGATCGGAGCGGCACTAACGGTGGGGCTGCGTCGTACCGGAGTACTGATGACATTGCTGATTCTGCCGCTGTATATTCCGGTACTGATCTTTGGTACCGGGGCGGTGAGCTCGGCGGTAAACGGTATGGCTGTCGCAGGTCATCTGGCTATTATGGGCGCTATGTTTATGACTGCGCTGGTAATGGCTCCACTGGCTGCCGGAGCGGCGCTACGCATCAGCCTGAACGGTTAATCAAAAGAAGAGAGTTTGAGTTAGCATCATGTGGAAAACATTTGTCGCCTGGTTTCACCGAATGGGCTCGCCAAAGTGGTTTTATGAGATTACCGGACGCTGGATTCCCTGGTTTGCCGCTGCAGCTGTTCTTCTGATCGCTGTGGGCACGGTCTGGGGACTGGCTTTTGCCCCGGCGGATTATCAGCAGGGTAACAGCTTCCGTATTATCTACATCCATGTACCGGCGGCGATTCTGGCTCAATCGATCTTCTTTATGATGGCGATTGCAGGTGGTATTGGTCTTATCTGGAAGATGAAAGTGGCGGATATGGTGGCCAAGTCCTGTGCGCCATTTGGTGCCACCATGACGTTTATCGCCCTGTTTACCGGTGCTGTCTGGGGTAAGCCGACCTGGGGTGCCTGGTGGGTATGGGATGCTCGTCTGACCTCGATGCTGATTCTGCTATTCCTCTATTTTGGTGTTATCGCTCTGCAGTCCGCTTTTGACAGTAAGCAGTCTGCGGCCCGTGCCAGTGCGATTCTGTCGCTGGTGGGCGTGGTGAATATTCCGATCATCAAATACTCCGTGGACTGGTGGAATACCCTGCATCAGCCCGCCACGTTCAAGCTGACTGAGAAACCGGCGATGCCGGCTGAGATGTGGATGCCTCTGCTGGTGATGGTGATTGGCTTCTACTGCCTGTTCGCTGTCATTCTGATGTTGCGCACCCGTAATGAGATTCTTGAGCGTGAGAAGCGCACCCAATGGGTTCAGGGGCTGCTCAGCAAGTAATCGCTGAGCTTAAAGACCTGTCGCCAGCCGTCGGGTGAAGGATTTAGTGAGTAGACGTTATGTATTTCGATTCTTTTTCAGAGTTTTTAAATATGGGTGGTCACGGACTTTATGTCTGGATGGCCTATGGGTTAACGGCCGTACTGCTGACGGTTAATGTTGTGCTGCCCATCATGCACAAACGTCAGCTGATTAAAGAGCAGGCGCGTAAACTGCGCCGGGAGCAAAAAACATCATGAATCCAAAGCGTAAAAAGAAACTGGTCCTGTTAAGTTCCATGGTCGCTGCTGTAGCGGTCGCTGTCGGGCTGGTATTGTTCGCGTTGTCGGAAAACATCAATCTTTTCTACACACCGACTCAGATCGCAGAGGGCGAAGCCCCGGTCGGCCAGCGCATCCGTGCCGGAGGTATGGTGGTTGAAGGCAGTATCGTTCGTGCTCCCGATAGTCTGGATGTTGAGTTTGCCGTGACAGACTTCAAACACGAAGTTGTTGTGAAATACAGCGGCATCCTGCCGGATCTGTTCCGTGAGGGGCAGGGTATTGTCACCATGGGTTCCATGAATGCTGACGGGCAGTTTGAAGCGTCTGAGGTTCTGGCCAAGCATGATGAAAACTACATGCCACCGGAAGTGGAAGCTGCTCTGAAAGCCAGCGGTAAAACCGCTTATGGCGAGAACGCTGCACCGGCACAATAACGCAATAATGAGCGGGCCCGATTTATAGTCGGGCCTTGTTCTGTCTGTGATCTGAACGGAGCTTTGATTCCTGCTCCGTTAGCTGCAAAGAATACCCTTTTAAATCACCGAGGTTACTATGACCGCACTAATGTTCCCTGAACTGGGGCACTATGCGCTGATTCTCGCGCTTGTTATGGCGCTGGTTCAGTCTGTTGTTCCTTTGTTAGGTGCTCAGCTGAGAATGACCGGTTGGATGAGTTACGGCTCGCCTATGGTCTGGGGGCAATTCTTCTTTGTCTCTCTGGCTCTGCTGCTTCTGGCGTACGCCTTTGTCACCGATGATTTCTCTGTTGCCTATGTTGCCAGCAACTCCAACAGTGCATTGCCGACGGCCTATAAGATCAGTGCGGTCTGGGGGGGCCATGAAGGTTCCCTGCTGCTTTGGGTCTGGATTCTGGCGGCGTGGAGTTTTGCGGTAACCATTTTCAGCCGCAGCCTGCCCGATGACATGCTGGCGCGGGTGATCTCGGTACTGGGTATGATCAGTGTCGGTTTTATCTCCTTTGTTCTGCTGACGTCGAATCCTTTTGACCGCTATCTGCCAACTTTCCCGGCGGACGGTGGTGACCTCAACCCGCTACTGCAGGATTTTGGTCTGATTGTTCACCCACCGATGCTCTACATGGGTTATGTGGGTTTCTCAGTGGCCTTTGCCTTTGCGATTGCAGCCCTGATTGGTGGCCGTCTGGATACGGCATGGGCCCGCTGGTCCCGTCCATGGACCTCTGTTGCCTGGGCATTTCTGACGCTGGGTATCGCATTGGGTAGCTGGTGGGCTTACTACGAGCTTGGCTGGGGTGGCTGGTGGTTCTGGGATCCGGTAGAGAATGCCTCCTTTATGCCATGGCTGGTGGGTACGGCTCTGATGCACTCGCTGGCGGTGACCGAAAAGCGCGGTGTGTTTAAGAACTGGACCGTACTGCTGGCGATTATCGCCTTCTCCCTGAGTCTGCTGGGTACCTTCCTGGTGCGTTCCGGTGTTCTGACCTCTGTTCACGCTTTTGCGACGGATCCTGAGCGCGGCTATTACATTCTGGCGCTGCTGGCGATCTGTATTGGTGGCTCCTTTGTGCTTTACGCCCTGCGCGCACCGGATGTGAAAGCAAAGATCGGTTTCAGCTGGATGTCCCGTGAGTTCTTCCTGCTGATGAACAATATCCTGCTGGTTATCGTGATGGTGACCGTACTGCTGGGTACTCTGTATCCGCTGCTGCTGGATGCTCTGGGTCTGGGTAAGATTTCCGTTGGCCCTCCGTACTTTAATGCCGTGTTTGTACCTCTGATGAGTGTGCTGGGTATCTTTATGGGTCTTGGCCCGGTATCCCGCTGGAAGGATATTGGCTGGCCGGTGCTGAAGCAGCGTATCTGGCTGGCAGGTGTACTGAGTCTGGTTTTAGGTGCGGCTCTGCCCTTTATCGCCGGTGGCGAATGGAACACCTACGTGTTCGTGGGTATGACTCTGGCGTTCTGGATCACCTTTACTCAGCTGCGCGATATGAACGAGAAGCTGAAAAACAAGGGCTGGAACTACGCCGGTCTGAAAGGTCTGGGCCGCAGTTACTGGGGCATGGTTTTAGGTCATATCGGCGCGGCTATCACCGTGGTGGGTATGGCGATGGTATCCAACTACACCTTTGAGCGTGATGTACGTCTGGTGCCGGGTGGCAGTGCGGAAGCCGGTGACTACCGTTTTGAAATGGTGGAAGTGAAACACGTCGACGGCCCGAACTGGACCGCTGATCAGGCCGAGATTCGCGTTTATAACGACGGTACACTGGAAGCGGTGATGTATCCGCAGAAGCGCCGTTATACCGCCCGTAATCAGGTGATGACCGAAGCGGCAATCGACTGGGGTATCTTCCGCGATATCTATGTTGCTATGGGTGAGCCGCTGGAGGGTGATGCCTGGGCGATGCGTGTTCAGCATAAACCTTACGTGCGCTGGTTGTGGATCGGTGGTGTAGTGATGACTCTGGGTGGCATGCTGGCCGCTATGGATAAGCGTTACCGTCGTATGGCAGCCCGTGAAGTGAAGGCTAAGCAAAATGCTGATTCAGCAGGCAGCCAGCCGGTTAAGAACAGCGATTCATCTGCAGAAGGAGCGAGCGCATGAACCGTCGTCTGATGCTCTTTATTCCACTGATCGTCTTTTTCGTCATGGGGATTTTCCTCTGGCAGGGTCTGAAGCTGGATCCCCGTGAGCTGCCATCCGCACTGATCGGTAAACCCTTTCCTGCGTTTACCCTGAGTACGGTAAAAGATGAGCAGGCCGCGATCACTCAGGATGCCCTGAAAGGTGAAGTCTCGCTGGTTAACGTCTGGGCGACTTGGTGTGTGTCCTGCCGTCAGGAGCACCCGGAGCTGGTGCGTATCGCTAAAGAGAGCGGCCTGAAAATCTTTGGCCTGAACTACAAGGATACCCGTCCGGAAGCGATCCGCTGGCTGGATGAATATATGGATCCTTACCAGTTCAGTCTGTTTGATGAAGATGGTCGTGTGGGTCTGGATCTGGGCGTTTACGGCGCACCGGAAACCTATATCGTTGATAAAGATGGCATCGTGCGTTACCGCTTTGTCGGTGTAATCGACCGTCAGATCTGGCTGAATGAGTTGCTGCCGGAAGTTAACAAATGGAGATAGGTGAACACATGGCGCTGAACAAGTTAAAAGCTCTGTGGCTGGCTCTGCTGGTTGCTCTGTCCACAGTCGCCGCGTTTTCCTACGCTCCGGCTGCTCAGGCGACCATTGACGCCTTTGAATTTAAAAATGATGAGTTGCGCACCCGTTATCAGGAGTTGGCAGCGGTTCTGCGTTGTCCGAAATGTCAGAACCAGAACATCATCGATTCCGACGCCGGTATCGCATCGGATCTTCGTCAGCAAGTTTATCGCCTGCTGAATGAAGGTTATACCGATGAGGAGATCATGGAGTTTATGGTGGCCCGCTACGGCAACTTTGTGCTGTATGAGCCACCGGTAAATTCACTGACCTATCTGTTGTGGTTCGGCCCTTTTGCCCTCTTGTTACTGGCCGGGCTTGTGGTCTTTTTCCTGCTGCGTGGTAATCGCTCGGCAGCTAAAGCCGCACAGCAGATTTCGGAAGATGATCGTGAGCGTCTGAATAAGCTTCTGAACAAAGAGTCTGACTAAAAGCCTGCTGCAGGCTGTTGCTTTAAAGCCTGCATGAGTATGCGTTAAACATAGTGACCGGTGCGCCGGTTTTCGTTTCACCGATAGTTGAGTTTTCGAGATATGACACCTCTCTGGATCGGTATTGCAGTCCTGTCTGCACTGGCAGCCATTTTTGTATTGCTGCCGCTGGTAAGAAACCGCAATCAGGCACAAAGCCTGACCGAAGCGGAATTAAGTGAACATAACGTGGCGATGTTTCGTCAGCGTCTGGAAGAGCTGAATCAGGAACTGGCTCAGGGCAATCTGTTGCCGGAGCAGTTCGAACAGATGAAGTCTGAGCTGGAACAGACTCTGCTGGATGATGTCGGCGATAAAAACGTTCCTGTTTTGCGTTCTACCCGCCCGGGTATTCTGCTGAGTCTGGTGCTGATCGCCCTGATTCTGCTGCCTGCGGTTGGCTGGTACTTTGTTAAAGGTAATAGTGGTGGCGTTGCGCTGGCGATGGAGCGTCAGAATGGCCAGATGCCATCAGTAGAAGAGCTGGTTGGCCGTCTGGAACAGAGCCTGAAACAGAATCCTGACAGTGCTGATGGCTGGTTCCTGCTGGCCCGTACCTATATGAATCTGGGGCGTTTTGCCGATGCTGCTGGCGCTATTGAAGAAGTGATCCGCATTGAAGGCCGTACCGCTGTGGCACTGGCGCAATATGCTCAGGCGCTATATTTCGCCAATCAGAATGTGATGACACCACAGATTGACGCCCTGCTGGATGAAGCATTACAGGCCGATCCGAATGAAGCGGCAGCACTGGGTTTGCGCGGTATCTCCTCCTTTGAAGCCGGTGAATACCGCGAGGCGATCGATTACTGGCAGAAAGCCCTTCAGTTTATCGGTGATCCGAACAGCGCCAATGCGATTCGTGCCGGTGTCAGTGAAGCGGTTCGCCGTCTGGAAGCTCAGGGTGAAACTGTAGATGTGGCGGTTGGTGGTCCTTCCATCAAGGTGGAAGTGGATCTGAGTGCAGCCGCAAAAGCTGCAACCAGCCCAACGGATACTGTCTTTATCTTTGCCCGTGCACCTCAGGGTGGGCCGCCAATGCCATTGGCTGCTGCTCGTCTGACGGTGGGAGATCTTCCGGTAACCATTACACTGGATGACTCCATGGCGGTTGCCCCTATGGCGCGTCTGTCCAGTGCCGAGCAGGTTAACCTGACCGCGCGTGTTGCCAAAGGCGGTACGCCGGAGCCTCAGTCCGGTGACTGGCAGGGTGGCAGTGGCCCATATCCGGTCAGCCACAAAGAGGTTGTGAAGCTGGTCATCACCGACCAGATTCAGTAATCTAAGCGGCCGGACAGCGTTCCCGAAATGCGGGCGTCCGGCAGCAAACAAACAGCATGATACAAAGCAGGGCTATTTAGCCCTGCTTTGTTTTGTACCCGGAAAAAGATGTAACAGGGACTCAGGTAACGGCAGGTTATGCGGCTAAAATGTATTCGACTGGCAGGGTTCAAATCCTTTGTCGACCCCACCACAGTGCCCTTCACTAAAAACATGACCTGTGTGGTTGGCCCTAACGGCTGCGGTAAATCCAACATTATTGATGCCGTGCGCTGGGTGATGGGTGAAAGCTCCGCCAAACACCTGCGCGGCGAGTCCATGACCGATGTTATCTTCAACGGTTCCACCGCCCGTAAACCTGTCGGGCAGGCTTCCATTGAGCTGGTGTTTGATAACAGCGATGGCACCCTGAAAGGTCAGTATGGCCAGTACGCAGAGATCGCCCTGAAACGTCAGGTCACCCGCGAAGGCCAGTCCAGTTACTACCTGAATGGCACCAAATGTCGCCGTAAAGATATCACCGAGATCTTCCTCGGTACCGGCCTCGGTTCCCGCAGTTACGCCATTATCGAACAGGGGATGATCTCCCGCCTGATCGAAGCCAAACCGGAAGAGCTGCGCAACACCATCGAAGAAGCCGCCGGTATCTCCAAATACAAAGAGCGCCGCCGGGAAACCGAAAACCGCATGCGCCGCACCAACGAAAACCTCGAACGTCTGCAGGATATCCGTGACGAGCTGGAACGCCAGCTGCAACGTCTGCAGCGTCAGGCAGAGGCGGCACACCGCTACCGTGAACTGAAAGCGCAGGAGCGCCGCTTAAAAGGTCAGTTACGGGCGATCCGCTGGCGCGATCTGGATGTGCAGATTCGCCAGTACGCTGCTGTAATCAGTGATCTTGAGATCCGTTCCGAGAAACACCTCTTTGCCCTGCGCCGTGCGGAAAGTGAGATCGAAGAGAGCCGCCAGCAGCATCAGGAAGCCAACGAGCAGCTGGAACAGTTTCAGGCCAGCTTCTATGAGCTTGGCAACCAGATCTCCCGTCTTGAGCAGCAGATGACCCACCAGAAACAGCGGGGGCAGCAGCTGCATACTGACCTGTTGGATGTCGATCGTCAGATTCAGGAAAACCATCAGGAACAGCAGCAGGACAAAGAGCGCCTGCAGGATGTGATGTTGCTGCTGGATGAGCTGGAGCCTGAGTTTGAGATGCAGCAGGAAGCCAGTGAAGCGCTGGAGATGGCGCTGGAAGAAGCGGAAGAAAACGTGCAGCAGTGGCAGCACCGTTGGGACAGCTTCAACCAGAAAGACCAGCAGTACCGCCGCGATGCGGAGCTGGCACAATCGAATATTCAGCAGCATGAGCGCTCCCTGAACGATCTCAAGCAGCGCCATGCCCGCGTGCATGATCAGCTTAATGGTCTGGAAGCGCCGGAAGAGGATGATGAAGAACTCGAGCTGATGCAGGAGACCGCGCTGGAGTTCGAGCTTCAGCTGGAATCTCTGGAAGAGGAAGCCGAGTCCCAGAAAGAAGCGCTGCAAACCTGCCGTGAGCAACTCAGCGAGGGGCAGAAGGAGCGGGAACAGCTTCAGGGACAGCAGCAGATCAACTCCGGTCGCCTGGCCTCTCTGCAGGCGCTGCAGGAGGCTGCATTGGCGGATGATGATCCCGCTCAGCAGCGTTGGTTGGCCAGTCAGGGATTATCCGAAGCGGCAAAATTGGCCGAACATCTTGAGGTTGCACCCCGTTGGGCACAGGCGGTGGAAACCGTGCTGGAAGCTCAGCTGCAGGGTTTAACCTGCAAGCAGCTGCAACTGCCGGAGCTGGCGAATGGTCTGGCTCAACAGGACAAAGCGGATTTCACCTTTATCGCTTCCGATTATCCACAGCCGCAACTGGCAGGTAGCGTTAGCGAAAACGAGACCCTGGCTGCTCAGGTGGCCATTAGTCAGGGGCAGCTGCCGGAGCGTTTGCTGCAGGTGGTCATCGTTGACTCCGTGGAAGCGGGTGTACAAAGACTGGCTCAGTTGCCACTGGGATACTCGGTGATTACCGAGGAGGGCGTCTGGCTCGGTCATGGCTGGCTGCGCTACCACAAGGGTAATACCGATGCCGCCGGTGTACTGAATCGTTCCCGTGACATTGAACAGCTGGAGCTGGATCTTGAAGCCGGTCGTGAGCGTCTGGCGGAGCTGGATGAAACACTGGATCAGCTGAAGAACCGGCAGCAGGAACTGGAAAACCGCGCCGGTCAGATTGGTGATCAGCGTATGTCGGTACAGCGCCAGAAAAGTGAATGGGACGGTCAGATCCGTACCCGCCAGTTGAAGCAGGAACAGTTTAACGAACGTCAGCGTCACCTGAACGAAGAGCTGGCGCAGATTCAGGCGCGGGAAGAGGAAGAGCAAAACCTGCTGGAAGAGGCCCGTGAAAACTGGCAACTGGCACTGGAACAGGTGGAGCAGTTTTCCGAAGAGCGTGAGCACCTGCAGGCGGATCGTAACCGGACAAAAGAGGTTTACGAACAGAAGCGTCAGGCCGTGCGTCTGGAGCGGGACAAACTGCATCAGCTGGCACTGCGTCGTCAGGAGCTTTCCGGCCAGAAGCAGCTGGCAGAGAAAGGTATCGAACGTATTGAACAGCAGCTCGAACGCCTGCGGGAAAAACGCGAAGACCTGCTGATGCATCTGGAAGATGTGCAGGAGCCGAAGGAAGACAGCGAACTCTTACTGGACGAGCTGATCGAACGTAAGGCGGAAGAGGAACAGAAACTGATGGGCGTGCGTGAAAAAGCCCATCAGCTGAATGATGCCATGCGTCAGCTGGAGAAAAGCCGCACCGAACACGAACGTGATCTGGAGCGGGTGCGTACCGAGCTGGAAAAAATGCGTATGCAGCAGCAGGCGCTGTCGGTACAGCGTGAAGGTATTAACGAACAGCTGGATGAGATCGGTGGTGATCTGGACGATCTGCTCAACGGCCTGCCGGAAGATGCCACAGCCAACAGTTGGCAGGAACAGCAGAACGAGGTCAGTGAAAAGATCAAACGCCTTGGGGCGATTAACCTGGCGGCGATCGAAGAGTATGAAGCCCAGCTGGAGCGTAAACAGTATCTGGATGCTCAGCATGATGAGCTGACTCAGGCGCTGGGTATGCTGGAAAGTGCGATTCGTAAGATCGACAAAGAGACCCGTCAGCGCTTCAAACAGACCTTTGATGAGGTGAACGGCTGGCTGCAGCGTCTGTTCCCGAAAGTCTTTGGCGGCGGCAGTGCCTGGCTGGCGCTGACCGGTGATGATCTGCTGGAAACCGGTGTTTCTATCATGGCGCGTCCGCCGGGTAAGAAGAACAGCACCATTCACCTGTTGTCCGGTGGTGAAAAAGCACTGACAGCTATCGCGCTGGTTTTCTCGATTTTCCAGCTGAATCCGGCTCCTTTCTGTATGCTGGATGAAGTGGATGCGCCTCTGGATGATGCCAATGTTGGTCGATATGCCAATATTGTTAAAGAAATGTCAGAGCATCTTCAGTTTATCTATATCAGTCACAACAAGATCGCTATGGAGATGGCGGATCACCTGATGGGTGTTACTATGCAGGAGCCGGGAGTATCCCGTATTGTGGCGGTTGACATTGATGAAGCAACGGCGCTTGTAGACGTATAAATGTTTCTTTTTGTAGCGTAAAATAGACGTAGTCAATTAATCTGAGTCAACTAATAATTATTTATACAGGGTTTTCACCACATGGGCTTACGTGAGTGGCTGATGATTTTGGGTGGTCTGGTTTTGTTGCTGATCATAGCCGATGGTATCCGGCGTATGCGCAAGGTCGACACTCAGGATGAGCAAATGGATGAGGAAGAACGGGCGCGACAGGAACAGTTGCAACGAGAGCTGCCTTCCGGCGGTGCCCGTATCATTAAAAGCCATGATGTCGAAGTGTTCGATGATGACCCTATTCCGGTTCTGCGCCATGAAGTTGATATTCCTGCCGCTGACGAGGAACCCCCTGTTTCCCTTTCTGCAGAAGCCTCAGCCGATCTTGCCCGATCACTGGATACATCTGCGTCTTATGATGAACAGCCCTTCGAATCGTCCCGTGCGGATGAATCTGATGTAGCGCCTCAACCTGAAGCAGAGCTAAGCGCTGAAGCAAACGAAGCTAGCGCTTATGAGCCATCGTTTGATGAGCCTGAGGTGGAGGCAAATGTTGCCGGTTCAGACGACGCTGCTTCTGACGAGTCATATTACGAGAGTTCCGATCCTGATTCCGCCGAGGCGATGGCTTTTGCCGAGCAGGCAGAGGCGGAGGATGACGCCTATTTTGCCGGTGAGTCTGAGTCTGCCCATGAGCAGGCATCATCGGACAGCAATACCCCTGACGAATCCGTGCAGGCCGAAGCAGACGCCGCTCAGAGTGCTGCTGATGATCTGCACATCACCGAGTTTGATGCGGTCGATAATAATTTGGATGATCTGGAGCCATTAGAGCCTCTGGAGAAGCGCTTCGCGGCGGCCAAGGCGCGTCGTCTTGAAGAAGAACAGAAACTGGATCTTCAGAAGCAGAAAGAAGCTGAAGCCGAGGCGGCAGCTCTGGAAGAGGTTGATCCGGTAAAAGCGGCGGTACGTCGTATTCAGGGTAAGCATACCGGCCCGCGTCCATCTGAACGTATGAAGATGCAGTCGCCTGCTAATGAAGAGATGAGCCTGGCAGAGCGCCAGTATCGCCAGCAGCAGGAAGCGGCACACAAAGCTCAGGCAGCAGCTTTAAAAGCGGAACAGCAGAAAGCCGAATCCGCCAAAGAAGCTCAGAAGGCAGCAGCCGAGCCGGAGCCGAAATCAGATCCGCGTCCAGCCAAGGCAGAGTCAGCCTCTGAGGCAGCACCGCAAACCCGTACGACCTTCAAAGAGCGTCCGGTTACCCGTAAACCTATGATGAGTGCTGATGAAGAGCGCGGTCAGATCGCGGATGCCGATGAACTGCTGGTGATGCACGTTAAGTGTAAAGATGAGCGGGGTTTCCACGGCGCGGCGCTGCTGCATATCGTGATGCAGTGCGGTATGCAGATCGGTGATATGAAAGTTTTCCACCGTTTTGCCAAAACTGAAGATGGCCCGCAGATTCAGTTCTCAATGCTCAGTTCGGTTGAGCCGGGCACCTTTGATATCGACCAGATTGATGACCTGTATATTCCCAGTGTCTCTTTCGTCATGGGCTTACCGGCTCCCGGCAACAGTCAGGAGTGTTTCACCATGATGCTGGAAACCGCAAAAGTGATCGTGCGTCACATGAGCGGTGAACTGCGGGATGAGAATCGCAGCGTGATGACACCTCAGACCATCGAGCATTACAAGCAGCGGATTCAGGATTTTGAGCGTCGTAAGCAGCTGGAGCGCATGCGTTAATACCTGATGCCACCCGGTTTACAGCTGGCGTACAGAACAAAACCACCTCAGGGTGGTTTTGTTGTTTCCGGTCTTTATAATCATCATTAATTTTTGCCTCAGCACCTCTTTGTTAAACATCTGTATCGAGATTGTTATGCCTCTATTGTCCGGCTCCTCTGAATCGTCATCTGAGTGTTCTGCTGATCAGCAGTCCATTGAACAAAAAGTTGAAAGCCTGCGACAGCAGCTGAACGAACATAACTATCGCTATTATGTGCAGGATGCTCCCAGCATTCCGGATGCCGAGTATGACCGCCTGATGCGTCAGCTGCAGGAGCTGGAAGCCGCACATCCTGAGCTGCAGTCACCGGACTCGCCCTCCCAGCGTGTCGGTGCTATGCCGCTGTCGGCCTTCAGCCAGATCACCCACAGTATTCCTATGCTGTCGCTGGATAACGCCTTTGATGACGAGGAGTTCAACCGCTTTAACCAGCGGGTGAAGGAGCGTCTGGGCAGTGATGACGAGATCGAATACGCCTGTGAGCCCAAGCTGGACGGTATCGCCCTGAGCATCCGTTATGAGAATGGCCTGCTGGTACAGGCAGCCACCCGTGGTGACGGCACCACAGGTGAAGATATTACCCAGAATGTAAAAACCATCGGCTCGGTCCCCCTGCGTTTGTCCGCGGATTCTCTTGACGGCGAGCTGCCGGAGGTACTGGAAGTTCGCGGTGAGGTTTATATGCCGAAGGCGGGCTTTGAGAAGCTGAATAAGACCGCAGCAGAAGCCGGTGAGAAAGTCTTTGTTAACCCGCGCAATGCAGCGGCAGGTAGTCTACGTCAGTTGGATAGCCGTATAACCGCCAAGCGCCCGCTTGAGTTCTGTGCCTACAGTGTCGGTGAAGTCAGTGATGGCTTTATGCCGGAGCGCCACAGTGACGTGCTGCAGAAACTGAGTGGTCTGGGCTTCCGTCTGAACCCGGAACTGAAAGTCGTCACCGGCGTTCAGGGCTGTCTGGATTATTATCGTGACCTTGGCGAGCGCCGTGATCAGCTGGCCTTTGAGATCGACGGTATCGTCTTTAAAACCAACCGGTTGGATCTGCAGGCAGAGCTGGGTTTTGTCTCCCGTGCACCGCGCTGGGCGATCGCTTATAAATTCCCGGCGCAGGAAGAGATGACTCTGCTGAAAGATGTGGAATTTCAGGTGGGGCGAACCGGTGCCATTACCCCGGTTGCCCGTCTGGAACCGGTTTATGTTGGCGGTGTCACCGTGTCCAATGCAACACTGCATAACGCCGATGAGATCGAGCGTCTGGGTGTGAAAATTGGTGATACCGTTATTGTGCGCCGCGCCGGTGATGTGATTCCGCAGATCGTTTCTGTGGTTCTGGAAAAGCGTGATGGGAACGACGACCTGAAAACCATCACCTTTCCGGCGACCTGTCCGGTATGTGAGTCCGAAACTGAACGTGCCGAAGGTGAAGCCGTGGTGCGCTGTTCCGGTGGCCTTGTCTGTGCCGCTCAACGTAAAGAAGGCATTAAGCACTTCGCCTCCCGTAAAGCGCTGGATGTGGATGGTCTGGGTGACAAACTGGTGGAGATTCTGGTGGATAAAGGGCTGGTGAACAGCCTGACCGACCTCTTTCATCTGGACGTTGAGGCGGTTGCTGCGCTGGAGCGCATGGGGCCTAAATCAGCCCAGAACCTGCTGGATGCTCTGCAAAAAGCCAAGCAAACCACCCTGCCGCGTTTTATCTACTCGCTGGGTATTCGTGAAGTGGGTGAGGTGACCGCCAAACAGCTGGCGCAGCACTTCTGCGATCTGGATGCGATCCGAAATGCCACAGAAGAACAACTACTGGAAGTGCCGGATGTCGGCCCGATTGTGGCGCACCATATCGTCACCTTCTTCCGTCAGCCCCACAATCTGGAGATGCTGGATGCCCTGCTGGCAGAAGGTATTGAGTGGCCCGCCATTGAAGCACGACCTCCGGCGGAAGAGCTGCCATTAGCGGGTAAAACACTGGTACTGACCGGCACCCTGAATCAGCTGAAGCGTAATGATGCCAAAGCTGCACTGGAGGAACTGGGTGCCAAGGTATCCGGCAGTGTTTCCAAAAAGACCGATCTGGTGATCGCCGGTGAAGCTGCCGGTTCCAAGCTGACCAAAGCTCAGGATCTGGGTGTTGAGGTGACAGATGAGGAAGGTCTGCTGGCGCTGCTGCGTGAACATGGCAAACTTTGATTCAGACGCTATTGGAAAAACACATTGGGCTTCAAAGGCGTTAGCGGGCAGAACAGACAAAACGGATGAGATATTGATGAGTAAAACAGTAAAAGGACGCACACATCAGGTCAGGGCAAAGACCGGCGCAGGCCGTCTGACGCTACTGGCACTTATCAGCTTTATTCTGACGGGTTGCGCGGTAGCTCCGCCGCAAAAGCCGGATAACGCCTGCGAGATTTTCCGTCAGTACCCGGACTGGTATATCTCCGCCAAGCAATCCGAGGAGAAGTGGGGCACGGCTGTACCGATCCTGCTGGCCTTTATCCATCAGGAATCCTCCTTTAAACCGGATGCCCAGCCGGAACGTACCACCTTTTTAGGTGTGATTCCCGGCCCGCGTAAGTCCTCCTCCTATGGCTACACTCAGGCGCTGGACAGCACCTGGAAAGAGTATCAGGACAAAACCGGCAACCGCCGCGCCAGTCGTGGCAGCTTCCACGATGCGGTGGATTTTATCGGCTGGTACAACTATCAGGGCTTTCTGCGCAACGGGATCGAACGCAACAACACCTATTACATGTACATCGCTTATCACGAAGGTCATGGCGGTTACGCGGATAAAACCTGGAAGAACAAATCCTGGCTGAAGGATGTGTCCACCAAGGTCGCTAACCGCGCCATTGAATATCACAAGCAACTGGAAAGCTGCCGCGCGACACTGAATCGCGGAGCCAGCTGGTGGGTGTTCTGATCCGCTCGTCTTAACCAACAGACGTTATAACCGAGCGCCTCAGGATCTGCCCCCTGCCCACAACTGAGAAAGAGAGACTTTATGATCGAAGTTCCCTATCGGGATATTTCACCGGATGCACTGCAGGGATTGCTGGAAGATTTTGTCACCCGTCAGGGCTACGACACCACAGAGGTTGATGCCGGTCTTGAAGACTGGGTGCAGCAGGTGCGTCAGCAGCTGGTGAAAGGCGAGCTGACCATTGTATTTGATCCTGTTACTGAGTCGGTGACGATTCTTACCAAGCAGGAGTACAGAGCGCGTGTACAGGAAGCCGGCCTTTGAGCTGGCTTTTTTATTGCTCTTCGGAGCTCGGCACTGAGATCATGACTAAAGCGTGAAGCTGCTCACGTTTTGCCGCATCTTTATGAATCTTAAAGCTGATCCGCTGCGTATTCTCTTACAAATCAAATTCTTCCGGCTGATCCTACGAAGGGAATCCCGATGAAAAAAATTGCACTCATTACGATTATTGTGGCTGTTATTGCTGCTTTTTTCGCCTTTGACCTGAACCAGTATCTGACGCTGGACAGCCTGAAAAACAGTCAGGATCAGCTGGCCGATTGGCGGGATCACAGCCCCTTTGTCACGGCGGGGGCTTTCTTCCTGATCTATGTGGCGGTCACGGCGCTGTCTTTGCCGGGAGCCACCATTATGACGCTGGCAATCGGTGCGGTTTACGGTCTGCTGGAAGGTCTGATTCTGGTGAGTTTTGCCTCTACGATTGGCGCAACGCTGGCCTTTCTGGTGGCGCGTTTTGTCCTGCGGGACAGCGTACAGCAGCGCTTTGGTGATCGCCTGACCGCTTTTAATCAGGGCGTGGAACGTGAGGGTGCGTTTTATCTCTTTACCCTGCGTTTGGTGCCGGTGTTTCCGTTTTTTCTGATTAACCTGCTGATGGGCTTAACGCCGCTGAAAGCCCGTACCTTCTACTGGGTGAGCCAGATCGGCATGCTGCCGGGTACTCTGGTGTATGTGAACGCCGGTACTCAGCTGGGTCAGCTGGATTCTCTGTCCGGTATTGTCTCCCCTGAGATTCTGCTCTCCTTTGCCCTCTTGGGTATCTTCCCGTTAATGGCCAAGAAGATCGTCGCGGTGGTGAAAAAGCGTCGGGTCTACAAAGGCTTTAATAAACCGGCCAAATTTGACCGTAACCTGATTGTGATTGGTGGTGGTGCCGCCGGTTTAGTGAGTGCCTACATCGCCGCTGCTGTAAAGGCCAAGGTGACGTTGATTGAAGCCAACAAGATGGGCGGCGACTGCCTCAACTACGGTTGTGTGCCCAGCAAGGCGCTGATTAAAAGCGCCAAGGTGGCGGAGCAGATGCGCCACGCCGACCGCTATGGGCTGGAAGGGGCAACGCCTACCTTCAGCTTTAAAAAGGTGATGCAGCGTATCCATGATGTGATTGCCGCCATCGAACCCCATGACAGTGTGGAGCGTTATACCGGCCTCGGTGTCGAGGTGCTGCAGGGTTACGCCAAAATTATCGATCCCTGGACGGTGGAGATTCAGCTCAATGACGGCGGCTCTCAGAAGCTGACCGCCCGTAGTATTGTCATTGCAGCCGGTGCCAAACCCGTCGTGCCGGATATTCCGGGGCTGGAGCAGGTGGGTTATCTCACCAGCGATACCCTATGGCATGAACTGGCGAAAGAGGACGAGATTCCACCGCGTATGGTGCTGCTGGGCGGCGGCCCGATCGGTTGTGAGCTGGCGCAGAGTTTTGCCCGCCTTGGTTCTGAGGTGATTCAGGTGGAACGCAATGACCGCGTCATGATGCGGGAAGACCCGGAAGTGTCCGAGCTTGCCGCTAGCGCCCTGCGTAAAAGCGGCGTGCGCCTGATGACAGGTTACGAGGCGGTTCGCTGTGAGCTGCTGGATGATGACGTCGACAGTGAAAAACGCCTGATTGTGAAAAACAGCGCAGGTGTCGAAGAGGTGATCGAGTTTGACCGTCTGATCTGTGCCGTGGGGCGTACCGCTCGCCTGACCGGTTACGGGCTGGAGGATCTCGGCATTCAGACCGACAGAACCGTGGTCACCAACGAGTATCTGGAAACCCTGTACCCGAATATCTACGCCGCAGGGGATGTGGCGGGGCCATTCCAATTTACCCACACCGCCGCTCATCAGGCGTGGTATGCGGCAGTGAATGCCCTATTTGGAGAGTGGAAAGCCTTTAAGGCGGACTATTCCGTTATCCCGTGGACAACTTTTATCGATCCTGAAGTGGCACGGGTAGGCTTGTCGGAAACGGAAGCCCGCGAGCGTGGCATCGCCTTTGAAGTCACCCGCTACGGGATTGACGATCTGGATCGCGCCATCGCCGACAGCAGCAACGAGGGTTTTGTGAAGGTGCTGACCGTACCGGGCAAAGACAAAATCCTCGGCGTCACCATCGTCGGCACCCATGCCGGTGATCTGCTGGCGGAGTATGTGTTAGCGATGAAGCATGGCTTAGGGCTGAACAAGATCCTTGGCACCATACATACCTACCCGACCTTGGCAGAAGCCAATAAGTTTGCCGCCGGGGAGTGGAAGAAAGCCCACGCCCCCGAAAAACTGCTGGCATGGGTAGAGAAGTATCACCGCTGGAAGCGAGGGTGATGGCTATACTCTGACCAAGCTGAACTTAATGACGGAGGCTATTATGGGCCTGAAAGAATTGAAAGAAAGAGCGCTGAAAGATCCTGCTGTGAAAAAGGAATACGACAAGCTGGAGGAAGAGTTTAAGGCATACGATGAAACGGCGTATCTGCTCCGATCCAAGAAAAACGCCAGCAGATTGCTGGCGTCGATTGCAGAGCTCGAGAATGGTCTTGGAAAGAAAAAGCCCATTCAATAGCGAATATTTTTCAGCTTATGATGGTCTTTTAGCCCAGTTTATTTTTGTACGCGTCTGATAATGAGGAAAACAGTTGCTCTCGACTTTTTAGTATTTCTTCTCTGGCCTTTTCCATATCCTGCTCAGTAAGTGATGCCTTATCGTAGTAGCACTTCATTCTCATGGACTTCAAGCATTCACCATATTCACGCAGCAAGTTTGCCTGCTTTCTTAACCCAAGTAGAAGTAGTTTAGATTCGGCAACTGTTAACCCTTTGAAAGCATTGAATAAGTCGTCTTTGGTTTTATCCAGCTCATCCTTTCGCTTTTGAAGAAGGTCTTGCCCTAAACTTTTATTTTTCACTGATTCAATGACAAGAGCCCAGTACCTTAGAGCAATGTGGGTAATTTCCTCAACATCAGCACCAACAGATTCAAGAGCATCATAATGGCGTTTGCTCTTTTCCTTAAGATGATCGTGATTGTGATTTAGCCTCGTTACTAGCAACGTCCCTATGAGTGTAATTGCACCACCAAGGCCAATTTTGACTGCTGTATCTATCACTTCAATAGCTGTCAGTGTACCCATGTATTTTCATCCTTGATGATTGCTGAAAGAATCCCAGTGAGTTGTGCGGGGTCGCGAAAGTGCTTTGGAAAGTTATACCTCAATGCCCCTTCCGATATTGCGCCGGGGTGACATGATAAAACTGTTTAAACCTCTGACTAAAATGGCTCTGGCTGGAGAACCCACAGCGCAGGGCGATCTCCGCCAGTGACAGGCGCTTGTCACGAATCAGATCAGCAGCGCGGTTGAGCCGCCGCTCAGTCACATACTGATGGGGTGCCTGCCCGAAGCTCACCTTAAACATACGGGCAAAGTGATACTCGCTCAGTTGCGCGAAAGCCGCCAGCTCCTGCAGCGTCAGCGGCTGATCCAGATGCTGTTCGATATAGTCCAGCAGCTGTCGCTGCAGATACGGTGACAGGCCGCCCTTGCTTTCCGGCAGGGTGGAATAATCCCCGCAATAATTTTTCAGCAGATGCACCATCAGCATATCGCTGGCGCTGCTCAGGGCGAGGCGGTCGGCATTGTCCTGCCAGTTCAGCGGGCGTATCACCTGCTGACAGAGGCTGCTGATCCAGCTGTCTTCCATAAAAGTCATATCCTGCAGCTGCAGATGGTCGCTGCCCCTGTCCTGAATCCTGCCCGCCAGATCCTTCAGCTGCTGCTCAGAAAAGTAGAGGTGCATAAAGTGGATCGGGCCGTTTACATCCCAGTGGGAATCACCGTCTCCGGGCATCAGGCAGATACGGCCGGGGCCACCACCGCCCTGTGTGCGGTTGGCATATAAACGACGAATGGCATGACCGCCACCCAGATAACAACTCAGGGTGTGATGACCGGGGTGCTGATAGCGGGTGAGATCACTTTCTTCCCGACGCCAGATGGCAGCACTGGCACCGTTGCTCAGCTCGGTATGATTTTCCAGTTGCGCCTGAGTATTGGACAGGCACTGGAAGACGGGTTGTGAGGCAGACAGCATGTCTGGAGTGATTTTGTCGGACACAAAAAGCCTATAAAAAACTGATTGCTGGCAGCACATGCTACTCGCGGCCTTAGGGGCAGGCAAGCCTTGGACAGGGCTTGTTGCGGCAAAATCGCAGCATTGCGATAAAAAAACGCAAGGATCTGACAAAAGCGCAGCAATCTGCAATTTTCCGCCCGTCTTATCACAGATACTCGCGCTTTAACACCCTTAACCACTTTTACAACCTTAGCCACTTTAACAACTGGTGCGCACCTGTTCGGGTAAATTCTAATGGTAAACACAGGCTTATATCTGCTGACGGTTCTGATCTGGGGCACTACCTGGATTGCGATCAAGCTACAACTGGGCGAGGTGGCGGTTCAGGCCTCGATTCTTTACCGCTTTTCATTGGCGGCGCTGGTACTGTTTGCGGTGCTGCTGTTAAGCTGCCGTCTGCAGAAGATTGAGCGCAGCGATCATCTGTTCTGCTTTATTCAGGGCTGCTGCCTGTTCTGCTTTAACTTCTTCTGCATCTATACCGCCACCGGCTATATCAGCAGTGGACTGGCATCTGTGATCTTCTCCATGGCAACGGTGATGAATGTGATCAACAACCGGCTCTGGTTTGGTTTGCGTCCGGCGCTGCGGACGGTATTAGGTTCTCTGTTAGGGCTTGCCGGTGTGGCGGCGCTGTTCTGGCCGGAGCTGGAAGCGGATGGCCTGACCGATGGCGTGATGAATACCGATGTGCTTCTGGGGATGGGGCTTGCGGCGCTGGGCACCTGGTTCTTCTCCAGCGGTAATATGGTCTCGGTACGGCATCAGAAAAAGGGACTGAAAACCACCACGACCAACGCCTGGAGTATGTTTTACGGCGTGCTGATGATGACTGTGATTATTCTTGTGCAGGGCGTACCGCTAACCTTCAGCTGGGAAACCCGCTATATCGGCTCGCTGCTCTATCTGGCGATTCCGGGTACGGTGATCGGTTTTACGGCGTATCTGATATTGGTAGGGCGGATCGGTGCGGATAAAGCGGCTTATAGCACGGTGCTGTTTCCGGCAGTTGCTCTGACCATCTCCACCTTCTATGAAGGTTATCGGTGGACAGAGCTATCGCTGGTGGGCTTTGGACTGGTGGTGCTGGGTAACGTGATGATTTTTGCCCGCTGGCCGGTATCAAAACTGCCGGGTGTTCTGCGCCGTCTGCAGGCCTGAGGTGCTGGCGGCATCACGCATGACGGCCAGCTGATGTTCCCGCCAGTCGTTAAAGCTGGCGAGATCCTTACGTTTTACCGCTGCATCGGTCGGGATGTCTGCCGTTACCGGATTCACCGGATTGCCGTCGATATGCAGTTCAAAGTGCAGATGCGCGCCGGTACTGCGGCCGGTATTACCGGACAGGGCGATCTTCTGACCCCGGCTGACCCGACTGCCACGCTTGGCCAGAATCTTATGCAGGTGCAGATAACGGGTGGTATAGCTGCCGCCGTGGTCAATCTCGATATATTTACCCGCATAAGGATGGTTACCGACCCGACGCACGATACCGTCACCGGTACTGACCACAGGGGTGCCTGTGATCACGGCAAAATCAACGCCGTGGTGAGGTCTGCGGCGCTTGGTAATCGGGTGCAGGCGGTTTTTATTAAATGAGGAACTGATCCGATAACGCTTTTGGGTTGGCCAGCGTAAAAAGGCTGGCGTTACGCTTTTGCCTTTTTCGTCGTAGTAATGACCTTTAAAGCGGAAGGCGTAATGGGTCTTGTTGCGGCGTTTCAGTGACAGGGATTCAACACGGGTTTGCCCGGTGATCTCATTGCCGGTCATCTCGCGGCTGATCACAGCGGTGAACTGATCACCGGCACGCAGATCACGGCGAAAATCCAGTTTATAGCCCAGCAGTTGGCTGCTGAGAGCGATCTGGCCTTCACTGAGACCGGCATCACGGGCGGAGACGTAAAAGTTGCCCTCGATACGGCCGCGATGCACTTCAGAGATCCAATAGGTTTCTGCGGTCTGTGCCTGATGCTGATAGCTGCCATCGTCCTGTCGGGTGTAGGTGATCTGACGGGCGACATCCTGATACAGGGTCAGCTGGTGAAAATCACCGTTGTCAGCAAATTCTAAGCCCAGACGCATACCGGGGCGCAGGGTTTCCAGATCCAGATACTCGGTATCGGTCAGCATAATCTGGTGCAGTTCTGTCGCCGGAATACCCTTCTGTTTAAAGATATAGCTGAGGTTATCGCCGGGCTCGACCTGCCAAAGATTGTCGTTAAGTTCTGCTGTCAGTGCTGAGGCGGTGTCGCTGTCAGCGGTATTGTCGTTGCTGTTACTGCTGAAGGTCAGAATAGGTAGTGTCAGTTCAGTATCGTTACCGGAGGGGATCAGGGCGGCCAGTGCGATCATCAGAGCGGCCACTGCCATTAGAATTTTGTGCCGTGAGGTGAAGAAACGGGTGTTTTGATGGCTCATAACGGTTCGATATCCTTGCCGGTGACCTGGCGCTTTGTCTCTGAGAACACGGTGGTTCGGTTACATGGTTCTGGAACTAACAAATCTGACGCTAAAAACTGAAACGTATCATCTGAAACGAAAACAAAGCGCAGGATGATACGGATTAATCGGTCGCCTGTCATTTAGGCGTTCTTCCCACTGGCTTTGTCTGATCTCTTCCTTTGGCCTGATACTCAGGCAATACGCTTAGGGCAACACCCGATAACGATAGATTCTGGTTTGGTAAAGGTCGGCCAGAATCTGCCGCTCTTCCGCTTCAAACCCCGGCAGGGCAAAGCAGATACTGATCAGTTGCTGAGACCGGATGTTGGCTTCAGGTCGCTTTGCAGCTTGCTCCTTAAGAAGATTCGCAAACTTTGCCATGCCTTTTGGGTAGAGATAGGTAAAAAGCATATCGCCCTGACCTAAAGGCACCGGCAGATCCCTGTCCATAAAACTCTTCCGGTAGATCGTCAGGTTATCTAACAGCAAAAAGCGAGCCAGCAGACGGCTGACCAGCCAGGGGATAAAGGAGAGTTCGTAGCCGATCACCTTTGCCTCGGGATAACGACGGGCGAGTTGGAATACCAGATGCCCCCAACCGGAGCCACAATCGATCATTGTCAGGCCGTGTCCGTTATCGACGTTTCTGTTCTGCTCAAGCAGGGATAAGACAGCTTTATGGGCTTTGCGGGAGCTGGGCATCGGGGAGATGCCCGCCCGTAAGCTGCCGATCAGGATGCTCAGTACGGCGGCGAGGGCTAAAACAATCAGCCCTAGTTGTATGGCGACTGTCCCTGTTTCTGATGTCATAACTCGGGCTTACAGACGACCACGAATCAGTCCGCGAATAATAAAGCGGCTGGGCTGCAGGGCGTTGATCAGTTCTCGCTCAAGTGGCATCGGTTGTCCGGCAATATAACTGGTCAGCACTTCGGCGCACAAAGGGGCGCTGGCAAGGCCTCGGGAGCCGTGCCCTGTGTTGAGCCAGAGACCGTCGTAATATTTTGGCTGCTCATCAGGCACTTTCGTGGCGTCATGGCGCAGCAGGGCAAAGCGCTCCAGCATCGTCTCATAAACCGGAACCGGGCCGGTCAGGGGCACGTAGTCGGGGCTGGCGCAGCGGAAACCCACCTTGCCGTTCAGTGCCTCGGTATCGACACCGGTTGTCGCCAGCTGGTCGGAAAACTCCGGCATCGCCTGTTGCATCAGCTCAAGGTTGTGCTGCTGGTCGCTGTCGCGCAGTTCGGTTTCTTCATCCTTCAGGTTGAAGCTGGCACCCAGACACAGGGTATTGTCGATGGCGGGGGCGATATAACCCTCGTGGCAGATCACGGTGTTTAGTTCCGGTGTTTGCGGCTGAGTGGCCAGATAGGTGGTCTGGCCGCGAATCGCTTTGGTGGGCAGCCATGCGGTTTGGACAAAATGTTTGGCGCTGGCAGCACAGGCGATCACCACCTGATCGGCGGTTAAGATTTCGTTACCTGCCTGATCCAGCAGCTGCCAGCCGGTTTCCGTCGTCTGCAGCTTATCCACAAACTGACCTGTGATCAGACGGATATGGTCGTGCTGGCTCAGTTGCTGGCAGATCAGGTTCGGTCGTGCCCAGCCTGCCTGCGGGAACCAGAGGCCACTCTGATGCAGAGTGGTGCCGCTCAGTTCAGACGCCTGTTCTGCGGTCACCGCCTGCAGCAGCTCCTGCGGGAACTGATTACGGGCCATAAAGCTCTGCTGGCGCTTCACCTCTTTCTCGGTATGAGCCAGCTGCAGCACGCCACAGGGTTGCCAGATAAGCTGACTAAAATCGGTCTGAGCCAGCCGGTTCTGTAAGGCTGCAAAATAATGGCGGGAGAACTCAAAGCCACTCAGATAGAAACGGCTGTGAGCAGAGGGTTCGGTGCCCAGCTTAATATATAGTACACCCTGACGGTTGCCGGAGCCTTCGAGCCCAGCGCTCTCATGCTGTTCGATCAGGCTGACCAGAAAACCCTGCTGCGCCAATGCAAAGGCGGTGGTGGTGCCCGCGATACCGGCACCGATCACGGCGATATGTTGCGCCTTCTGCTGACGGCTGTTTTCAGGCAGACGGAACCAGGGCGTCTCCTGCCATGGGGTTGCCAGCGGCAAAGGCTCTACGGGAATCACATCCGGTGCCGGATTAACGCTTTGTACCGCGTTGCCCTCGTCATCCAGAATCAGCTCACCGCAAACCATATGGCGTTTGCGGCCAAAGCCCTTCACCTTTTTCACCTCAAAACCGGCCGCTTTCAGACCGTTGCGCACAATACCGGCGGCGGTAAAGGTGGCCACTGTGGTGCCGTGATCGCTTAAACGGCGGATCGCCTGAAACAGCTCCGGTGTCCACATCTCCGGGTTTTTCGCCGGTGCAAAGCCGTCCAGAAACCAGGCATCGATAGTCGCTTCAAGGGCGGAGAAGCACTCGCTGGCATCCCCCTGCAGCAGGGTCAGCTGTACACGGCCATTATCAAAGTGACGGCGGTGGCTGCCGGGAATCGGCAGGGGATAAGTCTCGATCAGCTGATCCGCCAGCGGTTTCAGTTTCGGCCAGAGATTGAGGGATTGCTTAAGGTCATCAAAGCTCAGGGGAAACTTTTCCACAGAAACAAAGTGCAGGCGGGCATCTTTCGGTGCGAACTGTTCAAACGCCTGCCAGGCGCAGAGAAAGTTGAGGCCGGTGCCGAAGCCGGTTTCGGCAATCACAAAAGGACGCTGGCTAAACTCAGCATCCTGCCAGCGTTCCGGCAGGCGGTTGTGCTGCAGAAAGACATAGCGGGTTTCATCCAGACCACTGGCTTTGGAGAAATAAACATCATCAAAAGCCTGAGAGATCGGCAGCTGGTTTTCATCCCAGTTAAGCTCAGCATGGTTCAGGGTTTGGTAGTGATTGTTAGCCATAGGTGTGTGGTCCGGATTTGAGTCTGTTGCGCTGTTCGGTAAGAGAAACGCTGGGATTTTTTTAAAAAGTGATAGTGGCGGAGCAAACGGTTCAATATGGTTAAAAAATAGACAATCTGAGGCTCTGCTATACCGTGCAACCGTTTGCGCTTGCTATCCTGCTTAGATCCACAAAGTTATCCACAGAAACTGTTGGAAAAGTTAAAAACCGTTAGAAATTCATACAGTTATAGATAAGGCTCAGAATGCAAAAACGGGCGCAAATAGCAAACCCGTTTTTGAACTTTCTTCACTTTTTCAGCCGGTTAGTGCCGGACTGTGTAAAGTTTTCGTTATGGCCGAAGCGGTTAAGGCAGCACCTTGCGGAACGGCTTAACGGTTACTTTCTCGTAAACCCCTGCGGCGAAGTAAGGGTCGGCATCGGCCCAGCTTTCTGCGGCCTCCAGAGAATCAAACTCAGCAACCACAAGACTACCGGTAAAACCTGCTTCGCCGGGATCATTGCTGTCGATGGCCGGATGAGGGCCTGCCAGAATCAGACGACCTTCATCCTGCAGTTTCTGCAGACGCTCAAGGTGCGCCGGACGGGCTTCCATACGCTGGGCCAGAGTGCCTTCTTTATCCTGACAAATAAATGCGTAAAGCATGGGGTTTCTTCCTCTGTCTCTTACTGTGCCGGACATGAAGCAGTCCGGCTTTTAGGGTTTGAATCCACTCAATCAGAGGGATTCTTTATTCTTATCGCTGTCGCCGCCACTGATGGCATCGGAGGCGTCGTCATCGGTTTTAATATGTTTGGTCAGCCAGATGCCCTGAATAATGATAAACAGCAGTGTCAGTCCCAACATACCGAAGAGCTTAAAGTTCACCCATGTCTCTTCGCTGTAGAAGGTGAACACGGCGATGTTGACGGCACCCATGGCCAGAAAGAATACGATCCAGTAGGCGTTCAGGGTGTTCCACTGAGCAGACGGCAGACTGATCTGGCTTTCCATCATGCGCTGGATCAGCGGCTTTTTGCCGATCACGTAGCTGCCCAGAAAGGCACCGGCAAACAGCCAGTTCACCACGGTCGGTTTCCACTGGATAAAGCTTTTGTCCTGCAGCAGTACAGTAGCGCCACCCATCACGATGATGAGCACCAGAGTGACCACATGCATCTTTTCGATCTTGCGGGTTTTAAACCAGGAGATAGCGATCTGAATAATCGTTGCTGGAATCAGAACGGCGGTGGCCAGAATCATATCCTTGGTGTAGTGATAAACACCGAAGAAGATGGCAATCGGGAAAAAATCTAAGAGTAATTTCATGGTGTTATAGACGAGAGTCTTTCATACTCAGTTGGTAAGCACTCTGATGATGTTCTTCATCGGAGTTCTAATGGTTTAAGTTTGGGCAATCTTCGCACGTTGGGCTGTTATTTTACAGCGATGCCCCCAAATAACGGCTGTTCCGTTTGCGTCGCTGACGTTTCATTGTCAGGCGCGAGAGAGTTTTGAGTGTTTTTTCTGAAAAAGGTTTTCCATGAACGCATATTGGTCCGGATTTGATCTGCATAGCCACTCCACCTGTTCTGACGGACGTCTGTCTCCGACGGAACTTGTGCAGCTGGCCGCCAGTGAAGGGGTGCATACACTTTCACTGACCGATCATGACACGGTTCAGGGGATTCCTGAGGCGAGAGCCGCCGCCAAAGAGGCGGGGATTGATCTGATCGCCGGTGTTGAGATCTCCACCACCTGGAGTGGTTGTAATGTGCATATTGTCGGTCTGAATCTGGATATTGAAAATCCGGTTCTGATTGAAGGGCTGAAAGAGCAGCAGGCAGCACGTCAGAAACGGGCGGAGATTATTGCTGAGAAACTCAGTTCCCTGGGTGTGGATGATTTTCTGGCCAAGGCGGAAGCCAAAGCCAATGGCGCAGAACTGGGCCGACCGCATTTTGCTCAGGTACTGGTGGATGAAGGTGTGGTGGAGACCATGCCGGAGGCGTTCAAGAAGTATCTGGGGGCGGGTAAGAAAGGCGATGTGAAAAGTCTCTGGCCGACAGTGGATAAAGCGGTGGAGTGGATCAGGGCGGCTGGAGGCGTGGCCGTGGTGGCGCATCCGCTGCATTATAAAATGACCAATATGAAACGTCGTGCGCTGCTGAAAGCCTTTAAAGAGGCCGGTGGTGAGGCGATGGAAGTGGTCTCCGGTGCTCAGCAATCCCGTGATCAGACTCACTATATGGCGCAGCTGGCTAAAGAGTATGAACTGGCGGCCAGCGCCGGTAGTGACTTCCATTTTCCGACCCAGTGGCAGAAACCGGGCAAGGTGAATCATCTGCCGGAGACGGTTAACCCTGTCTGGATGTTGTGGCAGGATGAGCCTGCTTAGCATGATCAGAGCTTATAACCAGAACCAAAACCAGAACAAAGATAAGCATACAGAACAAACACAACGATTGATGAGGATGTGACCATGAGCCAATTTTTTCAGATTCATCCGGATAATCCTCAGGAACGTCTGATCCGTCAGGCGGTTGAGATTATTCGCAAAGGCGGCGTTATCGCCTATCCCACGGACTCCGGCTACGCGCTGGGGTGCCATCTGGGCGACAAGAAGGCGGTGGAGCGTATCAAGCGTATCCGTCAGCTGGACCAGAAGCACAACTTCACACTGGTGTGCGGTGATCTGTCGGATATCTCGACCTATGCCAAGGTGGATAACACCCTGTACCGACTGCTGAAGTCGCATACCCCGGGGCCTTATACCTTTATTCTGCATGCGACGACCGAAGTACCGCGTCTGCTGCTGCATCCTAAGCGCCGCTCCATTGGTGTTCGTATTCCTGAGCATGCCATCACGCTGGCGCTGCTGGAGCATCTGGGTGAGCCGATTATGAGTACCACCCTGATTCTGCCGGAAGACGAGCATCCCCAGACCGACCCTTATGAGATCCGTGATCATCTGGAACACGCACTGGATCTGATCATTGATGGCGGTGCCTGCTCGATGGATGTGACCTCTGTGGTCGATGTTCGTGAGATGCCACCGGAAGTGATCCGTGTGGGTAAAGGTGATGTCAGCGTTTTTGAATAACCGGGTCCTGAGCGAGATTTTCCTGTCGGATGAATGAGTTACCGCTACTAATCCGGCAGAGGGTCTGACCAGCGTAAAAGCCCCGTGCCACCTGATCTCAGGTCGCGGGGCTTTTTCATGCCGGTAAGGCATGCACAAACTGGCCGGAGCCTTTTTGTGTGTTAGAATGCGGCGCATACTTATTGATTGATCCACCTCTTCAATCTGCTTTTCAGCCTTTTTTAAGCATTGTTTAAAAGCCATCGGCTGACAAAGCGGCATATCACCGGGAGACAGACGGCCGAGATGGTTGACTGCAACAGACACTTTTTTTCAGCACCTGTGAATGATGATCAGCTTAACCCGCTGAGGCTTTTTGCCGTCTGTCATCAGGGCGCTAGGGAAGCAAATGTTAAACAGGGAGTGTTGAGCCTGTGTCTATAGCCGTTGAACCGGAACAGCTGGATTTCTGGGCGCGTATCGGTGATGAAACCGTTACCGAACCGCCGCAGGATCTCTATATTCCGCCGGAAGCCCTGCGGGTTTTTCTGGAAGCCTTTGAAGGCCCGCTGGATCTGCTGCTGTATCTGATCCGTCGTCAGAATCTGGATATTCTCAGTGTCAATGTTGCGGAGATCACCCGTCAGTACATGGAATATGTGGATCTGATGCGCGAGCTGCAGATCGAGCTGGCCGGTGAGTATCTGGTGATGGCGGCGCTGCTGGCGGAGATTAAATCCCGCAGTCTGTTGCCCCGGCATCATGAGGATACGGAAGAGGATGAAGATGATCCTACGGCTACACTGTTGCGCCGCCTGCAGGAGTACGAGCAGCTAAAGGATGCTTCGGAAAAACTGGATGCCCTGCCCCGTGTTGAACGGGATGTGACCCCGGTTCAGCTGGCTGCACCTGAGTTTGAGGTGTACCGTGCGCCGCCGGAGGTGGATCTGCAGGAGATTCTGATGGCGATGGCGCAGGTGGTTCAGCGGGCTGAGCTGCAGACCCATCACCATATTGAGATGGAGCCGCTGTCGACCCGTGAACGGATGAGTCAGATTCTGGAATCCCTGACCGAAGACAGGTTCTACCCCTTTGAAAGTCTCTTTACCCCGGACGAGGGACGCATGGGTGTGGTGGTGACCTTTCTGGCGATCATGGAGCTGATCAAAGCCCGCTCGATTGAACTGGTTCAGAACGAACCCTTCAGCCCGATTCATGTCCGCTCCCGCATTCTGACGGAGGCAGGTACAGAGGGCGAAGCCGGAACGGAAGATGATATTGAAGAGGATGACGGAGCAGCCTTTGAAGGCGCTACCCCTGAAGAGGTAACGGATGAAAACTGAGCAGCTGAAACCCGTTATTGAAGCGGTATTGATGGTATCGGATCAGCCGCTGGCGCTGGATCAGATCGCCGAGTTGTTTGATGACTTTGAGCGTCCTGCCAAAGGTGTGCTGAAGGATGTTCTGCGCCAACTGGCTGAGGATTATCAGGGGCGCGGTATTGAGCTGATTGAAGTGGCCAGTGGCTGGCGTATTCAGGCCCGTAAAGAACATGCCGGTCGTATCGCCCGTCTCTGGACGGAGCGGCCGCAGAAGTATTCCCGTGCTCTGCTGGAGACGATGGCGCTGATCGCTTACCGTCAGCCGGTAACACGCGGGGATATTGAAGATATTCGTGGTGTCAGTGTCAGTAGTTCTATTATGAAGACACTGGTAGAGCGTGAGTGGGTGCGGGTTGTGGGCTATCGCGATGTGCCGGGTCGTCCGGCGATGTACGCCACCACCCGACATTTTCTGGATTACTTTAATCTGAAAACACTGGATGAGTTGCCGACCCTGAATGAGATTCGGGAGCTGGGTGACCGCATGCAGGAAGAGCAGCAGCAGGCGATTGCCGATGAAGAAGCACGCATGCTGGCAGCTCAGGAAGAGAAGCGTCGTCAGATGATGGAGGAAGCCCGGGCCGAGATGGAGGCTCAGGGGCTGACTGCCGATGAGGAAGATGACGACGAGGATGGCGAAGGCACGGATGTGGATTTGGATAATCTGCCGGAAGCGCTGACCTTCTCGGAGCTGAGTCAGCGTTTTGATGAGCGACTCAGTCAGAAAGCGCAACAGGAACATCAGGCGGGAATGTCTGATGAGTCTGAATCGCAAGACACAAATTCAGCGGATG
Source organism: Oceanospirillum sp. (assembly GCA_048264105.1). Lineage (GTDB taxonomy): Bacteria > Pseudomonadota > Gammaproteobacteria > Pseudomonadales > Halomonadaceae > Oceanospirillum. The sequence continues at coordinate 411,493 of JBLXDJ010000002.1, forward strand.
GGGTTTCTGAAACCGCATCCCCCGATGAAACAAGACAGGTTGTATCGGCGGACGAACTGCCACCGATACCGGATAGTGAATAAAAGGTTAATTCTGTGAAAGATATCAACGAAGTAAAAACTGAAAAACTGCAAAAAGTTCTGGCCCGTACCGGTATGGGTTCCCGTCGTGAAATGGAACGCCTGATCGAGACCGGTGAAGTGGCCATTAATGGCCAGACGGCGAAACTGGGTGACCGCGTTTCTATCAACGACCGCGTGACCGTTCATGGTCGTCTGGTGAAGCTGGTGGCGGAAGAAGAAGTACCGCGTCGTGTGATCATGTACAGCAAACCGGAAGGTGAGCTTTGTACCCGTCACGATCCGCAGGGTCGTCGTACTGTATTTGATCGTCTGCCGAAACTGAAAGGTGAGCGCTGGATCTCCATCGGCCGTCTGGATATCAACACCAGTGGTCTGCTGCTGTTTACCACTGATGGTGAGCTGGCCAACCGCCTGATGCACCCGTCTCAGCAGATTGAGCGTGAGTACGCGGTACGTGTGATGGGTGATGTGAAACCTGAACACGTCAAAGCGATGGTGGAAGGTGTGATGCTGGAAGATGGCATGGCGCGCTTCACTGACGTTCAGGAGTTTGGTGGTGAAGGTATCAACACCTGGTTCCATGTTGTGATTATGGAAGGCCGTAACCGTGAGGTTCGTCGTCTGTGGGAATCACAGGGTCTGACGGTAAGTCGCCTGAAACGTGTGCGTTATGGCAGCATCTTCCTGGATAAACGTGCCCGTGCCGGTGAGTGGATTGAACTGACTCAGCAGGAAATCGACCAGTTATCTGAAATGGCAGGCCTGGAAAAACGTCGTGTTAAAGACAGCATCGACAGTCGTGACCGGATCGAGCGTCAGCGTAAAAAGACCCGTGCGATTCGCAGCGTGAATAAAAACCAGCGTCCGAATTAAGTTTCTGATAAAAAACGAAAAATAGATTAAAAAAAGGGGTTGCGCATCCTGAAAAGCTGCGTATAATGCGCCCCAAGTTGAATGGGTCGTTAGCTCAGTCGGTAGAGCAGTTGGCTTTTAACCAATTGGTCATAGGTTCGAATCCTATACGACCCACCAATTCAACTTTCCTAACTTGCTGATCTTATGGGTTTATTTCATTGTCAGTAGGTTGTGGGTCGTTAGCTCAGTCGGTAGAGCAGTTGGCTTTTAACCAATTGGTCATAGGTTCGAATCCTATACGACCCACCACTTTTTCACTTACTGGTTTGGTAGATACGCCGTTTTTACTTAAACTGATAAGTATCGGGTCGTTAGCTCAGTCGGTAGAGCAGTTGGCTTTTAACCAATTGGTCATAGGTTCGAATCCTATACGACCCACCAGATTCTAAAAAATCCCGCATCTGATGCGGGATTTTTTTTGCCTGAAATTTATTCCTCTTTTTCACGTTATCCACAGGTGCTTTTCATTATTAAGCATCGAAAGGCAGTTGAAAGCTTCATCTGTTGTCAGGATTTTGTGCTAAAATTCACGGCCATCTTTTTGTTCGATTGCAGCTTCGCCTGAGGGGCTTCTGTCCGCATCTCTGTTGCGGTTTCCGGAACGCCTGCGAAGTTGCTGAAATCTTTACTATGAGTTGAATTCAGCCCATGACTATGCAAGCAGACCAGGCACTGGTTCGGGAACACCTGTCCAATTTGGGGGCACCGGAAGAACTGAACGCCGAGAAAAAAGCAGAGCTTACGGCACGTATCAAGCAACTTCTGAAAGAGCAGGATGCGGTTCTTGTGGCGCACTACTACTGTAGCCATGAGATTCAGGCTTTAGCGGAAGAGACTGGCGGCTGTGTAGCGGATTCTCTGGAAATGGCCCGCTTTGGTGCCAACCATGATGCGAAAACACTGGTGGTTGCCGGTGTTAAGTTTATGGGTGAAACCTCTAAGATTCTGAGCCCTGAAAAGCGTGTTCTGATGCCAACACTGGAAGCGACCTGTTCTCTGGATCTGGGTTGCCCTGTGGATGAGTTCAGCGCTTTTTGCGACCAGCATCCTGACCGTACCGTGGTGGTTTATGCCAATACCTCGGCAGCGGTTAAAGCCCGTGCGGACTGGGTGGTAACCTCCAGTATCGCTCTGCAGGTGGTTGAGCACCTGAAAGACAAAGGCGAAAAGATTATCTGGGCACCGGATAAGCACCTGGGTGGCTATGTACAGAACAAAACCGGCGCAGATATGATTCTGTGGGACAGCGCCTGTATCGTGCATGAAGAGTTTAAAGCCAAGGGCGTGCTGGACCTGAAAAAGGTTTATCCGGATGCAGCGGTTCTGGTTCACCCGGAGTCACCGGCAGCTGTCGTCGATATTGCTGATGTGGTGGGTTCTACCTCCCAGCTGATCAATGCGGCTAAAGAGATGGATAACAGCACCTTTATCGTGGCGACGGATCGGGGCATCTTCTACAAGATGCAGCAGCTGTGCCCTGAGAAAACCTTCCTTGAAGCACCAACCGCCGGTAACGGTGCGACCTGTCGCAGTTGTGCACACTGCCCGTGGATGGCGATGAATGAACTGGAATCTATGGTTCATGTGCTGGAGACCGGTGATCAGGAAGTGTTTGTTGATGCCGAGCTGGGTGAGAAAGCGATGCGTCCACTGACCCGAATGCTGCAGTTTACAGCGGCCAAATAAGCCGCTGTTACTGATCTGAAAAAGCCCGATATTCGTGATGAATATCGGGCTTTTTTGTTTTTGGCGTTCGGCTGGATGCCGGGTTCAGCGCCGGTTTTATTTGTCGAAATCCAGCTCTTTGAACAGATCTTCCAGATCCTTGATGCGGTGATCGATTCGGGCAAACTCGATAGGATCGTTGCTGGCATATTCCCGGGCCAGTTTCAGCTCTCTCACCCCCTGAGGAATATCACCGGTTAGCTGGTGAAACTCCGCATTGGCTTTATACACCGTCAGCAGGTCCTTGCGATCGGTGGCGGCTTTAGCCAGTTGCTGCCACACCCATGGGTCTTCCGGACGTTCACGGCTTAACTTGGTAAAGGCCTCAATCCCCTGAGCTATTTTACCGGCGTTAAGGTAGGTCTGGGCGGTAAAGGCTTTGACTACCATTTTATCCGGCGTTTCTTTCTGTTGTGCGTGAAGGAGTTTGAAGGCCTGTTCACTTTGGCCGATGGCGACCAGCACCTTGGCGGTGAGCAGGCGGAAATACAGATGATCCGGTTGCAGGGCCAGTTGTTGTGCCAGCTCCTTGGCTTGTTGCGGCTTACCCTGATCCAGTGCATCAAGAATATCGGCGTAGAGTTTAACCGGCTCTTTCATACTGTCCGGAACGCTTTTCAGCAGTGCGGTCAGGGCGACGGGTCTGTCTTTCGCCTGAGTCTGGTGCAGCATCGCCCTAACCCGGATCAGCTGGAATTCAAGATTACTGTAGAAGGTTTCAGAATCGGTTTTGGTTTCACGCTCCTTGGCAAAGGCGATCCGGCTCTGGGTCAGGGGGTGAGTGAGCAGGAACTCAGGAGCGTTACCGCCGTTGGTGCGGGCTTCTGCCTGCAGCAGTTCAAACATACGGGCCATGCCGCTGCTGTCAAAACCGGCATCGGTCAGCACCTGAAAACCGACGGCATCGGCCTCCTGTTCGTGCAACCGGCTGAACTGCAGCTGGTTCTGAATCGCGGCGGCCTGTGAGCCGGCGATAGCGGCAACACCGGCCTGAGTGTGGCCGTTAGCACTGAGTACTAGGCCGGTCAGCATGGCGGTCAGAAGGGGCAGACTCTGGCCTTCCGCATTGTCTTTCCGGCGGGCGTAGTGGCGCTGACTCAGGTGAGCCAGTTCGTGGGCGAGTACCGAGGCCACCATGTCTTCATCCTGAGCCTTCAACAGCAGTGCGCTGTGTACACCCATGACACCGCCGGGCACAGCAAAGGCGTTAATCGTTTTGGCATTGATGGCGACCAGATTCAGGCGGCGCTCATAAAGGTCAGCTTCTACAGCCAGTTCATTGACCAGTTCTTCAAGATAGCCCTGCAGAATAGGGTCGTAGATGACAGGGCTGACGGCGCGATACTGACGCAACCAGGCGCGTCCCAGCCGATACTCCTGATTGGTGGTAATCCGGTCTGGCTGATCACTGCCGATGCTGGGCAGCTTGTTAGACTCCGCCATGACCTGAGGGCTTAGCGCAGCCGTACCGGCCAGCAACAGGCTGATGCCTGCGGCGTGAACGCTTTTCCTGCATTGTTGTCCGAAAGCCTTAAGTCGGGCTCTGGTTAGTAAAACCGGCACATTAGATCCCTGTGTTGAGTCATCTTAAGTCTCTGGCAGCCTGGAGTTGCCTGCCGTGACGGGTCGCGGTTATCTGTTTGTAAGACAACAGGATAAAGCATCAGTTTCTGATTCAAAAGTGGGCAGCGGTTTTGGCGACCTGAGATCGGGATTACCTTGCACTTTACGTTACGATCCCCTTTAATCATGCGTGGCTTTTTATAAGTACGATTCCAATAAAAACAGACAGTTAATCCGAGGGTACAAATGGCACAAGCAATAGATCAGGAGCTGGATACCAGAGGTCTGCACTGCCCGATGCCGCTGCTGAAGGCGAAGTTAGCGCTTAATTCCATGCAGGCAGGTGAGGTTGTGCGTGTTACGGCAACGGATGCTGGTTCATGGGATGACTTTGAAGCTTTTGTCCGCCAGAGCCCTCATGAGCTGTTGAGTCGTGAGCAGCAGAGTGATGAATTTATCTACTGTATCCGGAAAGGGGAATAGGTAGCGCCATGGCGATGAAGGATGTAGCCCGTTATTGGGCTCAGCGATATTTCTCGGACGAAGAAGCGGTTATTTTCTTTCTGTTGCTGATCGGTGGTTTCAGCATTGTGATCTTTATGGGCACCATGCTGGCACCGTTTCTGTCCAGTGTGGTTCTGGCTTATCTCTTGGCCGGTGTTGTCCGGAAACTGGAAGAGATTCGTGTGCCCTTTAAGCTGGCGGTGGTCGCGGTTTTTCTGGTCTTTGTCAGCCTGCTGTCGGCGTTGGTTCTTGTAGTTTTCCCGCTGGTATGGCGTCAGTTAATGGCGTTAATTGATGAGCTACCCGGCATGTTGGCCGCAGGACAGCAGCTGCTGTTATTGCTGCCGGAACAGTATCCGAACCTGATCAGTCAGGAGCAGATGCAGGAGCTGATCGGTGTGGCCGCTGTTGAGATCGGTCAGGTCGGCCAGAAGCTGGTCTCACTGTCTCTGGCCTCAGTGCCAAATCTGTTTGCGATCATGATCTATCTGGTTCTGGTGCCGATTCTGGTGTTCTTCCTGCTGAAAGACCGTGATCTGCTGATTAACTGGTTTGTCAGCCACCTGCCGGAAAAACGTGTCTTTATGACCGGTATCTGGCGCGAGATGGATCAGCAGCTGGCGAATTATATTCGCGGTAAGTTTATTGAGATCGTGATTGTTGGTGTTGCCACCTATCTGGGGCTGATCGCCTTTGGTGTGCAGTATTCAGCGCTGCTGGGTGTGCTGGTCGGGTTATCGGTACTGGTGCCTTATATCGGCGCGGCGGTCGTGACGGTGCCTGTGGTGCTGATCGGTATGTTCCAGTTTGGTCTGAACGATACCTTCTTTTATATGTTGTTGGTTTACGGCGTGATTCAGGCGCTGGATGGTAACGTACTGGTACCTTTGCTCTTCTCGGAAGCGGTGAATCTGCATCCGGTGGCGATTATTGTTGCGGTGCTGGCATTCGGCGGAATCTGGGGTTTCTGGGGGATCTTCTTTGCTATTCCTCTGGCCACGCTGCTCAAGGCGATTCTTTATGCCTGGCCAAGGGCGGTGGATGCTAAAGACCCGGCCAATGAGGTGGAAGCTTAAGCGTTCAAAACCGGAACCCGGCTCAGAACAGTTCGATTTCAGCGGACTGGTGGTTGGCTGACTGGGTCTGGTTTCTGCCCATATCCTTAGCGCGGTACAGAGCCTGATCGGCAATCCGAAATAACTCGTCAGGCTCTGCCGGAATCGCCCGGTCAATGGGGAAATTGTACGTCCCCATTGAACAGGTCATCACACCAAAGCCTTCGTTGTTAACATGCTCAATTTGCAGATCGTAGACCTGTTGGCGGACGGATTCTGCGGCGAGTGCGGTCTGATCTTCGTCCAGCAGAGCAAGTATCGCAAACTCCTCACCTCCCAGCCGGAATGAATGAGCCTGCAGGGCTTCGTTCTCCTGATTCAGCCGGATGCAAACTTCTTCCAGACAGAAGGCGACCTGAGCTAAGGCGGTATCACCTTTCTGATGGCCGTAGGTGTCATTAAACTTTTTAAAATGATCGATATCGAGCAGGATTAGTCCTGCGTGGGACTCCTGATGGGTCTTACCTTTCAGAAGTGACTCAAATAGCTCGTTAAAATACCGGCGGTTGTATAGCCCTGTAAGAGGGTCGCGCAGAGAGAGCTCCCGGACAATACGATGGTCTGTGATGTCCTGATGGACTGCGATATAGCCGGTTTTTTTGCCGTTCTGGTCGTAATCAGCGGTGATGGAAGCGGCAACCCAGTAGGCGGTGCCATCTTTGCGGCGGTTACACATCTCGCCGGACCAGCTTTTATCCTGACTGAGGGTGTGCCAGAGTTCCTCGTACACCTTATTGTCTGTCTGGGGATGACGGATGACCCCGTGGCTGTTACCGATCAGCTCGTCCCGTGAATAACCGGAGATTTCACAGAAGGCTTTACTGACATCGGTGATATTGCCATACAGATCGGTGCGGGATGTGATCACGTAGCGGTTGATGATACCGAGATAAGACTGGGCCAGATGGTTGGCGGTTTCCCGGGTTTTCACTTCTGACGAAAGGCGTTGGTTCCAGTAGACAACCACGACGATTAACGCCGTGACGAAAAACATCCACTGCAGATAAATACGATCCACAGCCTGCTCCTCTGCGGCATGAGCCTCAGAGATGGCCACCAGACCCGTAAGCGTGAAAAAAAGCAGCAGGGATTTTGTTGATCTCAGGAGTAGCTGTCTTAACACAGGAATCCTTTTCTAAAGATAGCTTTTAGAATCATTATGACACAGTGATGACGAAAACTATCCGTTACAGGTCAATTTTGCCCTAAACCAGACGAAAAGATATGCCGTTTGAATCTGTCTGCGGAGAGACGGCGTATGATGATAAATAAGCGTTTTAAAGCCCGGCAGACGATAAATAAATGGCCGGTTAAGCGATCAAGAAACGTAATTAATGATGGTTTGATCAGTATCGGATATGAACAGAGAAGAGAATGGTGCCCCAAGCAGGAGTCGAACCTGCGGCCTTCCCCTTAGGAGGGGGACGCTCTATCCAGCTGAGCTATTGAGGCACTGACTTTGAAAGTGCGGCCATTATAATGAGTTCTAATAAAAAAACCAAACCGAGGATATGTCATGCTAGATACTCGCCCCCTGTTGGAACAGACTGATTTCCCAAGAATTTTTCGGGGCAAATTGAATATCCTGCAGGTCAATCTGGGGTACCTGTGCAACCTGAGCTGTGTACATTGTCATGTTAATGCGGGGCCGAAACGAACAGAGCTGATGAGTCGTGAGACCATAGATCAGGTGTTGGCATTTATTGATCGTCAGGACATCAAGGTGCTGGATCTTACCGGTGGTGCACCTGAGATGAATCCTGAGTTTCGTTATCTGGTGACTGAGGCCCGTAAGCGTAACGTTGAGGTTATCGACCGCTGTAATCTGACCATTCTGAATGAGCCGGGTTACGGGGATCTGGCTCAGTTTCTGGCGGATCAGCAGGTGATCGTGACGGCGTCTTTACCCTGTTATTCCGAGCAGAATGTTGAACAGCAGCGTGGCAAAGGGGTATTTGCTGAAAGCATTATCGCGCTGCAGAAGTTAAATCAGCTGGGCTTCGGGCAGCCGGATAGCGGGCTGGTGCTGAATCTGGTTTATAACCCCGGCGGACCTTTTCTGCCACCGGCTCAGGCCGGACTGCAGGTGGATTATCAGCGTGAGCTAAAAGAATCCCATGGCATTGTGTTCAATGAGTTGCTGACCATCACCAATATGCCGATCAGTCGCTTCGGCAGCATGCTGATCTCCAAAGGGCAGTTCCATGATTATATGCAACTGCTTAAGGACAACTTTTCAGAGCAGAATCTGGCGGGTGTTATGTGCCGAAGTCTGATCAGTATTGATTGGCAGGGCAGGGTTTATGATTGTGACTTTAATCAGATGCTGAATATGCCGCTGATCGCATCAGATCGTCCGGAAACCTATCTGGCAGACCTGCTGGACGAGAATCTTGAAGGTGATGAGATTGTGATTGGTGAGCACTGCTACGGTTGTACCGCAGGTCAGGGTAGTAGTTGTGGCGGCGCTTTAGCGGACTAATGTCGGGCTATCAGGTGAGAGATTGTTGATAAGTATCGTTATCCCGGTTCTGAATGAAGCATCCAAGATCGTGCGTTTTTTACAACATCTTCAGCCGTTCCGGGAGGCTGGCCATGAGCTGATTCTGGTGGATGGCGGAAGCCATGATGGTACGCCCGAGCTGGCTGAGGATCTTGTCGATCAGCTGGTGCTGACCGATGCCGGGCGTGCTCATCAAATGAATCAGGGTGCTGCGCTGGCTAAGGGGGATCTTTTGCTGTTTCAGCATGTGGACACCTGGCTGCCGGATAAGGCGGTGACCCTACTTGCTTCTCTGGAGGGTGAGTCCGTCTGGGGGCGTTTCGATGTTCGCCTGACGCCGGGGCACTGGATGTTTCCGGTGATTGCGCATCTTATGAATTACCGATCCCGCTTAACCGGTATTGCTACAGGGGATCAGAGTATCTTTGTCAGCCGTGAGCTGTTTGCCAGGGTGGGTGGTTTTCCTGCTCAGCGACTGATGGAGGATGTGGAGCTGAGTGGCCGGTTGAAGCGATATGCTGACCCGCTATGTCTCAGGGAAAAAGTTCTGACCTCTTCCCGTCGCTGGCGTCATCAGGGGGTGTGGAAAACTATTTTCCTGATGTGGCGACTGCGTCTTGCGTATTTTCTCGGGCGTTCGCCGGAACAATTAGCTGCGATCTATTACCCGCAATTAAAGTCTGCACCGAATAAAACACATTGAGCAGTCGGGAGTTAAAGGGCCTTCCTGCATAGAGCGGAATCGAACAATGTCAGAACAAAAACGCCTGATCATACAGTTTGCCAAAGAACCTGTTCAGGGCAAGGTTAAAACCCGGCTGTTGAGTGGCTATGAGCCTTCGGAAACAGTCGATATTCATTGTGAACTGGTTCTGGCAACTGCAGAGACACTGCTGGCTTCAGAGGCGACTGCGCGTCAGTTGCATGTAGCCGGTGATCGGCATCATCCTTTTTTGGCTCATTTCGGTAAGCAGGGTTTTGGTTTGGTGGAGCAGGTTGCCGGAGATCTGGGGGAGAAGATGCTGGCAGCGTTGAATGAGGGACTGCGTGATTTTGATCAGGTGCTTCTCGTTGGCAGTGACTGCCCTGTGTTATCGGTCGATGTGATCGCCCTTGCATTCTCAAGGCTGGATGCCGGTGATGATCTGGTTTTGAATCCGGCAGAAGATGGTGGTTATGTGCTGATCGGTTGTCGGGATACGCTGCCTGATGATCTGTTCCGGCAAGTAAACTGGGGAACGGAAACTGTGCTTGCGGAAACATTGGCTAATGCTGAAGACCTGAACCTGAAGGTAGGTTTATTGCCTGAGCTATGGGATGTGGATTATCCGGAAGATGTTGTGCGCTGGCGGTGCTGGCAAGAGGGAGAGAAGGAGCGTCAAAAAGGTATTGCCTGCTAAGAGAGTGCAGGCATTGTTCCTATGGGGCTTTAGGTTTTACTCTAAGCCACGACGACGTGCTTCACGCTGGAGATAGGCAACAAAACGGTCGATCTCCCGCTGGTTACGGCCATCAGGATTCAGGAAGCGGAATCCGCACTGCGTCATCTTTTTATCTTCAAAGTACACGGCACGACGTGCTTCTGCAGCACAGAGGACCGAGGTATCGAACTCCGATTCCGGCAGGTCAAAACTCACTTCATCAAACACTTCCATATCTTCAAAGGCGGGTTCCACCAGATAAGGGAACTCAATTTTGCAGCCCGTTGAAGAGATATCGATGATGCGTCCCACCAGCGGTTTCTGGCGCTCGTAAGAGGTAAGCTTTACTTCTACCTGATCTGCGATAGCGATGTGTGCACGGTAGGCATCACGGCGCTGTTTATAAAGCAGCTGTTTAGGCAGAGGGATTTTATAGATAGCCGCCCCGTCATTACGACCGGCACCAACAACGGTATTGTTGCCGAAGACAACCTGAACACCTTTATCGTTAGCCTGGATACTGAAGATGCCGCCTTCCATCGCTCTTTTATGACCGCTGGGTGGGGCTATTTCATCCAGAATGAAGTAACCCTCTTCCAGGTCGACCTTAAGCACGATACTGGTGAAGGTCTGCTTATTGTGGCCACGAAAAACGATGGTCAGGGGGGAGCGATGTTTCTGCAATGAGCGCAGGACGGCAAAAATACTGGCTTGACGGGTCACCACATGCTTGCGGTCATCGTCTTTTTTTGCTGTTACGGATGGCTGTGGCTTTGCCACTGCATCTGAATTAACAGTGCCAGTCATATGCAAACCTTGTTAAGTGGTGACGAATAAAATCAGGCTTGGCCGAGATCGCGGGATGATTTTGCGATTGACCGTCCTTTTGCATTATAGGTGCGGGCGGTTCTGGCTTCGGTGTTGTACTGAAGAATGCTCAGCATGGCATCAACCTGTTGCAAACCTTTGTTGATGATCATGCCGTTGGCCTGATTGATCTCTTTGATATCGTTATGCAACGAAATCAGCTGTTGCCAGCCCTGAGACAAGGACGTGGATATTTTTTCCGGGAAGCTTTCGATCAGGCTCTGCATCCCTTCGTCGTCCAGCTCCAGGTTTTGCTCGGTAAGCAGCTGCTGACGTTCGCTGATATCGGTTTCGATCAGTTTCAGCAGCTTCTGTTTTTCAACAGTCAGGGCCTGAATCTGCTTGATATCCCGAACTTTCAGAGCTTCTTTTTCGTTTTCCATACACGACTTAACAGCCTTCATGTTCTGAATGCTGTTAAGTAGGTGTTGTTTTACAGTTTGTGAAAGCGCTTCACTCACGGGCTAACCTTACAGTTCGTTTTCAAACTGAATAATGTTTTTTGCCAGTGCCTGATAGTCAATTTTATAAGAGCCATCTTCAATTGAAGCTTTGATAGCGCTCACTTTGCTTTCATCAATATCCGGTGCGGACTGAGCCCGACTGTTCAGACGAAGTGCTTCATCACTCAGCTGTACGCTGTCGCTCTTGGTACTTGTCTGAGGCGTAGCTGCCTGGGCTTCACTTTTGGAAACCTCTTCTTTGCCGGAAGTCTGACCGCTGGTACGGACTCGATTTCCCGCTAAGCTGCCGGACAGGCTGTTAAGATCGATAGCCATGTTGACTGACCTCTTTAAGAAATATCAATAACTTGGGATTGTTATCGGCACTTCTTGTGAAAGCTTTAATAAAAATTAACGGATTTACAGGCAAGTATAACAAAAAATGCTGAATTCCTGAGGACCATGCTCGGGAAACGAAATGACCAATGGGAAAGTCCCCGGATTACATGGGAACCAGTACGTTTCCTGGGCCGGTCACAGTGGCTCTGATTATACGTCTGGATTGGACATTGCGCACCTGAATTTGTTCTCCAAGAGCACCATCCTGAAGTGCCAGTCCCTTGATTCTGACGTTAAGGCTGCCCACCTGCGCTTTAATAATCACCTCATCGCCTTTTCGGATCGCAACCGCCGCTTTTACCATGTTGGTAAAGATCACGCTGTTCGCCTGAATAGGCTTGGTCGCCTCTGTGCCTGCAACCTGATTAATATCCCTGAAATAACTGTAGTTCAGAGATGAGCTTTCCACCTCCCGCATGGTCAGCAGTTGTCTGCTGATGACGGAGCCGCGGGGCAGTGTTGCCCGGCTGACGACAACCGGTTCAAAGATCTGGATATCCACGGGGATAAATATCCCCCAGCTGGCCTCGTTGCAGCGAACCCTGATGTTGACCTTACCCGAAAGTCCTTTGTTACCCAGTTGTTCCAGATCAAGCGGGGACGGACATTTTTTCAGACGTAGTCTTGGGTCGACACTGCCGATATCGATGTTGATCCGGCTGGCATTCAGTTTATCCAGTTTGGGCATAAGATAGGCTTTGACGGCCTCATTCAGACTCTGTTCTGTCTCCAGTTCATCCTGAGCGTATGCAGGTTTCAGAAGCAGAAAAGCCAGAAAAAAAAGGGCGGAAACCTGCGTTATAAGTCGGAAGGAATTTCGGTGCTGAGAGCCTGTGGAACCCAATGTAACTGCCTCGTAATTTTTATGTTAGAAATTGTCAAACTAAGCCCTACGGGAAAATCCCCAGTTCAACCTAAAGGTATAAAAGGTTAGTCTACACATTCTGAATTGAATTCCTATCAGCGGATAACTTTATGAATGAACAAGCAGGCCGTCTTGCAGAGCGGGCGCAACTTGTTGGTGGTAACCGTATGGAGCTCCTCCTGTTTCAGCTTCGGGGGCGCCAGAGTTACGGTATTAATGTATTTAAAGTTAAAGAAATTCTTCCCTGCCCTAAGCTGACGCATTTGCCTCACCATGAGGCGATTGTTCGCGGGGTTGCCAGTATTCGTGGTGAGACGATCTCGGTGATTGATCTTGGCATGGCTATTGGTTTGCCGGCGGTTGCAGACCTGAAAGATGGTGTTGTGATCGTTACGGAATACAACCGGGTTACCCAGGGCTTTCTGGTCTCGAAAGTCGACCGGATCGTTAACCTGAACTGGAAAGATGTTCATCCGCCACCAAAGGCTACGGGTAAAGATAATTACCTGACGGCAGTGACCGAACTTAACGGAACGATGATTGAGATCATTGATGTTGAGAAGGTTATCTCTAAAGTGCATCCGGTGAATGAAAGGGTCAGTAAGGGCGTTGTTGACGATACTCTTAAGCTGATCTCTTCCAAATACCATGTTGTCGTTGTTGATGATTCAGGCGTTGCCCGTAATCAGGTGATTCGTTGCCTGGATGAAGTTGGTGTACAGACTACGGGGTTAAGTAATGGTCTGGAGGCGTTTAAATACCTTCGGAGCATTGTCGATTCCGGTAAAGATATTCAGGATGAGGTTCTGATGATCATCTCGGATATCGAGATGCCTGAAATGGACGGCTATACTCTGACCACAGAGTTGAGATCTGATCCTGATCTGAGTCGTATGCAGATATTACTGCACACCTCTCTGAGTGGCATTTTCAACGAAGCGATGGTTAAGAAAGTAGGCGCAGATGACTTTTTAGCGAAGTATGATGCCGATGAGTTGGCCAGAAAAGTTGTTAATCGAATCAACTCCTTGCAGCAGGTTGAGTCGGAAGAGGTGGGATAAAAAACCTTGTATTTTGCTAATATGTGATAAGCTGTAAAAAAACGTAAAGCTGTTTGAGTGAGTTCAAAGAATGTCAACAGTCAGAACCCTTGATACAAAAGACTACGATGCCTTTCGCAAGTTTCTGCAGGATGCTTGCGGCATTTTGCTGGGTGACAATAAGCAGTATCTTGTCACCAGTCGTCTGAACAAGATCATGGCTCAACACGGAATGACGACTCTGGGTGAACTCATCAAAGCGATCACGTCTCACCCCCGTTCCGGCCTGAAGGAAGCGGTTGTCGATGCGATGACAACCAACGAGACGTTATGGTTCCGGGATATCCATCCGTTCAATATTCTGCAGAATCAGCTGCTGCCGGAGTTAAGCAAGAGTCTGGGCAGCCAGCAGCTGAAAATTTGGTCTGCGGCCTGTTCTACCGGACAGGAACCGTATTCCATCAGCATGATTCTTGATGAGTTTAAGCAGAAAAATCCGGGTTCATTCCGTTCCGGCGAGCGCATTGTCGCTACAGATATTTCATCCACCGTGCTCAACTCTGCGCGCAGTGGTGAATATGAGATGCTGGCGCTGGGGCGTGGTTTGTCTCAGGATCGTCTGACTAAATTTTTCCTGCAGACCGGTGATGGTCGTTGGGCGGTGAAAGCGCCGATTAAGCAGCGTGTTGATTTCCGTCCGATGAATCTTCTGCACAGTTACTCTATGTTAGGCAAGTTTGATATTGTCTTCTGCCGTAACGTGCTGATCTATTTCTCTGCGGATCTTAAGAAAGATATCCTGACCCGTATCCACGGTGTACTCAAGCCGGGCGGTTACCTTTTCCTGGGTGCTTCAGAAGCGCTGAGTAATATGCCGGATCTGTATGAGATGGTTCAGTGTCGTCCGGGTATTATTTATCGTGCGAAGTAATTTCAATCGTTGATAGTCCGTCGCCGACCGGTACTGGTTATAAAAAATCCCGCTTTATTAAGCGGGATTTTTTGTTTAAAGCATCAGCTGGGCTGATTCTGGCAGTAGCGAAAAGCGTTGGTTACAGCGCCTGAACCGCTTCCAGCACCTCTTCAACATGTCCTTTCACTTTTACCTTGCGCCACTCCTGAACCAGAACTCCTTCTGCATTGATCAGGAAGGTGCTGCGCTCAATTCCCATATACTCGCGACCATAGTTCTTTTTCAGCTTGATCACATCAAAGTGTTTGCACAGCGCTTCTTCCGGATCTGAAATCAGCTCAAACGGGAACTCATGCTTGGCCTTGAAGTTGGTGTGTACCCGAATACTGTCCCGCGAGACACCAAAAATAACGGTATTTGCAGCCTCAAATGCAGCGGCGTGATCCCGGAAATCTTTGCCTTCGTTGGTACAGCCGGGGGTGTTGTCTTTCGGGTAAAAATAGATCACAACATTTTTACCTTTCAGCTCTGAAAGTGTCACCGTGACATCATTGGTCGCTTCAGCGGTGAAGTCCGGTACTGGCTGATTTAATTCTACAGTCATAACTATTTCCTAAGGCTAAGATTGATCTTTATTGGCATTGGGTCAGGTGTCCAAACCCATGTGAGTTGTTAACTATTATGCCGTTTATACCTGACAGGTTGTAGTTTGGAGCCTTTTGATCCCTTGGCGTTAATGCTCTGTACTGCCGGCTTCATCGTAAAGCTTGGATACCCGCTAACGTAAGGACATATTCTGTGACTGAGAAACGCTTTTCATCTGTTCCGGGTTCCCGGTTATCCCGTTTTGCTCATCTTGGTGCTCTTGCCGGAAAGGTTGCAGGTAATGTTCTGGCTGAAGGCAGTAAACACTGGATTAAAGGCAAAAATCCGGGCCTGCAGTCCCTCATGATGACACCGGGAAATGCCCGGGATCTTGCGGATAAGCTCTCCAGAATGCGTGGCGCTGCGATGAAAGTCGGCCAGATGATCTCGATGGATGCCGGTGGAGTGATTCCTGAAGAGTTGGCGGTTCTGCTGGAGCGCTTGCGAGCCGACGCTGATCGTATGCCACCCAGCCAGTTGATGGCGGTTCTGGAAAAAGAGTGGGGGCCGGATTGGGGGGAGGGTTTCAGTCGCTTTAGTTTTGAGCCTTGTGCTGCGGCCTCAATCGGGCAGGTACACAAGGCGACACTGGCCTCCGGTGAGCAGGTGGCGGTAAAGGTTCAGTACCCCGGGGTTCGTGAAAGTATCGACAGTGATATCCGTAATGTTCACGGTTTGCTGAAAATGTCCGGCCTGTTACCCAAACAGCTGGATCTGACTCCTGTAATTGAAGAAGCCAGAACCCAGCTGCATCGGGAGGCGGATTATCGTCAGGAAGGGCAGAATCTGCAGCAATATGCCAGCCTGATTAAAGCGCATTTGGATGACCGGCATTTCGTTGTGCCCCAATACTTTGAATCTTACTCAACCGGTTCTGTGCTCTGTATGAGCTGGCAGGACGGGCAGCCTATAGAGGAAGCGCTCCGCTCTCATCCGGCATGGGCTGATACCGTGATGCTGCGGTTGTTTGAATTATTTTTTACTGAGTTATTTGGCTTTAAGGCGGTTCAGACCGACCCTAACCTGGCGAATTATCTTTTAGAAAGTGAAAGTCAGCACTTGGTTCTACTGGATCTGGGGGCTTTGCGCTACTATTCCGACTCCTTTGTCTCCTCATACCGCCTGGCATTGAAAGCCGCACGGGATCAGCAGCGGGGTGAGCTTGAGCGTCAGTTATCGGAACTGGGCTTTTTCAGCAGTGGAAATCAGGTTGCCAATCGTGATGTGATTCTGGATATTTTTATCCTCGCCGCAGAGCCGTTACGGGCAGAGGGAGCTTATGACTTTGGCCGGTCTGATCTGGCGCAGCGTATCCATCTGAGGGGAATTGAGGTCAGCAGTAACCCTGATGCCTGGCATACGCCACCACCGGAAGTGCTGTTTTTACATCGGAAAATGGCGGGTTTATACCTGATGGCGGCCAAGATGAACGCTAAAGCAGATGTTGCTGCACTGTTTGACCGACATCTGGCCGGTTAAAAAACAGTTTTTTACCTGTATGGAATACTGTATAAATATATAGATCTGATGTTAATCACACCATAAACGAGGAAGAGAGCGGTTATGGATACAGGTAAGCAGAATCGAGAGACGCTATTTTTACTGCGGGCGGCAGATAGTCAGGATCACAATCAGCTCTGGCAGGATGCGGTATATCACGCCGAAGATTCCGGTTCTCAGGCGTTGGGAGAGATCCCGCTTCTGGGCTGGGTCACTGCCGGTCTTCCTATGGAGATCTGCGAGAACCATGAGCAGATACAGGTTCCTCAGCAGCTGGTAAAGAAGAATACCTATGCTCTTAAAGTGCGTGGTGATTCTATGATTGAAGCCAACATTCACGATGGCGATATTATTGTTATCGAGCAACGCCAGACCGTGGAAAACGGCGAAACCTGTGTGGTGATGATCAATAATCAGCATGTCACACTTAAGCGGCTTTACATTGATCGTTCCGGTGTTCGCCTTGATCCGGCTAACAGCAGTATGTCTCCCATCACACTGAAAAATGAAGATGTTCAGGTATTGGGAATTGTTATGGGTCTGAAGCGGTCACATTCGTTACAATAAGGGCTTTGCCCGAGTGACCCTTTTCGAATGAGTATCTACCTGAAGCCAGCCAGAGAAGTCCGAACTGAACTTGAGATTAAGCGCAGCCGCTTTATTTCTATCGCCGCCCCTGTGGATGATATTCAGGCCTGTCAGGCTTTTATTCAGTCGGTTAAAGATGAGTTTCCTGATGCCCGCCACCACTGTACCGCGTTTATCGCGGGTGCCCCGAAGAACAGTCAGTGTTATGGCATGAGTGATGATGGTGAACCCTCCGGAACCGCCGGAAAGCCGATGTTTAATGTGCTGATGCATAGCGGGCTGGGGGAAGTTGCCGTTGTAATTGTGCGTTATTTTGGCGGTATTAAGCTGGGAACCGGCGGTTTAGTGAAGGCTTATTCTCAGGCGACCCAAATGGTGCTGGATGCGCTGGAAACTCAGGAGGTTCGTCCCCATTTTGCGGTGGCGATTGAGGCGGATTATGCGTTTGAATCTGATATTCGCCATTGGCTGACAGAGTTGTCGGCGCGCAAGATCGAGTGCCAGTATGGTCAGGCGGTTACGATGTCTGCGGAGGTAGAAGATCCAGAGCTTCTGGCTGAGCGGTTACAGCAGGTCGGGCAGGGGCGAATCCGTTTTAACGTGCTGGATTAAACCCCCTGCGTAACCAGACCTCCTGAGCCGGTATACGGGATGGCAAAGGAGGGTCTTGTGAACACCCAAGCCAACCCTCGTGTCATGATTCTAACTGAACAGGCTGGGCTGAAGCGCAACGCCATCCAGCTGATCCAGATATTCCCGCAGTTGATTTTTCTGATCAGCGGTCATCTTCTCAAAGTTGAAGCCCAGCAGAAACATCGTTTGTGACTGGCGATGACAAAACATTACCTGGCCTGACACTTCAAAAGGTTCATCTGCACCTAAAGTCAGATGCATCGCAATGCTGATATGTTCATCCGGTGTAAATTGTGCGCCGCGCGGGACAACTTTCTGTACATCATCCTTTGGACATTGCAGACGGATCCCCTGATAGCAGATATCTGTTGAGCGCAGTTCAAGCTCACCGGTGGGAAGTTGCAGCCTTGCGGTCACCGCGACCTTGTACCTCGGATAGCGACGGCGTTCCTTTAAAGCTTGCATTGTATTCCTCCCCAGTCTGATTTTTGCAGCCCAGTATGAATAATATAACGGTGACAATCTAGGGTGCTCTGGTAACAGAGTTTATTCAGGGGGCGGTATTATTTGATATGAAACAGGCTTGCGGGAATTGCTTGCGCGATAAATTATCGGTTTGTGATGAACCTTGGCATGTTTGGGGGTAATGCGGTGTGGGATATGCCATGGCCTGCAGAGTAAGCCCCCATTGGTCACCGGGGGCTTAGCGCAGAGGCATTAGTCTCTGTTGAGAGTGCTCTGATCAATAGCGCTTTTAAAGCGTTCAAACTCAACGGTATTGTCAGGCAGGAAATACAGGGTGTAGAACATTTTTTCAAACAGAGCCCGTTTGCTGTCCTCACCTTTAATCTTTTCTTTTGTGCTGCTGAAGTTGCTGCTCATTGTAAAGTGCAGCACGTGAGTTCCCGGTGGAATCGGAAAAGTGCTGCCGTCCAGCTGCTGTTTGTCTTTAGGATCTTTAAGAGTATATGCCGAGATCTCGGTAACCAGATTCAGGTTGATATAAAAGTGGCTGGAAACCGGAGCGATAACCTTTTTACCGCTTTCATTATTCTGCATGTAAATGCCGCAGTTTTTGCGAACTTTCAGAAACATATATGCCTTCCTGTTAAATAAACTTCATCAGAGAGGTCCGGCTATCCGACGCGGGGTTAAAGTCTGAGGTCGAATACGCGCTGGAGCTTCTGCGAGAATAAGTCAGCTATGTGATGTTTAGATGACACCTCATTAGACTAACTGCCTAGATAGCATAGTCTTTATTGGCGGGAAAAAGGGATTTTTGTTGCGATCAACCCTGTTGCACAACCACTTATCATGGGCTGCAGCATGCTGAGTTCATAAAACAGAGGGATTTTTACAGAACAACACTACTGAGTCATTGTGCAGTCACTCAAACTGATTACAATATATCTCGCAGGCGAGAAGAGCTAATCATTGAGTCGGAAGAGAGAGTCAGAATTTTGCGAGTTATCAGAAAATACGCCAACCGCCGTTTATACGACACGTCAGAAAGTCGTTATGTCACCCTTGAAGATATCAAGTTGTTGGTGATTAACAAGGAAGAGTTCCGTGTTGAGGACTCAAAAAGTGGCGAAGATTTAACCCGCAATATTTTGCTGCAGATTATCACTGAGCAGGAAAACGGACACACCGCTGGTGGAAATCCGATGTTCAGTAATCAGGTGTTACAGCAGCTGATCCGTTTCTACGGTGACAGTATGCAGGGCACCATGAGCAACTATCTTGAGGAAAGTATCAATACCTTCCTGGAGCAGCAGAAAGCACTGCGTGAGCAGATGCAGACGGCGATGACCGCAACACCAATGGAGCTGATGCGCCGTGTTGCCGAGCAGAATATGAAGCTCTGGCAGAGTTTTCAGCCGAACAAAAACTCCAAGGATGATGAATAAGTCGTTATCCCGGTGAGATAAAGAACCAGCCATTTGGCTGGTTTTTTTTCGCCTGTCGAATGAAATCAAAGGGTTAGCTGGCGCTGAAAATTAGTTGCTGCATCTGCGAACAAATCTGTTTGACAGCTCATTGTGCGCTGCACTATATTTGGATTTAAGATATTTGTGCAGTGCAAAACAATGCCGGATTCCGGCGCGGAGGCAGTTATGAGCTTATTTGATCAATGGTCCACCGATCTGCAAAAAACCTTTAAAAGTCTGTCTGAATCAGCGAACTGGAAGCCCGTTGAAGTGATGGGTGATCTGGCGTCCTCAGAGGCAAAGATTGCAGAAAAACTGGTTCACCAGCAGAGCCGATATGTCAGCGACTCCGTCAGCCAGTTCAGCAAGCATGTTATGGATATGATGACCAAAACGGATCCGGTTGCCGCTGTTGAGGCTAACTACAGCTTCTTTTGTGATCAGCAGGTTAAGGCCAGCAGCCAGTACCTGTCAGCTCTGGATCTGATGGGCGAAGCCCGCGATCTGATGAGCGAAAAAATGAATACCGTTTTTACTCGCTGAACACTTGTTGTTCTCCGTCTGATGCGACTTTGGAACCCACAAGGTTCGGTCGGTCAGAAGTGTTCAATTGAGTGATCACCCTGTCAGTCTTACTGACATTTTTTACTCTTTATCCGCTCTTCCTCCCTCTGCCGGATAGAGAGTAAGCCCCTGAACTGGGGCTTTTTTTATGTCTGTGATCTTGTCCGTATTGTGTTTCCTGAAAGAGTCCATTACCTGAGAGAGCTGATGTTTGCTGTGCAGGAAACCTTAGGTCAGAAAGTCTCAGGGGAAGTTTCTCCCACTTTGTCGCTTTTTTTGCGATAATGCCCACCAATTTTTTCAGCAAACGGGACGTAAAGTTCAGTTTCGCACATCAACGTTTACAGTGAGATGAGGCAAAGATGAAGGTTTTAATCATCGGTAGTGGTGGTCGTGAGCACGCATTGGCCTGGAAAGCAGCGCAATCAGAGTCCGTAACTCAGGTTTTTGTTGCGCCGGGTAATGCTGGAACAGCTATTGAACCTAAACTGGAAAATGTCGCGCTGGATGTGCTGGATTTTGACGGTCTGGTTGCCTTTGCTAAATCAAATGATATTGGCCTGACCATTGTGGGTCCGGAAGCTCCTCTGGTGGAAGGTATTGTTGATCGCTTCCGCGATGAAGGTTTGCGTATCTTTGGCCCATCCAAAGGTGCTGCGCAGCTGGAAGGCTCTAAAGCGTTCACCAAAGACTTCCTGGCCCGCCAGAAGATCCCAACCGCTGAGTACCAGAACTTTACTGAGATTGAACCTGCTCTGGCCTATCTGCAGGAAAAAGGCGCGCCGATTGTCATTAAGGCGGACGGCTTGGCTGCCGGTAAAGGCGTTATTGTTGCGATGACTCTTCAGGAAGCTGAAGATGCCGTTAAAGATATGCTGGCCGGTAACGCCTTTGGTGATGCTGGTAGCCGTGTGGTGATCGAAGAGTTCCTGGATGGTGAAGAAGCCAGCTTTATCGTGATGGTTGATGGCAAGAATGTACTGCCAATGGCCACCAGTCAGGATCATAAGCGTGTTGGCGATAAAGACACCGGTCCTAACACCGGTGGTATGGGCGCATACTCTCCGGCACCGGTTGTAACCCCTGAGATTCATGACCGTGTTATGGCAGAAGTGATTATGCCAACGGTTGAAGGTATGGCTGCCGAAGGCAACGATTACACCGGTTTCCTGTATGCCGGTCTGATGATTATGGCTGATGGCACTCCGAAAGTGATCGAATACAACTGCCGTTTTGGTGATCCTGAAACTCAGCCGATTATGCTGCGCCTGAAGTCTGATCTGGTTGGCCTGTGTCAGGCTGCCATTGATGAAAAGCTGGATACCGCTTCTGCAGAATGGGATGAGCGTCGTGCTTTAGGTGTTGTGCTGGCAGCGGGTGGTTATCCGGGCAGTTACAACAAAGGTGATGTGATCTCCGGTCTGCCTGAAACAGAACAGGAAGGCATGAAAGTATTCCATGCCGGTACTCAGCTGATTGATGGCAAGGTTGCAACCAGCGGTGGTCGCGTACTGTGTGCGACAGCATTGGGTAACACTGTAAGCGAAGCTCAGGCTAATGCATACAAGCTGACTCAGGGTATCGGTTGGGACGGTTCTTTCTACCGTACTGATATTGGTTACCGCGCTATCGCCCGCGAGCAGGGCGAGGCATAAGGCTACTGGCCGGATATAACATCCGGCAACAGCCTTAGATAAACAGAAAAGGCCGGAGCAACCCTCCGGCTTTTTTGATCTGATTCCATCGTTTGTCATCAATGCCTTTCAGTCTGATTGAGACAGATTAGTCCGCCCTCCGGGTCGGATACTCTGATGAAAGTAGTGATGACAGCCGTTGGCCGACAGGCCGGTTATGTGGCGTGATTCCGCCAGTACCGGCTGAGCCATTTGCCGAAAATAACAAACAAGGAGCTGTGTCATGGCCCGTATCCGAATCGATTATCCGGAAAGCAATACGCTGCATACTCAGACACTGGAACTGAGAATCACCGACCTGAATTATGGCAATCATCTGGCGCACGACACCCTGATCTCGCTGATTCATGAGGCGCGGGCAAAAATGTTTATCGCCCATGGTCACAAAGAGATCGATATCGAAGGCGTTGGCATTGTGGTAGCGGATCTGGCGATCAGCTATCGGGCTGAAGTTTTTTATCCTGATACGTTAACGATTGAGATCGCAACGGATGAACTATCCCGTAAAGGTGGTGATCTGATCTATCGGGTGACCAAGGCCTCCGATGGTGGTCTGGTGGCGCTGGCTAAGACCGGTATTGTGTTTTTTGACTATCAGGAACGCGCTGCAGTAAATGTGCCTGAAGCCTTTAAACAGATGGTCGCTCAGGCTGGTTCAGGTAATTCCTAAGGGACGTTTATGTCTAGAGAGTATCCGATTATTGCCGTAACAGGATCTTCCGGCGCAGGTACAACAACGGTTAAGGATGCCTTCGAACGCATGTTCAATCGCGAGCAGATTGAAGCCGCATTTGTTCACGGGGACAGTTTTCACCGCTATTCCCGTGAAGAGATGACTAAAATTCTGCGTGAGACCCCTGAGCGTAAAAAGTCTCTCAGCCACTTTGCGGTTGAAGCGAACATGCTCGATGAGCTGGACCGGCTGTTTGGTTCCTATGCCGATAATGGAACGGGCATCTACCGTCACTATATTCATGCTGAAGATACTGAAATGCTTGAGCAGGGATATCGCGTGGGTACGTTCACCCCCTGGACAGAGCTGCCGGAAGGCACAGATCTTTTGCTGTATGAAGGCCTGCATGGCGGTCTGGTAACCGACGAATACAATATCGCCCAGTATGTGGATCTCCTGGTGGGAGTTGCTCCGACGATTAATCTGGAGTGGATTCAGAAGATCGACCGGGACACCAATCTGCGTGGTTATTCTCAGGAAGCGGTGATCGATACGATTCAGAGTCGTATGTCCGATTATATGCAGTACATCCTGCCGCAGTTCAGCCGGACGCATATCAACTTCCAGCGCATTCCCACGGTGGATACGTCCAACCCACTGGCGTTGCAGGATGTGCCCTCCAATGACGAGAGCATGGTGATCATTCGTTTCAAAGATCGCTCTTCGACCGATTTTCCCTATCTGCTGGCGATGGTGAAAGACTCCTTTATGGCCCGCCCGGATACGCTGGTGATTCCCGGAGGCAAAATGAGTCTGGCAATGGAGTTGATTCTGACACCCCGGATTCATGAGCTGCTGGAAAACCGACGTTTCCGCTAGCCTCTTTTATGTTTGTTCGTAACTTCTTGTCGTACAAATGTGATCCATCCCAAATAAAGCGGTTAACCATGACAGACCTCCTTTACGGAGGTTTTTTCATGCCTCATCATGTAGGGATGATCTGAATTTCCACAGCACGTACCTGAACAGAGGGAAGTTGCATGAAGCAGAGTATTCAGCAGCGGTTACTGATTTCGTTTATCGGTTTTGGCCTGTTTATGGGGGCGGTTTTTCCCCTCTATGCGCAGGGCTTTGTGACCTTTAACGAGGGCATGAAAGGCTGGTTTATTGTCGGCTGTTTAGGTGCCGGTGTGGTGATCGGGCTATTTAATTACTGGCTGTTTAAACGACTGGTTTTAGTCCCTCTGGAGCAGATCGCTCTTGTTTCAAAGGCCGTGGCTGAGGGTGACCTGAGCAAACGCTGTAACATCAGAAGTGAAGATACCTTTGGTGAAATTATCCGACACTTCAATCAGATGAATCAGAGTCAGCGTGATCTGGTGGAAGCGGTTCAGGCCAGTGGCGATATTATTCACACCTCGATGCAGTCTCTGAACCGGCAGACCGAGCGGACCCGTGCCGATGTGATCAGCCAGAATGACAGCCTGGGTCAGATTAATGAGACGGTTTCGACCATGGCTGATGCGGTTGTCAGTATCGCATCCCATGCCCAGTCCACCGCCGGAGTTGCTCAGCATACGGAAGAGCAGGCCCGGCAGGGTAACGCTGTGGTTCAGGATGGCATTACCGGCATCAGCCAGCTGATCAATGATGTTAATTCGGTCAGTGACACCCTGCAGGGGTTGGCCCGGGAAGCTGAAAATATCGGTGAGGTGCTGGATATCATTGAAGGCATCGCTGAGCAAACTAATCTGTTGGCTCTGAATGCGGCCATTGAAGCTGCCCGTGCCGGCGAGCAGGGGCGGGGTTTTGCTGTTGTTGCTGATGAAGTACGGACACTGGCCAGCCGTTCCCGTCAGGCGACAGAAGATATTCATGGCATGATCGATCGTCTGCAGGAGCAGTCCCGGGATGCTGTGACGGCGATGAGTCATGGTCAGAGCAGCGCCCAGTCCAGTGTGGATCAGATCCGGGAAACCGGTGAAGCGCTGGAAAGCATTACTCAGGCGGTGATTGATATTGCAGAAATGAACTCAGACATCAGCCGCACGGCCAATGCGTATAGCGGCTCAGCGGAAGAGGTTGTCACCCAGATGCAGTCACTGCAGTCGATGGTGGCAGAAACTCAGCAGGATGCAGATGCCGCCGAACAGGCCTCCAGATCGCTTTCCGAGGCGGTTTCCGGTCTGCAGCAGCGCGTACAGCGCTACCGGACCTGAGTTGTATTCATCTTAAGTCGGACAGGGCTAGGAAGCGGCGATCCGCAGGTCTACAATGATTCTTTAGCTCTTACATGCTTAAACTGCTACATGCTTAATTACTGCACAATGGCGTTTTAGCGATGGCACACTGATCTGTGCCATTAAGCCAGTGTCTTCATATCGTAAAGACTTCATCTTTAAACGGAACTGATATTATGGATTGTCTGTTTTGTAAATTAGTGGCGCGGGAGATCCCGGCCGATATCGTCTTCGAGGACGATGATGTTATCGCCTTTCGCGATATCGCCCCTCAGGCTCCGACTCATATTCTGATTATTCCCAAGCGTCATATCTCGACACTGAATGATCTCACTGAGGAAGATTGTGCGCTGGTGGGACGTCTTCAGTTTACCGCGCAGAAGATCGCGAAAGAGGTGGGTATCGCTGAAGATGGCTACCGTGTGGTGATGAATTGTAATGAAGCGGGTGGGCAAACGGTCTACCACATTCATATGCACCTGCTGGGTGGTCGGGAGATGACCTGGCCTCCGGGTTAAGCAAAACCAAAAACGGGTGTCGAAAGACACCCGTTTTTCGTTGGTCGGAATAAATTGTACATATTTTGATCTGACTCATACGTCATGCCCCACGTGAATGGTTTGAGAGTCGATCAGCAAAACGTCACATTCAGTAGGGATACTGAGTTCAGGCCGGAAGCCTGTCAGACTTCAATATCGATGTAGGAATTAAAATTATGGATCAGGTGATTCGCGAAATTCTGGTGCCGGGCGCACCTCGGGTAGAAGACCATCATCATGAGCAGCTGAATGCTTTTCTGGAGCAGGCAAAAAAATATGAGCCTATCCCGACAGCGGTTGTGCACCCTGGCGATGGCAACAGCCTTCTGGGCGCGATTGAAGCGGCCGAGGAAGGTCTGATCATCCCTTATCTGGTGGGGCCGGAAGCTAAGATTCGGTCGGTAGCGGAAGAGTGCGGCGTTGACCTGAGCAAGTACAAGATTATCTCTACGGCACACAGCCATGAGTCTGCAGAACTTGCCGCTCAGATGGCACACCGTGGTGAAGTACAGGCGCTGATGAAAGGCAGTCTGGGTTCTTCTGAACTGCTGGCGGCAATTATCGACAAAAAAGCCGGCCTGAGAACCGAATACCGCTTAAGCCACGTGTTTGTTATGGATGTTCCCAGCTATCACAAAACACTGATCGTGACAGATGCGGCTATCAATGTGCACCCGGATCTGATGACGAAAAAAGATATCACCCAGAATGCGATCAACTGTGCCCATGCCCTAGGTATTGAACAGCCGAAAGTGGCTATTCTGGCGGCGGTTGAAAAGGTTAAGCCGGGTATGCAGAGCACACTGGATGCTGCAGCGTTATGCAAAATGGCAGACCGCAAGCAGATCACAGGGGGACTGCTGGATGGTCCGCTGGCTTTTGATAATGCGATTTCAAAAGAAGCCGCGCTGGATAAAGGCATCGACTCAGAAGTCAGCGGAGACGTGGATATTCTGCTGGTGCCTGATCTGGAGTCCGGCAATATTCTCGCGAAACAGCTGCAGTATCTTGCTGGCGCTAAATCAGCGGGCATCGTTCTGGGGGCTAAGGTTCCTGTTATTCTGACCAGCCGTGCGGCTAAGCCTCTGGAGCGTTTAAGTTCCTGTGCGGTCGCTTCCCTGGTTGCCCATAAGCAGGGACTGATGCTTTAAGGTTGCTCACTTGTTGAGATCCTTACTGCTGATATTTTTTGGGTTTCAGTAAGCCCGACGCTCAGACAGATGCATGCTGTAAACAGGAACAAGATTCTATGAATTCAATTTTGATTGTTAACGCGGGTTCATCCAGCCTGAAATGCTCTATTTTTGATGAAGATGGTGGCGAGATCCGCCAGCATTTCCGCGTAAAGGTCGCGAACCTTGCCGGTCCTGCACATCTGGAGATCTACGATCACAGCGAGAAAGTAGATGGCATCTTAGTGGATAAGATGGATATCTCCGCTGAGGAGCTGGATGTCGCTCATAGTCAGGCGCATCATCAGGCTCTGTCGGTGGTGATGAACTGGCTGGACCGGAATACCAAGTTTAAGGTCACTCAGGTGGGGCACCGGATTGTCCACGGTGGCGACTTGTATTCGGAACCTGTGGTGATCACCGACAAGGTGCTGGAAAACCTGTCTAAACTGATCCCGCTGGCGCCGCTGCATCAGCCCTACAACCTGAAGCTGGTCGAGGTTTGTCAGGATCTTTTACCGGGACTACCTCAGGTGGCGTGCTTTGACACTGCGTTTCATAGCTCGATTCCTGATGTCGCCCGAAACTTTGCTATTCCCCGTGCACTGACCCGTGAAGGCGTGCGCCGCTATGGTTTCCATGGCTTGTCCTATCAGTATATCCACAACAAACTGACTGAACTGGATGCTGATCTTGCTGAGGGCAAGCTTGTTGTCGCGCACCTTGGTGCCGGTGCCAGTATGTGCGCTATCGAGAACGGTGACAGTATCGCGTCAACCATGGGCTTTACCGCGCTGGATGGTCTGCCGATGGGAAGCCGCTGCGGACAGATCGATCCCGGTGTACTCCTTTATCTGATGCGTGAGCATAAGATGGATGTGGATGCGATCGAGGGGCTGCTGTACAAGAAAAGTGGCTGGCTGGGTGTTTCCGGTGTGAGTAGCGATATGCTGACGCTGCATAAACAGGACAGCGACCACGCCCGTGAAGCCGTGGATATGTTTGTTTACCGCATCGCCCGTGAAACCGGATCATTGGTGGCGTCAATGGGTGGCATCGACAGCTTTGTCTTTACCGGTGGTGTGGGTGAAAACGATGCTGAGATTCGTGCTCAGGTTGCTCATCAGAACGAATGGTTGGGTATGAAGCTGGATCCGGAACGCAACGCGGCCAATGAATATCTGATCAGTGCGGATGACAGTAAAGTGAAGGTCTTTGCGATTCCGACCAATGAAGAGCTGATGATTGCGCGGCACACATCCCGACTGTTGCGCTAAGCGGTTTTACCAGAGTGGATGGCGGCAACCGATGTCGTCAGATGTAAGGCATGTCTTCCTGTTTGGGATGCATGCCTTACTGTTTTTCGGGCATTGGGATTACCGATGGTATCTTCCCGGAAACACTCTTGATTTAACTCATCGGCTTTTTAAAAAGTCCGTATAAAGCCGTAGCCGAATGAGCAGGCATTCGATAACATGCCCTGCAGATACAGGTGAGGTTTCCCCCATGCAAAATATTCGTCAACACACACCTTTGGATAAAATCCTGATTGGTGCTGATACGGTTCTTAAAACACTGATTCCCGGTGCAGCCGAGCCCTATCGCCCGAACCCTTCCCGTGCTGAAGCTGAGCAGGATATGACACCGACCGAGCGTAAGCATGCCGCAGGTCTGATGCGTATTAATCATACCGGCGAAGTTTGTGCTCAGGCGCTCTATCAGGGGCAGTCGGTTACCGCTAAGCTGCCTGAAGTTCGTGAACAGATGGAAGAAGCGGCCCGTGAAGAGATCGACCATCTGGCCTGGTGTGAACAACGTATTCGCCAGCTGGGAAGTCGTCCCAGTTTGTTGAATCCTGTGTTTTATGGACTATCTTTTGGAATTGGTGCCGCTGCGGGTGCTGCCGGAGACAAATACAGTCTCGGTTTTGTTGCCGCTACTGAGCAGCAGGTGTGCAAACATCTGGAATCGCACATGCAGAATCTGCCATCCGGCGACCAGAAAAGCCGCGCCATTCTTGAACAGATGTATATCGATGAAGAGCAGCATGCCAATCAGGCGCTGGATGCTGGCGGTATCCGCTTTCCGGTTCCTGTCAAAATGGCGATGAAACTAATGTCTAAAGTGATGACAAAATCTGTTTATCGCATTTGATGGCTAAGTGTTGCAGAATGTAACCGCTGTCTGGCCAAAAGTCAGGGCAGCGGATGATTTAGGAGTTGGCAGAAAATCAGCCTGCTGACTCCGGCAATCAGACATCATGGATTCATGGAAGTGATGTCTATACTTCAGGAGAAAAGCAATGACTGCTTCTTTAAACCGGGCTGATAAGCCTTCCCCAAGCGGTGCTGTAGCCTTTTTATCAGCTTATGCATCTCTCCCGTTCCGCCACCATGCTCTGGTTGGCTGTGCCTTTCTGCTCATTATTGGCGCTGTGAAATTCCTGATCAGCGTAAGCCAGCCGGAAGGTATCTGGTGGGAAGCTCTGAATACCATCAACCTTTTTGTTGTGATCAGTACGCTGATGTACGGCGCGATCTTCTTTTCTCAGGTGATGGCGAGCCTTGGCGCTCAGATTACACAGATCCTGTTTCCCGGTGATAAAGCGATGGCTACAGGTTGTGTCCTGGGTGTCATGATGTCTGGTGTGCTGATTATGCTGCTGGCACCTTACGTGCTGGATCTGATCTGGCGCGCGTAGCTGCTTCGTCATGGATAGCTTTAAGATCACCTGAATCACCGTTATGTTGACTGTTTACTGAGTCGACAATAACGGAGCTAAAAAAAACCGCCTGTGGCTAATCGCGACAGGCGGTTTTTTTCTCGGTAAAAGCTACCGGGGCGTTACTCGATATTGCGCGAGTAGAAAATCTCCAGCATCTCTTTACGAAGACGGGCTTCAATATCCGCCGCTTCTTCAAAGGTCAGCTTGTTCTTGTCCACGCCGAACAGGTAGTTATCCAGCTCAAAATCCTTCAGCAGCATTTTGGTGTGGAACATATTTTCCTGATAAACATTCACATCAATCATCTGATACGCATTCTTGGTATCTTCAGACAGATAATCCTGAATCGAGGTGATCGGATGGTCGATAAACAGCTTACGACCAGACTCATCACGGGTGAAGCCGCGAACACGGTAATCCATGGTCACGATATCGGAATCGAAACTGTGGATCAGGTAGTTCAGAGCCTTCAATGGAGAGATCATGCCGCAGGTTGAGACATCAATATCCAGACGGAAGGTACTGATACCACCATCAGGATGGCTTTCCGGATAGGTGTGAACCGTTACGTGACTTTTATCCAGATGCGCAACCACCGTCTCTGGCAGTGGCCCGGGGCCAACTTCATTTTCTGATTCATCGGTCAGTTCATGTTCTGCGATCAGAACCGTTACACTGGCACCATGCGGATCGTAATCCTGACGTGCGATGTTCAGAATGTGGGCACCAATAATATTGGTCACATCTTTTAAGATCTGCGTTAGGCGCTCGGCGTTATACAGCTCATCGATATAATCGATGTACTCTTCACGCTGCTGCTCTGTCTTGGCATAGCAGATGTCATAAATGTTAAAGCTCAGGGAACTGGTAAGGTTGTTAAACCCATGAAGCCTGATATTGTCCTTCACGCCCGAGACCTCGCGTAGTGCAAATTCGTGAAAATACCCACCAACCTATCGGCTAGCCACTTTTGAAAGGCGCGTATTATGCCTATAAAAAGTGGCTATTGCACAAAAAAATTACCCTTTATTTTTCATGCCTTCAGCGCCGTTCTGGCACGTTTTTTTACAGCTCAATAATTTCGTAATCATGGCTGATTTCAACACCGCCAGCGGCCAGCATAATTGACGCAGAGCAGTACTTTTCTGCAGACAATTCAACGGCACGCTTAACGTGTGCTTCTTTAATACCACGACCTTTGATCACGAAATGAAGGTGGATTTTGGTAAACAGAGCCGGAACCGCATCGGCACGCTCTGATTCAATTTCAACATAGCAGTCACTGACGTCCTGACGGGATTTTTGCAGGATACCAATCACATCGAATGAGCTGCAGGAGCCCAGGCCCATCAGCAGCAGTTCCATCGGACGTGGCCCGGTATTACGGCCGCCCTTCTCTGGTGGGCCATCAACAACAATCGCATGGCCTGAGCCGGACTCTGCCAGAAACTGAACACCATCGGTCCATTTAACAACTGCTTTCATTCTGCTGTTATCTCCTGCTTAAGTATTTGAGTTATATAGATGAAGTGTTTGAATTTATAAATGAAATGATAGCTGGCAATATCGCTGATATGGTCGAACCACGCAAGTTTTCCGGCAAAAATGCGCCCTCATCAGGCTGGGGGGGCACCTGGGGGCTTTGTTGTTTGCCAGCAGATCAGGTATTGTCTTCATCGGTAGCTTTATGTTGGCTTTATAAAAAGGGTTTTTTGCTATGTTGCCTGCCTGTAAAAAGGAGATTCCGGGTCTGAGTGAGTTTTTAGCGATCAGTCACAGACGCAGTTTCGCTAAACGATCAACGCTGATCTCTGCGGGAGCCGAGAGCGGTTCTCTGTTTTATCTGGTTAAGGGATCTGTCACGGTCTCGATTGAAGATGAAGACGGACATGAGATGGTTGTGGCTTATCTGAATGAAGGCTCATTCTTTGGCGAAATGGGTTTGTTTGATGAGATCAGCCGACGCAGTGCCTGGGTAAAGGCCAAGACCGATGTTGAAGTGGCTGAGGTCAGCTATAGCCGCTTTATGGAGCTGACAGAGAAAGATACCCGCCTATTGTACGTGCTGGGCAATCAGGTTGCTGCCCGTTTGCGCAATACAACCCGAAAAGTTGGTGATCTGGCCTTTATGGATGTGACAGGCCGCGTTGCACGAACTCTGCTGGATCTTTGTAAAGAACCGGATGCGATGACTCACCCCGATGGCATGCAGATTAAAGTGACCCGTCAGGAGATTGCCCGAATCGTGGGCTGTTCCCGCGAGATGGTTGGCCGCGTGCTGAAAGATCTGGAAGAGCAGGGATTGGTTACCGCCAGTGGTAAGACCATGGTGGTTTACGGAACTCGCTGACAGTGAGCCGCTGTTGATGACAGCGCTGTGCTTTTGCTAACAGCACTGTACTTTGATAACTGCGCAGTGCTTTGCGACAAATACAGAATGATAAAAAAGGCTCTGTCGGGTAACCGGCAGAGCCTTTTTCGTATCGGGGATCAACGCCAGCTAATGCTGACAGAGCATTAGCTTCCCAGAGGCAGCTTTTGAACCTGCAGAAGCTGGGAGCAGTTGTCGGCGCTTACCGGACGACTGAAGTAATATCCCTGGAAGTGTTTGCAGCCGAGCTTGACCAGCAGATCCATAATGGCTGAGTCTTCCACACCCTCTGCAATAATCTCCATCTGCAGGTGCGACGCCATTGCAATGATGGTTTCGGTAATCGCGCGGTCGTTCGAATCGGTTAACAGATCCATCACAAAGGATTTGTCGATTTTTAACTGGTTAATCGGCATCTGCTTCAGGTATTTCAGTGAGGAATAGCCGGTACCAAAATCATCAATAGACAGTGCGATGCCCATGGAGCGAATCGCATCCATACGGGTGATGGTCGCATCCATATTCTTCACCAGCAGACTCTCAGTCAGCTCAAGTTCCAGCTTGTTCGGATCAACCTTGGTATTGGAGATCACGTCAGACAGAACATTGAGGAACTGTGGGTGATCAAACTGCTTGGCACTGATATTCACCGCCATCCGGAAACCATCCGGGCAGAGTCCCTGCTGTTGCCACTCTGCCAGCTGCGAGCATGCCTGCTCCAGAACCCAGCGGCCAATCGGAATAATCAGACCGGTTTCTTCTGCCAGACCAATAAACTGATCCGGTGGTACAAAGCCCTGCTCAGGATGCTGCCAGCGAATCAGGGCTTCAGTGCCGATGATGCTGAAGTTATGGTCAACCTGAGGCTGGTAGTGCAGATAAAGCTCATTGCGTTCCAGCGCGGTGTGTAGCGCTCTTTCCATCGCCAGATGCTGGTCTGCCAGCAGCTGCATGCTGGGGCGATAGAAGTGAAAGGTGTTCTTACCGTTTGATTTTGCCCGGTACAGTGCGGTGTCTGCCTGCTTAACGATATTTTTAATATCGTTGTCGTCATCGGGGAATAGGCGGATACCGACACTGGCGGAGATATGCAGTACGTGCTGACCAATATGGAACGGCTTGGCCATGACCTCAAGAATGCGTGTGGTAATCCGCTGGGCATTGAGAGCGGCAGGTTCCTGCTCATCTGCCAGTTCCGGCAGGATAACAACAAACTCATCACCGCCCAGACGGGCGACCGTATCCTCTTCCCGCATCATCTCTTTCAGACGGGCTGCAACGACGATCAGGAGTTCATCGCCCACATCATGACCCAGAGAGTCGTTGATGTTTTTAAAGCGGTCGAGATCAAGGAAAAGCAGGGCGCTGAACATCTCATGACGCATACTCTTCGACTGAACCTGATGCAGGCGGTCGAGAAACAGACTGCGGTTCGGCAGATCCGTCAGGGAGTCAAAGTAGGCCAGATGGTGAATACGGGCTTCCTGCGCTTTACGCAGAGAGATGTCCCGGGACAGAGTCAGAATATAGGTCTTGCCCGCAAGCTCGATGCTGCGCGCTTTGATCTCAACCGGCACGATCTGGCCATTCAGACCTTTAAGTTCACTCTCCAGAGAGACTTCGGTCAGCAGATCATCTGATGAGGTGAGTTCTGCCAGAGAGTGAGGGAGACTGCTGCCGCCGAACAGGCTTTCCAGACTATTGCCGACCAGGTCTTTTTTATCAAAGCCCAGTGTCTGGAACGCTTTATGGTTCGCGTCGTAGATTCTGAAATCGGTTTCGCAAATGATCAGCATATCACTGATGCTGTTCATCACATCCCGGTTGAACTGTTCGCTGCCTCTCAGGGCTTCCTCAGCCTGATTTCGTGAACTCCAGAGTTCATTAAAGCTATCGACCAGAAAACCGAGCTCATCATCAGAGTGGCCTTTCAGGCTTGGGATCTGGCGATCAGATTTATGGTTATCTTTCAGCAAAAGCAGGCTGTCTGACAGGCGGGTCAGAGGGCGGCTGATCAGCGTGTGGAAGACGAAGAACAGGCAGATGGCGAGTAATACATTGCGTAAAAAGCCCGTTGTCAGAATCACAACGGCCCGATCCATAATGTCATCACTAAGTGCATCGGGATCGGTTTCGACAATCAGGGTGCCGACGGGGGCTTCTTCAAAAACGGTAATCAGGGGAACTGCATAAGATCTGCGATCTTCCTCCATGATCTGGGACATCATGCCGCCGTCTGCAGAGGGGGTATCGGAGGTGGCGAGTACGCTGTTGTCATCCAGACGAATTTGCGCGTAATGGATATAGGCGTGATTAATCAGGCCTTTAACAACCCGCTCGGCCAGGTCTTTATCGATATTGTAAGCAGCCTGAACGGCAGATTCTTCGACCAGGTGGATGACCTGCTGAACCTTGTCGTTCATGCTTTCGCGACTGTGACTGATATCGATCGCTATCTGGATACCGCTGAAGACGAGACCAAGTAACAGGGCGACAATAACGGTGAATTTTGCCTGTCGGTATGAGAGTCGTTTATGCAGTGCTGATTTTTTCAAGTGACGCGTCCGTTACTGCAAAGCTGCCAGATCTGAAAAGAATGAGTTACGCCAGTTAAGCTGCATCGTATTTAACCATGATGACAGGGGAGAAACGACGGGTAGCAAACTAAAACTGTGCCAACTCTTTAGTATTGTTTAACAAGCAGTATGCGAAACAGGCGCTCAACAGGCAAGCTGTTTATACGTTTAGATCGGGTGTTATCGGAAATGGCAGGGGGTGTAGCAGAAGATTTGCTATTTATCGGCTTTTAAAGAGAAAAAACAGCCTCCGTCATAGCCAACGGAGGCATGGGCTATCATGCGATCAGATGAAAAACTCAGCCAGTGTTTCGCCGGGATTTTCGGTGCGCATAAAGGCTTCGCCGACCAGGAAACTATTGACGTTATGGCGGCGCATTGCCTCGACGTCTTCCTTTTTCAGGATGCCGCTTTCGGTCACCACAATGCGATCCTCCGGAATCTGATCCAGCAGATCGAATGTGGTTTGCAGGCTGACCTCGAAGGTATGCAGGTTGCGGTTGTTAATGCCAATCAGGCGATTCGGCAGCTTCAGTGCGCGATGCAGCTCTTCTTCATCATGGACTTCGATCAGCACATCCATATCCAGCTCATGAGCCAGCAGGTTCAGTTCGCGCATGGTGTCGTCATCCAGACAGGCTGCGATTAGCAGAATGCAGTCTGCGCCGATCGCACGGGCTTCAAACACCTGATACGGATCGACAATAAAGTCTTTGCGGATCACCGGCAGGTCGCAGGCCGCACGACCCTCTTTCAGATAATCTTCATGGCCCTGAAAGAAATCGCGGTCGGTCAGAATCGACAGGCAGCTGGCACCACCTTCTTCATAGCTGGCAGCAATCTCTGCCGGATGGAAGTCTTCGCGCAGTATACCCTTACTCGGTGACGCTTTTTTAATTTCAGCGATGACGGCAGAACGGCCGGCTTTCAGGCTGCGGGCCAGCGCATCGGCAAAGCCCCTTGGGGCATCTTTATTGGCGAAAGCCAGATCGCGCATCGCTTCCAGTGAGATTGATTGTTTGCGCTCTTTGATCTCTTCCCATTTACGATCAACAATTTTTTTCAGAATGGTCGGGGTATTCAAAGGAGGTCTCCTGAGATCGCTCTTGTATTGTTAAGCGGGCAAAACAGCCGCTGAAAGTTTTTAACCGGAAGCACTACTGATCCGCAAACACGCTGGTAAAGCTGGATAGCTCTTTCATTTTCTCACCGGCCAGACCGCTGGCGATGGCGTCCTGTGCCATGGCGACACCCTCTTTCAGGCTGTCGGCAACATCGGCGGCGTACAGTGCAGCACCGGCATTAAGGGCGATCATATCGGCCGCTTTCCCGGCAGTCTCGTTGCTCTGTTTACCAAGAGCATCCTTAATCAGGGCCAGAGACTCGTCTGCGCTTTTGATATCCAGTCCCACTAAGCTTTGACTGGTCAGACCAACATCTTCCGGTGTCACCTTATATTCGGTGACTTCGCCATTCTTAAGTTCGGCGACATGGGTGCTGGTCGCGAGAGAAAACTCATCCAGACCATCTTTGGCGTGAACAATCAGAACGTGTTTGCTGCCCAGGGCTTTCAGAACTTCCGCCATTGGACGACACAGTTTCTCGGTAAAGACACCGATCACCTGATGCTTCACGCGGGCGGGGTTAGTCATAGGGCCCAGCATATTAAACAGGGTGCGCATACCGAGCTCTTTGCGCGGGCCGATGGCATACTTCATGGCGCTGTGATGATTCGGCGCAAACATAAAGCCAACACCGACTTCGCTGATGGCCCGGGCGATCTGTTCCGGTTTCAGGTTCAGGTTAATACCCGCGGTTTCCAGCAGGTCAGAGCTACCACTGGAAGAAGACACCGAACGGTTGCCATGTTTGGCTACATGACCACCGGCAGCGGCAATCACAAAGGCCGATGCAGTAGAGACATTAAACAGGTTGGAGCCATCGCCGCCGGTACCGCAGGTGTCCACCGCGTTGGGGATATCCAGCTCAACCGGGGTTGCCAGTTCGCGCATCACTTCAACCGCAGCGGTGATCTCAT
Organism: Oceanospirillum sp.; assembly: GCA_048264105.1. Taxonomy (GTDB): domain Bacteria; phylum Pseudomonadota; class Gammaproteobacteria; order Pseudomonadales; family Halomonadaceae; genus Oceanospirillum. Next base: position 447,738 of record JBLXDJ010000002.1, read on the forward strand.
CCAGAGTTTCGCTTTTCATGCGCAGGGCTACCAGAAAGCCGCCGATCTGAGCATCGGTACATTGACCGGTCATGATCTGACGCATGACGTCGCGCATCTCTTCCCGGCTCAGATCCAGTTGTTCTACCACTTTGCTCAGAGCATCTTGAATATTCATGGTCTAGGGTCCTGTTTTCGCACTGCCTTAGCAGTGATCCTGTCAGCTTGGGCAGCCTCTTCCGGGCTGCTTTTGTCGATTAAACGGATTAAAGCGTCTGATTCAGAAAGTTCTGCAGCATATCGTGACCATGTTCGGTCAGAATGGATTCCGGGTGAAACTGCACGCCTTCAATCGGCAGGGTCTTATGACGCAGACCCATAATTTCACCTGGGGTGCCGTCTTCATTGTTTACCCAGGCGGTCACTTCCAGACAATCCGGCAGCGTTGCACGCTCAACGACCAGAGAATGGTAGCGGGTAGCCTGAAACGGATTATTCAGTCCGGCAAACACGCCGTCATCAATATGGTGAACCGGTGAGGTTTTACCATGCATCACTTCATTGGCGCGGATCACCTTGCCGCCAAAGGCCTGGCCGATACTCTGATGGCCTAAGCAGATACCTAATATTGGCAGTTTACCGGCGAAGTGTTTAATCGCTTCTACGGAGATACCGGCTTCATTGGGGGTGCAGGGACCGGGGGAGATCACCAGATGGTCGGGTTTCAGGGCTTCGATCTGTTCGATGGTAATTTCGTCGTTACGGTACACCTGAACATCAGCGCCCAGCTCAGCGAAGTATTGCACGACGTTGTAGGTGAAAGAGTCGTAGTTATCGATCATTAACAGCATGGTCTGTACCTGTATTTTGACTACCTACTGGTAGTCAAAATTATCTTAAGTCTTTGAATAAGGTGCTTTTAATATCAATCTTAAAGGCGTTATGAGCAATCCTGACGGTTGGCTCCGGATGTTTCCCCGTATCAGTCGGGGATGGGGTTACTCCGGGTTATCCAGCCCTTTTTCTGCCATCGCAACGGCTTTAAAGATTGCCCGGCCTTTGTTCATGGTCTCTTTCCACTCGAGCCGTGGTTCAGAATCGGCAACGACACCGGCACCGGCCTGAATATGCAAAATCTGATCTTTGATGACGGCGGTACGGATCGCAATGGCGGTATCCATATTGCCGTTCCATGAGAGGTAACCCACAGCGCCACCATAGACGCCACGTTTCACCGGTTCCATCTCGTCGATGATTTCCATGGCACGCACTTTAGGTGCGCCGCTTAATGTACCTGCGGGCAGGGTGGCCTTGAGTACATCCATGGCGCTCATGCCTTCTTTCAGCTGACCGGTTACGCTGGAGACGATATGCATCACGTGGGAATAGCGCTCAATCACCATCTTGTCGGTCAGGGTGACACTACCGGTCTGGGCGATACGACCCACATCGTTACGGCCCAGATCGATCAGCATCAGGTGCTCAGCCAGTTCTTTCGGATCTTCCAGCAGCTCTTTTTCCAGTGCCTTATCCTCGGCTTCGGTTGCACCGCGTTTGCGGGTACCGGCGATGGGGCGCACGGTGACCAGATTTTCTTCCACGCGGGCGAGAATCTCTGGCGAGGAGCCCACCACATGGAAGTCATCCAGATTGAAGAAGAACATATAAGGGGACGGGTTCAGGCAGCGCAGGGCGCGGTACAGCTCCAGCGGCTGAGCTTCAAACGGCGTCGACATGCGTTGAGAGATCACGCACTGCATGATATCTCCGGCCAGTACATACTCTTTGATCTTGCTGACGGCGTCTTTGAATTTCTCTTCGGTAAAGCCGGATTTGAAATCACTTTCAGAGGTTGTGCGGCCGGTGCCAACACTGTAGGACGACACCGCGAGAGAGCGCAGCTGGCGTTCCAGCTCATTCAGGCGCTGACGGGCTTTTTCCAGTGGGCGTTTATGTTCGGTATTGGCGTGAACAATCAGATACAGCTTGCCGCTTAGATTGTCGAACACGACCACTTCTTCAGAGATCAGCAGCAGGATATCCGGCACATCGATCGGATCGTTTTCCGGGATATTGACCAGACGTTTTTCCACATAGCGCACGGTGTCATAACCGAAGTAACCCACAAGGCCGCCAGTGAACAGCGGTAGGTTGTCCAGCTCCGGTACCGAGAAGCGCTTCTGGAAATCTTCGATAAAGGTCAGCGGGTCATCCTGATGGCTCTGTTCGATAACGGCATTGCCGTCAAACAGAGTTACTTCGTGACCGCGTACCTGCAGGCGACGCTGACAGGGCAAGCCGATAATGGAATAACGGCCCCATTTTTCGCCACCTTCCACGGATTCCAGCAGATAGCTGTAGGGCTGGTCAGCCAGTTTAAGATAGGTGCTTAACGGGGTATCCAGATCGGCCAGTACTTCGCGTACCAGTGGGATGCGGTTGTAGCCTGCTGCGGCCAGCTCTGAGAAGCGTTCCGGAGTCATGTTGTCTTCCTGTCACGGTATAAATGGAAAAATAAAGCGCAAACGAATTTGAATGAAGCGGCATGATACGCACGACCATCAGGCAGCACTAACCACGCGATGTGAGCTTCACCATCGCCAGCGTTTTACCTCGCGCATCAATCCCAGTGATTTATCAGGAAACATGTCAGATCCGTTTGTAGAGAGGGTTCATAACCCTGTTGAATTCTATATAACTGAATGCACTAACGCATTGATAATTTAAGTTTTGTTAGTGCTAAGGCGGTTAAGTTATACCAGCTCGGCTAATGAATCAACCACCAGATTAGCCCCACATTGGTCTACAGGAACGCCATGGTCGTAACCGTATCGGACGGCAACGGTTTTAAAGCCCGCTTTTTGTCCGGCAGAGATATCGGTGATGGAATCGCCAATCATGATGCTGCGGTCCGGATCCGCTTTAAGTTGTGCAGCGGCGTGCAACAAAGGCAGTGGCGAAGGCTTTTTCTCTGCCAGAGAGTCACCGCCTAAAACCAGATCGAAATAGCGACCCAGATTGAGCTGTTCAAGGATCTCAGGCACAAAGCGATAGGGCTTATTGGTGATCAGCGCCATGGGGATATTCCGGGCTTTGGCGTGATCCAGCAGCTCGAAGATGCCGTCGTAGCAACGGGTTTTTGCACCCTTGTTGGCATCATAAGCGGTCATAAAGGCGGCGTGCGCCAGCATAAACAGCTCTGAGGTTTCGTCGATCTGATCGATCTCAAGGCCGTCGGCCAGCGCACGTTTGACCAGAACCACCGCACCCTGACCCACCCAGCTGCGCACTTTTTCCTGTCCTGCTTTCGGGCGATCCATTTGGCTCAGCATCTGATCGATGGCATCCGCCAGGTCTGGTACGGAGTCGATCAGGGTGCCATCAAGATCAAAGGCCAGTAGCTGAAGTTCAGAAAGCAGAGGGTGCATAGGGCTGTCCTTGGGTATGACAAAAGTGGAGACAAATAAAAAGGCACTGTGGGTTTAGCAGTGCCTTTCTTTAAACCGTATCTTCTTAGCGTTTAACTTAAGCGGCTATTTCTTCACCTGAGCCACTATTTAGTTTTTGACCTGAGCCAGCTCGGCGCGCATTGCGTCGATGGTGGTTTTGTAGTCGTCAGTGTTGAAGATGGCAGAACCTGCTACAAAAGTGTCGGCACCGGCTTCAGCGATTTCACGGATGTTCTGAATACCCACGCCGCCGTCGATCTCCAGACGGATGTCGTAACCGCTTTCGTCGATAATCTTGCGTGCCTGACGCAGCTTATCCAGAGTACCCGGAATAAACTTCTGGCCACCAAAGCCCGGGTTAACCGACATCAGCAGTACCACATCTACTTTATCCAGCACGTAGTCCAGATAATGCAGCGGTGTAGCCGGGTTAAATACCAGACCGGATTTGCAGCCACCGTCACGAATCATCGACAGGGAGCGGTCAATATGATCGGAGGCTTCCGGGTGGAAGGTGATCCAGCTGGCGCCTGCATCGATAAAGTCGCCGATCATGCGATCTACCGGAGAAACCATCAGGTGAACGTCAATCGGAGCCGTTACTCCATGGTTGCGCAGTGCTTTACACACCATCGGACCGATGGTCAGATTCGGAACGTAGTGATTGTCCATCACATCAAAGTGAACCACATCGGCACCGCTGGCCAGCACGTTATCGACCTCTTCACCTAAACGAGCAAAGTCAGCGGATAGAATGGAAGGGGCGATTTTAAAATCAGACATCAGGTTCTCTCATCGGTCTTAAACTATACGGGCCAGCCGAAGGGGCTGAGGTTCAGGTGGCGCTATTTTAACCAAAGGCGGGTCACAGTGCTATCCGCCAGGGAGGTCTGTCTTCGTCGTACTTCTTTATTGTCTTCCCCCTTGTCCGATGGGTTCTTAATTCACGGCGGGTTATTTATACTGGCTACAGATTTTACGGCACAGTTAATGCATTGAAATGTAAAGGTTTCAGTTTTACCGCAGGCAGGAGGCAAACCTCTGCCTGTGCCATGGTTACAGTAACGGGATAACGGCATGGTTTGTTCAGGGTGGAAATTAAATTCATGGTTATCGATGCGGCTTTCAGTTCCGGCACGTATGTCGTGCCGTCTGTTGGCGCGTCGTTTTTTGCTGCTTGGCTTACTGGTTGCTTCTGTCGTAACAGCTCCTGTCCTATGGGCTGCGGAAGAGGATGAGCCTCTTGATGGCGAGGACGCACAGGAAGAACCGGCAAAACCAAAAGAGCCACCCAAGCCTTATATTGTTCCCAACGCCGAGAAAACCCGTTTTGATGTTCTGGCTCAGCAGGCAAATCCCAGAGAAGTTCTTCTGCTGAATGCCAATCAGGAAGAGTTTCTGTCTCTGTACCGCCCGGAGCATACGCCAAAAGCTCACGGAGCTCTGGTGATTCTGCATATTGAAGATGGCCATCCTGACTGGCCGATGGTGGTCAATCCGGTGCGTACGCAGATGCCGGATTTTGGCTGGGCAACCCTTTCAGTGGCGATTCCAAGTCCCGGCCCGGCGGAGATTCCTGAGCGCACCCTGCCGGCAACACTGGTGCTGACCGGTATGCCGAAAACGGAAGAATCAGAAGAGGAGGCTCCCGCTGAAGAGGGCGAAGGTGCTGAAGGCGAAGAGGGACTGGCTGAGGATGCACCGGAAGAAGCTCCTGCAGAGCCTGAGACCGTACCCGATGAAGAGGGTGATGAGTTGGGTGAAGAGGGTGGCGAAGGCGGTGAGCCTAAAGCCGATTGGCCGCCGCCTAAACCAACTTTTGTTCCCGTGGAGGACAAAGGGCCGCTGGCTGATCGTATTGATGCCCGTATTAACGCTGCGGTTTCGCATCTGTTAGGCCAGGGTTATGAGCAGATTGTCTTTGTTGGTCATGGCGTGGGCGCTCTCTGGATTATGGATTATCTGAAAGATAATCCGGCTCCACCGGAGCAGGCTGTTGTAATGATTCAGCCTCGTATGCCACAGCGTAATATTGAGGTCGATCTGCCATCGTTATTGCTGGAGCAACAGCGGCCTATTCTGGATCTGTACTATGACGATAATCGCTTCGATCAGGCGTTTGCCAGAGATCGGGCTAATTTTGCCCGCCGCTCCGGAAATCCGCATTACCGCCAGACCCGTCTTGGGGGGCTGGGATTGCAGTCCGGTCAGTCGGAGGCGAAAGATCGTCGTGTGGTTCAGTCTCTGAGAGGCTGGCTGGATTATCTCTATCAGTTTGAAGAAGATGAGCGTGAGCCAGCGGACTCCTTCATTAAAGGCCCTATCCGGTCGCTCTATGAAGAACGGATGGAGCGCTCCCGTTACTGATTTCGGATGGCGCTAAGCAGCCGCTGTTGAATAATCATCAATAAAAAAGCACCGCTGGCGTTGAGCTGTCGGTGCTTTTTTTGTGCCCGTTTCAGGCGGCTTTGAAAGGTCATAACATGCCGGTTGGGTCAGAAGGTTTTCCGGCTTTTCTTTATCAGCTGATATGCGGCCTGAAGTTGTTGTGATAACTCCTTAGCGCGGGCCTGTTCTGATGGGCTGGCGTTTTTTCCTGCCAGCTTGTCCGGGTGCACCTTGGATATTTTCTGGCGGTACGCTTTTTTCAGACTGGCTGGGTCACAATCCGGTGCGACGCCTAAGAGCTGATAAGCGGCGTTCAGTTCCTGTCCGAAACTGGTGTAAGCGTTAGAGCGGTGGTGTTGGCGATACCCTGAGTGGGATCCCCACTCTTGCCTTTCTCTCTGCTGATTTGATGTCTTGTCCTGTTGCCAGCGTTGCTGTTCATTCCGGTGTTCATGTTTGTGTTCATCGCGGCCGGAGGTGTACTGGCGGGCGTTGTCCTGCCAGGCCTTTCGGTATTGCTGACGAATCGTTTGGAACTGTTCGGGGTTTATCCCGGCATGAAACGCCGCCATGCCCAGTGTTTCAACCAGCTGGGTATCCGCACGACCTTCCGCATAGAGCAGCTGAAACTGATAGTGCAGCCATTCCATTTTCTTTCCGGTGCGTTGTTTGAAGCGTTTTTTAAACCGGCTGATCAGGGAGTAAGGCAGCTCCGGTTGGTTTTTTCCGGTATTGAAGGCTTCAATCGCTGCTAAGCGCTCATCCGCCGAGAGCGCCATAGATGACATGATGTATTCAGTTGCGTGAATCTCCTGCTGGGAGACCTGCCCGTCAGCTTTCGCTAAATAGCCCAGCATCTGAAAGGTGATCTGAAAAAAGAGGCTTTCATCTTTGCTGCGATAGCGCTTGCCATAGGGAGCCTTGGGAGCTTTGTCGAGATAGCTGTTGAGTTTTTTGTCCAGCAGGTAGCCGAGCAGAAAGCCGATAATCATCCCACGCCAGCCCCAGGTCAGCATGCCGGTTAACAGACCGGTGATTTTAAATGAGATCAGGAATCGGCTTTTCATGGGGGTTATATCTGATCCTTCAGGATTTTCTCTTCGAGCTGTTTCAGTCTTTCCGGTGTGCCGACGTCCAGCCAGTAACCGTCAAAATGCTCGCCGGTGATCTGTCCCTTTTCTGCTGCATTTTTCAGTAGCGGCCCAAGGGCAAGAGGTGGGGGGGAGATCTGGCTTGTGGGGATCAGTTTGGGATCAAGCAGGCTGATGCCACTGAAGGTGAGTGCTGACAATGAGGTATCAGTCGATTCAGTATTGTCTGGTTTTCGCTGGACGTTGCCATCGGCGGCCAGCAGGAAATCTCCCCCGGGATTGTGCTCAGGGTTAGATGCCAGAATCAGATGGCCCAGCGTATCGTTATTGAGCTGAGGCAGCTTGGCGAGATCGTAATCGCACCAGACGTCCCCATTGACCAGGAGCAGGGGCGAGTCCCAATCCAGATCGCCCTGTTCCAGTGCTTTCTGAATGCCGCCTGCGGTCTCCAGAGGCTGATCTTCAAAGGAGAGACGAATAGCAACCGGCCAGAGTAGGGAGGCGATAAACTCCTGAATCTGTTCCGCCAGATAGCTGATGTTGATTACGATCGTATCGACACCCGCATCGATCAGGCGCTCAATCTGGTGTTCCAGCAGAGGCTTGCCTGCGACCTTAAGCAGAGGTTTGGGGGTGTGATCGGTCAGCGGCCGCATTCGGGTGCCCAGCCCGGCGGCTAATATCATCGCCTGCATCTTATGCGTTTTCTCTGATCGGTTGTGCCTGTTGCTGTTTGTCATTTAGCGCCGGAACGATTCTGGCCAGTAACCACTGATGGAAGCGATTCAGGTTCTGATATTCACCGGTTGCTTCCAGCAGGTGTTGCAGGGTGAGAGGAATGTCGTTCAGGTAACCGGATTTGCCATCTCTCAGCCACAGGCGGCAGAAAATACCCAGCACCTTGATATGGCGCTGTGCGCCCATAAGGTCGAACTCCTGACGGAATTTCTCTTTGGAGTAATCTTCAGGCAGAAGCTCCGCCAGTTTCGCTTCCTGCAGATAGTGGTCGCGCCATTCGGCTACGGCATCGGCAGGCCAGTGGATGTAGCAGTCTTTCAGAAGTGACACCAGATCGTAGGTCATGGGGCCCTGGACGGCATCCTGAAAATCGATGATGCCGATTTTCTCCTCGTCCGTCAGCATCAGGTTGCGGGAGTGGTAGTCGCGATGCACAGGAACCTGCGGCTGTTGAAGTGCGCTATGGCAAAGGTATTCAAACGTGTGATCCAGCAGGCTGATCTCTTCATCGCTCAGTTCCAGTCCGAGCCACTGCAGACAGAACCACTCTTTGAACAGCTCCATCTCCCTTAACAGAAGCTCGTGATCATAGGGCGGCAGTTCCAGATCAGCGGTCAGCTGAAGTTTGACCAGGCTTTCGATGGAATCCCGGTAAAGCACATCAGCCCGTGCCTGACTCTGGCGCAGGTTGCTGAGCAGCTGGTTATCGCCAAAGTCTTCCAGTAACAGAAAGCCCTGAGTAATGTCCTGGGCAATAATCTCAGGCACGCGAACGCCCTGCCGGAACCAATGGCGGGCGATACGGACAAAAGGAGCGCAGTCTTCTTCCGGTGGTGGAGCATCCATTACGATATAGGTCGTGTCTTTTGCGTTTGTGTGGCCGTTATTCCAGTTAAGCCGATAGTAACGACGGAAGCTGGCATCACCGGCAACCATTTCAAGTTCCGGTTGACTGATATTGGTTGCCTGAGACAGCCACTGGCAAAGCTGAGTATATCGTGCGTTCATGTGCTCTCCTTATGGTGGCTGTATTATGGCAAAAGCCCGTGGGGCTGCCCACTGCTCAGATGCAGGCTTTTGTAATGACAGAATATTTTTCCGTTACAGCGGAATATTCAAAGCAAATCAGCAGGAATTTTTTGCGTAATGCGTGCTGATTTTATCGCAGTCATTGGGCTGGGAGAGGCGATGAAGTAAACTCCCCGAGCCGTTATAATTTAAAGTCGCTATAATATTGCGTTTTTAGTTTGTCGGGCAGCTAATGCTGAACACCAACCCTAAGTAAGGATCTTGCTTGAAATTGTCAGCTTCATACTCAGATCTTGTGGCCTGCTCTGTATCCCGGGTCAGGCGGACTTTGCTTTCGGGTGGAGTCGCATTGGGTTGTGCTTTGATATCCGGACTTTTTTCGGGCGTTGCATCAGCTCAGTCTGATAAATCTTATTTTCTTGATTGGGTTCCAAGATCTGACTTCCCGGAGCAGGAACAGGCTACGCTACCCTCGTTTTGTGCCGGTGGCTATCGTCCTCAGCCATATATTCACCCGGAAGGTCAGTCGACCCAGATCACTGCAGAATCAGCTGATTATCTTGCTGATGGCAGTATTCATCTGAAAGGTAAGGTTCGTATTCTAAGCCCTGAGATGAGCTTACAGGCTGAAGAGGCGACGGTATCGTCTGACAGATCAAAAATTGAAGCGATTAACTATGTGACGCTACGCCAGGACGGCGTGGTCGTGCATGGCGATAAAGGGACGTTTGACCTGGAAAACGACCAGTTTGAAATTGTAAATCCGGTGTATGCGATCCCCGGTGATGGCATGCGAGGTCGTGCTGCAACAATTACTCAGTCCGGACCCGGTGAAGTTTCGATTGCCGGAGGAAGTTATACCTCATGCGCGCCCGGTGATAACAGCTGGAGGCTTGTGGGGAGTGATATAGATCTTGACCAGGAGAGTGGCTTTGGTACCGCGGTTCATGCCCGGTTAGAGCTTGCGGATATCCCCGTTTTTTACTGGCCATATTTCAGGTTTCCAATTGATGATCGCCGGCATACGGGGTTGCTGATGCCATCCCTTTCAGTAGGAAGCGATGGCTTAGAAGAGTATGAGCAGCCTCTTTACCTGAACCTTGCCCCAAATGCTGACGCAACTCTGAGTCCTCGCTGGTATAAAGATCGTGGCGTGTTACTGAACTCTGAATTTCGCCTTTTAGCCACCGAAAACCATTACGGTGAGGTTTCAAGTTCATATTTTCAAAATGACCCTGATTTTGGTGATGATCGCCAGCTGAGTCAGTTGATCCTTAAAGGTAAACCTGCTGATCGTTGGCGCTATCGGGTCGATTATTCAGAAGCTTCTGATGACTATTTTCTGAATGACTTTGAAGCCGGCTTTAGTGCATCTAATACCCGTGAGCTTCTACAGCTGGCTGAGGCAGAAGGCCGCTACGATAACTGGCAACTGATCGCCCGGGTTCAGGGCTATCAGCAGCTGGATCCTGATCTGGATGATGAGGATAAGGTTTATTACAAGCTGCCGGAGTTGCAGGCGAACGGACGCTGGCGAAACGATGGGCTAACTTACGGGGTGAATTCGCAGTGGGTTGCTTTCAGTCGTGATATCAATAATCCGGTTACAGGTAGTGTGACCAATGGTGCTGTTGACTGGGGGACATCTCTGCAGGCTAACCGATATCATCTTGAGCCTTTTGCAGAATATCGTGACGATTCACTTTGGGGGTATTGGCTGGTTAAGGGGCGCCTGATGCAAACCGGTTATCATTTGGATGATCAGCCCAACGGTGTCGATGATTCGACTCAGCGTATGATTCCGGTGGTTTCTGCTGATGGCGGTCTGTATTTTGAACGTGAAATGCAATTGTTTGAAAGTGATTACATTCAAACCCTGGAACCACGGATTTTCTTTACGGCATCTCCAACTGAAGAGCAGGTAGATAATCCTGTTTTTGATACGGCAGAATATGCGTTTGATATTAACCAGCTTTACCGGGATACCCGTTTTTCCGGCGTGGATCGTGCGGGTGATCTGATTAAGACCTCGTTAGGGGTGACCAGCCGTTTTATCGCAAATGACAGTGGTCGTGAACATCTGACATTGAATGCCGGTCAGGCTTTTTATGGTAAAGACCGGACCGTTACCACGAGTTCAGATCCGAATGAAGAGGTTAGCTATTTTCACTCCAGAGACAGCTCTCCTTTGATTCTGCAGGCTTTGTGGCAGCCAACGGATCGCCTGATGGCAAAAATTACCCGTCAGTGGGATTACAATAAGGATCGTCTGGAGCGTCAGGATCAGCAGGTCACGGCCTTATTGCCCGGTGGTACAACCATGATGGTTCGCCACTCCCGCGCATTATCTAACTGTACCCTGTTAGATAACTGTGAAGCGGATGATGAAACCTATTCTGAAGTGGCTGATCTAGGGCTGCTTTATCCGTTTAATGATCAGTGGCGAACTTTTTTTGCGCACAAGCAGGATCTTAAAAATGATACCCGCCTGGAACAGATTGCGGGTGTCGAATATGAAAGCTGTTGCTGGCTGGTGCGCTTTGCCCGGCATCAGTGGCAAACCAGCAGCAGTACGTCGACCTCGGACGATTCCATTGGTATTCAGCTTGTGCTGAAAGGATTTGGTGGAATCGGACAGAAAAGTTCATTTGCCCAGATGGAAGAATACATTCCGGGCTATACACCTATTACTAAGTAGTAACACCCATGATGAATAAAGCAGTTAACTGGATCGTTTTAAGTTTATCGCTGGCATTTGCTCTATCTGCCCACGCCGCCCGGGAACCACTGGATCAGGTGGTTGCGGTTGTGAATCAGGAAGCCCTGATGCAGTCAGAGCTGGAGGCCAAGCTGGATTCGGTTTATCAGAATCTCCGCCAGCGTAATATTACTCCCCCTTCCCGGGATACCCTGCGTAAGCAGGTTCTGGATCGTCTGATTCTGGATACGATACAGATGCAGAAAGCGGAAGAGTCCGGTATGCGTGTCTCAGATGCGGAACTTAATAAGGCGCTGACCAATGTCGCGCGTCAGAATAAAATGACGTTGCAACAGTTTCAGCAGGTTCTGGAGCGTCAGGGGATTCCGTTCAGCAGTGTTCGTGAGCAGATCAGTCGTGAACTTCTGATCAGCCAGCTGCGTCAGCGTCGGGTTGGTGAGCGTATCCGCATCTCTGAGCAGGAGGTGGATAACTTTCTGGCTCAGGAAAAGACAGAACTGAGCAGTACGGATTATCGTCTGCAGCAAATTACCGTATCGATCCCTGAAAAAGCGACACCCCAGCAGGTCGCCGAGGCTGATCAAAAGGCGCAGGAGATCTACCAGCTGCTGATGCAGGGTGAAGATTTCAGCCAGTTGGCGATCCGTATGTCTGATGATGAGTACGCTTTGCAGGGTGGTGAAATGGACTGGCGTCGTGGCAGTGAGTTGCCGGTGCTTCTGGCCGATCAGGTTCCTGCGATGGGCATTAATGAGATTTCACTCCCTCTGCGTAGTCCATCCGGCTTCCACATCATACGTTTACTGGAAAAACGCGGCGGGCCGACCAAGCTGGTCACCGAGACGCTGGTTCGTCATATTCTGATCTCCCCAACGGCGCTGCGTACCGATGCTCAGGCCCGGACACTGATCAATAAGCTACGCCAACGTATTCAGAAAGGTGAAGATTTTGCTGAGCTGGCGCGTACCTATTCTGATGACAAGGCCTCCGCTGGTGATGGCGGTAATCTGGGCTGGGCCAAGCCGGGTAAGTACGTGCCTCAGTTTGAAGCCTCTATCCAGAATACGTCTGTAAATGGCATCAGCCCTGCTTTCAGATCTCAGTTCGGTTGGCACATTCTCCGTGTGGAGGGCCGTCGAAGTCAGGATATCGGTGATCAGGTTGTCCGCGAACAGGCCCGTCAGCAGCTGTTTAAGCGTAAGTTCGATACTGAGCTGGATAACTGGTTACGGGAACAGAAAGCTGCCGCGTATATCGAAATCCGTTAAGAGGTCCGCATTGTGAGTCTATCACTGGTTATTACCGCAGGTGAGCCTGCAGGTATTGGTCCTGATGTTGTCCTGAGTGTTGCTGCAAACTGGCAGCAGGCCGCTAAGACGATGCACTGGTGTGGCGTGGATCCCCGGCATATCCGCTTAGGCGTTATCGCGGATCCTGAGATGTTGGCGCGTCGGGCGAAACAACTTGGTTTGGATGTCGAGTTAACCGAAGTTACCGAACACGAAGAGTTACCTCTGATGCAGGCGGGTAAGCTGGCTATTATTCCTGTTTCTCTGGCGGTGCCGGAGCAGGCCGGAACGCTTAACCCTGCTAACGCAGACTATGTACTGGAAACCCTTAAAATTGCGACAGATGGCTGTTTGGCCGGTCGCTGGCAGGGCATGGTAACGGCGCCTGTGCATAAGGGCGTCATTAACGAAGCGGGCGTCCCTTTTACCGGTCATACCGAGTTCCTGCAGGAAAGAACAGAAACAGAGCAGGTCGTTATGATGCTGGCAACGGAAGGTTTGCGGGTTGCTCTGGTAACCACTCATTTACCTCTGAGAGAGGTTGCAGATGCCGTAACACCTGAGCGTATCCGAAAGGTCAGCCGGGTGCTGTATCGCGGGCTGCAGAATGATTTTGCGGTCAGCCAGCCAAGGGTGCTGGTTTGTGGTCTTAATCCCCATGCCGGTGAAGATGGCCATCTTGGTCGTGAAGAGCTGGATGTGATTATCCCGACCATGCAGGGGCTGGCAGAGGAAGGTATCGAGTTAACCGGCCCGCTGCCTGCCGATACTCTTTTTGCTCAGCACCACCTGAAAGACGCAGATGCCGTGCTGGCTATGTATCATGATCAGGGGCTTCCGGTACTGAAACATGCCGGTTTTGGTAAGGCGGCCAATATCACGTTAGGCATGCCCATTGTGAGAACATCCGTTGACCACGGTACCGCTATTGATCTGGCGGGAACCGGACTGGCTCATGAAGGGAGTCTGTGGACTGCCCTTGGCTACGCTGCGCTTATGGCAGAAGCCCGTAATCGATAACACCTGAAGAATTTGAGAGGAATCAATGGCTAAAAAGCCTCAGCAACATCGCGCCCGTAAGCGCTTCGGACAAAACTTTCTTCAGGATGAAGGTATTATCCGCCGTATCGTGCGCAGCATTGCACCTCAGACCGGCGAGCACATGGTTGAAATTGGCCCGGGTATGGGAGCGCTGACCGAAATTATCCTGGAGTCCGCAGACCGCCTTGATGTGATTGAACTGGACCGGGATCTGATTCCGGGTCTGAAAGTGAAGTTTTTCAATCATCCCGGTTTTGAGATTCATCAGGCGGATGCGCTGAAATTCGACTTTGCTGAGCTGATCGACGATGGCAAGCCTCTGCGTGTGGCGGGTAACCTGCCGTATAACATCTCAACGCCCCTGATTTTCCACCTGCTTGAGCAGCGCCAGAATATTCAGGATATGCACTTTATGTTGCAAAAAGAGGTGGTTGAGCGTCTGGCAGCAGCACCGGGAACGAATGACTGGGGCCGTCTCGGTATCATGGCGCAATATCTGTGTGATGTAGAGGCACTGTTTATTGTTCCGCCGGAAGCCTTTGATCCGATGCCGAAAGTCGATTCGGCAATTGTCCGTCTGACGCCGCATAAAGAGCTGCCTTGCCCGGCTAAGTCTGCAGAGTGTCTGGACAACTTGGTCAGAACCGCTTTCGGTCAGCGCCGTAAAACGCTGCGTAACAATCTGAAAGGTCTGATGGATGTCAGTGAGATTGAAGCTCTGGGGATCGACCCTCAGCGTCGTCCTGAGACACTGACACTGCAGGAAGTTGTTGCCCTGAGTGATTGTTTGGCTGATAGGTTGGGTAAGCATGACGGATAACCATGATCAGGATAAACCTGCGGTAGCGAGCCTTGTGGCCCTTAAGGTTGAGCCAAGGTTTATCAAGCACGATACCGCAGAAGAGCGTGATCAGTACGTCTTCAGTTATAAGGTGACGATCACCAATAATAATGCAACCAGTGTCAAGCTTGTCAGTCGTTCCTGGGTTATTACCGATGGTAATGGCAAGGTCAACGAAGTGAAGGGCAAGGGAGTTGTCGGTCAACAGCCGGTTATCGCTCCCGGTGAATCCTACAGCTACACGTCCGGTGCGATCTTCCCGACGCCACTGGGCTTTATGCAGGGCTTCTATGAGATGCAGGATATCGAATTTGATTGTCCTCTTCAGGTTGATATTCCGGCGTTTCGTATGGCAAAAGAGGATGTTCTGCACTAACGCGCATAGTGTTAGTGCAGCTCCTTAATCCTATCTGTTTCCAAATAAAGTTTTCCTATGAATACCTACGCTGTTGGTGATCTTCAGGGTTGTTTCAGTGAGCTGGAACAACTTCTGAAGGCTGTACACTTTGACTTCGATGCTGACCAGTTGTGGCTGGCCGGTGATCTTGTGAATCGTGGCCCTGAGTCGCTGGAGGTATTACGTTTTGCCTCGGAAATGGGAGATCGGGTGCATTGCGTACTGGGTAATCATGATCTGCATCTTTTGGCTGTGGCATACGGCGGGGCGCGTTTAAAGCGATCCGATACCCTGCAGGCGATTCTTGATGCCCCGGACAGTGAGAAACTACTCAGCTGGCTGCGTCAGCAACCCTTGTGTCATTACGATGAAAAGCTTGGCTATGTCATGACTCATGCCGGAATCCCGCCGATCTGGAACCTCAGACAAACACTCGCTTATGCGCGGGAGGTAGAGGCCGTTCTTCAGGGGCAGGATTACCGGGCTTATTTTGAGAATATGTACGGTAATAAGCCTGCGAAATGGTCGGATGATCTGACAGGATTCGACCGGCTTCGGGCGATTACCAACTACTTTACCCGCATGCGCTTTTGTACGGCTAAAGGCAAACTCGACTTTGACAGTAAAGAGGGGCTGGATCAGTGTCCTGAGGGTTTTGCTCCATGGTTCAGTTATCCGCGTAAAGTAAAAGAGAAGATCATCTTTGGTCACTGGGCTGCTCTTGAAGGTGATGTCGATGCCAAGGGGATTTTCGGCCTGGATACCGGATGTGTCTGGGGCGGCCGTTTAACAGCCCTGAATCTTGAAAGCGGTGAATTAACCGCCGTTGATAGTTTGCAAAAATCAAGATATTAGTGATATCTTATATTTTAACGTTTTGAATATTGTGCTGGTTTAAGTCAAAGGGATACGACTGGCATCCAGTGACTCTGACAGTCTGACAGAAGGTGTCCGCATGAAGTTTCAGTTTATGAATCCTGATGAACTTAAAGCAAAGCTTGAAGCTGGTGAAGAAGCCGTAGTAGTTGATATCCGTGATCCCGGCAGTTTTTCTGCCGGATCAATTAAAGGCTCCCAGCCTTTGAATAATGATAACGTCCAGCTCTTTGTCGAGCAGACAGATAAGTCGCTGCCTGTGGTCGTATGCTGCTATCACGGCAACAGCAGTCAGTCTGCAGCTCAGTTTCTGGCGGAGCAGGGTTTTAGTGATGTGTACAGTCTTCAGGGTGGTTTTGAGCTGTGGAAAACAGTGTGCCCTGAGCACTGCAGCTAGTTCTGTATTGCACAGACATAAAAAAAGGAGCCTCGATGGCTCCTTTTTTTGTATCCGGATATTCATTACCAGGCGATAACAACATCACCCTGTTGAATACCGAGCTTATCTGTTTCGGTACTGATCACACCGTTGGAGAAGGCGGGTTGCACCTTCTTCAGCGTGACAACAATTTTAGTGTTTTCCAGCTCAGTGTAGGCATTCTGGTTTGCATCATAGAAGGTGCTCAGTCGATACAGATTCAGCGTGTCACCCGGACGAAGACCATCGCCGGCACCGGCATCAATATAGATCTTTTTACCTGCAGTGCGGGTAACTTTTGCCATAAACGGCTGGCAGCTCAGGGATGAGTTCAGGTCTTCGACCACCTCATCAAAGACATCGCTAACCTGCTGTCCGTAATCGCTTTTCCAGAAAGGAACCGAACCAAAGCCCGGTTTCTCATCCAGCGGGACATTCCAGTTGCCCAGAGTCTCATAGCGCTGGCTGTAGACCATGGCACCACTGAAACCATCATGAACATAGATATCCATCTGGAAACGACGCTCGAAACGATTATCGCCATGCTCCATCTTGTCTTTGATCTGACCGAAGTAGGACTTGGTTCTGAGCAGGTCAGGCCTTGCCATGGAGATATCCCGAATAACGCCACTGATCACATACTGAACCCCCAGCTTGTTGGAGGCTGAGATCGCTGTCGTCAGAGTGCCTTCGGTGGTGACGGATGTCGGAATCGTTTTTGGAGAGGTATAAACCTGAAAGCCGGAAGCATCCAGAGCTTTAACTCTCTGATAACTGCTTAAACGACGGGACAGATCAGCCGGAAGCTTCTGGCTGATATTGTAAAAACCGCCAAAAGAGGCTGACTGGGGGTCTTCAAGATAAAAAGATGTAACCGCAGCACTTCTGAGATAGGCGTTGCTGGATTCATTGCCGCAGGACTGATCTTTCATCAGAACGTCGGCCTGAATGGTCAGCGTGAGAATATCGCCTTTGACCTCTTCTTTCAGGATGTTGATATCCTGAACGGTGCCGTTAGAGCTAACCCGCAGATTGTCTGCCGTGATAGCACCATCGGTCATTTGCTGAAAACTGCTGACGTCAGCGCCGGCCTGCAGACTAAGCTGCTGAACGGCGTCCCGAATTGCGGTTCGGCGTGCGCTGACCAGATCCTGATGTACAATTTTGGCCTGGCCGGTTGCTTCTAGCCATTTGGCTTCTGCTTGTGGTGTTTCAAGTCCAATAAGCAGACACAGAATCCACAACACCTTGTGACGGAATATGGTGTTTAACAACCGACCACTCCTTTTTAACCGTAAATCATATCTGTAAATGACAACTGACAAAGGCTAACCATGCCAGCGATTTAGTTCAGATAATACTGACCTGGCTGGACTTTAACCAGAGGACGGGTCACAGCACGGGTGTCCGGAGTCTCGCCATGAACAGTCGGTGCGGTACAGTTTGGTGATTGCAGAGCGTCTGCGGAACCCAGGCAGTCATGGAAGGTTGGTTCAAGAACCAGTTCCATAGTGGTCTCATAGTTGTTATGAGCCAGCTCATAGGTTGATACCACTTTTGCACCACGGATCACACTGTCTACATAAGTACGGAAACGGTCGTCACGCAGAACCATCGCTTCGACGGTCGATCCACCGCTTACACGGGTACCGTATACACGCTCAGCAATCGCACGGTAAGCATCGAGCTTGGAGGCGCGCATCGCCATCAGCTGATTCTGACCCTGTGACATGCGTGGGTTTTCTTTGTATGCGCCATAGCCCGTTACACGGACAATGATAGGGTCAACCTTAGGGCTGTAGGTGTGTTCAACCTGCTGGTAAACAACGTAATCGCTGTTTGCCTGGTTGTTCATCGCCTGTTGATTGGTTGGTGCGCAGCCAGCTGTCATAACCGCGCCGGCAATTGCCAGAGAAGCCAGTTTCAGTTTCATCATCATCACTCCTGATGTCCGTCACAAATAGATCGGTAAAAAAGTTTCAACAAGTAGCAAAATGCCGTTTAGTAGCGTCGGTAGATCACGTCGGGCTGCATATTACAGCAGGGCTCCATCGTGATCCTAGGTGTTAACACCCGATGCGTTTCCGTTCGGATAATCACCCGGCGTTGCGGTTGAGGCTTGGCCGGTGGTATGCGGACATAGGTTCCCTGTATCTGATTGTTCTGCTGATGATAGCCATAGTGCGGCATGGTACAGGCAGACAATAAGACTAGAGAAAAAGCCCCCGTGATCATTTTTACGGTCTTAAGCATCGCTTCTTCCTGACATTCTGATACGAACTCAATCAAACAGGCTGCTTTGCAGATTGATGCTGCATTTGCAGGTTTATAGTTGAGCCGAAAATTATACCGGTTACTATCGGCATTACTTTCGTAAAGTTTAGCGCTGCTGGTGGTTAACCTGCAGAAATTTAAACTTTTATTCGTTCCATAGCACGAGAAAAGCAAAAAATGAGCCAGGTTTTTAAATCCAGTGATAAGAATGCTCAGATTCCGGGGGAAACCTATCTGGTTGGCGGTCCTGTCAGGGATCATTTGCTTGGGCTGGAAGCTCATGACAGGGATTGGCTGGTGGTGGGAGCGACACCTGAGGCGATGAAAGCGGCAGGCTTTGTTCAGGTCGGCAAGGACTTTCCTGTTTTCCTGCATCCCGATACCAAAGAGGAGTATGCGTTAGCCCGTACGGAGCGAAAGTCCGGTAAAGGCTATCAGGGGTTTGTTTGCCACACATCACCGGATGTGACGCTTGAAGAGGATCTGATGCGGCGGGATTTTACGATCAACGCGATGGCGATGGATGCTGAAGGGCAGATTTATGATCCTTATCGCGGCCTGGATGATCTGAAGCGTAAGCAGTTGCGCCATGTTTCTCCGGCGTTTGCAGAAGATCCACTGAGGGTGTTGAGAGGTGCGCGGTTTTTAGCCCGTTTTCACGGGTTGGGTTTTGTGGTTGCGCCGGAAACATTGGCGCTGATGGCTCAGCTGGTCGAAGCGGAAGAGCTACAGCAGCTCTCTGCCGAGCGGGTTTGGTCAGAAACCGAGCGGGCGTTTCAGGAGCCGGATCCTGAGCAGTATCTGATGACGCTGAAGCATGTGGGTGGTCTGCAGTACTGGTTCAATGAGCTGCATGATGTTGAGTTTGATTTCCCGGATCATCTGGCTGGAAAAGGCACGGCCAATAGCGCGTTACTGAATTGGGGCTGGATGCTGCATGTGTTAACACCAGAGGCGATAGAGTCTCTTTGTCAGCGTATAAAGGCTCCAAGGCGTTATCTGGATTTTGCTCTGTTGGTTCAGCAGTTCTGGTCGCTTCTGAATTGCAGGCCTGTATCAGATCCGGCAGTGTGTCTGTCGTTGTTAGAGCGGGCAGGTGCTTTTAAGCAGGGGGGGCTATTTGAACTTTGGCTGGAGCTTTGGCAACCGGAGCAGCGGCAGATGATGCAGTGGTGGCAGTCGCTCTCTATTAAGATGAGCGGGGTAACGGCGAAAGCATTTGTTCAGCAGGGGTTAAAGGGACCGGAGATTGGCGCCGCGATTAAGGCCCGGCGCCTGGAGCTGATTGAAGAGGCTCTTAAAGCTCTGTAAGCCAGAGCTTTTGTTCCGGGAAGGGGAAGCTTTGCCATAGCTCTTTAACCGTTTTCTCCTGACCTGGCGGAATCAGTTCCGGTTCCATCAGGGATAGAGGGTAGAGCATATAGCCGTGCTCAAACAGATCTTTGCGGGGCAGGGTCAGGCCGAAGTGCTGACCTTCCAGCTGATCCACCAGCACGATATCGATATCCAGTGTCCGCCCGCTGAATTTTGGCGCGTTGTCTTCCCGGCCAAACTCATATTCCATCTGGCGGAACTGCTGGCTGAGTTCCTCGATGGGTAATTCGGTTTCTAATACCGTCATCAGATTGATGAAGGGATCACCGATAAAGCCCACCGGTTCGCTTTCGACAATGGGTGACAGCTGCATGTCGCCAAAGCGTTCGTTCAGGGCGTTTATGCCCTTGCGGATATTGTTGCGGGCATCAATATTGCTGCCAAGGCTCAGGTACACGCGGCTCATTGATTGCGCTCCGCAGAGGGGGCTTTCAGGGAGCCGCGCTCAATCATAACGGCGACATTATGGGCGTTGGGAACCGCACCGGGTTTGCTGACTTTAACCTTCACCCAGCATACGGAAAACTGATCGCGGATCAGCTCGCTGACCGCCTCTGCCAGAGTTTCAATCAGTTTGTAGGATGAGTTTTTAACCAGATTTGTGATCGCCTGGCTGATGGAGAAGTAATCCAGTGTCAGGGATAATTCGTCGGACGCTGCGGCGGGACGGATATCTGTTGCCATCTCGATATCGAATACCAGTGGCTGCAGAATCTCACGCTCCCAATCGTAAACACCGATTAAAGCGTCAACTTTTAAACCTTCAATAAAAACCCGGTCCAAACCATCACCTATCTTTGTTGCTGATTGCGGAATAATGTTGAATTAGCGCTACAGGTCGTTCTGTGGTGCTAAGGGTGGCAGATCGGTCAGTGGCCAGCGTGGCTGAACTTTGATCTGTCTGTCGTTCTTATGACCTGCCATTAGTCGCTGACAACCAGCGTAGGCGATCATGGCGCCGTTGTCGGTGCAAAATTCATTTCGCGGGTAATAAACCTGACCACCCATGCCGGTGAGTGTTGCTTCCAGCTTTTCCCGCAGATCTTTATTCGCGCTGACGCCGCCGGCAATAACCAGCTTTTTGCGGTTTGCCTGCTTAAGAGCGCGTTTGCATTTGATCACCAGCGTATCCACGACTGCATCCTGAAACGCTAAGGCGATATCAGAACGTTCCTGATCAGTCAGCTCGCCGTTGTTGGCCTCTTTGGCAGCTTCTACCGTGTTCAGCGTGAAGGTCTTCAGGCCGCTGAAGCTGAAGTCCAGCCCCGGGCGATTGGTCATGGGTCTTGGGAACAGGTATTTCCCCGGTGTGCCCTGTTGTGCGAAGCGGGCGATATGAGGGCCGCCGGGGTAGGGCAGCCCCATCATCTTGGCAGCCTTGTCGAAGGCTTCACCGGCAGCATCGTCGATACTCTCGCCGAGCATCTCATACTGGCCAATACCCTGAACATCGATCAGCTGAGTGTGGCCACCGGAGACAAGAAGCGCCACAAAAGGAAATTCCGGTGGTGTTTCTTCCAGCATGGGGGCCAGCAGATGACCTTCCATGTGGTGCACGCCAAGGCAGGGTTTATCCCACGCCATCGCCAGAGCCTGAGCCGTTGATGCGCCCACCATAAGTGCTCCGATCAGGCCGGGGCCGGAGGTATAGCAGATAGCATCGATATCATCGGCGCTGCTGTTAGCTTCGGACATCACCTGGCGGGTGAGGGGCAGAAGCTTGCGCACATGGTCTCTGGAGGCGAGTTCAGGTACAACGCCGCCATAGGGAATATGCATATCGATCTGACTGAACAGGGCATGAGCTAATAAACCCTGTTCTGAGTCATAAATTGCCAGCCCTGTTTCGTCACAGGATGTTTCGATTCCGAGTACACGCATGATGATCACTAACTGCTTGAAAGAATGGGCGCAATTCTACCTATGTGGAGCTCAAAATGGCACCAAAAGGCGTTGATTCAGTGAAAAAAGCAGTATCACTGCCCCTAAAGCCGTTTGCATGGGGTGGTCAAAGCCTATAGAATCATGCGTCCCCTAAGGCATGTCACCGATTTAGGTGACATCTCTAATTTCAATCCTATTACTTTTTAAGGTGGTGAGTCTTTAATGCCTGCTGTTAAAGTTAAAGACAATGAACCGTTTGACGTTGCTCTGCGTCGTTTCAAACGTTCTTGTGAGAAAGCTGGAATCTTAGCCGAAGTTCGTCGTCGTGAATTTTACGAAAAGCCAACTTGGGTTCGTAAGCGTAAAGCAGCTGCTGCTGTTAAGCGTCACGCTAAAAAGGTACAGCGCGAGCAAAAACGTTTCGAGCGTCTGTACTAAGCAGCCTATTTGCAGATTTCGGTCTGCACGGTTGTCTTTTTAGGGGTAAAAACGGCTGCCTTAACCGGCGGCCGTTTTTCATTTTGCAGCGCCTGCAAAACCAGAACTGTCATTCCTGACAGCTTCTTTTCTGAATTCTATTTTCGTTTTAGGTAGTTAGTGCCCTTATGGCCGGTCGGATTCCTCAATATTTTATCGATGACCTTGTCGCGCGAGCAGACATCGTTGATGTAGTGGGAAGTGCGGTTAAGCTGAAAAAAAGTGGTCGCAACTGGCACGGTCTGTGTCCTTTCCACAACGAAAAAACTCCCTCTTTTACAGTTAGTCAGGATAAGCAGTTTTATCACTGTTTTGGCTGCGGTGCTCATGGCAACGCTATCGGTTTTCTGATGGAACATGATGGCCTGGGTTATGTTGAGGCGATTGAAGATCTCGCCAAGCAGCTGGGCATGGAAGTCCCCCGTGATGAAAACCCTGTTGAAGCCAAGAAACGCCAGGCGGCTAAAAAGTCTGCTGAAACACTGGAACTTGCCACACAGTTTTATCGCAATTCATTGCAGGTGGCAGAAGGTCATCAGCGGGCACAGGCCTATCTTCAGCATCGGGGGCTGAAGCCTGAAACGGTCGAACGCTTTGGTATCGGTTTTGCTCCTGAAGGTTGGGAGCTGCTGAAGAAATATCTGACCGGCCAGAATATCAGTGAAAAAGAGCAGATCAATCTGGGGCTTCTGGTTCAGAAAGAAGAAACCGGCCGTACCTATGATCGCTTCCGTAATCGCATCATGTTTCCGATCCGGGATTGGCGGGGCAAGGTCATTGCGTTTGGCGGTCGTGTTCTGGGTGATGAGAAACCCAAATATCTGAACTCGCCGGAAACACCGGTCTTTCAGAAAGGTCGCGAACTGTACGGCCTGTACGAAGCCAAAACCTCACCGGGCCAGCTGGAACGCCTGCTGGTGGTGGAAGGTTATATGGATGTGGTGGCGCTGGCAGAAGCCGGTATCCCATACGCGGTAGCCACGCTGGGCACATCGGCCACATCGGAACATATGGAGCGACTGTTCAAGGTCGTTCCTGAGGTTGTCTTCTGCTTTGATGGCGATAAAGCAGGTGTCAGAGCGGCGCAGCGGGCGCTGGAAAATGTTCTGCCTCATATGATCGACGGGCGTCAGGCGCGTTTTATGTTCCTGCCGGAAGGACAGGACCCGGACACCATGGTACGTGCCAACGGTAAGAACCTGTTTGAGCAGCGTATTGTCCGAGCTGATTCACTGTCAGAGTTTTTGTTTCGCTTCCTTCAGGAGGGACTGAATCCTCATGAGCCTGAAGGGATGGCGCTGCTGACGCAGAAATCATTGCCCTATTTTAAGAAAATTCCCAAAGGTATTTTGCGCACTTTGCTGGTTAAAAAGCTGGCGGAGATGGTGGGGATTGAAGCAACAGACCTTCAGTCAAGAATTGATGAGCAGCAGGAGCCGGCCCCGCGGGAAGCCGTGCCAAGCCAACCGGTTGATATTGTTCCGGATTATGCTGCAGAAACTGAAGTTCAGGCCGATAACGAGCCTGAAGTAAAGCTATCGACCAGCTACGCTTATAAATTGTTGGTCTGGCTGGTGCGTTCTCCCCGGATATGTCAGGAGCTTTCTGAAGAGGAACACCAGCAGTTAAAAGGCATTATCGACGAAAACAAAGGCTTTTTTTGGGGAAAAGTGTTTGATCAGGTGTTCGAATACTTGAAATGTACCCCAGGAGTCACCACTTCCTCTTTGCAGGCGCACTGGTACGGTACTGAAACGGGCCGGTTATTAGATCAGATTGCATTGGAAGAAGTGCTTGCCGAAGAGTTTATCGTCTCAGAATTTAAAGAATGGCTCCGGTCACTGGAGCTTAAACGGCAGGAATATCAGCGCAATCAACGATTTGACGAACTGATGAGAAAGAGCCGGTCCGGTCAGCGATTGACCAAAAATGAAAATGAAGAGCTGGTGATGTTACTGAACGTGTTGGCTAATAAGAAAAGTCAGCCGGAAGGTGACGATACCGAAGTTTCGCAATAATTTAGAATCAGGTGGAAGTCAAGACCGAATTATGCTAAATTTGAACGCTTAGCATTTTTCCCACCTCGTTCTTTGCACTACATTTGAGATAGGGTATCTATGGCTGGAAATGAGCAGCAACAGTCGCGCTTGAAGGAATTGATCGCCCGCGGAAAGGAACAGGGCTACCTCACTTACGCAGAAGTAAATGACCACCTCCCGGAAGATATTTCTGACCCAGATCAGGTTGAAGATATCATTCGCATGATCAACGACATGGGGATCAGTGTTTCCGAAGAAGCGCCTGATGCAGAAACCCTGTTGATGACCGACGGTGATTCTTCAACGGATGAAGTTGTCGCAGAAGAAGCTGTAGCAGCGCTTGCTGCGGTAGAGTCCGATGTAGGCCGTACTACTGACCCTGTTCGTATGTATATGCGTGAAATGGGTACCGTAGAGCTTCTGACCCGTGAAGGCGAGATTGTTATCGCCAAGCGTATTGAAGAAGGCCTGCGTGAAGTGATGCACGCTGTTTCGTACCTGCCTGGCACGATTCAGAAGGTTCTGGATATCTACGAGCAAACTCAGACTGAAGAAGGTCGCCTGAGTGATCTGTTGATCGGTTATATCGATCCGGATGATGGCGAAGTTCCTGTTGGTCCGGTTGCCAGTGCCAAAACCGAAGATGACCTGGATGATGACGAGGAAGAGACTGAGAGCGGACCGGATCCGGAAGAAGCCCGCATTCGTTTCACTCGTCTGAAAGAACTGCACGATGCTGTTCTGGCTGCAGGTGAGAAAAAAGGTACTGACAGTGCCGAGTACAAAGCCGCTCAGATGGAGCTGGCAGACTACTTTGCCCCGATTAAACTGACGCCTAAAAACTTCGATGCCATGGTTGCCCGTGTTCGCAACAGCATGGATGAGATCCGTCGTCAGGAACGCCGTGTTATGCAGCTTTGTGTTCGCAAAGCGAAAATGACCCGCAAAGAATTTATTACCTCTTTCCCTGGTAACGAGACCAATCTTGAGTGGTTGGATAACGTACTGGCAGACAAACCTAAGTACGCTGAAAAGCTTGAAGGTCTGCGTATCGAGATTCTGCGCTGTCAGCGTAAGATTCTGGCTGTTGAGAAAGATGTACATCTTAATCTGAGCGAGATTAAAGAAGTTAACCGTCGTATGTCGATCGGTGAAGCTAAAGCTCGTCGCGCTAAGAAAGAGATGGTTGAGGCTAACCTGCGTCTGGTTATCTCGATTGCGAAGAAATACACCAACCGTGGTCTGCAGTTCCTGGATCTGATTCAGGAAGGCAACATCGGTCTGATGAAAGCAGTAGACAAGTTTGAATACCGTCGTGGTTATAAGTTCTCGACTTATGCCACCTGGTGGATTCGTCAGGCAATTACCCGTTCGATTGCTGACCAGGCACGTACCATCCGTATTCCGGTACACATGATCGAAACGATCAATAAGCTGAACCGTGTTTCACGTCAGATGCTTCAGGAGATGGGTCGTGAGCCTACTCCGGAAGAGCTGGGTGAGCGTATGGAAATGCCGGAAGATAAAGTTCGTAAGGTGCTGAAAATCGCCAAAGAACCTATCTCCATGGAAACCCCGATCGGTGATGATGAAGATTCGCATCTGGGTGACTTTATCGAGGATGTGGGCACTGACTCGCCAATCGATACAGCGACCGGCGAAGGCCTGATTGAAGCTACCCGCTCTGTTTTGGGTGGTTTGACGGGTCGTGAAGCTAAAGTTCTGCGTATGCGCTTCGGTATCGATATGAATACCGACCACACGCTGGAAGAAGTGGGCAAACAGTTTGATGTAACCCGTGAGCGTATTCGTCAGATTGAGGCGAAGGCACTGCGTAAGCTGCGTCATCCGACCCGCTCAGAACATCTGCGTAGCTTTATCGACGAGTAATAAGCGTCGGTTGCTGGCCTTATACGTTAAGGTCTGGTTTTACGCAGCACATGAAAGCCTCGCATTTAGCGAGGCTTTTTTGTGAATATAAATCAATAATATTTCTGCCCGTTGGTTTGTTTCTGAGCCTGGGAATAACTCTAGGCATATCAAGGTACTAATAAAACCTATGTTTTATATGCCTGATTGTAGGCTTTGAGTGTGATGGAGATCGCATCATTAAGCTGTGAAAAGTCCTGAGAAATTCGCCATAATAGTCTTATCACTCGTTTAATTAATATTCAGTAAATAGCCATTAAAGGTTTTTTATGGAAACGCCTTCTGTCAGCAGTGCATCGCGATATAGTCGCCTTGTTCAGGATTACCGCGAGAAAGAGCGCGCAGCCGAGTCTGTGACCGCCAGCTCTGTGGAAAAAGCTGAAGCTGAAAAAGAGAAAGCGACCCTTGAACGGGAAAAACAACAGATTATCTCAGAGCTGAGCAAGCGGGATCAGGAAGTTCGTACTCACGAACAGGCCCATGCCTCTGTGGGCGGCCGTTATGCCTCTGCACCCTCATACGACATGACAGAAGGGCCTGATGGCCGTGAATATGCTGTTGGCGGTCATGTCACCATTGATACCTCTCCTGTGGCTGATGATCCGGAAGCGACACTGGATAAGTCCCAGATTGTAGAGCGCGCTGCTTTAGCTCCGGCGCAGCCTTCTGAGCAGGATCTGAAAGTAGCCTCTGAAGCGCGGGCGATGGGCAATGAAGCCCGTATCGATATTCGTGAACGTGATTTTCTGGAGCGTACCGAAGAGCTGGAAGGTAGTGACGAGGCAGAAGAATCCGATAGCAAGGAAGACTCAGATGCGACAGAAGGGGCTCCGATATTAGGTGCTGATGATAATCAGCTGCCATCCGGAATGTATAAAGAGCCAAAAAGTTTCTCTTTCGGATTGAGCTTTCCCCAGAGTTTTGTCGGAGCGGATCAGAGTGCAGCTTCTGGTTTGACTGCAGCTCAACAGCTCAGGGATCGGTTTGATACTCTGGGTTTGAGCTATCCACCGACTCCAACTGGCCAGCAGGTTGCTATAAGCGCCTGATGAGCTTTTTAACACTATGATTTATAAGACATTAAGCCCCGTATCGGGGCTTTTTTGTATCTGGAGTATGGCCAGGCTCGACTGGTCGGACACCAATTTAGGTAAAATAGCGCTTGACCCAGAACTTCGTCTGACTTAAGTTTCAAACATACGTTTGAATTAGATTTCTTTATTTGATCTGCCAGACTTCTTAAACACCACTCTGCTGAGAAGCGGCAGGCCATAAAACAAGAATACTTGTACAACAAGAATAGCCGAGGTCGATATGCCAACATATAAAGCTCCCCTGCGTGATATCCGTTTTGTTATGGACGAGATGCTGGATTTCCCTACCCACTACGCGCAGCTGCCAAATGGTGATGAGGCATCCCCTGAAATTGTGAATGCTATTCTGGAAGAAGGCGCTAAGTTTTCTGAAGAAGTGCTGACTCCCCTGAACCAGAGCGGCGATGCTGAAGGCTGTCAGTTCAACGATGGCGAAGTAACCACGCCTAAAGGCTTTAAAGAAGCTTACAAGCAGTACGTTGAAGGCGGCTGGCCATCCATGACTCAGGACACCCGTTACGGCGGTCAGGGTCTGCCACAGTCTCTGGGTATGGTTCTGAATGAGATGATTTGCTCTTCTAACCTTTCATGGGGTATGTATCCGGGCCTGTCTCACGGTGCAATGGATGCACTACTGCACCACGGTACCGAAGAGCAGAAAGAGCTGTACCTGACCAAGATGATTCAGGGTAGCTGGACCGGTACCATGTGCCTGACCGAGCCCCATTGCGGTACTGATCTGGGTCTTATCCGTACAAAAGCAGAGCCGAAAGATAATGGTGCTTACGCCGTGAGTGGTACCAAGATCTTTATCTCAGCCGGTGAGCACGATATGTCTGACAACATCGTGCATCTGGTACTGGCGAAACTGCCGGGCGCTCCTGAAGGTTCTAAAGGTATCTCTCTGTTTATCGTGCCTAAGTTCACCCCTGATGCGAATGGTGAAGCGGGTGAGCGTAATGGTGTTCAGTGTGGTTCCATCGAGCACAAAATGGGCATCCACGGTAACAGCACCTGCGTAATGAACTTTGATAATGCCGAGGGTTACCTGATTGGTGAGCCAAACAAAGGCCTGTCCTATATGTTCGTTATGATGAATGCTGCCCGTATCGGTGTCGGTATTCAGGGTCTGGGTCTGACCGAGGTTTCTTTCCAGAATGCGCTGGCGTATGCCCGTGATCGTCTGCAGATGCGTGCTCTGAGCGGTCCTAAAGCGCCTGAGAAAGCGGCTGATCCTATCATTGTGCACCCTGATGTGCGCCGCATGCTGCTGACCCAGAAAGCGTTCGCAGAAGGTGGTCGTGCGCTGATTTACTACACGGCACAGCTGATCGATCAGGTTTCTGCAGGTGGTGAAGAAGGTAAAGAGGCTGATGAGCTGTTGGGTCTGCTGACGCCGATCGTTAAAGCCTTCCTGACCGAAGCTGGTTTTGAAGCGACCAACGAAGGTATTCAGATCTTTGGTGGTCACGGCTTTATCCACGAATGGGGTATGGAGCAGTTTGTACGTGATGCCCGTATCACCCGTCTGTACGAAGGTACAACCGGTATTCAGGCGCTGGATCTGCTGGGTCGTAAGATTCTGATGAATCAGGGTGAGAGCCTGCGTAAGTTTACCAAGCAGGTGCACAAATTCTGCCAGGCAGAAGAAGGCAACTCTGATATGGCGAAGTTTGTGACGCCTCTGGGTAAGCTGAACAAAGAGTGGGGCGACATCACTATGCAGATCGGTATGAAAGCGATGCAGAACCGTGAAGAGGTGGGTGCTGCTTCTGTTGATTACCTGATGTATTCCGGTTACGTGACTCTGGCTTACTTCTGGGCGCAGGCTGCTAAGGTGGCTCAGGAAGCACTGGCTAACGGCACCACTGAAACCGCCTTCTATAAAGGTAAGCTGGCGACAGCTGAGTTCTACTTCAGCAAATTGCTGCCGCGCACTAAAGCGCTGGTTGCAACCATGGCTGAAGGCGGCGATAGCCTGATGGCGATGGATGCGGATCAGTTCGGAGCTGGTTTCGAAATCTGATTCCGGATCAGTAGGAAAAGACTATAGCGGGCCAGGGATGGCCCGTGTTTTATCTCAGTGCTATAGACCTTAGAATAAAGCTATCCCCCTTGACTTTTCTGCAGTTTGCATCAGCTCTATCTTGCGGTGCACAACGGCTGAAACCCGCATAAAACCTGAACCCGTAAGTCACGCAGCAAGCTGGTAGCCTGATGGTTCATTCAGTAATATGACCGAAATTTAAAATCTGGTCGAATTTTTACAGGGTTGATTCCGCACTGATTCAGAGCAAACCCCGTAACCGAATGACCTTACTCTGGCTGTCATAACTGCTTGATGAAACCGGCCAGAATCAACCAACAGAATCAAGAGAACCAAGAGGAAGTAGGCCCCATGGCAAAGTATAAAGCTCCCTTACGCGATATGCGTTTTGTTCTGAACGAAGTTTTTGAAGCTGACAAGCTTTGGTCTTCCATGCCAGCGACTCAGGAAGTAACCCCTGATCTGGTGGATGCGATTCTGGAAGAAGGTGCCAAGGTTAATGAGAACGAGCTGTTCCCTCTGAACCGTACCGGTGACGAAGAAGGCTGCCAGTTCAATGATGGCGAAGTAACTACTCCGAAAGGCTTTAAAGAAGCGTTCCAGCTGATGGCTGAAAGCGGCTGGATGGGTCTTGGCGGTAATATCGAATTTGGCGGTCAGGGCATGCCTAAAATGCTGACCGTTCTGTTTGAAGAGATGCTGTACTCTTCTAACGCCTCTTTTGCTCTGTACCCGGCACTCAATTCCGGTGCAACCCTATGTCTGGATAATCACGCCAGCGAAGAGATGAAAGAGCAGCTGCTGCCTCCTATGTATGAAGGCCGCTGGATGGGCACCATGTGTCTGACCGAGCCGCATTCCGGTACTGATCTGGGCCTGATCCGCACCAAAGCTGAGCCTAATGCTGACGGTTCTTACAAAATCAGCGGTACCAAAATTTTCATCACCGGTGGTGAGCACGATCTGTCTGAGAACATCATCCACCTGGTACTGGCAAAACTGCCGGATGCACCGGCAGGCTCCCGTGGTATCTCTCTGTTTATGGTGCCTAAGTTCCTGATCAACGAAGATGGTTCTCTGGGTGAGCGCAACCCGGCATTTTGTGGTTCTATCGAACACAAAATGGGTATCAAGGGTTCCGCAACCTGCGTTATGAACTTTGATGGCGCTCAGGGTTGGATGATCGGTGAGCCGAACAAAGGTCTGGCGTGCATGTTCACCATGATGAACTACGAGCGTCTGTCGATCGGTATTCAGGGTCTGGGCCTGGGCGAAGTGGCATATCAGAGTGCTATGGACTTCGCTCAGGAGCGTATTCAGTCCCGTGCACCGGGCGGCGCTAAGTACCCTGAGAAGGCTGCAGACAACATTCTGGTTCACCCGGATGTACGTCGCATGGCACTGAATGTTCGTGCTTTCAACGAAGCCGGTCGTGCCTTTGCGTCATACGTGGGCATGCAGCTGGATATGTCTAAGTTCCATGAAGATGCTGACGTACGCCAGAAAGCCGCCGCTCTGGTTGCTCTGATGACGCCAGTGGCTAAGTCTTACCTGACGGATCGCGGTCTGGACTGCACTATCTCTGCTCAGCAGATCTATGGTGGTCAGGGTTATATCCGTGAGTGGGGCGCAGAGCAGTATGTGCGTGATGCCCGTATCGCACAGATCTACGAAGGCACTAACGGTATTCAGGCACTCGACCTGATGGGCCGTAAGGTCGTTTCCAACAAAGGCGAATACGTAAAACTGTTCGAGCAGGATGTTCGCAGCTTTATCGAAGCCAATGCTGATAATGAGCTGGTTAAGCCTTATCTGGAGAAACTGTCTGCGGCAATGGACACTCTGGTTCAGGTAACTGAAGGTGTGATTGAGAAGGCAGCGGCGAATCCTGCAGAGATCGGTGCGGCATCACAGGATTATCTGGATCTGTTTGGTCTGGTGACTTACGCCTACATGTGGGCGCGTATGGTTGCAGTGGCTGCGCCTAAAGCGGCGGATGACACCAGCGGCTTCTACAGCTCTAAGGTGAAAGTAGCTAACTTCTTCTACGCTCGTGTTCTGCCTAAAGCTGCATCTCTGGCGGCTCAGGTGAATGCTGGCGCAGAAACCCTGATGGATCTGGAAGAAGAGCTGTTCTACGGTGAGTAATTCCTGAGAACAGAGTTTCTGATCTGAAAACCGGTTGAGGGTAATCCCTTAGCCGGTTTTTTTATGCTTATTGATCTGGTCGACGTTTGATTGATCTAAGCCGCTGACAGCTTCAGAAGTAATGTTTCCAAACAAGCTCTGAGATATTCTCGCTATCCTGCTGGCTTGCTAAATGCCGGTAGCTCAGCACGATTGCCTGTTCTCTGAAAGACAAGGTTTGAGTCAGTTGATAATCCTGCTGCCACTGATCCTGTTTGAGTCTGAGGGCTGAAGCGGTTAACCGGGTTTTAAGCCTTCCTGCCGAAAATGGGATGTTATAAAGGTAGCTGCCGATTTCTGGTCTGATATAAAGCCCGTCTGCATCTTTTAATGGTCGGTAGCCAGTGTTAACCAACCCGAACAGATAAAGTGATTCTGAGAGCGGATAGGTTTTTCCAGCGCCTGCTTCGATATAACCGGTTTTATGGCGAGTAAGCTCGTTATCATAGAAAGGCTTATAGCCCAGCTGTAAAGGGCCTGATAGCTCGTTATAGAACCCTTTGTTCGCAGACAGTTTAGTCATCGAGTAAATATCCAGCCTCTGCAGTTCGGTTCTGTTGCTATCAAGCTGATGCTCCAGTGTAACCCCGGCTATTTTCAGCTCACTATCGCTAAAGCGGCTGAGCTGGTAATCCTCAAGGGTGTGAGAGGTCGGGAGCCATTCAAGAGTCGTAACCGTCCCCAATCCTTTACTGTTGGCAAGGCCGACATTGATTTGTGAATCTTGGTTTTGTTTCGCCGGATGGGGAAAGTCCTCATCTGTTATCTGGTTTACCTGCCATCGGGAAGCGGGTCTCAGGTGGCTTTTTACGATCATCTGGTTTTTATCTGCAGCCTGAACGACATCCAGTGGACTGGTCCAGTAGCTGACATCGAGTTCTGGTTGGCTGACTTTCAGAATATTGGCCGTCAGGGTTGCGCAGTTATAGCTGTGAAAGAGATAGTCGAGACGGGTCTGTTTTAGTTCCCAAATATGATCCCGAATCAAAGGCAGATTTCTCTCCGGCAGGATCAGAGTAAAACTCCAGACATCACGCTGTTCGGTATTCTGGTAAAAAGCGAAATGCTCTTTGAGCGGCGTGATGGCCAGATAACCTTCCTTACCGCTGATGAGTGTCCGCCAGCCATCTTTGAGTAGTTTGATCTGTTCCAGGTCGACGGAGAATGAGATGGAGTTCCGTTTGAGTTGCCCATGGCTATCAATTCCCTCTGTTGCCAGCATGATGTGTCCCATCATGGTTACAGGGTTGGCGACATCCACTGATGCATAAACCAGTGTTAGCTTTTCAAATGGGACTCTTTCGACAAAATCCCGATATTCGGGGCAGATATTCAGCGGATTTCTTACCGGTAGATCGGTATAAATTTGCATAAACCGGTAACGCGCCGGGAAGCGGCAGATTGCTTCTGTGCTGATTGTGAGTTGTCGGTAGGTTGCCAGCCATTCGTTTTCCGGGCTGAAATCAGCGCCACTTAAGATAAAGCGCTCGTCAGTAATTTTTTGATTAGGCTCAGCATGAATCAGAGCGTTCCAGCGCGCTTTTTCATAAGCAGGCAGTTGCCTGTAAGAGGCAATCGGATCATGGGATGATGCGAAAGTTTGTGCAGAAACGAAAGGTAGCATCAGCCACCCCATGAGCACGAGATAGGTGCAGTTAATCCCTGATAATTGTGGCATCTGTGGGTTCCTGTGAGCCTGACAGGTCTTTTTACGGGAATAGGGTTGAACAAGATTAGTATGGCGCTGGTTTGATGGGAGCGCTTTGGTTTTTATTCAATAGCAGGGTTTGCCGGGCTGGCTTGACGTAGCAATTATCCACAAGAGTGAATTTTAGCTCAGGGTGTGGATAAAGTGTTTTTGAGGTTGGTGAGTGAGCCACGGGTTGAGCAACGGGTAAATAAAGACGAATAATTGTGAAGGGAAAAATTTTACTGAGTGTTTAAAAGCTTGGGGAAAGATAAGAAAAGATGGTGCGGAAGGAGAGACTCGAACTCTCACACCTTACGGCACCAGAACCTAAATCTGGCGTGTCTACCAATTTCACCACTCCCGCATCTTTTCGTATGCCGCTGATCTGAGGAGGTGATCTCATTGATCGGGCAATTGTCTGTTTTAGCAGATCGTTAAGTGTGATCTCTAAAACCGTGCTGGGCCATCTTCAGTGACATCTTTCAGAAACATGTCGGAGGGAAGAGAAGATGGTGCGGAAGGAGAGACTCGAACTCTCACACCTTACGGCACCAGAACCTAAATCTGGCGTGTCTACCAATTTCACCACTCCCGCAGCACGGAGCGTATTATAGTTAAGTGTTTATAAGGGTCAAGCCAAAAGCCTGAAAAAACAAAAAATTATTGTTCTTCAATAAGATAACGGACAGCTGGCTCTGGTATATGAGTTGCAGCAGCTTTCCAGTCACTGTTTTCCATATAAGGAATTTCTGCCAGTAACGGTGCCTGAATCATATGGGCCAGTGTTGCCAGATTTTCGTGATGACGATTCATATCCGGATCAATTTTATTGGCGATCCAGCCTACAATCTCTAATCCATCCGCTTTGATCGCTTCTGCGGTTAACAGCGCGTGGTTGATGCAGCCCAGCTTCATACCCACCACTAAAATGACCGGTTGTTTCAGGTTTTTTGCCAGATCAGCCAGGGTTTCACGACTGTTCAGGGGCACCCGCCAGCCACCGGCACCTTCAATCAGCAGCAGATCCGCTCGGGCCATCATAATGCCCCGGGCAAAACCGGCGCTGCGGGAGACACTGAGCTGGCTTCCGGCTTCCTGTGCCGCGATATGAGGGGCGATGGCAGGTTCCAGCGCGATAGGGTTGACCATCTCGTACTCTTCAAACTCGCTCATGGCAGCCATCAGGCTTACGGCATCGCTGTTGCGCAGGCCTGCTTCGGTTTGTTCGCAACCGGCGGCCACAGGCTTATGGGCGAGGGTTTTAAAGCCCAGATTATTAGCCGCGTGCAACAGGGCGCAGCTGGAAAAGGTTTTGCCTGCGTCAGTATCGGTTCCGGTCACAAAATAGGTCTTCATAGCGTTGCCTTATACACAGAATGTTCAGAAGAATGGAGAAAGCGTGAGGATGATTATGTCAGGGTTTGGTGATGGACAGAATCAGCACCTGATAACTGACCGGTAAGCCTTCAGGCGTGCGCAGGGATTCGTAGGCCTGTTTCAGCTTCAGCAGACTGCGGCGTCCGGTCAGACCTGCCTCACCTTCGGTATGGTGTGCCCCAACGCCCTTGATGGAGTCAAAAACAGCGCGCAGGTCAGGATAAAACATCGTCTCGCAATATGAGTCCGTTGCGCTTAGGGTCAGCCCGGCCTGTTGGATCGCGTGTACCAGTATCTCTGCGTCAGTAAAGCGGTTGATATGGGGTTTGTTATCCACCTGTGCCCAGCTTTGTTCCAGTTCGCAGAGGGTTCCGGGAAGCAGGGTAGCAATATGGGCTTCGCCGCCCGGTTTCAGTGTTCCGGCGATACTGTTAAAGAGGGCGTGATAATCGTTACACCATTGGATCGCCAGACTGGAAAACACCAGATCGAGACTTTCAGCCGGTAACGGCAGCTGCTCGGCATCGGCACATAGCCATTGGATGCGCTGGTTGTCAGGCTGCTCATCTGCAAAGCGAAGCATGCCTTCGGCAAGATCCAGTCCGGTGACCTGCAGTGCCTGAGTATGATCCCGCAGCCTGCGTGTCCAGTAGCCGGTGCCGCAGCCGATATCCAGTGCATTGCGGATGCGGTTTTCGGCTGAGGTTGATGATGGGCAGAGATCCAGCACCTTTTGTGCGATACGTTTCTGCGCCTCGGCCAGCTGATCGTACTGACCCGCGGCTTTACTGAAGGCATCGGCAATTTTGCTCTTATCCCGGGGCTTTTGGGCAGGGGTGGGGGTAGAGCCAGAGCCAGGAGGAGCTTCAGGCGTAACCGCCAGTGCTGTCATCGCATTCATGACTGGGATGCCTCGTGGGTCGATTCAAGCCGGGTCAACGTCTCGTGAATCAGCTGTGCCAGTGGTTCCGGTTGGCTCAGCATCGGCAGATGGCCGCAATCGGTCAGTCGCTTATGATTCAGTTGCTCAGTAATAGCAGCAGGAACCAGAGGGTCGTTTTCCCCCAGCAGCCAAAGGGTCGGACAGCCGTTTTCAGACAGGTCGCTGTAGGCACGCTGATCGAGAACCGATAGTGCGGTCAGACCGTTGGCCAGTGTTTCTGCAGACGCAGGCAGCTCTTTAGAAGAAAGTTCAGCCAACTGCTTTTTGATTGCCCGCAGATCGCTTTCGCCCTGTAGTTGTAACAGCTGAAAACGCTTCAGGGTTTTCTCCGGCTGCAGATCAAAACCGGATCGGAACTGGCTTAGCATTTCTTCCGGCATGGCCGTGGAGTGATCGCCACGCTGTTGAAACGAAGGATTGCTGCATAACAGTGTCAGGCTGTGGGGCAGTGGCTGACGTTGTTCCGACAAAAACTGTGCGATCTCCAGCAGCAGGTTGCCGCCCAGTGACCAGCCAAGCCAATGAGCATCGCTTGGCAGTTGCAGCTGATCGATTACGTCCGGCAGTTCTGTTTTGCTACCTGCCCAATCAGAGGTTGTCTGATCCGGCTGATAACCGGGCAGAGCCGGTGTCAGGATCTCCCGTCCGGGATTCAGGGTTTTCAGCGCATCGGTCAATGGTTGCCAGATGGCCGGTGTTGCGCCCCAGCCGTGCAGCAGAACAAGAGGTTTGTTTATCATCTTAGGGATCATGGTAAAACGACCTCAGGCACACCTCGTTGCTGGGCAATATCTGCAAGCACGGTTAACAGGCGATCCACCTGTTCTGTCGTATGGCTGGCGCTCAGGGTGACCCGCAAGCGGGCGCTGCCTTTAGGCACGGTCGGTGGCCGGATTGCGGTCACCAGAAGTCCGGCCTTTTCCAGCGCCTGACTCCAGTTCAGGGTCTCCGCCTCACTGCCAATCAGGATCGGCTGAATCGCAGTCGGTGAATCCATCAACGTCAGTCCCAGCTGCTGAGCACCGGTGCGGAATCGGGCAATCAGGGCGTTCAGGTGCTGACGGCGCTCCGGTTCCTGCTGCACGATCTCAAGACTGGTGCGGGTCGCTGCGGCGACGGCAGGTGGAATCGCGGTGGTGTAAATATAGGGGCGGGCAAACTGAATCAGGGTTTCGATCAGGGCGTCACAACCGGCAATAAAAGCACCGCTGGTGCCGATCGCCTTACCTAAGGTGCCCATCAGAATCGGTACTTCATTCTGACTGAAACTCGCACCGA
Organism: Oceanospirillum sp.; assembly: GCA_048264105.1. Lineage (GTDB taxonomy): Bacteria > Pseudomonadota > Gammaproteobacteria > Pseudomonadales > Halomonadaceae > Oceanospirillum. The sequence continues at coordinate 484,586 of JBLXDJ010000002.1, forward strand.
TACCCTGCCCGTTATCACCCAGACAGCCAAAGCCGTGGGCATCATCCACCATCAGCCAGGCGTTATGCTGCTGGCAGGTTTCAATTAATGGCTGCATGGGTGCGCAGTCGCCGTCCATGCTGAATACGCCATCGGTGACCACCAGCTTGCGGCTAGGGTTATCCGTGTCGGTTTTTTCCAGCAAACGCTTCAGATGTCCGGCATCATTATGCTGATAGCGCTTGAAGCGGGCACCGGAATGCAGGCCGCCATCCAGCAAAGAGGCGTGATTCAGACGGTCCTGAAACACGGTATCACCCTTGCCGACCAGCGCCTGAATCGTCCCCAGATTGGCCATAAAACCGGTGGAGAAGAGAATCGCTCTGTCCCGTCCGGTAAAGGCTGCCAGCTCCTCTTCCAATCCGTGATGTTCGGCACTGTGACCGTTCACCAGATGTGACGCACCACTGCCGACACCGTAACGGCTGGCGGCTTGCTGAAAGCGTGCTATCACACGGGGATCGTTAGCCAGCCCCAGATAGTCGTTGCTGCAGAAGGTGAGCAGGTCGCGGCCATCCACCTGAGTCTGCGGCTGCTGCGGCCCGTTAAGGGTACGGCGGGAGCGATAGAGGTGCGCCGCACGGCGCGCCTCCAACTCAGGACTTAGGGCTTCGGTGAGCTGATCGGTTGTTAGTTCAGTCACAGACAGAGGCCTTAAACCACCAGACCGCAGGGTTTGCGCTCACGACCGGCTTCAGCGCTGTCCGCCTGAGCGGCATCGTAGAACAGGGAGCTGTTCTTCTGTTCGGTGATCGCTTCTTTCAGTGCGGCTTCATGGGTTGCTTCATCCACCGGTGCTTCACGACGCTCCGGATGAATACCCAGACGGGTGAACAGCTGACGATCTTTGTCGGCCTGTGGGTTGGCAGTGGTCAGCAGACGCTCGCCGTAGAAAATGGAGTTAGCACCGGCGAAGAAGGTCATCGCCTGCATCTCATCGCTCATCTCTTCGCGGCCTGCAGACAGACGAACGTGGGATTGCGGCATCATAATTCGGGCCACAGCGATGGTACGGACAAAATCGATCGGGTCGAGGTCTTCCACCTGATCCATCGGCGTACCTTCCACTTTTACCAGCATATTGATGGGTACGCTTTCCGGATGTGGTGCCAGATTAGACAGCTGAATCAGCATCTTGGCGCGGTCGGTTTCTTCTTCGCCCATACCCAGAATACCGCCGGAGCAGATTTTCATACCGGCCTCGCGCACATGAGACAGGGTGTCCAGACGATCCTGATAGCTGCGGGTGGTGATGATCTGGTCGTAGTATTCTGGTGAGGTATCCAGATTGTGGTTGTAGTAATCAAGACCGGCAGAAGAGAGCTCTTTGGCCTGATCTTCATCCAGCATACCCAGTGTCATACAGGTTTCCAGACCCAGGGATTTAACACCCTTAACCATCTCCAGAACGGCAGGAAAGTCTTTCTTGCTGGGGGATTTCCAGGCGGCACCCATACAGAAACGGCTGGCACCGGTCTCTTTGGCGGCTTTCGCCTGCTGCAGCACTTTCTGCACTTCCATCAGCTGCTCTTTAGCCAGACCGGTGTTGTAGTGACCGGACTGCGGGCAGTATTTACAGTCTTCCGGGCAGGCACCGGTTTTAATCGACAGTAGGGTGCTGACCTGTACCGCATTCGGATCAAAGTTCTCACGGTGAATACTGTGCGCCTTAAACAGAAGGTCGTTCAGAGGCAGGGCAAAAAGGGCTTCCACCTCTTCAAGGGACCAGTCGTGGCGGGTGGGTTTGGAAGCTGTCGCGGTGGATGCAGTCATGGAAATTCCTGTGCTAAATTCAAAAGCCGGTTATCAAAAGACGTTGCAGAGATCATAACGGGCAACAAAAAGCTGTCAACCTTGTTTTGTTTTTCAGGTTTACCGTAAACCTGTTTTTTTATTCTAGGGATACAGCCTTGTCTGTGTGGAGCTGTCGCGTCAGGCAATACTTCAGGATGAAGGGATTCATATGATCAGGATGTTTTGGCAGAGGATGCGGCCTTCTTTTTTGCAATCCGGCATTTCGCCGGGCTTTGCTGCTCTCTTTCCCCGTATCTGTCTGTTATGTCGCGCTCAGGTTGAGCCGGAATACCTGGCCTCGGGGCTGCTGTGCCGGTCCTGTCAGGCAGATCTGCCGCTGAATCAGACCGCTTGCCGGTGTTGTGCTGAGCCTTTAACCGGCATCATCAATGGTCAGGTTCTATCGGAAGACCAGGATTCAGTTGACCTTCTTTGTGCCCGCTGTCAGAAGCAATCGCCTGCCTACGAGCGGGTGGTCGCACCCTATCTTTACCGTTATCCGATGAGTGAGATCATCCGGCAATTCAAGACCCGTGATCATCTGTTGCTGAACCGGTTGTTGGCAGATCTGCTTTCCGCACACGTGGCAGAACGGCTTGAAGCCGGAGTGATAGCCCTGCCTGATCTTATTCTGCCTGTTCCGACTCATTGGCGAACCCGATTGCGGCGGGGATTTAACCCGGCAGCCTGTCTCGCTGATGCTGTGGGCCGTCAGCTGACACTGTCGGTTGAGATGGATCTGCTGCGCAAGCAGGTTCTGACCAAACCTCAGCATGATCTGAACCGGGCGCAACGCCTGAAGAATCTGGATCAGAGTTTTGGTTTGCTTGATTCTGAGCGGATTAAAGGGCTATCTGTAGCGCTGGTTGATGATGTGGTGACGACGGCTTCCACAGCAGATGTTATTGCGGCGCTGTTAAGGGATAATGGCGCCCATTCGGTACAGGTGTGGGCGCTTGCCCGCACTCCTTACCAGCGGCGTTAGATCCACCTGACAATAAGGCTTCAGTGATGACAGATAGCAGCAATCCTGCAGATGTAACCCCTTACTATCAGCTCAATCCTGATCGGGTCATGGATGCGGTTGAGTCTCTCGGCTTCTATTGTGACGGCCGGATCATGGCGCTGAACAGCTATGAGAACCGGGTGTTTCAGGTGGGGATTGAAGATGAACAGCCTCTGATCGCCAAATTTTACCGGCCAAATCGCTGGAGTGATGCTCAGATCCTTGAGGAGCATCAGTATTCCCTTGAACTCGCACAGGCTGGAATGAATGTTATCGCGCCTCTGCTGATTGATGCGCCTGTTTCCGGGAGTATTGATTCCGGTGATCAGGTTTCAGGGGAAGGTCAGAGCCTGCACAGGTTTGAGGAATACCGTTTTGCCTTGTTTCCCCGTAAGGGTGGCCATGCCCCTGAGCTGGATAACGAGGATCACCTGTTTGAACTGGGACGTTTTCTGGGGCGGATGCACAGTATCGGCGAGATAAAGCCGTTTCAATATCGTCCGCAGCTGAATGTGGCAGATTACGCGCGTCTTGGTCAGCAGCAGGTTCTGGAAAGCGGGTTGCTGGAGTCTTTTCAGTCCCGTTATCAGGCCCTGACCGACGAGCTGCTTGCGGAGTGTGACGCCCGCCTTAAACAGGTTGATGCCCCTCTGATTCGTGTGCAGGGGGATTGCCATGGCGGCAATATGCTCTGGCGTGATGATGAACTGATGCTGTTGGATTTTGATGATTGCCGCATGGCTCCGGCGATGCAGGATATATGGATGCTGCTCTCCGGCGATAAGATCCAGCAACAGCAGTGGTTGTCGGAAGTGGTAGAGGGTTATGAGGAGTATCGTGAGTTTCCTCGTCGGGAGCTGGCGCTGATCGAACCTTTACGTACGATCCGGATGATCTATTACAGCGGTTGGCTGGCGCAGCGTCGGGAAGATCCGGCATTTATTGCCGCCTTTGCTCATTTCGGTGGCGAACACTGGTGGCTTGAGCACATCAATGCGCTGGAGCAGCAGAAGATACTGCTTAATCAGCCGCCGATAGCCCTGAATCCCTACGGCTAATGGGAGGTCTGCGGATATCTCCTGACGTCGGAGTATGACCAACCGCATAGACAAATGACGGGATCTCTTTAAAATTTCCGTTCAACGATTTTGATTCAGCAGTACCAGAGGTAAAAGGCAGGGATGGTTAAGTCATCAGTCAGCACACAAGGTGTTAATTCTTCAGAGGTTATCCCACAGGGAATGGTTGTGCGCAGATGTGGTTTGGCCGCTCTGGTCTGTTCAACACTCCTGTTATCCGCCTGTGTGAATACCTCGGGTCACCAATCCGCTGCTGTTGGTGATAATGCCGGGATTAAACCGCCGAAAAGTCTGGTGCCTCAGCCGCCGCCGGGTGGTTTCAGTTCGCTTTTCAGTAGTGCTCCGGCTAAGCGTCAGCCGGCATCGTCCCCTCCACCTGTGGTAAGTGCGGGTATTGCGAAAGAAAGTGCCCCTAAAGCAACGGCGATTACAGCATCGGATACACCGACCTGGCTTTCCCGATACCCGGCTCTGGCTAAAGAATACGAGCAGTATCGCGCGGAACTGGAAAAAGAGTATCGCGAGTACGAGCAGAAAGTTGAAAAGCTGAAGACAAAAGCCAGCCGCTATTGGGGCGATGGCAATGTCCATGAATCCGGCTCCGATAAGTACGTGAAATACGGCACCGGGTATACCAGTCGTGGTGAGGTGGACTTTGCCAAGGGTAATATCGTGGTGGAGACGGTTGAAGAACGTAATCACAAGGCGCGTCTTCAGGAGGCGATTGTGACCACGTTGCTGACACCGGATAACGCCCGTGACCCTAATTTATTCTCGGATCAGGGGATTACCTATCGGGGGCCTTCTGTGCTGGAAGATCAGGTGCGGGACCACGAAGGGGTGATCGTAAAGTGGGAGTGGCGTGCTAACCGTTACGCTGACTGGTTGGTGGAGAATAAGCTGCAGAAGATTAACTCCGGCAATAAAACGATTTACCGGATTGAGATCCCCATGGAGGCGAATCACCAGCAGGTTCGTGGCCAGAAGTATGAGTCTCTGGTGCGTAAGTCTGCCAAACAGTATGGGGTTTCTGAGTCACTGATCTACAGCATTATGGAAACGGAGAGCCACTTTAACCCGTATGCCACCAGTCATATTCCGGCCTATGGCCTGATGCAGGTGGTACCGAGTACCGCCGGACGGGATGTGTTCCAGCGGATTAAAAAGCGTAATGATCAGCCTGACCGCAGTTATCTGTTTAACCCGACCAATAATATTGATACCGGTGCCGCTTACCTGAGTATTCTGGATGATATCTATCTGAAAGGGGTGAAGCATCCTCTGGCCAGAGAGTATTGCGTCATTTCAGCTTATAACGGTGGTGCGGGTAATGTGTTGCGGACTTTCTCCCGCGATCGTAAGCATGCGGTGAAGGTGATTAACAGTCTGACGCCGCAACAGGTTTATGTGAAATTAAACCGCAGTCATCCGAGTGCTGAATCCCGGAAATATATTGAGAAAGTTGTGAAGGCGAAGAAGAAATATGACGGTATGGCTGTAGCAAAAAAATAAACGGTTACCGCTTCAGTTCTGCCTATTCTCAGGCCGTTCGGTGGCACAATAAAAAAGCCCTGTGACCTGTACATAAATCATCTGTACATTTCACAGGGCTTTTCAGGTTCTGGCCTGACGCTATTTACTGAGCGGCAGTCTCTTCACCGTGGTGACGACGCTGAATGTTGATCTGCTCCATCTGGTTAACGACCAGTGCGATATCGGCAGATTTGTTCAGCTTCAGGCGATAATCAACACCTGCCTGCAGCACGGCTTTATTACAGGAAGAACCGACGCAGGCCTCCTGAATACCGAGTTTGCCGGCATTGTTGATCGCAACGGCATCCATCACACCATCGTAGATATGGCCGTTTGGCTCAACGCACAGAGCGCGGTTTACGTGCAGGCTCAGCTTGCCGTCATTAATCTCGGCATCGGCTGACAGCAGGCAGCGTTCAGGAAGCGTTGCGCCGGTTTCGGTACCGGTGGATTTCAGCAGCAGGTGAGATACGGTTTCACCCTGAGAGATGTTCTTGTCGATCAGAACCTGTACTTTCAGAACGGTGTCTGTGGGCAGTTGGTAACCTTCCGCTGCAGATGTTTCAGCAAAAGCGGGTAGGCAGGCTCCTAGCAGGGCAACAGATGTCAGTAATCGTTTCATAGCTCACCGTCTCATTAGTACAGTTTTTGTACCCGGCATTCATTGCTCTGGGCACATTATTATCTGATCTCTGTGGTTGCTTCATCGATCTTAACCACAGATCCGATTCAAAATATCAGGGCTGTATTGATGTCTTTTACAGCGGGCAGAGTTAATTTCATCAGTGAAATTAAGGCGCTGCGGCGGCAAATAAAGTGTAACAGCCTGATGATCTGGCTTCGTGCGTGCGCAGTATAACAGATCACAGATATTTATCTTTTGTCCCGGATTCGGCCTTTTCAGAAAGTCTTTTCTCAGGTCGACGGACAAATGATAAATTTTGCGCGCAAGGATTATGCTTGACTGGGATGGTCAGGTAAAATGGACAAATTGTCGCACCCTGTTAGCCGCTAAAGTGCGCTATTATCGTCGCTTTTTTATACACAGCCGCTTGATCTCCGGCCCTTTAGGAGTCGGCCTGTACCGATAAGTTCCTGACAATCGGACTTTGCCGGCTTCTTTACGTGGCGGAGAATTTACATCTTGATTCTGATTAACCCTAAGGCACTGCAATGACAGAAAAACTGACCGGTCTTTACGAAACTATCCTGACAGAACTGGGTGAGAACCCTGAGCGTGAAGGATTGCTGGATACTCCTAAGCGTGCTGCCAAAGCGATGCAGTATCTGACCAAGGGCTATGACGAGACACTGGAAAGTGTAACCAATGGCGCGGTTTTCGAATCTGAAACCGACGAGATGGTAATCGTAAAGGATATTGAGCTGTACTCCATGTGCGAGCACCATATCCTGCCATTTATCGGTAAGTGTCATATTGCCTATCTGCCATCCGGCAAAGTGCTGGGTTTGTCTAAGTTTGCCCGTATTGTTGATATGTATGCCCGTCGTCTGCAGATTCAGGAAAACCTGACCAAGCAGATCGCTGATGCGGTGATGCAGGTGACCGGTGCCCGTGGTGTTGCGGTGACGATTGAAGCGAAACACATGTGCATGATGATGCGCGGTGTTGAAAAGCAGAACTCCAGCATGAAGTCCTCTGTGATGTTAGGCGCATTCCGTGAGTCTCAGTCGACTCGTATGGAATACCTCCAGCTGATCAGCAGCTAAATCGTTTGTCATCAGGCTGGGACGTTCCCGGATAAGGATCTGATATGCCATTACATGCGGTAAGCAATGCCCACACAGGCCATAATCTGGCAACGATTCAGATTAAGAACCTGCGTCTTAGAACCTATATCGGTATTAATGAAGACGAAATTGTTAATAAGCAGGATGTCATTATTAACATCACGATTCAGTATCTGGCGGATCGTGCGGTGAGCTTTAACCATATTGATGAAGCTCTGAACTATCGCACCATCACTAAAGCCGTGATTGCACATGTTGAAGGCAATCGCTTTGCGCTGCTGGAGCGTCTGACCCGTGAGATCCTGGATATCACCATGTCTTATGAACAGGTTCAGGTCGCTCAGGTTGAGGTCGATAAGCCTCATGCGCTGCGTTTTTCTGACTCTGTATCGATCACCCTGTCCGACCACAGGGACTAAGCCAGATGGCTCTTTTTACTGAAGCTAACAGCCCGGATGAGATGGATATCTCATCCGGGCTGGTTTTTTTACTCTTCTCGACACCTGATTGTGGTGTTTGTGATGCGCTGAAGCTTAAGTTACCTGAGTGGGCTGAGCGTCAGGGATACAAGGCGCGTTTTCTCTGGCTGGATCTTTCCCGTTTTCCTCAGGCGAGCAGTCAGTTTCAGGTGCTTTCAGTGCCCACATTGATCGTGCGTCTGGACGGTCAGGAGTTATCCCGACAGCTTCGGCATGTGAATCTGAGTCTGCTTCAGGAGCAGATCGCACGCCCTGTTGCTCTTTGGTCTGAAGGGTAATGCTTACCTCACTTCTAAATGAAACCTGTTTGTCAGGAGTATTCTTATGCAGGGTATGATCGTGTCATTTAATGCTGCGACTCAGGAAGGTGTGATCCGGTCTGAGTCCGGCGATGAATTCACCTTTGACCTGACGGGATGGCGTGGCCGTGGTTTACCGGATGAGGATATCGCCGTGAGTTTTGAAGCTCAGGAGGATGGCTCTGCCCGACAGGTTTTTAATCTTCCGGCTGGCCAGCTGAAAGCTGTAGGGACTCAGAAAGCCGGTAGCGATGAGGTATCCGTGCCTTGGTATAAAAAGCTGGGTTTGTGAGCTGTTTGGGATAAGAATGACCCTGCGCAATGTAAAGATGTGAATCGAATCACAGTATTACCTTGTGGTAATAAATCGACACAGACAAAAGTGGGCGTAGGATTAATTTTCAATAGAATAGTTAGAAAATACATGGACAAAGGTATCCAGCATGTTGAAAAAATTAGCTCCTCTAAGTTTAGTGTTCGCTGCAATGAGCGCTCAGGCAGATACTCTGGGTGTCCAGGCTGGGCTGTCTAATTGGTCTCCTAGTTTTGACGGTGGTTTTGATTCCGGTGATGCAACCATTGGCGAGATCAGTATGAAAAATGATCTCGGCTACTCAGATACATCTGTTACCGGGCTTTTTGTTGCATTTGAGCACCCTGTCCCTGTAATTCCAAATTTCCGTTTTGAAAGTACCGGCCTTTCTGAAAGCTCAACAAATACAATTTCTCGTGAGATTAAGTTTGAGGGAAAAACTTTTAATCAGAACTCTAAGGTTAAAAGTAAGTTTGATCTGAGCCATACCGACTGGACAGGCTATTACCAGTTGTTTGATGATATGGGTGGTCTTCATGCTGATGTCGGCCTGACAATCCGTAAGTTTGATGGAGAAATTCAAATTTCGGATGAAACCGGTGCGACTAATGCGTCTCTGGAACTGGATGTACCAGTGCCTATGCTCTACGGCAAGGGTGACTTTGATATCCCTGCGATGCCATTCCCGCTTTCTGTTGGCGGTATGATTAATTACCTCAATGTTGGTGGAGCGACTTTGTCTGATACCCGTTTTTATGTAGCTGCAGCCGCACCGCTGCCAATTGAAGTTGGTGGTGAGCTCGGTTATCGATCATTTAATCTGGATTTTGACGATGTAGGTGATCTGACCTCTGACCTTTCTGCTAGTGGTTGGTATGCAAGTGCAGTTGTTAAGTTCTGATTTATAGTAATATCAGAAAAAGAAAAGGCGCTTCTGCTGTTAGCAGAAGCGCCTTTTTTAATTCCCCAAACTTGATGTCTGGCTTTTTGGTTAGCTCTGCGGTGGCGTTGGGCGACGTCCTACTTCAGCTTCGAGGGTTATTTCCTGCCCTGAGCGGAAAACGGTAATACTGATTGTGTCACCGGGGCGTTTCTGCGCGATGCGGTTCATCGTGCTGCGTCCGCTGACGACTGAATCACCCTCGACACGGATAATAATATCCCCCGGTTGCATTCCGGCCAGGTGAGCCGGTCCGTTGCGCAGCAGTCCGGCAATCACGATACCTCTGCCGCCACGGTAACCAAAAGAGTTGGCCAGAGCTGGTGTCAGCTCCTGAACCTCTACCCCCAGCCAGCCTCGTACGACACTGCCTTCCCGGATAATATCGATCATAATCTGACGGCTGAGATTGGAGGGGATCGCAAAACCAATCCCCTGTGATCCACCGGATTTACTGAAGATAGCCGTATTGATACCCAGAAGTTCGCCCCGTGGATTGATCAGTGCGCCGCCGGAGTTACCGGGATTGATCGCCGCATCGGTCTGGATAAAGTCTTCAAAGGTGTTGATACCCAACTGATCACGTCCGGTGGCGCTGACAATGCCCATAGTAACGGTCTGGCCGACACCAAAAGGATTGCCGATAGCAAGTACCACATCTCCGACTTCAATATCATCGGACGGGGCGATTGTAATAACCGGCAGATCCGGTAGTTCGATACGCAGTACCGCAAGATCTGTTTCTGGGTCTGTACCAACGACTTGGGCAATGGTTTCCCGTCCATCCTTAAGGGCGACTTTAATCTCATCGGCACCGGCAATCACATGGTTGTTGGTCAGCACGTAACCATCTGTGCTGACAATAACGCCGGAACCCAGGCTTGATTGCAGCCGCTGCTGGCGCGGTACCCCGTTATAGCCAAAGAACTGGCGAAAAGCGGGGTCCTGCAATAAAGGATGAGCCCGCTGTTCGATAATCTTGCTGGTATAGATATTTACTACCGCTGGCGAAGCCTGTTTTACGGCATCCGAGTAGCTGTAGGGGCCGCTCAGTTTTGGTGAGCTGGCTGCTTGAGCTGCCTCCACAAAAACCGGCTGCAACTTCCCCTTACCTTCGTCGGTATCCGGGGTTTGTTGGTTGATAACCAGCCCGATCACGATGCCGATCAGAACCGGTAATGACAGGTAGTGAAATATTTTCTTCATGCAAAACTCGTTGCGGTCTCAGACAGGGTTCTGACTATATGGTGTTTAGTGGGCAAAATTCAATCAGCTGATGGCTTTTGCAGGGTTATGCGGGTCTTAAAACCCTGCGACTGATTGTCACGGTGGCAGCATGTTAAGATGCTTTCTATTTACGTGCGTAGTTTTGGAGTGAACAGATGCTGGCGTTAAATGAACTGGTTGAGCAGTTGGATACATTACTTGAACCTCAATCTTATAAGGATTACTGCCCGAATGGGCTTCAGGTTGAAGGCCGGCGTCAGGTTCGCAAAGTCGCCACAGCGGTGACGGCCAGTCAGGGAATTCTTGATCAGGCAGTAGAGGCGGGAGTTGATGCGCTTCTGGTGCACCATGGTTATTTCTGGAAGAACGAATCCCCGGTTGTGACCGGTATGAAATATCGCCGTCTATCGACCCTGATTAAAAACGATATCAGCCTGCTGGCGTATCATCTGCCGTTAGATGCCCATGGGGAATTAGGCAATAACGTTAAGTTAGCCAGTGTTCTGGACTGGCGGATCGATGATGGTCTTGAAGCCGGTAATCCAAGGAGTATCGGTTTGGTTGGGACTCCGCAGTCCGATCAAACCGTGGGAGAGGTTGCTGACCGTATTCATCGGGAGCTGAAACGGGAGCCTCTGGTGATCGGAGACCGGTCAACGCCGGTTCGTAAAGTCGCCTGGTGTACCGGTGCCGCACAGGGCTTTATTGATCAGGCGGCTGAAGCCGGTTGTGATCTGTATATCAGTGGTGAAATCTCTGAAAATACTGTACATGCTGCCAGAGAGTTAGGCGTGGCATATATCGCGGCGGGTCACCATGCAACGGAGCGCTACGGTGTGCTGGCGCTGGGGCAATGGCTGCAGGATAAGTTTGGTATTGAGCATATCGCTCTTGATGAAAATAACCCGGTATAAACCGGGTTATTTTAAAAGAGGAGTCTGTCGGCTGGCGTTTTAAAGGCCTTTTGGCGGCTCCGGCATCTTTTCACGCTCCAGACCAAAATCTTCAGACAAGGTACCGGATGATTTAGGGGCGTAATCCATTGGCGCTGAGTAGCTTTCATCATCAGCGCTTACTTTTGCAGAGGCAGAACCTTTTTTACTGATTCTCTTATAAAGAGACGCGTCATCGCAGAAGCTCTCGGCTCCGTTTTGCAGATGACCGACCAGGCTTTGATAGTTCTTCTCCATGCTGGCCAGCAGTTCATCGGTACGGGCAAAATGTTCGCTGACGTTTTCATTGAGACGGGCAAGCTCCATCTCTTTCTGATTCATGCGTTGTTTCAGGTCTGAGCTTTCACCCGTGTTAGCGTTTAGCAGGTGATAAATCAGAGCACCAACACCACAGCCCACGATAAAGGTCAGAATAATAAGGGTCCAGTCGATATTGGCTTCCATAAATGACTCCTTAACTACTTGAATGACATCCGCAATGATGTCCTAACGTGCTGATTATTATACAGGGTAATCGGCTCGGATGACCAACCGGTTATTATTCAAATATATAAAATATTCTATTAAAGACCACTCATTTGTGAGTTCAGGCCGCTCTCGGATTGTTATTTTAGGCTACACCTAAGGTCTGTGTTTGGGAGTTGGCCCGCAAGTCGGTATAATGCCGCCCACATTTTTAGGCTGGCAGCACCACGGCTTGTTTTATCGCCGTGTCTGATCTCAGCTTTAAAGTCTGTTCGCTAAGGATCTGCAGCCTGGCCGCTGCTGAATACCGTCAGACAGATAATAACCGTCCTGAACGACCCTCAGTATAACTCTCGGAAGTAGGCAATATGACACCTTTAGAGCGCTACAAACAAGATCTTGAACGTGACGATTTCAGCTATGATCCGGCACAGGAGATGGCGGTCAAGCATCTGCAGCGTCTTTATGATGATCTGGTAGCGTATCAGCCGCCCAAGAAGTCTTTTCTGAAAAGTCTGTTTGGCAAGCCGGAAGTCCGTGAGCCGGCAATGGGCCTGTATTTCTGGGGCGGTGTCGGTCGTGGTAAGACCTATCTGGTGGATACCTTCTTCGACAGCCTGCCCTTTGAAGAAAAAATGCGTGTGCACTTCCACCGCTTTATGCAGCGTGTGCACGATGATCTGCGTAAATACGATGGCGAGAAAAACCCCCTGACATTGGTGGCTGCGAATCTGGCGTCTGAGATCCGTGTGCTGTGTCTGGATGAGTTCTTCGTTAAAGATATCACTGACGCCATGATTCTGGCGGGTCTGCTGGGTGAGCTGTTTAATAATGGCGTTGCTCTGGTGACCACCTCGAACATTGTTCCGGATGGCCTTTATGAAAATGGCCTGCAACGTGCGCGCTTCCTGCCCGCGATCGACCTGCTGAAGCAATATACCGAAGTCGTTAATGTTGACAGTGGTGTAGATTATCGACTGCGGGCGCTGGAGCAGGCAGAAATTTTCCACTACCCGTTAGATTCGGCGGCCAACGAAAGTCTGGCAAAAAGCTTCAAAAGTATCGCCCTGGGTGAAGGTAAAGTCGGTGAATCTATTGAGATCAATCACCGCCAGATGAAGACTCAGCGCATTCATGATGATGTGGTCTGGTTTGATTTTGATGAGTTGTGCGACGGCCCGCGCAGTCAGAATGACTATATTGAGCTGGCAAAAGAGTTTCATACGGTTCTGCTGAGCGATGTGCCTCAGATGAAGCGGGATACCGATGATCAGGCGCGTCGTTTTATCAATCTGGTTGACGAATTTTATGACCGTAACGTGAAGCTGATTATTTCAGCGGAAGCGGGCATCCCGGATCTGTATCTGGGTGGCAACCTCAGCTTTGAGTTTGACCGTACGGTGTCCCGTCTGCTGGAGATGCAGTCCCATGAGTATCTGGCTCGTGAGCATCGTCCATAGGCGGTGAAACGAAAACGTTAGCTCTGGGATACAGGATCTGAAATTAAAAAGGTGCCGAAGTTGATTATTTAGCATTTTTGCCTGTTGAGGGTCTTAACTTTAACAGGCGAAGTCGCTATACTTCGCGCTCCTTTTTTAAGGTAATGAACGTTGCAATGGATCTGCAACCAATAAAAATAGGCAACTGGTCCATCGGGACGGGAATGATTCTCTGATCGTAAGACCGATATAGGCTATTAATTATGAAAACTTTTAGTGCAAAACCAGAGACCGTAAAGCGCGACTGGTATGTTGTCGACGCAGATGGTCTGACACTGGGTCGTTTGGCTACTGAGCTGGCTCGTCGCCTGCGCGGTAAACATAAAGTTGAGTACACTCCTCACGTTGACACAGGTGACTACCTGGTTGTTGTTAACGCTGAGAAAGTGAAGGTTACTGGTAACAAAGCAAAAGACAAAATGTACTACCGTCACACCGGTTACATCGGCGGTATCAAATCTATGTCTTTCAACCAGATGATCGATCACGCTCCAGAGCGCGTTATCCAACTGGCCGTTAAAGGCATGCTTCCAAAAGGCCCTCTGGGTCGTGCAATGCAGGCGAAGCTGAAAGTGTACGCTGGTGAAAACCACCCACACGCAGCACAACAGCCGCAAGAACTGAAACTTTAATAGGAAGATAAACATGTCTGCAACTCAGTATTACGGTACCGGTCGTCGTAAGACCTCTACAGCTCGTGTATTCATGCGCGCTGGTTCTGGCAACATCGTTGTAAACGGTCTGCCTCTGGATGAATACTTCGGTCGTGTTACTGCACGTATCGTTGTGCGTCAGCCTCTTGAGCTGACTGAGAACACTGAAAAGTTTGACCTGAATATCACTGTTAAAGGTGGTGGTGATTTCGGTCAGGCTGGTGCTATCCGTCACGGTGTTACCCGTGCACTGATGGAGTACGATGAGACTCTGCGTAAAGCTCTGCGTGATGCTGGCTACGTAACCCGTGACGCTCGTAAAGTTGAGCGTAAGAAAGTGGGTCTGCGTAAAGCACGTAAGCGTCCACAGTTCTCCAAGCGTTAATTCGCTTACAGACCTTATTGGTTTGTTATCAAAAAGCGCTCAGGCCTTTGCGTCTGGGCGTTTTTTTTGCCCGTAGCACAACTATTTGCCTCTGGTTTGATCTGGCTCAAGAGGTGGTTGAAAGTAAGGTTTAACCTTGCTGCCTTCGCGCCGGATATGCAACTAAGGCATTATTTTTACAGGGTTATATTCCCTTGTGTTGCGGTGCCGATTTTTTTACTATTTGTGCCATTTATTTTCCGTGAAAAATGGCAACGGGTTAAGTTGCTTAATTTAAGTTGCATAACCCTTTGAAATTTAACGGGTTGGTTGATGGGAGAGACCTTACGATGAGTAATGACGGCGTAAACAAAGGGCGTCGCCGTTTCCTTCTCGGCGCGACATCTGCAGTTGGTGCAGTGGGCGTTGTGGGGGTAGCGGTTCCCTTTGTAGCATCCTGGAACCCTAGTGCGAAAGCACGGGCGGCGGGTGCTCCGGCTAAAGCTGATATTTCTAAGCTGCAGCCGGGTCAGCAAATGACCATTGAATGGCGTGGTAAACCTGTATGGGTTATTCACCGCACGCCTGAAATGATGGCTAATCTGGAAAAACTGAACGATCAGGTTGCTGATCCGAATTCAGAAGTTCCACAGCAGCCTGAGTATATTACCGGTGTCCTGCGCTCTATTAAGCCAGAATACGCAGTTATGATCGGTATCTGTACTCACCTAGGTTGTTCTCCTACCTATCGTCCGGAAGTGGCTCCTGCTGATCTGGGTGAAGACTGGTTGGGTGGCTTCTTCTGTCCGTGTCATGGTTCTCGTTTTGACCTGTCCGGCCGTGTTTATAAGAGCGTACCTGCTCCAGTAAACCTGGAAGTGCCTCCATACAAATACGAGTCTGATGACATTATCGTTATCGGTGTAGATCAGGAGAAAGCATAATGGCTGGTAACCGTAACAAAGGTAATCCAGGCCTGATGGGTTGGATTGATGATCGTTTCCCGGCTACGGCCATGTGGGAAGATCACCTGAGCAAATACTATGCTCCTAAAAACTTTAACTTCTGGTACTTCTTCGGCTCTCTGGCGCTGTTAGTACTGGTTAACCAGATCCTGACCGGTATCTGGCTGACGATGAGCTTTAACCCAAGTGCTGAAGGTGCATTTGCGTCCGTTGAGTACATCATGCGTGATGTAGAATACGGCTGGTTACTGCGTTATATGCACTCTACGGGTGCTTCTGCGTTCTTCGTCGTTGTTTATCTCCATATGTTCCGCGGCATGATGTACGGCTCGTACAAAGCGCCTCGTGAGCTGATCTGGATCTTCGGTATGGCGATCTACTTGGCACTGATGGCTGAAGCCTTTATGGGCTATCTGCTGCCATGGGGTCAGATGTCTTACTGGGGTGCTCAGGTAATTATCTCCCTGTTCACTGCGATTCCGGCCATTGGCCCTGATCTGGCGCAGTGGGTACGTGGTGACTTCCTGATTTCCGGTATCACGCTGAACCGTTTCTTCGCTCTGCACGTTGTTGCGCTGCCTATCGTACTGCTGGCTCTGGTTGTTCTGCACATCATTGCTCTGCACGAGGTTGGTTCTAACAACCCAGACGGTAACGACATCAAGAAACACAAAGATGAGAACGGTATCCCGCTGGACGGTATTCCATTCCACCCTTACTACACCCTGAAAGACATTGTGGGCGTAGCGGTGTTCCTGTTCGTTTTCTGCGCGATCATCTTCTACGCACCGACCATGGGCGGCTACTTCATTGAAGCGCCGAACTTTGAGCCGGCGAACGCTCTGAAGACTCCGAATCACATTGCCCCGGTTTGGTACTTCACGCCGTTCTACGCAATGCTGCGTGCGATCACCTTCCCGATGTTTGGCTTAGACGCTAAGTTCTGGGGTGTGGTTGTAATGGGTGCTGCAATTGCGATCCTGTTTGTTCTGCCTTGGCTGGACAAGAGCCCTGTACGCTCTATGCGCTACAAAGGCTGGATCAGTAAAGTATTCCTGGTTCTGTTTGCAATCAGCTTCGTAATTCTGGGTGTTCTGGGTGCGCTGCCTTCTACTCCGGGCCGTACTGCACTGGCACAGCTGTGTACTGCGATCTACTTCGCATACTTCATCCTGATGCCTTGGTACACCAAGTTCGAATCCACTAAACCAGTGCCAGAGAGGGTGACAGGCTAATGAAAAAGCAACTGATTGCACTGATTTTAGCGCTGGTACCGTTTACGGCGCTTGCAGCAGGTGGCGGTAATGTTCACCTGGATAAAATGGAACCTGATCTGTACGACAAAGCGTCTCTGCAGAATGGTGCAAAACTGTTTGTGAACTACTGCATGGGTTGTCACTCAGCTCAGTTCCAGCGTTTCGCACGTACTGCTGAAGACCTGGGTATTCCTCAGGACGTTATCGAAGATAACCTGATTTTCAGCAGCTCTCTGAAGTATAACGATCAGATGCGTATCGCTATGCAGAAAGAAGACGCGGCAGTATGGTTCGGCGCAGCTCCACCTGATCTGAGCCTTGAAGCCCGTCTGCGTGGTGCTGACTGGATCTACACTTACCTGCGTAGCTTCTATGCCGACGAAAGTCGTCCATGGGGTGTTAACAACGCGGTATTCCCTGATGTAGGTATGCCAAACGTTCTGGCTCCTCTGCAGGGTATCCAGGAAAAGGTTTGTGATCCGAATCATCAGGTATCTGAACTGGATCCTCTGACAGGTAATCAGGTTGGCGAAAGTTGCCTGAAAATTACCAAAGAGGGTGCGATGAGCAAGGCTGAGTTTGATAAAGCAGTCTACGACCTGACTAACTTTATGGTATATGCCGGTGAGCCTTCCAAGCTGGAAAGTAACCGCATCGCACCATGGGTGTTAGGCTTCATCGTAATTCTGTTCTTCTTCGCTTACCTGCTGAAGAAAGAGTACTGGCGCGATATTCACTAATCGCTAGCCGGTGATATGAAGAGCGTGCAACCCTTTGCGGTTGCGCGCTTTTTTTGCTCAGAGAGCAAAGATATGCTTTCATTATGGGCCTGAAAATTTGATAGGGGTTAGACAATGGGTGTAGCAGCCAAGCGTTCTTCGATGACGTTTTATTCCAACGGTGAAGATCATTACAGCCATCGTGTACGTATTGTGCTAGCAGAAAAGGGAGTTGCTGTTGATATTCTGGATTGCCTTGAAGCCAATAAGCCTGCTGAGCTGGCCGATATCAATCCATACAACAGCCTGCCCACGCTGGTAGATCGTGATCTGGTTCTGTATGAGCCGAATGTGATGATGGAGTATCTGGATGAGCGTTTCCCGCATCCGCCATTATTGCCGGTTTATCCTGTTGCCCGTGCTCAGAGTCGTCTGTGGATGCACCGCATTCAGCGCGAATGGTGTGTACACGTTGACATCATCACGGCGAACAAAGATGAAAAAGCAGTTGAGCAGGCTCGTAAAGAACTGCGTGAAGGTCTGATTGGTATCAGCCCAATCTTTGAAGAGCTGCCTTACTTCATGAATGAAGAGTTTACGATTGTAGACTGCTGCATTGCTCCTATTTTGTGGCGTTTGCCTGCTCTGGGCATCGAACTGCCAGAGAAGCAGGTTCAGCCGCTGCTGTCATACATGAACAACCGCCTCTTCAACCGCGAAGCGTTCCAGGCAAGTCTGTCTGAAGCTGAGCGTGAGATGCGTCTGTAATTGGATCTGTTATGTCTTCCAGTCGTCCATATCTGATTCGTGCGCTTTACGAATGGCTTGCCGATAATGATCTGACGCCATATCTGGCTGTTGATGCCACCATTGAAAATGTCATGGTGCCTTCTCAGCATATTCAGGATGGTCAGATTGTATTGAATATCGCCATGAGTGCCGTGCGCGAGCTGGATATCTCAAATGAAGCCGTTACTTTTTCTGCGCGTTTTGGTGGTGTGCCGCAGCAGGTTTATGTACCTGTTGCTGCTGTGCTGGCCATTTATGCAAAAGAGAACGGACAGGGAATGGCTTTCGGGCATGAGCCGGAACTGCCGGACCCTGAACCTAAAGGTCCTGTCGCGGTTGATGCCGAGCCAGAGCCGGTTAAGGAAGAGAAAGAGTCCGAGAGTAAGCGACCTTCACTGCGCGTGGTTAAATAGCAAGGGGAAGTCCTCATCGGATGATCTGAAAAAGGCGTCGTAAGACGCCTTTTTTATGTCTGAAATTCAGTGTGTTATGTCTGAAGATTAGTGCTCTGAGCTGAACGCCTGTCGAAAGCAGGATTCGTAGCCCGATACCCAGAGCCTGAAAGTCTCTCAGGTTTAGCCTTCCATCGCTCCAAAGAGCTGATAGTCGATCAGATCGCACAGGCAGTGCATCGCCAGCAGCTGTACTTCCTGAATGCGGCTGGGTGCATCAGCCGGAGCGCGAATCTCAAAGTCTTCGCTGCTCAGTAGTGAGGCAACATCTCCGCCATCGGCACCGGTCAGTGCGATAACGGTCATATCCCGCTCATGAGCCGCCTGTACCGCCTGTACGACGTTATTCGACTTACAGCTTGAGGTTATCACCAGCAGAATATCACCGGGCTGACCCAGAGCCAGAACCTGCTTCGAGAAGATCTCATTGAAGCTGCCGCTGTTTGCGATGGCGGTTAGTGTGGAGCTGTCTGTGGACAGGGCCATAGCAGGCAGGCTGGGACGGTCTTTCTCGTATCGGTTCAGCATCTCTGAAGCAAAGTGCTGAGCCAACGCTGCCGAACCGCCATTACCGCAGGTCAGTATCTTGTTGTCGTTAATAAGACAGTTAACAATCAGGGCGCTGGCATGCTCAAGCAGCGGGGGCAGCATTTCGCTGGCGGTCGCCTGAGAGTCAATACTGCTGTGAAAGTTAGCAATGATGCGGTCTTGTAAATCCATAGTCTCTTCTCACGGGTTCAGGCTGTAACGGCTGAAGGTATCCAGTGTATCTCCTGGCCCTGCTTATGTTCATGGCCGGTGATTGCGATGACATCAATGCGCCAGGGTGTCTTGATCTGATGTTGTTGGCAGTAGAGCAGTGCCGAGCGGATCAGTTTTTGCTGCTTGCTTCGGGTGACTGTTTCTGCAGCGCTGCCGAAATGACTGCTTTTCCGGTAGCGGACTTCCACGAATACCAGAGTGTTATTCTCCTGCATCACCAGATCCAGCTCGCCGGTTTTAAAATGAACATTGCGTTCAACCGGTATCAGTCCTTGCTGTTGCAGATAGCGCTCTGCAATCTCTTCGGCATGATAGCCGGTGTTCTGTGTGGGTGATGACATCGTTCAGCATCCTTGCCTGATGTTTTTCTGTGTAGTCTGATCTAGCTGCTTGGTGCGGCCAGATACTGACGCATAACCGGACGTCCGCGAACAAAGGTCGCCCACTCGAGCTGACGTTTAATGGTCTGGTTGCCCTGCATGGAAAGCGCACCGGTTGCACCATAAACCTTACTGTCAGGCAGGGCCTGAAGCATGCGCAGTCTGCCAGCCAGTTGCAGGGCATCGGTTCCCATGGCAAACAGGCGGCCATAGCGGTTGGTCTCTTCCGGCCAGGCTTTGTCGATCTGGCGTTTCAGCCCGGAGCTGTTTTCCAGAAACCAGGGAATATCACAGAAGTTGATACCGTTAAGATCCTGATCCCGTGAAGGGGAGGCCTTGCCATTGTAGAGATGCGACGTTGCATAAACCGGCAGATCCGGCGCGTAGTAAAACGCCAGTGCAGGTTTCACCTGACGGGCTGTAGCCGATGTCGCAACAAGGAACATCATATCGATATCCTGACGGCGGCGAGGTTCAAACTCGATCTTCTGATCTAGGATCTGGCTCATGCGACGCCAGCGACGTTCACTCTTATCCACTTCCAGCATCTTTTCGATACTAAGACCCAGATTGGTTTTGCCTGAGTACATTGCGTTTTCGGCGATCGTGCCGCCCTGTTCGGACCAGGTGGTTTCAAAGGCGGTTAAAGCGCGACCACCCCAGTCGTTACCGGGTGTCAGGGTCAGGGCGCGTTTCTTGCCGTCCTGCCAGGCTGTTTTAGCCGCCTGAGAGGCTTCATCTTCTGCCGAGATAGCATACTGAAACAGATGGGTGTTTCGTGTTTGCTCATGGGTGCCATAGTTCAGTGCCAGTGTCGGTAGTGCCAGCGCACGGCGTTCCTGCAGGGTGGTCACTTTGCTTTTGGATAAAGGACCAATGGCCACTTCTGCACCGGCAGCCATCGCGGCACGATAGAGTTCATCCAGATCCATGCTGTTGCTGTCGAAGAAGCTCAGCTTGGGTGTGGCAGCCGATTGAGCACGGGCATCAACTGCGGCGGCTACGATACCGTCGCGAATCGCATTGCCTGCCCGTGCCAGAGGGCCGGACTGTGGCAGGAAGATCGCGATATGCTGCACGGGATTACGGCTGATCTCAACCAGAAAGGCCATATCACGGGGTAGTGACAATGCGCCCGGGTGGTCGCTCCAGTGACGCAACCAGCGGCTGAGTTCGGCATTAAACTGGTCCAGATTGTTGGCGGCTTCTTTACGCACCCGAGCCAGATCAAGCCAGCCGCGAAGTTCTTCATCCTCTTCGCTGTCCATCAGTGCGCGGATATCATCCAGCGTGATGTTCAGCAGCGCCTGCCAAAGTTGTTCGTAAGCCTGTTGAGCCGGAAGTCCGGTTTGCTGGCGGGCCAGCACCAGATATTCCCGTGCACTCGATTCGTGATAACCCAGCATGCCGTAGGCGTGGGCACGATAAGCAGTCAGGGACATCTGCTCTGTAGGTGACAGGCGATCGTAGATCAGGTTGCCGGTGTTGTTCAGGGCGATCAGTGCCTGCCAGCCTTCGCCGGTGCCAAGACTTAATTCGGCCGACAGAAAAACAAAGCGCTTCTGCAGGCTGAAAGGTAAGCGATAGGCGTGGATCTTGGCTAATAAGCGCAGGGCTGCGTCCGGCTTGCCTTCCTGTGCTAGAATCTCGGCGGCGCGAAGCTGGTAGACCTGAGCCTGATCAAAACTGGATTGTTGAGCCAGTAACAAAAGGTCTTCTGCAGAGAGTTTGAGTTCCTGCTGTTCGGTCGGTGTGGTGATGACCGGCTCTGGCTGAGGTTGTTGTGACGGGCCGCCGCCACATGCCGTCAGAAGGGTTATAACAGGGATGGCAAGCCAGCGATGGAGTTTGAGTGGTGTCGTTGGGTTTGCGTTGCGGTATCGCTGTTCACTAGCAGGCATAATCAAGCTCTTATTCACAGATCGTCATAGATAAAGCTGACCAGTTAACGGTCAGATATTGCTCTCAGCGGCATGGTGTAACTGTCTGATTTTACATGCCTGCTTTGATCTTAAAAGTTGCTTTTCAATGGCGTGTCTCTTTGAGGAGGTGCGCCATTGCTATTTCAAAAACCGATAACACAGGGTTTCAGGATGTCCGAGTCCGTATTGTACGTGGTTGCTACGCCGATTGGTAATCTTGCCGATATTTCCGAGCGCGCTTTGAGCGTTCTGCGTTCTGTTGATCTGATTGCTGCAGAAGATACCCGGCATACCCGTCAGCTGCTGATGCATTTCACCATCAACAAACCTCTGTTTTCGGTGCATGACCATAATGAGCAGCAGCGCATCGAAAAGGTGATTGCGGAGCTGTCTGCCGGTCAAAGTATTGCCCTGGTCTCTGATGCAGGGACGCCGCTGATCTCTGATCCGGGCTTTCATGTGGTGCAGGCCGTCAGGGAGGCGGGCTTTAAAGTGGTTCCTGTGCCGGGCCCCTGTGCGCTGGTGACCGCGTTGTCCGCAGCTGCGATGCCAACGGATCGGTTCTGTTTTGAGGGTTTTCTGCCCGCTAAAAGCAGTGGTCGTAAAAAACAACTGCAGAAGGTAGAAGATGAGACCCGAACGCTGGTGTTTTATGAGTCTCCGCATCGGATCGTCGATTCTCTGACCGATATGGCTGAAGTCTTCGGTGCTGATCGTCAGATCACTGTTGCCCGCGAGATTACCAAGACCTTTGAAACCTTCTATACCGGCTCTCTGGCACAGACGTTAGAGTGGATGCAGGGGGATGCGAATCAGCAGCGGGGTGAATTTGTTCTGGTGGTTGCCGGAGCACCGGAAAAAGAGGATGAAGAGGCTGCTGCGGTCTCGGCTGAAAAAGTACTGAAAGTGCTGCTGGCTGAACTGCCGGTTAAGCAGGCGGCTGCCTTGTGCGCCAAAATCACCGGCCAGAAAAAGAACGCGCTTTACCAGCAGGCTCTGGAGTTGCAAAAAGCGGATTAAGATCCTGTTTTTACAGGCTGTCAGCTACCGGCTGAAAGTTGTATTTTTCCGGTACCAAAGTTTTTTGGGCTGATGTTGCCAGGTCTTTGGTTTTTGAGGGCTTTTCCACCTGTTTTTAGGTAAAAACAGGTTGTCTGTCGACAGTGATCCTTATATCCTAGCTCGCTTGGAGTTGGCCAGGCAGTCGCTGCTTTTACAGCTTGCTGTAAAAGGGGAGGAAAGTCCGGGCTCCATAGGGCAGAGTGCCAGGTAACGCCTGGGGGGCGCGAGCCTACGGAAAGTGCAGCAGAGAGCAGACCGCCGATGGCTTCTTCGGGAGCACAGGTAAGGGTGAAAGGGTGCGGTAAGAGCGCACCGCATGACTGGCAACAGTTCATGGCATGGTAAACCCCACTCGGAGCAAGACCAAATAGGAACCCTACAGGTGCGGCCCGCACTGGGTTCGGGTAGGTTGCTTGAGGCCAGTGGCAACGCTGGCCCTAGATGAATGACTGTCTACGACAGAACCCGGCTTATCGGCCGACTCCACATCATTTACAGAGCCCGTCAGACGACTTGTCTGACGGGCTCTGATCCGGTTTAACCGCAAATCAACAATCAGATCTCATCATGACTCAAGCTTTTCAGCACCTGACCGTTTTGTTGAATGAGGCCGTAGAGGCTTTGGTTCACACGCCATCCGGCACCTATGTAGATGGCACTTTTGGTCGGGGCGGCCACTCGCGTCTCGTTTTAGAGAATCTCGACGAGCAGGGAAAGCTTTACGGTATCGACAAAGACCCCCGTGCTCTGGAAACCGCTAAGGTTCTGGAAGGCGAAGACAGTCGTTTCAAAGTCTTCCGTGGCTCCTTTGCTGAGCTGGATCAGTTTGCCGCTCAGGAAGGTGTTGCCGGTCAGCTGGACGGTATCCTGCTGGATCTGGGTGTCTCCTCGCCGCAGCTGGATGATCCGGAGCGTGGCTTCAGTTTTATGAACGATGGCCCGCTGGATATGCGTATGAATCCGGATGCCGGTGAGTCGGCAGCCGATTGGGTGAACTCCGCATCGGAAGCTGAGCTGATTCGTGTGATGAAAGATTACGGTGAAGAGCGTTTCGCCCGTCGTATGGCGCGCGCCATCATCGCTGAGCGCAAGATCGAGCCTATTACCCGTACCGGACGTCTGGCGCAGATTGTGAAAGACGCCAATCCGGCCTGGGAAAAAGGCAAGCATCCGGCAACCCGTGCGTTTCAGGGGATCCGTATCCATATCAACCGTGAGCTGGAAGATCTTGAGATCTGCCTGAAACAGTCTCTGGATCTGCTCAAGGTTGGCGGGCGTCTGGTGGTGATCAGTTTTCACTCTCTGGAAGATCGTCTGGTTAAGCGCTTTATGCGGGATATGGCCAAAGGGGATACCCACCTGCCGCCGGGCGTACCTTTTACGCAGGAGCAGCTGAACATTCGTCTTAAGCTGCTGAGTAAGGCGATTAAACCTTCCAAGCAGGAAGTTCAGGCTAATCCGCGTTCCCGAAGCGCTGTTATGCGTGTTGCTGAGCGTGTTGCCTGAGGGCGCAGGCCTTTAACAGAACAGGTTGTAGAGAGAGCAGAATGTTATGAGTTCTGATCCGGTAGCATCGAGAAATGATTCATCCGGTAAAGGCGCAACCCGGCGTGCAGAGCCTGGTCAACCTTTACTGGTTCAGGTTCGCTCCGAGCTTTTGGCCATGCTGCCTGAAACGCTCTCTTATTCTGCCCGCCTTTTTATCGGTTTCAGCCTGCTGACACTGATCTCTGCCCTTCTGGTCGTATACGCGGCCTATGAAAACCGTCTTGCTTACGCTGAACTGCAGAATCTGGAAAAGCAGCAGCGCCATTTTGATGTGGAATGGGGTCAGTTACTGCTGGAACGAAGCACGCTGTCATCTCCCAGCCGTATCGAAAAAATTGCCCGGGAGTCGCTGCAGATGCAGTTGATTCCCCATGAAAAGATTCAGGTGCTGGATGCTGCGGCTCTGCAGTCTGAAAGCCGCCTTCGGTTGCAGTCAGGTTCTCTGGCTGAGCCATCCGCCCAGACATCCGAACCCTCTCCTGTGAAGGCCGACTGATGGACGAGAAAAAACAAGCGGCCCTTATCGGCTTCCGTTATCCCATCGCTTTGATTGTATTGCTCGCTGCGGGTCTTCTGCTGGCGGGGCGTATGGTCCATCTTCATATTTCTGATCGCGATTTTCTGCAGGAACAGGGCGATGCCCGAAGCGTGCGAACCGATGAAATTCCCGGTTATCGGGGCATGATTCAGGACCGTAACGGTGAGCCGTTGGCGGTCAGTACACCGGTTACGACGATCTGGGCCAATCCCAAGCATTTTGAGGCGACCCGGGAAGAGTTTACCCATCTGGCTGAGGCGCTTGAGATTCCTGTTGCCACCCTGGCAAAAAAAATGCGGGATGCAGAGGGCAAAGGTTTTATTTATCTGCGCCGCCACATGATTCCGGATCAGGCGAGTCAGGTTCTGGATCTGAAGCTGCCCGGCGTCTATGGCAAGCCAGAGTACAAACGCTATTATCCCGCCCATGAGATGGGCGCTCACCTGATCGGCTTTACCAATATTGATGATCAGGGGCAGGAGGGGCTGGAACTGGCCTTTGATGAGGCATTAAAAGGTGAACCCGGTGAAAAGCGGGTGCTGAAGGATCGTCGGGGCCATGTTTTTCGTGACCTACAGGTTCTGAAACAGCCGGAGCCGGGTCAGAATATTCAGCTGACCATCGATCTGAAACTGCAGTTTATGGCTTACCGTGAGCTGAAAGCGGCGGTTGAACAGCATGGGGCTAAATCGGGTTCTGTTGTGCTGCTGGATGCCGAAACCGGCGAAGTGCTGGCGATGGTGAATCAGCCC
The DNA here is from genome assembly GCA_048264105.1 of Oceanospirillum sp. Lineage (GTDB taxonomy): Bacteria > Pseudomonadota > Gammaproteobacteria > Pseudomonadales > Halomonadaceae > Oceanospirillum. The sequence goes on from JBLXDJ010000002.1 coordinate 510,123, forward strand.
TCTTATAACCCCAATGACCGAAGCACCCTTGATTTGCGGGCGCTGCGAAACCGGGCTCTGATCGACCTGTTTGAACCGGGTTCTCCCATCAAGCCGTTAACCGTGGCTTCTGCTATCGCCAGTGGTCACTACAAGGCTGATGATGTGGTTAACACCAATCCGGGGTATTTACGCCTTGGTAATCAGAGTATCCGAGATTTCCGTAACTACGGCGAGATGGATCTGACGACCATTATCACCAAGTCGAGTAACGTTGGGGTGGCGAAGATGGCGCTATCGATGCCGATCGATACGGTCTGGTCCTATCTGCAGCAGATGGGGCTGGGGCAGGGAACCGGTATCGGCTTTCCCGGTGAGGCTGTGGGTAGCCTGACCGCTCCCCGTGAAGGTCAGAAAGCTAAAATCGCCACCATGGCCTATGGCTATGGTCTTGCGGTGACCTCTCTGCAGCTGGCACAGGCTTATCAGGTGCTGGCAAACCATGGTCTTAAGAAATATGTCTCCCTGATTAAGGGGGCGGACACCTTACCAGACGAGCAGATTCTGCCGGAATCCACCGCTAACCGGGTGGTTGAGATGATGGAAACGGTAACCCTGCAGGGTGGTACAGGAACACGGGCTGCGATTCCCGGTTATCGCGTCGCCGGTAAAACCGGCACGGTGCACAAGGTTGGCGCGACCGGTTATGAATATGAATATATGGCGGTTTTTGCCGGAATAGCCCCGGTATCAGATCCTAAGGTTGTTGCGATCGTGTGGGTGGATAGCCCCTCCGGTCGTGAGTATCACGGCGGTGAAGTGGCGGCTCCGATCTTCAGCCGCATTATGGGTAATACACTGCGTTATCTGAATGTGCCGCCGGATAATATTGCTCAGGAGGTGGTTGATGGCCGTTGATCGTTTTGTGGCCTGTGTGCACCACCGGCTTCTGTCTCTGTTTCCTCAGTTAGCTGATTTGCCGGAGTTGAGTGGTCAGCTTCGTATCGATTCCCAGGACGTTAAAGCGGGCGATATCTTTGTGGCGCTTAATGGCTCTGCCCGCAAAGGTCTGGATTTTATTCCTCAGGCTGCGGCCAGTGGTGCCGGACTTGTCCTGCTGGAGTCTGATCGTGATGAGGTTTATCAGATCGATCAGCTGTCCGTTGTCGCACTGGCGCAGCTTCGTGAGCGTCTGGGAGCCTGGCTGGCGGAAGCCGGACAGCTGAATGATGAGCATCTCCATCTGATTGGCATCACAGGTACCAACGGCAAAACGTCAGTCAGCCACTATCTGGCCTGTATGCTCGAAGGGCTTCAGCAGAAAGCGGCGGTGATCGGTACCGTGGGTATTGGCGCGCTGAATGATCTGAAAACGGCAACCCATACCACGCCGGATCTGGTTCAGCTGCATAAAGTGATGGCTGAACTGAAAGAGGATGGTTTCTGTTATCAGGCGATGGAGGTGTCCTCCCACGCTCTGGATCAGCATCGCACTGCCGGTGTGCCTTTTGACGTTGCGGTCTTTACCAATCTGAGCCGTGATCATCTGGATTACCACGGCACTATGGCGTCTTATGGCGAGGCCAAGGCGCGGCTTTTTGTTGATTATCCGATTCGTCATGCGGTGATTAATGCTGATGACGGCTACAGTGCCGAGCTGATGCGTCAGATTGAGTCCTCTAACCGTCAGGCGCAGATTATTCGCTACAGCCTCGCCGATAATACCGCCGATCTTTATTGCGCATCCTGCGTGGCAAACCCTCAGGGCTTTGCTTTAACTCTGGATGGTCGTTGGGGACGTTTTGATCTTCAGCTGCCCCTGTTGGGCCGGTTTAATGTTGCCAATGCTCTGGCCGCCGCAGCCACTTTGCTGGCGATGGGATTTGAGGCCGAAGCGGTCATCTCCCGTTTAGAGGTTGTTCAGCCGGTAGCAGGGCGTATGCAGCGGGTATCAGGGTCACAGGATCCGGCTCATAAGCCGAAGGTAGTTGTCGATTATGCCCATACGCCGGATGCGCTGGAAAATGCGCTGCTTGCGGTTAAAGAACATATTCAGGGGCGTCTCTGGTGTGTCTTTGGTTGTGGTGGTGATCGTGATGCAGGCAAGCGCCTGCTTATGGCGGAGGTCGCATCCCGAATGGCTGATAACGTGGTTGTCACCAGTGACAATCCCCGCACTGAAGATCCGGCTCATATTCTGGATCAGGTTAAGCAGGGGTTGTTAAAACCTGCAGCCTTATCGGATGTCGATCGAGCTGAAGCGATCCGTCAGGCGATTGCACAGGCGAATCCTGACGATGTCATTCTGATCGCCGGTAAAGGCCACGAAACCTATCAGGAAGTACAGGGTGAACGTCATCATTTCGATGATGTTGAGCAGGCGATGCTGGCCCTTGATACGTACGGCGCAGATAAAAATACGCCGGATGCCCGGTCCGAGTCCCTGTCCCAGTCTAAGAAAGGAGCGGTTAAATCATGATGCGAGCGCTCTCATTCCCTGAGCTTCAGCAGCGTTTTGGCGGCACCTGTCATGGTGAGCCGCTTAGCTTTACGCAGCTGGAGACAGACTCCCGCGCCGATCTGAGCGGTAAAGTATTCCTCGCACTAAAGGGCGAACGCTTTGATGGCCATCGCTTCTGTGCTCAGGCTGCAGAACAGGGCGCAGCAGGATTGGTGGTGAGCGAATATCAGCCCGAGGTCGATCTGCCGCAATGGTGTGTGGATGATACCCGAATTGCTCTGGGGCAGATTGCGTTATACAACCGTGAGCTGTTTCAGGGGCCTGTTGTTGGTATTACAGGCAACAGTGGTAAAACCACTGTTAAAGAGATGCTGGGTTCTGTTCTGGCGCAGGTTTCCGGTGCTGAATCTGTTTTGATCACGGCCGGTAATTTTAATAACGATATCGGTGTCCCGCTGACACTGTTAAGGCTTTCGCCTGAGCATAAGTTTGCCGTTATTGAGCTGGGTGCGAATCATCTTGGTGAAATTGACTACTGTGCCCGTCTGGCAAAACCGGATGTGGGTGTGGTGTTGAACGTAACCGGAGCGCATCTGGGTGAATTTGGCTCTATGGATAATATTGCCCAGGCTAAAGGCGAGCTGATCTCTGCTCTTGGCAGCGAAGGTCGAGTGGTGATCAATCAGGATGATCATTTTGCACCCTACTGGCGGAAACTGGCCGGTGAGCGTGTGCTGATGGGATATGGGCTGGAGTCTGCGGATCTGAGCGCGCAGCATATCCGGTCTGCCTCACTGACGGAGACCGGAGGCTACGGGTTTGATCTCTGTTATCAGGATACCTGTTGCCCGGTTCAGCTGAGTGTACCGGCCAAGCATAATGTGAGTAACTCTCTGGCAGCTGCCGGTGCAGCACTTCAGTTGGGCTTGTCTCTGTCAGATATCGCCAAAGGCCTGCAGGCATTTTCCGGAGTGAGCGGTCGTTTGCAAACCGTTACCGGCTTTAAACAGTCGCGGATTATCAATGACAGTTACAATGCCAACCCCGGTTCCGTCCGGGCGGCGATTGATACGCTGATGGATTTCTCCGGCCGGCATATTCTTGTGTTGGGTGACATTGGGGAACTGGGCGATGCGTCAGCTGCTGCTCATGCTGCTTTGGGTGATTATGCCCGTGAAAAGGGTATCGATTATCTGTTTACCTGTGGTGAGCAGACCCGGCTAACGGCAGATGCTTTTGGTGATTCAGCCCGGCATTTTTCCGATCAGGTGCAGTTGGCAGAGGCGGTAAAAGCATTGCTCAACCAAGATACCAGTGTGCTGGTAAAAGGCTCTCGCAGCGCCCGTATGGAATTAGTCGTGGATGCGCTGCGTTAGCGGCTATCCGATATAAAAATAGAGAATAAACGATCTTTCGGTGTGGGTTCAGGCCGGCCAAAAGTTCGATTAACACTTATAACGAAAAGCCCCGCAGAGGGCATAACAGGGAAATAACCTACAGATGCTTCTGATTCTTGCCGATTGGCTGTCTCACTACTACAGCGCGTTTTCTGTTTTTAACTACCTGACGCTCAGGGCGATTCTGGGTGTGCTGACAGCGTTGGCGCTCTCACTGTTTCTTGGTCCCTGGATGATTCGCAAACTGGTCTCTGCTCAGATCGGTCAGGCGGTACGCGATGATGGTCCGCAGAGTCACCTGAGTAAGAACGGGACGCCGACCATGGGTGGTGCACTGATTATCAGCTCCATCGCGATCAGTACCCTGCTTTGGGGTGATCTGTCGAACCGTTATGTCTGGGTTGTTCTGGTTGTGACCCTGATGTTCGGAGCTGTGGGTTGGGTTGATGATTACCGTAAGGTGGTTGAGAAAAACTCCCGTGGTTTGCCTGCCAAGTGGAAATATTTCTGGCAATCGGTAGCTGGTTTGGGTGCGGCTATCTTCCTGTTTCAGACGGCCCCAACTGCTGCTGAGACCTCTCTGATCCTGCCTTTTTTGAAAGACTTCAGTTGGGAAATGGGCATCTTCTTTGTGGTGCTGACCTACTTTGTGATCGTCGGTACCAGTAATGCGGTAAACCTGACCGATGGTCTGGACGGCCTTGCGATTCTGCCAACGGTGATGGTGGCTTCCGCGCTGGGTGTCTTTGCTTATGCCTCGGGTAATACCGAGTTTTCAACCTACCTGAAAATTCCTTATATTGCGGGTTCCGGTGAGCTGTTGGTGTTCTGCGCCACCATAGCCGGTGCCGGTCTTGGTTTTCTGTGGTTTAACACCTATCCGGCTCAGGTCTTTATGGGTGATGTCGGTGCACTTGCGTTGGGTGCAGCGCTGGGTGTTGTGGCGGTTATCGTGCGTCAGGAGATTGTGCTCTTTATTATGGGCGGTGTCTTTGTGATGGAGACGGTCTCCGTTATTCTTCAGGTGGCTTCATTTAAGCTGACCGGACGTCGTATTTTCCGTATGGCACCGATTCACCACCATTTTGAATTAAAAGGCTGGCCGGAACCTCGTGTGATCGTTCGTTTCTGGATTATCACTGTTGTACTGGTTCTGATCGGTCTGGCGACCCTTAAACTGCGTTGATCAGCAGCGGGTCAATGTTTCACGCGTGTTAACAGGATGTTGATGCGCAAAGCTTAATCTTCGGCAGATTGCCGTACCAGAGAGGATTTTCTTGTGTCCCATAGCGTCGTTATAGGTTTAGGCCAGACCGGTATCTCCTGTGCCCGGTATCTGGCAAGCAAAGGAGAGCGTTTCGCTATTGCGGATACTCGTTTTAATCCTCCGGGACTGGCGGAGTTTGAACGTGAATTTCCTGAGGTTGAGCTTTGGCTCGGGCCTTTGGATGCAGGGCAGCTCTGCGAAGCAACTCAGCTGGTGGTTAGTCCGGGTATTGCGATCAGCGAACCGGCTATTGCTAAGGCGATGGATGCCGGTGTGCCGGTTGTAGGTGATGTTGAGCTGTTTGCCCGGGAAGTCTCGGCTCCTGTTATTGCGATTACCGGTTCTAATGCGAAAAGCACTGTTACCAGTCTGGTTGGACACATGGCAGAGAAAGCCGGTATCGACGTTGGTGTTGGTGGCAATATCGGCTTGCCGGTGCTGGATCTTTTGGCGGAAGGTGAAAAGGAGCTTTATGTTCTGGAGCTGTCTTCCTTTCAGCTGGAAACCACACACAGTCTGCGCGCTCAGGCTGCGACCATTCTTAATCTGAGTGCTGACCATCTGGATCGATATCCGGATATGCTGGAATATGGCCTGGCGAAACAGCGCATTTACACCGGTTGTAAGCTGGCGGTTGTGAATCGGGACGATGATGCGACCATGCCGGTACATGAGTTTAAAAGTGATCTGGTGAGCTTTGGCCTGGATAAGCCGGAAGCAGGTCAGTTTGGCTTATGCTCTCATGAGGGTAAGCAGTGGCTTGCTCAGGGTGATGAGCGCCTGATCGCCGTTGATGAGATTGCGCTGACCGGTCGCCATGGTCACATCAATGCGTTGTCCGCTCTTGCTCTGGGTCAGGGGGCAGGGATTGCTATGGATGCGATGCTGGAAGCCCTGAAGGACTTCCGTGGGCTGGATCACCGCTGTCAGCTGGTTCTTGAGCATGATGGCGTGAAGTATATCGATGATTCTAAAGGTACGAATGTTGGTGCTACCGTGGCAGCGCTTAATGGTCTCGGTGCCGATGGCCCGATCATTCTGATCGCTGGCGGCGATGGTAAAGGTGCCGAGTTTGATGAGCTGGCGGATCCGGTTGCTGAGCACTGTAAGGGGGTTGTTCTGATAGGGCGTGATGCCAGCCTGATTGCAGAAGCACTTAAGCCCGGTACGCCTGTGTATCAGGTTCAGACGATGGAAGAGGCGGTGGCAAAAGCGGTGTCTCTGTCGGCGTCCGGTGATCAGGTTCTCTTGTCTCCGGCCTGTGCCAGCTGGGATATGTTTAAGAATTATATCGTTCGTGGTCAGGCGTTCACTTCTGCGGTGAAGGATATCTGTTGTGCAGGCTGATCGTAAGCAGCAATGGTTTGATCGCTGGCAGGCGGTATCCTCAAAAGTGCAGGCGCTTTCTCTGCGGGGCTATGAGGTGCTACGACCTCTTCTGGCTCTGCTGAACCTTGTTCATGTCAATAAAGAGATGACCCGCCGTATTGATGGCTGGTTGCTCTTTTCTGCTCTGTTTCTGCTTTTCCTGGGTTGGCTGATGGTGACGTCGGCATCGATGGAGATTGCCGGTAGCCGCTACGGTAACCCTTTCTTTTTCAGTATTCGTCATGGCATTTACCTCCTGATGGGGTTAGGTCTGGGGCTCTTGGTCGCTCTGGTGCCGATCCGTTGGTGGTATGACAACAGTTTTGCCCTGCTCCTGACCGCATTTATTCTGTTGATTGCGGTTCTTCTGCCCGGTATCGGACGTGAGGTGAACGGCAGTTCACGCTGGATCTCTCTGGGTATTGTTAATCTTCAGGCGTCGGAGTTGGCCAAGCTCTTTATGGTGGTTTATCTGTCCGGCTATCTGGTCAGAAGGCTGGATGAAGTGCGTGAGCACTGGTCGGGCTTTATGAAGCCTCTGGCCGTGATGGGCTTTATGGGGCTGCTGCTGATTATGGAGCCGGATTACGGTGCAACCGTGGTGATTCTTGGCAGTATGCTGGGGATGCTGTTCCTGTCCGGTGTTGGCATGAAGCGCTTTATTATCCTGATGACCAGTACCATCGCCATGGCGGGTTTTATTGCCCTGATGCAGCCCTATCGGATGAAGCGTCTGACTACCTATTTTGACCCCTGGGCGGCGCAATTTGATTCCGGTTATCAGTTAACTCAGGCTCTGATCGCTTTTGGTCGAGGAGGCTGGGATGGATTGGGTTTGGGCAACAGTGTGCAGAAACTGTTTTACCTTCCGGAGGCTCATACCGATTTTGTTTTCGCGATTCTGGCGGAAGAGCTGGGTTTGCTGGGCGCTCTGATTACCCTGTTTGTTTATGGGCTTCTGATCTATCGGATGTTTGTCATTGCCCGCAAGGCCGGTGAGCATAAGCTGTTGTTCCACTGTTATGTGGCGTTTGGTCTGGCTCTGGTGATTGCGGCGCAAACCTTTATTAACATTGGTGTAAATACTGGCTTATTGCCGACCAAAGGTCTGACCTTACCCTTTATGAGTTATGGTGGCAGTAGTCTTCTGATCAGCTGCGTCATGGTCGCGATCTGTTTGCGAATAGATCAGGAAACCCGCCACAAAGTCGATTTATACGAGCAAAAAAGAGCGAAACATGTCCAGCGTTATAGCCGATAAAAAGCAGGAAAATTCAGATATCCGCAGAGCTGAGACCGAACATGCGGTAGCCGGTCGTTATGCGGGCAAAAAGGTATTGTTGATGGCGGGCGGTACTGGCGGCCATGTTATTCCTGCATTGTCTCTTGCTGAACGCTTTGCTGCTGAAGGCCTTGAGGTAGAGTGGCTGGGCAGTCCTCAGGGGATCGAGAATCGTCTGGTGCCTGCTGCCGGAATTACCCTGAATCATATTGATGTTGTCGGACTAAGAGGTAAGGGGTTACTGCGTAAGTTGGCAGCGCCTTTTCTGATACTGAAAGCCGTGCAGCAGGCGGCCTCGGTTCTGCGTTGTTTCAGACCGGATTTTGTTGTCGGTTTAGGCGGTTTTGCCAGTGGCCCCGGCGGTATTGCTGCCCGGATGCTGGGTATCCCTGTTTATATTCATGAGCAGAATGCGGTGGCTGGTATGACAAACCGCTGGCTCTCTAAGGTGGCTCGCCAGACGTTTGCGGCCTTCCCGAAAGCATTTTCTGATCAGGTGGGTGCTGTCGTCACCGGAAATCCTGTTCGTGAAAGCCTGTTGTCGATTCCCGATAAGGCTGTCATCAAAACGCCGGTTAAAGTTCTGGTGGTAGGTGGCAGTCTGGGGGCTCAGGTCTTTAATGAACGCCTGCCGGAAGCGCTGTCGAAGCTTCCCGCTGAGGTACGCCCTGAGGTTTGGCATCAGTCAGGTAAAGGTAAGCTGGCTTCGACGGAAGCAAACTATCAGCGCTTTGAGGTCTCAGCCCGAACTCAGGAATTTATTGATGATATGACCGGTGCTTTTGACTGGGCTGATCTGGTGATCTGTCGTGCCGGTGCTTTAACGGTTTCTGAACTGGCGGCGGCTGGTCGTGCGTCGGTTCTGGTGCCTCTGCCAATTGCCGTTGATGATCATCAGACGGCAAATGCACGCTTTTTAGTCGGGGCAGATGCGGGTATTCTGCTGCCTCAGAAAGAGATGGATACTGACCACCTGGCGAAGGTGCTGGGAGATCTGGTGGGTGATCCTGAGAAAATTTTGGCGATGGGCAAGAATGCCCGTCGTGTTGCACGTCCGCTGGCAACAGAGGCGGTCGTCCAAGGGTGTTTGGAGAAGAGTTTTGGCTGAAGAAAAAGTGGGTTATCAGGTCCCGGAAATGCGCCGTATTCGTCGGATTCATTTTGTTGGTATCGGCGGCGTAGGTATGTGTGGTATCGCTGAGGTTCTTCTCAATCAGGGTTATTCGATTTCAGGTTCCGATCTGAAAAAGTCGCCTAGTGTGCAGCGTTTGCTGGATCTTGGCGCTGAGGTCTTTATCGGCCATGACGAATCTAATGTTTATGGTGCTGATGTGGTGGTTGTATCCACGGCGATCAATACCGACAACCCGGAAATTGCTTATGCGGTTCAGCGTCGTATCCCGATTGTTCGTCGCGCGGAGATGCTGGCGGAGCTGATGCGCTTCCGTCACGGTATTGCTGTGGCTGGTACCCATGGTAAGACCACAACGACCAGCCTGATGGCCACGGTTCTGGCCGAGGGTGAACTGGATCCTACTTTTGTTATTGGCGGTCGTCTTAACAGTGCCGGAAGTAACGCCCGCTTAGGTGAAAGTCGTTATCTGGTGGCTGAAGCGGATGAGAGTGATGCTTCGTTTTTGCATCTGCAGCCGATGGTCGCGATTGTGACCAATATCGACGCCGATCACATGTCGACCTACGGCGGTGATTTCAGCAAGCTGAAGCAGACCTTTATCGATTTTCTGCATAATCTGCCTTTCTACGGTCTGGCGGTCATCTGCGTTGATGATCCTGTCGTGCGTGAGCTGATCCCTCAGATCAGTCGCCCGATTCTGACCTATGGCTTCAGTGAAGATGCTGATTACCGCATCGTAAACTTCACTCAGCAGGGACAGAAGATCAGCTTTACTGCGATTCGCCCTGACGGTCACGCAGACCTGGATATCAGTCTGAATATGCCGGGTCAGCATAACGCCCTGAATGCGATGGCAACGATTGCCGTTGCCACGGATGAAGGGGTTAGTGACGAGGCGATTATTGCTGGCTTAGCCCGCTTTGATGGTGTGGGTCGCCGTTTCCAGGTGTTAGGTCAGCTGGAACATAAGCGTGGTCAGGCGATGCTGGTGGATGATTATGGCCATCACCCGACCGAGGTTGAAGCAACGATTAAAGCGGTTCGCAGCGGCTGGCCGGATAAGCGGTTGGTGATGGTTTATCAGCCCCATCGTTACAGCCGAACCCGGGATCTGTATGAGGATTTCGTACAGGTACTTTCGGGTGTTGATAAGCTGCTGTTGATGGAGGTTTATGCGGCAGGGGAGGAGGCTATTCCCGGTGCTGAAGGCCGTTCTCTGAGTCGGAGCATTCGTGAGCGTGGTCAGGTTGAACCTGTCTTCATTCCGGAGAAGTCGGAATTAAAATCGGTGCTGAAGTCTGTCCTTCAGGATGGTGATATTTTGCTTCTTCAGGGTGCCGGAGATATTGGTGGTCTGGCGATCAACCTGAGTACTGAGGGGCTGGAGGAATCCGGTGATGAGTAAATTTGAAAAGCTCAGTTCATCTCTGAGAGTTGCCGTTCTTTATGGCGGAACTTCCGCTGAACGGGAAGTTTCCCTGAAAAGCGGCAGTGCTGTGATTGCAGCGCTGAAAAGTGTCGATGTGGATGTTATCGGCATCGATATTGATAAAACCGGCGACTGGTTACCGCAGCTGCAACAGGCTGACTTTGATATCGCATTTCTGGCATTGCATGGTCGCGGCGGGGAAGACGGTACAATTCAGGGATTGCTTGAATGTCTTGAGATTCCATACACCGGCAGTGGTGTGCTGGGTTCTGCTCTGGCAATGGATAAGCTGAAAACAAAGCAGGTCTGGCAAACGCTGGGTTTACCGACCCCGGGTTACTGCTGGATTGATGCGGCTACAGACCTTGAGCAGGTATGGGAAGCGCTGGAAGGTAAGCCATTGATGGTGAAGCCTGCCCACGAGGGGTCCAGTATCGGCATGTCTAAAGTTGATCGTCTGGATCAGCTTCAGGATGCGGTTGCTAAAGCTGCGGACCTGGACAGCTGTGTCTTTGTTGAGCAGTGGGTGTCCGGCAAAGAGTTCACCGTATCGATTCTGAATGGTGAAGCACTTCCGGTGATCGGCCTAGAGACTAATCACCAGTTTTACGACTATGAGGCGAAGTATCTGGTTAACGATACCCGTTATCTGCTGCCATGTGGTCTTTCCCATGAACAGGAAAAAGAGCTGCAGGCGCTTTCCCTTGAGGCCTTCAATGCCGTGGGTTGTCAGGATTGGGGACGTGTTGATCTGATGCTGGATGCTGATGGAAAGCCTCAGTTGCTTGAGGTGAATACTCTGCCCGGAATGACAGATCACAGTCTTGTGCCGATGGCCGCGAAAGCAAAAGGCTATAGTTTCCCTGAGCTGGTTCTGGCAATTATTCAGGCGGCTAAACAGCGCTATGGCTTCTAGAAACTCCCTGAAGAGGAACCGGAGGATGTGTGTTTAATTTGCCGGGGCGTATCAATTGGTTAAATCCTCTTGTATTAACTGGAGTATTTGTTTTACTTGTTGCGGCTATCAAGGGTATTCAGCCTCTTTTATATTGGCCTGTTGATGGTGTTCGCGTGTTGGGATCTATGGAGCACGTTGAGAAAAAGCAGCTTCAGTACGCTCTGGCCGAAACATTGTCACCGGGTTTTCTGGCCTCAGATATGAATGAGGTAAAGCAAGCAGTTGAATCCTTGCCCTGGGTCGCTGATGCTCAGGTTCGCCGTATCTGGCCAGAGCAGGTTGAGGTGCTCCTGACGGAGAAAGAGCCCGTTGCAAATTGGTTGCAAAATGGGTTCCTTGACTCTAATCTAGTTGCCTTTTTTCCGGCCAACAGAACGGTAGATAGTGAGCTGCCGAAACTTGCGGGTCCAAAGGGGGCTGAGCAGGATGTCTGGCGGTTTTATCAGGCGATTTTACAGCAGGTCAGGCCGTTAAATCTGGATGTCGACGTGGTTTCAATGGCGCGGCATGGCGCATGGTCTGCACACTTCAGAGACGGTCCATGGGTATTGCTGGGAAAAGAGCAAACCTCTGCACGACTTGACCGTTTAGCCTCGGTTTACCATAGCCTTGAGGAGCGGTGGCAGGATGTTCGTCTTATTGATCTGCGCTATCCGAACGGTTTTTCTGTTGAATGGTCGCAATAGAATTTATAATCTACGGCAGAGTCCTGGATTTCTTTAGTTTTTATTTTATGGTTTACGTCAACGCGTTGAGGAGAATGCCCGGCTTATGGCTGCAAATATGACGAACAACAATATGGTTGTCGGGCTTGATATCGGAACATCAAAAATCGTTGCTATCGTCGGTCATCTTACTGAAGATGGAGAAGTAGAGATTGTTGGCATCGGTTCACATCCGTGTCGTGGGCTTAAAAAAGGTGTTGTGATCAACATTGAGTCGACGATTCTTTCTATTCAGCGGGCGGTGGAAGAAGCCGAGCTGATGGCCGGTTGTAATATTCATTCTGTATACGTAGGTATTGCGGGCAGCCATATCCGTAGTATGAACTCCGATGGTGTCGCGTCGACATCCAATCGTGAAGTGACCGATGATGATATTGATCGTGTCGTGAGTTCTGCCCGCGAGAAAGCAACCTCACGCATCACCACTGACCAAGAGATCATCCACGTTATTCCGCAGGAATATACGATTGATCAGCACGAGGGGATTAAAGAACCTCTCGGAATGTCCGGCCGTGAAATCAAGGTTCAGGTACACCTGGTTACTGCTGCCGTTAATGCCATTCAGAATATCGTTAAGTGTGTTGGCCGTTGTGGGCTGGAAGTCGATGGTGTGATTCTGGAGCAATTAGCCTCCAGCTATGCGGTACTTAATCAGGATGAGCGTGAATTAGGCGTTTGTCTGGTGGATATTGGTGGTGGTACCACGGATATCGCAATTTTTACGGAAGGTGCAATTAAGCATACTTCTGTGATTCCTATTGCAGGGGATCAGGTGACCAATGACATCGCGATGGCGTTGCGGACACCGACTCAGAATGCTGAAGAGATTAAAATAAAATATGCGTGCGCATTGACGCAGCTGGCGAGTGAAGATCACGTATTTCAGGTGCCCAGTGTCGGTGAGAGAGCTCCTCAGGAGTTATCTCGGCAGCGTCTGGCTGAAGTTGTTGAACCCCGCTATGAAGAACTCTTCAATCTGGTTCTCGATGAAATTCGACGGAGCGGTTATGAAGATCTGATACCTGCCGGTATTGTTCTGACAGGCGGAACTTCCAAAATGGAGGGGGTTGTACAGCTTGCAGAGGAGATTTTCCATATGCAGGTCAGAGTCGCATCACCGAGTAACATCAAGGGATTATCAGATGTTGTAGGGAACCCGATCTACTCAACGGGTGTTGGGCTGCTGGTATACGGTCTGGAAAATACGGGAGCTACATCGACCCGTACAGCCTATGTCGAAGAGCAGTCGTCTGTGCAAGCTGATGATACGACCATCGTTGATAAGATCAGAGGCTGGTTCAAGGGTAACTTCTGATTGAGCTGCGTTAAGTGCGTTTGAGGAGACTGAAACATGTTTGAGATTTTAGATAATGCAGCAAACGCCAATGCTGTCATCAAGGTAGTTGGCGTTGGTGGCGGTGGTGGTAATGCAGTTACCCATATGCTTCGTCATAATGTTGAAGGCGTTGACTTTATTGTCGCTAATACAGACGCCCAGGCTCTGAAGAAGGTTGAGGCAAAAAGCATTCTGCAGCTCGGTAGTGAGCTGACAAAAGGTCTAGGTGCCGGCGCAAATCCGGAAGTGGGTCGTCAGGCTGCTCTGGAAGATCGTGAACGCATTGCCGAATTGCTGAATGGCTCGGATATGGTCTTTATCGCTGCCGGCATGGGTGGTGGTACCGGTACTGGTGGTGCCCCTGTTATTGCTGAAGTTGCCCGTGAGTTGGGTATTCTTACGGTTGCAGTTGTTACTAAGCCCTTCCCTTTTGAAGGCCGTAAGCGGATGTCCATTGCGGATCAGGGGATTCAGGCGCTGTCTGAGCATGTTGATTCTCTGATTACGATCCCGAATGAGAAGCTGCTGACTGCTCTGGGGAAAAATACCAGTCTGCTTCAGGCTTTTGGTGAGGCGAATAACGTTCTTCTGGGCGCTGTTCAGGGTATTGCCGATCTGATCACCCGTCCGGGTATGATTAACGTCGACTTTGCGGACGTTCGTACAGTTATGTCTGAGAAAGGCATGGCAATGATGGGGACCGGTACCTCCAGCGGTGAAAATCGTGCTATCGAAGCTACTGAGAAAGCGATTCGCAGTCCGCTGCTGGAAGATATCGATCTACGTGATGCCCGGGGGATTCTGGTGAATATTTCAGCGGGTTCTGATTTCTCTATCGGTGAGTTCACCGCGGTGGGTGATCTGCTGGATGAGTTCTCATCCGAGCATTCTACTGTTGTGATCGGTACTTCGATCGACCCTGAAATGGATAGCAATGATGAAGTCAAAGTGACGGTTGTTGCCGCAGGTCTGGAGCAGGATCGTGTTGCTCAGGCACCAAAGCCAGCAGCGGCAAAGCCTCAGGCAACGGCTCCAGTGGATTATACAAAACTTGATCGACAGCCAGCGATAACCCGTAAGGGGCAGGATCCGGCAGCGGTTAAAAAACAGGCTGAGAATAAGTCGGATATGGATTATCTGGATATTCCGGCATTCCTGCGTCGTCAGGCAGATTAATTTATTTCGCGGCAGGCCATAATTAATTTTATCGTTAATTTGTGACAAAACCTGCACAAAATTGCAACAAACTTAGTAGTGGTCACTTGGCGAGATCTGTTAAGATGGGTTCAGTTATCCTACTAAAAGATGAAAGATATTGGCATGATTAAACAGCGGACTCTCAAAAATACGATTCGGGCAACAGGTGTTGGTCTTCACTCCGGTGAAAAAGTGTATCTGACCTTGCGTCCGGCCGCTGTTGATACCGGCATTGTTTTTCGACGCACAGACTTGGATCCAGTGGTCGAGATCAAAGCTACTGCAACCAATGTCAGCGAAACAACGATGTCGACAACCATCTCCGAGGGGGATGTAAAAGTAGGCACTGTTGAGCATTTGCTGTCTGCTCTGGCGGGTTTAGGTATCGATAATCTCTATGTTGAAGTCAGCGCCCCTGAAGTACCGATTATGGATGGCAGTTCCGGACCTTTTGTGTTCCTGGTGCAGTCAGCCGGTATTCAGGAGCAGTCGGCGGCTAAAAAGTTTATCCGTATTAAAAAGCCTGTATCTGTGAGCGAGGGTGATAAAATAGCCTCATTCGCACCTTATGATGGCTTTAAGGTTTCTTTTACGATTGATTTTGATCATCCTGTTTTTGCATCTCAGCGTCAGGATATCTCTATCGACTTTTCCAGTACCTCCTTTGTAAAAGAAGTCAGTCGCGCACGTACCTTCGGTTTTATGCAGGATATCGAGTTTCTGCGTTCAAAGAATCTGGCTCTTGGCGGCAGCATGGATAATGCCATTGTTGTCGATGAGTACAGTATTCTGAACGAAGATGGTCTGCGCTATGAAGATGAGTTTGTACGTCATAAAGTTTTGGACGCCATCGGTGACCTGTATCTTTTAGGTTACGGTTTGGTTGGTGAGTTCCATGGCGTTAAGTCTGGTCATGGTCTCAACAATAAGTTGCTTCGTGAGTTGCTCCTGAATCAGGATTGCTACGATGTTGTGACATTCGATGAAGCTGAGAAATCCCCGATTTCCTACATGAAGCCTGCTGCTGCGGTATAATTAACGTTTGTCAGTCAGTCTTTATTATAAAACCTCCGTTCGGAGGTTTTTTTGTATATGTCGAGTGATTCCTGTTTTTTTTGAGGTTTTAGATTTGCTTCTCATCTGCATGTCGAATATGTGCGGCCAGTCTTAACAGGCTGTTACCGAGTTGGGGGTCGCTGCAGCGATTGGCGGCCAGTTGAACTTCATCGGCAATTTGCTGTGATCGATGAGGTCTGTCCGGTTCGGCCTGTTCCTTTTTGATGCGGGGGGGGCGAACTTTTATCGTTACTTTCTCGATCTGTGCCCATGAATAGTGTTGGTTTATTTTTTGCATTATGACTCTTTGCTGGAGTCTGAGTCGGGTTAGCAGGGCTGCAGAGCTAATGTGTATGACGACCTCTCGGCGGCTGATATTTGCCACTTTGGCTTTACCGGCAAAGCTTGGCGGCAGTAAAGACGATATCTCTGTATCCAACTGTTGCAGAACATCTGCTTTATGAAACAGCTTGGCCAGTAAGGTATTTTCTTTGTTAATAATCTCATTAAGGCGTTTTGTCGCGCGGTGTGATCGCATATACTGTGCCTGATAATTGGTCAAGTAAAAAAGTATTCTATATACGGAAATAGCATAAGGTTGGTTTGATGAATATCGTAATTTTCAATGATAGCCATTCAGCGTCGAAAAACCTACACATCCCTGCGTGGATGATGGGGGTCTTATTGACGGTATTCATTGCTGCCCCTCTGACCATTGGCGGTGTTGGTCTCTATATGGCCATGAATGATGAAACCCCGCTGCTTACCGAAGAATCAGCTCAGGAGTGGCTGGATGATATTCGTAAGCAAAAAGATGATATTGATGTTTTGCGCCGTAACTCTCAGGAGCAGTTGGATGCACTGACGGTTCGTATCGCTGAACTTCAGGCCCGTTTGGTTCGTCTTGATGCATTAGGTAAGCGACTGACCCATATTGCAGATCTGGAAGAGGGTGAGTTTGATTTTGATCGCATCCCGCCGGTAGGTGGTCCTGAAGCAATGGAGATGGGGGTTAGTGTTGAAGTGGATGATTTTGTTTCAACTATCGATGATCTGGCCCGTACTATTGATGATCGTGAACAGCAGCTGCAGGTGATTGAAGCGCTGTTGGGTAGCCGTAAAATCCAGGATGATGTTTTCATCGCTGGTCGCCCGATTAAGAAAGGTTGGTTGTCCTCCAAATATGGCAAGCGTACTGACCCGTTCACTGGTCGTATTGCCTGGCATGAAGGTGTTGATTTTGCCGGTAAAGATGGCTCGGATGTGATTGCCGTTGCCGCCGGTGTTGTAACCTGGGCTGGCCCGCGTTATGGCTACGGTCTTCTTGTTGAGATCGACCATGGCGATGGCTACACCACCCGTTATGCTCACAACAAAAAAGCACTGGTTAAACCCGGCGATATTGTGAGTAAAGGCCAGGTGTTGTCCCTGATGGGAAGCAGCGGCCGATCTACCGGACCTCATGTCCACTATGAAGTTCGGCACCGTGGACGCTCCATGGATCCCGCGAAGTTTATTTATCGCGCCAGTCGATAAACCCCGCCTGAATCATTTCTGCCCGCATAAGTACGTGTTACTATGCGGGCAGAATTTTTTTATTTTTCCGTGCCTTAACGCTCTAATGCGTACTCATAGCTGAAGAAAACACATGGTTGCATCTCTTTTAAAAAAAATTATCGGCAGTAAAAATGACCGTGAACTGAAGCGGTTGAGAAAGACGGTTAACACTATTAACGGTCTCGAAGATCAAACGAAATCCCTTACTGATGAACTGCTGCAGGCCAAAACTGCAGAATTCCGCCAGCGCCTGGATCAAGGCGAATCCCTAGAGTCACTACTTCCTGAAGCTTTTGCTGTATGTCGTGAGGCCAGCTCCCGTGTAATGGGCATGCGTCACTTTGACGTGCAGCTTATCGGTGGTATGGCGTTGAACAGCGGTAAAATCGCAGAGATGCGTACCGGTGAGGGTAAAACACTGGTGGCGACATTGGCGGTTTACCTGAATGCTCTGCCCGCGAAAGGCGTTCATGTGGTCACGGTGAATGACTACCTTGCCCGTCGTGATGCTGAATGGATGCGTCCTCTGTATGAGTTTCTGGGGCTGAGCGTTGGTGTTTCTGTTCCGGGGATGACGCCAGAGCAAAAGCGCGAAGCTTATGCCTGTGATATCACCTACGGTACTAACAACGAATTTGGCTTCGACTACCTGCGTGACAACATGGCGTTCAGCCTTGATGATCGTGTTCAGCGTGAGCTGCATTTTGCCGTGGTGGATGAGGTTGACTCCATCCTGATTGATGAAGCCCGTACACCTCTGATTATTTCCGGTGCTGTTGAAGATAGCTCAGAAATGTATCGCACCATTAATGAGCTGATCCCTAAGCTTCAGGAGTGCGTTGAAGAGGGTGGTGAAGGTCATTTCACCAAAGATGAGAAGCATCGCACTGTTGAATTAACAGAAGATGGCCATCAGTTTGTCGAAGATCTCCTGATCGAGAAAGGTTTGCTGCCAGAAGGCGAAAGTCTTTATGCTCCTGCAAACTTGGGCCTTCTGCATCATATTAATGCGGGCCTTCGTGCTCACAATCTTTTCCAGCGCGATGTGCATTATATCGTTCAGGATAACGAGATCGTTATCGTTGATGAGCATACCGGCCGTACTATGCCGGGTCGTCGTTGGTCTGAAGGTTTACACCAGGCTGTTGAAGCCCGTGAAGGTGTGGCGATTCAGAATGAGAGCCAAACGCTGGCTTCAACAACTTTCCAGAACTATTTCCGTCTGTACGACAAGCTGTCAGGTATGACAGGTACAGCCGATACTGAGGCTTTCGAATTCCGTCAGATTTATAGTCTTGATGTTGTTGTTATTCCACCGAACAGAACGGTTCAGCGTCAGGACTTTAATGACCTGATTTTCCTGACGATGGAAGATAAGTTCAACGCGATTATTAAAGATGTGAAGTACGAAGTTGAGCGTAATCGACCGGTTCTGGTGGGTACGGCTTCCATTGAGGCTTCCGAGTACCTCAGCCGCTTACTGACCAAAGCCGGTGTTGCTCACAATGTACTGAACGCTAAACAGCATGACCGTGAAGCGCACATTATTGCTCAGGCTGGTCGTCCCGGTGCGGTAACCATTGCGACCAACATGGCTGGTCGTGGTACCGATATTGTATTGGGCGGCAGCTGGGAAAATGAGATTGAACAGCTTGAGTCTCCGACTCAGGAGCAGATCGATAAGATCAAAGCGGAATGGCAGGAGCGCCATGCAGCAGTTCTTGAGGCTGGAGGCCTGCATGTTGTCGGTTCTGAGCGTCATGAATCCCGCCGTATTGATAATCAACTTCGTGGTCGTTCCGGTCGTCAGGGTGATCCGGGTTCAACCCGCTTCTTCCTCTCCCTTGAAGATGACCTGATGCGTCTGTTTGCCTCTGAGCGTGTGCGTGGCTTTATGCAGGCTCTGGGTATGGAAAATGGCGAAGCGATTGAGCACCGTATGGTGACCAATGCGATCGAAAAGGCGCAGCGCAAGGTTGAAGGCCGTAACTTCGATATTCGTAAGCAGCTGCTGGAATATGATGATGTAGCTAACGATCAGCGTTCTGTTGTTTATCAGCAGCGTGAAGAAGTTCTGAAGAGTGAATCCATTGCTGAGATCATCGATTCGATCCGTAGCGATGTGATTCATGATGCCATCAGCACCTTTATTCCGCCTCAGAGCATGCCTGAACAGTGGGATGTCGCAGGACTGGAAAGCCATCTTGAAGCAGAATTTGCCCTGCGTTTACCTATTCAGCAGTGGCTTGATGAAGATCAGCAGCTGTTTGAGGACAGTCTGCGCGAGAAGATTCTGGAAGAGCTGACACAGGTTTACCGTGCTAAAGAAACTCATGTTGGCGAGAACACCATCCGCCAGTTTGAGAAGCAGGTGCTGCTGCAGGTACTGGATACCCGCTGGAAAGAGCATCTGGCAGCGATGGATCATCTGCGTCAGGGTATTCACCTGCGCGGTTACGCTCAGAAGAATCCTAAGCAGGAATACAAGCGTGAATCCTTCGAACTGTTTCAGGAGATGCTGGGCAACATCAAACATGATGCCGTTCGCATTCTGAGCCATGTTCAGGTTCAGCAGGAGTCTGACGTCGAAGAGATGGAACGTCGTCGCCGCGAAGCTCAGGCAGAACAGGCTTATCAGTATCAGCATGCCGAAAGTAATGCGATGGGAGCTGATGAGGCACCTGCCGCTGCAGATGAAGAAAATGCAGCACAACCTTTCGTGCGTGAAGGTCGTAAGGTTGGTCGTAATGAGCCATGCCCATGCGGCTCAGGTAAAAAGTATAAACAGTGTCACGGTAAGTTAAGTTAACAGGCGTTTGGTCAATCGACGCTGAGTAAATTGAGGAGTGTGGTCATGGCTGTTGGCCCATCAGAGTTGCCGGTATTTAATACCATTTCAGGTGTTCGTTTAGGTGTTGCCAGTGCGGGAATTAAAAAGCCCGGCCGTAAAGATGTTGTTGTGATTGAGTGCCCGCCTGATGCCACGGTTGCCAGTGTGTTTACCAAGAACGCGTTCTGCGCAGCTCCTGTTCAGGTAGCAAAGAAGCATCTGGAAAAAGCGTCACCTCGTTATTTCCTGGTCAATACCGGTAATGCCAACGCAGGTACCGGCCCTTCAGGTGTTGAGAATGCAGCCCGCTGCTGCTCAGCCCTGGCTGAGCAAACAGGCGTGGCCGATTACGAAGTTTTGCCATTTTCGACCGGCGTTATTGGTGAGCCTTTACCGGTTGAGAAGATTGAAGCCGTCCTTGCTGACGCTGTGGCTAATCTGGCAGAAGACAACTGGGCATCTGCCGCTGAAGGTATTCTGACGACTGATACCCGCCCGAAAGGCGCAGTAGCTTCTGTTGAGATCAATGGTCAAACCGTTCAGATCAGTGGTATCTCCAAAGGCTCCGGCATGATTAAGCCGAATATGGCGACTATGCTGGGCTATATCGCTACGGATGCCAAAATCGATCAGGCTCTGCTGCAGCAGATGCTGACGACGACCACCAATCGCTCGTTTAACCGCATTACCATCGATAGTGATACTTCAACTAACGATGCCTGCATGCTGATTGCGACCGGTTCCTCTGCTGAAATTAAAGCGGATGATACTGCCGCAGTCGAGGCTTTCCAGAAAGCACTGGATAGCGTTGCTCAGCCGCTGGCTCACGCGATTGTTAAAGATGGTGAAGGTGCCACTAAGTTTGTTGAGATCTCTGTGACTCACGCGGGGCACGAAGAGGAAGCATTGGAAGTTGCCTTTACCGTTGCGCACTCGCCTCTGGTAAAAACAGCGCTTTTTGCCAGTGATGCAAACTGGGGACGTATTCTTGCTGCCGTAGGCCGTGCTGATGTTGATCAGTTAGATGTTGATAACATTAATATCTGGCTGGGCGATGTGCAGATTGTTGAGAATGGTGGTCGTTGCGCTGCTTACACGGAAGAAGCCGGTTCAGCTGTGATGGCAAAAGAAAACATCACGATTCGTATCGATCTGGCACGCGGTGAGGCTCAGGAAACCGTTTGGACGACCGATCTTTCCCACGATTATGTCAGTATTAACGCTGATTATCGTAGCTAGGCAGGTATCGCTTTCCGTTCGGAAAGCATACTGAGTCGTCCTATATATTGAGTAGTATTCAGAGGGTGGGGTACAGATTAGTGTGACATAAGTTGTCATAAACACTAATAGGTATCCCACTTTTGTTTTCAGACCCTATAGAAGTACAGGTGCCCCATGCCCAAGCATCTTCATGTTGCCGCCGCTGTTGTGCGTAACGAGAAAGGCGAGATTCTTATCGCCCGCCGTCCTGCCACTGTTGATCAGGGAGGCCTTTGGGAGTTTCCGGGTGGCAAGCTGGCCCCATACGAAACCGGTCGTCAGGCATTGGATCGTGAGTTATGTGAAGAGGTCGGCATTCAGGTTGAGAAAGCCTCCCCACTTATCCGTGTGCATCACCGTTACCCGGAGCGGGCTGTTCTTTTGGATGTGTGGCAGGTCGATGCTTTTTCCGGTGAGGCTTATGGCCGTGAAGGTCAGGCGGTGCGTTGGGTGAAAGAGGAAGATCTGGTGCAGTACAGCTTCCCGGAAGCCAACAAGCCGATTCTTAAAGCGCTGCGTCTGCCGGATCATTATATGATTACCGGTGATGCCGAGAACGAAGAAGACTGGCTTCACAGGCTACAGACCGCCCTCAATGCCGGTGTTCAGCTGATCCAGTTGCGCGCTCATGATTTATCAGAAGATGAGTATGCGAAAAGGGCTGACGCAGCGCTGGAATTAACCCGTGCAGCAGGTGCCCGGCTGATACTGAATGCCGATCCATCCATGCTGGAGCGGGTCGATGCCGATGGTATCCACCTGACAACTGAACGCCTGTCCCATTTCTCCAGCCGTCCGGTTGCTTCTGCGAAATGGCTGTCATGCGCTTGCCACAACGTTGCTCAGTTGCACAATGCCATTGAGTTAAACGCCGATATGGCGACCTTTAGCCCGGTGCAGGAAACAGAAAGCCACCCGGGTGTAGAGCCGCTGGGTTGGCAGACCTTTAATGAAGCGATTGAGGCGATTCCGGTTCCGGTTTATGCCTTAGGTGGCCTGGGTCGTTCCGATATCCGCCGTGCCCGAGGCCTCGGTGGTCAGGGCGTTGCTGGTATTCGTGCATTCTGGCCGCAAAGTAAGTCGCAGAGCTAACGCTTTCTGCTGCTTAAAAAAGAACCCGCTGAATCAGCGGGTTTTTTTATGTTCTGAGGTATGTATCAGGCGGAGGATCAGTCTTTCGGGTACATATCCATCAGATCGCTGCTGGCCTCATCGAATGCGGGTTCACCGGCGATTTTATGGCTTTCACTGGCCCATTCCCCAAGATCGATCAGTCTGCAACGATCAGAGCAAAATGGACGGTGTGGACTTTCTTCTCCCCAGACAACATCGGTCTGACAGGTAGGGCATTTCACGGTCAGTGGTTTCTTAGACATCTTAAACTTCCGATTGGTTAGGGGTTGTGGCGATTGCCAGATAGCGCTGATGGCATTTAAAACAGGCTGATTGCAAAGCGGCAAGGTCGCTGTCATTCACAATAATATCATCCGCCTTCTGTCGGCGCTCATCCCGGGGCAGCTGCGCCTTCAGAATCGCTTTAACCTGATCTTCTGAGTTGCCATCACGCTGTGTGGTACGTTCGATCTGCACCGATTCCGGTACATCGATCAGCAATACTCTGTCCGTTAACTCATTCTGGCCGCTCTCAAATAAAAGTGGCGATACCAGAATGCTGTAAGGCGACCTTGCTGCCGCCAGTTTATCCACAATGCGCTGTCGAATTGCCGGATGGGTGACCGATTCAAGCCACTGACGCTCTTCAGGTTGCTGGAAGACTTTTTCCCGCAGCCATGGCCTGTTCAGACTGCCATCCGGGGTGAGAACATCCGGACCGAAGTGCTGTGCAATCTGTTTCAGTGTTTCTGTACCGGGTTCGACCACAGCTCTTGCTTCAACATCAGCATCCACAACACAGATACCGAGTGTTTCAAAGTAATCTGAGGCGGCGGTTTTACCTGAGCCTATACCGCCGGTAAGTCCGATGATCAGCTTCTCTTTGCTCATTTGATTCGTCTTTATACGGGTCTTGGATGCACGCCGCTTCAGAGAAACAGCTGTGCCATAAGGTGGCGAACGGTATCAGGAAATGCCAAGCAGAACCAGCCGGACAAGGCTAATGCGGGTCCAAAGGGTACGCCACCTACATGATCACGGTTTACTGCCTTATAGAGCAAGCCAATCAGCAGGCCGCTTAAGGCGCTGATCAATAGCATGGCGGGTAGCAGAGACGCTCCTGTCCAGGCGCCAAGGGCTGCCAGTAGTTTGAAATCACCATATCCCATTCCCTCTTTACCGGTGACCAACCGGAACAGCCAATAGATTGACCAGAGAATCAGATAACCAAGGGCAGCTCCCCAAACGGCCTCACCGAGGAAATCGGGTTGGTAGAGGCTTTGGTAGAGTAATCCGGCCCATAGCAGAGGCAGGGTGAGTCTGTCCGGTAGCAGAAAGGTTTTCAGGTCGATAACACTCAACGCCAGAAGCACCAGACTGACAAAGAAAAGGCTGATGCCTTCGGCGGATAGGCCAAACAACAGCCAGCTGATCACGGCCAGAAAGCCAGCCGCTAATTCCGTCAGGGGATACTGTAACGAGATGGTGGTCTTGCAGCTATGGCAGCGACCTCTGAGCAGCAAATAGCTGAGCACAGGAATATTTTGCCAGGCCTTTACCGGTGACTGACAGCTCGGGCAGTGTGAGTTGGGCCAGGCCAGGTTGAACCGGCTGTCATCCTGATCGTTGCTGATAGGTGTAGGGCTGTTTGCATCATCACTCTCATCATGGATTGCGCGACATTGATCTGCCAGTTCCTTCTCTATCATCAGCGGAAGGCGGTAGATAACAACATTGAGAAAGCTGCCCAGCAATAAACCGATAAGCCCCAGAAAGATCGCTGCGGCTAACGGGGTGTTTTCCAGTAGCTGAATCAGTTCGCTCATCAGAAAAGGCTGCCCATTTTGAAAATCGGCAGATACATTGCCAATACCAAACCGCCCACCATAACGCCTAACACCGCGACTACAATGGGTTCAAGCAGGGTGGTCATACCCTCAACCGCGTCGTCGACTTCTTCTTCGTAGAAGCCTGCAACCTTATCCAGCATGGTATCAAGAGAGCCGGATTCTTCACCGATGGAGACCATCTGCGTCACCATCGCCGGAAAAACATGAGTGGTCTTCAGGGCGAAGTTAAGTTGCTGCCCCACTGAAATGTTGTCACGGGCCTGAAAGATTGCCCGCGAAAATACACGGTTGCCCGCCGCACCGGCTGCTGATGCCATCGATTCAACCAAAGGCACACCGGAGGTAAAGGAGGTGGACAGCGTACGGGAGAAGCGTGCAATAGATGACTTGCGCACGATCTGGCCGATCACCGGCAGGCGAAGGGTCAGTGCATCCACCCGATAAGCAAACAGCTCTGATGCCTTATAGCTGCGGACCAGTAGCAGGAGCGTCATGATCAGGCTGCCAAGAATCACCCACCACCATTGCTGGACAAACTCAGATAGATTGATTACCACCTGCGTAATCATCGGCAGCTCAGCATTGAAGCTGTTAAACAGGGACTCAAACTGGGGTACTACCTTGAGCAGCAGAATCAGCATGACGACAACACCGATCGCCATAACGGCAACAGGGTAATAGAGCGCTTTCTTGATCTTGGCTTTAATCCGGTCGGTTTTCTCTTTATAGATGGCAACGCGGTCAAGCATGGCGTCCAGCGAGCCGGATCGTTCACCTGCTTCAACCAGATTGCAGAACAGTTTATCGAAATATTTAGGATGCTTGCGCAATCCCATGCTGAGCATATTACCGTCTGCCACTTCGTTCCGGATATTGACGATAATTTTCTGCATCGCCGGGTTCTCAAGGCCTTCAGCGACCACATTCAAAGATTGCACCAAAGGCACGCCTGCCCGAATCATGGTGGAGAGTTGGCGGGTAAAGAGGGTGATCTCCCGGGTGGTGATTTTCTTCTCACCCAGTCCGAACGGAGCCGGTGTCTTCTTGCGGATTTTTTCCGGCGTTATGCCCTGCTTTCTAAGCTGGGCTTTGGCCAGATTCAGGTTCAGAGCCTGCAGTTCTCCCTTCTGCTTCTGACCCTGATTATCTGTACCGTGCCAGGCGAAGAGGTGATATTGCTGTTTTTTGTTTTTTTCCGGTTTTTTTGCCATGGTGATCTGCCCTTACATCCCTGCCTTTAATCCTGAGTAACCCGGTTGATCTCTGCCAGACTGGTTGCCCCGGATCTTACTTTATCAAGGCCTGAGGCTCTCAGACTTGGGTAGCCTTCCTGATGTGCCTGCTGACTGATCTCCAGTGCATTGGCCCCTTCCAGAATCATACGGGATATCTCATGGGTGACCGGCATCACTTCATAGATACCAACCCGTCCTTTATAGCCATTATTACAAAGCTCACAGCCCACCGGCTCAAACAGCGTCAGGCTGGAAACTTCCTGAGCGCTGAAGCCGGTATCGATCAGAACCTGTTCAGGGATCTCTGCCGGTTTTTTGCAGTTGTTGCACAGCTTTCTGGCCAGACGCTGAGCGATAATCAGGCTGACGGAGGTGGCAATATTAAATGCCGGAATCCCCATGTTATTCAGTCGGGTCAGAGTTTCAGCGGCGCTGTTGGTATGCAGCGTGGAAAGCACCAGGTGGCCGGTCTGAGCGGCTTTAATAGAGATCTCGGCGGTTTCCAGATCACGAATCTCACCCACCATCACAATGTCGGGATCCTGACGCAGAAAGGCTCGTAACGCGGCGGCAAAATCCAGTCCCACCTTGGGATTCACATTGACCTGATTGATCCCTTCCAGATTGATCTCCACCGGATCTTCTGCGGTGGAAATATTACGCTCAGGGGTATTCAGAATATTCAGGCCGGTATAGAGGGTGACGGTTTTACCACTACCGGTGGGGCCGGTAACCAGAATCATGCCCTGAGGCTGAGACAGGGCTTTTTCGTATGCTTGTTTCTGCTGAGGGTTGAAGCCCAGCTCGTCAATGCCCATGCGGGTCGCGCCGGAATCAAGCACCCTGAGTACGACCTTCTCGCCCCAGAGTGTCGGTAGGGTGTTAACACGAAAATCGATTGTTCGGGTCTTGGACACTTTTAGTTTGATACTGCCATCCTGAGGAATACGGCGCTCAGAGATATCCAGATGAGCCATCACCTTCAGACGGCTGGTAATGCGGTGACGCAGGTTAAACGGAGGTTTCATAACCTCATGAAGGATACCGTCCGTGCGGTAACGGATGCGGAAGGTGCGCTCGTAAGGTTCCAGATGGATATCTGATGAGCCCATTTTGATCGCGTCCAACAGCACTTTGTTGACGAACTTAACGATGGGAGCATCATCCGCGCCACTGGAGTAATCCTCGTTTTGACGGCTGGTATCTTCGGTGGAAACATCGAGATTTTCGATGTCTTCATCTTCCAGCTTGGCAAGGGCTTCTTCGTCGCCTTCGAGATAAGCATCGACCGCCTTGGACAGCTGATCGTAGGGCACCAGAATTGCTTCTGTGTTGAGGCCGGTCTGAAACTGAATCTCATCAACCGCCGCCAGATTGGTCGGGTTGGCGATCGCCAGAAAGAGCTTGCTGCCCCGTCGGAAAAGCGGCAGCGCCATGTGATGTCGAATCAGCTTCTCACTAACCAGTTCTTTCGGAAAGTGTTCACGGTCAAAGGCCGACAGATCCAGAAAAGGCACACCGAATTCACGGGCGGCAGCCAGTGCCAGAGCCTTGGGCGCGATCTTATTATGAGTTGCTGCATATTGAAGGAAGGAGGTTTCCTGCTTCTTTGCCTCTTCGGCGATAGCCTGTGCGTTTTCCTCGCTGATAATACCTTCCGTGATCAGTCGTTTGGCTATTCCACCTAATGTCACTGGGCTCTCCTTAGTCGATTGAGCAGTTACCTTCAGTATGCCCGGTCAGGGTATTTGCGATGGGTCAGAAAAGAAATAGAAAAAATAGATTTTTAGAGCTTACCTATTGTAACAAAACGTGTCCTTGCCTAAACTTCCGTTTACGATTTTACTGACACAGGTGTTGATCTGACCGTTTTTGGATAGAGTTAGATTATCACCTTCAGGGCAAGTTTCACTAACTTAAGGATGAAGATAATGAAGACAATCAATAAAGCAGCAGCAAAAGCTCAGCAGGGTTTTACTCTGGTAGAACTGCTGATCGTTGTGGCGATTATTGGTATTTTGGCGGCTGTGGCTACGCCGATGTACAGTGATTACGTAGAAGAAGCACGGCTCTCAGAAGTTCACTCCTTGGCGGATGGTTATAAAACTAAGGTTGGTATTTGTCAGATGAGAACTGGAGGCCTAACTGGTTGCGGTACATCAGGTACAGGCGATGCAAAAACTGGTGATCCTATCGTTGCTGGCGATGGTTTTGAGAATGTGTCCTCGCTCACCGTTACTAATGGAAAGATTGCGGTTACAGCAACTAGTGCTGCCGGTGGGGGTAACCATTGTTACACTCCGACTGAAACTAAAGGTTCTTTGAAGTGGACCTATACAGCTGGTTCTTGCAGCTAATAGCTGAGGTTAAGAAATGCAACAACATCTGGCTAAACTATCCCGTTATCACCGCTGGGCAACCGAGAAGCTGTTTGAGTCTGTTTCTCTGCTAACCGATGAGCAGTACCGTCAGCCGACGGATCTGTTCTTTGGCAGTGTGCACGGAACGTTAAACCATTTGTTGCTGGTTGATCAGCTCTGGTACGCCCGTTTGGAAGGCGTACCTTATACGGTCAATAACCTGAGCCATGAAATTGAGCAGGATGCTAAAGCACTCGAAACTGCCCTGTTAGGCCAGTGTGATAACTGGTTTAAAACCTGCGCGGCGCTGACCGAGCGTCGCTTGGCTCAGGATATTACATTCCGTAATTTGTCTGATGAACCCTGTAAGCTGAATACCGGTGATCTGATGATCCATGTGTTTAATCATGGTACTCATCATCGTGGTCAGATCTCTGCGGCTCTGGTTGCCTTTGGTGTGCCGGTACCTGAGATGGATTACTACTATTTCGTTCGTCGTTAGTTTGTTTATTGATAGGCGATACCGGTTTTGCTAACCCGCGTTAAGCCGGTTTGATACAGCATAAAAAAATGCCGGAGGTGAAAACCTCCGGCATTTTTTATGAATCAGGATTAAGTCGTCTGATAAAAGCGGATCAGTACATCGCCTGTTCTTCGTCGATCACTTCTTTCAGCACTTCAAGATACAGACGGTCAGCATCGGAGAAATCTTCCGGATCATCCGGGATTTTAACGCTGGTCAGACTGCTGATCTCGTTAGCGATAACAGTGGCTGCATTCTGAGTACCGGAGTGTTTACGGGCAACCTCAAGGGACGCCGGAATAATCTCAGGATCCTGCAGAAGTTTTTTAATGAACTGGCGTAGTTCGTTGATGACGCGGGTTTTGTTCATTTCATTTGCGCTGCTCATAAGGGCTCCTTAGATGCCGTTCGCAATCTTATAATCATTGTCTGTGTCGAATATCGCAATGGCGGTACTGAATCGCTGTATGAAGCCGCCTTTATCAGAATTATATAAGCTGTCTGCCAGATTAAATAGACGTTTTTTCCTCAGGGACTTTATTAGCCCGTCGTGAGCCGCAGCATCCCTGATGCCATTTAACCCCGTTGCCAGACTCTGAGTTGCCCCAGCCAGTCTTTGTCATTCAGGTGTTGCCGGAGAATCTCTTCCGAGAGAGTCACCGGCAAGCTGTCCGCCAGATAGAGGTCCAGATCGATCCGGTTATTCAGATAGTGCAGAACCAGCTGATCCGCTTTAAATTCGATCGGCAGTGACCGCCACGCATAATGCAGCTGTTCAATAATATCTTCCCTTAAGGGTAGCAGGGCTTCCAGCGGTGGCAGTTTGTTTTCAGAGTCATCCTCGGCATCGATATGGAAGGTGACATCGGCCACTTCAGGGTGGTGCTCCCGAATCATCTGAGTCACCTGAACGCCGATCTGATGGCCTTCTGACACACTGATCCGGGGATTCACCTCAATATGGATATCCAGAAAAACCTGAGAACCCATCTTGCGGGTACGCAGGCTGTGGATCGCCCGCACGCAGTTGATGCTCTCGGCGTGGTGCAGCATTTCCCGGGTTTCTTCCTCGGGCAGAGCGGTGTCCACCAGCTCTTTGATACTGTCCGACATCAGCTTCCAGCCAATATGTGCCACCATCAGACCAACAACCAGTGCAGCAACCTGATCCAGCCATTGAATGCCCAGCATGGTGCCGCCGATACCGATAAAGACCACTATAGAAGAAAGTGCATCGCTGCGGCTGTGCCAGGCGTTGGCGATCAGCAGGTCTGATTTGATTTTACGGGCCACCCGCATGGTGTAGTGGAAGATCCACTCCTTGCCCAGAATGGAGGCGGCAGCAACGACCAGTGCCGACCAGCCTGGAATAGCCAGATTATCTGCCTGCCAGAGTCGGATCAGACTGTCATAAGAGATCGCACCGGCAACAGCGATCAGCAGGCTGCCCAGCACCAGAGTGCCCATGGTTTCAAAGCGGGCATGACCGTAGGGGTGATCCTCATCCGGTTCCTGTCGGCCGTAATGAGTGACCACAATCACCAGAGCATCGGTTAAAAGGTCGGAAAGGGAGTGGATGCCATCGGCGATCAGGGCGTGGGAGTTACTGATCCAGCCCACGATGATCTTGGCGATGCCCAAAACGGCATCCAGTGCTGCGCCGATCAGCGTCACTTTGTGGGCGGCTTTAGCCTGTTCCTGCAGCATGCAAGTTTCCTTTAGCAAGTTCGGTATCACAAGGCGACGGCCAGCTTCGGTTAAAAGAGCTGAAGTGGAATGCTGACCGTACAGAGATGAGCATAGCGCTTCCCTGACGGGCTGTCCCGACAGCCCTCAGGGAAGTATGGAGAGGGAAGCTTAATCTTTGATTAAACCCCGGCTGTTCAGGATCGGGTTGGCGTACATTTTCAGCACATAGGGACGGAGTGCTTCAGGGATACCCTGCAGGCGCTGCTCAAATTGACTGCGTTCCTGATCGGTAATCAGGGGTTTGCCGCTGATGTGCTCATAACCACCCAGTTGTTCCAGTGCCAGCCAGTTGGAAGGATAGAAGCAGTAGTTATCCCAGATCTGACGATCAATCTGAGCGGCCGCTTCATCAGCATTGGCAAACTCGCCGGACAGCGGCTGATCAAAATGAACATGTACCCGGCCTTTATGACCGGAGATACCTTTTACGATGCTGTCGATATCTTCAAACTCGACCTTGTTATAGCTGCCTTCGGTCGCCAGAGCGTTCAGCTCACGGGCTTTCATCTCATCGCAGGGGTCGTACTCATAGGAGATGGTGACCGGTACGATATTCAGCTCGTTGATCACTTCTGAGAAGGTCGGGCCAGAGCCTTTTTTCTTACGGCTCATATAAAACATCTTGATGATCGCCGGATCCGTCAGGTCGATACCGTCTTTAGCACGGCCTTCTTTCTGAGCGATCCAGATCGACTGCTGTTCTTCCAGCAGGGAGTAGTTGATATAGCCGGAAAGCTGAGTCAGCGCCTTCATCATTTCACGCACGCCTTTGGCAGAGCGTTTAACAATAAAGCTTTTGTTCAGTCGCATCAGATCACTGATGTAAGGCTTTTGCAGCAGGTTGTCGCCAATAGCGATACGAACCGTGTCGCGCTTAGCCTGATACAGGGCGTAGTTTACAAATGCCGGATCCATGGCGATATCGCGGTGGTTTGCCACCAGCAGATAAGGCTTTGTCTTATCCAGTTTATCCAGACCTGAAACCGTAAAACCATCGGTGGAGTTACGGATCATGCGGTTCATATAACTGGCGATCTGACTCTGGAAGTCATCAACGCGATTGATATTGGCAAACTGACTTTTCAGCTTGCGACGGATCAGAGGGCGCAGAATAAAGCCCAGACTTTGGTGCAGCTGTGGAAAACGGAACTGGCAGATGGCACTGATCAGCTCAGGATTGTTGATCACCTCCTGCACGACGTCGTGAACCTCATGGTCGTAGTAAGGGCGAATCTCTTTAAAAGTGTCGTTTTCCACTGTGTTCATTGTCTCTCTGGGTCCGTTTGTTGATCAGTCTGCCGGATGGGTATTTATGCGTTGTCGGATCGGGTTTTCAAAGCGTTCTAGTTAGATCCCAGATTGCTTTGCCCGCCCAGCCATTCGGCTAATGTCGGAATAAAGCGCTTCAGCTCCAGGGTCATCAGGCTGAAGTCGGTATCGAGTCGGGTCATCGGGTCTTCATCGCCGTAGCTGTCTTTGGCTTCGTCCAGCAGGTCATCACCAAAGCGCAGACGTTTAATGGTCAGGTCATCCTGCAGGATAAACTGCAGACGTTCCTGCCAGTTGATCGCCAGCTTCACGACCTGTTTACCGGTTTCAATGTGAGCCAGAATCTCTTCTGCGTCCAGTTCCTGTTGTTTGCACCGGATCACGCTGCCCTCTTCCAGGTCAGAGCGCAATTCACACTGGCCATCCAGCTCCAGACCTTGCGGACGCTTGCTGGCATCCTGCAGCCAGTCGGTCATCACAATGCTGGGGCTCTGTTCGGTATTAAACGGCACCACCGGCAGGGATCCCAGTGTCTGGCGCAACAGGTCGAGAAACTCATCGGCTTTTTTCGCGCTGGAAGCATCAACCACCACCAGATTCTGATCCGGCGCGATATAGCCCCAGGTAAAGCTGGAGCGCACAAAAGCTCTCGGCGTCAGCTCGCTGAGAATATCTTCTTTGATGCTGAGCTTTTCTTTACGGCCGACATGACGGTTTTCTTTAGCTTCCAGCTCTTCAACCCGGTCTTTCAGGGTTTCGTTAACCACGGCTGCAGGAATCACCTTCTCCTGACGACGCAGGCACAGTAAGACAGCACCACCGCTGGCGTGGTGCAGCTGGCTTGCGGTTGCTGCTGGCAGAGTCCAGCCAAGACGGTAGGTCTCGATGCTTTTGCAGGGTTCAAATCGGAATGCTTCTAACTGGGACTCGAGCTGGTTGGTATCCAGTTCGATCCCTTTGTTGAGCTGAAAAAGCTGAAGATTTTTAAACCACATGCCGCAAGGCTCCATCAATATCGGGGCGCGACATTATCCAATAAAGGTCGCGGCTAAGCCAGTGAATACGAGGGAATCTCTCTATCTTACATTTTGTTACATAAGTGTCCGGTCGCTGAAGTGGTGGTGCTTTAAGGCTTTCTCGCGGGTCGAGTGTTGCAGAAATATTACTGTCATTTAAGTGTAAGAAATCTGTCATTTAGCTTTGGCAAGGTGTGCCCAGAAACATTATCTGCGGGCAGTTGCCCGATTACTGCATCTGAAATGGCGGGCGTTAAGACCCGCAGCTTAAAGGCTACGCATCTATGAAAATTGCTACGGTCACTCGGGCGACCTCTGTTGTTCTGGTTCTGATTGCTGTCTCGCTGGCGGCGACACTGTTCTGGGGGCTACAGCGCCTGGACAGTGCTTTTTCAGCAACCCAATCCTATAACCAGCTCAAGGAGGAGGTGGCGTTGGATCTGCGGCGAACTCTGCAGGAATACCTGAGGACAGGCAACGCGCTGAAACTCAGTGCAGCCGAGCAGCAGATTGATCAGTTGACGGGACAGCGGTTGCAGCTTCTGCCACCGGCATTAGCCCGTGATATTGAGTTATCCCTGAACCGCTTAAAAGAGGGTGTAACCGGTGAGTTTCGTGGTGCCGGAAAACTGGCCGGTAACCAGAAAGGTCTGCTGCTGCAGGCCGAAAAAGAGATCGCGGATGCTGCCGATGTGATCTACGACTACGCCGAAGAGGGAAGTGACGCCAGTCCTTTGGTGGCGAGCCAGTATTATAAGCTGCTGCATCAGGTGAATCAGAGTCTGGTGCAGGTGAAGTATCTGCGGGAACAATACATGGATACGGCAAATGCCAGCTACCGGGAGTCGTTACTGGATCAGGTCGGCCGCCTTAATGATGATGTCGCCGCCCTTGGTGCGCTGCCTCGTCTTGGTGTTTATGCTGAGGTTGAGGTGGATGAGATGCAGGCCCTGATGGGCTGGGGTGAGGATGATGCGACTCAGGAGAAAGTGGATCTGGGGGATGAGCTGAACAGCACTCTGCAAAGTCTGGTTCGCCGCTACCCAAATGAGCTGGACAGCACGCTGGACAATATCGCCACCGGTGTTAAGAGTCGTGCAGCGGTAAACCGTTTGATCGCGGATGTGGAGGACCGGATTTTATCCGGTCAGGCTGATGTTATTGCCTACCGTCATAAGCTGGAGGGTCAGGTTAAGCAGATCTTTATCGCCTATGTCGGCCTGATTGTTCTGGTGGCACTGATACTGCACCTGTTCCAGAGCCGTGTGGTGCTTAAGACACTGCGGGAGCTATCTGATGGCATCGGGTCTCTGGTGAAAAGTGGTGAGATGCGCAAAATCACGGTGCATAACCCTGAGAGTGAAACCGGTCAGATCGCTCTTAATTTCAATCACATGATTGAGACCATGGAGAGCCAGCAGCAGGAAAAACACACCCAGTTGAGCCAGATTACCGATTCGCTTGAGGTGGTGCTGACGGATATCGACACCATCAGTAAAACCGCCAATGAAACCCGTGATTACATCTCCAAGTCCCACAGCTTTACTGATGAGCTGACCCGACTGGCGCAGGATGTGGACGCCAGCTCGACTCAGGTTGAAAGCTTTGCCCGGGAGACCGCAAGCTTTATGGAAAACAGTCAGGTGAGTGCCCGTAACGTTGAGCGAGCCAGTGAACAGGCGATCTCAACCCTTGCCAGTGGGCATCAGTCGCTGGATGAGCTGATTACGGCGGTGGATGAGGTCACCAGCATTCTGGATGTGATCTCCGGTATCTCCGAGCAAACCAATCTGCTGGCGCTGAATGCGGCCATTGAATCGGCACGTGCCGGTGAGCATGGCCGTGGCTTTGCGGTGGTGGCTGATGAGGTACGTAATCTTTCTATGGAGACCCAGAACTCGGTCACCAAGATCGGTGGCATTCTGGGGCAGCTGCGTAACTCGTCCGGCAATCTGAAAAACAATATGACCGATATTTCTGAGGCCGCTCAGGAACAGAAAGAGGCGTCAAGCTATCTGCTGGAAATGTCGAAGACGGTGCAGGAGCATTCTGATAAAGCCGCCAACTTTGCTCATCAGGGGGCTAAGGTCGCCCGCAATCAGGTCGAGCAGGTTGAGGTCTTTATCTCCAGCATGGAAGAGATGGAGAAGCAGGCGCAGCAGGCCGAGGATGTGATTCTGTCGGTGCAGACCGAAGTGCATGAAAAGGTACTCTGGATCTCCAATGCGCTGGGGGTTTCCCGCCACAAAAAAGAGTTTCTGCTCTGATAGGCTGAGCCTCCGTATCCGGTGAAAGACCGGATCTGTCACCAAGCAAAAACCGGCCTGACTCATCAGGCCGGTTTTTTTGTCTCTGCCGGAAGTGGTTAAAGCCTGATCAATTGATCAGAACGGGCTTAACAAACTGATTTGCGGCCTTTTTGCAAATTACTGAGCATAAGTGACCAAATTGCTGCAAGGGGGTAATAAAGAGTATAATCGGGTGAATTTTGAATAAGAGTGTTGCGCACTGGGTTGCAACGCAGTGTTGCCGATAAAGGATTCCGATACTCATGGGTGAATTTGCAAGAGAAATTCTGCCAGTCAACATCGAAGACGAGCTGAAGCAGTCCTATCTGGATTACGCCATGAGCGTAATTGTAGGTCGTGCTCTTCCCGATGTTCGCGATGGCCTCAAGCCTGTACACCGTCGTGTACTATTTGCCATGCAGCAGCTTGGTAACGACTGGAATAAACCGTATAAGAAATCAGCTCGTGTCGTCGGTGACGTGATCGGTAAATACCACCCTCACGGCGACAGTGCGGTATACGACACCATCGTGCGTATGGCCCAGCCATTTTCTATGCGCCACATGCTGGTGGATGGCCAGGGTAACTTTGGTTCCATCGATGGCGACAGCGCGGCAGCGATGCGTTACACCGAGGTGCGCATGGCGCGTATCTCCCACGAAATGCTGGCGGATCTGGATAAAGAGACCGTTGATTTCGTCGACAACTATGACGGCACCGAACAGATTCCTGAAGTTCTGCCGACCCGTGTTCCTAACCTGCTGGTAAACGGTTCTTCCGGTATTGCGGTAGGTATGGCGACCAACATTCCGCCACACAACCTGACCGAAGTTGTGAACGGCTGTCTGGCGCTGCTGGACAACAGTGAACTGACCATCGACGAGCTGATGGAGTTTATTCCGGGGCCGGACTTCCCGACTCAGGGCATCATCAATGGCCGTGCCGGTATTCTGCAGGCTTACCGCACCGGCCGGGGCCGTATCTATGTTCGTGCCCGTCACCATATTGAACGTGATGATAAAGCGAACAAAGAAACCATCATCATTA
This sequence comes from Oceanospirillum sp., assembly GCA_048264105.1. GTDB lineage: Bacteria > Pseudomonadota > Gammaproteobacteria > Pseudomonadales > Halomonadaceae > Oceanospirillum. The sequence continues at coordinate 545,810 of JBLXDJ010000002.1, forward strand.
CCGAGATCCCTTACCAGCTGAACAAAGCCCGTGTGATCGAAAAGATCGCTGAGCTGGTGAAAGAGAAGAAGATCGAAGGTATCTCTGAGCTGCGTGATGAGTCGGACAAAGATGGTCTGCGTGTTGTTATCGAACTGAAGCGTGGCGAATCCGGCGACGTGGTGATCAACAACTTGTTTGCCCAGACCCAGCTGCAGAGTGTTTTCGGTATCAACATTGTTGCGCTGGAAAATGGTCAGCCAAAAGTGCTGAACCTGAAACAGCTGCTGGAAGCCTTCCTGCGTCACCGCCGTGAAGTGGTGACCCGTCGTACCGTATACGAACTGCGTAAAGCCCGTGAACGTGGTCATATTCTGGAAGGTCTGGCGATTGCGCTGGCGAATATCGATCCTGTGATTGAGCTGATCCGTCAGTCGCCATCGGCCGCAGAAGCAAAAGAGAAACTGATCAACGGCAGCTGGGCACCGGGTAACGTGATTGCCATGCTGGAGCGTGCCGGTGCTGATTCATGCCGTCCTGATGAGCTTGAAGCTCAGTTTGGTCTGCAGGATGGTGGCGAGTACCGCCTGTCTCCGAATCAGGCTCAGGCGATTCTGGAACTGCGTCTGCACCGTCTGACCGGTCTTGAGCATGAAAAACTGCTCAACGAGTACAAAGAAATTCTGGAAAAAATTGCAGAACTGGCCGGTATTCTGGCGGATTCTGAAAAACTGCTGCAGGTAATCCGCGAAGAGCTTGAAGCGATTCGTGAGCAGTATGGCGAAGAACGTCGTACCGAGATCATCAGCAGTCAGCTTGATCTGACCATGGAAGATCTGATCAACGAAGAAGATATGGTCGTGACCATCTCCCGTAGTGGTTATGCCAAGTCTCAGCCGCTGAGCGATTACCGTGCCCAGCGTCGTGGTGGTCGTGGTAAGTCCGCGACATCCGTGAAAGATGAAGATGTGGTTGAGCATCTGCTGGTGGCTTCAACCCACGATACGATCCTGTTGTTCAGCAACAAGGGTAAAGTGTACTGGCTGAAAGTTTACGAGCTGCCTCAGGCGGGACGTGGTTCCCGTGGTCGTCCTATGGTGAACCTGCTGCCACTGGAAGAAGGCGAGCAGATCAGCACCATTCTGCCGGTTCGTGATTACCCGGATGATCACTTTGTCTTTATGGCAACCGCCAAAGGCACCGTTAAGAAAACCGCTCTGAGCCAGTTCTCCCGTCCGCGTAGCAGCGGTCTGATCGCACTGGATATTAAAGAGGGTGACCGTTTGATCGGTGCCGCTATTACCAACGGCAGCAATCATGTGATGCTGTTGAACAGTGCCGGTAAGATGATCCGCTTTGATGAGTCCAATGTCCGTGCTATGGGCCGTACCGCGGGTGGTGTTCGTGGTATGCGTCTGCCGGAAGATGACGATGTTCAGGTAATCTCCCTGATCATTCCTCAGACTAATGAAGTGGCTGCGGAAGACGACGAAAACCCAGATAATGCTGTAACAACTGAAGCGGTTTCCGCTGACGAGAACGGCGAACTGTCTGATAACCAGATCTACATTCTGACCGCTTCTGAAAATGGCTACGGTAAACGTACCTGTCTGGAAGCCTTCCCGGTTCGCAACCGTGGTGGTCAGGGTGTGATTGCGATGCAGACTAGCGAGCGTAATGGTCAGCTGGTTTCTGCCATGCAGGTGAGTGATCTGGATGAGATGATGCTGATCACCGACAAAGGTACGCTGGTACGTACCCGCGTTGCCGAGGTATCGGTATCCGGTCGTAATACACAGGGTGTGACCCTGATCCGACTGGGTGCTGATGAGAACCTGGTAACGGCTGTTCGCGTTGATGAGCCTGAAGTGACCGAGGATGAGTTGGACGACGAGGCAGAGAATGCCGTTGCTCCAACCGATCAGACCGATGGTGCAGCAGCATCAGACGGTCCGGCCCCATCTGATGATACGTCAGCAGATGATCGTTCTGCAGAGGATGACTCTGCAGAATAAGCAGAGATATCTCAGAACACCTTTCCGGCGAGGGCTTCCTCGCCGGAACTGTTTTATACCGGATGCGGATAACCCGCGTTGATAAGACCAGAAGTTCCGGCGGCGGATTAAAACCCTAATTAATCACCGTCAAAGCAGTTGATCTGCAGGAGCTTCGATTTTGAGAAGACCCAAATGACACGTCACTTTAATTTTTGTGCGGGACCTGCGGCACTGCCTGAAGCCGTACTGAAGAAAGCTCAATACGAAATGCTGGACTGGCAGGGACGTGGCCTGTCGGTGATGGAGATGAGCCACCGCAGCGATGATTATGTTGCGATTGCTGCTCAGGCAGAAAAAGACTTTCGTGATCTGCTGAATATCCCGGATAACTACAAAGTGCTCTTTATGCAGGGCGGCGCCAGTAGCCAGTTTGCGATGATTCCTCTGAATCTGCTGGGCAATGGCGGTATTCCTAACTATCTGGAAACCGGTGTGTGGGCGGGTAAGGCGATCAAAGAAGCGTCCCGTTACGCAGACAATCTGCATATCGCTGGCAGCAGCAAAGACCGCAATTATACCTGTACGCCGTCTCAGTCAGAGCTGAACCTGTCTGACAACGCGGCTTACCTGCACTTCACCAGCAACGAGACTATCGGTGGCCTGGCGTTCGATTACCTGCCACAGGCGGATGTGCCTCTGGTTTGTGATATGTCTTCTGACATCCTGTCCAAGCCGCTGGATGTGACTCAGTACGGTGTGATCTACGCCGGTGCTCAGAAAAATATCGGTCCTGCGGGTCTGACGCTGGTGATCATTCGTGATGATCTGCTGGATCAGGCGATGGCAGTAACGCCTTCCATGATGAACTACCGCATCATGGCGGATAACGATTCCATGTATAACACACCACCGACATACGCCTGGTATCTGGCGGGGCTGGTGTTTGACTGGCTGAAAAATGATGTTGGCGGTCTGGAAAAGATGGCTGAGATCAACACCCGTAAAGCGGACAAGCTGTATCAGGCGATCGACAACAGTGACTTCTATGGTAACCCGATTGCCCTTGCGAACCGCTCACAGATGAATGTGCCGTTTACGCTGGCGGATGCCTCTCTTGATAAGCTGTTCCTGCAGGAATCTGAAGCAGCCGGTCTGCTGAACCTTGCCGGTCACCGTTCTGTTGGCGGTATGCGCGCCAGTATCTATAACGCGGTGCCGGAAGCGGCGATTGATGCACTGATCACCTTCATGTCTGATTTTGAGAAACGTCACGGGTAAGTTGCCATGTCAGAAGTAAATCTTAGCGAAGCGGAGCAGCTTGGCCTGCTGCGTGACCAGATCGACAATATTGACCAGCAGATCCAGAAGCTGATCAACCAGCGTGCCCGTTGTGCACAGCAGGTTGCTGAGGTGAAGCAGGCTTCCGGTGCCGGTGATATTCAGTTTTATCGCCCAGAGCGTGAAGCTCAGGTGCTGCGCCGTGTGATGGAGCGCAACGAAGGCCCGCTGTCTGATGAAGAGATGGCGCGCCTGTTTCGTGAGATCATGTCGGCCTGTCTGGCCCTTGAAGAGCCGGTTAAAGTGGCTTTCCTTGGCCCTGAAGGCACCTTTACTCAGGAAGCGGCGCTGAAGCACTTTGGTCACTCTGCGGTTAGTCTGCCAATGGCGGCTATCGACGATGTGTTCCGTGAAGTGGAAGCTGGCGCGGTAGCTTACGGTGTGGTTCCGGTGGAGAACTCCACCGAAGGTGTGATCAGTCACACGCTGGACAGCTTTATCGATTCTTCCCTGAAGATCTCCGGTGAAGTGGTGTTGCGTATTCACCAGTATCTGCTGGTGGGTGAGAACACCCGTAAAGATAAGATCTCCCGTATCTATTCCCACGCATCTTCTCTGGCACAGTGCCGTAAGTGGCTGGATCAGCACTACCCCAATGCCGAGCGCATTGCAGTCAGCAGTAACGCTGAAGCGGCTCGTCTGGTGAAAAGTGAGTGGCACTCAGCGGCGATCGCCGGTGATATGGCATCTCAGCTTTATGGCCTTGAGAAGCTGGCGGAGAAGATCGAAGATCAGCCGGATAACTCAACCCGCTTCCTGATCATCGGTAATCAGGAAGTACCGGCCAGCGGTGAAGATAAAACCTCGCTGATGGTGGCGACCCGCAACCAACCGGGCGCGCTTCATGATCTGCTGGAGCCGTTCCATCGTCACGGTATCGACCTGACCCGTGTGGAAACCCGTCCATCCAAAGTGGGTGCGTGGAACTACGTCTTCTTTATCGACTTTGCTGATCATGCAGAAAGTGAGAAGGTTAAGGCGGCACTGGCTGAGGTCAGTCAGCGTGTTTCCGATATCAAAATTCTGGGTTCTTATCCAAAGGGCGTGCTCTGAGTACTCCCTGAGGTTATCGTGTAGAACGAAAAGAACCGGACGGGAGGCTTGGCCTCCCGTTTTCTTGTTCTGACCCGGCTGGGATACTTGTCCTGACCCGGTATGGATAAGAGCTCAAAGCAGAAAAACAGAAACAGATAAGTACAGACAAGAACAAACAGCTAAGGCGGAATAATTATGGCGTGTGATTACATTGAATTAGCAAATAAAGGCGTTCAGGGTCTGCAGCCGTATCAGCCGGGTAAACCGGTGGAAGAGCTGGAGCGTGAACTGGGTATCAGCAACATCGTTAAGCTGGCCAGTAACGAAAATCCCTTGGGTCCAAGCCCTAAGGCGCTGGATGCGATCCGTGAGGTCATGCCGGAGCTGACGCGCTATCCCGATGGTAACGCCTTCCGTCTGAAGCAGGCGATTGCTGACAAGCTGGGTGTGGAGATTAACCAGATCACTCTGGGTAACGGTTCTAATGATGTACTGGAGCTGATCGCCCGCGCATATCTGACCGCTCACAGCGCCTCTATGTATTCTCAGCACGCTTTTGCCGTTTATCCGATTGTGACTCAGGCGATTGGCGCACAGCATATTGCGGTTCCTGCTGTTAACTGGGGACATGATCTGGACGCGATGGCTGAGGCGATCACTGATAAGACCCGTGTTATTTTTGTCGCTAACCCGAACAACCCGACGGGCACCTGGCTGAGCGAAAAGGCTGTACGAGCGTTTCTGGACAAGGTACCGGAGCGCATTATCGTGGTGCTGGATGAAGCCTATACCGAATATGTGGATCAGCCGGACTTCCCGGATGGCATCAGGCTGCTGAAGGATTATCCGAATCTGGTGGTGACCCGTACCTTCTCCAAGGCGTATGGTCTTGCGGGTCTGCGTATTGGTTACAGCGTCAGCCATCCTCAGGTTGCTGATATTCTGAACCGTATCCGTCAGCCATTTAACGCCAATATGCTGGCGCAGGAAGCGGCGATTGCAGCCCTGAACGACGATGAATATCTGGCCAAAAGTGTTCAGGTGAACGCCGAAGGTATGGCGTATCTGGAGGCTGAATTTAAACGTTTGGGTCTGGACTATATTCCGTCCGTGGGTAACTTTATCAGCGTCGATGTGGGGCAGCCGGCGGGTCCCGTTGATCAGGCGCTGCTGCAGGAAGGTGTGATTGTACGTCCTGTTGCACCGTACCAGATGCCAAACCATCTGCGTGTTTCTATCGGCACTATGGAAGAGAACCGTCGATTTATCGAGGCACTGGAAAAGGTATTGTCCGCTTCCGGTGCGCTGTCTGGACAGGGAGAATAACCTCGGGTGAAATCGATAAAGAAAACACTCGTAATCGGCCTGGGTCTTATTGGTGGCTCGCTGGCGCTGGCGCTGCGTAAAGCAGGGCTGGCTGGCACCATTATTGGCTGTGACCGGGATCAGGATGAGGTCGATCTGGCGATTCAGATCGGCATGATCGATCAGGGTTCGACTCAGGCTGAGGACTGGATCGCTGAAGCTGATCTGATCGTGGTATCGGTTCCCGTGATCGCCATGGAATCGGTCATGGAGCAGCTGAAGCCTCTTTTGCGTCCTGATACGATCGTTACGGATGTTGGCAGCAGCAAGGGCTCTGTTCAGCAGTCAGCCGTTAAGATCTGGGGGCAGCTGCCGGCAAACTTTATTCTCGGTCATCCGATTGCCGGTTCTGAGAAAAGTGGTGTCAGTGCCGCTCTGGTGGATCTTTATCAGAATCATAAGGTGATTCTGACCCCCGCGCCGGAAAACAATCCACAGGCTGTCTCTGTTGTGTCTCAGATGTGGCAGGCCGCCGGTGCTGAAGTGCTGACCATGGATATCGAACGCCATGATGAAGTGCTGGCCGCCACCAGTCATCTGCCGCATATGCTGGCGTTTTCTCTGGTCGACACGCTGGCTTCTCAGGATGAAAGCCTGGAAATTTTTCGTTATGCCGCTGGCGGTTTTCGCGATTTTACCCGAATCGCTGCCAGCGACCCTGTGATGTGGCGAGATATCTACATCGCAAACAAACCCGCAGTATTACAAGCGCTTACGGAATTTGAGCAAGGCTTGTCACGTTTAAGAACCGCCATCGAAGAGTCGGATAGTGACGCCATGCTGGGTATTTTTACCCGGGCAAAAGCAGCCCGTGAGCATTTCTCAAGAATTTTGGAAAATTCGGCGTATATCCCTATGCAAAACAAGCTAATCAACTATCGTACAGCGCCGGGTACGGCCCTGAGTGGCCGTATTCGTGTTCCCGGTGACAAGTCTGTCTCTCACCGCTCTATCATGCTGGGCTCTCTGGCAGAGGGTGTGACTCATGTAAAAGGCTTCCTGGAAGGGGAAGACAGTCTGGCAACGCTGCAGGCGTTCCGTGACATGGGGGTGGTGATCGAAGGCCCTCATCAGGGTGAAGTGACGATTCATGGTGTTGGCCTGAATGGTCTGAAAAAGCCAGCAGGCGCGCTGTATCTGGGTAACTCCGGCACCTCTATGCGACTGCTGGCAGGTCTGCTGGCGGGTCAGGCATTTGATGTGGAACTGACCGGTGATGCCTCTCTGACCAAGCGCCCGATGGAGCGTGTTGCCAAGCCGTTGCGTGAAATGGGCGCTGTGGTGGAAACCGCTGAAGGTGGTCGTCCTCCGATGATGATCCGTGGTGGTCAGCCGCTGAAAGGTATCGATTATAAAATGCCGATGGCCAGTGCTCAGGTGAAATCCTGTGTGCTGCTGGCGGGTCTTTATGCTGAGGGTGAAACCAAAACCACAGAGCCTGCGCCAACCCGCGATCATACCGAACGCATGCTGTCGGGTTTCGGTTATGAGGTTGTGCGTGATGGCGCGACCGCTTCGCTGCAGGGTGGCGGTAAGCTGAAAGCGAGTGATATCGACGTACCATCCGATATCTCCTCTGCGGCTTTCTTTATGGTCGCGGGTTCGATTGCAGATCGTTCCGAAATCCTGATTGAGCATGTAGGTATGAACCCGACCCGTATCGGTATCGTGAATATCCTGCGCGAGATGGGTGCTGACATTACTTTGGAGAATGAATCCGAAGTGGGTGGCGAGCCGGTTGCTGATGTTCGTGTACGTTCTGCTGATCTGAAGGGTATTGATATTCCTCAGGATCAGGTGCCGCTGGCCATTGATGAGTTCCCGGTACTGTTTGTTGCTGCCGCCTGTGCTGAAGGTGTGACCCGCCTGCGTGGCGCTGAAGAGCTGCGTGTGAAAGAGAGTGATCGTATTCAGGTGATGGCTGATGGCCTGCTGGCGCTGGGTATCGAGTGTACCGTTTATGAAGACGGTATCGATATTGTTGGTGGCAAACTGGGTGGCGGTCGTGTTCACAGCCATGATGATCACCGTATTGCGATGTCATTTGCGGTTGCCTCGCTGCGTGCTGAAGGCGAAATCTTTATTGAAGACTGTGCCAATGTGGCGACCTCTTTCCCGGGCTTTGTTGAGCTGGCGAATGGGGTGGGTATGAATATTAGTGTTGAAGAAGCCTGATTCATCAGGCAAGAGGGAAGAAGATGAGTGCATCTGCACCTGTAATTACGCTTGATGGACCTGGTGGTGCCGGTAAAGGCACCATCAGTCAGATTATTGCCGGAAAACTTGGCTGGCATCTGTTGGACAGCGGTGCGCTGTACCGTTTGACTGCGCTGGCTGCTGAACGTAAAGGTGTTGCCTTTGATGATGAAGCGGCACTGGCAGAAGTGGCCCGTAATCTGGATATCGCATTTCTGCCCGGTGCAGAAAACGAGCCGGTGAGTGTGATGCTGGACGGCGAAGAGGTTTCCAAAGAGATCCGTACGGAGACAACCGGTAACAACGCCTCTATCGTAGCGGCACTGAACCCGGTACGGGATGCACTGCTGCAGCGTCAGCGTGACTTTCGTCAGGCTCCTGGTGTGGTCGGAGACGGTCGGGATATGGGCACCGTGGTGTTTACCGATGCGCCGCTGAAGATTTATCTGACTGCCAGTGCCGACGAACGTGCCCGCAGACGGGTAAAACAGTTGCAAGACAAAGGCATTGATGCTAAATTCCAAGCCATTTTAAGCGAGATACAAACTCGCGACGAGCGTGATATGAATCGTGAAGTAGCGCCATTAAAGCCTGCCGATGATGCGATTACGCTTGATACAACCGAAATGTCGATTCCGGAAGTGGTCACACAGATTATCGATCTGGCTAAAGCGCGAGCTTTGGTCTGATTTTCTGTTTTCTATTTTCGGGGGGTGCTCAGACAAGTGTCATAGGAAATATCTGTCCTTTAACTGATAAACGGATATTAACCTGAACCGGCGTTAACACCTCTGAGCACAGATAAAATGAAGCCCGTATTTGCTGGTGATACGGAGACTGTGGATAAGCAACATATATACCTATCTACGTAGGCCGTGTTGTGAGTCCCTTAACTTGTAGATCACGTAGGAAAAATAATGAGCGAATTAAGCTTTGCTGAGCTGTTTGAACAGAGCCTTCAAGAAGTTAACATGGAGCCAGGCGCCATTGTTACTGCAACCGTTATCGATATCGATGGCGATTGGGTAACTGTACACGCTGGCCTGAAATCTGAAGGCGTTATCCCACGCTCTCAGTTTGCTAACGAAGGTGAAGAGTTCACTCTGGCAATTGGCGACGAAGTACAGGTAGCACTGGAAGCAGTTGAAGATGGTTTCGGTGAAACCCGTCTGTCTCGCGAAAAAGCGAAACGTGCTGAAGCTTGGAAAGGTCTGGAAGCGGCCTTCGAGAAGAATGAAATCGTTAAAGGTGTGATCAACGGTAAAGTTAAGGGCGGCTTCACTGTAGACGTTCACAACATCCGTGCATTCCTGCCTGGTTCTCTGGTTGACGTTCGTCCTGTTCGTGACACGACTCACCTGGAAGGCAAAGAGCTGGACTTCCGCGTAATCAAGCTGGATCCTAAGCGTAACAACGTTGTTGTATCCCGTCGCGCAGTTCTGGAAGCAGAAAACTCCGCAGAGCGTGAGCAGCTGCTGGCTAACCTGCAGGAAGGTCAGGAAGTTAAAGGTATCGTTAAGAACCTGACTGACTACGGTGCATTCGTAGATCTGGGCGGTGTTGACGGCCTGCTGCACATCACTGATATGGCTTGGAAGCGCATCAAGCATCCTAGCGAAATCGTTAACGTTGGTGACGAAATCAACGTTAAAGTTCTTAAGTTCGATCGCGAGCGTAACCGTGTATCCCTTGGCCTGAAACAGCTGGGCGAAGATCCATGGGTGAACATCATTTCCCGTTACCCAGAAAACACCAAAGTAACTGCACGCGTTACTAACCTGACTGACTACGGCTGCTTCGCTGAGCTGGAAGAAGGTGTTGAAGGTCTGGTTCACGTTTCTGAAATGGATTGGACTAACAAAAACATCCACCCATCTAAAGTTGTTAACGTGGGTGATGACGTTGAAGTTATGGTACTGGACATCGACGAAGAGCGTCGTCGTATTTCTCTGGGTATCAAGCAGTGCACTCCAAACCCATGGGAAGAGTTCTCTGGCAAGTTCAACAAGAACGACAAAGTGACTGGCTCTATCAAGTCTATCACTGACTTCGGTATCTTCATCGGTCTGGATGGCGGCATCGACGGTCTGGTTCACCTGTCTGACATTTCTTGGAACGAAGCTGGCGAAGAAGCTGTTCGCAAGTACAAGAAAGGCGACGAGATCGAAACTATCATCCTGTCTATCGACCCAGAGCGTGAGCGTATCTCCCTGGGTATCAAGCAGCTGGATAGCGATCCGTTCCAGGAGTACGTAGCTGAGAACGACAAAGGCACTCTGGTAAACGGTAAAGTTGTTGCAGTAGACGCTAAAGAAGCGACTATCGAGCTGGCAACTGACGTTACTGCTACTCTGAAAGCGTCTGAAATCAGCCGTGACAAAGTAGAAGATGCTCGCAACGTACTGAACGAAGGCGACGCTGTTGAAGCTAAGATCGTTAGCATCGACCGTAAGAACCGCGTAATCAATCTGTCTGTTAAAGCGAAAGATGCTGCAGATGAGAAAGAAGCGCTGGCGAAAGTACGCTCTCAGGAAGTTGAAGCTGCAGGTCCTACCACCATTGGTGATCTGATCAAGCAGCAGATGAAAAACAACTAATCATTACTGATTAGCTGTCATTCATATAAAACCACCGCCTTCTGGCGGTGGTTTTTTTTCGGCTGCAGAAAAGTGTCTCTTAGATCGTATTCCGATTTATTTTATCTTGCTGAATTAGCTGCAGATCAGGTATGGCGCGGCCTGTAGGTTTTTTGTAACTGAATCACACTTTACGGGTAAGGTTGCAAAAAAGTTGTTGGCATACTGCTTTTGGCGGTCTACATTTAGATCCGTTGCGGTGCAACAGTCATTTTCGCTATTGCTATTGCTGTTGATAGCAGGCAGCTGGTGTCAGATATCAGATTCGTCCCGGACAAGGAGTGTGGCCGATGGGGATTGAATATAAAACTCACCTAGGATCCGTGAGTCATGCCCTTCCTTCGTTACCGGTCTCCGCAGCGGGTAACCTTTCTCTGAATACTCCTGTTGGCAGTTGTGTTGATCACTTTGGTCGGGTCTGGCTGGCCGATACCGCCCATAATCGCCTGGTGATTATGGATAACGACCTGCAAACGGTTTTACAGGTGTTCGGTTCCGTTGGCTCAGGGCCTGATCAGTTTAATATGCCGTTTCGCCTGTTGGCTCACCCTGATAAACAACAGATCTATGTGACTGATATTGGTAACTATCGGGTGCATATCCTTTCTTATGATGAGCAAACGATTGTTCCGCTAAAGACTTTTGGTGACACCTCTGATGTTGCTCTTAAGGGGCCAAATGGCATCGTATATCATCAGGGTAGGCTTTGTGTCGCCGATGAGTTTTATGAAGGTGATGAGGGTGCCAGTCGGTTGGTCGTTTTTGATGATGAAGGACGCTATCAATACGATATCCATCAGATCAGTGGCTATAAAAACGCGGTTGAGCTGCTTTGGCCTCAGGGTCTGAGTATTGATCGTCAGGGACGTATTTATATTGCCAATACCGGATTCAATACGGTTGTGCGTTGCGACTGGAAGGGGAAAGGCATTCCGTTTTCGGCCACCGGAAAACCTTATATTGATGGCTTAGAGCTTGCCCGTGATGTTGCGATTATACAGGGCAAGGTGCTGATCCCCGGCGGTAAAGCCAATGCGATCTCAGTATACAGTCAGACCGGGCAGTTACAGGGCTCTCTGGAGGGCTATTTCTCTCCGATTCAACTGACAGAGTGTCCCGGGGAAAATGCCTTTCTGGTGACTGAGCCAATTCTGGCGTCCCTGCAACGCCATCAGGCCAACCTTAAACAGATACAGCGTGGTCGGGAGCTTTATCCGGAGGTTGTGCGGCAGATTGGTGATGAACGGGACCGTTCGGGACAGCTGCATTTCTCGACATCAGCCACCGGTGATGTGGCTCTGAATGCGCCGTCGGCAACCACTCCGCAGGCGTCAGGCATCATCTCCTGGATCGCTCAACAGCAGGTCAGTCATTTTGAACAGCAGCAGGAAAAGCTGCTGCAGTTAACCGAGATGGCGGGAGTGCCTACCTGGTTGAATATGGGGCTTAACTGGCAGATGGAGTGGATGCAGCGCTGGCAGCAAAGCTGGCTCTCCCTCTTTATGTCACCGGATGCTCCCGATGAAGATAACAGCCTCTGGGTTGTCGATGCCGGTAATTATCAGCTGCAATCTACCGATAATCTGAAACCGAACAGCCTGCGTTCGGCCAGTCTGCCTCTGTTACCCGGTTCCTTAGGTATTGCCGCTTTAACACCGCATCACCCGTTACCCGGCCAGCTGGATCCCTCGATACCGCTTTTAGTCGTCAGTAATTTTCTGAGCGGAATTGTCACAATTTATCAATATCATCCCTTTTATCAGGAGCTTATTCCCTATACCGCCTTTGGTTCTCAGGGGAGTGCGCCGTGGCAATTAAATAAACCTCAGGGCATAGCGATTGATCCTGAGAGTAACGATATTTTTATTGCGGACTCCGGTAATCACCGCATCGCGCGGTGGCGGATCAATGCACTGGGTATTGCAGGTCTTGTAGACACCTTTGGTCGTCAGGGTGATGGCGATGATCAGTTCCATACCCCCTCTGATATCGCTATTTCAGATCAGGGGTATTGCTATATCGCAGACCAGTTTAATCACAGAATCCAGATCATGTCCCTTGATGGTCATCCTGTACGACGCTTTGGGCAGGCAGGCTATGGCACTCAGGATGATCATTTCCTGCTTCCCACCAGTGTGGAGTTTGAAAACGGTTTTCTGTTTGTCTCGGATCTGGTGAATCGTGCCGTCAAAGTATTTGATCAACAGGATCAGTTTATCTCATCGTTTGCGGCTTTCGGGGCCGATAGCACCAAGGGGCAGTTGTGGATGCCTTATCTGATGCATGTCCGTGATCAACGGGTTTACCTGCCGGACTGTGCCCTCAACCGGGTCAATGTTTATCACTTTTCCGGAGGCGAGCAGGCATGAGTGTTTTTAAAAGAGCTGTGGCCAAGCGTTTGAAGGACCGTCAGCAGATTGAGCAAAAGGGAAACAGCATGGGCGCTGTTTCCGAAGCAGACTCAGATGAGTTGCTTGAAACTATCAGGGATGTAATACGGAAAACAGCAGATCACCCGGAAATGGATCGTGATACGGCTGTTAAACATCTGAACCGGCTGCATGAAACGCATCATAAGCTTCTGGCCGGAAAGTGCATGACAGGCCCTGAGGCTTAAATCTCAGGCAAGGAATAGAGGGAATATCATGGAAACCAGTTTATCAAGAATATCCATCGCTACCCGGGCGTGGATGATACTGGGATTATTCGCATTGGGCTTGGTGATCAACACCTTGCTGGATGCATCAAAAATGCGTGATCACCTGAGATCCAGCTACGAGAAAGGTGTCACGCTGCTGGTTGAAAGCGGCGTAGGTGTGATCGATCACTATTATCAGCTAAGCCAGGATGGGACGTTAACGGAGGCTGAAGCGAAGCGTCAGGCGTTAGCAGCGGTCTCCGCAATGCGTTTTGATAACGGCAATTACCTGTTTGTTGGTGATAAGCAGGGTGTTCAGCTGGCAAGTGGTGTGAAGGCCTTGGTCGGCAAAAACATCATGGGGCTTAAAGATCCGAATGGTAAGCCCTTTGTGCAGGAGCTGTATGCACAGGCTAAAGCCGGCGGTGGCTTTGTGGATTATCAGTGGCCGAATAGTCAAAACAAACAGCAGCTGGATCCGAAAACCAGCTACGCGGGTTATTTTTCTCCATGGCAGTGGACGATTGGCAGCGGTCTGAACATGGAGGCGCTGGAGGCCGATATTGCTGCCTCTGAGCTGATGTCGATTTTTAATGCGGTCATCATTCTGGTCGCGCTGTCCGTCATTCTGGTGTTCTTTATCCGCAGTATTACAACGCCTCTGAACCGCACAGTACAAGCGATGCGCGGTCTTTCTCAGGGTGAAGGGGATCTGACCCAGCGTCTGGCAGAAACCGGCTCGGTTGAGCTGATTGCTCTGGCCCGATACTTCAATCATTTTGTTGCCTCCTTGCAGGATATTATGCGCGATGTGAGCGGTTCAGCTGAGCGCCTGGCCAGTTCTGCTTCCCAGATGGTGGCATCTACTCAAAGCGTTGATGACAGTGTCCATCAGCAGAAGCAGGATTCGGAGCAGCTGGCCAGCGCCATGATGCAGATGTTGGCCAGTGTTGAGGAGGTTACTGAGCGTACTGTTCAGGCTACTGAATCGACGGTTCAGGCGAGCAGAGAGTCGGAGCAGAGTCAGAAAATTATCAGCCAGAACATTGCTGAAGCTGAGCAGCTGTCATCGGCGATTCAGGAGGCCAGCAGTGTGATCTCCCGACTGGCAGAAGACAGTCGCAATGTTGATACCGTACTGGAAGTGATTCGCGGTATTGCTGAACAGACAAACCTTCTGGCGCTGAATGCGGCGATTGAAGCTGCCCGGGCCGGTGAGGCGGGTCGTGGCTTTGCTGTGGTTGCAGATGAGGTGCGTACCTTGTCGCAACGAACTCAGGAATCAACCACTGAGATTCAGACGATTGTTGAGAAGTTGCAGGCCGCAGCGGAACAGGCGGTGTCGGTCATGAGTGATGGTGCTGAAAAAGCCAGTATTGCCGCAGAGACTTCGGCATCTGCCGGTCAGGCGCTGGGTAATATTACTCAGGAAGTGACATCGATTCAGCGCATGAATCAGGAGATTGCAGCGGCATCAGAAGAGCAGTCCACGACGGTATCGGGTATTAACAACAATGTTGTCAGCCTGCGTGACCTGACGATGAATGTCAGCAATGAATCCGCTCAGATGGCGTCAGCCAGTCAGGAGCTGATGCAGGTTTCTCAGGATATGATAAAACTGATCCACCGCTTCAAAGTGAGCTAATCGCTCCGTTTGCCTGGCTTCGGTCGGGCAAGTGGGCTGAGAAGAAAACACCCGGTACGTTTCGCGACCGGGTGTTTTTTTATTAGGAGTAATTGGTAATTACTGGGTTGGATTCTGTCTGCGCTGCCAGTCCTCCTCGGACTCAAGGCGGGTCAGAATACCCTGTAAAAGGCTCAGTTCTGCTTTCTCCGGCAGATTACGCTGGAAGTAGGCTCTCAGCTTGCCTAGTGTCACATCCTTGGGTTTGCCCTTAAAATAGCCGGCATCGTCCAGGCGCTCTTCCATACGCTCCAGAAAGAACTTCATCTCTTTGGCGCTCGGCAGCTCGATCTCTTTTTTCACCGGCTCAAAGTGTGTCAGGCTTTTCTGGTAAAGCTCGTAAGCGATGATCTGCACGGCAGACGCCATATTCAGAATCGAATAGTCCGGGTTTGCCGGAATAAAGACGTGTTTGTTACACAGTTCGTACTCTTCAGCCGTCAGTCCGCTGCGTTCACGACCAAATACGATAGCAATCTCTTCATCCTCAGGTGTTTCCCGGGCAAAAACAGCGCATTCCGGTGGTGTCATCGCGGGAACCTGATGGGAACGGGGGCGGGCACTGGTCGCGATAACATGCTCGCAGTCACCAACCGCTTCTTCCAGTGTTTCACAGAGCACGACCTTATCGAGAATATCTTCTGCTCCGGCGGCCATGGTGTTGGCATCTTCATGGGGGAACTGATTAGGTGAAACCAGATATAGGCGATCCAGACCCATCACTTTCATCGCCCGGGCGGCAGAGCCGATGTTGCCGGGGTGATAAGTATTAACCAGAACAATGCGGATTTTTTCGAGCATAAAGATACCGTGATGCTGACAAAGAAGAGAAAAATCAAAGCCGCAAGGATACCGTAAACAGGCCTAAACCGCAGGCACAAAAAAGCCCCACAGACATTGTCTGCGGGGCTTTGTATTGGCAGCCCGTCTTAAAGAAAGACAGGCCGGGATAACAGGGGGGGCTGATTACATCATGCCGCCCATGCCACCCATACCGCCCATGCCGCCCATATCAGGCATGCCGCCAGCACCTTTCTCTTCCGGTGCATCAGCAACCATCGCTTCAGTGGTGATCATCAGACCCGCAACAGAAGCCGCTGCCTGCAGAGAAGAACGGGTTACTTTAGCAGGATCCAGAATACCCATCTCGATCATGTCGCCGTATTCACCGGATGCAGCGTTGTAGCCGTAGTTACCTTCGCCAGCGCGAACATTAGCCACAACAACAGAGCCTTCTTCACCTGCGTTGGTTACGATCTGACGCAGAGGCGCTTCCATCGCGCGGAATGCCAGCTCGATACCGACGTTCTGATCGTGGTTGTCACCCTGAATCTCTTTAACTTTCGCCAGAGCACGGATCAGTGCAACACCACCACCAGGTACCACGCCTTCTTCTACTGCAGCACGGGTTGCGTGCAGAGCATCTTCAACGCGGTCTTTCTTCTCTTTCATTTCCATTTCAGAAGCGGCGCCCACTTTGATGACGGCTACGCCGCCAGCCAGTTTAGCAACACGCTCCTGCAGTTTTTCTTTGTCGTAATCAGAAGATGTTTCTTCGATCTGAGCGCGGATCTGAGATACGCGAGCGTCGATAGCTGCAGCTTCACCAATACCATCAATGATAGTGGTGTTCTCTTTGCTCATGGTGATGCGCTTGGCGCTACCCAGGTGCTCAAGAGTCGCCGCTTCCAGATTCAGGCCAACTTCTTCAGAGATTACAGTACCGCCGGTCAGGATAGCGATATCTTCCAGCATCGCCTTACGACGATCACCAAAGCCAGGCGCTTTAGTTGCAGCAACTTTAACGATGCCGCGCATGGAGTTAACAACCAGTGTTGCCAGTGCTTCGCCTTCGATATCTTCAGCGATGATCACCAGAGGCTTGCCTGCTTTAGCCGTTGCTTCCAGAACCGGCAGCAGCTCACGGATGTTAGAGATTTTCTTGTCAACCAGCAGCAGTAGCGGATCGTCCAGCTCTACAGCCATTTTTTCCTGGTTGTTTACGAAGTATGGAGACAGGTAACCGCGGTCGAACTGCATACCTTCAACAACTTCCAGCTCGTCGTCGAAACCACGGCCTTCGTCTACAGTGATAACGCCTTCTTTGCCCACTTTAGCCATCGCTTCAGCGATGATGTTACCAACAGTGGTGTCAGAGTTTGCAGAGATAGTACCTACCTGTGCGATCGCTTTGTTGTCTGCACAAGGTACAGCCAGCTCTTTCAGCTCAGCAACAACAGCCTGAGTCGCTTTGTCGATACCGCGCTTCAGGTCCATTGGGTTCATGCCGGCAGCAACAGATTTCAGGCCTTCAGTAACGATAGACTGAGCCAGAACTGTTGCAGTAGTAGTACCGTCACCAGCAACATCGTTTGCTTTGGACGCAACTTCTTTAACCATCTGTGCGCCCATGTTTTCGAACTTGTCTTTCAGTTCGATCTCTTTAGCAACGGAAACACCATCTTTAGTGATGGTTGGAGCGCCGAAAGACTTCTCCAGAACGACGTTACGACCTTTTGGGCCCAGAGTTGCTTTAACTGCATCTGCCAGTACGTTTACGCCTTCCAGCATGCGCTGACGCGCGTCAGTACCAAATAATACTTCTTTAGCCATTTTGAAAAATCCTGTTCAGTAATTGTTGTCTGTTGATAAGTACAAATGCGTAAAACTGAATTAGCCTTCTAATACAGCGTAGATTTCGCTTTCGCTCATGATCAGCAGTTCTTCACCGTCGATTTTTACGGTGTTGCTGGCATAAGGACCAAACAGAACAGTGTCGCCTTCTTTAACGCTTACTGCTTGCAGCTCGCCATTGTTCAGAACGCGACCCTGACCGACAGCAACCACTTCACCCTGGTTTGGTTTTTCTGCAGCAGAACCCGGCAGAACGATACCGCTGGCAGTTGTGGTTTCTTCTTCCTTGCGGCGAATTACTACGCGGTCATGCAAAGGACGGATTTTCATTCTCAAATCACTCCTAAAAAAGATCGTTAATATTCAATCTTTAAAGTTCCGGTAAAACCGGATGTTTTTGTTTTGCCCCGAGGGGCTCAAAGCTATCCCCTTTTAATGGGGACATGCTTTTTCAATTCAATGGGTTAGAAAAATTATTTTTTCTCTTCGTATTCACCTTCGATCACGTCACCGGAGTCTTTCTGACTCTGTTGCTGAGTGTGTCGGTGAACACTTTCCCGATGGCCTTGCTGAGGCTCCTGCCACTGCTGCGACCCGTTGGAATGATGGATAGGGTTGATGCTGATATTTTTCAAGACCAGATTTAAAAGAAAATGTCGGCTGCCCGGAAGAATACAGATAAAGCCAAACGCATCGGTAACAAAACCCGGGGTCAGCAGGAGTGCGCCGCCAACAGCCAGAACAATCCCTTCTGCCATTTCGCGGGCGGGGATCTGTCCCTGATTCATTTTCCAGTTAGCACGGTTGAGCATCGCAATGCCCTGTTGCTTGAGTAAAGCAATACCAATGACAGCGGTAAGAATGACCAGAGCAATGGTAGATAGCGCGCCGATCTGCTGACCCACTTTAATCAGAACCACCATTTCGATTAAGGGCACAGCAATAAACAAGAGCAAAAATTTATTCATAAGTCTTTTCCTGATTGTATGAAGTCAGATATTGGGATACCGGGTGATCTTTTCAATCCTGCCAAACCGCTGATCTTTGCTTTTATCTGAGATTTTTTGTGGCTTAAAAACGGGGGTTCGCAAGTGCGAGAAAATGGGTTATATTGCGATGCACAATAGTTAAAAAAGATTATCTAATCTAACCGAGATGGCAGTGATGTCATTAAACATTGTGGCAGCAATGTCATGTGAGAAGCCCAGGGGGTCGTGATGGATTTGCAGGATAAAGTTGTAGTTGTTACTGGTGGTGGTCAGGGTTTGGGTCGTCAGATGGCGCTTCGTCTGGCAGCTAAAGGCGCTAAACTGGCTCTGGTAGACCTGAATCAGGAGAAACTGGACGAAACAGTTGATCTGGTTAAAGAAGCGGGTTCTGAAGCGAAAACTTATATTGCTAACGTGGCACAGGAAGCCGAAGTTGAGGCGACCTTCAGCAAGATTGCTACTGACTTTGGTCGTCTGGATGTGCTGGTTAACAATGCGGGTATTACCCGTGATGGCCTGTTTATCAAGGCGAAAGAAGGTCAGATTCAGCAGAAAATGAGTCTGGAACAGTGGCAGCAGGTTATCGATGTGAACCTGACCGGTGTGTTCCTGTGTGCCCGTGAAGCGGCATGCCAGATGATTGAGCGCAATATTCAGGGCGTGATCATTAATATCTCCAGTATTTCCCGTTCCGGTAACCTGGGTCAGACTAACTACACCGCAGCTAAAGCGGGTGTGGCTAACATGGCGGTAACCTGGGCAAAAGAACTGTCCCGTTATGGCATCCGTGTTGGTGCGATTGCACCGGGCT
The DNA here is from genome assembly GCA_048264105.1 of Oceanospirillum sp. Taxonomy (GTDB): domain Bacteria; phylum Pseudomonadota; class Gammaproteobacteria; order Pseudomonadales; family Halomonadaceae; genus Oceanospirillum. Next base: position 565,112 of record JBLXDJ010000002.1, read on the forward strand.
TTATTGAAACCGATATGACGGCGGGTATGAAGCCGGAAGCTCTTGAGAAAGTATGCTCCGTGATCCCGATGAAGCGTCTGGGTAAGCCAGACGAGATTGCTCACTCTGTTGAGTACATCATCGAAAACGACTACTTCACTGGTCGTGTAATTGAGTGTGACGGTGGTCTGCGTATCTGATATTCCGATACCGATCGCACTGAAAGGGAAGGTCTAGGCCTTCCCTTTTTTATGGGTACCGCTAGATCTCTATCCTGCCTTTGTTTTGTTCCAGTATCCGAAGACTGATCCCTTTTATTTGTGTCAGGGCTTCCACGCTTTTAAACGCTCCATGCTGATTTCTGAAATCCAGAATGCGTTGTGCTTTTGCTGGGCCAATACCTTTCAGCTCCTGCAGTTGCGTCAGGTCGGCACTGTTGATATTGATAACCGCTTGTTGCTGGTTTTGTACTGCTGCGGTTTGCATCGCTCCGGCTGCAGGTGTGACGGTTTCCGTAACGGTTTGTGCCTGAGTGAGCGGGCTTGCGATCAGTGTCAGTGAGACGGCGGTACTCAGAATCAGCGAGCGGATTGGTGCTGTTAAAGCTTTCATAAGAACATCCTCTGTTTGGTTATTTCCATGTTGTTGCTTTTTAACCATAGAAAAATTAGTGAAATATGCCTGATAGACTTTGGTGTGATCAGGACTTTGTAATGCAGATTTAACCGGCAGATAAAATTGTCCTGTACCCCGCTAAGCGAGGCTTTATAATGTGCCCGCACTCACAGCTGAGGAAAATACTGATGTCCCTATTTGTTGAAAATCCGATTATTGTTGCGCTGGACTACCCTAATGCAGAGCAGGCATTGGCGTTTGTGGATCAGCTTGAGCCGGGACGTTGTCAGCTGAAAGTGGGTAAAGAGTTATTCACACGTTCAGGTCCTTCTATTATCGAAGCCCTGACTAAGCGTGGCTTTAAAGTTTTTCTGGATCTGAAGTTTCACGATATTCCTAACACGACGGCTCAGGCGGTATTGGCCGCTGCGGACAGCGGAGCCTGGATGGTTAATGTCCATGCCTGCGGTGGTCGTCCGATGATGGAAGAATCCCTGAAACGTTTGCGCGGTGCCGGTCACGATACCCTGCTGATCGCGGTAACCGTTCTGACCAGTATGAATGAGCAGCAGCTGCGTGAAACCGGTATCAATGCGACTCCTGCAGAGCAGGTGATGCATCTGGCGTCACTGACAGAGCAATCCGGCCTTGATGGGGTTGTTTGTTCGGCGCAGGAAGCGGTGATGCTGCGTGAAGCACTGCCAAGAAACTTTCAGCTGGTGACACCGGGTATTCGCCCATCATTTGCGGAGAAGGGTGACCAGCAGCGTATTGTGACGCCGAAGCAAGCTCTGATTGATGGCAGTGATTACCTGGTGATCGGTCGCCCGATTACACAGGCGGATGATCCGATGCAGGCACTGCAGCTGATTGAAGCAGAGATCGCGTCGGCTAAGGCCTGATTGAATAAATCGGCTTGTTATATGGCGACAATTAAAAAAGCGCATTGTTTGATGCGCTTTTTTCGTTTTGGCCAATGGCCTGAGTAAAACCAGAGAGTGCAGACTCAGAGATTATCGTCGGGGCGAACCGTACCCCAGCTGCGGCATTTCGGACATTGCCACAGGGGGCTGTGCTGGCTTTTAAAACCACAGCTGACACAGCGGGATTTATGCTGTTTATCGTCAAATCGTCCCAGCTGTTGTTCCAGCTGATTGAGACGTGACCTGAGTGCCACACCCTTAGGGGTTTGCGCAAGAATCAGCTTCACCTGAAGACCGGCAACATAGGGGGACGAACTTTTTTGTCGGGCGGCATAGGCTTCAAGGTATTCAAGCGCTGACTGGTTATCATAGCGCTGCTGGATCAGCTCGGTTTTCAGCGTCAGGGCTGTTTGAGACGGGAACTGCTCAAGCGCCTCATCCAGCACAGAACTCAGCTCATTCTCAGCCATAATGGTGCGCAGCTCCGGCAGGATCAGAGAGTAATAGCGTTTGTCCTGATCCGGGATGCGTTGCAGAAGCGCTTTGCCCTTGCGGATATTGCGGTTCTTCAGCTCCAGATGAGCCGTGGCCCAGTTTGCACGGATACAGTTCGGATCGTTATACAGCGCTTGTTTCAGATATTTTCTGGCCTGAGTGGTTTCACCATTCGCTAAAAGCTGCTCCGCCAGTTCGCAGAAATAATGCGCAATCGCCTGGCGCTGGTCCGGCTGATCCCTTAACTGCCGGTTGTTACTCACCTCAATCGCCTTGTGCCACTCTTTTTCCTGCTCATAGATGCGAACGAGTAGTTTGAGAACCTGCAGTCTGACTTCGTCTGATTGTGCGTCGGTGATTTCCAGCAGCAGGCGTTCGGCACGATCAAAAAGACCGGCGGCAAAAAAGTCACGGGCCAGTTCCAGCTGCACTTGCTGCGTGAGGCTTTTACTGAGGGTTGGGCGGGCAAACAGATTCTGATGCAGGCGGATCGCTTTTTCGGTCTCGCCCTTGCTGCGGAACAGGTTACCCATGGCGATGTGGGTATCTACGGTTTCCGGATTGATCTCCAGAACCCGCATGAAGGTTTCTATCGCCTGATCCTGCTGATCGTTCAGAAGATAGGTCAGACCGGTGAAGTAATCTTTATTCAGGCTTGATTCTGACAGGGACGAGGCTGTCTTCCGGCGTTTCCCTTTGGCCTTATAACCAAGAAAAAAACCGATTGCGATTGCAGTAACCAGTGTTACCAGCAAAAGCAGTTCATTCATCCGTTGAATCCTTCAGGCCTGAGATGCGCAGGGTATCCAGCTCTTTCTGAGCGGTTTTAAGTGCTTTTTCGCTGCGAAGCTGCGCGGCTTTAAGACGAACAAAGGTCGACAGAGACAGTAGCCAGCCGGTAATAAGGCCGATAATCAGACTACCAAGAATAAGCAGGGAGATACTGATTTCAGGCAGGCGAAGTATCAGCAGATCGATGGCGTAGGGTGTTGTATTTCGGGAAGAAAAAAGCACGCCAGTGATCAGAAGTGTTAAGACCACAGCAAAGAGAATACCGCTTTTAAGCCAACGCATCTTAACTCCTGTTATCCGGTTGGGTATGGCTGGATTATGCCAGCATTGGACAGGAATCTCATTAGTGAAAACAGGCTGTGCGGACTTTATTTCAGGCTATAGCCCAAGTCGCGTCCTACATTCCACTGCGAATTTTTTTGGCTTCATCGACCTGCTCGCGCAGTTCTTTACCCGGTTTGAAGTGAGGGACAAACTTGCCGGTCAGATCCACGGCAGCGCCTGTTTTTGGGTTACGGCCGGTACGTGGTTCACGGTAGTGCAGAGAGAAACTGCCAAAGCCGCGAATTTCGACCCGGCCTCCGGTAGCCAGAGTATCCGTAATCTGCTCCAGAAGAATCCGCACGGCAGCTTCCACTTCCTTGGCTGATAACTCAGGCTGTTTCAACGTTATCTGTTCAATTAACTCTGATTTAGTCATTGTCTGTTTCCTGCATCTGGATCGTTATTCTTCTGAGGGCATTGTTATTCCGTTAAGCGACATTATTATTATCGGCCACTTTCGGAAAAATAAAATAGAGATAATCTCTGTATTAAACAAAAGGTTAGTGAAAAATCAATGGGTAAAAGCAGTTTTTTGTTTTTGATCATTGGTCGAAGCCGTCTGGGGTATGCTACGCAAGCGCGGTATACTGCGCTTAATATGCCCTAAATCGCATTTGGGCTCTTAAATAGTGTTTAGGTAGTGTCAATGAGTATTGAAGAAGAAATTAAGCGTTTACAGTGGCAGAGTCGTCGCGGCATGTGGGAACTGGATCTGATGCTGGTGCCTTTTGTGCGGGATTGTTTCAGAGATCTGGATGCGACTGACCGCCAGCGTTATGAGAAGCTGCTGGAGTGTGAGGATCAGGATCTGTTCGTCTGGCTGATGCAGCGTGATCTGCCGGAAGAGCCTGAATACCGTCATATTTTGCAGAAGATTATTGCTTATGCCGAGCACGGCGATCTTTCTAACTTTAAAAGCCTCTGAACAATTACGTGGCTGGCTGATTGCCAGTCACGTTTTTCCTCTGTCTCTTCTTTTTTGGCTGCGTCCGGAGCCTTTGTCTCTTCTGTTTCTTCTGCCCGCCTTTTTCTTTTGGTGGCAGGCTCATAAAGCACTTGGCCTTTCAGGTCGGGGGGATGATATTGCCGGAATCGCTTTCTCCGATGATCGCTGGACATTAAAACGGGTATCGGGAGAAACCTTGCCGGTTGATCTGGTCAGTTCCTCAGGATTTTATAGTGTCTGGTTGCTGCTGGTTTTCAGAGATGATGACCGGAAAACCCATCGCGTATTTGTGGCGAGGGACAGTACCGATGAGCAGAGCTTCAGAAAGCTGAGGGTGTTGTTAAGGTTTATCAGTAAAAGAGCCGGTTTCAGATTCTGAACCGGCTCTTTTTTGTTTGCTTCTCAGGTATGTTGTGTATCGGCCTGAGTGACTACCACTGATCCGGTGTCAGCACGGTATTGCGCGGTTCTGTACTCGGTTTCGGATAATCCAGCGTGTAGTGCAGACCGCGACTCTCTTTACGCATAAGTGCTGAGCGGATAATCAGGTCGGCGACGACAGACAGATTACGCAGTTCAATCAGATCCCCTGAGATCTTGTAGTTGGAGTAGTACTCCGAGATCTCGTTGTTCAGCATATCAATGCGGTGCTTGGCTCGCTGCAGACGTTTGTTGGTACGGACAATCCCCACGTAATCCCACATAAAGCGACGCAGCTCATCCCAGTTATGGGCGATGACCACATCCTCGTCAGAATCCGTTACCTGACTTTCATCCCAATCCGGCACATAAGGCGGCTCAGGCACGCTGTCCAGTTTGCTCAGAATATCCTGAGCGGCGGACTCCGCATATACCAGACACTCAAGCAGAGAGTTGCTGGCCATGCGGTTGGCGCCGTGCAGACCGGTAAAGCTGGCTTCACCGATGGCGTACAGATTCGGTGTGTCGGTATGCCCTTTGGTGTTCACAACGATGCCGCCACAGGTGTAATGGGCGGCCGGAACAACGGGGATTTTATCTTTAGTGATATCGATACCGTATTCCAGACAGCGTTCATACACTGTCGGGAAGTGGCTTTTGATGAAATCAGCAGGTTTGTGGCTGATATCCAGATACACGCAATCACTGCCCAGTCGTTTCATCTCGTGGTCGATCGCCCGTGCCACGACATCCCGGGGAGCCAGTTCTTTGCGTTCATCAAAGCGGTGCATAAACCGGCTGCCATCGGGTAGCAGCAGATGTGCGCCTTCTCCCCTCAGGGCTTCGGTTACCAGAAACGATTTTGCCTGCGGGTGATAGAGGCAGGTCGGATGGAACTGGTTGAATTCCATGTTGGCGACCCGGCAGCCTGCGCGCCAGGCCATGGCAATGCCGTCACCGGAAGAGCCATCGGGATTGCTGGTGTAAAGGTAAACCTTGCTGGCACCACCGGTGGCCAGAATCACAAAGCGTGCTTTGAACACATCCACATGCTCAGTGTCACAGTTGAGCACATAGGCTCCTACGCAACCATGACCTTCAGCATCCAGCTTGCGACGGGTAATAAGATCAACCGCCATACGGCCGGTATAAATTTCGAGATTGGGTTTGCGCAGTGCCTGTTGGATCAGGGTATCGGATACCGCAAGCCCGGTCGCATCAGCAGCATGGATGATGCGGCGATGGCTGTGTCCGCCTTCACGGGTGAGGTGGTAGGGCTGGTCACTGTCGGTTTCATCATTGGGCGTGAAAGGCACCCCCTGATTGATCAGCCAGTCGATACTCTTTTTGCTGTTTTCGACGGTAAAGCGAACGGCATCCTCATCACACAGGTCTGCACCGGCGATCAGGGTGTCCTGTACATGAGATTCAACGCTGTCGTCGTTATCCAGTACGGCAGCGATACCGCCCTGGGCCCAGCGTGTTGAGCCATCTTCCAGTGTGCTCTTGCTTAAGACTGCAACCGAGCAATGATCTGCCAGCTGGAGTGCTAATGATAAACCGGCGGCACCGCTACCGATGATAAGAACATCATGCTGAAAAACTTGGCTCATGTATCTTTTTCCGATGCGCAAAAAAATGAAGATTCCTGCAGTTATAAGATGAACCTTTAAACCGGGCTCGGGTCATAATGGCAAGATTACTTAAGGCAACTGATGTTAGTGAAATTTCTGTCATCAGACAAACTTACCTTTGATTTCACTGTTTTTTTAAATTCAGAGGTTTATGTTTTTTCTGATCAGAATGCCACCTTCAGATGGCCCTGAAATTTTCGGCTGTTATTTTTTCAGGAACTGATATTTTGAATTCAGTTTGTCAGGGAAAACAGACAAGTATGAATAACAGCACAGACCAGAACCTGTCGTGTACGCATAATAATCAACAGATGTGACAGGTCATAATGAGTCATAGTGTTCATAAAGAAACACCTTATTGCTTTGCGTGTCCGGGTAATGCCCGATGGCCGCATTGAGGTTGAGAGATGACGAAGGAAACGGATCAGCAGCTGGTAGCGCGGGTTCAGGCGGGTGATAAGCGGGCATTTGATCTGCTGGTGCGTAAGTATCAGCACAAAATTGCTGCTTTGGTCAGCCGTTATATTAAGGATTCTCATGAAGTTCTGGATGTGACCCAGGAAGCTTTTATTAAAGCTTACCGGGCGATCGGAAACTTCCGTTCAGAGAGTGCTTTTTATACCTGGCTTTACCGCATCGCTATTAATACTGCAAAGAACTATCTGGTATCCCGTGGCCGAAGGCCCCCCGGTACTGATATCGATTATGGCGATGCCGAAGTGCTGAATAACGACGGCCGCCTGAACGATAACGCATCTCCGGACAAACGTCTGGAGCGGGATGAGCTGGAAGCAACGGTATACAAGGCGATAAACAACTTACCTGATGAGTTGCGCACCGCTATTACGCTACGGGAAATGGATGGCATGAGTTATGAAGATATTGCTCAGGTTATGCAGTGCCCGGTGGGGACAGTCCGTTCACGTATTTTCCGTGCCCGCGAGGCAGTGGATCGTGAAATTAAGCGACTGTTTGAGCCTGAGCTGGCGGCTCAGTAATTTTCACCCTGTTCTGCAGGGTAAGTAAGAACCGAGGTTAGCTATGAGTGATCACATTCACCAGTCGCTTTCACATCTGATGGACAACGAAGCTGATGAGCTGGAGTTGCGCCGTATTCTAAAAGCCTGCGATGAAACCGATGGCGAACAACTGGCAGATACCTGGCATCGCTACCATCTCGTTCGCAGCGTTCTGCACAAAGAGTTTGAGCAGGAGCAGTTGGTTGATATCGCCGACCGTATCTCTGTTGCTCTTGAAGCTGAGCCGGAACCGGCCCGACGCAGGAAGCTGTTTGATAACTGGCGCGAACGGGCATCGAAAATGTCCGATACCTGGATGGCCAAAGGTGCCATTGCCGCGTCTGTTGCTGCCGCGGTTGTTCTTCTGATGCCGAATCCGCAGCAGGAGTTACCGGTTGCCCAGCAGCTGGCTTCTCAGTCTGCCGGTTACCAGCAGACACTGCCTGCCCGTGGCTTACAGCAAAGCCCGATTGGTGTGCAGCGGGTAAGTGCCGGGGCTGATGTTGCACAGGCACCTTATCGGTTGGTCGATAATCAGAAATTGCAGCAGGAGCGTCTGATACGGGGCTACCTGATGCAGCATTCTGAATATGTAGCCACGAATGGTACACATGGCATGATGCCGATTGTGCGTGTTTCCGGTTATCAGGCAGCAGGTCAATAAGCGATCAGAGTTTTCGGCGGTGCAGGTTTCTGCATCGGCGGTTAACTCAGACAGGTAGTGATTCATGGTCAGAAAATTTATACCCACAGTAGGCCTTATCGGTGTGCTTCTGATGTCTCAGGCTGTCAGAGCTGCAGACAGTGCCGATCAGTGGCTGCAGCGCTTTACCGACGCGATGCACAATTACGAATACAGCGGTGTTCTGGTGTATTCCAGAGAAGGTCAGCTGGATGCTGTTGAGCTTAGTCATGATGTGGATGAGCGCGGCGAGAATGCCCGGCTGAGTTATCTGGATGGTTTACCCCGGGAGTTTCTGCAGCAGGGCGACCGGATAACACGAAAAATCTCCGGTGAGATCGTGGCCAGTGACCGTATTCAGGGGAGAAACCCCTCCGGTCGTTTCTCCGGTGAGCTGGAGCAGGTCAAAAAGCATTATCAGCTTCAGCTTAAAGGTCAGGGGCGGGTTGTCGGTCGTCCGGCGGTGATCGTGGAAATTGTACCAAGAGACAATCAGCGACTGGGTTATCGCTTCTGGCTGGATAAGGAGTCGGCTTTGCTTCTGAAGTCGGTCACCCTTGACCCGCTTGCCCGCGAACTGGAAACCTTTCAGTTCACATCGTTTTCGTTTACCGCTAAAGATGAACAGGTCACTGACAAACGGGATGAGACACCTCTGAGTGTTGAGCAGGATATCCTGCCCTGGTTGCCGGAAGGCTTTGAACTCTTCATGCAGAAAGACGCCGTCGTTGTGTCTGAGAATCATCTGGCCAATATGTATTCCTGGTCCGATGGTGTCAGTACTTTTTCCGTATTTGTTGAGCCGTTAAGAGCGGATTCGCTCAAAGAGGGCCATCATCAGTATGGTGCGACCGTTGTTGTGGTACGTAGTATTCATGAAGAAAATCAGGGGCGGGTGATCACAGTTGTTGGTGAGATCCCACTGCACACCGCGCAGAAAATTGCTGCAGCTTTCTGAGGCGACATGACCTGATTTAGGTTTTTCCCCGGGAATGGATCGTTTAAGCTTGGACGCTATTTTTGTCAGATCATCAATATCTGTCCGACCAGAAAAGGTTCAGCCATGCTGGAAGAGCAAGCAATTGTCGTTGAAGTATCATCCGATGGCGTCTGGGTAGAAACCTGTCGCCAGACCGCCTGTCAGGCCTGCTCGGCTAAGAGCAGCTGTGGCCATTCATTGTTGAGTAAAATCAGCAGCGGCAAAACACAGCGCCTGCAGGTTAAAACCGATAAGTCGCTGCAGGTAGGCGATCAGGTGGTGCTCGGGCTGGGTGAGGGCGCTTTTATTCGTGGCTCCGCTCTGGTTTATCTTTTACCTCTGCTGGCGCTGATGATTGGCGCTCTGGCGGGTGATCACTTTTTTGGTCAGGACTCTGCCATGAGTTTTGTACTGGCAGGCCTTGGACTGTTGGCGGGTTTTGCTTATGTCCGCTGGTACAGCTGGCAGCACCGTCAGGATTCCCAGTATCAGCCCGTTGTGTTGCGTAAGTTGCCATTCGTTGGTGATATCCCCTTGATAAATCAATAAATAAACTCTATCTAAAAACTGTTCTATTAAGTTTTTCCACTGTAATAACCTGTCTCACGTAATCTGATGACTGTGTATGTGGATAGTTGAGGTGTTGCTGGCTATGTTCCGGATCCAGCCGATACTATCCTCATATTCAGGCGCTTCCGTTCAGGAGAGTTTGATGAAAAAAATGAGTCGCGTTTTTGTATTTCTGAGTCTGGCCATGGGCTGGTTGCTTTTTGCCGGCAAGGTTCAGGCTTATGGTCTGCCGGATTTTACGGATCTGGTAGAAGAAGCAGCCCCTGCGGTTGTTAATATCAGTACGGTTAAGAGCCGCTCTGACAATCATCCCCCGATTGCCGGTATGGATCAGGAAGATCTGCCGGAGATTTTTCGTCACTTCTTCGGTCGCCGCGGAGCGCCTCAGGAGCAGCCTCAGCAGTCTCTGGGCTCCGGCTTCATTATCTCCCAGGACGGCTACATCCTGACCAACAATCACGTTGTTGAAGGTGCAGATAAAATCATCGTCCGCCTTTCGGATCGCCGTGAGATGGAAGCGACTGTGATCGGTCTGGATAAGCGAACCGATCTGGCGCTGTTAAAAATTGATGGTAACGCGTTGCCGGTTGTCGAGCTGGGGGATTCTGCCTCCCTGAAAGCCGGTGAGTGGGTGCTTGCTATCGGCTCTCCTTTTGGATTCGATCACTCAGTAACCGCCGGTATTGTCAGTGCGGTTAACCGGTCGCTGCCGAATGAAAACTATGTGCCTTTTATTCAGACCGATGTGGCGATTAATCCGGGTAATTCCGGTGGTCCGCTGTTCAATCTGGATGGCGAAGTCGTCGGTATTAACTCTCAGATCTATACCCGTTCCGGCGGCTTTATGGGCCTTTCCTTTGCCATTCCGATCGATGTGGCGATGAATGTTGCCGATCAGCTGAAAAATAAAGGTCGCGTTGCCCGAGGCTGGCTGGGTGTGGTGATTCAGGAAGTGAATCGTGATCTGGCGGAGTCCTTTGGGCTGAGAAAGCCGATGGGGGCTTTGGTTGTTCAGGTTGCACCGGATGGCCCGGCAGGTAAGGGCGGTATTCAGGAAGGCGACATCATTCTGGAGTTTGAAGGTCAGGAGATCCGCCGTTCCGGTGAGCTGCCGCCATTGGTCGGTCAGGTTCGCCCCGGTGAAAAAGCTAAAGTGCTGGTGCTGCGTTCCGGTTCCCGTAAAACACTGACCATCGAGATTGAAGAGTTGCCTGATCAGCGTGGCCCCCGCCGCACTCAGCAGGAGCAGCCTGCAGATCGTATCGGGCTTAAAGTCGCCGAGTTGACCTCTGAGATGAAACAGCGCTGGGGTGTTGAGCAGGGTGTTGTGATTGTTGATATGGAATCCGGCAGCGCTGCCCGTTCCGGTTTTCGTGAAGGCGATGTGATCACCATGATGGGCAACCGCCAGATCAACAATCTGCGGGACTATCGCAAAGCGGTTGAACTGCTCAAGAAAGGCCAGTCTGTACCTGTGCGTGTGGTGCGTCAGGGTGAACCTGCCTTTGTTCCTTTGAAGGTTGAATAGGCTTTTTTGAGTCAAACCTCGCCATAACCTTTGGAAACAGCCTGTTGTTCAGGGATCTGTCTGATAATTCCGGGTTGTGGCGAGTGCTTCAGGCGGTGTGGCGGCGCAGATTGTTTACGCAATCTGGTTGAGCTATCCGTACAGGGCATAGCGTCTGCACGGGTAATCATGTAGACTTCGGTGCTAATTTTTCCGGGGCTTTTGACACTATTCGGGATTGATGGTCGTGCAGCTAAGACCGCGTTAAAGCTCTGACTGAATAGAACAGCCCTGACTGAATAGAACCATTCATATTCGTCAGCAGATGACCTTTCTTTGGTGAAAATATACTGTGAGTCGCTTAAGTCACATCCGTAACTTCTCTATTATCGCCCATATTGATCATGGTAAATCCACTTTGGCAGACCGCTTTATTCAGACCTGTGAAGGCCTGAGTGAGCGTGAAATGGCTGCTCAGGTTCTGGACTCCATGGATATTGAGCGTGAGCGCGGTATTACTATTAAGGCGCAGAGTGTAACCCTGAACTACACCGCCAAAGATGGTAATACCTACCAGCTGAACTTTATTGATACACCCGGACACGTGGATTTTTCCTACGAAGTATCCCGCTCTCTGGCCGCCTGTGAAGGTGCTCTGCTGGTTGTTGATGCGGCACAGGGCGTAGAAGCCCAGTCTGTGGCTAACTGCTACACCGCTATCGAGCAGGATCTGGAAGTGGTTCCGGTTCTGAACAAAATGGATCTGCCGCAGGCGGAACCTGATCGTGTTGCTCAGGAAATCGAAGACATCATCGGTATCGATGCCACCGAAGCGGTACGTTGTAGTGCCAAGTCCGGTCTGGGCATTGATGATGTACTGGAAGATCTGGTCGCTCGTATCCCTGCACCTGAGGGTGATCCTGATGGCGATCTGCAGGCTCTGATTATCGACTCCTGGTTTGATAACTACCTGGGTGTTGTATCCCTGATCCGAGTAGTTGAAGGCACGGTTCGCAAGGGTGATAAAATTATTCTTAAGTCTACCGGTAAAGCGTGGGGCGTTGATGCCGTGGGTATCTTCACGCCGAAGCGTACACCAACCGGTATTCTCAAAGCCGGTGAAGTAGGCTATCTGGTTGCCGGTATTAAAGATATTCATGGTGCTCCGGTTGGTGACACGATTACGTCTGCGAAAACACCGGACGTTCCTATGCTGCCGGGTTTCCAGAAGGTAAAACCTCAGGTTTATGCGGGTCTGTTCCCGGTTAGCTCTGATGACTATGAAGATTTCCGTGATGCGCTGGAGAAGCTGACGCTGAATGATGCGTCTCTGTTCTACGAGCCGGAAAACAGTGAAGCCCTTGGCTTTGGTTTCCGTTGTGGCTTCTTGGGTATGCTGCACATGGAGATCATTCAGGAGCGTCTGGAGCGTGAATACGATCTGGATCTGATCACCACTGCGCCAACGGTAATTTTTGAAGTACAGCTGAAAAACGGTGATGTGATCAGCGTTGACAGCCCGTCTAAACTGCCTGATCCGGCCAGTATCGAAGAGATGCGCGAGCCGATCGCCCGCGTTAACATTCTGGTGCCTCAGGATATGCTGGGCGGCGTGATTTCTCTGTGTGTTGAGAAGCGTGGCGTTCAGATTGATATGCAGTTTATGGGTAAGCAGGTTCAACTGATCTATGATATTCCGCTGAATGAAGTGGTTCTAGACTTCTTCGACCGTCTGAAATCGGTCAGCCGTGGTTTTGCGTCTCTGGACTACAGCTTTGATCGTTTCCAGGCCGCAGATCTGGCGCGTCTGGATATCCTGATCAACGGCGACAAAGTTGATGCACTGGCCTGTATCATTCATAAAGAACATATCCGCAGTCGCGGTATGGCGCTGACCGAGAAGATGAAAGAGATTATCCCTCGTCAGATGTTTGATGTAGCGATTCAGGCTGCCATGGGTAATCAGGTTGTTGCCCGTCAGACCGTTAAAGCATTGCGTAAGAACGTAACCGCCAAGTGTTATGGTGGTGACGTTAGCCGTAAGAAAAAGCTGCTGCAGAAGCAGAAAGAAGGTAAAAAACGGATGAAACAGGTGGGGCGTGTGGAAATTCCACAGGATGCCTTCCTGGCCGTTCTCAAAGTGGATAACTAAATATGGATTTTGATTTTGCATTAGCACTGGTGATTGCGGTTGCGGTAACCGGTATTGGCTACGCCGTAGACGCCTTCTTTTTCGCACCTAAGCGAAAGCAGGCCATCAATGCTTTTCTGAATCAGCCTCAACGCTCCGTTATGGATGCAGAGGTTATTAACCAGTTGGAAAAAGAGCCGCTGTGGGCCGAGTACTCACGCTCTTTTTTCCCTGTGTTGTTTCTCGTTCTTATTGTTCGTTCATTTGTCGTTGAGCCATTTCAGATTCCCAGTGGCTCCATGCTGCCGACGCTGAAAATCGGAGACTTTATTCTGGTGAATAAATTCTCCTATGGCCTGCGTTTGCCCGTTGGGCACAGCAGAATTATCGAAGTTGACGACCCTGAGCGTGGCGATGTGATGGTGTTCCGCTATCCTAAAGACGATAAAGTAAATTACATCAAGCGGGTTATTGGCCTGCCGGGTGATCGTCTGCGCTATGAGAACAAGGTGCTTTATATCAACGGTGAACCGGCCGCTCAGCAGTTTGTAGCTGCATTACCGGCCGGCAATCCGAACCGGAAACTTCTGCGGGAGTCTCTGGGTGACGTTGAGCACGAGATTTATAACAGCCTGCAGCCGGGGCAGAACATGCGTGAAGTGGTTGTACCGGAAGGTCACTATTTTGTGATGGGTGACAACCGGGATCACAGTAACGATAGCCGCTACTGGGGCTTTGTACCCGAAGACCATATTGTAGGCAAAGCCTTCGCGGTCTGGATGCACTGGGAAGGCTGGTCCAGCATGCCCAGCTTCTCTGATGTACGGGTAATACAGTAAACATTTAACGACCGGCCAACTGGGCCGGTTTGCCTTTTCTGATGACGGAAAAAGAACGAGTTAGAGTGAAAGCAAATCTGAATGAACTCAGTAAAAAACTGGGCTATACCTTTACCGATATTAACCAGCTGAAGCTGGCGCTTACCCACCGTAGTTTTGGTGGCAGTAACAATGAGCGTCTTGAGTTTCTGGGTGATTCTATCGTCAATTTTGTCATCGCCGAAGCCTTGTATCACCGCTTCACAGAAGCGCGTGAGGGGCAACTGAGCCGCCTGCGTGCGCGTCTGGTGAAAGGTCTGACACTGGCGGAAGTTGCCCGTGAATTTGATCTGGGTGATTACCTGCAGTTAGGTTCCGGAGAGCTGAAAAGCGGTGGATATCGCCGTGATTCGATTCTGGCCGATGCGATGGAAGCGGTGATTGGCGCTATCTACATCGATGCAGGTATGGATACCGTGCGTGAACGTATTCTTGACTGGTACAAAGATCGTCTGACGCAACTGAATCTGAACGATACCCAGAAAGATCCTAAGACGTTGTTGCAGGAGTTCCTGCAGTCCCGTCAACAGAGCTTGCCTAAGTATGAAGTGATCTCTGTTGAAGGTGAGGCACATGACCAGACGTTTACCGTTGAGTGTCATGTTGTACTGCTCAGCGACAAAACCATCGGTATCGGCAGCAGCCGCCGTAATGCGGAACAACAGGCGGCTAAAAACGCGCTGACCGCATTGGAATCCAAAAAGCAGTCTGCAAAAAAGTCGGATAGCAAGAAGTGAGTGCACCCATGAGTGATCAGACCAGCCGTTGTGGCTTTGTAGCCATTGTTGGCCGTCCTAATGTGGGCAAGTCTACCCTGATGAACCATATTCTCGGCCAGAAGCTGAGTATTACCTCCCGTCGTCCTCAGACCACACGCCATCAGGTTGTGGGTATCAAAACCGAGGATGATGTTCAGGTGGTGTATGTGGATACACCGGGGATGCACAAGCTGGAGAAAGATCGTAACAAAGCGATCAACCGCTATATGAATCAGGCGGCCAGCAGCGCACTGAAAGATGTGGATCTGGTTATTTTTATCATCGACCGCATGCGCTGGACCGAAGAAGATGATGTGGTACTGCAGAAGCTTGAAGGGCTAAAGTGTCCTGTGATTCTGGCGATCAACAAAATGGATCGTCTGGAAGAGAAAGAAGCGCTGCTGCCTTACATCGAAGAAGTTGCCCAGAAGCGCGACTTTGATGCCATTATTCCGATCTCTGCTCAGCACGGCCATAATCTGGAACAGCTGCAGGAGCAGGTTCGGGGCTATATGCCGGAGTCTTTCCATTACTATCCGGAAGATCAGGTGACCGACCGTACCGAGCGTTTCCTTGCTTCTGAACTGGTGCGTGAAAAGATTATGCGTCAGCTGGGTGATGAACTGCCTTATCAGGCAACGGTCGAGATCGAAGAGTTCAGCGAAGATGACGGCATTTTGTTTATCGGTGCGCTGATTCTGGTAGAGCGTGCCGGTCAGAAACGCATCATCATCGGTGAAAAAGGCTCCCGTATTAAGCAGATTGGCCAGGAAGCCCGTATCGATATGGAGCGTGCTTTCGGTGGCAAAGTGATGCTTAACCTGTGGGTTAAAGTGAAAGGCGGTTGGTCTGATGACGAACGTGCCCTGAAAAGTCTGGGATATTCTGATCTCTGATCCACGACTTTATCCCGGATCTCATCCCTTCCTGATGGAATAACCTCCTGTGGCTGCCAGTGTTCACTGCCAACCGGCATACGTCCTTCATAGTCGACCTTACAAAGAGACCAGTGCACTGGTCTCTTTGCTGACCCTTGATCATGGGCGTGTGGATGGTGTCGCCCGGGGGGTACGTCAGAAAAAAAGCCGCAACCGGGCGTTACTACAGCCGCTGCAACCTTTGCAGCTTTCCTGGCGTGGTGACAGCAGCCTTAAGACTCTGTTTGATATAGAACCCTGTGGTCAGCTGCCTTTTTTAACCGGCAGGGCCCTGAGCTGCGTGCTGTACGCCAATGAACTGCTGAACCGTTTATTGTTGCCTCAGGAAGCCGTCCCCGAACTTTTTCGTGAGTACGCGCTGCTGATCGCTCAGCTGCAGCAACCTGAACAGTTAGAGCCATCCCTGAGAAGCTTTGAATGGCAGTTGCTGGAAACGCTGGGCTATCCTCTGATCTTTGCCGATCATCAGGGTGGTGAACTTCAGGCTGATCAGCACTATGTCTATCACTGGCAGTCGGGTTTTCATCGGGCTGAACAGGGGTTTTCCGGTGAGGTGCTTCAGGCGTTGCGTGAGCAGAACTGGGCATCAGCGGATGCACTGAAAGCAGCTAAAAAGCTGAGTCGCATTGCGCTGCAACCTCTGTTGGGCAATAAACCCCTGCTGTCACGGCAGCTGTTTCAGCCCGCGGCAACAACACCGGTTGTTTCCGGAATGACTGGCGTTAATTCCGAAAAAAACACGCAGGGATGAATCAATCTTTAGTTTACTTTGTAGGTATAGAAAACCGCGAGGCAGCCTTGTTAGGCTAACCCGATATTTAATTTGTCAGAGCCTGTTTATAAAGGCCGTATTTAGGAGTCATCATGGCTATAGGTGTATCAGCAACTGTTCCGCGTTTACAGCTGGGCGTTAATATCGATCATATTGCCACGTTGCGTCAGGCGCGCGGAACCCGCTATCCGGATCCGGTTCAGGCGGCTATTTTGTCGGAAGAAGCCGGTGCTGATGGTATCACCGTTCACCTGCGTGAAGACCGTCGTCATATTCAGGAGCGTGATGTTCGCCTGATCAAAGAGGTGATGCAGACCCGCATGAACCTTGAAATGGCGGTGACCGACGAGATGATCGCCTTTGCGGAAGAGATTCGCCCGGAGCATATCTGCCTGGTGCCGGAAAAGCGTGAAGAGCTGACCACGGAAGGCGGTCTGGATGTGGTGGGCCAGTTTGATCGCGTCGCAGATGCCTGCAAACGTCTGGCGGCAGTGGGTTGTGAAGTCTCTCTGTTTATCGATGCCGATCCGGCCCAGATTGAAGCGGCAGCCTCCATCGCTCCGGTGATTGAACTGCACACGGGCAGTTATGCCGATGCTGAAACACCGGAAGAGCAGGCAGCAGAGCTGGAAGTGATCAAGCAAGGCGTAAAACTGGGTCTTAAACAGGGGCTGATCGTGAATGCGGGTCACGGGCTGCATTATCACAATGTAGAGCCTATCGCCGCGATTCCCGGTATCTACGAGCTGAACATCGGTCATGCGATTATCGCCCGCGCCATGTTTGTCGGCCTAAAAGAGGCGGTTGCCGAGATGAAGCGCATCATGCTGGCGGCTCAGCCTAAATAAGGTTGCTGATATGATTCTGGGTATCGGCACCGATCTGGCGGTTATTGAGCGGGTTGAGAAGGCGATCAGCCGTCATGGGGAGCGTTTTGCAAAGCGTATTCTGACAGAGCTGGAATTGGCCCGTTATCGTGAACACCCTCAGCCGGCAGCTTATCTGGCGAAGCGCTTTGCGGCGAAAGAAGCTACCGCTAAGGCGCTGGGGACCGGTATCGGCCCGATCAGCTGGCAGGATATGCAGGTGGGACGTACCGAAGCCGGTGCGCCTGTGATGCAACTATTAGGGGCTGCAGCTGCTAAAGTGGCTCACCACGATGAGGTCGTCTGCCATCTGTCGATTACCGATGATGGCGGTTTGGCTCAGGCCTTTGTGGTGCTGGAAGCCCGCTGATGTAAGCCGCTTGCCGGTCAGTGTTATCCCTGCCGGTTGCCTGATCAGAAGCCAGTCTTATGACTGGCTTTTTTGCAGGATCTGCTGCTCTTTCTGCCAGGACTCCAGCTTAGCCAGCTCTTTGTAGAGGGTTTTCAGGGTTTCCTGAGAGGCTGTCATCTGACGCATCTTAAGCTGGGTTTCCAGTGTTTCTGTGGTCAGCGCCAGGCGCGGTACGCCACAGTAACGGGTTGCGCCATGGAGGTGATGCACAGCGGAGATCATCTCTTCGATATCTTCACTTCGGAAGGCAGCGTCCAGACGCTCCCGTGTATCAGGAATGTCCTGCAGCAGCATCTCCAGCATCTCTTCCGCAAGGGCAGACTTGCCGCCCGCCAGCCGTGTTCCCATCTCCATATCCACCACGTTTTCCATGCTGTCTTCCAGCAACTGCTCATTTTCCGGCAGAGGTGGTTCGGCATCGGCAGGCATCAGACTTGGGCTGAATCCGGTCCAGCGTTGAATCAGAGCCGCCAGTTTTTCTTCATCAATAGGCTTGGTCAGCAGATCGTTAAGACCCGCCGCCATAAAGTTGTCTTTCTCTTCCGGCAGCGCGTGAGCGGTCAGGGCGATAATCCCCAGATCTTCGTAATAGGGTGACAGATTACGGATTCGTCGGGTGGTTTCCATACCATCCATATCCGGCATCTGAATATCCATCAGTACCAGATCCGGTCGCTTACGCAGTACCTCCTCAATCGCTTTTTTACCGCTGTTCGCCTGCATCACATTCAGGCCAAACTCATTCAGCAGAGTCGAGGCCAGCAGCAGGTTTGAAGCGTTGTCATCCACTACCAGAATGGTAGGGGCACTGGTCATATTATTTTGCAGATTGAAGTCGTCACCACTGTTATAGCTATCACGGCTGATATACGTCTGCTGAGAACCGTTTTGTGTGGCTGAATAGCTGGCAGCACTCTGATCTGCAGTGAACTGAGGCAGTGGTTGTGGCTGTTTGACTGACTGCAGTTGGTGGGCAGAGGCTGATGTTGCTGCAGAGGACTGCGGCGTAATCATCTGCTGGCTGAGAATCGCTTCCACAGAGGCTCTGAGATCCTCCTGACTGATCGGCTTGGTTTCCACAAGGCTGACACCCGCGCCCATAAATCGGGTGATCAGGTCGGCATCGTTACTGCCCAGCAGAACCAGCACCGGCACCTTTTCCGCCAGTTTATGGGTCAGCGCCAGTGTTGCTCTGTCGTTAGCTTCCTGCGCATTAAAGGCCAGTACCGCCAGTTCAAAGGCGGGTTCCTGAACATTAATACCGTTCAGGCTATTGTGGCAGGTAGGCTGCAGGCCAAACTGGGTCAGCTGGTGGTTCAGGGCGTTCTGGTTCAGAGGATGACTTTCTACCAGCAGTGTCTTCATGGCGGGCAGGCAAGGTTCCGGCTGCAGGTCATAGGACATATTCTGAGCCGGAGTCCGTATGGTGAACCAGAAGGTAGCGCCTTCTCCCAGTTCACTGTCCAGACCAATTTCCCCGCCCATCAGTTCGACCAGACGCTTACAGATAACCAGTCCCAGACCGGTGCCGCCATGCTGACGGTTCTGACTTGAGTCGGCCTGGGTGAAAGGAGTGAACAGGGAGGGTTGTTTTTCTTTGTCGATGCCGACACCGTTGTCGGTGATCTTAAAGCAGATCACCATCTCGTCATTGGCTTCCAGCTCAGCCATGACCCGAATCACAACATCGCCTTTATCGGTAAACTTCACCGCGTTACCCAGCAGGTTGGTCAGTACCTGCTTGATCCGCATCGGGTCACTGACCAGCGTGCTTGGTACATCATCATAGACCAGAGCCACCATCTCCAGTTGCTTACGCTGCACCTCAGGAGCCAGCAGGGCAATGGTCTCGTCCACCACTTCACGGGGGTTAAAGGGGATCGATTTGATCTCCATTTTCTGGGCTTCGATCTTAGAGAAGTCGAGAATATCGTTAATGATCGACAACAGGCTCTCGGAAGCGTTTCGGATACTGTTGAGGTGACCGCTCTGATGCGGTGTTAACGGGGTACGGCGCAGCAGGTTACAGAAGCCGACGATACCGTTCATCGGGGTGCGGATCTCATGACTCATATTGGCCAGAAACTCCGACTTAATCCGGTTAGCTTCCTCCGCCCGCTTACGGGCCAGATCCAGCTCAATACTCTGGGTTTCCATGGTGATCATGGTCTCTTCCAGCTCTGAGGTGGTCTGCTCAATACTGTCGTTCAGCTCCTGACGTTTCAGCTTAATGCTGCGGGTCAGTTCGTTGATATCATCGGCCAGATGGTGAAATTCAGGGCAGCCGATATGTTGGGCGGCAACGGTATAGTTGCCGGAACTGACCTGTTGCACCACTTCCCGGGCATCATCAATAGGAGCCTGAAACTGGCGGCTGACTCTGATGGCCATAAAGATGGTTGCCCCCAGAAGTATCAGCACCACGACCCAGTTCAGAATCACATCATAGATAATACTCAGACGGGTCTGACTCAGGTGAACCTCAAGCTCCAGCCAGCCAACAATGGCGTTGGACTTGATCTCCATATGGACAAACTGGGGAGCGAAAAGACCGCTGTTATCTTTCGTCGGGTTACTGTCAGCAGTGCGGTTTTTAGGTGGAAACGGCGACAGCAAAGGCTGAATAATACGCAGGGTGCTGTCAGAATAACGTACCAGTGACTGGGGTTGCAGGCGGTGGCTGGCATTACTGACCGGATACATACTGGGGCCACCGTGGAAGATATTTTCCCGCTCTTTGTTATGGATAGAAACCGCACGGATCTCAGCTTCCTGATTGAGGAGATCCATAATACGCCGCACCTGCTCTGTGTCATTACGTTCCAGAGCATAGGCCAGTGGCGTGCTAAGCTGACGGCTTAAGGCTTCCGCCTTTTCCATCAGATTGTTTTCTACCAGCGCGTAATAGTTAAGAAACAGGTGAGTACTGAGCACCAGTGCCGTGATGATGGCAGGAAAGGTAGCGATAAAGAGAATTTTGTTGCGCAGAGGCCAGTTTTTCATCGTGTATCCAGATTGATATTTACTGCAGGCGCAGCAAAGTCCTTTTAGTGCTTTGAGCCGAAATCGTGTGCTACGAAATATGTCACCTAAACCGAGGTCGTTTTATGATCTGACCATGGGCCGGATTATTAAAGCAGAGCTTTGAATCGTTTGGCAGTCATCTTGACGCTTTCTTTTACCATAATACCCAATCGGGTGCAGTTATAAGCAAATAGCAAAGCATTATTTTGAAAATAGCGGCGGCTGCCTCATATACCTCTTTTTAACGTACAGATCTTTAACCCATAAATGGAATGAAAAAGCGGTTTTAAAAAATGACGCCCGGCGGTATAAAAGGCGCTGTTGAAATCTCCGCATTTTGAAGAGCCGTATCTATAGAAAGTATCGGTTTAAACCCTTGTACAATAAGTGGTTTTTCCTGCGTTGCTGAATCGATGACCGGCTACCGTTTAACTAGAGAGAATCTATGTCTTCCGAACAGAAATCCCCAGAGCAGATTGCTGAAACTCAGGCGCAGTTTAAAGACTTTCCGACCATTGAGGCGTTTGTCGGCCAGACCCCTCTGGTGCGTCTGCAACGCCTGACACTGGATAATGGATCGGTCGTCCTCGCCAAACTGGAAGGCAACAACCCTGCAGGATCGGTTAAAGACCGCCCGGCGCTGAGCATGATCAATCTGGCGGAAGCCCGGGGCGATATTAAGCCGGGAGATACCCTGATTGAGGCCACCAGTGGAAACACAGGTATTGCGCTGGCGATGGCGGCGGCGATCAAGGGTTATAAGATGGTGCTGATCATGCCGGATAATATGAGTGCCGAGCGTAAAGCCTCCATGGCAGCCTACGGCGCGGAGCTGATTACGGTGAGCAAAGAAGAGGGTATGGAAGCGGCCCGTGATCTGGCGCTTCGCATGCAGGATGAGGGTAAAGGCATCGTACTGAACCAGTTCGGTAATATGGATAACCCTGAAGCTCATTACCGCAGTACCGGCCCTGAGATCTGGCAGCAAACCTTCGGCAAGGTGACTCACTTTGTCAGCTCCATGGGCACCACCGGCACCATTATGGGGGTTTCCCGCTATCTGAAAGAGCAGAACCCTGATGTACAGATTGTTGGCCTGCAGCCGAGCGAAGGGGCAAGCATTCCCGGTATTCGCCGCTGGCCGAAAGAGTACCTGCCGACCATTTTTGAGGCGGAACGAGTGGATCAGGTGATCGATATCGATCAGGAACTGGCTGAGAGCACTATGAAGTCTCTCGCCCGGGAAGAGGGTATTTTTGCCGGTGTTTCCTCCGGCGGTGCCATTGCCGGTGCGATTCAGGTGGCTGAGCAGAATCCGGGAGCCGTTGTGGTCGCTATTATTTGCGACCGGGGTGACCGTTACCTGTCTACCGGTGTCTTTAACGCCTGATCGACCGTTATTATCCCACCCGGAATAAAACGTTAAACAAGGGCTGCTGTTGCTGACAGCAGCCCTTTTCTTTATGCCTTTCTTTATGACTATTGTGCCCTCCGGCTGGACAAGTTGAGATTAGGCGTTATCATCTGCCGCCATCCCGTCGGGACTGTTGCTTTATCCAGCATTAATTGCTGTCCTGCCCCACATCAGGTAACAGACTGTTCTGGCGTTAAGCGCTTTAATCCGTCTTTTTTGTGCGGAATTGTCGATAAAAAGGGGGCTACGTGCCTGAGTTAGTGTCTGATCTCCTCATTGAACGCCAGGGCCATGATGGTCGGGGTATTGGCCATCACAATGGAAAAATCGTTTTTGTAGAGGGAGCACTGGCCGGCGAAAGCGTCAGCATTCGTATCGTCAAAACCCATCGCCGCTTCGATGAAGCGGTGTGTGAGGCTATTCATACTCCATCTCCAGATCGTATTGAGCCTGCCTGCGAGTATTACGATAAGTGCGGTGGCTGTGGTATGCAGCACCTTTCTCTGGAGCGTCAGCGCGAGGTGAAACAGACCGCACTGGTGGATCAGATGGAGCGCTTTGGCAAGCTAAGTGAAATCCCCGTTCAGGATGCGCTGGTGGATGAAGCCTGGGGCTATCGCCGCAAAGCCCGTCTGGGGGTGAAATGGAACCGCCACGGCGATCTCATCATAGGTTTCCGCGAGAAAGGTTCTTCTCATCTGGTGGCGATTCAGCACTGTGCGGTGTTACACCCTGAACTCTCGGCGTTAATCCCCTCTTTGTATGATCTGATTCCTGAGCTGGAATCCCGCAAAACCATCGGGCACCTTGAGCTGGCATACAGTGATGAAGGATGCGCTCTTGTGGTGCGTCACCTGAAAGGTCTGTCTCATAAAGATCAGCTGCTTTGGCTGAACTGGGCTGAAGAGCGCAAGGTTCAGCTTTACTGGCAGAAAGATCAGGCGGACAGTCTGGTGAAAGCCAGTCTGGAGAACGGCAAGGTGATCACACTGGGTGGTGACGAACTACCGGCACTGAGTTATCAGCAGGGCGCACTGACGCTGGCCTTCCAGCCCAATGATTTTGTACAGGTAAACCCTGCGATCAACCGTCAGATGGTGGCTCAGGCACTGGAGTGGCTGCAGCCGAAAGAGAGCGATGTGGTACTGGATCTGTTTGCAGGCTTTGGCAATTTCAGTTTGCCACTGGCTGAAAAAGTCGCATCGGTCACCGGTATTGAAGGCGCAGCCAATCTGGTTCAGCGCGCCCGCGACAACGCCAAATTAAATGGCATAGAAAATGCTATTTTTGAAGCGGCTGACCTGAGTCAGTCATTCAAAGGCCTTTCCTGGGCCAAGACCCGCTATAATGTCGTACTGCTGGATCCACCCCGCACCGGTGCGCAGGCGATTTGCGAACAGATGAAAAGCCTGGGAGCCAAGCGGGTGCTGTACGTATCCTGTAATCCGTCCACGCTGGCGAGGGACAGTGCGATTCTGGCGGAGCAGGGTTTTAAGCTGGTTAAAACCGGCATTATGGATATGTTTCCGCAAACGGCTCACGTTGAATCCATGGCACTGTTTGAACGTGGCGGTAAAAAGAAAAAGTTCTGAGGTTGTTTGGCGGTAAGGTGCTGTGCAGGCGGCTTAGGCCGATGAGCCTGCAGGCTCAGACCGCTTTATATTACGCTCTCTGTTCCGGCTGAGACCTACAGGCCGGGGACAGAGAAGAAGAGGTCGAATCATTTTTAGCCGGCAGCTGTTGCCGGAGAGAAGTTTGCCGGGAACAAGGCAGGCTTGTCGATTCATAAAAGGCCCCCATTAATAAAGGGTGCAGCCGGGCGGATGCCTGAGCGAACACCTTATAATAAGAAACTGAAATTTACAGGCGAAGACATGGTAAAAGTACGTGAAGATCAACCGTTAAACCCTGATGGCACGGTAAATATCCCCAACTGGCTGCAACGCCTGCAGGAGGATGTCACGCTCACTTCACCGGAGCGTGTTCAGTCTGCCTGCGAGATGGCACGTGACGCCCAGCGCAATGCACGCAAAGAGGACAATTACTGGATTGTTAAAGGGTCCCGCTGCTTCCGTACCGGCCTTGAAATGGCCGATATTCTCGGTGAACTGCAGATGGATGAAGACTCCCTGATCGCGGCGATTCTGTATCGTGCCGTGCGTGAAGGTCATATCTCCATCGCTCAGGTCGAAGAGTCCTTTGGTGAAACCGTTTCCAAACTGGTCAATGGTGTCACTGAGATGGCGGCCATCAGCCAGATTCAGCTTCCGACCGAAGGTATCGTCTTTGGTCAGGAGAACAAAAGCCAGCTGGAAAATCTGCGTAAAATGCTGGTGGCGATGATCGATGATGTTCGTGTCGCACTGATTAAACTGGCGGAGCGTACCTGCGCCATCCGTGATGCTAAAAACGCCCCCCGGGATAAACGTCTGCGTGTTGCCCGCGAAGTTTTTGAAATCTATGCCCCGCTGGCGCACCGTTTGGGTATTGGTTACATCAAGTGGGAGCTGGAAGATCTCTCCTTCCGTTATCTGGAAGAGGAGCAGTACAAGAGTATCGCCCGCCTGCTGTCTGAGAAGCGTCTCGATCGTACCGAATATATTGAGAAAGTGATCGCCCTGCTGAAAGAGAAGCTGGAAGGTGAGGGGATCAGCGGTGCCCAGGTAAATGGCCGCGCGAAACATATTTACAGCATCTGGCGCAAAATGAAGCGCAAAAACATCGACTTCTCTGAAGTGTACGATGTGCGTGCCGTGCGTATTCTGGTGCCTGATGTGAAAGACTGTTATACCGCTCTGGGGATTATTCATGGTCTCTGGCACCACATTCCCCATGAGTTTGACGATTACATCGCAACGCCAAAAGAGAACGGCTACCGTTCCCTGCATACGGCGGTTGTCGGGCCGGAAGGCAAGGTGCTGGAAGTTCAGATCCGTACCATCTCCATGCACGAAGAAGCCGAACTGGGGGTTTGCGCCCACTGGTTGTACAAGGGCACCGACACCAAGAAAACCAGCGACAGCTACGAAGAAAAGATCGCCTGGTTGCGCCAGGTTCTGGAATGGCATGAAGAAGTGGGCGATGCCAACGGTCTGCGCGAAGAGTTACGCAATGACGTAGCCCCGGACCGTATCTATATCTTCACGCCGGATGGTCATGTGGTGGATCTGCCCCACGATGCGACGCCGGTGGACTTTGCCTATCGGGTACATACTGAAGTCGGCCACCGCTGCCGTGGCGCTAAGGTGAATGGCCGCATTGTGCCGCTGACCTATCATCTGAAGACCGGTGATCAGGTTGAGATTCTCACCTCAGAAAATACCCGTCCAAGTCGTGACTGGCTGAACCCTGCTCTGGGCTATGCGTTAACCTCTCGTACCCGAGCCAAGATTCAGAGCTGGTTTAAGCTGCAGGATCGTGACCAGAATATCGCGGAAGGCCGTCAGCTGCTGGAGAAAGAGTTCAAGCAGCTGGGTCTGAGTGATCTGGATCTGCCGAAGCTGGCGCAGGCGGTGAACTACAACACCGAAGACGATATGTACGCGGCGCTGGGTGCCGGTGATCTGCGTACCGGTCAGGTGCTGAGTGTCGCCCAGAACCTGTTTGGCGAAACCGATGATGAGGAACAGCTGGAGAAATTCCTGCTGCACCGTCGTTACCCCGGTGGTCAGAAATCCGGTGGCAGTGCTCCGGATGACATCACCATTCATGGTGTGGGTAACCTGATGACTCAGATCGCCAAATGCTGCCATCCGGTGCCGGGTGATGATATCGCCGGTTATATTACCGTGGGCCGTGGTGTGTCGATTCACCGTCAGGATTGTGCCAACGCCCTGCAGCTGAAAGCGGAAGACCCTCATCGCATGATCAATGTGGAGTGGGGTGAGCGCACTCAGCATATGTACTCGGTGGA
Source organism: Oceanospirillum sp. (assembly GCA_048264105.1). GTDB lineage: Bacteria > Pseudomonadota > Gammaproteobacteria > Pseudomonadales > Halomonadaceae > Oceanospirillum. The sequence continues at coordinate 591,103 of JBLXDJ010000002.1, forward strand.
TGTTCGCATCCGCGCCTGGGACCGTTCCGGTCTGTTGCGGGATATTATGTCCGTATTGGCCAACGATAAGGTGAATGTTCTGTCGGTGAATACACTGACCGACAAAAAAGAGAACCAGGCCAATATTCTGGTGACGCTGGAAGTGGATGGTATTCAGGTGCTGGGCCGTATCCTTAACCGGATTGAGCAGCTGCCGAATATTCTCGATGTTCAGCGTTTTCAGGAAAAGAAAAAATCAGCCTGATCCGCTGCTGACGTACTCAAACCAACGATTGTACTCAGGTCGCGATCATACTGATTGTCAAAACGCCCGCTTTTGCGGGCGTTTTGCGTTAGAGTGTTTCGCTTGTTTATTTATCTCCAAGAGCCATCTGTTATGAGTCAAAAGCCAACTGTTAATGTACCGCCGGAACTATCTGGGCACGAGTCCTCTGAACAAACCAACCAATACAGCATAAGAGATCTGACCTACCTGATGGCGCGCCTGCGGGACCCGGAAACCGGTTGTCCCTGGGATAAGGAACAGACCTTTGCCACCATCGTGCCGCATACATTGGAAGAAGCTTACGAAGTGGCGGATACCATTGAGCGTGAAGACTGGGATCACCTGAAGGAAGAGCTGGGTGATCTGTTGTTCCAGGTGATCTATTACAGCCAGATGGCGGATGAGAAAGGCTGGTTCAATCTGGATGATGTAGCCGATGAGCTGGTTACTAAAATGGTACGCCGTCATCCCCATGTTTTTGCCGACGGGTACTTATACCCTGCGGATAATGAATCGGTGTCAGCGGCTGATGTTGATGAAGCTCAGGTCAAACAGCGCTGGGATGAGATCAAGGCGGAAGAGAAGGCGAAAAAAGCGGCGACAGAAACCGGTGAGCGTTCGCAACAGAAACCTTCGGTTCTGGCGGATATCCCCGTAGGACTTCCGGCACTGACCCGGGCTGCCAAGATTCAGAAGAAAGCCTCCAAAGTGGGCTTTGACTGGCCGGATATTCAGGGTGTGCTGGAAAAGGTGCGTGAGGAGCTGGAAGAGGTCGAAGAGGCCGTGGCAGACAACAATCTGCTGGAAGCCCAGAAGGAGTTTGGTGATCTGTTGTTTGCCGCAACAAATCTCAGTCGCTATCTGAAAAAAGATCCGGAAAGCGCTTTGCGCGGCACCAACCGTAAGTTTGAGTTCCGCTTCGCTTATATTGAACAGCAACTGCAGAATGCAGGGCTGAGTTTTGATGATGTGGATCTGGCGCAGATGGATCGGTGGTGGGATGAGGCGAAACGACTGGAGAAGCTGGCCTGACAGCTGCGGGTCACAGGTGCAGACAGCAGGCAAAAAAATAGACCGTCTGTCATCCTGACACTTAAGCGTCAGGCAGACGGCCCCACATGGCAAGTCCCGCAGTAGTCCTGCGGGGAGGTGCCGCCCAAGGGAGAGAGGCGGCGATAAAAAAGGTTATTCAGAGAATCATCGGTACGGGTTAACCCGCCTTTTTCAACTTAGTATATTCTTTCAGATAATGACGGCTCAGCTCCAGAAAACGGGGTGTTAAGCCTTCATCTTCATAAATCGGATCGCCTTCTTCATCGTGGGCAACGACCTTGGTTCCCTTCTCATAAGGGAAGCGACCTTCCACTTCATCCAGTGCTACCTTGATCAGATCTGCCAGCAGAAGTTCCGCCGGTCGTCGTGGAAAGAGTTCTGCCAGTGCCTGTAATCGTGCAGCGTCTTCTACCGGCAGACGAATGCTGTACAGCTCTTCGGTAATTGCGCCGGTATCTTTGCTTTTCCAGTTATGAACCAGTTCATTAAATCGCATAAATAAACTCCTTATGCAGGAGTCAGCGGTAATTGGCCGATGTACGCCATCGTGTTACCGCTGGCTTTTGTGAATGTTAAGCCTTACTCATACTGTAGCAACAAAGCGAAGAATTATTGCCGCACAAGTCGGATTTCTTTTACCTGACACCCCGGATCGTTTAATACTGAACGGGTGTCGCCGGTGTCATGTCATAAACCATTAAGGCGATCTGTCTGCCTGTCCTGTTCGGTGACTACACTTTAAAGATGGCTCAGACAGATAAAACTGACCAGTGACATTTGGTTTTGAAACGTAGTAAATGGTATGTAAACGTAGTAAAAAATATTTACGGGACAGCTTCTGTTGTTTTATCGCTGTAAGTGCAAGTCATTCCCGTAACACGAATTTTCCAGACATCATGGAGGTAACCCGTGAATCAGTTACATGAGTCGTTGCGTGACAATGTGCGAGAACTGGGTGACTATCTGGGACAAACCATCAGCCATCATATGGGTGATGACTTTTTAGAAAAAATCGAAACGATCCGCCATCTGGCGAAAGCGGACCGGGTCGGCGATCATTCCGATAACAGTCTTCAGGATTATCTCAGCGATCTGTCTGATGATGAGTTGCTGCCGGTGGCCCGGGCCTTTAACCAGTTCCTTAATCTGGCCAATATCGCTGAGCAGCATTACCGTGCCCGCTACCGCAAAACAGAAAACTACGAAGCGATTGAACAGCAATCGATTGTAACCCTGTTCAACCATCTGGTGACGCAGAATGTTTCGCCGGAAGAGATCTGGCAAACCATCACCGATATGCGTATCGATCTGGTGATGACCGCACACCCTACCGAAGTGAATCGCCGTACCCTGATTCAGAAATATGATGGTATTGCAGATAACCTGAACCAGCTGGAAAACGAAGGTTTGTACCTTGACCAGCGGGAGAAGATTCAGGATCGCATCCGCCAGCTTGTGGAGCAGGCCTGGCATACCGATGAGATCCGTCATCAGCGTCCGACACCGGTTGACGAGGCCAAATGGGGCTTTGTGGTGATTGAGAACTCTCTCTGGCAGGCGGTGCCGGAGTTCTATCGCCATCTTAATCAGGGGCTTAAAGAAACCACCGGGCGTTCGCTGCCGCTGGATTGTTCTCCGATCCGGTTTGCTTCCTGGATGGGGGGCGACCGCGATGGCAACCCTAATGTGACTGCCGATGTTACCCGTGAAGTGTTATTGCTGGCGCGCTGGATGGCGGCCGATCTGTACCTGCGGGATATCGATCAGCTGCTGAATGAACTCTCCATGTGGCAGTGCAATGATCAGCTGCGCGCCGAAGTCGGGTCAGAAACCAAAGAGCCTTATCGTGTCCTGCTGCGTGGTTTACGCCGCCGTCTTCAGGTGACACAGGAATGGATTGAGGATCAGCTGGATGGTCATACCCGCGACGAGATGCCGGATACGGTTCTGATCGATACCGAAGAGCTCAAGGCACCGCTGAAGCTTTGTTATGACAGTCTGATCGACAGCGGCATGTCCCGTATTGCCAAGGGACCGCTTCTGGATACCCTGCGCCGTGCCAGCTGCTTTGGCCTGAACCTGCTGAAGCTGGATATCCGTCAGGATTCCGGCCGCCATGCAGATGTTATCGCCGAGATCTGTCAGGCGTTGGATCTGGGGAATTACCATCAATGGAGCGAGTCCGATAAACAGCATTTTCTGCTGAATGAACTGCGCTCGTGTCGCCCTCTGATCCCCCATGACTGGCAGCCTTCTGCGGAAGTGCAGGAGGTGATTGATACCTGTCGTGTGGTTGCTCAGCAGTCTCAGGAAGCGCTGGGCAGTTATGTGATCTCCATGGCGCACTATGCCTCGGATGTACTGGCGGTTCATCTGCTGCTGAAAGAGTGCGGTTGCCCTTTCCCGATGAAAGTCGTTCCCCTGTTTGAAACGCTGGATGATCTGGATCGTTCCTCAGAAGTGATCGGTAGCCTGATGCGTATCGAGTGGTATCAGGATCGGATTCAGGGCGAGCAGGAGGTCATGATCGGTTATTCGGATTCTTCCAAAGATGCCGGTCAGCTGGCCGCCGCCTGGGGACAGTATCGTGCTCAGGAAGAACTGGTGAAGGTCTGTAAACGTCATGGCGTGCATCTGACGTTGTTCCATGGTCGTGGTGGTACCGTGGGTCGGGGTGGTGGTCCTGCCCGTTCGGCGATTCTGGCACAGCCACCTGGATCGGTGAGCGGTAGTCTGCGTGTGACCGAACAGGGTGAGATGATCCGCTTCAAGTTCGGTCTGCCGGATATCGCTCAGCGTAGTATGGAGATCTATGTCTCTGCTGTGCTGGAAGCGACACTTCAGCCACCGCCATCGGTGAAGAAAGAGTGGCGCGAAGAGATGAATCTGCTGGCTGATCGCGCGCTGCACAGTTATCGCCATCAGGTCAGGGATGTGCCGGATTTTGTTCCTTATTTCCGGGCCATTACCCCGGAGCAGGAGCTGGCGAAATTGCCGCTGGGCAGTCGTCCCGCCAAGCGTCGTGCCGATGGCGGTGTTGAAAGCCTGCGGGCGATCCCCTGGATTTTTGCCTGGACTCAGATCCGCCTGATGCTTCCGGCATGGCTGGGCAGTGATATTGCCCTTTCCGATGCACTGGAAGAGGGTGAGCTACCCTTAATCAGAGAGATGATGGAAAACTGGCCGTTTTTCACCACCTATATGGATATGCTGGAGATGGTGCTGACCAAGTCTGATGCCAATGTCGCCCGCTACTATGAGAAGAAGCTGGTGCCGGAAAAACTGCATCCTCTTGGGGATGTGCTGTGTCGTCGTCTGGATCATCTGAAAAACACCGTTATGCAGATCCGTGACCGTCAGGAGCTGCAGGAGCATATGCCGCTGATCGCTGAAGCGGTTCGGGTGCGTAACCCCTATATCGACCCGCTGCATGTGCTGCAGGCGGAGTTGTTGCAAAGGGACCGGACTCAGCCGGGGAACGATCAGGTAGAACAGGCACTGATGGTGACCATGGCGGGTATTGCGGCCGGTTTGCGTAATACCGGCTGATCGGGCGGCACATTTTATATCAGTGGCGTTTATCCCCGGTGGCGATGCTGCCGGGGATATAAGGAGGCAGAATGGAATCCGATAAAACATCTAAGTCCTCAGCGGATCTGCTGAATCATGTGGCTCAGGATACTGACCTGTCTGCTGAAGAAACCGGTTACATCGAGAGCGAAAAAGAGGGCGCGATGCAGCATCCTCTGGTGGAGCGTGCCCGTCAGTTTGCCTCAGATGCCCATGGCCGACATGAGCAGATTCGTCGTTATACCAACGAGGCTTATATCGTTCATCCACAGGCGGTTGCTGAGCGGGTGGTGGAGTTTCTGCCACAACCTGAGGTTCTGGCGGCAGCCTGGCTGCATGATGTGGTGGAAGATACCGATGTGGCGCTGGAGGAGATTCATCAGCTGTTTGGCGAGGAGGTGGCATTACTGGTTGATCAGCTCACCTCGGGCCCCCACAGCAAAGAGCTGGAGCGTGCCGAGCGCAAGCTGCTGGATCGTATGCAGCTTGAGCAGGCTGATATCCGCGCTAAGACCATCAAGCTGGCGGATATTATCGACAACACCCACACCATCGCGGAGCGGGATCCTGAATTTGCCGCCCTCTATCTGCCGGAAAAATACGCCATGCTTCAGGTGCTGAAACAGGGTAACCCGGAGCTGTTTGCGTTAGCCCAGCAGATTATCGAAGAGGGATTACAGCAGTTAACAGAGTTGAGTCAGAAACCGCCCTATGAGGACGGCTGATTGAAGCGTTGTTTTACATCGCGGTAGATATTCAGGCTTTCCGGCACTTCAATATTCAGGCGTTCTGCCTGCTGTACCAGATAACCGTTGATGTAGTCGATCTCGGTGATTTTACCCCGCAGGGTATCCTGTAGCATGGAGGAGCGGTTTTTTGCCGTACCTTCAATTACATCTGTTGCCAGTTGCAGCAGCCCCTGTTCCGGTAGTTGCAGCTTCAGGCCTTTCATCACCGCCTCAGTTTCCTGACAAAGCAGACTTACCCGCTGATAACGCTCCGGCTGCATCAGCTCACCGTTCAGGCACTGATCCAAGGCTGTCAGGCCGTTAATAGCGATATTGATCGCCAGTTTATTCCACAGGGCCTGATTAATATCTTCACAGGCTTCGATGATCAAATCGGTTTGCTCCAGATCTTCAACCACCTGTCGCCAGACGTTTTGCCCCAGGGTATTTAATGCCCCCACGCGGCTGATGCCCTGACCGGCATGGATCACATGGCCCGGTTCTGTACGGTATGCGCCATCGGTAATACAAACGGCAACAATGGCGTACTCAGGATAGGCTTCGGCTACCGCCTGCTGAGAGCCCATGCCGTTTTGCAGCAGGACAATACAGGCATCATCGGTTAATGCGTGCTGAATCCCTGCCACAGCGGCGACCGCATCGTGAGCTTTTGTCGCGACAACCAACCGGCTAATCGATTTCTCAGGGCAGGCGGAAGCTGTCGTCAGCTCTGCCTCAAAGGCTGTGGCCTGATCCGCCTGAAACCGTGTCAGGCTCAGGGATTCAGGTGCAGCGACCCCTTCTCTGTGCAGTAGGGTAACGGGGAATCCAGCCTGATTCAGATAGCCCGCCCAAAGGCAGCCTAACGAACCCGCACCCAATACCGTCCAGTGTGTTTGACTCATGCAATTTATCCAGTTGGCAGAAACAGGGGCGCAAGTATAATGCCTGCAGACAGAATTATTAAGGAGACAAACATGCCATCTTTTGATGTGGTGTCAGAACTCGATATGCATCAGGTCACGAATGCAGTGGATCAGTCCAATCGTGTGGTGAAAAATCGCTTCGATTTTAAAGGTGTCGATGCCAAATTCGTGCGTAAGGAAAACGTGGTTGAAGTGGTATCTGAATCTGAATTTCAGGTCCGTCAGATGATCGATATGCTGCAGGCTGAGCTGATCAGCCGCAAAGTAGATACGAAATGTATGGAAGTGGGTGATGTGATCGAAAGCGGTAAAACCGCTAAGTCTATCGTCACCCTTCAGGAAGGTATCGACACGGATACGGCGCGAAAAATCGTCAAAATGATCAAACAGGAAAAACTGAAAGTGCAGGCAGCGATTCAGGGTGATCAGGTGCGCGTTACCGGTAAGAAGCGTGATGACCTGCAGCAGGTGATCGCCTTTCTGCGTCAGGCAGAGCTGGATATTCCTCTGCAGTATCAGAACTTCAGGGATTAATGTCAGGTTTTAATACTGCTGTTTATATTTTTATATAAATAAAATTAACGGGGTTCTGATTTGACAGAACCCCGTTTTTTTATGCTAGGGTAATTACCAAGCTTCTTATCATATTTCGATCCTTGATAAGGTAAATCCTCAGTTAGCCAGTCATCCTGTTAATTGCATTAACCTGCAAATTAACAACGATGGCAAAGGAGTTAATTGAAGCATGAGTAAGAAAGAAGCCTATCAGCAAAAGGTTGAAGCCCAGCTTAACGAATGGAAAGCTGATATCGACAAACTGAAAGCCAAAGCAGATCAGGCCAGCGCCTCTGCTCAGGCCGGACTCTACGAGCAGATAGATCAGCTGAAAGCCAAGCGGGAAGCGGTGGCTAATAAGTTTGATGAGCTGCGTAACGCCAGTGATGAAGCTTGGGATGATGTTAAGTCCGGACTGGATCTCGCAAAAGAATCCCTGTCAGAAGCCATGAACTCCGCATCAGACCGTTTTAAGTGATCTATTAATTTAATTCGACCTTTAACGGGTATTAAATCATTTGATAATGATGAGGTTATATATGGTTTTAAGAAATAACATTGTCTATTTTATTGCTTCGCTATTATTGGTCTCAATGGCTTTTCCTGCTATTGCCGGTGATCATAAAGATACCGATGTCACGGTTAAAGATATTAAGCAGGAAACCGCAGATGTGATTCAAACCCTGCAGGCTTATACCGAAGATCAGCAGCAGGAAGCGCTGCAAACAGCAAAACAGGCGATGCAGCGGGCTGATGAACGGATCAATCGACTGGAAACCCGGATCGATAACCGTTGGGATCAGCTAAGTAAGCCAGCCCGACAGCAAACCCGTGAAGCTCTGAGAGAACTTCGCCAGGATCGGGTTCAGCTGTCTGAATGGTACGGCAGCATGAAGGAAAGCAGCCGGGATGCCTGGTCCGAAATGAGAACCGGCTTCAATAAAGCGTATCAGTCGATGTCGAATGCCTGGCAGGATGCTCAGGAAGAGTTTGATCAGAGCCAGCAGGATGCCTGATCGTTAAATGTTTTCTGGAGACTGTTCTCTCAAATCCTCTTATTGCCGGGGTGGCGACGCCCCTGCTTTTTCTTCATATCAATTCTTATCAGTAAGCGCTTGTTTCTTCGGCAGCGACTTCTCTTGGATAGCCTCGTAATCTTTGAATAGATGGACTGGAATATTAGAAATTGCCAGTTGGTGGTGTAGGTTAATCCACGTATGGTATTTCCATTTTCCAGAGGGATTAGGCATGTCAGTGCAGGGACGACTTTATTTCTTTTGCGGTAAGATGGGTGCGGGCAAATCCACCTATTCAAAACAGTTAGCGGCTGATCAACAGGCAGTGCTGTTGTCTGAAGATGAATGGCTGGTAAACCATTACCCCGACCAGATTAAAAGCTTTGATGATTACCTGACATATTCCGCGCTGATCCGCCCGTTTATCCAACAGCTTGTGCAGAATATTCTGGCAACAGGGGCGGATGTGGTGATGGATTTTCCGGCCAATACTGTGCGTCAGCGAAGCTGGTTTCTGAACCTTTGTCGTGAAGCAGACTGCGAGCATCAGATGATCTGGCTGGATCTTACCGATGAGCAGTGTCTGAAACAGATCGCCCAACGTCGCCTTGAGCAACCGGAGCGGGCAGCCTTTGATACCGAAGCGGTATTTCATCAGGTGACTGCGTTTTTTGAGCCGCCAACGGCTGATGAGCATCTGAATATTGTGACATCAGAATTTGCCGGTGACGCAGGGATTGGAGTAAAGGAATGAGTGATGTTGTCAGCCTGCATCTTGATCAATACCCGGATCAGGTTCGGGTAAGACTTTTGGAGCTTCGTGATCTGATCATCAAGAGCGCTTCAGCGTTAGAGGTGGGTGACGTTGAGCAGGCTCTGAAGTGGGGGGAACCCAGTTTCAGTGTGAAGTCCGGCAGCCCGGTGCGTATAGATTGGAAGGAAAAAACACCGGATCAGTATTATCTGTTCTTCAACTGTAAGACCCGATTGGTTGAGACTTTTAGAGAGTTATATAGTGCCAGTCTTGTTTTTGAAGGTAATCGGGCGATTGTATTGCCGCTATCTGAGCCCCTGCCCGAAGAGACCATTTCGCACTGCCTCCGGTTGGCTCTGACGTATCACAAGCTTAAGCATTTACCTCTGCTCGGCGCGTAGGCTTCGAGCGGTTTTAAAACTATTTGGGAAAAGGAAGATGACTGATATTGCTCAAACACCGGAACCACCCTATTACGCTGTGATTTTTACTAATCACAGAACTGAAGTTGACGAGGGTTACGGAGCTATGGCGGATCGCATGGTGGAGCTGGCGGCTGATCAACCGGGATTTCTGGGTGTGGAGTCAGTGCGGGATGGTTTGGGTATCACCGTCTCCTACTGGGAGAGTCTGGAAGCGATTAAACACTGGAAACAGAACGCGGAACACAAAGAGGCGCAACGGCTGGGGCATGAAAAATGGTATGCCTCCTTTAAGCTGAGAATCGCCAAAGTAGAGCGGGATTATGGTATCTGAACCTCTTTACTGATTTGTTTTACAAAGAGAAAAGGCCTCAAGTGAGGCCTTTTTTGACGGTTTAAATCAAACCTTGGTGTCTTCCTGGCACTGTTCACACAGGCCGTGCAGTTCCAGTTGTTTTCGCACCAGCGTAAATCCTGCTTCTTCAATACCCCGGTTAAGCTCGTTCAGGGTGTCCTGATTAAGGCTGAGTTCTTTGACCGTATTGCATTGATCGCAGATCAGAAACTTAGGTGGCTGGTGCGGATGGTCACAGCAGATATGGTGGCAGGATAAAAACTGGTTGGTGGTTTCCAGTTTATGCACAAACCCATTGTCCAGCAGGAAGGTCAGAATCCGGTAGGCGCTCATCGCTGGCAGATTCTCTGAGTAATCTTTACGGAACTGTTCGACCACATCATAGGCTGATAGCGGGCTGTCGGCTTCCAGCAAAACCCGAAGCACTTTCTCCCGTTTAGGGGTCAGACGAACACCGGAATTCTGACAGGACTTCAGAGCATGACTGATAGTTTGTTCAACATCTTGTTTGATCATGCCTGTGACTCCTTGGTGTCGGTCGGGCTCGCTTTCTGAAAATTCGGATTGGTTCGGGTGACCTGTTTAAGTTCTTCCAGAGTAACAGGAGACTTTTTCCCCGTGGGGGTATCGCTGGTGTCGTGCAGATTTTCTTCTTTCTGCTCCTTTTCGTGATCACTATGGCTATGCCAGTCTGAAAAGTGGCGCAGCAGCCATAAGCCCGGTAGGGCGATCAGGGTGCAGAGAATAAAGAATTCTGTCCAGCCGACCGCCTCGGCAAGAAAACCGCTGGGGGCAGAGATCAGGGTGCGGGGCACGCCCATCAGGCTGGTGAGCAGAGCGTATTGCGTAGCGGTAAAGCGTTTGTCTGTCAGAGATGCCATAAAGGCCATGTAGGCCGCAGTGCCCATTCCGGCAGTGAGGTTCTCAAAACCGATCACCGCCGCCAGCATATTCAGGTTGTAACCGACCTCTGCCAGCACCGCAAAACCGGCGGTACTGACCATCTGCAGAATACCAAACAGCCAGAGGGCGCGATAAATCCCCAGACGAATAATCAGAGCGCCACCGAGGAAGGCACCGATCAGGGTAGCCCAGAAACCAAACAGTTTAACGGTATAACCGATCTCTTCAGAACTGTAGCCCAAATCTACATAGAAGGGGCTGGTCATGGCGCTGGCGAGTGTGTCACCCAGTTTATAGAGCAGAATAAACAGCAGAATGGTCCAGGCGCTGTCCCGGGTGAAATACTCTTTAAAAGGTTCAACGACAGCGGCTTTCAGGCTGGAAGGCGGTGGGGCTTCAACCTGTGGCTCCGGTGCCATCAGTGTGGTGACCATGCCGATGCCCATGCAAAGTCCCATCAGCATATAAACTGCGGCAAAGCCTATGCTGTCGGCTAATACAAGTCCGCCACCGGAGGCCAGCAGCATACCGGTACGGTAGCCGTAAACGTAGAGGCTGGAGCCCATGCCCAGTTCGTTCTCGTGCAGATGCTCACGGCGGTAGGCGTCAATCACAATATCCTGGCTGGCGCTGAAGAAAGTGACCAGCAAAGCCAGAAAGGCGATCATCCAGGGCGATGAGGCCGGATCTGATAAGCCAAGACTGGCAATGGAGAGTGCCAGCAATAGCTGAATCAGCAGCAGCCAGCCGCGGCGGCGTCCCAGAAAGGGCAGGGTAAAGCGATCAAGAAAAGGCGCCCAGACAAACTTCAGGGTATAGGGCAGGCCAACCAGAGCCATCATGCCGATAGTTGAGAGATCTACGCCTTCCTGACGCATCCAGACCTGCAGAACGGAGATCGTCAGCAGCAGGGGCATGCCGCTGGAAAAGCCCATGACGAAGGTGACCAGCATACGGCGATTAAAACAAGCTGCCAGAAGGTCTTTGATATTGAACTGAGTGTTAGGGTGCTTGGTCAAGTTTGATATCCGGTTGGGTCGTGCTGCAGATGCTGGTCGCCGTTTGCACCTGCAGGCAGGTAAAGCCAAAAGTGTGTCATTGTACGCAAGATGCGCGGCTGTGCCGAGAGGTAAAGCTGTTGTTATACTGCGCCCAACAAGCGCCCGCTGATTCAGGGGCTCAGGCGGCAGATATTAAGGCGGTAAAAGATGCTGGCAGATTTTAAAGTGGCAGGTGTACAGATGGTTTCCGGTGAAGATCTGGAACAGAATCTGGCGAGGGCAGAATATTGGGTGGCTCAGGCCGCAGAACAGGGCGCGCAGCTTATCGCGCTGCCGGAGTACTTTACACTCCTGCATCATGATGAACGGGCCAAGTTTGAGATCGCAGAAGTTTATGGTGATGGTCCGATACAGCAGCGTTTGTCTGCACTGGCCCGTAAGCTGAATATCTGGCTGGTGGCGGGATCTCTGCCGCTGAAGGGACAGCAGGATGATCACGTTACCAATACGACGCTGGTCTTTGACTCAGAAGGTGTCTGTGTCGCCCGTTATGACAAGATCCATCTGTTCAGTTTCCAGAAAGGCGAAGAGAGCTATAACGAATCCGCCAGTATCGAAGCGGGTACTCAACCAGTTTGCTTTGATACCCCATGGGGGCGTGTGGGTCTGGGGATCTGCTATGACCTGCGTTTCCCTGAGCTTTTCCGGGCGCTGGATAATGTGGATCTGCTTGTAGTGCCTTCCGCCTTTACCGTGCCGACCGGTCGAGCTCATTGGGAGCTGTTACTGAAAGCCCGCGCGGTTGAAAATCAGTGCTATCTGCTGGCGCCGGCTCAGGGTGGTGATCACGAAAGTGGCCGAAAAACCTGGGGGCACTCTATGGTGGTTGATCCATGGGGAGAAACTCTGGCAGAGCAGGATCAGGGCGAAGGTGTTGTTTTCGCCGATCTGAAAAAAAGCCGTTTTGAAGAGATACGGCAGCAGCTACCCTCCTGGTTGCATCGCCGCCTGTAAGTTGTTTTGTCTGTTTCATCCGGGATAAACGTAAAGTTTTATCCACTGGCGCTTTATTCCGGATTCGGGGGCTGTCGGTCAGACTGCCCCTCGACTATAATTGCCCGCAATTGATTATCTCCCATTCATCATCACAGGAAAGAACGGAAAACCATGACTGTTCGCACCCGTATTGCTCCATCACCAACCGGTGATCCCCACGTTGGTACCGCTTATATTGCTCTGTTTAACCTGGCGTTTGCCCGTAAGCATGGCGGTAAATTTATTCTGCGTATCGAAGATACCGATCAGACCCGTAGTAGTGCTGAATCGGAACAGATGATTTTTGATTCCCTGCGCTGGTTAGGTCTGAACTGGGATGAAGGGCCGGATGTGGGTGGTGAATATGGTCCTTACCGTCAGTCTGAGCGTAAGGATATGTATGCGGATTACGCATACCGTCTGGAAAATGAAGGTAAAGCGTTCCGTTGCTACCGCACCAGTGAAGAACTGAATGAACTGCGTGAAGCCCGTAAAGCGGAAGGTCTGCATACGGCTCTGAAGCAAAGTGATCTGGCTCTGCCTGCGGAAGAAGTGGCTGCCCGTGAAGCCGCTGGTGCGCCTTACGTGATCCGTATGTGTGTTCCTGAAGAAGGTGTTTGTCAGGTTGAAGACATGCTGCGTGGCACCATTGAGATCGATTGGGGACAGATCGATTGTCAGATTCTGCTGAAAGCGGATGGCATGCCGACCTACCACCTGGCGAACGTGGTGGATGATCATCTGATGAAGATCACCCATGTACTTCGTGGTGAAGAATGGATCAACTCAGCACCTAAGCATAAGCTGCTGTATGAATACTTCGGTTGGGATATGCCGGTTCTGTGTCACTTCCCGCTGCTGCGTAATGCGGATAAGTCCAAGCTGTCCAAGCGTAAGAACCCGACTTCGATCAACTTCTACCGTCGCATGGGTTTCCTGCCGGAAGCGGTTGTGAACTATCTGGGTCGCATGGGGTGGTCGATGCCGGATGAGCGTGAGCGTTTCTCACTGGATGAGATGATCGAAAACTTCGATATCCAGCGTGTATCTCTGGGTGGTCCGGTATTTGACGTAGAAAAACTGTCCTGGCTGAACGGCCTGTACATCCGTGAAACTCTGGATGATCAGCAGTTTATGCAGGAAGTGATGAAGTGGGCGTTTAACCCTGAGTACGTCAGTCAGATCATTCCTCAGATCAAAGGCCGTGTAGAAACCTTCAGTGATATTGCACCGCTGGTGGGCTTCTTCTTCTCCGGTATGCTGCCGATCACCGAAGAGAGCTTTGCTCATATTAAAGCTGAAAAAGCGGATGTTGTGAAACAGCTGCAGTTTACTCTTTGGCAGATGGAAGCGCTGCGTGAATGGAACAAAGATAATATCTTTGCTGATGTGAAGATGCTGGCGGATCACTTTGAAGTAAAAATTAAAGAGTTCCTGCAGCCGATCTTTGTGGCTATTGCCGGTTCTGCAACCTCTTCTTCCGTTCTGGATTCCATGGCAATTATCGGCCCGGATATGACCCGTGCGCGTCTGCGTCATGCGGTTGAAGTGTTGGGCGGTGTTTCCAAGAAGCAAACCAAGAAGCTGGAAAAAGAGTTTGCCGCGTTAAACCAGTAAGGAGACTCCCTTATGGGATAAGCCTTTCCGGCTAACCGGTTGATTTGTCAGCATAAGTTTTCTCAATAAATGAAAATTTTTTGAAAAAAAGTGTTGACCCGTACGGGGCGGATCAGTATTATTCGTCCCGTACTTGAGACGGGGCCTTAGCTCAGCTGGGAGAGCGCAACACTGGCAGTGTTGAGGTCAGCGGTTCGATCCCGCTAGGCTCCACCAATCTCACGTATGACCTGAAATTAATCGTTGATTAGCTTCAGTCCTTGCGTCCCATTCGTCTAGTGGCCTAGGACACCGCCCTTTCACGGCGGTAACAGGGGTTCGAACCCCCTATGGGACGCCATCTTTTCTTCTGAAGATTGAGTCGAAAAGAGATAAAAATACCGCCTGATGGGCGGTTTTTTTATGCCTGAAATTTGCCTCAAGCTACAAAAAAAGCCCTTCCTTCATCTCTGAAAAAAGAGCCTTCTGAGTTCCTATCGCCTTGTATAGGGCTTTCAGGGATTAGTCCATCATCAGCAGGCGGTTGACGAAGTACTTGGCCGGATCTTCCGGGCGTACAATCGTGCCTACGCTGGCAGAGCCTACCGGATCCGTCAGGTCGAAATCATCGGGAGTTATCAGCTGCTTCTTGTCAGCGTCGTAGATGACGCGAACCATGGCCGGTTTAGCGGTTTCTTCGTCCAATGTCAGGACAAAGCCCAGCTTGTTGGTTGAAAGGCGAACAAAAGAACCGACGGGCATCAGGCCGATGCACTTGATAAAGCGCTGAACCATAATGCGGTCAAACTGCTTGTCGCTGTTCATCAGGGTTTTGAAGGCCAGTGCCGGTAGCATGCCTTTGGCGTAGTTGCGATCCGTCGTCATGGCGTCGTAGGCATCAACAATGGCAGCCATCCGCGCCAGGCCGGAGATCTTGTCGGCTTTCAGTTTGCGCGGGTAACCTGAGCCGTCGAGACGCTCTGTATTGCCCAGTACGACAGCCAGCACCTCTTTTGGAAGGTTGTCTGAGGCCTCTGTCAGTGCTTTATGGGTCGCGATGACATGGCGCTGCATGCTCTTCAGTTCCTGCGCGTTAAGACGGTCAGGTTTGAACATGATCATGCTGGGTAGTGTCGCTTTGCCCAGGTCGTGCACCATGCCAGCCAGAATCAGCTCTGATAGCTTGCCGTTGTAGCCCATGCTTTTGGCAAAGTTGGCCAGATGGATACCGAAACTAACGCTGTGCTGTGGAATGTAATCCTGTGCATCCCTGAGTGTGGTCAGGGCGATCAGTACATGTGGGTTTTGTTCCAGCGCGCTGGCCAGTTGTTCCGATACGTCATAAGCAGGTTCGAGCTTCAGAGTCTGTTTCTGCTTGAGTTGAGCCAGCAGACCTTTAACACAGGCGATGGCATTGCTGTGATAAATGCGGAACTCTTTAAACTGCTCCTGCAGTTTGGCTTTTTCTTTCTGCTGCTTCAGTTCGTTGATGCCGGACTGAATGGAATTCTCTTCAATCGGTTCTTCTGTGACATCTTCTGTTGCTGCATCGGTGCTGCCGTTTTTGGCTGCAGCACCTGATTTTGAGCTTTTAGCTCCGGCTTTTTTCTTACGGGCTGGTTCTTTCTCAGCTGTTGCTGATCCGGCTCCAGCACCAGCGCCACCTTCACTTTCTTCCAGTGGTTTGGGTTCGTAAAGCGGAGAGATATATCTTGAGCTGCCATCACTGGTGCGGCGTGCAACTTCCCTCTGGATCTCGGCGACAGCATAGGAAACCTTGCGTTCCTCCATAGGGGGAAGCTCGTGAAACAGGCAGCCACAGCTTGATCGGTCTGCTTTTTCATCGTATCCGACGTGGCGAACCTGAATTGCAGTGCTGATCGATAGCTGGTTAGGGAAGGTGATGGAACAGTTGTCGAGAATTGCCTGGCCGCCGAGGGTTTCACGGTAATCACCATCAAGTTCGATCTGGCAGCCCTGCGCGGATATGTCTTTTAGCTCACCGACAATCGGTTTGGCGAAGTCTTTCGAGTCCAGAATGGCGTCGATAATAACACCGCGGCGAATCTGGGCGCGGTAGAACTGGCGGCGCTGGAAGTAATCGAGTTCATCCGGAAACGGGATTTTATAGATCGCCTGTCCATCCTGAATACCTTTGCCGACGGCTCTCAGGCTGGATGAAGCGATACGACAGCCATCGTAGTAGGCCTCGAACATGAAAGCGCCACTTTTTGCCATAACCCGATCACCCCAATTGGGGGAAACCTGGTCGACGATGAAGTGGCGGTTCTTAAGATCGATTTTCAGAATAATGGTGCTGTAAACGCCTTCAACGGTGTTGAAGTGGAGTTTCAGCGGGATGTGGTGATCCTTCAGGCGGTTGAGAAGCCCGTAAATGCTTTCAGGTTTGGTCAAGAGCTGGCCTTGCGGCTCAGATTGATTGTCCTGCTGTGCGTTGGGTGTCTCAGTTGCCAAGGTACCAAATCCTCTTTGTCTGAATGGCTGTGATGTTTTCGGAAAAAAGAAAACATCTTATAAAATCAAAAGCCTGAATTGTACACTTAAAATTGTATCTGACTATTACCAGAAGTGGTATTTAGTCTGTCGCTTTAAGTCGTTTCAGTAGGCTTGATGTATCCCAGCGGTTGCCACCCATCGCCTGAACCTCTCCGTAGAACTGGTCGACAAGTGCCGTGACCGGTAGTTTAGCGTTAATCTTGCGTCCCTGGTTTAGACAGATATCAAGATCTTTGCGCATCCAGTCGACTGCGAAGCCATGTTCGTATTGATCATTGATCATCGTTTCATGTCGGTTAACCATCTGCCAGGACCCTGCGGCTCCTTTTGAGATGACATCGATAACTTTGCGTTGATCAAGGCCTGCTTTTTCGGCGAAATAAAGCCCTTCAGACAGTCCTTGTACCAGGCCTGCGATACAGATCTGGTTGACCATTTTGGTCAGTTGGCCAGCACCTGCTTCTCCCATCAGGGTGACAGCCTGAGCGTAGATCGTCATGATCTCCTGGCACTGCTCAAAAATAGCTTCTTCGCCGCCACACATAATCGTGAGTTTGCCGTTTTCGGCACCCTGCTGGCCACCGGAAACCGGCGCGTCAATAAAGTGTAACCCTGCGTTGCGACAGGCGGTGTCCAGTTCGGTAGCAAGCTCGGCAGAAGCGGTGGTGTGGTCAACGAGAATACTGCCGTCTTTCATGCTGGAGATGACGCCATTTTCGCCTGTGGTGACGCTGCGTACATCATCGTCATTACCGACACAGCAGAATACGATATCGGCATTTCTAGCGGCTTCGGCAGGTGTGGTTCCAAAGCTGCCGCCATAGGTTTCTGCCCACTTTTCCGCTTTGGCGGTGGTGCGGTTGTAGACGCAAACCTTATGACCGGCGTTTGCCAGATGACCTGCCATTGGGTAGCCCATGACACCAAGACCGATAAATGCGAGGTTGAGTGACATTGTTATTATTTCCTCTTGCTCTGTGAGTGTGGTGCTAGCGTTCCTGATAAGAAAAAAGGGCTGCAAAGCAGCCCTTTTGGTGGAACCGGTTTGTGCTTATTTTGCAGGATAATCGCGCACATCGGAACCTTTGTACAGCTGGCGAGGACGACCAATCTTGTTGTCGCCGCTTACCATCTCTTTCCAGTGAGAGATCCAGCCAACGGTACGGGACAGTGCAAAGATCACTGTGAACATGTTGGTTGGGATGCCAATCGCTTTCAGGATGATACCGGAGTAGAAGTCTACGTTCGGGTACAGCTGGCGCTTAATGAAGTATTCGTCTTCCAGAGCGATCTCTTCCAGACGCTTAGCAATATGCAGCTGAGGATCGTTTTCCAGACCCAGCTCTTTCAGAACTTCGTCACAGGTTTCTTTCATAACTTTCGCGCGAGGGTCGAAGTTACGGTAAACACGGTGACCGAAGCCCATCAGGCGGAACGGATCATCTTTGTCCTTCGCTTTGGCGATAAAGCGCTGAATGTTCTCTTCAGAATCTTCACCAATCTCGTCCAGCATCTCCAGAACAGCTTCGTTGGCGCCGCCGTGGGAAGGTCCCCACAGAGCTGCAATACCAGCAGCGATACAGGCAAACGGGTTAGCACCGGTAGAGCCGGTCAGACGAACGGTAGACGTGGATGCATTCTGTTCATGGTCTGCGTGCAGCATGAAGATGCGATCCATGGCTTTTGCCAGTACCGGGTTTGGAGTGTATTCCTCGCAAGGGGTGCTGAACATCATGTACAGGAAGTTTTCTGCATAGTTCAGGTCGTTACGTGGGTATGCAAAAGGCTGGCCTGTGGAGTACTTGTAGCACATTGCGGAGATCGTTGGCATTTTCGCGATCAGGCGGAATGCAGATACTTCGCGGTCACGTGGATTGTTGATATCCAGAGAATCGTGGTAGAACGCAGACAGTGCGCCTACAACACCGCACAGAATTGCCATCGGGTGTGCGTCACGACGGAAGCCTTTAAAGAACTGGGTCAGTTGCTCATGCACCATGGTGTGATAGGTGATGGTTGACTCAAATTTTTTCTTCTCTTCCGGGCTTGGCAGTTCGCCATTCAGCAGAAGGTAGCACAGTTCAATGTAGTCTGACTGCTTTGCCAGCTGGTCAATCGGGTAGCCCCGGTGCAGCAGCACGCCTTTGGCGCCATCAATGTAGGTGATAGCGGATTCACAGGATGCAGTAGAGACAAAGCCTGGGTCGTAAGTGAACATTCCCTTGGAGGTCAAGCCGCGTACGTCGATAACGTCAGGGCCAACCGTGCCGTTATAAATCGGCAGTTCAATTGGATCGTCAAGCCCTGGTACCGTCAGGATCGCTTTCTTGTCAGCCATTATGGCCTCCTTTCTAATTGTTAATTCATACTTGCCATGCCCAAAATCGCGGACTGCACAAATATAGAAGGATAACCAGGATTGTCAATTACCCAAAAAGGTAGCAGTAATGCAGCTACTGGTTGATAGAATCAGGAACAAATCGGATGTGCGGCGAGCTGAGGGATTTATGCTCCGGCTATGCCTTTGGTTTTATTGTAATCAGAATAGCGAGTCACTATAATTCCTGCCGCACGATTGGCGGTGGTGCTGCCTTATATAAATAGGTAAGTGAAATGGTTAATTAACCGGCTCCTGCTTCTATATATAAGGACGCAACCACCAGAAACCATAAGCCCTATGAAAGGGCATAGAGAGTGTGTAAGAGCCGTGAATAGCAAAAGACCTGTAAACTTAGATCTAGCAACTATCAAGCTCCCTCTCCCTGCATATACTTCGATTCTGCACCGTATCACGGGCGTTATTCTGTTTGTCGGACTGGCGTTCATGTTCTGGGCTTTTGATGCTTCTCTGGAATCAGAAGAAAGCTTCAATGCAGTTAAAGAAACTCTGCAGGAGGGTGCATTCGCCAAGTTTGTACTCTGGGGACTTCTTTCCGCACTGGCCTACCACGTGGTAGCAGGTATCAAGCACCTTATTATGGATGCGGGTATCGGTGAAACACTGGAAGGTGGTCAGCTGGGCGCCAAGCTGACGCTGGTGATTTCTGTAATTCTGATTGTACTGGCAGGGGTGTGGGTATGGTAACCAACGTAACGAATTTCGGTCGTAGCGGCCTGTCAGACTGGTTGTTACAGCGTTTTAGTGCGGTTGTTCTGGCTCTGTACAGCGTTTTTATCGTTGGTTATTTCCTGACGACTTCTGATCTGGATTACGCTCAGTGGTCTGGTTTCTTTGAGCAGACCTGGGTTCGTATCTTCACGTTCCTGACGATTCTGTCTATTGCTGCCCACGCCTGGATCGGTCTGTGGACTATTTCCACTGACTACCTAAAGGCAACGGGGATCCGTTTTGTCTTCCAGGCAGTATGTAACCTAGCCCTCTTTACCTATGTGGTATGGGGTGTTCAAGTTCTTTGGGGAGCGTAAGGAATGACTGCAAATCTACGTACACTGAATTTTGATGCCATCATCGTTGGTGGTGGTGGTTCCGGCATGCGCGCTGCTCTGCAGCTGTCGCAGTCCGGTAAGAAAACTGCTCTGATTACAAAAGTTTTCCCAACCCGTTCTCACACGGTATCGGCTCAGGGTGGTATTACCTGTGCAATCGCAAGTGCGGATCCGAATGATGACTGGCGCTGGCACATGTACGACACCGTAAAAGGGTCGGACTATATTGGTGACCAGGACGCGATCGAGTACATGTGTTCTGAAGGCCCGAAAGCGGTTTTCGAACTGGAACATATGGGTCTGCCTTTCTCCCGTTTTGACAATGGTCGTATCTACCAGCGTCCTTTCGGTGGTCAGTCCAAGAACTTCGGTGAGGGTGGTCAGGCTGCTCGTACCTGTGCTGCTGCTGACCGTACCGGTCACGCTCTGCTGCACACTCTGTATCAGGCTAACCTGAAAAATAACACTGTATTCCTGAACGAATGGTATGCAGTGGATCTGGTTCGCAACGATTCCGGTGATATCTGCGGTGTAATCGCACTGTGCATCGAAACGGGCGAAACTGTATTTGTTAAAGCGGCTGCAACGGTTCTGGCAACAGGCGGTGCAGGTCGTATCTACGCTTCTACCACTAACGCCCTGATCAACACAGGTGACGGTGTTGGTATGGCACTGCGTGCCGGTATTCCTGTTCAGGATATCGAAATGTGGCAGTTCCACCCAACCGGTATTGCGGGTGCAGGTGTACTGGTAACGGAAGGTTGCCGTGGTGAAGGTGGCTATCTGGTCAACAAAGATGGCGAGCGCTTCATGGAGCGTTATGCACCAAACGCAAAAGACCTTGCAGGTCGTGACGTTGTTGCACGTTCTATGGTTATGGAGATCCTGGAAGGCCGCGGTTGTGGCGAGAAAGGTGATCACGTATTCCTGAAGCTGGATCACCTGGGTGAAGAAGTTCTGAACAAACGTCTGCCTGGTATCTGTGAGCTGTCTAAGACATTTGCTCACGCTGATCCGACTAAAGAGCCTGTGCCGGTTGTTCCAACCTGTCACTACATGATGGGTGGTGTACCGACTAACGTTCACGGTCAGTGTCTGACTCAGGACGAAGAAGGTAATGATCACATCATCAACGGTCTCTACGCGGTAGGTGAAGTGGCTTGTGTATCTGTACACGGTGCTAACCGTCTGGGCGGTAACTCACTGCTGGATCTGGTTGTATTCGGCCGTGCTGCGGGTATTCATATCGAGAAAGCACTGAGCGAAGGTCTGACTGACGCTGATGTGAATGAAGCGGATATCGAGCGTGCTATGGCGCGTCTGAACCGCTGGAATGGTTCTACTGATGGTGAAAGTGTTGCTGATCTGCGCGCTGAACTGCAGCAGACCATGCAGAACTACTTCGGTGTATTCCGTACTGAAGAGTACATGCTGAAAGGTATTAAAGAACTGGAAGCTCTGCGCGAACGTATTGCTAATGCGAAGCTGGACGATAAGTCTCAGACGTTTAACACCGCGCGCATCGAAGCTCTGGAACTGGATAACCTGCTGGAAGTAGCGGAAGCAACTGCTATTACAGCTGAATACCGTAAAGAGAGCCGTGGTGCACACGCCCGTGACGATTATCAGGATCGTGATGATGAGAACTGGCTGAAGCACTCAATGTACTTCCCTGGTGAGAAGCGTGTTGGTAAGCGTGATGTAAACTTTGCGCCTAAGACAGTACCTGCGTTTGAACCAAAAGTACGTACTTACTAATTTACGGGAGTTAGCCTAATGCTGGTTGTTAGTGTATACCGCTATAATCCGGAAAAAGATTCTGCTCCGTACATGCAGGAATTTAACATCGACACTAAAGGCGCTGACGTCATGGTGTTGGATGTTCTGAGCATGATCAAAGAGCAGGACAATACTTTTGCTTACCGTCGCTCTTGCCGTGAAGGTGTTTGCGGTTCTGACGGTATGAACATGAACGGTAAAAATGGTCTGGCTTGTATCACACCTCTGTCTGAAGTTGTGACAGGTGGCAAGCTGGTTATCCGTCCTCTGCCTGGTCTGCCGGTTATCCGTGACCTGGTTGTTGATATGTCTCTGTTCTACAAGCAATACGAGCGTATCAAGCCGTACCTGCTGAATGATACTCCGGCTCCGGCCATTGAGCGTCTGCAGGCACCTGAGGAACGTGATAAGCTTGACGGACTGTACGAGTGTATTCTTTGTGCATGTTGTTCAACGTCTTGCCCGTCGTTCTGGTGGAACCCTGATAAGTTTGTAGGCCCATCCGGTCTGCTGCAGGCGTACCGTTTCCTGATCGACAGCCGTGACACTCAGACTCGTGAGCGACTGGCAGAACTGGACGATCCGTTCAGTGTGTTCCGTTGCCGCGGTATTATGAACTGCGTAAGTGTATGTCCTAAAGGCTTGAACCCAACAAAAGCCATTGGTCATATCCGTGACATGCTGTTGCGTAACGCAACCTAGTCAAACCGCAGCTCATCTATACAATAATAAAGCTATTGTGTCTGCCAAAAGGCAGACACCTGTGGTCGCTAAAGCCGGCGCTCAAAAGGTGCCGGCTTTAGCAAATGTAAAACGACTTGGGGAACGGGGCTCGTCCCTAATCTGCAGAAGGTAAGGCACGCTACCTTTTTTTTGACCTGAAACAGACTCAGGGGTCATTGTGGATTTCAAGTTCCTCGTGCAGGGTGACTAAGAATGCAAGAAGGCATAATGGAGTTGATGTGGAGCTCTTCCCACGTCTACGGGGGCAATGTGTCCTACGTTGAAGGGCTTTATGAGCAATATTTGCTTGATCCGAATGCAATTCCTGAAGAGTGGAGGAACTACTTCGACAAGCTTCCAAGAACCGAAGGCACCGGTTCTCGTGATATCCCCCTTACGCCCATCCGCGAACACTTCGATCTGCTTGCCAAAAACAAGCACAAAGCTGCTCCCGCCAGTGCTGGTTCTGTAAGCACTGACCATGAAAAGAAACAAGTTCGTGTTCTGCAGCTGATCAATGCTTACCGCTTCCGCGGCCACCAGAAAGCCAATATCGACCCGCTGAATCTTCTACAGCGTGAGCCGGTTGCGGATCTGGATCTGGCGTACCACCAATTATCGGCTGCTGACCTTGATACCGTTTTCCAGACAGGCTCTCTGTTTATCGGTAAAGATGAAGCACCGCTGCGTGAAATTATCGAAGCGCTGGAGAAGACCTACTGCTCCACCACCGGCGCTGAGTTCATGCATATTGTGAACACAGAAGAGAAGCGCTGGTTACAACAGCGTTTTGAAAGCGTGCGTTCAGCCCCTGCATTCGGGGTTGAAGCGAAAAAACATATCCTTGAGCGTCTGACCGCTGCAGAGGGTATGGAGAACTACCTTGCATCCCGCTACCCCGGCACCAAGCGTTTTGGTCTTGAAGGTGGCGAATCTTTCATCCCTATGGTTGACGAGCTGATTCAGCGCTCGGGTTCCTTCGGTGTGAAAGAAGTCGTGATCGGTATGGCTCACCGTGGCCGTCTGAACCTGCTGGTTAACATTCTGGGTAAAAACCCGGCGGAGCTGTTTGAAGAGTTTGAAGGTAAAAAACTCAATCATGACGGTTCCGGTGATGTGAAATACCACCAGGGTTTCTCGTCCAACGTAATGACTTCCGGTGGCGAAGTTCACCTGGCGCTTGCGTTCAACCCATCTCACCTTGAGATTGTCTCTCCGGTTGTTGAGGGTTCGGTACGTGCCCGTCAGGATCGTCGTAAAGACACCTCCGGCGATGCGGTAATGCCTATCGTTGTTCATGGTGACTCTGCCTTTGCTGGTCAGGGCGTGGTGATGGAGACATTCCAGATGTCCCAGACCCGTGCATACAAAACCGGCGGCACCATCCATA
Organism: Oceanospirillum sp.; assembly: GCA_048264105.1. GTDB lineage: Bacteria > Pseudomonadota > Gammaproteobacteria > Pseudomonadales > Halomonadaceae > Oceanospirillum. The sequence goes on from JBLXDJ010000002.1 coordinate 615,138, forward strand.
TCGTGATCAACAACCAGGTTGGTTTCACCACCAGTAAGCCGGAAGATACCCGTTCGACCGAATACTGTACTGATATTGCAAAAATGGTTCAGGCACCGATCATCCATGTTAATGGTGATGATCCGGAAGCTGTGATCCATGCGGCACAGGTTGCGGCTGACTACCGTCAGCAGTTCAAACGCGATGTTGTTATTGATCTGGTTTGTTACCGCCGCCGTGGTCACAACGAAGCCGATGAGCCATCGGGCACTCAGCCTCTGATGTACCAGAAGATCTCCAAGCAACCAACGACCCGTACTCTGTACGCGAAACGTCTGATTGCTGAAGGTGTTCTGACCGAGGCTGAAGATAAAGATAAGATGGAAGACTACCGCTCGGCGCTGGTTGATGGCCGTCACGTAGCGAACAGTCTGGTTAAAGAGCCGAACAAAGAGCTCTTCGTTGACTGGACACCGTATCTGGGTCACGAGTGGACTTCAGAAGCGGATACTTCCGTTGAACTGACGCATCTGCAGGCACTGGCTAACAAACTGGGTGAAATCCCGGACGGTGTTAAGATCCAGCGTCAGGTGAACAAGATTTACGAAGACCGTCGCAAGATGGCTGCAGGCGCTATGCCTGTAAACTGGGGTTTTGCAGAAGTACTGGCTTACGCCACTATTCTGGATCAGAACCACCCGGTTCGTATCACAGGTCAGGATGTTGGCCGTGGTACTTTCTCGCACCGCCATGCTGTGATTCACAGTCAGACTGATGGTGAGGTTTATGTACCTCTGCAGAATCTGTCTGAGTCACAACCAGCTATGACCATTCATGACTCATACCTGTCTGAAGAAGCGGTTCTGGCGTTCGAATATGGTTATGCAACAACAAAACCTGATGCACTGGTTATCTGGGAAGCACAGTTTGGTGACTTCGCTAACGGCGCACAGGTTGTAATTGATCAGTTCATCACCAGTGGTGAACACAAGTGGGGTCGTCTGTGTGGTCTGACCATGCTGCTGCCACACGGTTATGAGGGCCAGGGCCCTGAGCACTCTTCAGCGCGTCTGGAGCGTTACCTGCAATCCTGTGCTGAGCACAATATTCAGGTTGTTGTTCCGACTACGCCAGCACAGGTTTACCACATGCTGCGTCGTCAGGTGATCCGTCCGCTGCGTAAGCCGCTGATCGTGATGTCACCGAAGAGTCTGCTGCGTCATAAAGATGCAACATCGACTCTTGAAGAGCTGGCTAACGGTAGCTTCCAGCCGATCATCAACGAAGTAGACAGCACCATTGATAAGAGCCAGGTAAAACGCCTGGTACTGACCAGCGGTAAGGTTTACTACGATCTGGCGAACTACCGTCGTGAGAATGAGCGCAGTGATACAGCGATTATCCGTATCGAACAGCTTTATCCGTTCCCGCAGGAAGCACTGGCAGATATCGTTGCTGAGTACCCTGCACTGGAAGAGGTTGTTTGGTGTCAGGATGAGCCGATGAACCAGGGCGCCTGGTACAGCAGTCAGCACCATATGCGTGGTGTGCTCAACAACTACCGTAAAGGCTTCGGTTTTGAACTGAAGTTTGCGGGACGTCCGGCTTCTGCTGCTCCGGCTTGTGGTTACACCTCTGTGCATGCTGAACAGCAGACACAGCTGGTATCCGACGCTTTTAACGCTTAATTGATCAATTACGTGCCCCGCAACAAGCGGGGCACCTCAGATTTTTTGTTTGTGCAAACAAAGAACAATCCAGAAAGGACCGAACATGGCTACTGAAATTAAAGCTCCCGTCTTCCCTGAATCTGTTGCAGACGGAACCATCGTAAACTGGGCAAAACAACCAGGTGAAGCAGTTTCCCGTGATGAACTACTGGTAGAAATTGAAACTGATAAAGTAGTTCTGGAAGTTGTTGCTCCTGCTGATGGTGCTCTGAAAGAGATCGTTAAGGATGTTGACTCTACCGTTCTGAGCGACGAGCTGATTGCTATTTTTGAAGAAGGTGCTGCGGGCACAACAGCTGCACCTGCCGCTGAAGCCGCTCCGGCAGCTTCTGCTCCTGCAGCTGCTGCAGAAGAAGAAACTGTACAGGTTGGCGACAAGATCCTGAGCCCGGCAGCCCGTAAGATGGCTGACGAAAATGGTCTGGACGTTGCTAAGCTGACCGGTACCGGTAAAGGCGGTCGCGTAACTAAAGAAGACGTACAGAAAGCAGTACAGTCCGGCGCTGCTAAAGCGGCACCTGCTGCAGCTCCTGCAGTTGAAGTGAATGTTGCTGCAGGCGAGCGTGTTGAGAAGCGTGTTCCAATGAGCCGTATGCGTCAGACCATCGCGAAGCGTCTGGTTGATGCTCAGCAAACTGCCGCTATGCTGACCACTTACAATGAAGTGGACATGAAGCCGGTTATGGAGCTGCGTAAGAAATACAAAGATATGTTCGAGAAGAAGCACAACGGCACTCGTCTGGGCTTCATGTCTTTCTTTGTTAAAGCAGCGGCTGAAGCACTGAAACGCTTCCCGGATGTAAACGCTTCTATCGACGGTACTGATATCGTTTACCACGGTTACTACGACATCGGTGTTGCCGTATCTACTGACCGTGGTCTGGTTGTACCGATTCTGCGTGACACTGACACAATGAGCCTTGCTGATGTAGAATCCACCATCGGTGAGTTCGCTAAGCGTGGCCGTGAAGGTAAGCTGGGTATTGCTGACATGACGGGTGGTACTTTTACCATCACTAACGGCGGTGTATTTGGTTCCCTGATGTCTACTCCAATCCTGAATGCTCCTCAGACTGCTATTCTGGGTATGCACAAGATTCAGGAGCGTCCTATGGCAGTGAACGGACAAGTTGAGATTCGTCCGATGATGTATCTTGCGCTGTCTTATGACCACCGTATGATCGATGGTAAAGATGCTGTACAGTTCCTTGTTACCATCAAGGAGCTTCTTGAAGATCCGGCTCGTATCCTGCTGGAAGTTTAAGTACAGTTTGATCACTCATGACACGAGAGACAGGAAAAAATAATGTCTGATAAATTTGATGTAGTTGTCATCGGTGCAGGTCCTGGCGGTTATGTTGCAGCTATCCGTGCAGCACAACTTGGCCTGAAAACAGCTTGCGTTGAAAAATGGCTGAACAAAGAAGGTAAGCCTTCTTACGGCGGTACGTGCCTGAACGTGGGTTGTATCCCATCGAAAGCACTGCTGGAAGCATCCCACAAGTATGCTGAAACCCAGCATGACTTTGCGGATCTGGGTATTGAAGTTTCTGACGTTAAAATGGACGTTAAGAAAATGATCGCCCGCAAGAACAAGATCGTTGGTAACCTGACTCAGGGTATCGGTGGTCTGTTCAAGGCAAACGGTGTTACTGCCCTGCATGGTACCGGTAAAGTCCTGAGCGGTAAGAAAGTTGAAGTGACTGGCCATGATGGCTCCACTCAGGTTGTTGAAGCGGAAAATATCATTATCGCTTCCGGTTCTGTACCTGTAGAAATCCCACCAACGCCTCTGACTGAAGGTCTGATCGTTGACTCAACCGGCGCACTGGACTTTGAAGAAGTTCCGGGTCGTCTGGGTGTGATCGGTGGTGGTGTAATCGGTCTTGAGCTGGGTTCTGTATGGCAGCGTCTGGGTTCTGAAGTGACGGTTCTGGAAGCGCAGGATTCTTTCCTGGCCTCTACCGACCAGCAGATCGCTAAAGAAGCTAAAAAGATCCTGACCAAGCAAGGTATGGATATCAAAATCGGTGCACGTGTAACCGGTTCTGAGATCAACGGCAACGAAGTTGTTGTGACCTATGCTGACTCTAAAGGTGAGCAGACTCAAACCTTCGACAAACTGATCGTTTGTGTAGGTCGTCGTCCGTACACTGAAGCACTGCTGTCCAGCGACGCAGGCATCTCTCTGGATGAGCGTGGTTTCATCTATGTTGATGACCAGTGCCGTACTTCTGTTCCTGGCGTTTTCGCTATCGGTGACGTTGTACGTGGTCCTATGCTGGCTCACAAAGCTTCTGAAGAAGGCATCATGGTTGCGGATATCGTAGCCGGTCACAAAGCTCAGGTTAACTACGATGTTATCCCGGGTGTGATCTATACCTTCCCTGAGATCGCGACAGTCGGTAAGACTGAAGAAGAAGTTAAAGCGGAAGGCACCGAGTATGAAACCGGCGTTTTCCCATTCACCGCTATCGGCCGTGCTATGACCAATGGTTGCACTGACGGTATGGTGAAGATTATTACTCAGAAAGATACTGACCGTATCCTGGGTATGCACATTATCGGTCAGAACGCTGGTGAGATGATTCACCAGGGTGTGATCGCGATGGAATTTGGTTCCAGTGCTGAAGATCTGGCGCTGATGTGCTTTGCGCACCCAACTCTCTCTGAGGCTGTTCACGAAGCAGCACTGGCAGTAGATGGTCACGCGATTCACATGCCGAACCGCAAGAAACGCAAGTAAGATCGTAAAAGCGTAAGATATAAAAAATTACGGGTAACCGTAGCAGGGGGCGGCACCATACCCCAAGGTGTCGCCAATAGTGTTAGTGCACAAAAAAAATGGCTTAGCAGTATGAATCTTCATGAATATCAGGGCAAACAGCTTTTTGCCGCATACGGACTGCCTGTCTCCAAGGGTTTTGCTGTAGATACCCCGGAAGAAGCCGCGCAAGCGTGTGAGAAAATCGGTGGTGACAAGTGGGTAGTTAAAGCACAGGTTCACGCAGGTGGCCGCGGTAAAGCGGGTGGCGTGAAACTGATTGAATCTCCGGCTCAGGCTGCAGAGTTCGCTCAAAACTGGTTAGGCAAAAATCTGGTAACTTACCAGACTGACGAAAATGGTCAGCCTGTTTCTAAAATTCTAGTAGAAACCTGCACTGACATCGCTGACGAGCTGTATCTGGGTGCGGTTGTTGACCGTGCAACCCGTCGTATCGTTTTCATGGCATCCACCGAAGGTGGTGTTGAGATCGAGAAAGTAGCTGAAGAAACTCCGGAAAAGATTCTGAAAGCTGTTATCGATCCTCTGGTTGGTGCTCAGCCATACCAGGGTCGTGAGCTGGGCTTCAAACTGGGTCTGAACAAGGCTCAGGTTGGTCAGTTCACCAAGATCTTCATGGGTCTGGCAAAACTGTTCCAGGAAAAAGACCTGGCGCTGATCGAAATTAACCCTCTGGTTGTTAAAGAAGACGGTGATCTGCACTGTCTGGACGCCAAACTGGGTGTTGATGGTAACTCTGTATACCGTCACAAAGATCTGCAGGAAATGAATGATCCTTCTCAGGAAGACGCTCGTGAAGCAGAAGCTGCAGAATGGGATCTGAACTACGTAGCTCTGGATGGCAACATCGGCTGCATGGTGAACGGTGCAGGTCTGGCTATGGGTACTATGGACATCGTTGCTCTGCACGGTGGCTTCCCGGCTAACTTCCTGGACGTTGGTGGCGGTGCAACCAAAGAGCGCGTTGCTCACGCATTCAAACTGATCCTGTCTGATGACAAAGTGAAAGCAGTTCTGGTGAACATCTTCGGTGGTATCGTACGTTGCGATATGATTGCTGAAGGTATCATCGGTGCGGTGAAAGAAGTAGGTGTTAACGTACCTGTTGTTGTTCGTCTTGAAGGTACTAATGCCGACCTGGGTAAAAAGGTTCTGTCTGAATCTGGCCTGGATATCATCGCAGCTGAAAGCTTAACTGACGCTGCTCAACAAGCGGTAAAAGCGGCGGGGAACTAATCGAATGTCTATCTTAATCAACAAAGATACTAAAGTAATCTGCCAGGGTTTCACTGGTGGTCAGGGTACTTTCCACTCCGAGCAAGCTATCGCATATGGCACTCAGATGGTTGGTGGTGTAACTCCAGGTAAAGGTGGTACTACTCACCTGGGTCTGCCAGTATTCAACACGGTTGCTGAAGCTGTTGAAACCACTGGTGCTGACGCTTCTGTTATCTACGTTCCTGCTCCTTTCTGTAAGGATTCTATCCTGGAAGCAGCAAACGCTGGTATCAAACTGATCGTTTGTATCACTGAGCACATCCCTGTGCTGGATATGCTGGAATGTAAAGTTAAGTGTGACGAGCTGGGTGTTCAGCTGGTTGGTCCTAACTGCCCGGGTGTTATCACTCCAGGCGAATGTAAGATCGGTATCATGCCGGGTCACATTCACCTGCCGGGTAAAGTAGGTATCGTTTCCCGTTCTGGTACTCTGACTTACGAAGCTGTTAAGCAGACTACTGATGCTGGTTTCGGTCAGTCTACTTGTGTTGGTATCGGTGGTGACCCGATCCCAGGTTCTAACTTCATCGACATTCTGGAGAAATTCGAGAATGATCCACAGACTGAAGCGATCGTTATGATCGGTGAGATCGGTGGTACTGCTGAAGAAGAAGCTGCTGCTTACATCAAAGCGAACGTATCTAAGCCTGTTGTATCCTACATTGCTGGTGTTACTGCACCTAAAGGCAAGCGTATGGGTCACGCTGGTGCGATTATCTCCGGTGGTAAAGGTACTGCAGACGACAAGTTTGCTGCACTGGAAGACGCTGGTGTTAAGACTGTACGTTCTCTGGCTGGCATCGCAGACGGTCTGCGTGAAGTGACTGGCTGGAAATAAGCTTACTTTCAGTAAGTTGCAATTATTGGTCTCTGTCCGATAATTGCTGTGCGTAAGCACACCAAAAGGCGACCCTGGGGTCGCCTTTTTTATTGCCCGTTTTTATCCCGTTGAACACTGAATTCGTGCACAAAAAAACCAGCCGAAGCTGGTTTTAGTGCTAAATTCATCTCCTCATATCGATAGCCGAGGAGTGCGTTTTTTACTGGTACTGAGCTTTAAACTGAGCGATCAGAGCATCCGGACGCTTTTTCTTGTTGCTGCTGTTCAGGACATAAACAATGGTTTCACCGTTCGGACCATCGCCGATCTGTGTAAAGCGATAAGGTGCTTCACCTGTGGTGCGAACATCCTTCATATCTTCCAGTGTGGAGAACACATAGATGCGGCCTTCAGCACGCATTTCACCGTAGAAAGCTTCAGGTGATACCTTGCCATCGTACAGCTCGACGTTACCCGCTTGTTCACCTTTTTTCTTTTCCGCACTGCTCAGACCAAAGACCAGTGTCTCACCGTGAGGGCCGGACGCGATACGCTTATAGGTGTAAGGTGTTTCGCCGTGCTGCAGAAAGTGTGAATAAGTGGCTTTGTCATTGAACAGATAGATACGGCCATCATCGTGATGCACTTCGTACAAGGCCTTAGCCTGCTGCATCTGTTCCTGTGCACTGTTCTGTGCGCTATCGCTTCCCATCTGAGCGCATGCCGTCATGCCTGCTACGGCACCTGTGATCAGAAGAGCTTTAGCTAATGCTTTGAGTTTCATGGTCAATTCCTTAAGTATTCAGGCGAGTCTTAGTCATTAAATCTGAAGTTAACAGCAGGCTATAAAATCAATGTTGCGATTCAGTTACGCTTTTGTTGCCTGAATATGACGGTTAATTCTCCATGGTTTTTAAAAGGGTATGAAAAACAGGGGGATTAGACTGTTGTCTGATAGAGCCTGTGGTAGAATCGCCAGCTTTCGATTTTACGCTTGCAGTGCGCGTTTTCTTCAAAGGGTGAATCTGGCCTGCAACCAGACACCGAAGAGGTTGATATGTTTAAGCCTGAACTTCTTTCCCCGGCGGGTACCTTCAAAAATATGCGTTATGCATTTGCCTATGGTGCAGATGCGGTTTACGCAGGACAGCCCCGTTACAGCCTTCGTGTACGTAACAACGACTTCAAACTGGATAATCTGGAAAAGGGTATTCAGTACGCTCATGATCGTGGCAAGCAGTTCTACGTTGCCAGTAATATCGCTCCCCACAATGCCAAAGTGCGTACTTACCTTGATGATATGGCCCCTATCATCGAGATGAAGCCAGATGCTCTTATCATGTCTGATCCGGGCCTGATCATGATGGTTCGTGAGCGCTGGCCTGAGCAGACCATTCACCTGTCGGTTCAGTCCAATGTGGTCAACTTTGCGGCGGCTAAATTCTGGCACAAGCAGGGCGTAGAGCGGATCATCCTGTCCCGTGAACTGTCGTTGGAAGAGATCGAAGATATCCGTAATGAATGCCCGGAGCTGGAGCTGGAAACCTTCGTTCACGGCGCACTCTGTATCGCTTATTCCGGTCGTTGCCTGCTGTCCGGTTACTTCAACCACCGCGATCCGAATCAGGGCACCTGCACCAACGCCTGCCGCTGGAATTACAATACCGTTCAGACCCAGACGGATGCCACGGGTGATCTGATCCCGGTTTCTCAGGTCGAGCAGTCTGCCGGTGTTTGGGATCCGTCCATGGCGGGTGATGCGATGCCGTCACCGGGCGCGATGCACCATGACGAAAACAGTCAGGGACTGTCGGCTCTGATTGAAGAAGCGTCACGTCCGGGTGAGATGATGCCAGTGTTTGAAGATGAACACGGCACCTACATCATGAACTCCAAAGATCTGCGTGCGGTACAGCATGTTGAACGCCTGACCAAAATGGGCATTCACTCCCTGAAGATCGAAGGTCGTACTAAGTCACACTATTACGTGGCCCGTACTGCTCAGGTTTACCGTAAAGCGATTGATGACGCCGTTGCCGGTCGTCCGTTTGATATGAGCCTGATGGACACTCTGGAAAATATGGCACACCGCGGCTATACCGAAGGCTTCTACCGTCGTCACGTACATGATGAGTATCAGAACTACGAAACCGGTAACTCCATCGGTGTGAACCAGCAGTTTGTCGGTGAGGTGATGAGCTTTGATAATCAGCGCAATGTGCTGGAGATCGATGTGAAGAACCGCTTTGAAACCGGTGATACTCTGGAACTGATGCTGCCGGGTGGTAACCGTCGCTTCCAGCTGAAGCAGATGGAGAACCGCAAAGGTGAAGATATGAAGGTGGCACCGGGTAATGGTCACGTCGTTAAATTTGAGCTGGATGGCTCCGGTCTGAATGAAGCGGATCTGGAATACGCACTGCTGATGCGTGATCTGAAGTAATACGCTTCCAACACCTTGAATCAGCAACAAAAAGCAACCGACCTCTGCTGTTTTTGCCGGTAAACTTCACAGTCTACTGGCTTCAGAAAAGCTTTGAAAACAGCAGAGACTAAGGAAAAAGCATGACCGCGCAAACGCTTGGCAGCAGGCACAGCAATCCGGAAAAGTATCAGTTGCTGAAGGCTGCCCGCCCATTTTCCTTAGTGGTTGCTGTGCTTTCCTGCCTGCAGGGGATTATCCTAGGTTGGCAGGAAAGTAGCGCCCCCTTTCTTTTTGCCACCGCGATTCTGGCCGGTGGTATTTTTCTGCAGTTTGCCGTTAACCTGATCAATGATCACTCGGATATCCGTGAGCTTGATCAGCGTTTTCCCGATGCATCAGAGTCTGAAAGGCGTCAGATCGCTCAATCGATCCAGCGTAATTTTCAGCTGGGGATTACCTGTTTTCTGATCGCCATTACGATCGGACTCTTCCTGATGACACTGAGGGGGCTGGATCTTCTCTGGCTGTGTCTTATCGGGTTGGCAGGTGCTTACTTTTATACTCAGGAACCGATCAATTATAAGAACCGCGGGCTGGGTGTGCCGGTGGTGTTCTTTATGATGGGGATTCTGATGATTGCCGGTTCTGCCTATGTCATGACCGGTGAATTTCTGCTGGTGCATCTGCTGCAGGCGATCCCCCTGAGTATTCTTACCTCCCTGTTGCTGTTGAGTAACGAGTTGAGAGATTACGAAAGTGATAAAGCGGTCGGTCAGAACACTCTGACGGTTCGTATTGGCTACCAGCCTGCAGTATGGCTCTATCGGATCATGGTCGGGCTGGCTTATCTTTCGGCGATCGGGCTGTGGATCTTTGACGTGATGCCTTTTACCGGTCTGGTACTGATCAGTATTCTGGCATTAAGAGCACCCTGGAAACTCCTCAAAGCCTCCGCGCAGGACCGGCTGATGATTACGCCTCTGACCGGACGTTTTCATGCGGTTTTTGGTGCGCTATTGTTAGTCAGTTATCTTTTGCCTTCTCTTTTTTAACACCCCATCTATCGCCACGGTTAAGGACAGACAATGACCACAGCTTTAACAGACCTGAAACAGCTTCTTCCTGAGATCGAAGTCCTGTCCCGTAAAGCGGGTGAAGCGATTATGGCGATCTATCAGGAAGCGGATCTTGGGGTGGAATATAAAGCGGATAACAGCCCGCTGACCCGGGCTGATCTGGCTTCCCATCACTGTATTGAGCAGGGACTCAATCAGCTGACCCCTGATATTCCGGTTTTGTCGGAAGAGAGTGGCGATATCCCATGGGATGAACGCAAAAACTGGCAGCGTTACTGGCTGGTGGATCCGCTGGATGGCACCAAAGAGTTCGTGAAGCGTAATGGCGAGTTCACCGTTAATATCGCCCTGATCGAACAGGGTAAACCGATACTCGGTGCAGTTTATGCACCGGTTAAAGACTGGATGTATACCGGTGCTGAAGGTATGGGTGCTTATGCTCAGTACGCAGATGACAAACCTGTACTGTTAAAACTGGACCCCGCTTATCAGCCGGAGTGTTGGCGTATTGTTGGCAGCCGTTCCCATGGTGCAGAACGTCTGCAGTCATTCAGTGAGGTATTGCCGGAGTACCGGAATGTGCCTATGGGCAGCTCGCTGAAACTGTGTCTGGTAGCTGCCGGTGACAGCGATCTTTATGTGCGCTTTGGCCCAACTGGTGAATGGGATACTGCAGCGGCGCAGGCGGTCGTCGAGCAGGCGGGAGGTTGTGTGCTGGATGGCGACCTGAAACCACTGCGCTACAATCAGGAGGCAAATCTGCTGAATCCTGAGTTTGTAGTGTGTCAGAAGGTGGATTCTCTGTGGAGCGGTCGTTTCAGTGACCTGGTAAAGCCTACACATTAAGTGTCTGTTGGTGAGTGATTACGCATAAAGGCCTGATTTGATCAGGCCTTTATTTTTTTGCGTTCGTATGACGTTCCGAAGAAGATCACTCCTTGGAGGTTTTACCTTGCACGGTCAGTGCCCGGTTAATGCTTCTGGCTCCTGAGATATAAACCGTTTGGTTTCTGCCAGAGCTTTTAGCCTGATAGAGCGCCTTGTCTGCCCTTTTCAGGGTGTCTTCCAATGTTTCACCCCAGCGGTGCAGGGTGACGCCGATAGAGGTGCTGAGCTTAAGGCCGGGTTCAATGCTGTCGAAAGGATACTGTTCAAAGGCCAGCCGGATCCGCTCCGCCACCTGAACACCACTATCCTGATTGGTTTGCGGCAACAGCAGAATAAACTCCTCGCCCCCATAACGACCAAAAAGATCACTGCCGCGCAGACATTCACGGGTAACCTGACAAAAACGCTCTAATACCAGATCGCCAGCCTGATGGCCGAAGCGATCATTCACTTTTTTGAAGTGATCCAGATCGATCATACACAGCGCAGAGGCCTGATAATGATCGCTGTTCTCAAGCCGACGACGGCTCTCTTCAAAGAAGCGGCGGCGATTCAGGATACCGGTCAGCTCATCGGTTCCGGCGATCTCATCCAGCTGTTCCATCGCCTGTTCCAGCTCTTCATTAGCTCGTTGCATCTTATGGTTGCTGTGCTGCAGGACATGGCGCTGTTTTTTGAGGCGCTCACTTAACCGGCGTACATAGCTGCCAAACAGCGCGATCCAGGTTTGTGCGGAGGCCAGTACCAGCCACTGCATCAGACTGAGTTGCAGGTTGACCTCATCAGGCCTGAGATAGAGATCAGACGCGATTACACCACCAAAACAGACCAGACTTAAAAGGCCGACAAAGGCAAATTCCAGCATCGACAGCTGGAAGATACCGAACAGCATCACCATGATGTACAGCAGGGTCAGACTACCGCGAATTTCCGGCAGCTGGCTGATGAGCAGGCTAAACCAGACAACGGCGATACTGATTTGCCAAAGGGTGAGCGAAGGGTCTTTAAACCTGAGGTTAATCCCGGATTGAAAGAGCAGCCAAAAGGCACCCTGCGTTACGATGGCGGTGAGGGTGAAGAGTGCGAAGCTGGTCAGACTGAAATCAGTCAGTAGCTCCAGGCTCAAAGCCAGAGCCAAAATAAGAAGCAGCATGCCGTGGGATAACACGGATATGCCCAGGCGCTTCATGCGCAGGCGCTGCTCGTGACGTTCTCTGGTCACCGGGCATTTTGTTGTTTTCATCCTGTGAGACCGAATTAAGAGGTTGGGGGATGGCCTTGTGAGCCTGCGTTTATTTTGGGGGTATGGCTTAAACGCAAATTAAAAATATATCTTTAGAGCCTAGTCTGGTTTAAAAACTCTAAATCTTCCGTGGCACAGACGTAACCAGGTGTGAATTTTTGTTACCCGTATCTCATGCCTTTGTCTAAAGTTGACCCGTCAGACAGGCCTTGACCCGGGAAAATCGTGTATAATCCGCCGACTTAGAAGAACTGGCAGGGCTGTTGTGCCTCTCCCTCGCTGTCTGCAACCTGTTGTAACACAGCATCGTTTTAGCAACGCAGGGTGACGGTGACGTGACGACTCAGTGACAGACCTTCGATAATAACGAGACTCCGGCCAGCCGGAGCCAAGCACAGACCGTGATAGGAGATACTCCGAAGATGACGACTGTAATCCGTCAAGACGATATGATCGCCAGTGTTGCCGATGCGCTGCAGTATATTTCCTACTACCACCCGGTAGATTTTATTCAGGCCGTTCACGAAGCGTACCTGAGAGAGGAAAACCCTGCGGCTAAAGACGCAATGGCTCAAATCCTGATCAACTCACGTATGTGTGCTGAAGGTAAGCGTCCTATCTGTCAGGATACCGGTATCGTTACCGTATTCGTTAAAGTAGGTATGCAGGTACAGTGGGAAGGCGACATGAGCCTTGAAGACATGATTAACGAAGGCGTTCGTCGTGCATACACCCACCCTGACAACGTACTGCGCGCCTCTATTCTGGCTGATCCTGCCGGTAAGCGTCAGAACACTAAAGACAACACGCCAGCGGTTATCCACTACGAAATCGTACCGGGTAACACCGTTGACGTTCAGGTTGCAGCAAAAGGCGGCGGCTCTGAAAACAAATCCAAGATGGTGATGCTGAACCCATCGGATTCTATCGTTGAGTGGGTTAAGAAAACCGTACCTACCATGGGTGCTGGCTGGTGTCCGCCGGGCATGCTGGGTATCGGTATCGGCGGTACTGCTGAGAAAGCAGCGGTTATGGCGAAAGAATCCCTGATGGATCCGATCGACATTCACGAGCTGCGTGAGCGTGGCCCGCAAAACCGTGCTGAAGAACTGCGTCTGGAAATTATGGATGCCGTAAACGAGCTGGGTATTGGTGCTCAGGGTCTGGGCGGTCTGACCACTGTTCTGGACGTTAAGATCAAAGATTACCCGACTCACGCCGCGTCTCTGCCGGTGTGCATGATTCCTAACTGTGCGGCAACCCGTCACGCTCACTTCGAGCTGGATGGTTCCGGTGCATCTCTGCAGACGCCACCGGATCTGAACGACTGGCCGGAAGTGACGTTTGAAGTCAGCGAAAGCACCCGTCGTGTGAATCTGGATGAAGTGACTCCGGAAGACGTACAAAGCTGGAAGCCGGGCGAAACCGTTCTGCTGAACGGTAAGATGCTGACCGGTCGTGATGCGGCTCACAAGAAAATGGTTGAGATGCTGAACGCAGGTGAAGAGCTGCCGGTTGATCTGAAAGGTCGCTTTATCTACTACGTTGGCCCGGTTGATCCGGTACGTGACGAAGTGGTTGGTCCTGCTGGCCCGACTACAGCGACCCGTATGGACAAGTTCACCCGTCAGGTTATCGAGAGCACAGGTCTTCTGGGCATGATCGGTAAGTCTGAGCGTGGTCCTATCGCGATCGACGCGATTAAGGACAACAAAGCGGTTTACCTGATGGCTGTTGGTGGTGCTGCTTACCTGGTATCCAAAGCGATCACTCACGCTGAAGTTCTGGCTTTCCCTGAGCTGGGTATGGAAGCGATCTATGAGTTTGAAGTGAAGGATATGCCGGTAACTGTAGCAGTAGACGCTAACGGTGAATCCGTACACAACACTGGCCCTGCCAAGTGGAAAGAGATTATCGCGGCGAAAAACGTCAGCGCTTAATCTCCGACTATCCGGATTTGAGCAGCTCTGACCGGAGCGCTCAGGTTCGGGTTGGTCATAAAAAAACGCCCGATTTCTCAATCGGGCGTTTTTTTGTTCTTCAGAATTGTCAGGCAGCAATAGCAGGCTTTCGAACACGGCGGCCTTTGGGGGTTGAGCCATTAGGATCGTCAGGATCTTCCGGCTGGTCTTCATCATTCAGTGCTGTATTCAGGTAGTCCAGAATCATCGGAGTGGTATCACCTATGATCTTATGGATGCCCTGTGTGCCGAACATGCGGTTAAACTCCAGCACAAACGGGTAGTGGCCGATCATGGCGATATCAAAGCCCGCATGATCAATCCCCAGTGTTTTAGCAAGTTTCAGCACCAGTGCCACGGCAGACTCCGGCAGCGGGCCTTCCAGCAGCGTACCGCCCCGGGCGATATTGTTATGGAAGCCATTATCCGACTGAACCCGCCAGTAACCACCCACTACTTTTTCACCGATCACCACAATACGCAGATCCCGGTCGATGGGCAGATACTCCTGAGCATAAAGCACATCGGTTTTCAGGCAGTACAGGTGCCAGTCCGCAAGAGATTCAATCAGGAAAACCCCTTCGCCCATGGAGCTTTTCGGGATCTTGGCAACAAAAGGCAGGGGCATTTTCTGCCAGATCTCATCGGCCTTCTCCGGTGAGTTGCCATGGATCAGGGTGAAAGGCACATGCTCTGGGGCAACCGCCATAAAAGCCCGGGTCATCTCAACCTTATCGTGTCCTAAAGCGTAACTGGCGGGAGAGGGGAAAATGCGCTTTTTATAGGCATAATGCAGCACATTAAGTTGCCAGTATTCCGGGAATAGCAGCCAGTCAGCGGCTTCGATATCCGTATCATGCCGCAAATAGCTATCGGGTTTTATGTAGTTGGCGGAGGGAAAATTTAACGTACGTAAAGCATCAAACGAGATCAGTTTCATACAGGTCAACACGCACAAATTGAAGATGCGCGATCATACAAAGCTTCCTGAAATCAGCCAATCAAAATATCGTTTTGCTGTCATATTTCTGCTTGGGTTTCAAAAGGTAAGCGCTGATTCTGACTGACCGCAAAGTCAGCTTTGACAGCCTGTACCAGCTGTGAAATTCTCTGAGTATCAAACACTCGTTTTACCACTGTTTTACCACTTAAGCTCAGAGGCAGGCATTCTGAGTCAGAAGCACTTCTTGGCTGTCAGCAAGATAATAACAAGATCAAAACGGAGAATTTTATGAGCGCTGTACTGTTTGAATGTATCGATAATGTGGGCTGGATTACCCTGAATCGTCCCCACGCTTTTAATGCCATGGATGAAGAGGTGATGCGCCGGTTATCGGAAGTCGCTAACCAGTGTGCCTGTGATAAATCGATCCGAGCTGTCGTGATTACCGGAACCGCTGATAAGGCCTTCTCGGCAGGTGGCGATGTAGGCGCTTTTGCCAAAGACCCTGAGAATGTGGATCGCCTGCTGATGGATATGACGACTTATCTGCACAGTGCCATCTCCCGTTTCTCCCGTCTGCCTTTACCGGTGATCGGAGCGATCAACGGTATGACCGCTGGCGCAGGACTGGGTCTTATGGCCTGCTGTGATCTGGTGATTGCCGCGGACACGGCTCGTTTTACCAGCGCTTATACCCAGATCGGTTTCTCTCCGGATGGCAGTACCTCTTATTATCTGACCCGTCAGATCGGCCCGCGTCGGGCGAAAGAGTTCTTTATTACCAATCGGGTTCTGGATGCAGAAACAGCGCTGGACTGGGGCTTGGTTAATCGTGTGGTACCAGCCGAACGCTTACAGGATACGGTACGGGAACTGGCCGGTATGCTGGCTGCAGGGCCGACACAGGCTTACGCTCAGGTGAAGAATCTGGTGGATAGTGCCCAAAATGCTACCTTGGAAACTCAGCTGGAACTGGAAGCGCAAACTATCACTGCATTAAGCAAAACCGCCGATGGTCAGGAAGGGGTTCAGGCCTTTATTGCCAAACGTCCGGCACGTTTTGTAGGTGAGTAGTCAAGCTAAGCCGTAAAGACAAATCGTAAAGATAAACAGACCAGGTAAGCTGCAAAGATAAAGAGTACGGGTCGGTAATATCGGCCGGTAAAAACGCTTTTAAGTTTATTCCGAATCAGGACCGCATCGCCCATGAGTAAACCCTTCTCCCAAGCCTGTGAAAATAATAAGGCTCCGATTCTTCAGGTTTTAAAACACGCCTTCAGTGATGTTTCGCAGGTTCTGGAAGTAGGTAGCGGTACGGGGCAGCATGCGGTTTATATGGCGGAGCACTTGCCTCATCTGCAATGGCAGCCGTCGGATCAGGCGGTGTATCTGCCGGGAGTTAGGCTTTGGTGCGGCGAATATACAGGCAGCAATCTTCTTGCACCGGTTGAGCTTGATGTGACACAGACTCAATGGCCCGAGGTGAACGCGGATGGCGTTTTCACGGCGAATACCCTGCATATTATGTCCTGGGCGATGGTTGAGGCTTTCTTTCAGGGTGTTGGCGCTCTGTTACCGGAGGGAGGCAAGCTCTGCCTATATGGCCCTTTCAATTATCAGGGAGCCTATACCAGTGAGAGTAATCAGGCCTTTGATCATTTTCTGCGGGAACGGGATCCCTTAAGTGGAATCCGGGATTTTGAAGCGATAGCGGAACTGGCTGAATCGGCTGGTCTGGTGTTGGAGGCGGATCATGAGATGCCCGCTAACAACCGTTTGCTGGAGTGGCGTAAGTCTGCCTGACAGGCGATATCCGGTAGAGCTTGTCAGGCTTTGCTTTTTCTTCTGCCTGCACTAGCATGTGGCCAACTTCAATTCTATGACTCTTACTTTTACTGCAAGGAACTCTTTCGTGACTCGAGTAATTATTATCGCGATCATTGTGATCATCGGCCTGTTTATCTTTAAACGTATGTCGGATGATCGTAAGTCTATGGCTGACATTATGCAGGAAGGTCAGGCGTTTCTGGCCAGCAATGCTCAGGAAGAGGGCGTGGTGACAACGGATTCCGGTCTGCAGTACAAGGTGCTGGAAGCGGGCACTGGCGAGCAACATCCTGCGGCGACAGATCGTGTGAAGGTGCACTATCACGGTACGCTGTTGAATGGCACTGTGTTTGACAGCTCTGTCGACCGTGGCCAGCCGATCGATTTTGGTCTGAATCAGGTGATTCCGGGCTGGACAGAAGGTGTTCAGCTGATGGTTGAAGGTGAAAAGACCCGTTTCTATATCCCAAGTCAGCTGGCTTATGGCAATCGTTCCGTCGGTCGTATTCCGGCAGGTTCGGTGCTTATTTTTGATGTTGAGCTGATTAAAATTAATCCGTAATCCCTTGAACGGTTTCAGGAAATACCGGCATAAACAATGGAAAAGGGCTTTTTGATTATTTATCAGGGTCTGATGATATGAAAAGCGGGAACTGATTTCAGATTCAGCCTTCTAATCTTCTGCAATAAGCGAAGCAAGATCACAGGTTTGCCTAAGCCTGTTTTTCATGAAGGTTCCTTGTTTGTGCAACTGCCGCCACCCATTTGGGATGGCGGTTTTTTTATGCCTGCACGTTATGTGGTCGGTGTGCCTGCACTGAGTCAGTGTCGTATCTTTGAGATCACAGACTCAGGCTGTTGTCTTGTCAGGTCAGGCGGGTTGGCTCTGAATTGCATCGAGCTGGCTGATCAATGCGGCATAGTCGACAGAGTCATTTTGCTCCTGGGTCAGGAAGTCACTGGCGTAATGACTGAAGCTTTTCTGCTCCAGCAGTGTCTTCATCAGTACCGGATCAATATGGCCGTTACGGCTCATGTTCACCATGATGTTCAGGGATTCACTGACGGTTTTGGGTTTCTTGTAAGGGCGGTCTGAGGCTGTGAGTGCCTCAAAGATATCGGCTACCGCCATGACTTTCTCCTGAGTCGTCATCTCTTCGCCTTTGAGCTTTCTTGGATAGCCCTGACCATCGACCCTTTCATGGTGGTTGCCGGCAATTTGAGGAACCTTTTTCAGGTAGTCCGGCAGTGGCAACGCGCTGAGCATCATGATGGTATGAACAATATGCTCATTGATTTTAAAACGCTCTTCGGGGGTTAGTGTGCCAAAGGGTACGGTCAGGTTGTAGCGCTCTCCCAGATTGAAAGAGTGTTCCGGCAGCTGCATATCGAAGCCCCAGATATTATCCGGATTATCAGCTTCCACCGGTGGCCGACGGCCTTCATCCCAGGGGATGATGTGTTCCGGCTTGTCCGATAAGAGTTTTTCTTTGGCAGGCAGGTCGGGCTGAGCTTCCGGCTCAAGGCGCAGCAGCTCTTCGTGGGACAGGCCTAGGGTATTGTCAAAGTGACGTCGCCATTCCTGATCGCCAATAGCGTGGATACGGGCGGCTGAATCCGGTGGTGTTGATTCAGAGCCTTCATTGGCTTTGGCGATGAAGCGGAATTGTTCCTGAAGCTCTTGCTGGCGTTGCTCCAGCGCTGCTTTGAGCTCTGCTTCAGGTTCGCCTGCTACACGTTTCTGCCAGTACTCGATCTCGGCATCCCGCCAGAGGACTTCAAAGCGGGTACGAATTTCATGGATGCGGTTGAAAATGGTTTCAAGTCTGGTGGCTTTGTCGATCACATGCTCCGGGCTGAGGATCTTGCCGCAGTCATGTAGCCATGCCGCGATACGGAAGGCTTCTTTGTCCCGCTCACCCAATCTGAAGTTGGCGTAGGTACCTTCTTTCTGCTCTGTCAGGGTATCGATGAGCCGGAAGGCCAGTTGCGGGACGCGTTCACAATGGCCGCTGGTGTAGGGGGATTTGGCATCGATAGAATCGGCAAGAAGGTGCAGAATGCCATCAATCAGCTCTTTCTGGCCGTCGATCAGGCGACGGGTTTCGATGGCGACGGCAGCAGATCCGGCCAGTTCAGAGACAAAGCGAATCAGCGCTTTTTTATTGCGGGGGACTCTGTTCCAGCGCATGACTAAAAGACCTTCCAGACTTTTGTCTCTGCGTCTTAAAGAGATGACCAGACTTTTATCAGCCTCTGTCAGTTGTTCCAGGGTGTTATGCAGAATGCTGCCATCATCCTGTCCGTTTTCACTCAGAGTTTTCGGATAGCCGTTCTCATCGGTTTGACTCGACAGGGTAAAATCCCGGCTTTCATGCTGATAAAGATAGATCGCGCCGGAGTTCATTCCGGTTGCGGTAACCAGATGTTCAAGAACATCATCAAGCATTTTTTCCAGATCACTCTCGCGATTCAGGCAGAGGCTTAAAGCCTGAAAGCTGCCAATGGTGCGCGACATATTACTGACCACGCGGCTGAGTTCCTTGGCTTCTTTAATGTCTGAGCTGATGCGGACCCGTGAGCTGAAGTCAAAGCCTGATAAGGCACGAACCTGATCCGTCAGCTGACGGAAGGCCGTACCGATGCGGGAACCACTGTAAAGGCCCAGAGCCAGAAGAAACAGAATAACCAGCAGCGTCCAGAAGGTCTGGGTCAGGATCACCTGTTTGGCGCCGGCCAGAAGTTCATCTGCAGGTAAGGCCAGAAGTACCTGAATATTGTGGCCCTTCAGACCCGTCAGAGGCATGGAGATCCCATACCAGCTCTGGTCTTCTGAACTGAATGAGACCAGTTTGTCAGCGGATTCAGAGTGTTGAGCTGTGATCCTGAGAACAGGGCTTTCCAGTTCGTTCAGGGTATTTAGCCGGTAGTATTTATCTTCCTGAACAATGATCTGCTGATGGTCACTATGGGCAAGGATCTGACTTTTATCATCAATGATGGCCAGTTGGCTGCCTTTAGTGAGTTTAAGTGAGCTGATCTGGGCAGACAGGTCGCCCACGGATGCGTCCATGCCGATGATGTTTGTGCTGCCATTCCCTTTGATGGCGAGGGTAATCCCGATCTCTTTGGTGGTGTAAAAAAGGTAAGGGTTGGTCAGGATCTGTCCATCCTGAGCGGATGCACTCTGATACCAGGGGCGTGTTCGCGGGTCGTAGGTGTAGTCCGGTCTGACTTCCCGTTTCAGGAGCTGTTGGTTTTTGTCGTAATAAAACCACTCTTTATCGAGTCCGTTCTGATTTTGAGTCAGGGTTTGCAGTAAGTAAGCGCTATCTTCAGGAGCGTCGAATTTCAGAATCAGAAGAGGGTTGTTAAGTTTTCTCAGCAGGAAAAACTCGCCGTTTTCGTAGCCTGCATAGATGGCACTGAGTACGTCATTGGAGTCGAGTGTTTCAAAAAGGACGGGCAGACGACTGAGACGTTCGGGCAGATCTGAGGCGTGCAGGAGAGGGTCGTAACTGAGAATCTGCAGAGCACTTTGCGCGGGGCCTGTCAGTCTCTGCGCTTTTTCGTTCAGTGTGACCGAAAGTTGTTTGGCGGATTCTGTGGTAGCAAGAAGCAAAGCATCTTTGTTATTTTGATAGTTCTGAAAAACCAGCAGAACGCTCAGGAGAAACATGGCGCTGAACATCGCACCACCAATCAACCACTGCAGAGAGATTCCCTGACGCATAAGCTTCATGCTTATTTCCTTAGTATCACTATGGGTAAATGTTGGATTTTAGTCGTATGTATCGGCTGTGGGCACTGATAAGTTCTGAAACTAGACTAAAGCATAGATTAGAATCGTGCGTGGCATTGAATAATCAGGGCAGTTTATTTAACCGGTAACGGTTTACTAAGCAGGCTGCTCTTACTGCTAATTAAATGAAGGGATTGTATGGCATCGGGTTCTGATTCTGGAAAATCCGTTTCTCTGGTTCTCGGGAGTGGCGGAGCAAAAGGTTTGGCTCATATAGGTGTGATCCGCTGGCTGGAGGAGCATCACTATAAGGTGGCGTCGGTTTCCGGCAGCTCTATTGGTGCCCTGATCGGCGGGATTTATGCCGCAGGAAAGCTGGATGAGTACGAAGCCTGGGTTCGGGCGATTAAAAAATCCGATATTGTCACCCTGATGGATATCTCTTGGGGGCGTGGTGGTCTGATTAAAGGTGACAAGATCATCAACACCCTGACCCGACTGGTGGGGGAGCAGTTGATTGAAGAGCTGCCGATCCGCTTTACTGCGGTGGCAACGGATATTCGTGGCGAGCGTGAAGTCTGGTTGAACTCAGGATCACTGTTTGAAGCGATACGGGCGTCGATCTCTATGCCGATGTTTTTTACTCCGGTGCAGATGGATGGACTGACGCTGATTGATGGTGCTGTGCTGAACCCTGTGCCCATTGCACCGACCTTCGGTGATAAAACAGATCTGACGATCGCTGTAAACCTAGGTGGGCCTGCGACTGAGTTAAATGTTCAGCCGAAACAGAGTGTGCAGGGTGAAAAGGAGCAGGATCTTGCCTTGCAGGATAAGATTTCACGCTTTTTTAAGAGCTTCCAGAAAAATGAATCGGAGCCCAGAGAGCGTGACTGGTCTGCCTATGAAGTGGCTAACCAGGCGTTTGATACCATGCAGAGTAGTCTGGCACGTCAGAAACTAGCGGTTTATCCACCGGATTTGGTGGTTGAGATTGCTCGTAACTCCTGTGGCATTCTGGAGTTTAACCGGGCCAGTGAGATGATTGATCTGGGCTATAAGCGGGCAGACCAGTGCCTTGCTCAGCTGAAATCACAGGATGCTGAGCCTGCCAGTCAGCATGTGGTGATTCCTCATGGGCACGAGGTTTATTAGTCTGATCGCCCAGAGAAACAGATCAGGCAGACAAAAAAGATAACCCCGCAGGATAACGCTGGCGCATTTTCCTGCGGGGTTTTTGCTGCTTATTTCGCCCAGACGCTTTCAACCTCCTCTGAGGTTAACTCGCGCCATTCACCTTCACCCAGCTCCGGGTCGAGTACAATATCTCCGATCTGTTCGCGATGCAGCTGCATGACTTTGTTATCCACAGCGGCGAACATGCGTTTCACCTGATGATATTTTCCTTCGCTGATACTGAGCAGAACTTCGGTATCCGTAATGCGTTCCAGTATGGCAGGTTTGGTCAGTTCCAGCTCATTATGCAGTTGAACGCCCTGTTTAAACTGCTCTTCTGCATTTTCAATAAGCGGCTCTGCCAGCCATGCCCGGTAACGCTTCATGCACTGTTTTTTCGGCGAGGTAATCTGATGTGACCATTGTCCATCATCGGTAATCAGCACTAACCCTGTGGTATCTACATCCAGCCGTCCGGCAATATGCAGACCCTTGGTATTGGCCAGATCCATATAGCTGAGTACCGAGGGGTATTCTTCATCAATAGTCGAGCAAAGAGTGTTCGCCATTTTATTGAGCATAAAATAGCGGGGTTTGACGGCACCCAGTATCCGGCCATCCAGTTCAATATCCATGTCGTCGGTGACTTTGAAACCGGGGTTTTTGATGACTTCATCGTTATAAGTCACTAAGCCGTCACGGAGGACGCGTTTGGCTTCGGCCCGGGAAATTCCGGTGTGATGGCAAATAAATTTATCAAGGCGCATGGTTAAATCGTTTTACTCACTAGGTTTAAATAGAAGACTGAGACCGGACAAAGGATTGAACGGATTGTGCGGTCTGGTCGACGATATTCTGTCGGGCATTCTGAGAGATCCAGGCGTTATGAGGCGTAACGATCAGGTTAAGATCTTCCTGTAACGCATCCAGCAATGGATTGCCGTTGACCGGTGGTTCCTGCGTCAGCACATCGGTTGCATAACCCCGGATCTGTCTGTCTCTGAGTGCGCTCAGAACATCCTCTTCATTCACAATACCACCCCGGGCACAGTTGATAAGCTGCAATTCCGGCTTGGCCAGTTTAAGGCGACGGCTGTCGATCAGGTTGTTTGTTTCAGCGGTTAAAGGGCAGTGCAGGGACAGGACGTCTGCGCCGGGTAACAGTTGATCCAGAGACGGGCGGCTATCATGGGCTTCATTACCCGGGCGGGCGCTGAAGGTCACCGTCATATCAAAGGCTTCGGCCAGTTTAGCCACTTTGCTGCCCAGCTCACCGGAACCCACAATGACCAGATGTTTACCTGCCAGTTCCGAAACCGGGTGCTGCATCAGGCAGAAAAATGGGCTTTGGTTCCATTCGCCATGGGTGACCGCCTTTTGGTATCGGGGCTGCTGAGTTGCCAGCATTAACATCAGCATCAGGGTATGTTGGGCCACACTGTTTGTGCCGTAAGCGGTTGCATTCCGAACCGGAATAGCCGCAGATTCTGCAGCGGCCAGATCGATATTATTCATTCCTGTTGCCAGAACGCAGATGAGTTTGAGCTGCTTTGCCGTTTCGATAGCAGATCGGTCGATAACCACCTTGTTGCTCAGGATGATATCAGCATCCTGAATGCGTTCTGCCAGCTGCTCAGGAGAGGTCTTGCCATACACGGTCAGCTGTCCAAGGGCGCTTTCCAGCCCTTGCAGGTCAATGTTGTCGCCAAGGCTGTCGGCGTCCAGTAATACACCTTTGAAATTCATCAGAGGACTCCGGGAATTTAAATAAAAGAGTACGCAATGTTTCGCGATGGATTTCAGTCCGGAATTTTCTCCGTATAATGGCGATCCGGTATTTGTCATACACCCGATAGATCAGCAGGCGGACTGAATTACATGTCAAAGTTTTGGGCTAGTTTAAGTTATTCATGGCAGCAGGGGAAAAACTTTACCCGGGGACAGTGGTTGCGGTTCGTTGGTTGGTTGGCTGTAGCGGCTACCATTCTGGTTTGTCTTGTTGCCAGTCGTTATCTGCCTTTTATCCACGTCAGTGAGCCTCATAGTGTTACCTACCTTCTGTTGGCTTACATCGGACACTTTGGATTCTTCCCGTTTCTGATCTGGTTGCTTCTGCTTATTCCACTAGCCGTAATCCTGCCCCGCCGATGGCTTATTTTGCCGGTTGGATTTGTATCCGTATTTGCAGGATTGTCTCTGCTGGCAGTCGATACGACGGTTTATCAGCAATATCGTTTTCACCTGAGTGGTTTTGTTTGGGAGTTGCTCACAGGGCCTGGTGCCGGTGAAATTATTAAACTCTCGTGGTTTACCATCGCAGTTATAGTCGTTGTGTTGATCTCAATGGTGCTGGTCTCTGCATGGATTCTCTCTTTTTCCGCTTGGTGTATCGCTGCAAAGTCCGTTGCAGGAAAAGGCAAGTATGTCTTTTTAGTATGGTTTGTCTCTCTGATTTCCAGTCAGTTGATGCATATCTGGTATGAGGCGCATTACGAGCCTGAAGTCACCGGCGTGACCAGACACTTCCCCTTATATTATCCGGCAACTGCTCAGCGTGATCTGGTTAAGTATGGCTTGATCGACCCGGATCAGGTTCGGGCTCAGAGTGAGTTGCGAGTAAAGAGTGGCGACAAATCGATTCGTTATCCTTTGAATCCAATGCAATGTTCTGCACCTGAATCTGCGATGAATGTATTGGTTGTGGCTGTAGATGCTATGAGAGCGGATACATTTACACCTGATGTGACACCAAATCTGTATCGTTATGCTCAATCATCTGGCGCTCAGATCTTTACAGATCATCACAGTGGGGGAACTGTCACTAAAGGTGGCGTTTTTTCACTGTTTTTTGGATTGCCGGATAGCTATTGGGATGGCTTTGCAGCTTCTCAGCATGGTGCTCAATGGATCGTTCAGCATCAGCGAGCGGGCTACGATATAGGTGTTTTTTCATCAGCAACTCTGATTGCTCCAGCTTTTGACCGTACCGTTTTCCCGACAGTTAAAGACTTACGCTTAAAATCGGAAGGGCCATCTCCTTCAGAGCGTGACAAGGATGCTATTGCTGACTTTAAGAGTTCACTGGCTGAGCTTGATGAGGGGGAATCATTCTTCAGTTTTCTTTTTCTTGATGCGGCACATGGCTACGATGTTCCAAAAGGTTATGAGAAATTTCAGCCTCAGTGGGAGCGTGTTGACCATGTCAAACTGAATAATGATTTTGATCCGGAACCTTATTTTAATCGTTTTAAGAACTCCTTAACCTTTGTTGATGATCAGCTAGGCCAGCTTCTGGATGAGTTAAAACGAGATGGTACGCTGGACAACACATTGGTCATCATCACCTCTGATCATGGCGAGGAGTTTAATGACCTCAGGAAAAACTTCTGGGGCCATGGCAGCAACTTTACTGAGTACCAGACGAAGGTTCCTCTTCTGATGCTTTGGCCGGGAAAAGAGCGTCAGGTTATCGATTATCGAACCAGTCATTATGATGTCGCTCCAACCGTTATGACTGAAGTGCTGGGCTGCACTAATCCGATGTCAGATTATTCGATAGGCCATAGCCTGTTCGATGCAGAGCCGGAACGGGACTGGCTGCTGGTGCATAGCTATTTTAACTATGGTTTGGTTCTGAAGGATAAAATTATTGCGACCTATCCGACCGGGGGCTATGAAGTGTTGTCTCTGGAGAACGAACGAATTAAAGATGGCCGCATGCCCGCCGATGTGGGTGTTGAGGTTCTTGAGGCAATGTCACGATTTTATCAGTAGCGCAAATGGGTAAAACTCTGTTGGTAGAGTGTAAACATTGATGGCATTTACTTGCCTGATTTAAGGTGCCTTTAGTACGATAGGCTGGCTTGTCAGGAAAATAGATAGAGTTTAAGCTTTAGGCTCTTGATTACAGATCAATCACTGGACGGTAGTTGTGGATCGTAGAAGCATTTTAAAAGCATTGTCAGTCAGCGGTTTTGTTGCCGTGGGCAGCGGATCCGTTATGCGCCAGTTGTTGCAGGGCAAGGGTTCGGACCTTGCTGTGGCTCCTGTCGTTGAAGATAAGGCTGTATCTGCTTTGCCGGAAGTGCCACAGAAGCTGGCTGAAATTGTTGAAGAGCATGCGGCTGCCGCTGATTTTCATGAAGTTTCGGCACCCAGTAAGCTTGAAAATCAGGTCGCTGATCTTCAGGCCGATCTCGAAGCGGCTAAAACAGATCCTCATGTTAAGGATTACATGCAGAAGATCCGTTATTTTGAAGGCGTTTTCGAAGACGATCATTTTATTTCACCGGAAGAGTTTAAGCTGGTGAAACAAACGCTGGCGCGTATGTCCCGTGTTCAGCGCACCGTCGGTCACGGTAATTTCAACCTGATTAGCTTTGATCAGATGATCAAATATGGCCGCAATTTCTCACAAGTTGGTGAATTTACTAAAGTTGAGCTGGAATATCTGGAACAGCTCTTTTTTGCTGATGCCCATGTTTATGGCTTCTATGGCGAAAAAGTGATGTCGGGTCTGACTCAGCGTATTCCCTCCAAAGATCTGCTTAAAGTACCTAAAACAGGACACTTCCTGTTCAAAGGAAAATCTCTGGCTTTCTATGAAAGGCTGAGAAAAGGTGTTGGCGATGAGATCGTGCTGACATCCGGTATTCGTGGCACCGTTAAGCAGATGTATCTGTTCCTGTCCAAGGTCGCACAGGCTGATGGCAATATGTCTAAGGCCTCCCGCTCTCTGGCTCCTCCTGGTTACTCGTACCATGCTGTAGGTGATTTCGATGTGGGTAAAGTGGGCTTCGGCTACCGTAACTTTACGGAAGATTTTGCGGAGACAGATGTCTACAAAAAACTGCAGGATCTGGGCTTTCTGACGCTGCGCTACACTGATGATAATAAGTTTGGTGTGCGCTACGAGCCTTGGCATATTCAGGTTGTCTGATTCAAAACGTCCTTTTTAACCTGAAGCCGATCGCGTTACTTCTTGAAAATGCACAGCCGAAATGCTGTGCATTTTTTATTGGGAAATATTTCTATGTCCTCTCGTTCTGATCAAAAAGAATTACTGCCGTTTCTGGCGTTGTCAGCTGTCATCCTGTTGGCTCTGCCGCTTCTGATGACAATTCAGGTATTACCTCTTCAAAGCGCTTCAGCAGAACAAAAGGTGGGTGACCTACCGGTAAAGCCTGAGCCACTGAATATTGGTCTGGATCAGCTGGTTGAACGGGCTGATGTCCGTCAGAAGAAACGCGATTTTTTTGCGCTGCTAAAACCTATGGTTCGGATAGAAAATGCGTATATTCAGCAGCAAAATCTTTGGTTGAAGCAGCTGAATCCCGGACAGTTATCCGAAGAGCAGGCACAGGGCTTTATGACCTTGCTAAAGGACTATCAGGTGCTTGAGGATTCGGCTGCCGGGTTACTTGCTGACGTGGCTGATCTGCAGGCTTTGCGCGATAAGCTGTTGGTCAGAGTTCAGCCTATTCCGGTTGAACTGGTACTGGTGCAGGCGGCTAATGAGTCTGCCTGGGGGCGCTCCCGTTTTGCCCGGGAAGGTAATAACCTCTTTGGTCAGTGGTGTTTCAGCCGTGGGTGCGGATTGGTACCCAGTCAACGGCCGGAAGGTCAATATCATGAGGTGGCGGTTTTTAAGTCGCCGCAGTTGAGCATCCGCGCGTATATGAGAAACCTGAACGGCTTTTGGGCTTATGAGGACTTCAGGCGTGCCCGTGCCGAGAAACCTATGCTTCAGGGAGCTGAGCAGGCTCTGTATCTGGCAGATCATCTGCTGCGCTACTCTCAGCGAGGCCAGGCTTATGTCGATGAGTTAAAAGAGATGGTGCAGGTCAACAGTGACTTAATTGAGCAAGCGCCCGATGAACATCTCCGGTAAAATGGGCACCATACTGAATATCAGCCTGAAATCTTTCGATAATAATTAAGAGTGTTTATGACCAACAAACAGGCCGTAACCGTTTTAGGCGGAGGCAGCTTTGGTACTGCCATTGCCAGTATTGCTGCAGATAATGATTATCCCGTTACTCAGTGGTTGCGGGATGAGCAACTCGCCGATGATATTAATACCAAGCGCCGCAATACCCGTTATCTGCCGGATTACCCGATCAATGCCAATGTCCGGGCGACTACGGATGTCGTATCGGCGGTATCCGGGGCAGACATCATCTTTGTCGCTATCCCCAGTAAGGCTTTTGCTCAGGTCGTTGATCAGGTGGCCGATCAGCTGCGTCCGGATCAGATTATGATCAGTACGGCCAAAGGGATACAGGAAGATGGCTTTTTGCTGATGTCTGAGATCCTGAAAACTCACACGCCAAGTCAGCATGTGGGGGTTTTAAGCGGGCCAAACTTAGCCAGTGAAATTGCTCAGAAGCAGATGACCGCAACCGTTGTTGCCAGTGATGATGCCCTGACACGTGAGAGCATTCAAAAGGTTCTGGGATGCGATTACTTCCGCGTCTATGCCAGTAACGATCTCTTTGGTGTTGAGTTGGGCGGCGCGCTGAAAAATATCTACGCGATTGCAGCGGGCATGGCGTCTGCATTAGGTGTGGGTGAAAACACCAAAAGTATGCTGATTACCCGCAGTCTTGCTGAGATGAGTCGTTTTGCCGTCAGCATGGGCGCAAATCCGATGACTTTTTTGGGTCTGGCCGGTGTTGGTGATCTGATTGTCACCTGTATGTCACCCCTGAGCCGTAACTTCAGGGTGGGTTATGCCCTTGGTCAGGGAAAAACACTTGATGATGCGGTGGCAGAGCTGGGCCAGGTCGCTGAAGGGGTTAACACGATTCGTCTGGTCAGAAACAAGGCCGTCGAAATGGAGGTTTATATGCCTCTTGCCTGTGGCCTGTATGAAGTTCTCTTCAACAATATGCCGGTTGAGAAAGTAATCCGTGGTTTAATGTCCGGTGAGCAGAGCACGGATGTTGAGTTTGTTCTGCCCCGATCCTGACCTAAGATTGTGTTTACGGATAGCCTTAAGGAATAGAAATAATGAGTGAGAAGAAACAGGGTATCGCAACGGAAGTTTTTTGGTTGCGCATCATCTTCATGCTGTTTTTCGTGCTGGCTTATCAGATTGCAGAGCTGCTACTCGGTTTGAGTATTTTACTGCAGGTTGTCTTTGTTGCGATTACAGGGGATAAAAACCTGTTTTTACAACAGGCAGGTGCCGGATTGTCGCGTTATGCCTATCAGGTTTATCGCTATCTGACCTACAACCGTGAGGAAAAACCCTTTCCTTTTACCGCGTGGCCGGAAGGCGAAGCGCCGGATGCTGACCCGTATCAGTCTCCGGACAAGGATTAAAAACCATGAGACTGGTGTTGTTTCGTCATGGGGAAGCCGGAGTTGCGGCACGGGATTTTGATCGCTGTCTGACCGATTCCGGCGTAGCTGATGTCCGTAAGGTAGCCTGCTACATCGCAGATCAACTGAGTGGTGCAACGGCGTATGTCAGTCCCTATATGCGGGCGCGTCAGACCTGTTCTGAAATTGAGCGCAATGCTGAACTCCAGTCCTGTCATGAGTTATCTCTGATTACGCCGGAAGATAGCCCCCAGCAGGTGATTGATTGGTTGAATGAACAACCTTCTGATCGTCCGCTGTTACTGGTAACACATCAACCCCTTGTCAGTCGTCTGATCAGTCTTCTGGTCGATGGCCATGACATGGGGTTTTATCCTATGGCTACAGCTTCCGTCACCGTGCTGGAGGCTGACGTCTGGGGCGCGGGACTGGCTCGGTTAGACGCTGTCGTCCACGCCGCAGACCTGGAGTAACCCGTGATCAGTTTTGAACCTTTACGACAGAGTTTTGACTTTTGGCATCGCCAAGGGCTGAACCAGTATTGTCGTCTGATGCGGGATCAGCTTGAAGCTGCCATGCTCAGACCCAGTCGGCCCCACGGCCTGATGATCAGCGAGCAGGATACCAATGGCGTTAAGTCGGAGCTGGTTTACTGGGATCATGATACACCGCGACGCTATGTGGTTTATCTGCATGGTGGTGGTTATGTCTTGGGATCGATTGATACCCACCGGGAATTGGCCGCTCAGATCGCTCACAGGGCGAATGCCCGGGTTCTGATTGTTGAGTATCGTCTTGCACCGGAAGGGCCTTATCCCGCCGGGTTGAATGATGCTGAAGCAGCCTATCAGTGGCTGCTGGATATTGGTGTAACCCCTGAACAGATCGCCTTTGCCGGAGACTCTGCCGGTGGAGGTCTTGCGCTGGCGCTGATGCAGCGTTTAAAAGCTTCTGGCCGACCTTTGCCCGCAGCGGCGGCGTTTCTTTCTCCCTGGGTTGATCTGACCTGTTCTACTCCAAGTCTTGATACGAATACCGCAACCGACCTGATTCTGAACAAAGCTCAGATGCAGAGTTTTGCCCATGTTTATGCCGGTGGTCGCTCTTTGGCTGATGCGGGAGTATCTCCCCTGTTTGGAGATCTTTCCGGCCTGCCACCCTGTCTGGTTCAGGTCAGCCGTCAGGAGTTGCTGCTGGATGATGGTATCCGGTTGGCCGAGCGACTGGAAAAAGCGGGCACCGTGGCGCAGATCAGTAAATGGAGTCAGATGCCTCATGTCTGGCAGTTACTGCACCGTTATCTGCCCCAGGCAGATGAAGCCCTGAGAGAACTGGGTGAGTTTCTTCAGCAGCGGGTACAGGGTGAGCCGTCAGCTTCCGGATAGGGTAGCTTTACAACGCTGGAATGAGTAATGAAAGGCGCTCTGTCGATGACAGCAGCGCCTTTTTTGTTACACCAGCTGCAACCAGTGCAACAGGAAGACACCAAGAGTGATGCTCAGTGTGGAACCTACGGTTGTCAGGGCAACGATATTTGCTGCCAGAGCACCATTGGCCCCCATCGCTTTAGCCATGACAAAGCTACCTGCTGCGGTTGGGCTGGCAAAATAGAGAAACAGAATCCCCAGTGTTTGACCTGTCCAGCCAAGATACCAGGCCCCCAGAGTCATCAGTACAGGCAGTATGGCCAGTTTCATGCCGGTTGCTCCCCAGGATGCCAGAGAAGAGGCTCTTAGGGCTTTAAGGCTCAGGGAGCCACCAATACAGAGCAGTGCCAGTGGCAGGGTCATACCGGAGAAGTAGGTGCCGGTTTTGATCACCAGATCAGGCAGTGTCCACTGGAAGTATGAGAAAGGCAGTGCCAGCACCACAGAAAGAATCAGCGGGTTTTTAACGATATCCATAAAGACCGGCTTCCAGCCAAGCCCCGCCCGTTCCGGTTGGGCTGTACTTAAAGCGATCACCGACAGAATGTTGTAGAGAATAATCAGGCAGCCCAGCAGTAAAGACGCCAGCGGCAGTCCTGCCTCGCCAAACTGATTGGCCACCAGAGCCATACCGATAATGCCCTGATTTCCCCGAAAGCTTCCCTGAATAAAGACGCCGCGATCCGCGGGTACTGAAACCATCAGTCGGGATGCCCAGATCAGGAAAAAGAAGCCGATCAGAGTAACTGCAGAGGCATACAGCAGGACTCCGGGATCAAGGCTTTCCCTTAGGTTGGTCTTGCTGATATTAAGAAAAACCAGCGTAGGCAGGGTGACCCGAAAAACAAGCGTTGAGGCTATTTTGATGAAATTATCATCCAGCCAGCGCCAGTGCTTAAAAAGCACCCCCAGAAAGACAATGATAAATACGGGAGCGGTGATCTGGAGTGTGGCGCTGAGAGAATGTAGAAACGCATCCATCAGCTTGACTGACTGATCTGCCAGGCCGCAAATGCGATTGCCGCCAGTACGGTAAGAAAGAAGCTAAGGTTGCGCTTTTTTTTCACCTCAGGGGAGCGGCTGGGGCGTTTGGATTTATCCGGATCAAGGCTCATATTAGCTCCTGTTATTTGCTGAATTCCCGTGTCCGGCGCTGCAGAGTAAGAGTCAGTCGACGGGCAGGTTTATAAGGGGATCCGACTTTACTGCGGCCTCTGCCTTCCTGCAAGTTGATTAATTATTTAACAGTTCAAAATACGCTCCCGCTTGTACATCCGGTCTGCAGCGATAAAAATCAAACGTACGTTCGCTTTGGAGTTTGTCCGTCGTTATGTCGATTTTACACTTTGCCCATGCCAATGGTTTTCCAATGGGAAGTTATCGGGTGCTGTTTGATGCACTGGCCGCCGGTTTTGATATTCAGGGTGTTTCCCATATCGGCCATGACCCCCGCTGGCCGGTATCCGATAACTGGGATGCGCTGGTTGAAGAGCAGTTGGCTCAGATCAGCGCTGCGGATGAGCCTGTCTGGGGTGTCGGGCACTCCTTAGGCGGTGTCCTGCTTTATCGCGCCGCACTGAAAGCACCCGGTTATTTCAAAGGTCTGGTGCTGCTGGACCCGCCCTTGTATATATCCGGCATGCGTCCCTGGTTGCTGAAAGTGGCGAAACGTACCGGCCGGATCGACCGTGTTACTCCGGCCCGTCAGAGTCGTTACCGGAAAAAGAGCTGGCCGGATGAAGAGGCTGTTTCCGAATATCTGCAATCCAGAGCTCTGTTTCGCAATTTTGATGAACGCTGTCTTGCTGACTATGTCGCTTCCGGTACGAGAGTCGAATCCGGTCAGCGTGTACTCAGCTTTGAGCCGGAGGTGGAGTACAACATTTTTTGTGGTATCGCCGATAACCTTTGGGGATCCGGGCGAAAAATGAAGGTGCCGGTGTCGGTACTGACCAGCGAAAACGCCTCTGTGATTCCTAAAGATGGCCTGCGGGGAATACGACGTTCCGGTTTCAACTGGAAGCCGGTTGATGGCGGGCATCTGTTCCCTCTTGAGCACCCGGAGTCGACAGCTGCCGAGATTCAGGCCATGATTAAACTGATGCAGGATCAATAACCTGCAATCTACTAAGCCCGCATTTTTCACCGGACCGAGGCATTGGCCATGCAGGAACCCATTCCCTTTCAGATCGATCTTGAATATGTATCTCTTTCCGGCCTTCGTTGGGGAAAGGGGCATCATAAACCTGTGCTTGCGATGCATGGCTGGCTGGATAACTGTCAGAGTTTCAGCCGGATAGCACCCTTGTTAGCCGAGGCATGTGATCTGGATATCTGGGCAATTGATCTGGTGGGGCATGGTCATTCAGGTCACCGCCCTCAGGGCTCTTACTATCATATCTGGGATAATGTGATCGATATGGCGCTGCTGATGGATGCTCAGGGCTGGGAGGAGGTGGATCTTCTTGGTCACTCTATGGGCGCTGGTGTGGCAACTCTGATGGCAGGTGCGATGCCGGATCGGGTAGGCCGTGTGGGTCTTATTGAGGGTTTAGGGCCCTTATCGACGCCCGCTGAAGAGTCACCGCAGCAACTGACCCAGGCAGTGGGTCGCTATAAGTTGCAGAACTATAAAACGCCACCCTGCTACGATTCAGTCGAAGATGCGGCTGAAGCCCGAATGCGGGGCATCGGTGAGATCAGTTATCAGGCCGCCTGGCCCTTAGCCGAGAGAGGCACGCGTCAGGATGAAGATGGCTGGCGCTGGCGTTCAGACGCGCGTCTGAGAATCCCGTCTCCGGTTCGCCTTACCGAGGAACAAATCTATAGTTTCTGTGGCGCTATTAAAGCACCAACCCGCCTGATTATTGGCGATCATGGCTTTCTGACTGATCGGGAAAATACCCGGCTGCGTAAAGAGAAAGTAGCCAATATTGAGCAGACGACCTTGCCCGGTAATCATCACCTTCATCTTGAACCGGATACTGCTGCCGCAGTGGCTGATACGCTGATCGCATTCTGGCAGCAGGAGCCTGTGTAACGGACAACCCGGGGTGGGTTCTTCCCATTAGGAGGATAAATGGGATGGTTACGGAAATGCGGACTTAGCGAATTATTTTCTTAAACTGTAGTCTAGTGACTATGTGTCTATTTTCAGGCCGTTTTCGTTATACAGTGCCGCCCGAATACCCGGGCGCTTCTGAGTGTATCCGTTGGTTATCAGTGAGGAACACCGTGAACCTATCTCTTTTTAATATCATCTCAAGCAGCAAGCGTGATCTGGCCGACAAAGCCTTTGTCCCTTATTTTCTGATTCTGGCACTGGCGGGTATCTTAGGTGCTCCAATGGTAGCCATGGCCGCAGGTGAGTTGCAGGCTTTCCCTCTGGCGGAAAAAGAGATGGAGAAAAGCCGACCTCTTGATCAACATCTTTTGGCTACAGGCCGCATCCAGAATAAAGGCGGGGAAGCCTTCCCCGAAAGCTGGTTAAGTCTGCCGGAAGGGACACTGAAACAGACCTTATATCGTATCCGTTCAACCCGGGATACCGATGAAATTCTGGAGCATTATCAGCGTCAGTTACAGCAGCCCGGCAGTGAGGTGATCTTCCAGTGCAGTGGCCGTGACTGCGGTAGCAGTAATGACTGGGCCAACAGCGTCTTTAAAATCTCGACACTGTACGGTGTGGATCGTGAACAGCATTACTTTGCCAGCAAGAGACGACTGAAAAACACCACTGACTATATCTCGGTTTATATCACCGAGCGTGGCACAGGCCGCATCTATGTGTATGTTTCCCACTATCAGGTGGCGGAAAAGGACGTGGCTCAGAAAGGTGTTAAGCGAAGCCTCTATGACCAGTTACAGGATAACGGTTGGGTACGTTTGCCGGTAACAGCAGACGGCCAGTTTGAGGAAGGAGCATCTGATGTGCTTCGCCAGCTGAGTGAAAAACTTCAGGCCAATGATCAGCGCTACTGGTTAGTGGCTCATCACTACGGCAAAGAGAGTCATCAGGTTTTGCAGCTAAGATCTGAGCAGGCAGCGGCCAAACTGCAGCGTTCGTTGCAGGAGTTTGGCCTGTCGGCAGATAAGCTGGAGCTAAAGGGATTGGGCGCACTGGCCCCGACAAAAGATTCTGTTTCGTATGGTGGTCGGCTGGAACTGGTGCTTATCCGGTAACAGCATTCTGACAGGCTCATTGCTGTTGGCGATGAACCGGGCGGTATAAAAAAGAGCGGGTTGCTTAAGCAGCCCGCTCTTTTTGTTATGACAGGATCATTCGGGTTTCCCATCCGATACGTTAGCTGCCCCACTCTTTGGTTTTCAGCAGCACATAAACGGCTCCTGTGCCGCCATCGGCAGGCAGGCAGGAGTGAAACGCGATCACTTCCGGCATCTGGCGCAGCCAGACATTCACATAGGATTTAAGCTCTGCGCGGCCACTGCCTGCGGTCCAGGATTTTCCGTGAACCACAATCACACTTCTGAAGCGCCGCGAGCGACAATCCTGAATAAAGGCATAAAGCTCACCACGGGCTTCTTCAACATTCTTTCCGTGCAGATCCAGACCTTCCTGCCAGTTTATCTCGCCCTTTTTCAGCTCCTGGAACGTGCGCAAAGGCAGATCCGGTACTTTAAAGCTCAGGGTATCACTGGGTTTCTTATCCGGAATATTGCCTTCCGACAGATTATCAACGACAAAGGCGTCTTCTGCCGCGGTCGCAGCCGCCCGCTTGATCTCCGCGTTGATATCTTTCTTTTTGGAGGGTTTCAGAATGACCTTGTCACTTTTGATTGGCTTTACGCCACTCATAGCGGAGCGGAAAAGGTCCATATCATCAAGGTTATCGTCCGGGGCGTTATCGTCAGGCTGAAAGGTTTTGCTCATGTCTCTGCTCGGTGTTCGTGGTCGGGCAACGATACCAGATGATGTCAAAGGCGCAAGCGTGATGGCGCCGCAGGAGGAAGGAAAACCATCAAAGGAAAAGAAAGCGAATTTCTTTGGTGAATGCTGCTGGGTTTGGTTTATAGCATGGGGTTGCTGGGTTAAACTTAGCGGAAGGCTGATTATTGGAGAAAAATTGTGTCACAGAGTAACGCGCTTACCGAAGTTGCCCAGCAACTGTTTACCATCCGTGATTATATTCGCTGGACCTTTTCTCAGTTTAATCACCACAAAGTTTATTTCGGCCACGGTACGGATAACGCCTGGGATGAATCTGTTCATCTGGTGTTAGGCAGTCTGCACCTGCCCTGGGATTTTGATCCGGCGATGCTGGATGCCCGTGTGACCCATGATGAGGCCATTGTTATCCTGAGCCACGTTGAAAAGCGCTGTCTGGATCGTGTGCCACTGGCCTACCTTCTGGGCGAAGCCTGGTTTGCCGGTTTACCGTTTAATGTGGATCATCGCGTACTTGTACCGCGATCTCCTATTGGTGAACTGATCCAGAACCACTTCGAGCCCTGGTTAACCGAAGAGCCTAACCGTGTGTTGGATCTGTGCACCGGCAGTGGTTGTATCGGTATTGCCACCGCCTACGCCTTCCCGTATGCCCGTGTTGATCTGGCCGATATTTCGGAAGAGGCGCTGTGCGTTGCCCGTAGTAATGTGACCCGTCACGACCTTGAGGATCAGGTCTCGGTCTTCCAGTCGGATCTGTTCAATGATCTGCCGGAAGACGCCCGTTATGATCTGATTGTGTCTAACCCGCCGTATGTGGATGAAGAAGATCTGGCGGCAATGGCGGATGAGTATCAGCACGAGCCTGCTCTGGGGCTGGGGTCGGGTGCTGATGGCCTGGATATCACCCGTCGCATTCTGCGAGATGCGCCCCGTTATCTGTCCGAGCACGGTGTACTGATCTGCGAAGTGGGCAACAGTGAGTTTGCTCTGCAGGATGCTTTCCCGGAAGTCCCTTTCCTCTGGCTGGAGTTTGAGATGGGTGGCCAGGGCGTCTTTATGCTGACCGCTGATCAACTGAAAGAGTTTGCCGGGCATTTTGCCTGATCCGGCTTTTTACTGAGCTACGGATATTGCGCTGTGGCTGTCTGTCCGGCTGCGAAAACCCTGACGCAGCCGTTTGAGTCTGATTGAACCGAATATTTAAGAATAAATGATGCCTGAAAAGGCGATGCAAGAGAGAGCTTCATGTCTGGTAATAGCTTTGGAAAACTGTTCACCCTGACCACCTTTGGTGAGAGCCACGGCCCGGCGCTGGGTGCCATTATTGATGGTTGTCCTCCGGGCCTTGAGATTACAGAGGAAGATCTGCAGATCGATCTGGATCGCCGTAAACCAGGTACTTCCCGTCATACCACTCAACGTCGTGAACCGGATCAGGTGAAAATTCTGTCTGGTGTTTTTGAAGGTAAGACCACAGGTACCGCTATCGGTCTGATGATTGAAAATACCGATCAGCGTTCCAAGGATTATTCCAATATTGCGCAACAGTATCGCCCGGCCCATGCGGATTACACCTACAACCAGAAATACGGTTTTCGTGATTATCGCGGTGGCGGCCGTTCCTCTGCCCGTGAAACAGCGATGCGGGTTGCTGCCGGTGCGATCGCCAAGAAGTATCTGAAAGAGCGTCTGGGTATCGAGATTCGTGGCTACCTGTCTCAGCTGGGTCCGATCAAGGTTGAGAAGGTCGACTGGGATCTGGTGAATACTAATCCTTTCTTCTGCCCGGATGCCGATAAGATCACCGAGATGGAAAACTACATGGATGCCCTGCGTAAAGAAGGGGAGTCTGTGGGAGCTAAGGTCACGGTTGTGGCCTCTCATGTTCCACCGGGTCTGGGTGAGCCGATTTTTGATCGTCTGGATGCGGAGCTGGCCCATGCGCTGATGAGCATCAATGCGGTTAAAGGCATTGAGATCGGTGCCGGTTTTGATTCTGTTGCACAAAAAGGCACAGAGCACCGTGATGAGATAACGCCGGAAGGCTTCCTGTCCAATAGTGCCGGCGGCATTCTGGGTGGTATTTCATCCGGTCAGGATATTGTGGCGCATATTGCTCTTAAGCCGACCTCCAGCCTGCACCTGCCGGGCAAGAGTATCAATGTTAAAGGTGAGCCGGTTGAGGTGGTGACCAAAGGCCGTCATGACCCTTGTGTTGGCATTCGTGCTACGCCGATTGCTGAAGCGATGATGGCAATTACCCTGATGGATCATTATCTGCGTCACCGCGCCCAGTGTGGTGATGTTGAGATGCCAACGCCGGTGATTCCGGCTCAGGCGTAATTTGGCAGGTTACTGATGACCTGCTCAGGCCGCCATTCAATGTTTGTGGTGTGTCTGATCAATGAATGCCCCGGTTTATATGACCGGGGCATTTTTTTGCTCATCATGCTGAATCACCAACAGAATCACAGGTGAAATTTCTATGGCGCTGAGTGCGTACTGGCCTCTGTCATCGGTTTATTTTTTCTACTTTGCGGTCCTGGGGGCAACGAATCCGTACTGGGGGTTGTACCTGCAGTCTCTGGGCTTTGGAGCCGAGGATATTGGCGCGCTGATGGCGATCTTTATCGCTACCAAACTGATTGCACCAAACCTCTGGAGTTACTGGGCCGATCGCAGAGATGCCCATATCCCCGTCATGCGGCTGGGGGCTCTGTTAACCCCCCTTTGTTTTCTGACGGTGTATCTGCAGCAGGGCTTCTGGACGATGGCTGTTGCGATGATGCTGTACAGCTTTTTCTGGAATGCCATTCTGCCGCAATATGAGGTGATCACCTTAAAAGCGATCAAGGGGCAGGAGGAACGGTACAGTCAGATTCGTTTATGGGGTTCTGTCGGTTTTATTGTTGCGGTTGCCGGTCTTGGCTGGATGCTGGACTGGGTTGATGTCCGTTGGTTGCCAGCCAGTATTCTGCTGATTATGTCGCTGATGGCGGCGGTTTCCTGGTGGATTCCTGAAAAGGCTGTCTCCGGTCGTGGTCAGGAGGGCGGGGCAGAAGATGCTGATCCGGCGAATAACGCATCGCAGACAGAGGGCGCATTAAGTTTCTGGCAGAGTTTGCAGCAACCTCCGGTGTGGGTGTTTTTGCTGGCCGTGATCCTGATGCAGATCTCCCATGGTCCTTATTACACCTTTTTCTCTATCTATATGGAGGAGATTGGCTATAGTCGTAGTCTGATCGGCTTGCTATGGTCATTAGGTGTAATGGCTGAAGTGATCCTGTTTGCCATAATGCATCTGCTGCTCTGGCGTTTTAAAGCGGAACACTTGCTGATCGTCAGTCTTGTTCTGGCGGCTGTACGCTGGAGTGTTGTCGGCTACTTTGCAGACTATCTGCTGCTACTTTTGGTATCACAGCTGTTACATGCAGCGTCTTTTGGCAGCTTTCACGCGGCATCCATTGCCCTGGTGCAGCGATTTTTTAAAGGCGGGACGGCGGCGCAGGGGCAGGCTGTATACAGCAGTTTAGGCTTTGGCGTAGGCGGAGCGATAGGTGCCTGGGGTAGTGGTTTGATCTGGCTTCAGATCGGTCCTCAGGGGAGTTATCTGCTTGCCTCGCTGGCGGCAGGTTTTGGTGCTGTTTTCATGCTGTTGTCTTTACGAAAGCACCGTCATTACTGGGCTGCGGATAATTGATGATAGGAATCAATGTTGTGACTGATAAGTACTGTTTGGTCGCAAGTATAATCATTGTGCAGTTGCAACATAGTGATACTGCACGTTACATTAGACACAGCAACGCCCTATTTGGGGAAAGGAGATTGCCATGAAGGTGAACATCGAAGTCGATATGACGCCTGAAGAGTTTCGTAAGGCGATGGGTCTTCCGGATGTGCAGAAGTTTCAGGAAGAACTGGTGGCGAAAATTCGTCAGCAGATGGAAGAGGGCGTTGAAGGCTATGAGCCTTTAGCTCTTATGAAGCCTTTTATCAGCCAGGGTTTTGATTCTGTTGAGACGTATCAAAAAATGATGATGCAGATGCTTAACAGTTACACCCAGCAAAAATAAAATACGCTTCAAAGCAAAATGGAATGTTCTAATAGAGATAGGGAAGCGACAGGGAGACAATCTGCACTTTATAGCACCGGATGTGTTCGCAGATTGAAATACGCTGAGTTTATTAACGCCGGGCACAGCGACAATTTCGTTTTGTGCCGTGCAATATGAATGCCTCCTGGATGTAATCATATTGACACTTGGCTAGCCATAAAATTGATCAAGTCGATAATCGAAAAAAGGAATACACCATGCAAGACAATATTATGAACGCGTTTGCTGAACAGACTAAAAACATGTATGCACCTATGCGTAAAATGAATTCGCTGATGGTTGAAAACATGGAAAAAATGACTGAGTTTCAGATCGAAGCTCTGAAGTCATACAGCAAAATGGGCGTGAACCAGCTGAAAAATGCGACCGAAATTAAAGATGCTGAGTCTGTACGTGACTTCACGGCATCTCAGGCTGAGCTGATGAGCACTCTGAGCAAGAAAGTTCTGGAAGATGCGAAGAGCATGGCCGATATGACCATGGAATTTAAGCAGGAAGTTGAAAAGATTGTTGAAGAGTCCCGTACTTCAGCAACGGCAGCTGCAGCGCCTGCTGCAGAAGCTAAGCCAGCGGCAAAAGGCCGTAGCTCTGCTTCAGCTTAATCCGCTGAATGTTTCAAGAGGGCCGCATTAGCGGCCTTCTTTTTCTCCTCCCTTCCGATTACATGCTTGTCGAAAGACACCAGGGATGACCCGGTCTTTTTCAGGCCAAGTGAGGTATGCTCATGAGTGAACAGAGCACAGATTCAACGGATTACATCTACGATCCCGCTGAGTTGGCGGATTTTATTACCAACGCCAACAGCCAATACCAGAAACTTATCGAACAACTGATGTCCCGTCAGGGCATGAGTGATCCATCCCTCTCTATCTTCTTTGATGTTTCAGAATCTTTTCAGAAGATGTCTGAGCAACTCGCCGTAAACCCGATGGTTATTTATGAAGAGCAGATGAATCTGTGGAAAAGTCAGATTCAGCTTTGGCAAAATGCTGCTCGCCAGATGATGGGTGAAACGGTTGAACCCGTTGTTGAACCGGCGAAAGATGATCGTCGCTTTAATGATGGTGAGTGGGTTGAAAACGCACTATTCGATTTTATCAAGCAGTCCTACCTGCTGTTTGCCCGCAGTATCTTTAATATTGTGCACAATATTGAAGGTCTGAGCCCCCACGCTCACCAGACCATTGACTTCCATACGCGTCAGTTTGTGAACGCTATGAGCCCGAGTAACTTCGTGGCCACTAATCCTGAAGTTCTGCGTCGCACCTTTGAAACCAAAGGTCGCAACCTGATTCAGGGTATGGAGCAGCTGGTTGAAGATCTGAAAGCCAGTCGTGATGGTCTGAATGTCGCTATGACAGATCGTACTGCGTTTAAACCCGGTGAAAATGTTGCCAGCACCCCGGGCGAGGTTGTTTACCAGAATGACCTGATGCAGCTGATCCAGTACAAGCCGACCACTGAAAAAGTCTTTAAGACGCCGCTGCTGATCGTTCCACCCTGGATCAACA
This sequence comes from Oceanospirillum sp., assembly GCA_048264105.1. Lineage (GTDB taxonomy): Bacteria > Pseudomonadota > Gammaproteobacteria > Pseudomonadales > Halomonadaceae > Oceanospirillum. The sequence continues at coordinate 656,299 of JBLXDJ010000002.1, forward strand.
AGTATTACATTCTTGATCTGCGCTCCAGTAATTCACTGGTGAAGTGGCTGGTTGATCAGGGGCACACCGTATTTATTGTTTCCTGGGTGAATCCCGGTCCTTCTCTGCGTGACAAAGGTTTTGAAAACTACATGCTGGAAGGTCCACTGGAAGCGATTGATGCGATTGAGCAGGCAACCGGTGAGAAAGAGGTTAACGTCATCTCTTATTGCATCGGCGGTACGCTGACCGCATCTACGCTGGCCTATATGGCGGCGAAGAACGATAAGCGTGTGAAGTCTGCAACCTATATGGCGACTCTGCAGGACTTTACCGATCCCGGTGAAATTGGTGTCTTCATCAATGAAGCCACGCTGGCCGGTATTGAGCGTCAGCTGGATCGTGATGGCTATCTGGATGGCCGCGCGATGTCTTTCAGCTTTAACCTGTTGCGTGAAAATGACCTCTTCTGGTCATTCTTTATCAACAACTACCTGAAAGGCGAACGTCCGGCAGCATTTGACCTGCTGTACTGGAATACAGACAGCACCAACATGCCGGCGGCGATGCACAAGTTCTACCTGCGCAATATGTATCTGGAAAATAACCTGATCAAGCCAGGTGGCATTACCCTGAATGAGACACCTATTGATCTGAGTAAGATCAAAACACCGGTGTATTTCGTATCGACCATTCAGGACCATATCGCCAAGTGGACCTCGACCTATAAAGGCGCTCAGGTGCATTCCGGGCCGGTTAAGTTTGTACTGGCAGGCTCCGGCCATATCGCCGGTATCGTGAATCCGCCAACCAAAGAGAAGTATGGTTTCTGGACCAACGATAAGCTGGCCGATACACCTGATGCGTGGTTCGCCGGTGCTGAGAAGCACCCGGGTTCCTGGTGGCCAAACTGGCAGGAATGGAGCACGTCGAACAAGTACGCTGACCCTAAAACAATGGTTGCAGCCCGTGAACCGGGTGCCGGTAAGCTGAAAGTGATTGAAGCGGCTCCGGGTACTTATGCGACTTTACGCATCACCGATGTGCTTAAGGCTGAAGCGGTCGCTGACTGATCTCTGAGTAAGGCCTGTTATACAAAACCCACTGTTTACAGTGGGTTTTTTTTTGCCTGAAAGTGGTATTATGAATATTAGATACACGGTTGTTTTTCATCTTTATATTTGTGTATCGGTTTCTAACTTTCCGGTGACTTGAGGGTGCGGATGGAAGATCGTTTTATTGTAGGTGCCAAAAAAGGCCTTAACCTGATCCTCACCCTGACCGTATTTTCAGGGCTGATCTACCTGAGCTTCTTTTACAGTGCTCAGGTTGCCCGTCAGAAAAGCGCCGAAGTGGCCAGTCACTTTGCGGCGTCAGCCAACCAGCTGTCTGACCTTCTCCATGAAAAGGTGAAGCCTTTTCCTCTCTTATTGCGTTCTGCCCGTGGTGTGGTTCTGGGTGATCAGGAGCTGACACCTGATCGCTGGAGCCGCTTTGTTGATTCACTTGATCTTGATTACCGTGCGTTTGGCATCATCGGACTGACCTTTACCGAAAGCGTAACGGAGGGTGAGCGGGCGGCCTATCTGCAAAGTAAGCGCCGGATATTCCCTGATTTTAAGATCTTTCCTGCCGGGCAGCGGGATGAATATATGCCGGTTCTGTTTTTAGCGCCTGAAGCGGTATCCGCTAAAGTTCGGGGCTTTGATATCGGGGTTGAAGAGCATCGCCGTAACGCCGCGCATCGGGCAAAAGCACTGGGCAGTATGGCTTTGAGTCAACCGATCTCTCTGTTACCGACAGAAACCCAGTCGCTGGATTATCTTCTGCTGCTTCCGGTGTATGAAGAAAACAGTAAAAAGCGCGCGGGTGGTTTCCGGGGCTGGACAACCCTTGGTTTCTCAATGAGTCGACTTGTTGATCAGGCGATGATCACCGCTGGTGAAGGGCTGCATATTGAGTTGATTGACCGTCGTCTGGATGACGGTGTGATCTACCGCTCAGGCCCCAAAATAAGCGGGAACAGTGAGTTAATGCTGAATACCGGCCTAGCGCTAGGTGATCGCCAGTTGGATCTGAAGATTACACCGGCGGCGGATGGTCTGTTTGATGTGGTCGCTCACAAGTACGACCAGCACACATTACTGACCATGCTGCTACTGAGCCTCATGGTGACCATTGTTGTCCTGTTACTGCTGAACAGTCGCTTTGCTGCGGTTCGGATGGCGAATCGTTTGCTGGATCGGTTTTCCGAAAGTGAAAGCCGATACCGGTCACTGTTTGAGCTTTCCCCTGAAGCGATCATTATCCACCGTGATGGCCGCATCCTGATGGCTAATGAGGCGGCCCAGAAGCTGATGGGGGTTAAGGTCCGGGCGATGATGATTAATCGTGACATTATGGATTTTGTCGACGACGCTTCAAAAGAACTGGTGACAAAGCGGATGGCGACAGTTCGGGAAAGCGGCAACCTGCCCTTTGTTGAAGAAACATTGAAACGTCAGGACGGATCAACGTTTCTGGCTGAAGTCTCCGGTGCGATGATTCAGTTTGAGGATCAGCCTGCAGTACAGGTTTTGTTCCGTGATATCTCCTCCGAGCAGGAGATCCGCTATGAAGCCCAGATCTCCCGCGCGGTCTTCCGGTACTCCAGTGAGCCGATGATGGTGACCGATGCGAATGGCATTATCACGCTGGTGAATCCTGCCTTTACCGAAACTACGGGCTTTTCGCAGAATGAGGTTCAGGGCCTGAAGGCTTCGGTGCTCTCTTCCGGCTATCACGATGATAGCTTTTATCAGGGGATGTGGCTGGCGCTGATGACCCAAGGCGAGTGGGAGGGTGAGATCACCAATCGCCGGAAAGACGGTGAACTTTATATACAGCGCACTCATATTTCCGCCATTCGCAATGGCCGGGGCGAGATTACCCAATATATCTGCGTGATGGGCGATATTACCGAGCAAAAGCAGGAGCTTGAAAAGATACGTTTTCAGGCGATGCATGATCCTCTGACCGGTCTGCCTAACCGGGCTTCTTTTATCGCGGAGGCCCGGAATCTGCTGGAAGCTGCCCGACAAGGTGAGCAGAAAGTGGCAGCACTCTTTATCGATCTGGATGGTTTTAAGCCGGTTAATGACACCTACGGGCATTTGGTGGGCGATCAGCTGCTGGTTGCTATTGCTGAACGCCTGTCGGGCTTTGTGAGTCAGCAGGGTGTTGTTGCCCGTGTCGGTGGCGATGAGTTTTTGGTTCTGTTGAATAAGATAGGTGCATCCGATGAGGTGTTGGTGGCCGCAGAAGAGTTAAGCGCGGTGATCAGTGAGCCTTTAACAATTAATGGCTCAGATGTTTCCGTCGGGGCCAGTGTTGGTGTCGCTGTCTATCCCGATCATGCTCAGCACGAGTTGGCGCTGATCGATCAGGCTGATAAAGCGATGTATGCGGCGAAAACATCAGGCAAAGGCACGGCCCGTATGGCTGCTCAGGTGTTGGCTGAGTCAGCAGAATAACCTCCGGACTGACTGAGAGGGCTGCTCAACGACGGCTCAGGCTTATGGCGTCAGCGGGTCTTTATTCTGCTCCAGTAGCTGAATCATTTTTTGTCCGGCATTGGAAAGCGTCCGTTCTTTGTGGAACAGATAGCCCAGAGGCCGGGTGATGTTGACATCCGGCAGGGGGATAACGTTCATACTGTGATCGATCAGAGTATCCGGCAGCAGGCTCCAGCCCAGGCCAATGGACACCATCATTTTCAGGGTTTCCATATAGTTGGTGGATAGCGCCACATTCAGGGTTTGATTCTCCCGGGCAAAGGCATTTTCGACGATGCCGCGTGTGAAGGTCTGAAAGCCCGGCAACACCGCATCGAAATGGGTCAGCTCGTTTAAACTCACCTCTTCATATTGGTTCAGAGGGTGATCCTTAGATACCACCAGCTTCAGATGGTCTGTCCAGACCGGTACCACTTTCAGACTGCTGTTGGTTTGGGGTGATAACGTGACCACCGCCAGTTCCAGTTTGCCCTGCAGTATGCCCTCATAGGCCTGTTCCGAATCCAGAAAGCGCATATCCAGTTTTACCTGCGGGTGCTGATGGGTGAAGGCTTTCAGCACAGGGGGAAGCCGGTGCAGACCAATATGGTGACTGGTGGCCAGCACCAGAGAGCCTGTCACCTCGCCATTCAGGTTGTTCAGTAATCTTCGGGTATCCTCCAGCTCAATCAATACGTTCTGTGCCCTGGGCATTAATGCCTGCCCGGCTTCCGTCAGATGAGTCTGCCGACCGATACGGTCAAAGAGCCTGCAATTCAGCTGCTGTTCCAGATTGGCGATCCGTTTGGAAATGGCGGGTTGTGTCAGGTGCAGCAGTTCAGCCGCCCGGGAGAAGGAGCCGGTTTCGGCGACGGTAATAAAAGCGTGCAGTGATTGAGTGTCCATGGGCTGTCTCTTCTTGTTCTTTTGGTCTTGCGGGTGTCCGGTTACAAGCGGCCAGCAACCCGGTCTTGCTGGCGAGTGGTTTAGCTAAGTATAACCAATTGGAATCTAATAGATAAAAAATATGAATTTGTGTTATCGCTGCAGCGCTTATAAACTGGTATTAATCACCCGAACAGCAAAACGATATTAAAACAGGGTGAACCCATATAGGCATGAGGAGTTAGGCAGATGGCAGGCAAAACCCTGTACGACAAGTTGTGGGATAACCACTTGGTTGAAGAGCGTGATGACGGTACTTCATTAATCTATATCGACCGTCAGCTGTTGCACGAAGTAACCTCGCCACAGGCGTTTGAAGGTCTGCGTCTGGCGGGTCGTAAGCCATGGCGTCTGGACGCTAACCTGGCAACGCCGGATCATAACGTGCCGACGACCCAGAAAGAGCGTAAAGAGGGTAATGCCGGTATCGAAGATCCGGTATCAAAAATTCAGGTTGTCACTCTGGATGATAACTGTGATGACTTCGGTATCACCGAATTCAAGATCAACGATATCCGTCAGGGTATTGTGCACGTCGTTGGCCCTGAGCAGGGTGCGACTCTGCCGGGTATGACGCTGGTGTGCGGTGATTCCCACACGGCGACCCACGGTGCTTTTGGTGCGCTGGCACACGGTATCGGTACCTCTGAAGTTGAACACGTACTGGCAACCCAGTGCCTGATTCAGCGCAAAATGAAAAACATGCTGGTTAAAGTGGATGGCACTCTGGCTCCCGGCGTGACCGGTAAAGATATCGTACTGGCGGTGATCGGTAAGATCGGCACGGCAGGCGGTAACGGCTGTGCCATCGAATTTGGCGGTGAAGCGATCCGTAATCTGTCGATGGAAGGTCGTATGACCATCTGTAACATGGCGATTGAAGCCGGTGCCCGTGTGGGGCTGGTGGCTGTGGATCAGACCACGATTGATTATGTTAAAGGTCGTCCTTTTGCACCGACAGAAGCGCAGTGGGATCAGGCCGTTGAAGCCTGGAGTGATTTGCACTCTGATGCTGATGCTGTTTTTGATCATGTGGTTGAACTGAATGCTGCAGATATTGAGCCGCAGGTGACCTGGGGGAACTCCCCTGAGATGGTCGTTCCTGTTTCTGCTGCTGTGCCGAGTCCGGCAGATCAGTCTGATGAAAACCAGCAGAAAGCCTATACCCGTGCGCTTGAGTACATGGGACTGAATGCCGGTCAGGCGATTACCGATATCAAACTGGATCGTGTCTTTATCGGTTCCTGCACGAACTCCCGTATCGAAGATCTGCGTGAAGCGGCTGCCGTTGCCAAAGGTAAAAAGGTAGCGGCTAACGTTAAGCAGGCGCTGGTTGTTCCGGGCTCTGGTCTGGTGAAGCAGCAGGCAGAAAAAGAAGGTCTGGATAAGGTCTTTATCGAAGCCGGTTTTGAATGGCGTGAGCCGGGTTGCTCCATGTGTCTGGCGATGAATGCCGACAAGTTGGGTGCCGGTGAGCATTGTGCTTCTACCTCGAACCGCAACTTTGAAGGTCGTCAGGGCTTTGGTGGTCGTACCCATCTGGTGAGTCCGGGCATGGCCGCAGCCGCAGCGGTTGCCGGTCACTTTGTTGATGTTCGTGACGTTCTGCAAGCTAACTGATTACCGGAGGCACCCATGGAAAAGTTTACTCAATTAGATGGCTTGGTTGCTCCAATGGACCGCGCCAATGTCGACACCGACATGATTATCCCGAAGCAGTTTCTGAAGTCGATCAAGCGTTCCGGCTTTGGCCCGAACCTGTTTGATGAGCTGCGTTATCTGGATGAAGGCAAACCGGATCAGGATTGCAGTCAGCGTCCGAAGAACCCGGACTTTGTTCTGAATCAGCCGCGCTTTGAAGGCGCAACCGTATTGCTGGCACGCCAGAATTTCGGTTGTGGTTCTTCCCGTGAGCATGCGCCCTGGGCGTTGCTGGATTACGGTTTCCGCTGTGTGATCGCACCAAGCTTTGCCGATATCTTCTATAACAACTGCTTTAAGAATGGCATTCTGCCGATTGTGCTGGATGATGCAACCGTAGACAGTCTGTTTAAAGAGGCTGCCGATGAAGAAGGTTACCGTCTGACGGTTGATCTGGAAGCGAAAGAGATTCGCACCTCTGCAGGTCGCACTATCCCGTTTGATGTGGATGACTTCCGTCGTCACTGCCTGATCAACGGTCTGGATGATATCGGCCTGACACTGGAGAAATCTGATGCGATCAAGGCGTTTGAAGCCAAGCATCAGGCGACTCAGCCCTGGCTGTTCCGCGGCTGATAGCCCGCTTTTTTAAGCGAAGTGCGGCTTAGAGCAAGAATTTTAAGTGCTGACAGAGCGTGTTAAGCGCGAAAGTAAAACCCTATTTGAATTTAAACGGCAGGTTACCCGCCTGCCTCAGGAAGACAGAAAATGACTAAGAATGTACTGGTATTGCCGGGCGATGGTATTGGCCCTGAGATCGTAACGGAAGCGGTAAAAGTGCTGGGTGCACTGAATCTGGATATCGAAATTGATACTGCTCTGATCGGTGGTTCTGCTGTTGATGCAACCGGTAATCCTCTGCCGGAAGAGACACTGACTAAAGCACGCGCTGCAGATGCGATTCTGCTGGGTGCGGTAGGTGGTCCTAAGTGGGACGGCAACCCGATGGAACAGCGTCCTGAGAAAGGTCTGCTGGGTATTCGTTCTCAGCTGGAGCTGTTTGCTAACCTGCGTCCTGCGATTCTGTACCCGCAGCTGGCAGAAGCCTCTACTCTGAAGCCTGAAGTTGTTTCCGGTCTGGATATCCTGATCGTGCGCGAACTGACCGGTGGTATCTACTTTGGTCAGCCTCGTGGTATCCGCACACTGGAAAACGGTGAGCGTGAAGGTTACAACACCTACGTTTACTCTGAGTCTGAGATCCGTCGTATCGGTCGTCAGGCGTTTGAAGCTGCTCAGAAGCGCGGCAAGCGTCTGTGTTCCATCGATAAGTCCAACGTACTGGAAGTAACCGTACTGTGGAAAGAGGTGATGGAAGATCTGGCGAAAGAATACCCGGATGTTGAGCTGTCTCACATGCTGGTGGATAACGCAGCGATGCAGCTGGTACGTGCACCTAAACAGTTTGATGTGATGGTAACCGGCAACATGTTCGGTGACATTCTGTCTGATGCTGCTGCGATGCTGACCGGTTCTATCGGTATGCTGCCGTCTGCCTCTCTGGATGAGAATGGTAAAGGTATGTACGAGCCGTGCCACGGTTCTGCGCCGGATATCGCAGGTCAGGGCAAAGCGAACCCACTGGCGACTATCCTGTCTGTTGCTATGATGCTGCGTTACTCGCTGAATGAAACTGCAGCGGCTGACCGTATCGAGAAAGCGGTAGAAGCGGTTCTGGATCAGGGGCTGCGTACCGGCGATATCATGTCGGAAGGCTGCAAACTGGTCAGCACTGAAGAGATGGGTGAAGCGGTTGTTGCAGCGCTTTAATAAGCGCTGTAAAACCTGATTCATTGAAGAATAAGCAGTGACAGGCTGCAATCGGACAGACCACAAGTTTGCCCGGTAAAACTCTGTCGTTTATCCCTTAACCGACTTCTGCCTTTAAGATAGGCGGGGCGGAAATACTCCATAGACCAATAGGTGACAATATGGCTCAAAAACGTGTAGGTCTTGTTGGCTGGCGCGGAATGGTAGGTTCTGTGCTGATGCAGCGCATGCAGGATGAAGGTGACTTCGCCCAGATCGAACCTATTTTCTTCACAACCTCTCAGGCAGGTCAGGCGGCACCGAACTTCGGTAAAGAAGCCCCTGCTCTGAAAGACGCTACCGATATCGACGAGCTGAAGGCCATGGATATTATCATCACCTGTCAGGGTGGTGATTACACGAAAGCCGTTTATCCGAAACTGCGTGAAAGCGGCTGGAACGGTTACTGGATCGACGCGGCTTCTTCGCTGCGTATGGATGATGATGCCATCATCGTTCTGGACCCGGTCAACATGAACGTGATCAAAGACGGCCTGGCGAACGGTGTTAAAACCTTTGTTGGCGGTAACTGTACTGTTTCCCTGATGCTGATGGGACTGGGCGGACTGTTCCAGAACGATCTGGTGGAGTGGATGACCTCCATGACCTATCAGGCTGCTTCCGGTGGCGGTGCCCGTCACATGAAAGAGCTGATCTCTCAGATGGGTATTATCCACGGTTCCGTTGCTGACGATATCGCGTCTTCAGCGGCGATTCTGGATATCGACCGTAAAGTTGCGGAAACCATTCGCAGCGATCAGATGCCGCTGGATAACTTCGGCGCGCCACTGGCAGGCTCTCTGATCCCATGGATCGACAGCAAGCTGGATAACGGCCAGAGCCGTGAAGAGTGGAAAGCGGTTGCTGAGACCAACAAGATTCTGGGTCTGGATAAGAACCCGATCCCGATCGACGGTACCTGTGTGCGTATCGGTGCGATGCGTTGCCACAGTCAGGCATTCACCATCAAGCTGAAGCGTGATGTGCCGATGGACGAGATCGAGTCCATGATTGCCGAAGCGAACGACTGGGTTAAAGTCATTCCTAACGAGCGTGATATCACCGCTCAGGAACTGACCCCTGCGAAAGTAACCGGCACTCTGAGTGTACCGGTTGGTCGTCTGCGTAAGATGAATATCGGTAATGAATACCTGAACGCGTTCAGCGTGGGTGATCAGCTGCTGTGGGGTGCTGCAGAGCCTCTGCGTCGTATGCTGACGATTCTGTTAAACGATTAATAGCTCATTCAGTTAACGGGCTATTATTTAACAGAATAAAAGAAGCTTGCCTCGGCAGGCTTCTTCCGTTTCTGCGGCAAGTGCTGTCCTTCTGCCTCGTTTTTTTAATCGCGGGGATTTTGTTTAACCGTTTTATATCTGTTTTTTCAGGTTTTAATCCGGAAACAGGCTGCGGTTTGCCACTGAGCCTCAGCTCAATTTAGTGATTCCACCCTTCCGAAGTTCAGATATACTCATTGCCTGCCGATATACCTGTTTAATTTAATTGGAATCTTAAACAGTTTGATCTGTTGATTTTATTTTGGCTTGCTTTTTGCTTTGTATGAGAGCAAGTAGATAGCTAATCGCGTAATGCGGCGTTTTATTTGAAAAAAAGCTGATAAAAAATAACGATCTAAACCAATAAAAAGCCTGAATGGTTCTTTGGTGATGTGTACAATTTGCTGAAATATTGATAAAAGTTACACTTATCCAATATCAACTGGGACAGAAAGGCTAAGGTTTACAGATCTCAGTCTGCAGTACTGGCGTTCAGGTCAGTGCAAAGTGTTAAGGAATCAGAAATATGGTGCGCAAGCTGGCGGGTACTCTTGCGACGGTGGGCATGTTAAGCAGTCCACTGGCGTTTGCTTTGGGACTCGGAGAAGCCGAGTTACTTTCATCACTGAATCAGCCTTTTAAGGCGACAATCCAACTGGCTCAGACGCAGGACGTCGACGCTGAAGATATCCGCGTGCAGCTAGCGGATGAGCGTGCTTTTGCAAAGGCGGGTCTTGATCGCCAATTCTTTCTGCAAAACCTGAGTTTCAGTGTTCTTCCGGGCGAAAACGGCCCATATATCGAATTACGCAGCTCAACGCCTGTTAAAGAGCCTTTCCTGAACTTCCTGCTTGAAGTTGAATGGCCACAGGGGCAGTTGATGCGGGAATACACCTTCCTGCTGGATCCTCCTACCTATAACAACACCCTGACTCAGCAGTATGCTCAGTCCACGCAGACCTCTGCGCCTTTGGCTGCTCCGGCAGCGGGTAATCTGGTAGAAGAGGGCGCCCGCCGAATCAAAATCGGTCCCACCGATACTCTGTGGAGTCTGGCCCGTAAAAACCGTCCGGATACCGATATCAGCATCAAGCAGGCGATGCTGGCAATTCAGGATGCCAACCCTGATGCTTTCCCAACGGGCAATATCAACAATATGGAAGCAGGTAGCACCATCCTGATTCCTAATCGCAGCGCAATGACGAGCCGCTCTGAAACTGAAGCGATCCGCGAAGTAGCCAGCCAGAACAAAGCCTGGGTAGCCTTTAAAGCTCAGTCGGTTCCGGCGGAGCCAAAAGCTGAGCCGGTTGTTGCCGATGAGCCTGTTGAAAGTCAGCCACTTAAGCTGGTTGCTGAAACAGAAGACACCATGGCGACCGAAAGCGAAGCGGACGTTAGTGAAGAGCTGGCGTTGAGCAAAGAAACGCTGGATCAGTCTGCCCGTGAGAAAGCCGAACTTTCTGACCGTCTGGATGAGCTGCAGAAGCAGGTGAATACCCTGCAGAAACTGATTCGTCTGAAGGATGAGCAGCTGGCAGCGATGGAAGCGATGCTGGACAAGCAGAATCAACTGCTATCCGGTAAAGCAGTTTCTGATGAAATGGCTGCTGAAACAACTTCTCAGCCACCGATTGCCACAACGTCATCTGCAGCAGCAACCGGTCAGGTAAATGCCGGTGCTATCGGTCTTGATCTGGCTGCTGAGGCTGAAAAGCAAAGTGAGCAGGCAGAAGAGCCTGTAAAGCAGGAAATGGCTTCTGAGGCAAAACCTGAAGCCGAGCAACCTAAGCCTGAGCCTGTTAAATCTTTCTCTTTAGACAAGCAGGAAACCCAGGAGCTTGATCCGGGTTCTTTCCTGGTGGATACCCTGCGTAAGAACGCCACCATCATCGGTGGTGCTGCCGCTGCTATTCTGGCGTTAGGCCTGCTTCTGATGGTGATGCGTCGCCGCCGTAAGGCTGCAGAAGATGCTGCTAAGAAAAATCGTGCAGATGACTCTGATATGTCCGACATGGCAACAGGTGCTGTGGCCGGAGCCGCCGGTGTTGCTGCTTTAGACGCGATGTCTGACGATGATCTGCCGGATGACCTGAGTCTGGATGATGAGCTGAGCGGTGATCTGGATGAGAGCAGTCTGACCGATTCTGATATGGATCTGAGCTTCGATGAGCCTCTTGCTGAGCCTGAAGCCGCCGATGAGCCGGTTGCTGACGAGCTGAGTCTGGATGATCTGGGTGATTCTGATGTTATGGCAGAGCAGAGTGAAAACCCTGCGGCTGAAATTGAAGATCTGGGTGATTTCGATCTGGGCGATCTTGGTGATGATGCCGAGCCTGCTTCCGGTGACACCGAGACCTTAGATCTGGACGACGAGCTTGATCTTGATGATCTGGATTTCTCAGGGGATTTCGATCTGGGTGATCTGGATGATTCCTCCAGTGATGACGGCGAGGAGGACTCACAAGTCCCTTTCGTTCAAGCTGAGCTGACAGAAAACACCGAACCAGCAGTGGACGCTGATTCCGGTGAGTCGGTTCAGGATAATCTCATTGAACTGGATGTTGATGAACCTGAGAGTCTGGCGGTTGAAGATCTGCCGGAATCTCAGGGTATTGACGACCTGGAACTCGCAACCGCCTCTGATGAGGGTGGTTTAGATTCGGATGAGTCCGAAGAACTGATTGATCTGGAAGGCGATGATCTGAGCGATCTGGACCTTCTGGATGATTCTGATGACAGCGATGAAGCATCCTTCTCTGAATCTGATGATGAGCCAATGTCAGAATCAGATGAAGATATGCTGGCTGCACTGGCCGAAGAAGCGGCTGAGTTAGAGGCCGCTCAGGCTGAGGCGATTGCCGAACCTGAAGACGATGCTTCTGATGACTTTGATCTTGAAGCGCTAAGCAGCGATCTTGATGATCTTGGGTCGGATGACATGAGTGATCTGGATCTGCTGAATAGTGAACCGGAAGATCTGGGTGATATTGAGGCTTCTGATGAGGACGCTCCATCACTGAATGCGGTTGATGAAGCACAGACCTATCGAGAGCTGGGTCAGCCGGAGCAAGCGGCAGCCATTCTTCAGCGTACTCTGGGTGAAAACCCGGAAGACAATGATGTGCGTCTTAAGTTTATGGACGTACTGGTTGAGCTGGGTGATGAGGCGACCTTCGATCATGAGCTCAGACAGCTGCAGGAGGCTGGCGATGCTAAGTCGCTGAGTACTGCTCTTGAGTTGCAGCAGGAACTCTACAATAAGGTCGGTGCCAGCAATTATGTGGCTTCCCCTTCGCTGGATGTTGCTGACGATCTTGATGATATTCAGGCTCTGGGTAGTGAGTCCTCTGAAGCGGTGGTATCTGAGTCCTTGGCACCAGAAGCCGTACTGACAGAAACTCAGGATGATGCTGACAAGAGCTATGACCTGGATCTGAGCAGCGAGCTGGATGCCCTTGAGCGTGACTTTGAACGCTATGCAGGTGAAGAGTCTTCTGATGAAGATACTGACCTTGATGATGTGGACTTTGAGCTAACAGATCTTGATCTGAGTGACGACATCAAAGATGGCGAACCTATGATCAATCTGGATCCTCTTGATCTGGGTGAGCCCGAGCCACTGGACACCGATGATTTTGAACTGACAGATCTTGCGGATCTGGAGTCTGATGATCTTGTTCAGCTGGGATCCGCTGATGACGATGCTGATTTCAATTTTAATGAAAATCAGCAGGCGTTGCGGTCGGATACTCAGGACTACATCGATGATCTGGGCGATCTGTCTATGTCGGCAACCAATGAGGCTGAGCCTCTGGCGCTGTCAGGGATGGAAGACCTGGTGGGGCAGGATCTGGAAGATGATGACGAGATTGTCGACCTGTCACCTAACATTGATGAAGACGATGATCTTGCGGATCTGGGTGAGCTTTCTGATATCTCATTCGATGAATCTTCGGATGGTGATGATCAGCTCAATATTGATGGTCTTCTGGATGAAAACGAAGATCCTGAAATTAAGCTGGATCTTGCCCGTGCCTATGTGGATATGGGGAATACAACCTCAGCCATTGAAGCGCTGGAAGATGTTCTGAACCGTGGCAACGCGGATCAGAAAGATGAAGCCAGAGAGCTGATCGCCAAGCTTCAGAGTGAATAATCACCTGGATCTCTGTTAATGATATAACAGATCGGGTCTGACTTAGGTCAGGCCCGTTGCTGTTTCTGGTCAGCCCTTTATGGGCTGCTTTTGTTGAATATTCTGTTTGTTTTTGGAAAGCCTTCCTTCGATATGATTCAGCTTCCTGTAATTCCCGATGATAATGGCCGTGCCGGTCGCTATGCGATGTGTGTTGAATATAACGGCTCCGGTTACCATGGTTGGCAAACCCAGCAGGCCGGTGTGAAAAGTGTGCAGGAAACACTGGAGAAAGCCCTCAGCAAGGTGGCGAATGAGCCTGTCACCGTGATGTGCTCGGGTCGTACCGATACCGGCGTTCATGCGTCTGCCCAGATTGTGCATTTTGATTCTACCGCTGTGCGTTCCAGCAAAGCCTGGACCTTCGGCTGCAATACCAACCTGCCCGACAGCATCGCTGTGCGCTGGGCTGTCCCGGTTGATGCTGAGTTTCATGCCCGTTATTCCGCGACGTCACGACGCTATCGGTATGTGATCTATAACCAGCGTGTTCGTCCGGCACTGATGTGTGACCAGATGACCTGGTTTGATCGTCCGCTGGATGAAAATAAAATGCACGCTGCGGTTCAGCATCTGCTGGGTGAAAATGATTTTTCATCATTCCGCGCCGCTGGTTGTCAGTCCAACACTCCATGGCGTAATATCGAGGCAGCCAAAGTGTTCCGCATGGGCTGTCTGGTGATACTGGAGATTCAGGCTAATGCTTTTCTCCACCATATGATCCGAAATATCGTCGGCGCTCTTTTACCCGTTGGTGCCGGTGATAAACCCGTTGACTGGATTCCTGAGCTATTAGCCAAGCGTGACCGGACTCAGGCTGGTGTTACCGCTGCGCCCAATGGTCTCTATTTCGTAGAAGCTCAGTACCCTGAGCATTTCAACCTGCCTCAGCTTGAGCTGGGCCCGCACTTTTTGACCTTGTTAGGTTCAGAGAATATCTAAACGATGCAAACCCGAGTAAAGATTTGCGGTATTACCCGAATTGAGGATGCTTTAGAAGCGATTGAAGCCGGAGCTGATGCGCTGGGATTCGTGTTCTACAAGCCGAGTCCGCGCTATGTGACGCCGGAGAAGGTGGGCGAGATTATTGATCAGCTGCCCCCTTTTGTAACGACCGTTGCACTTTTTGTTAATGAACCGGCAGAGGCTATTTGTCGTATCCTAGAGACCAGCCGCTGTGACCTGATTCAGTTTCATGGTGATGAGTCTGCTGAGTTCTGTGCATCTTTTAACCGTCCGTGGATCAAAGCGCTTCGGGTAAAAGATGCGGCATCACTGTCGCAGCAGTTATTGGAATACCGGCAGGCTCGCGCATTGCTGCTGGACAGCTACCGACCCGGAGTTCCCGGGGGCACTGGCGAAACCTTCAACTGGGATCTGATCCCTGATGATCTGCCGAGACCACTTATTCTTGCCGGAGGTTTGACTCCGGAAAATATCAGCTCTGCCGTACAGCAACTCCAACCCTATGGGGTTGATGTGTCAGGCGGTGTTGAAGCCCAAAAAGGGATTAAAGATCCCGTTAAAATTCATGCATTTATTAGAGGTGCAAATCCGTGACCAAGGCGAACACCTATGCTGAACTTCTGCAACTGCCGGATACAAAAGGCCACTTTGGCCCGTATGGCGGTCGCTTTGTTTCAGAAACGCTGAGCTACGCGTTAGAAGAACTGGAAGAAACCTACAACAAATTATCAAAAGATCCTGAGTTTCAGGCTGAGTTTGATAAAGATCTGGCCCATTACGTGGGTCGTCCTTCGCCGCTTTATCACGCAGAACGATGGTCACGGATGCTGGGTGGTGCACAGATTTTTCTGAAGCGTGAGGACTTGAATCACACGGGTGCTCACAAAGTTAACAACACCATTGGTCAGGCACTGCTGGCGAAATACACCGGTAAACCCCGTGTTATCGCTGAAACCGGTGCCGGCCAGCACGGCGTAGCAACCGCTACTGTTGCCGCTCGTCTGGGCCTTGAGTGTGAAATTTTCATGGGTGCGGATGATGTAAAACGTCAGTCCCTGAACGTTTACCGTATGAAGCTGCTTGGTGCGAAAGTTCACGCAGTAACCTCCGGTTCCCGTACTCTGAAAGATGCGATGAATGAAGCGCTGCGCGACTGGGTAACCAACGTCGACAATACCTTCTACATTATCGGTACTGTTGCAGGTCCACACCCGTATCCGATGCTGGTGCGTGACTTTAACTCTGTAATCGGCCGTGAAGCCCGTGAACAGAGTCTGAAACAGAATGGTCGTCTGCCGGATGCGTTGGTTGCCTGTGTGGGTGGCGGTTCTAATGCGATGGGGCTGTTCTATCCCTTCCTGCAGGATGAGTCTGTGGCGATGTACGGTGTTGAAGCCGGTGGTGACGGTGTTGAAACCGGTCGTCATGCTGCGCCTTTGTGTGCTGGTGAGCCAGGTGTTCTGCACGGTAACCGTACTTACCTGATGCAGGATAACGATGGTCAGATTATCGAAACGCACTCTGTTTCAGCGGGTCTGGATTATCCGGGCGTTGGCCCTGAGCACGCTTATCTGAAAGACATCGGTCGTGTTAACTATGTTGCGGCTAACGATGACGAAGTACTGTCTGCATTCCGTGAGCTGACCCGTGTTGAAGGTATTATGCCGGCACTGGAAAGCAGTCATGCACTGGCTTATGGCCGCAAGCTGGCTCAGAGCATGAGCCCTGATCAGCACATTATTATCAACCTGTCCGGCCGTGGTGATAAAGATATCCACACCGTTGCAGGTATCGATGGAATTACGGTGTGAGGTTGATGATGACACGTATTGAAGAGAAATTTGCGGCTCTGAACGCAGATGGTAAAAAAGCGCTGATCCCCTATATCACAGGTGGTGATCCTAAGCCTGAGTACACAGAGGGTCTGATGCACGCACTGGTTGAAGCCGGTGCGGACATGATCGAACTGGGCATGCCGTTTTCTGATCCTATGGCTGATGGCCCTGTGATTCAGAAAGCTTGTGAGCGTGCGCTTGCTGCCGGTGCCAGTGTTCAGGGTGTTCTGGATATTGTGGAGTCTTTCCGTAAGAAAGATGCCACCACACCGATCGTGCTGATGGGGTATCTGAACCCTATTGAGCATATGGGTTATGAGGCTTTTGCTGCAAACGCTAAGAAAGCCGGTGTTGATGGTGTTCTTCTAGTGGATCTGCCGCCGGAAGAAGCCGATGATGTTGTACCTGTCTTTAAAGAGTCCGGTATCGACACTATCTTCCTGGTTGCGCCAACCACAACGCCTCAGCGTGCCGCTAAAATTGCCGCACACGCTTCCGGTTATCTCTACTATGTTTCTGTGAAGGGTGTTACCGGTTCTGCCACACTGGATGTTGCGGAAGTGGGTGGCAAGCTGTCCGGCTTGCGTGAGCTGACGGATGTGCCACTGGCCGTAGGCTTTGGTATTCGTGACGGTGCTTCGGCTGCCGCTGTAAGTCAGGTCGCCGATGGCGTTATCGTCGGTAGTGTCCTGGTGAACTGCATTGCTGAGCTGGCGGAAACACCTGAAAAGATCGCTCCGGCACTTCAGGAACGCATTAAAGAGATGCGTTTGGCGATGGATGCCTAAAAACACGCTTCTTTACTTTATGTGATCCGTGTTGTTTTGGTATATTGCACCTACGCTCAGAGAACGCCCCTTTTCAGGGGCGTTCTTTATCACAAAAAGATTCGCTGCTGGTCGCCTGAGGGCGGCCATGCTGTTATACGGAATAGCAGAAGTAAATAACTTATGAGTTGGCTCGAAAAAATTGTACCTTCGATCGTTCGTTCCGATCGTAACCGTCGTAACAATATTCCTGAAGGCCTGTGGCGCAAGTGCCCTAAGTGTGAAACTGTTCTCTACCGCCCTGAGCTGGAGAAGAGCCACAATGTGTGCCCGAAATGTGATCACCACATGCGTCTTACTGCTCGTAAGCGTCTGGGTATGTTCCTGGATGAAGAGGGTCGTACCGAGCTGTTCTCTGAAATTGAGCCGGTTGATCGTCTGAAGTTCAAAGACTCGAAAAAATACAAAGACCGTCTGGCTGCAGCCCAGCGTGATACTGAAGAGAAAGATGCGCTGATCGTGATGCGTGGTTCTGTTCAGGGCGTTGAAGTGGTTGCCTGCTCTTTCGAGTTTAGCTTCATGGGTGGTTCCATGGGCTCTGTGGTTGGTCAGCGCTTTGTTAAAGCCGCTGAACTGGCACTGGCAGAAGGTATTCCGTTTATCTGTTTCTCCGCCAGTGGTGGTGCCCGTATGCAGGAAGCTCTGTTCTCCCTGATGCAGATGGCCCGTACCAGTGCCGCTCTTGAGAAACTGAAGCAGGCGGGTATTCCTTATATTTCTGTTCTGACCGACCCTGTTTATGGTGGTGTATCCGCGAGTCTTGCGATGCTGGGTGACCTGAACGTTGCCGAGCCTTTTGCTCTGTGTGGCTTTGCAGGTCCTCGTGTGATCGAGCAGACAGTACGTGAAAAACTGCCGGAAGGTTTCCAGCGCAGTGAGTTCCTGCTGGAGCATGGTACGGTTGATATGATCATTCACCGTAATGAGCTGCGCGAGCGCATCTCATCTATTCTGCGTAAACTGACGGCTATGCCCGCCAACTGAGCCTTCGCTGATCAATGAACTCCAAATCCGGTACTTCGGTCTCCGGTACGCAAACCCCTGAATCTCAGGGGTTTGCTGCTGATGCGGCCTCACTTTCTGAATGGCTGGGCTATCTTGAAGCTCTGCACCCCACTGAAATCGACCTGGGACTTGACCGTTTGCGTCAGGTTGCTGAGCGACTCGATATCACATCGCTGCCCTGTAAAGTGGTGACCATTGCCGGTACTAACGGCAAAGGCTCAACGGTTGCGCTGCTTGAAAGTGTGTTGCGGGCCGCAGGTTACCAAACCGGTTGCTACACCTCGCCTCATTTTCTGCACTACAACGAGCGTATTGCACTCAATGGTGAGCCGGTTGCCGATGAGCTGATCTGCAACGCTTTCGCTGCGATCGAAAAAGCCCGTGGCGATATCTCCCTGACCTATTTTGAGTTCGGTACTCTGGCGGCGTTTCTGGTTTTTGCCGAGCAAAAGCCGGATGTGGCGATTCTGGAAGTAGGTTTAGGCGGCCGTCTTGATGCGGTAAACCTGATCGATCCGGATGTGTCTGTGGTGACTACGATCGCGCTGGACCACGAAAGCTGGTTGGGCTCCGATATTGAGCAGATTGGCCGGGAGAAAGCGGGAATTTTCCGTGCCGGAAAACCAGCGATTATCGGTTCACAGCAGATTGTTGGTTCAGTCCGTGAAACTGCAGAAGCACTGGGTTGCTCCTCGGTTGATCAGCTGGGCTACCAGTATCGCTGGTCAGAAGCAGAGAAAGGCTGGAACTGGCAGCAGCTCAATGCCGATGGTGACGTCGTTTTGCAGTACCTGCAGTTGCCGGAAGTGAACCTGCCCACAGACAATGCCGCGACGGTACTACAGGTGATTCAGCGTCTTGGGCTGGACCTGTCTGCTAAAGCGATCTATCAGGGTCTTGCGACGGCTCAGCTGACCGGACGTATGCAACGTGTCGGGCGTTTTATGCTGGATGTGGCGCATAACCCCCATGCGGCAGAATATGTGGCAAAACGTTTGCCTGCGCCTTCCGGCAAACGGGTCGCGTTGCTGGGAATGCTGGATGATAAAGATATCGAATCTGTGCTGGATATTATGGCTCCGCACTTTGATGCTTGGTATCTGGCTCAGCTGGATGGTCCCCGGGCAACGGATGTGAAACGCATAGAATCACACCTGTCTGCCAAGGGATGTGATAACATGCGCAGCTTCGAGAATGTTTCCTCAGCCCTTGATGGGGTGTTGCAGGAAACCAATGACCAGGATCTTGTCTTTGTTTTTGGTTCTTTCTTTACCATAGCCGGTGTATTGGCTGAGAAAGAACGGTTATTGGCCTGATATGCGTGTGTCGGGCCATGGCTTTTTGAAAACAGATAAGCGGGATCACCCTGAGCTTAGTGTGAAAGGATCAGACCTGTGAAATATGGCTTAAAACACCGGATTATCGGTGCCATTATTTTGCTTTCTCTAGCGGTCATCTTCCTGCCAATTATGTTGGACGGTGGCGAACGCCCTCAGTTGCCGCAAACGACAACGCCTATACCGGCACCCCCTCCTAAGCCTGAGATCCGGGTTCGTGAACCTGTGCCCGAAGAACGCCCTGATATTGTCAAAGAAGCGCCTCCCCGTGATCAGTGGCAGTCCGGTTTAACCGAACGTCATACACTGGCTGCATGGACATTGCAGGCGGCCAGTTTTAAAGAAGAAGTCAACGCTATTAAATTGCGTGACCGTATCCGGGCGAAGTCGATCCGTTCCTATGTGCGGGAACGTGCGCCTTATTTTGTCGTTTATGCCGGACCTTTTGCTGATCCTAAAAAAGCGGATCAGGTGAAAGCGTCGCTTAAAACCGGCTTTGGTATCAAAGCGCTGATGGTGAGCTATGACCCCATGGCGGATGTCCGTCAGTAGGTCAGAATGAAAGGCTTACACCATTAGTGATTAAAGCCGTAATTACAAATAACAGGGCAAATGAACTGCCTGATAAATTAAGTAAGGAGTCGTTATGGTCTGGGTAGATTGGGCTATTATTGCAATTCTGGTGCTTTCCGCTGTATTTGGCCTTATGCGGGGCATGGTAAGAGAGCTGATCGCTCTGGGTACCTGGGTTGCGGCGATTATGATCGCCCGAATGTTTGGTCCTCAGGTCAGTGAGATGCTGGCTCCTTATGTGGATAGTGAGACGATTCGCACCGGTATGGGCTTTGCCCTGACCGCTGTTGTGATTGTGATGCTCGGTTCCATGGTTTCCAAGGTTGCCCGTACCCTTGTTAATGCAACAGGGCTGGGCGGCTTTGACCGTATTCTGGGTTTTGTATTTGGTGGTCTTCGTGGCGTCGCCATTCTGGTGGTGCTGACGGCTGTTGTCAGCCTGACATCCCTGGCGGAATCAGCCTGGTGGGGCGAGTCACAATTCATTCCCATGTTAGAAGATTTAAGAGATCAGGCCGCAGGCCTGGTTGATAGTCAGATCAGTTAATTTTTTTGTTTGAAGTAGTTTAAACCCCCAAGAGGTGATACTAGATGTGCGGAATCGTCGGCATTGTTGCCAATAGCAGTGTAAATCAGGCCATTTATGATGCCCTAACTGTCCTACAACACCGTGGACAGGACGCTGCCGGTATGATGACTTGCCAGGATGGCCGGTTTTTTCTGCGTAAAAGTAATGGCCTGGTGCGCGATGTATTTCGTACCCGTCATATGCAACGTCTGCATGGCAATATTGGTATTGGTCATGTGCGTTACCCAACCGCTGGCTCATCCAGTGAAGCGGAATCCCAGCCTTTCTATGTAAACTCGCCATACGGTATTGCTCTGGCCCATAACGGCAACCTGACCAACTCCAAAGATCTGGCTGAAGAGTTATTCAACACCGATCTGCGTCACATCAACACCACCTCTGATTCTGAAGTGTTGCTGAACGTCTTTGCTCACGAACTGGGTAAACAGGGACTGCAGCTGACGCCTGAAGATATTTTTGATGCCGTTCGCCGTGTGCATCGTCGTTGTAACGGTGGTTATGCTGCCATTGCGATGATCAGTGGTCTGGGTCTGGTGGCATTCCGTGATCCTATGGGCATTCGCCCTGCGGTATTTGGTAAGCGTGAGACTGAGCAGGGCACCGAGTATATGGTTGCTTCTGAGAGCGTTGCGCTGGATGTTCTGGGCTTTGAACTGGTTCGCGATATCGCGCCGGGTGAAGCGATCTACATCAGCAAGCAGGGTGATATTTTCACTCAGCAGTGCGCTGATAAGCCTGATCCACGCCCATGCATCTTTGAACATGTGTATCTGGCGCGTCCTGACTCCATTATGGATGGTATCCACATTCATAAGTCCCGGATGCGCATGGGGCAGAAACTGGCAGAGAAGATTCAGCGTGAGCGTCCGGATCATGGCATTGATGTGGTGATTCCGATTCCGGATACCAGCCGTACCTCAGCTCTGGAATTGGCGCACCATCTGGGTGTGACCTTCCGTGAAGGTTTTATTAAAAACCGCTATATCGGCCGTACCTTCATCATGCCGGGTCAGACCGAGCGTAAGAAGTCTGTACGCCAGAAGCTGAATGCAATTGACCTGGAATTTGAAGGCCGCAACGTACTGCTGGTGGATGATTCCATCGTTCGTGGTACGACCTGTAAGCAGATCATTCAGATGGCCCGTGATGCTGGTGCTAAGAATGTTTACTTTGCTTCTGCGGCTCCTGCGGTACGCTTCCCGAACGTCTATGGTATCGATATGCCATCAGCTGAAGAGCTGATCGCCCATGGCCGTACCGATGATGAAGTGGGTCAGAAGATTGGTGCTGACTGGCTGATCTATCAGGATCTGGAAGATCTGATCGAGTGCGGTAAAGAGGGTAACCCGGAGATCAAAGGTTTCGACTGCTCGGTATTCAACGGTGAGTATGTAACCGGTGATATTGATCAGGCATATCTGGATCGTATCGATGCGGAACGTAATGACGATGCGAAGAAGGATTCAAACCCGAAAGTTGATGTTGTGATCGATATGCACAACGACAGCACGGACGACTAAGTCCTGTGTTGTTAGTCAGGCGATCCCTTTCTGCTGAAGGGTATCGTCTGGCTTACCCCGCTTTAACCTCTCCCTCAGGGGAATCCGGTTTACGCTGCCGACAGAATGATACCCTGATTATGATCTGTCCGGCCGTCAGAGCTAATCACTGCCAGAATGAATAACTGGCAGAGTCAATAAAGAGCATCCTATGAACGATTTTGATATTAATGCCCATGAATGGGGGCTGGAAACCTTAGGCGTTCGTGCCGGTCAGACCCGCTCCGCCGAGGGTGAGCACAGCGAAGCGATCTACCCGACCTCCAGCTTTGTTTTCGGTTCAGCCGCTGAGGCTGCTGCCCGTTTTTCCGGTGAAGAACCGGGTAATGTTTATTCCCGTTTCACCAACCCGACCGTGCGTATGTTCGAGCAACGTATTGCTGCGCTGGAAGGTGGCGAGAAAGCCGTTGGCACGGCATCCGGTATGGCTGCAATTCTGAGTACCTGTATGGCGCTATTGGAAGCGGGTGATCATATTGTCGCTTCCCGGAATATCTTTGGTTCGACCACCAATCTGTTTGAAAAATATATGAAGAAGTTCGGCGTCAGCATCAGCTACGTTGATCTTCAGGATTACGACGGTTGGGCCGAGGCCGCTCAGGAACGTACCCAGCTGTACTTTCTGGAAACACCGTCTAACCCATCCTGCGAGTTGGGCGATATCGCAAAAATTGCGGATATTGCACACAGCAAAGGCGCTAAGCTGATTGTTGATAACTGCTTCTGTACACCGGCTCTGCAGCGTCCGCTGGCAATGGGTGCGGATATTGTGATCCACTCAGCGACCAAATATCTGGATGGTCAGGGACGTTGTGTCGGTGGTGTTGTGGTGGGTAATGCTGCAGATATGGAGCAGGTGGTCGGTTTCGTTCGTACCTGTGGTCCAAGCCTGAGCCCGTTCAACGCCTGGGTTTTCCTGAAAGGTCTGGAAACCCTGAGCCTGCGCATGAAAGCCCACAGTGAAAATGCACTGGCGCTGGCAGAATGGCTGGAGCAGCAACCTCAGGTTGAGAAGGTGAACTACTCTGGTCTTGCTTCACATCCTGATCATGAGCTGGCGAAGAAACAGCAGTCCGCTTTTGGTGCGGTGCTTTCAATCGTGGTTCGTGGTGGTAAAGAGGGTGCCTGGACTGTTATCGATAACACTCAGATGATGTCGATTACTGCCAATCTGGGTGATGTGAAAACCACCATCACTCATCCGGCTTCAACCACCCATGGCCGTATCAGCCAGCAGGAACGGGATGAGTCCGGTATCACCGATGGCATGATCCGTATCGCCGTGGGTCTTGAGACACTGGAAGATCTGAAAGCAGATCTGGCTCTCGGTCTGGCTAAGATCTGATTCTTCAGCCGGATATGAAAAAGGCGCTTCATTGAAGCGCCTTTTTTAGTTTTTGACGATCTATCCATTAACGCAGATAGAAAACGATGCGTACCTGGCTGCGGAATGCGACCTCACCGGGCTGATAGTCTCCCTGAGGCTGTGGACCGGCATCCGCCATCATCATCACCTCTTTACGGGCAACCGGCATCGGACGGCCTGCGCCGGACTCTTCGATCATATACGCCTTACCAACCCTCTGACCCAGTTGGCGCGCCATTAGCTCAGCCTTCTCTTTGGCATTTTTCACCGCTTTCGCCAGTGAACGCTGCTGCAGGGCTTCGGCCTGACTGTGTGAGAAGATAACCTGTGCCATAGAATCGACCTTGGCAGAAAACACCTCATCCAGCACGTCAGGATAGATACTCAGATCCCGGATATGGAATTGCATGCTACGGCTGACTTTGGTGCCGATCTGGACGCGTTTGTTATTTTCCCAGCGGTATTCCGGCTGAATGCGCACCTGGCCAGCTTCGATATCGTTATCGTCCAGATTAAACTTGCGAATACTGCGTAGCAGTTGCTCACTGCGGCGTTCGACATTGTCACGGGCCTTGCTCAGGTGCGGGCTGACATTTTCCAGCGTCATACTCAGAGTGACCTGATCCGGCAGTGTGTATTCAACGCCTTCCGCCTGAACGATAATATGAGGCTGCTCCGGTGATTGGGCGTGAACCTGAAAAGCCAGTGACATCCATAGTAAACCGGCAAAAGCGATCAATTTATTTTTCACAGGTGTATCCTTTCTCTTTTAGGACTGACAGCAGTCTGATAACAGATGATGCTCATCTGGACAGACAGCTATTCGCAAAGTTCATCTTCAGGTCACAGGATAACTGATCATCCCGTGGACCGTGATTAGTTAATGTAGCAAGTAGCTTTAAAGTGAGATTGATGTGATAAGTTTTATTCTCGGTGGCGCCCGCTCCGGTAAGAGTGCGCTGGCGGAAAAGAAAGCAGCAGCCAGCGGCTTACCGGTACATTATCTGGCAACGGCTCAGGTGTGGGATGATGAGATGGCGGATCGGGTTCAGCATCATCAGAGCAGTCGCCCTGCGGAATGGCCTACCACCGAAGCCCCCCTTGATATTATCCCTGTGATTCAGGCTCAAGCCTGCGATCAGAAGGGCTGCGTCCTGCTGGATTGCCTGACCCTCTGGATGACCAACCTGTTGCTGCTGGATGATGATCAGGCGCTGGCGGAACGTCAGCAGGCGTTCCTTGATTTTCTTCGTCAGGGCGTTGAGGGGCATCTGATTCTGGTGAGTAACGAAGTCGGGCAGGGCGTTGTACCCACCAATAAGCTGGCCAGACGCTTTGTCGATGAATCCGGTCGACTGCATCAGAAAATCGCTGAGATCGCGGATGAGGTCATCTTTGTTACAGCTGGTATTCCTCAGGTACTAAAATCCAGTAATTGCTGAGGGTTAAAATGCCAGACAATAAAAACGCCCCACAGGCCTGAAACCTTTGGGGCGTCTGATTATCGTGGGTAACGCTTGTTCCCGGCTTAATGCAGCATCTCAACCTGAGGTTCTTTTTTCGGGGTTTCCCTGCTTGGAATCTGTGAGATCAGCATACCTGCCAGCATCAGCCCGCAACCGATAATACCCTGGGTATCCAGACGCTCGCCCAGCAGGAAGTAACCGCCGATGACGGCAAATACCGCTTCAAGGCTCAGAATAATTGCCGCGTGGGACGCCGGAGCGGTTTTCTGAGCAAATACCTGCAGGGTATAAGCGACACCCACCGACAACAGACCCGCATAAGCGATCGGCTGCCACGCCATGCCGATGTTGGCGAAAGTCGGCTCTTCAATAAAGAGGGCCACGCCAAGACTCACCAGACCACAGGTAAAGAACTGCACGATAGACAGACGCAAAGCATCCATCTGTGGCGACAGCCAGCCTATCACCAGTACGTGACCGGCCCAGAACAGAGCGCCGATCAGCTGCAGCAGGTCGCCATAGGCGAGGGTAAAGTCATCGGAGATACTCAGCAGGTAAAGACCCACTACCGCCAATACGCCGCCAACCCAGGTATTGCGGCCGGTTCTTTGTCCCCAAAGCAGAGCGATAACGGGAACCAGAATAATATAAAGGCCGGTGATGAATCCGGCATTGCCTGCGGTGGTGTACTGCAGGCCAACCTGCTGCAAAGTTGCACCGGCAAACAGGAAGGAACCTGCGATCAGGCCGCCCTGCCAGAGGTTCAGCCGGACTTTACCTGCAGCGGGTTTTACCGGTGTCGGTTTCAGGATCAGCAGCAGCGGCAGCAGTGACAGCGCCCCCAGAAAAAATCGGGCTGCGGTAAAGGTGAAAGGACCGACATAATCCATGCCGACCCGCTGAGCAACAAAGGCGGTTCCCCAGATGGCTGCCGTGATCAGTAGCATCAGATCAGAGCGTAGCGTTCGTGTTTGCATAATTCACAGTTTCCGGAAGATGGAACTAATAATTGACTATCGTCAGGTAAAATAGCCCTGAATTGTATCAGAATCTGGCGATATGTCCGGTATGGTTTCTTGTGAAGTAGGCGGCTGATGCCTTGTTTGCTTTCTGGCGACTTTAGCGTGCTCCGGTCTTACTAAAGCGCTTTAAAAAGGCTATTCTAGCGCCGGTTTTTCTGATTCCGTGCTGGCGCTAATTTTATCTGTTTTATCGCCGCAGCAGATGATCAGAACAGGGAGTTCAGGAGCAGGCATGCAACATTTTCGTATGGATCGCGGCTTATTAAACAGTTTTATTATCTTTCTCCTGCTGTTACTGGCAGCGGCCTTTGTTCTGCTTCGTTTTGACTTTACTCCGGCTGATGACCTTAAGATAGGTGGTCGGCAGGGAGAGATGCGTCTTGCCTTCTGGTATCCGGATACCAGTGAACCCTTGCCTCTGAATGCCGAATGGCTGGGCTTTCCTGATCAACTGCTGACCCCGGACGCCGTTGAGCGCAATCTTGCCAGCTCTGTGCCGGTGCGCTTCCCTGATATCTGGCAACCCCCTAAGCCCAGACGCCACATCATGACTTACACCCTGATGCTGAAACGCATTCCGCAGAATGTGGCTTTAGGGCTGAAAATTCCTGAGATAAAAAACAGCTTCCGGCTCTATCTGAATGAGCGGGAGATCGCCTCCGGTGGTTTTGCCAGTGACAGTATTGATCAGCATGAAGCCTATTTTGGTGATCGCATTGTGTCACTGGGTACCTTGCCCGAAAACGCCCGCCTGACCCTGCAGGTCAGTAACTTTGGCCACAGTCGGGGCGGTATTCATAATGTTCCGGTACTGGCAACACAGGCTCATTGGGTGAGTGACTACCGGTTTAATATTCTGGTGGAGTGCGTAGTGATCAGTCTGGCGCTGATTGCGGGGTTTCTGATTCTGCTGGAATACTATCTGGTGCCGGAGCATGGTGAACTGCTCTGGATCTCTCTGTTTTCACTGGTATTGGCCGGTTATATCGGCACCTCCGGTTTGGGTGGTTTTGCGACCCTGATTCCCGGCTTTCCCTGGCAGCTTGCCGTTCGTATGGAATATATCGGTTTTGTCGCCGCGATCCCTCTGTTTCTGAACTGGCTGGCCGCCCTGTTTCGTGATGATATTGATTGCCAGCCGATTCGCTGGATCTCATGGGCTGCGGTTGCATTAACGGCGTTTGTCACCCTGACCCCCAGCTCCCTGTTTACCGGTATGTTGTATCCGGTGCTGAGCTTTATGTGTATCGGCATCGCATTGTGCAGTTGGGCGATGCTTAAACTGGTTATTCTGAACCGCTCAGGGGTTCGTATGCTGGCCTTCGGTGCTCTGGCTCTGGTTGGCGGGATTCTGCACGATCTGTTTCTTTTCCTGAACTGGCTGCCCGGACGTGAGCTGCTCAGTGTCGGTGTGCTGGTGTTTCTGGTTTCCCAGATCGGGTTTCTGACCTTTTACCGGACGCAGGAACAGCTCCGGATTCTGGATCAGAATAATACCCTGCAGAATGCCACCCAGGAGCTTAAAAGCCGGTTACGCTGGCGCTCTGATGAGCTGAAGCTTAAAGATGAAGAAGTTGAGCAGCGCAAGGCAGAGACCCAGCGGCTGCTGCGCCATGACGGACTGACAGGCTTGCTGAACCGGCATCACTTCCTCGAGTTGATTGAGCGCCGCCTTGAGCGCATGAGTCCGTTTGATTTTTCTCTGGTGATTGTTGATATCGACCACTACAAACTGATTGTGGATCAGCATGGCCGTGAGTTTGCCGAAGAGATATTACGTCAGACCGCCAACGTACTGACAAAGTTTTGTTCGGGACAGTTTGACCGTATTCCTGCCCGTTATGGTGGTGATGAGTTTATTCTCTGGTTAGGCCGAAGCTCCAAAGAGGAGGCTGAAGAACTGGCCCGTCATATCCGGAAAATGGTTTCCCGGATAGAGTTACCGGTGGGAAGCGATTCTGTCTGTCGCTTTTCTCTCTCGACGGGTGTTGCGACAGCTTCCGCCGGTGATGGCATCAGTCAGGATCAGCTGAATACCTTGTTAGCCAAGGCTGCTGATGCCGTTCACCACAGCCGGCACCTGCAGCGCAGTAACAGCCCGTTAAGTCGTACGCCCAAGGTAACAGCTGGCACCAGCATGGTAAGGGGGCGTGTATGAGGGGCTTGCGTTTTTGCATCGCACTGTCACTGATCTGCCTTAGTTTATTCGGCATTGTTCAGGCATCGGATAAACCTTTGGTGGCCCGGCAAGGGGTACTGGATCTCAAAAGCTGGCGGCTGGATCTGCATGCCTCTGTTGAGCTGGTCGGTGACTGGCTGGTATATCCTCAGCAGTTGCTGACCTTAGAGGAGCTTTCTCTGCTGCCGATCCCCCCCAGCCAACCATTTCCGGTAACACCGCTGGACTGTGATATTCCGGTTATGGAGCGGGCACGAATCCATGCATCCCAGCAGAGTGAACCCGGGGCGCAAAATCAGTCCTCCCAAGCGGGAAGAGCGGACAGCAGCTCGGTCAATCGTCACTGTGTAGCGACTTATGTGCTTGAGTTGCGCAATCTGCCGGCTCAGCCGCTGGCGATTCGGATTACCGAAATCCCGACGGCATTTCGTCTGATCTGGAACGATCAGCTCTTGGCGGAAGGGGGTGTCGTCAGTGACGATCTGAAGCATTTTCGACCCTACTCCGGCCACCGTATCGCGACGATTCAAAGTGAAGGCGGGCGGGGTGTCCTGATTCTGCAGGTGGCCAATCTGGCGGATGCCGATGGCGCAGTGCATCCTCTGGTGCTGGGTGATGCATCCTCAATGCGGGCGGCATTTGCTCAGGGCGAACTGATTCAGGCCTTAAGTGCTGCCATCGCCGGTATTGGGGCGATATTGCTGCTGCTTCAGCAGAAGGCCCGCCGTCGTTATGAGAAGGGACTTTGGGGGCTGGCGCTGTTCAGTTTCGCAACACTGGTTTATACCATTACCGAAGGCTATACCGTTGTCTCCTGGTTTGTGGCGGAGCCGGACTGGGCGAATATTTTCCGGTTCAACGTCGCCAGTCAGCATCTTTTTCTGCCGGGACTGATTATCTGGTTATCCAGCGGATACAAACAGATGTTTCCTCCCTGGTATCTGATTCTGGTGCGGCTACAGCTGCTGATCGTGGTGCCTGCTGTGATGTTGATTCCTGAGCCAGCCCTGATTGCCCTTGAGTCGCCTCAGATGTTACTGAACGTGGCGCTGGGGGTGATTGCTTTTGCGTTTCTGCTGCGTTTTCGTCATCAGCTGGTGCGTTTGGGTGAGCAGTTTCTGCAGCGGGGGCTTGTCGCTCAAAGCGCAGCGGGGACAGATCGTGATGAAAGCGTGCATGTTCAGGGCGCAGGGCCGGATGTGGCGCGTCTCCGTCGCCAGCTGAATGCTCTGATTATCTCGTTTCTGATTGTTCTGGTTTCAGCTATTCATGATGTGATGCTCTATCAGACGCTTATTCCCGGTACGAATTGGCTGCCGATCGGGTTTGTCTGCTTTATTGTCGGGCAGATTTTCCTGTTGGCGGTTCAGCGGGCGCGGCAACATGCTTATCTGGAAGGGATTAATCAGCAGGTGCTGGCGGAACAGCAGAAGCTGGAAGAACAGGTTGAGCAGTGTACGCAGGCGCTTAATGATAAGGTCGCGCAGCTGAAAGAGATGGGGTCGGAACTGCATTATCTTGAACGTCATGATGGCCTGACCGGTTTATTGCGTCAGAACAGCTTTTTGGCCGAGTGTCGCCAGATGTTGGCCGGTGCCGGTAGCTCAATGGACACCGTCAGTCTGATTCTGCTGGATATGGATCGCTATAAGCAGATCGGTGCGATGTTCGGGCCACAGGCGGCGGATCAGGCGATGAAGGATATCGCCTCCCTGCTGAACAAGTGGGCGGAAAAAAATCGCTTATGCGGACGGCTGGAAGGTGAGTCTTTTGCGCTGCTGGTGCCGGATATGGATGAGGCCACCGCTTTGCATGAGGCGGAATGGCTGAAACTGAGAATCTCCCAGCGTTCCGTGATGGAAGATGAGCTGGCGGATAACGGCCGGGAGTTTCATATCACCGCCAGTTTTGGAGTCTACTCCTGTCTGGTGGCTGAGGCGGATATTCAGTCGATGATGGACGCGGCGGAGTCGGCACTTAACCGCGCCAAAGCCAACGGCCGTAACTGCGCCGTTGGTTACAGTCAGTTATCTCACGATGCCCCGGTTGTCCGGCCGGTCTGATTAAAGGGGATACCTGTCAGTGCTGACAGCTGTTCCAGATCCAGACTGGCCTCCAGTGCATCGGCGATACGTTCAATCGCCGTTTCATGCAGTGCCCGGATATCAAAAATTTCGGCCTGTTCAAGTCCGGCCCATTGCAGAATAGCGAGGCAAGCCTCGGGCTGATCAAACAGTCCGTGCAGGTAGCTGCCTGCGATCTGGCCATCGTCAGAAACAGCGCCATCGCCGGATCCATCGGCAAATTGCACCAGAGGGCGGGCGAGTGCTTCACCTGTGGTGACTCCGGCATGGATCTCATAACCTGATACCGGAATATCGGCCGCCTCTGCCGGATAAAGTCCGCGGGTTAAAACCCCCTGAACATTTTTTAGCTGCTTTTCCGCCGCCAGGGTGGTTTCAGTGGCCAGAAAGCCCAGCCCCGGCAGGCTACCCGCCGCACCTTCAATCCCTTGCGGATCATGCAGCCACTGCCCCAGCATCTGCCAGCCACCACAAATGCCCAGCAGTTTACCGCTGTAGCGCAGATGCTTATTCAGATAGCTTTCCCAGCCCTGCTGTTTCAGCCAGTTCAGATCCGCCTGAACACTTTTACTGCCGGGCAGAATCACCAGATCTGCTGGCGGTGGTGTTTCCTCCGGGGCAACAAAGTGGAAATCCACCTGAGGATGATTGCGCAACGGGTCAAAGTCGGTGTGATTGCTGATCCGGGGCAGTACCGGCACGACGACCCTGATCCGGTGCTCATGGTCACTCTGGTCGGATGCGCCATTGATGCCATCTTCCGCCTCCAGACAAAGGCCATGCAGATAAGGAATGACTCCCAGTACCGGCTTTTGTGTACGCTCTTCCAGCCAGTTATTACCCGGTTTCAGCAGACCAATGTCACCGCGAAAACGGTTGATCATAAAGCCGATGGTGCGTTGCTGCTCAGATTCGGACAGCAGATCCAGTGTGCCGACCAGATGGGCAAATACTCCGCCCTTATCAATATCCGCCACAATCGCAACCGGGCAGTCCACCGCTTCGGCAAAGCCCATATTGGCGATATCGCGGTCACGGAGGTTGATCTCAGCCGGGCTGCCCGCACCTTCCACCAGAATCACATCATATTGCTGCTGCAGACGCTGATAGCTGTCCAGAACCGCTTTCATCGCTTCGGTTTTGTAGTCGTGATAGATACGGGCATCCATATTGGTGATTGCCTTGCCCTGAATAATCACCTGAGCGCCGGTATCTGAATTGGGTTTCAGCAGGACCGGATTCATATCCGTATGGGGTTCCAGAAAACAGGCCTGTGCCTGTGCCGCCTGCGCCCGGCCGATCTCGCCACCGTCCACTGTAACCGCGCTGTTCAATGCCATATTTTGCGGTTTGAAGGGAGCGACTTTTACTCCTTTGCGTGCCAGCAGGCGGCATAAACCGGTAACCATGGCACTTTTACCTGCATCGGAGGTGGTGCCCTGAATCATCAGGGTTTTACAGGCGGATGCAGCCTGAGGTGCGATAGGTGTGGCAGACATGGACAGCGAACTCCGGACAGGGGCAAAAGACGAGGCTTAAAAAAGTCGCTATGATAGCGCATTTTTTATCGGTGGGTGGTCACTCAGACTCAGCCGTTCAACCGGATAAGCGTTTAATCCGGATCTCTGTTTCACTTTGATAAAGCACGGGTTCAAACCGCAGGAGCTGACATGGCGCTTTACGCCCCGGAGATTATTTTTTTCGCCCTATGGCTGGGTTGGTGGCTGGACCGGCGTTTTGGTGAAGTCCCTTTCTGGCATCCCTTGGTGGGCTATGGCTGTTTGGTGGGCTGGCTGGAAAAAGCCCTTAATGCGGATCGTCAGACGGGGAGTGCCCAATTACCGGTTGCCCGCAAGCGCCTGCTGGGGCTGATCGCTCTGATCATCGCTGTTCTGCCATTTACTCTTGGACTGATGCTGCTTCTGCCCGAAGCTGAAAGTGGTAGCGGGTACTTACTGCTATTACATCTGCTGCTACAGGGAGGCGTGCTTTATTTTGCGCTGGGTGCGAAAAGTCTGGATCAGCATCTGGCTCAGATCGAGCAGCCGCTGTTGGAGGGTGATCTTCCTAAAGCCCGTTTTTATGTCGGCTGGATTGTCAGCCGGGATACCTCCGACATGGATCAGATGCGGGTTACCCGTGCGGCGATAGAATCCGGCCTTGAGAATGGCAGTGACAGCGCCTTTGCGGCGGTGTTCTGGTTCCTGCTGGCCGGTGCCCCCGGAGTGCTGCTGTATCGTCTGGTAAATACTCTGGATGCGATGTGGGGCTATAAAACCGAGCGTCTGCTGAGTTTTGGTTGGGCAGCTGCCCGTTTTGATGATCTGCTGAACCTGCTGCCAGCCCGGATCTCGGCTTTGTTGTACGCCCTGAACAGCCCCCATGGTTTTCAGGGGATGAAGACAGCACTGCGCTGCTGGCGCAAGCAGAGTCATCAGTGGGAAAGTCCCAACGCCGGGCCTGTGATGGCTGCCGGGGCCGGGGCTCTTGGGGTACAGCTGGGTGGCGGGGATACCTATCACGGTCAGTGGAAAGAGCGTCCGTTGCTGGGAGCCGGTAAAGAGCCGCAGGCCGGGGATCTTCGGGCTGCAAGAAGGCTGGTTCAGCGGGTACTGTTCAGCTGGCTCCTGTTGGGAAGTGTCAGTGTTTGGGTGGTCTATCTCTGCTCGGGTCAGGGAGGGATTCTGTGAGTTATCGGCTAACGATACCTTCTGCTGAGAACCCATGGCTGGCACCCTTGCCACCGATGGCTACACCACAACACGGCGGTGATCTGCTGCGCGCGAAACGGCGTTATCCGCAGGTGGATCATTGGCTGGATCTGTCGGCGGCACTTAACCCGCAGCCCTATCCCGTACCAGATATTCCCCCGAGCTGTTTTCAGCAGTTGCCGGATGGCTATGAGCCTCTTTTGACGGCTGCCGCCAGCTATTATCGGCAGCAGAACCTCTGGCCGATAAACGGTTCCCAGCAGGGGATCGAGCTGCTGCCGGGGCTGTATGCTGGTGAGGGGGGTAACCGTGCGGCAAAACGGGTGGCGGTGCCGGATGAGGGGTATCAGGAACATGCCTGGTGCTGGCAGAAAAACGGGTTTTCTGTGTATCGCTATCGGGCGGATTCACCGGAAGCACTGATCGGCATTGCCGATCAGTGTGATGTGCTGGTGGTGATCAATCCGAACAATCCCACCGGCCAGCTGTTTGACCGGAATACCCTTTTAGTCTGCCATCATGCGTTACAGACAAAAAGCGGTTGGCTGGTGGTGGATGAAGCCTTTATTGATGCTTTCACTACCGATGAGCAGCAAGAACTCAGTGTGTCTGATGCTGCCTGTGATTCGTTAATCGTTTTGCGTTCTGTCGGTAAGTTTTTCGGTCTGGCGGGTATCCGCAGTGGTTTTGTGTTGGCAGGTTCCGGCGTGATTGATCAGATCAAAGTTGCCACCGGCCCTTGGCCGATCAGCGGCGTTACCGCCTGGATAACGGAGAAAATGTTGGTTGATCAAAGCTGGCAGCAGGCAACGAGGAATCAGTTAACGTATCAACAGCAGCGACTGTCGGCGTTAATGCAGCAGGCTTTGCCGGATTATAAGGATTGGGGGCAGACCCCTCTGTTTATCAGTGCGGTTGTGCCTGAAGCGGGAGATGATAGGGTTCGTCAGTTGCAGGAAGCTCTGGCAGCAGAAGGGATCTGGATTCGCATCTTCCCCGAAACCGGTCGCATCAGACTGGGACTTGTGGCCGGTGACGGAGAACTGAAACAGTTACAGACAGCACTGATGAAGCTTTAGGAATCGGCTTCCTGCTCTGAAAGGTGCTCGCTCAGATACTGCTGTACCGGGCTCAGAGACTGAGTCAGTTCATACAAACTGGCGTAGGCCTGATCCATATTATTATCTTTCGCGGCTGCTTCCAGCGCTATCGCCGCCTGTTCAGCCTGTTCAAAGGCAAAAGTGCCCATCAGGCCTTTGATGGTATGCAGCGTGCGCAGCGTGTCTTCGCTGAAGCCCTGTTCAGAACATTGTGCTTCACTGACCAGATATTCCAGTGTCGGCAGAATATCCTGATAGTTTTTCTGGAAGTCGTTCAGCAGATCGATCATCAGCTCGGGCATGTCTCCCATTTTTCTGAGCGCCTGCTCCAGCCTGCAGCCGGGAATATCCTGCAGCCATTGCTGATCATCGGACAGTTCTGAAAGCACATTCTGGGTTGTTGCTGTCATAAGTTCTGTTGGCTGCATATCCGGTTCAGACTCGTCAGTCGTTTTTGCAGGAATCCATTGAACCAGTGCCGCGGAAAGAATATCGGGATCGACCGGTTTGCTGATATGGTCATTCATACCCGCCTGATAGCACCGTTCTTTGTCACCGGACATCGCATTAGCGGTCATGGCGATAATCGGTAATTCGGTCAGTTTCAGCTCTTCGCGTATCACGCGAGTGGCTTCGTAACCATCCATAACCGGCATCTGAATATCGCATAACAGGGCATCAAAGGTGGTGGTGCGTAAGATCTCTACGGCCTCCCAGCCATTATTGGCTAGTGTCACCTTCATTCCCCGCTGTTCCAGTAACTCCCGGGCAACCTGTTGGTTGATCAGGTTATCTTCTGCAACGAGAACCTCGGAACCATAGATACGGGCCAGATCGACTTCCAGATCCTCATGCTGGTGTTTGTGCTCTTTTTTGCCCAGCGGCTGATAGCCAAACAGATTTGCGATGGTATCCAGCAGTGTGGAGGGATTGGTCGGCTTGGTGATGAGTTCATCAATACCGGACTGCTGCTGCAGCCAGTCAAAGGACTGACGGCCATAGGCGCTGATAATGATGCTTTTCGTACGGCTGGCGCCGGGTTGCTGATGGTACTGCGAAAGCGTTTCGACGCCATCCAGTTCCGGCATCTGCCAGTCAATGCAGGCCAGATCGTAGGGTTTTCCCGCAGCCAGTGCCGCTGACAACATATCCAGTGCTTCCTGTCCGTCCGTCGCCAGATCACCGGTATAGCCAAAGCTTTCGATCATTTTCAGCATGATCTCTCGGGCATGCAGGTTGTCATCGGCGATCAGTACGTTAAGTGAGGGGATCTCTTTCAGATGCGTCGGTTTTTGTTCGGCATCCGGCTGCAGATCACAGGTGATGGAGAAACTGAAGCAGCTGCCTTCTTCCGGACGACTGGTGACCTTCATCTCACCGCCCATCGCTTCCGCCAGATGTTTACTGATGGCGAGCCCCAGACCTGTACCACCGAAGCGACGCGTTGTGGAGGCATCAGCCTGAGTGAAGGGGCGGAACAGGCCGTCGATCTGTTCCTGGGTCATACCGATGCCGGTATCGCTGACCTCGATATCAAGCCGTACTCTGCCCTGACCGAGTTCGACACCTTCGGCACTGACCATCACTTCACCAAAGTCGGTAAACTTGATGGCGTTGTTGCAGAGATTGATCAGAATCTGCCCCAGTCTCAGGGGATCACCGATCAGAAGGCGGGGGATATTATTAGGGAAGGAGAACAGCAGCTCGATGCCCTTTTCTTCCGCTTTCAGACTGACAATACGGGCCAGATGCTCGATGACTTCATCCAGATCAAACGGGGTCTTCTCAATGGAGAACTTTCCGGCCTCGATTTTAGAGAAGTCGAGAATGTCATTAATAATGCCCAGAAGGTTATTGGCAGACTGATGAATGGTTGTCAGATAGGACGCCTGCGAGGATTCAGGATCGTGCTCCTTCGCCAGCTGACTGAGGCCGATAATGGCGTTCATCGGCGTGCGGATCTCGTGGCTCATATTGGCCAGAAAATCACTCTTCATCTGATTGGCGTTATCGGCGGCTTCTTTCGCTTCCTGCAGTGCCTGTTCGGCTTCTTTACGCTGGGTGATGTCATACAGCCAGGTGAAGTAGGCGGGCTGACCATCAAAAAGAGTGCGGTAAACCGAGATCAGTCCCCAGCGAATTTCACCGTCTGCGGTCATCAGGCGGCCTTCAAAATCCTGAATCCGTTCTTCGATTTTCAGTTGGGTAATCAGGTTCTGGTGATCTTCCTGATCTCTGAAAATCTGATGAGCCTTCATCTGCAATAACTGCTCTTTATCGAAGCGCAGCATTTTGACCATGGGATCGTTGCAATAAATAATGCTGCCGTCGTAACTCATGATGGCCGCTCCGACAGGGCTGAACTCCATCATGCGTTTGAGCCGGTTCTGGGATTCTGTCTGTTCAGTAATATCCACCAGCGTCAGGATACGGCCATCATTGTTGGTGTCGGTGCAGTAGATATCGATCACTTTGCCGGATGCGAGAAAGCGCTGGAACTTACCTGAGCTATGAATCCTAAGGTTTTCCAGTGCGTTCTGAACCAATGTCTCTTTATCGCCTTCACCCAGATCGCCGCGCTCTGCCATATAGGCATAAAGCTTACTCATCGGGGTGCCGGGCTTACAGAGATACTCCGGCAGGTCATAGGCTTCCATAAAGGGCTTATTAGCAAACTCCAGCGTATTGTTGGCGCTGAGTTTTAACAGGCCACTGGGCTGGCTGTTAAGTATCACCCGCTGGTCTGCCAGAGTATCCGCCAGTTTCTGATCCGCCAGCTTGATCGGTGTGATATCAACCCCTTCCGGCAGCAGTAGAATCACGTCACCCTGATCGTTGGTGATCGGTGTCAGGGTAAAGTCGATACAGGTCATCTCATCATTGAGGTTCATATTGATGACTTCAAAGTGAGACTGGATACCCTGAGCGCCTTTTTCAATCGCCTGACGAACGATATTTTGTTGCGATGGATCGTGTTGCCACCAGGGAGCCTCCCAGAACAGCTGACCTTTGACCGCATCCATATCACAGCCGATAAAATCGGTTGCTGATTTATTGGCGACCAGAATGTGGCCATCGGGATCGAGAATAGCCATCAGCTCGGAGGCATTATCCAGTACCGCACGGAAATAATCGGTCATCTGTTGCAGCTGTTCTTCTGCGGCCTTCTGCTGGCTGATATCCCGGGTGATGGCTGTGAAGAAGAGCTTGCCCTGACTGTTAACCTGATTAACGGCCAGATAGATGGGGAACTGTTCTCCGTTCTTTCGCAGGCCCGCCAGCTCACGGCCTAAGCCGATAGAGTCTGAGTCTTTGACCGCCTGAGTGCGGGAGATGCTGTCTGCTTCATCGGCTCTTGCCTGATTGCGTTCAAGATAGGAGGCCATGTAATACATGTGGTGGCTGCGAAATGGCTCAGGCATCAGCATGGAGATGGGGTGTCCCAGAACTTCATCCTGAGAATAACCAAACATCTTTTCGGCGGCGGGGTTAAACAGGGTGATATTACCGCTGCTGTCTGTGGTGATAATACCGTCGACGGTGGTATCGATAATGGCCTGCAGATCCTGTTGTTCTTCAGGCAGATCCGGCTCAGAGGGAGTTTCAGGCAGATTTTCAGTCTTGTCCGGTGAAGACGCAGAAATACCGGTGCGTTTTGACTGAATCAGAGCACCAGCAAGAGCACCGATGAGGGAGGCAATAATCAGGTAAGCCAGCAATTGGATATCTCCGTGGCAGGAATCCAAGGTTCACTCTGATACTAGCTAACTGGATGAGGAAAGCAAGTTAAGATGTATTTTGTTGGTATTATACGGGCGTGCTTTTATTCATCGGGCTTACAGCGCGGTTTTACGGATGTGAAAAAGCCGGAACAGATGACTTTCTGTCCCGGCTTTTGGGATATAACGGCATTTTTTATTTGGCGGATATCAGACCGAAAATGCCAGCTCTTTTTCAGACTTATTGCCTGCCCCTTTAATAAGGGTTAAACAGCATCACCAGAGCGATAAGCGTTCCTATGACAAGCAGGGTATCGATCACCCAACGTGCCGGTGTCTTTTTAGGCTTTTTACGCATGACCGGCTGTCTGGCCGGAACATTTCTGCGTTGCGATGAGGAACCCTGACTGCGGGCCTGTCCTGCACGGCGTTTATCTGGCCGGGGGCGGGGACGACCACCGCCCATTTTTCTCTCTTTCTGGAGTTCGTCATTGCGCTTCTTTTCTTCGAACTCGTGCTTTCGCCGAAGGGCATCTTCCTTCAGCTTTCTCATGTTTTGCATTGAAAACCTCAGACATCAATACAGCAGCTTAAGGGCTGTATCTTGTTCCTTATCCGTCATCCTTATCGCAACAAGCAGAATCTACGTGCGCTCTATTCGCAATCCTTAGCTATTACATAACAAGGATTATACTCTGTTCCCGGTAGTTTCATGCGTTGTTGTTGCACAAAAGATTGTAACAGTGCGTCAAGGGGAGACATGATTTCCTCATCTCCATTGATCTGGAAGGGGCCAAACTGTTCGATAGCCGTAATACCCTGGGCTTTGACGTTACCGGCGACAATACCGGAGAAGGCACGACGCAGATTAGCCGCCAGAAGATGCGGCGGCTGATCCAGACGAATATTCAGCTGAGCCATGTTTTCATGGGTAGGTTCAAAAGGCTGCTGAAATTCCGGGCTGATCTTCAGACGCCAGTTGAAATAGAAGGCATCACTGCTGATCCGGCGTGACTTCTCCACTTCAGAAATACCATGGGAGATCTCCCGGGCAACACGCACCGGATCATCAATAATAATTTTATAGCGCTGCTGCGCCTGATAGCCAAGGGTCAGTCCGATAAACTGATTGATCTGTTGCCAGTAGTCACGACTGCTTTCCGGGCCGGTAAAGATGACCGGGAAGGGAATGTCGTCATTTTGCGGATTCAGCAGGACGCCCAGCAGATAGAGAATCTCTTCAGCCGTGCCTGCGCCACCGGGGAAGACGATGATGGCATGGCCGACACGAACAAAGGCTTCAAGGCGCTTTTCGATATCCGGCATGATCACCAGTTCGTTGACGATCGGGTTCGGGGACTCAGCCGCAATGATGCCCGGTTCCGAGATGCCCAGATAACGGCCATCCTGAATTCGCTGTTTCGCGTGGGCAAGATTAGCCCCTTTCATTGGACCTTTCATCGCGCCGGGGCCGCAGCCGGTACAGACGTTCAGGCCTCTTAGCCCCAGCTCATGACCGACATCTTTGGTATAGCGATATTCTTCACGGCTGATGGAGTGGCCGCCCCAGCACACCACCATATCCGGTGTGTGATTGGCTTTCAGGGTGTCGGCGTTACGCAGAATATGGAAGATCGCGTTGGTGATGCCTTCGGAATCGTTCAGGTCGAAGCGGCTGTTGTGCTGCACTTCACTGCTGACATAAACAATATCCCTCAGCACCGAGGAGAGGTGCTCGCGAATACCGCGAATCATTTCACCGTCAACAAATGCCGATTCCGGTGCCTGTGACAGATGAATTTTAATGCCGCGATCCTGCTGCAGCACCTCAATATCAAACGCCTTGTTCTGTTCCAGTATCGCCTTGCTGTCATCGGTATGGCTGCCGCAGTTCAGCACCGCCAGAGCGCAGCCGCGAAGCAGATCGTACTGGCCGTTTTCAGAGGTACATTTCAAGCGGTTTACTTCTGTCTGAGACAAAACTTCCAGACTGCCTTCCGGCGAAATGCGTGTATCGATGCCTTGCGAGTTTTTATGTGATGTCATTGTGTTATCTCCCATCCCTGCAGCAAAGACCTGGCTCGCTTTGTATTTGCCCTTTTTTCGGGCTGTTTGCTAACAATCCGTCCGCAAATGCAATCTGTCCGAAAACTGTTGCTGTTTATATGGCTGTTCTGCATTGGATACGAATAAGGGTGGTCTATGAATACCCTTTATCCGGATCTGATGTTGATCGGCCGGTCTGCAGAATATCGTGCGGACTATTGTGCTTTGAGCTGAGCTTCTTGCCAGAGCTGCAAAATTTCCTGCTGGTCTTCATTGTTCATACCGTCATCGGCGAATACCTGCTGCAACCAGCGGGTAAAACAGGTATCGAAATCGCCTTGTGGCTCTACATATTCAGCAACCAGTGTCAGCTGTGGAATGATGTAACCCAGTGCAAATAACTGTGACTCATCCGCTTCTATCTCCATCTGTTTCAGTACTTCGGCGAGTTGGTCTGCACGCTGGCTAAAGGTTTGCATAGAAGCCTCATTGGTCGGTTTTCTTGTTTAGTATGGCATCAGAGTCGCTAACATGCTGTTTCATAAGATGTTAATAGCGCTCTGTGACACAAGCATAACACCAGCGTCAAAAGAAAGGACAGATCTGAAAAACAAGAAACAGGCGGCTCATCTTTTAGTCGTATGAGTGTGCGCTTATTGAGTTTTGATTTATAAAAGATCAAACGATTGATTGAAAGTGACGGGGGCTGCGCCTGCTCTGGTCTTCCGGTTGGTAGGTTGGTTTGTGACTCTTAAGTCATTGATTTTTATTGCTGAAATGTGACTTTAAAGTCATTTAACCCTCTGACGAAGGTCTAATATGCTGCGCTTGCGAAAAGCGAGTAAAAAGCACAGCACATGCCTGATGAACCTGAACAACGATAACCACAAATCAGCGTTGGCATGGGTAAATCAACCAAAAAAATAAATTGATAATTAACAGGTGTAACTGTGCTATTAAAACGTAATCACGGAGAAGAGCATCCGTACTGGCCTGCGGGCCCGTTTAAAATTCGTCTGCCTTTCATCCATTACCGCTGGGAAATGGCTGAGACCGTTCAGGGTATGGTGATGTTTGTTGTCGGCATGGCGATGATCCCTCTGCTGCAGAAATATCTTGGCCTGCCTTATGATGTGGCCCTGGCCTACGTTGTGATCTG
This sequence comes from Oceanospirillum sp., assembly GCA_048264105.1. Taxonomy (GTDB): domain Bacteria; phylum Pseudomonadota; class Gammaproteobacteria; order Pseudomonadales; family Halomonadaceae; genus Oceanospirillum. The sequence continues at coordinate 697,281 of JBLXDJ010000002.1, forward strand.
TGGTATCGGCTTTATGCTGCCTAACCTGCTGGGTGTTCCTTTTGTACCTGGCTGGATTACCCCCGCGATTCCGGTGGTGTTGCTCTTTATTGGTGACTTTGAGCCGGGTCCGGATGCGATTAAAGCACTGGTTGCACTGCAGCTGGTTGTGACGGCTGTCTTCCTCTTCATGGGCGTGACCCGACTGGGTTCCAAGCTGGTTAACTCGATTCCTGATTCCATCAAGGCAGGTATTCTGCTGGGTGCAGGTATTGCAGCGATCAGCGGTGAGATCAGTGCCGGTGGCCGTGCATTTAATACCCCTATCTCTCTGGGTATTGGTGGTCTGATTACCGCTTATGTACTCTTCTCTCTGTCTTTCCGTGGCTGGGTTGAGAAGCATCGCTGGGCTAAAACCATCGCAGGTTACGGCATGGTTCCGGGTATGCTGATCGCAATGGCAATCGGCTGGGGTGTTGGAGAATACAAGCTGCCTGAAGTTGAGATGGGTATCTCCTCTCCTGACTTTGTAGGTATCTGGGATTACCTGCCGTTCACCATCGGTATGCCAAGTGCGGATCTGTTCCTGGCGGCGATTCCTACGGCGATCATCGCTTACATCATCGCGTTTGGTGACATCATCGTGGGTCAGAGTCTGCTGAGCCGTGTTGACCATCTGCGTCCTGATGAGAAGATCGAAGTAGATGTTGACCGTGTTCACCTGGTAACCGGTATCCGTAACCTGATGCACTCTTTCTTTGCACCTTACCCGGGTCTGGCGGGTCCGCTGTTCACCGGTGCGATGGCAACGATTGCTGAGCGTTATCGTTATGGCCGTGGCGCAATGGATACTATCTATTCCGGTGCTGGTATCTTCTGGATTGTAGGCTTTATCGCGCTGTTTGTTCTGCCGTTGATTACGCTGTTCAAGCCGGTACTGCCGATTGCACTGTCTATCACACTGCTGATCACCGGTTATCTGTGTATCGCGGTAGCGGTAGAGCAGATCGAAAGCGCAACCTCAATGGGTGTTGCCGGTATTATGGGCGTTGTTCTGTCTGTCCATGGTGCAGCCTGGGGTCTGGGTGTTGGTCTGGTACTTTACTTCCTGATTGAGCACCGCACTAAGAATGCTGTGAAGGATGAAGAAGCGATTCATGTTGAAGAAGATGCCACTACGGTAGACTGATTTCGACAGCGTTCGCTGAGTCTGAATAAAAACCCTCTTCTTTGAAGAGGGTTTTTTCGTTTTAGGGCAATTCATTTTGATAATGTCAGAATTTTGTTCCTATGCTTGAGATACAACAGAAGGCTTTTTGTCTCAGTAACAGAAAACGGTCGGGACAGGCTGTATCTGAAAAGATTGGCGATACACGATGAGGTGTGGGCAATGACTTCGTATAGCAAGCTAAGTTTAAGGTGGCAGGTCGCCCTGCCAATTCTGGTGCTTCTGGTACTTGTTCTGATTGAAGGTTATATGGGAACCCGTGGGGTGACGCATGTCAGTGAGCGATCGGAGCGGATGGCGACCATGCTGACACCTGCAACCAGTGCCGTGCTGAATGCTGACAGGGATCTGTATCAGGCAGCGGTGGCGTTAAGGGATTATGTGACGCAGAGACGTCAGAATGCTGCTGTTGACGGGGCAAAGAGTGACTTTGATGAGAATGTTCAGCAGGCGATTGACCGTATGCTGAAGGCTCGTGAGTTAGCGGGTAACGCCGGTGTGGCACTGAAATCCGAAGATGAATTCCGCCGCGCTCTGACGCGCTGGCAGCAGGAAGCGGCAAAGGTGATGTCGGTCGCTGATGCCGGTAACAATCAGGCGGCTCTGTTGCTGATGGCCGGATCAGAAGGTGCCGCCTTTTCTTCCCTCAGGGATCAGTATGATCAGCTGGGTGAAAGTGTCGATAAGACGTCTCAGATACTCTCTCAGGAGATTATTCAGGTCACAGAGGAGGAGCTTTCTACCGCTGCAGTTATTCTTTTACTGACCGTTGTGATTGCTCTGGCCGCGACGGTATTTATCCCGCGCCTGATTACCCGTCCATTAACCAGACTGGAAGAGATGATGGCGGCTCTGGCTGATGGTGGTGGTGATCTGACACAGCGCTTACCTGCGGATGGCGATAACGAGATCTCCCGGCTGGCCAGACAGGTCAACCGCCTGCTGGAGTTTCTGCAGACCATGATCGCCGAAGCGCAGGATCATGTCCGTGAGATGAGCCATGGCGTCAGTGGCTTGCTGGACAGTGCCGGGAAGACCGGTGAGCGTGCTGATCATCAGAGTCAGTCGGTTGAGCAGGTGCTGACCGCTGTGCACCAGATGCAGCAGGCGATTCAGGAGATTGCGACAAACGCCCAGAATACGTCATCAGAATCTGATCGGGCGAATCAGGATGTTATGACCTCCGGTGCTGCTATTCGGGATTCTTCAACCCAGATCGATACCCTGTCGCAGGAGATGGAACGGGCGGTTGGCCTGATTACCCAGCTGGAAACCGAGAGCAATAACATCGTCTCTGTGCTGGATGTTATTGGTGGTATTGCAGAGCAGACCAATCTGCTGGCGCTCAACGCCGCCATCGAGGCTGCGCGGGCGGGTGAAGCCGGACGAGGATTTGCGGTTGTGGCTGATGAAGTTCGTACATTGGCTTCCCGTACCCAGCAATCAACTCAGGATATTCAGGAGATGATTGAGCGCCTGCAAAAAGGTGTGGCGGGCTCTGTTCAGGCGATGCAGGTGGCCAGTGAACAGGTTTCGGCTACGGTCAGTAGCGCCCAGACCGCCAGTGAGGCGTTGGAAGGTATTGTCAGTGGTATAAACACTATCAATAGTATGTCGGCGCAGATTGCGACCGCAACGGAAGAGCAGTCTGTGGTGGCTAATCACATTAATGAGACGGTACATGAGATTAACGAGCAGTCCGATCAGCTCTCGTCTTTAGCCGATTCAACCCGCAAGGCCAGTCATGAGCTTGAGCGTTCCGTGCAGGCGGTTTCGGGGCATATGAACCGATTTAAGGTGTAACGAACTCTGTATATTGCTGGTGTATGACATTTTTATGACATAAGTCGCGCTTAGTATGCATTAGACTCATCTTAGCGCTGGTCAAGAAAACGACTAATGTAATAAAGTGTAATCATTGGTTGTGAGTGCAGAGAATGATAATGGGATTAGCTAAATATAGCTGATGTTCATGAGGTAAGGATCATGAAAGCTGCAACCATGAAAATAAGAATGATAAAAAGGGTGACAGGTTAGCTAAGGCTTGCCGGAAGGGAATCTGGGGTATAGCAAACGCGAATACCCCGCTAAGTACTGTTCAGCCCTCAGGCTTCACTGAACTTATTTAAGGTTTTCTTCCTATGCTGATTAAACAAAAGCTATCACTGAATGCGGCCATCGTGATCATAGCGATGCTGGTTATGTTCGGGCTTTCTGCCTGGGCATTGACCACTGTAGAGACATTGGGACGGGGTCAGGAGCTGGCATTAAGTCTTGAGTCCGATATGTTGAGTATGCGTCGTCATGAGAAAGATTTTATGGCGCGCAGTGATCTGAAATATGTTCCCCGTTTTGATGAAAAGATCGATGAAACCAGCGTGGTCTTGGCAGAGCTCAAAGAGATTGCCAAAAGTTATGACCTGAACCTTCCTGAGCTGAATCAGCTTAGCACTACCTTCCTCCAATATCAGGACAGCTTTCATGCGGTTGTTAAAGCCACTGAAGAGGTGGGGCTGGATCATGAGTCCGGTCTGCAGGGTGAACTGCGAAAGGCTGTGCATAATATTGAAACGGAACTGAAAGCGCTCTCCGCAGACTCTGTAATGGTGACAATGTTGCAGCTACGTCGGGCAGAGAAAGACTTTATTCTGCGCGGCGCGCTTAAATATCCGGAAAAATTCAGCAAACTGATCGTTACCCTCAAGCAGCAACTGCAACAGCTGAATGTTGATCCCATGGTTTTGGGCTACGCCGACCGCTATCAGGAAAAGTTCACCGCTTATGTTGAGGGGCAGCAGCGTCTGGGGCTCAGCAGTAATGAAGGCTTACGCCTGAAGATGCGTCAGCGTATTCAAAGCACCGAAGAATTGCTGGAAACAACTATCCAAAAAGTTGGCGATCAGCTGAGCTCCAGTATCAGCTGGGCTCATACGTTGGCGATTACCGTCTTTATTGCGGTTCTGGTGATTACGATCGCTTCCGCCTACCTTATTGGCCGTTCCATTTTCCAACCGATCAACCGTATTCAGCGTGATATCCATAAGATTCATGAAACCCATGACCTTAACCTGCGGGTGGATCAGAGCGGTAAGGATGAGATAGCTATGATGGCGGCCGCTCTGAATGAGATGCTGAAAGGTTTCCAGAAGGTGATCTGTCAGGTCAATGAAGCGGTCGTTGCCATGAATGACACAACGGATCAGCTCTCTTTAAGTGCTGCGAGAACCGCATCGGATATTGACCGACAGCGAGTTGAGACGGATCAGGTGGCAACCGCGGTAACCGAGATGGTCAGTACTGTGGAAGAGATCGCCCATAACACGGAACTGATGGCAGACAATGCCCGCAGCACCCATCAGGATGCGCTCAATGGTCAGGGACAGGTTCAGGAAGCCATTAGCCTGATCCGTAATCTGTCTGACCAGCTGGAGGGTTCCGTCGGCTCGGTCACAGAGTTGTCTGAGCAGAGCCAGACCATTGGTCAGGTTCTGGGTGTTATTGAAGATATTGCAGAACAAACCAATCTGCTGGCATTGAATGCGGCCATTGAAGCGGCCCGGGCGGGAGAGCAGGGGCGTGGTTTTGCTGTTGTAGCTGATGAGGTTCGCGCCCTTGCCGGACGCACGCAGGATGCGACTCAGGAGATTTCTGAAATCATCACCTCTCTGCAGACTAAAACCGGCGATATCGTTCAGCTGATCCATGACAGTCGCGCTCAGGGTGCTGAGAGTCGTGAGCAGGCGGGTAAGGTTGAAGAGATTCTGATGTCGATCACTCAGGATGTGACCGATATTTCAGACAGAGCAACTCAGGTGGCGGCTGCCATTGAAGAGCAAAGCAGTGTGGCTAACGAGGTTGGTCAGAATATTGTCGTGATCCGTGATATTACGGAAGATAGCTCTGAAGCGGTGAAACGTAACTCTGAAGCCAGTGAAGAGATCTCTCAGCAGGCCAGTCGTTTACAGCAGGTTGTTGCGGTATTCAGGGTTTAGCCAAATCCTGATGATCGTCTTTCAGGTATAAGGTCACCGCCCATATCGACCTTCAGATCAATATGGGCGGCAGGCACCGGATCGAGATGAACCTACTTGAGGACAATCGGCTCTTCTTCCGGATTGTAGGGTGTCAGCTGAATCAGAATGCCATAACGTGGATGGTCTATATAATGCAGGTCGCCACTGCGCATTCTGCGGGATTGCTTCAGTGGGATAACGGTCTCAACACGGTACTGTCGGAAACCGAGCAGAGCCAGTGACGGGTTTGGTGATGCGTTACTGCTCTGCAGAATAGCGGTTGAACTATTGCTGTTGCTCAGCAGCTCACTGAAACCGGGCACATTGGTCTGGACACTGCTCTGACTGGCTTCAAACTCTCTCAGGTAGAGGTTGGTATCCAGGTGCAGATAACGGGCAACCGAGATTCTGATACTGCCTTCCAGCTCAAAGAGGTTGTCGTATTGCTCGCCGCCTTTGATCAGAATCGGGGTGCTGTTTTCACGGTCATAAACCGGCATGTTCCAGGCTTCGTGGAACATAATGCGGAATTTTTTCCGGCGCTCCAGCCGATTACGCTGAGAGATCAGCTGCATCTCTTCTTCCTGCATATAAAACAGGTCCGGCAGCTGATTGTTCTTCAGGTCTACCTTCTGCTGGCGGCTTAGGGGAACCACGCCTACAGGCACTTCAACCAGCTCTGTTTCACCCGCTTCATTGGTTTGTACCCGGGTTTCAATATCCTGTTCTTCTTTAGCCAGCAGTTCCGGCGTGACATCTGTGGTTCGGTACAGTTTCAGGAAGGCGTTGGGCAGTTCGACCTGTACATTTTCCGGCCAGCTTTCAGACAGGGCTTTATCCTGCTCTTCATAGCTGAAGATAATCATCTCAACGGTGTAGTGACGGGCGGCTGCCTTTTCCGACGGTTCATCTTCAGCAAACGCCTGAGTACTCATTGCGGTAAAGAGCAGAAGGGAACCTGTCAGTAATCGCCGACCCTGGCGTTGAATGTCAGTTCCCAGCGAATGCAGGGCAGATTTCAGAAAGTTAGTTTCAGTTTTCTGACTGCGAATCATTGAATTCATATTTCTCATCTGTTTCAGGCTGCCTTATCCGGCGACAGTTTTGACAGCAAGGTCTCGATGACCGAGAACCTGCGTTCCGGCTGGTTCATCAGATCGGTGAAGCGTAATTTATTAGCGCCTTCAAGACGATACCGGTTCGGTGCGGATTGTACCATCTTAACGATGGCAAGTGGTTCGACCTGAGTTTCCGCTGAGAACTCCAGACTGCCATTTTCTGCACCACAGTCGATACGGCTGATGCCAATGGATTCGGCGCGCAGCTTCAGACGCGTCTGGTTGAACAGGTTTTTCACAGGTTCCGGCAGCAGTCCGAAGCGGTCGATCATTTCGACCTGCAGCTCTTTCAGTTCGCTGTTATCCCGGGCGTTGGCGATCCGTTTGTACATCACCAGTCGGCTGTGCACATCCGGCAGGTAATCATCGGGAATCAGCGCCGGAATCCGCAGATTCACTTCGGCACCCTGATTCAGAGGTTTATCCAGATCCGGCGTTTTACCCTGTTTGATGGCGTTGACTGCTTTGTCCAGCATCTCCATATAGAGGCTGTAACCCACCTGCTCCATCTGGCCGCTCTGACCTTCACCGAGCAGTTCACCGGCACCACGGATCTCCATATCGTGGGTGGCGAGGGTAAAGCCTGCCCCCAGATCATCGGCTAATGCGATGGCATCCAGACGTTTTTCGGCGTCTTTGCTCAGCTTTTTACCTTCCGGTGTCAGTAGGTAAGCGTAAGCCTGATGGTGGGAGCGACCGACGCGGCCACGCAGCTGGTGCAGCTGAGCCAGGCCGAATTTATCGGCACGTTCGATAATAATGGTGTTTGCGCTGGGGATATCGATCCCGGTCTCGATAATGGTCGAGCACACCAACACGTTGAAACGCTTATGGTAGAAGTCGGACATCAGCTGTTCCAGCTGGCGCTCCGGCATCTGGCCATGAGCGACACCGACCCGGGCTTCCGGCACCAGTTCACGGATGGTTTCGGCGGCATTTTCGATGGTTTTCAGGTCGTTATGCAGGAAGTAGAGCTGACCACCACGGAGAATTTCACGCAGGATCGCTTCTTTAATGGTCGGTTTGTCGTATTTGCGGACAAAGGTTTTTACCGACAGACGCTTGGCCGGAGGCGTGGCGATAATCGACAGATCCCGGATGCCGGACATCGCCATATTCAGGGTTCGTGGAATCGGCGTGGCGGTCATGGTCAGGATGTCGATCTCAGAGCGCAGAGATTTCAGTTTCTCTTTCTGCTGTACACCAAAGCGGTGTTCCTCATCGATGATCAGCAAGCCAAGGTCATTAAAGTTAGTGTCTTTCTGCAGCAGTTTATGGGTACCAATCACGATATCCGCTTTACCGTTGCCCATATTCTTCAGCACCGCTTTCTGCTCTTTGGCGGATTTAAAACGCGAGAGCACTTCCACCTGTACCGGCCAGTCGGCAAAGCGGTCGCGGAAGTTTTCAAAGTGCTGCTGTGCCAGCAGTGTTGTGGGTACCAGAATAGCGATCTGTTTGCCGCTCATGGCCGCCATAAAGGTGGCACGCATGGCGACTTCGGTTTTACCAAAGCCCACATCGCCGCAGACCACGCGATCCATCGGTTGCGGTGAGATCATATCCTGAATAACGGCGTTGATGGCGGCCATCTGGTCCGGGGTTTCCTCAAAGGGGAATCCGGCTGCGAAAGCTTCATAAGACTGATCCGGATCGTTATGGCTGAAGCCTTTGCGTGCTGCACGGCGGGCATAAATATCCAGCAGCTCTGCGGCGGTATCCCGGATCTTCTCAGCAGTTTTGCGTTTGGCTTTTTCCCACTGTTCCGTACCCAGCTTATGCAGTGGCGCATGGTCATCACCAGCACCTGAGTAGCGTGAAATCAGGTGCAGGGAACTGACCGGTACATAAAGCTTGGCGCCATCGGCGTATTCCAGCGTCAGAAACTCGGCCTTCTGCTGATCGATATCCAAGACCTGCAGCCCCAGGTAGCGGCCAACCCCGTGATCGATATGCACAACAGGCGCACCTTCCTGCAGCTCGGTCAGGCTGCGTACGGTGTATTCGCCGATATCGGTGGCTTTCTGACGGCGGCGGCTCTGAAAGACCCGCTGACCAAACAGCTGACTTTCGCTGATCAGTTCAAAGGCCGGATCGTCACAGGTGATACCTTCTAACAGCGGCGCAACGGTTATCGCCAGCTTGCTCTCGGCCCTGGGCGCTGTGCTGAAACTCTGCCAGCTGTCGAAACCGGTTGGGCGCTGATCAATACGGGCTAAAAGTTCCAGCAGGGCTTCCCGGCGACCGGCGGATTCGGCACAGAAGAGTACCTGTTTGTCAGTACTGGCCAGATGATCCTGCAGCTGTTTCAGTGGTGTGTTGCTCTTGGCATCGATGGGCAGCTGAGCGGGTTCAGAAAACGGCAGGTTGATGCGTCCGGCTTTCTCTTCCACGGTATCGACGTGCAGCTGGATGCGGGCAAAACCCTTCAGACGGCTGAACAGCTGATTAACCGGCAGAAAGAGCTGCGTCGGTGGCAAAATCGGCCGCTGGATATCGTAGCGCCGGTCTTCATAACGTCGTTCAACTTCTGCCCAGAAGTGTTCAGCAGCTTCTTCGGTATTGCTGTGGCTGATCAGCAGGGTGTTATCCGGCAGGTAGCTGAACAGGTCGGCGGTCTGTTCAAAAAACAGCGGCAGGTAGTATTCCAGACCCGGGGAGGGGATGCCTTTGCTGACATCCTGGTACAGAGGGCACTGACGGAAGTCGATATCGAACTGTTCCTGAAAAGCGATCTTAAACTGAGTTTTGCCACTACTGTCCAGCGGGTATTCCTGTGCTGGCAGAATACGAATCTGGTCGGTTTTATCCTGAGAGCGCTGGGTTTCAGGATCAAAGGTACGCAGGGTGTCGATCTCATCATCGAACAGATCGATTCGGATCGGTTCATCACTGCCCATGGGGAAGATATCCATCAGGGCACCACGGATGGCGTATTCACCGTGGCTGTAAACGTTATCGACGCAATGGTAGCCCGCCTGTTCCAGCTGTCGGCTCATCGCCTGAGCATCGAACTGTTGTCCGGTTTCCAGCAGGAAGGTGGAACCGCTAATGTAGCTTTCCGGTGCCAGGCGTTGCATCAGGGTAGATGCCGGTGCAACCAGCACCCCTTTTTTCATTTGTGGCAGCCGGAACAGAACTTTCAGTCGCTCGGAGATAATATCCTGATGAGGCGAAAAGGCGTCATAAGGCAGGGTTTCCCAGTCCGGCAGGCGCAGTACCGGCAGATCATCAGGCAAAAAGAATTCAAGCAGTTCTGCCAGCTGTTCTGCATCGCTTTGGCTTTGGGTCACCACGAACAGCAGACGTTCCTGCTGGGCGGCCAGTTCGCTGATGACCAGTGCTCTGGCGTGACCGGGCAGGTTGCCCCAATGGCGGGTGTCGCCGGATTTAACAGGAACCATCTGAGGCTTAAGCGGCAGTTGCATGATGTCTGATCCGTGGCTGTAAAAAGGTGTCATAGAGGACAGAAAGAAGCTAAGTCTAAGGCGGTGCCGGTGAATGTAAAGTGTACCGGACAGGATTCAGTAAATATCGGGAGTGGGTGGGGATTATCGGTGCCTTGCGCTACCTGGCTTGTAAGGTAAACAAGGTGATACGGATAAACAGGTTTGCCGTTGATCGCTTATGATCGCTCCGATAAATAGACTTTGGCCGCAAAAAAGGTGTTTAAATTTGCCCTTTGGGCATTCTGCTTTCATAATACGCCCGCATTTTCGGTTGAGATTTTTTTTTGATTTAAAGTGAGGCCGCCCGTGAGTCAAGAGATGTTAGATAACTGTTTCCAGGATTGGCAGGAGCGTGAAGCTCTGGCTGAAGGTATGATCCCGCTGATTGGTCAGCTGTATCGTAAAAACAATGTAGTGACTTCACTGTATGGCCGCGCAATGGTCAACCAGTCTGTTATCCGCATCCTGAAAGACCACCGTTTTGTTCGCCAGGTTGAAGGTACTGAGCTGTCTGTTCGTGACACTCACCCGATTCTGGAAGCGATGGCAGGTATGGACATGGGCCCTGCTCACGTTGATATCGGTAAGCTGGCTGTTAAATTCAAGAACGAAGGCGGCAGCGATCTGGAAGCTTTCCTGCGTAAAGAGCTGGACTCTGCAGTAGGCAAATACCAGGACAATGGCGAAGACGGCTACAAAGATGTTGTTCTGTACGGTTTTGGCCGTATCGGTCGTCTGCTGGCGCGTATCCTGGTTGAGAAAGCGGGCGGCGGTAATAAGCTGCGTCTGCGTGCTATCGTAGTTCGTGGCGGCAAAGAAGGTGACCTTCAGAAGCGTGCCAGCCTGCTGCGTCGTGATTCTGTGCACGGTTCTTTCCAGGGCACCATCACCGTTGACGAAGATGCAAAAGCACTGATCATCAATGGTAACTACGTTCAGATGATCTACGCGAACTCTCCTGCAGAAGTGGATTACACCGCTTACGGCATCAACGACGCAATCGTAGTTGATAACACCGGTATGTGGCGTGATGAGACTGGCCTGGGTCAGCACCTGAACTGCAAAGGCGCGTCCCGCGTTCTGCTGACCGCTCCGGGTAAAGGCGATATCAAAAACATCGTTCACGGCATCAACAGCGACGTGATCGAAGAAGGCGACAAGATTCTGTCTGCGGCATCCTGTACCACTAACGCTATCGTTCCTGTTCTGAAAGCGATTGAAGACAAGTACGGTATCGAGCACGGTCACGTAGAAACTGTTCACGCGTTCACTAACGACCAGAACCTGATCGATAACTTCCATAAAGCGAAGCGTCGTGGCCGTTCTGCGCCACTGAACATGGTTATCACTGAAACCGGTGCGGCTTCTGCTGCAGCTAAAGCGCTGCCTTCTCTGAAAGGTAAGCTGACCGGTAACGCGATCCGTGTACCGACTCCTAACGTTTCTATGGCGATTCTGAACCTGACTCTGGGTAACGAAACCACTGTAGAAGAAGTTAACGACTACCTGCGTGATGCGTCTCTGCACTCATCTATTCAGAAGCAGATCGACTTCGTTCAGTCTCCTGAAGTGGTATCTTCTGACTTCGTAGGTAACCGTCATGCGGGTATCGTAGATGGCGAAGCTACCATCGTGAATGGCAAGCAGGCTGTTCTGTATGTTTGGTACGATAACGAGTTCGGTTACAGCTGCCAGGTTGTTCGCATTCTGCAGCAGATCTCTAACGTACACTTCCAGCATTTCCCGGCGCGTTAATCGACCGGTAAGTGCTTTTCCGGTCTGCTGGCCGGAATAACGAAAAAGCCCGCTCATTGAGTGGGCTTTTTTGCGTCTAAGTAAAAGAAAATTAAACATTTTTCCAAAGTTTTACTTGGTAATTGGCGGATATTTTCAGACGTTGCCGCCAAAATGGCCGAAATTCACCGGCCGCTTCGCCCTAAGTCGGACACCTGTTGTGGCAAAATGTCGCAGGTCGAGTGGTAAAGGTGATAGCAGGTCTTTATAATGTGTCCGATTTTGGGAGTGATCCGGGTGGGCAGACCCGCGATTGCGAAAACAGCCAGGCTGACCATAAGAATTATCGACCTGATGCAGGGTGTTTCTAAGCATATCGAAGCGTTCTGCATGAGGTTATCTAAGCTTTACCTTTAAAAAATAACTAAGTGATTGGGCGAGACGTATGATAAAAATCAAACGTGGCCTTGATCTGCCTATAGCCGGCGCGCCGAAGCAAAGCATCGAAGATGCAGCTCAGGCGCGTACGGTCGCTGTGATTGGCACTGACTATGTGGGCATGAAGCCTACCATGGCAGTGAAAGTCGGCGATCAGGTTAAGCTGGGTCAAGAGCTCTTCAGTGATAAAAAGACCCCGGGCGTGAAATATACGGCTCCTGCTGCTGGTGAGGTTGTTGCAATCAACCGTGGCGAGCGTCGTGTGCTTCAGTCTGTGGTCATCAAAGTAGCTGAGCAGGAAGAACGTGTTCAGTTTGCCAAGTTCAGTCAGGGCGAACTGTCTTCGATGGAGCGTGCAAAAGTTCAGACGCAACTGGTTGATTCCGGTCTGTGGACTGCACTGCGTACCCGTCCGTTCAGCCGTGTTCCGGCTCTGGAAAGCACTCCAAACTCTATCTTCGTTACCGCGATAGATACCAACCCTCTGGCGGCAGATCCTGCAGCTGTACTGAAAGGTCAGGAAGCTGATTTTCAGGCAGGTCTGGAAGTTCTGGCGCGTCTGACTGACGGCAAAGTTTTTGTCTGTAAGGCAGCTGGCGCTGCTGTACCTGCTCAGGCAGGTGGTCAGGTTGTGGTTGAAGAGTTTGACGGTCCGCATCCGGCAGGTCTTGCCGGTACGCATATTCATCACCTTGATCCGGTTAGCTCAGGCAAAACTGTCTGGACGATCGGTTATCAGGATGTTGTGGCTTTTGGCCAGCTATTCCTGAACGGTGAAGTGAATGTGTCCCGGGTTATTGCTCTGGGTGGTCCGGAACTGAAGAATCCACGTCTGGTTAAGACCCGCCTGGGGGCATCTCTTGAAGATGTGTGCGGCGGCGAACTGGCTGACCGTGATGCGGTACGTCTTATCTCTGGTTCAGTTTTTGGCGGTACAACTGCTAAAGGTCCGTTTTCTTTCCTGGGTCGCTACCACACACAGGTCAGCGCACTGAAAGAAGGTACAGAACGTGACTTTATGGGTTGGTTGTCGCCGGGTGCGAATAAGCACTCCATGCTGAACATCTATATCTCCAAGCTCTTTGGCCTGAAGAACTACGCACCATCTACTAATACAAACGGTAGTGAGCGAGCGATGGTTCCAGTGGGTTCTTACGAGCGTGTTATGCCTCTGGATATTCTTCCGACTCAGCTGCTGCGTGCACTGATCGTTGGTGATATCGAAACGGCGATGCAGCTGGGCTGCCTGGAACTGGACGAAGAAGATCTTGCGCTGTGCACCTACGTGTGCCCGGGTAAGTACGAATACGGTCCTATCCTGCGCAACAATCTGACCACGATTGAGAAGGAGGGGGCATAATGGGTCTGCGTAAAATCCTTGATAATATGGAGCCTCACTTCCACAAAGGTGGTAAGTATGAGAGCTGGTACGCACTGTACGAAGCAGTGGATACCATTTTCTACTCTCCGGGTTCGACTACTAAAACCACGGCTCACGTGCGTGATGGTGTTGACCTGAAGCGTATGATGATCACCGTATGGATGTGTACTTTCCCTGCGATGTTCTTCGGTATGTGGAACGTGGGTTACCACGCAAACATGGCGATGGCTGAAACCGGTCTGATGGCCGCTGAAGGCTGGCGTGGTGGTCTGATCAGCCTGTTGGCTGGCTATGACCCTGCAAGTCTTTGGGACAACATGATCCATGGCGCAATGTACTTCCTGCCGGTTTATGCCGTTACCTTTATTGTAGGTGGCTTCTGGGAAGTATTGTTCGCGATGAAGCGCGGTCACGAAGTGAACGAAGGTTTCTTTGTAACCTCTATTCTGTTCGCTCTGACTCTGCCAGCAACTATTCCTCTGTGGCAGGTTGCACTGGGTATTACCTTCGGTGTAGTTGTTGCTAAAGAGATCTTTGGTGGTACCGGTAAAAACTTCCTTAACCCTGCTCTGGCGGGTCGTGCATTCCTGTACTTCGCGTACCCTGCACAGATCTCCGGCGATGCGGTATGGACTGCAGTAGATGGTTACACAGGTGCAACTGCACTGGGTGTTGCTGCTGCTGACGGTATGGCGGGTCTGACTGAGACGCTGACCTGGTGGGATTCCTTCCTGGGTGTTATGCCGGGCTCTATGGGTGAAACCTCGACTCTGGCGATCATGATTGGTGGTGCTGTACTTCTGGCAACCAAGATTGCGTCCTGGCGTATCGTACTGGGTGTGTTCATCGGTATGTTCGCTCTGAGTTCTCTGCTGAACGCTATCGGTTCCGATACTAACCCTATGTTCGCGCTGCCTTGGTACTGGCACCTGACTCTGGGTGGTCTGGCCTTTGGTATGTTCTTCATGGCAACTGACCCTGTATCTGCCTCTATGACGAATACAGGTAAGATCTGGTTCGGTATTCTGATCGGTGTAATGACAGTGATGATCCGTGTGATCAACCCGGCATTCCCTGAGGGTATTATGCTGGCGATTCTGTTTGCGAACCTGTTTGCACCGTTTATCGACCACTTTGTGGTTCAGGCCAATATCAAACGGAGAATGATGCGCAATGTCTAGTAGCAACGATTCCATCAAGAAAACGCTTACCGTAGCGTTACTGCTGTGTATCGTCTGCTCCGTGATTGTTTCCGGCGCAGCGGTAATGTTCAAAGCACAACAGCAGGAAAACAAAGACCTGGACCGTAAATCCAACATTCTGGCTGCGGCCGGTCTGCTGGAACCAGGTAAGTCTGTGGACGAACTGTATGCTCAGATCACACCGCGCGTTGTGAACCTGAACACCGGTGAGTACACAGAAGAACTGAACGCTGAAACTTACAATCAGCTGAAAGCGGCTAAAGATCCGGCACAGTCTAAAGCACTGTCTAACAGTGAAGATATTGCTGGTATCAAGCGTCGTGAAGAGTTCGCCACGGTTTATCTGGTAGAGAAAGACGGTCAGCTGGACCGCATCATTCTGCCGGTTCGTGGTTACGGCCTGTGGTCGACTCTGCACGGCTTCCTGGCGCTTGAAGCAGATGCTAACACTGTAATTGGTCTGGGCTTCTACCAGCACGCGGAAACTCCGGGTCTGGGTGGTGAAGTTGATAACCCTAAGTGGAAAGCTCTGTGGCCGGGTAAGAAAATCTTTGAAGGCGACAGCATGAACCCTGCGATCGAAGTGATCAAAGGTTCGGTTGATGCAGGCACTCCAAACGCTGAGCACAAAGTTGACGGTCTTTCCGGTGCAACTCTGACCAGCCGTGGTGTAAGCAACCTGGTGAACTACTGGGTAGGCAACGAGGGCTTTGGTCCTTACCTCAGCAAAATTCGTAAGGAAGGAGTATAAAGATGGCTGATACTCCAAAGGGCGTTCTGGTAAGCCCTATTTTCGCTAATAACCCGATTGCTCTGCAGATTCTGGGTATTTGTTCCGCTCTGGCGGTAACAACTAACCTGTCTACTGCTCTGGTAATGGGTGCGGCTGTAAGTCTGGTAACGGCGTTCTCGAGCATGTTTATCTCGCTGATCCGTAACCAGATCCCAAACAGCATTCGTATTATCGTTCAGATGACCATTATTGCGTCTCTGGTAATCGTTGTTGATCAGGTACTGAAAGCATACGCCTACGAAACCAGTAAGCAGCTGTCGGTATTTGTTGGTCTGATTATTACCAACTGTATCGTAATGGGTCGTGCTGAAGCGTACGCAATGAAAAACGGTCCTGTAATGAGCTTTATCGATGGTATCGGTAACGGTCTGGGTTACACCGTGGTTCTGCTGTTCGTTGGTTTCATCCGTGAACTGTTTGGTTCCGGCAGCCTGTTCGGAATTCAGATTCTGGAAAAAATCAATGACGGTGGCTGGTATCTGCCAAACGGTATGATGCTGCTTCCACCTTCTGCGTTCTTCATCATTGCTGGCTTTATCTGGCTGATCCGTACCTGGCAGCCTGCGCAGAATGAAGAGGCTGAGTTCAAGATCTCTCCAAATACTCAGGCTAAGGAGGCCGTATAATGTTTGAATACTACTTAAGCCTTCTGGTTAAGGCGATGTTTGTAGAAAACATGGCTCTGGCCTTCTTCCTGGGCATGTGTACCTTCCTGGCGGTTTCTAAGAAAGTTGAAGCGGCTCTGGGTCTGGGTATTGCTGTTGTTGTAGTACTGGTGATTACCGTTCCGGTAAACAACCTGATCTATAACAACCTGCTGCGTGAAGGCGCACTGACCTGGACCGGCATGGAAGGTGCCGAATCTATGGATCTGAGCTTCCTGGGTTATCTGAGTTACATCGGTGTTATTGCGGCGATGGTTCAGATCCTGGAGATGTTCCTCGATAAATTTGTTCCTGCACTGTACAACGCGTTGGGTGTATTCCTGCCGCTGATTACTGTGAACTGTGCGATTTTGGGTGCGTCTCTGTTTATGGCAGAGCGTGACTACAACTTCGGTGAGTCTGTGGTATATGGTGCCGGTGCTGGTATCGGTTGGGCGTTGGCGATCGTTGCGCTGGCGGGTATCCGTGAAAAACTGAAGTACAGTGATGTGCCTAAAGGCCTGGAAGGTCTGGGTATCACATTCGTGACTGTAGGTCTGATGTCTCTGGGCTTTATGTCCTTCTCAGGCGTGCAGCTGTAAGTACACAGTTGACGGAAACTTAGAACAAAAAGGTTCAGAACATGGTTGATTCACAACTTATTGTGCTGGGCGTGGTCATGTTCACGATCATCGTAGTATCTTTGGTACTGGTGATTCTGGCAGCACGCAGCAAGCTGGTTAGCAGTGGCGATGTCACTGTAACCATTAACGGTGAGCAGAAAATTACGACCCCTGCGGGTGGTAAACTGCTTCAGACACTGGCGTCCAACGGTATCTTCCTGTCATCTGCATGTGGTGGCGGTGGCTCTTGTGCCCAGTGTAAATGTATTGTTTCTGCC
Source organism: Oceanospirillum sp. (assembly GCA_048264105.1). Classification (GTDB taxonomy): domain Bacteria; phylum Pseudomonadota; class Gammaproteobacteria; order Pseudomonadales; family Halomonadaceae; genus Oceanospirillum. The sequence goes on from JBLXDJ010000002.1 coordinate 714,161, forward strand.
GGCGGCGGTTCTATCCTGCCAACGGAAGAGTCTCACTTCACTATGGGTGAGAAAAAAGAAGGCTGGCGTCTGTCTTGCCAGGTTCCTGTTAAACAGGACATGGAAGTAGAAGTTGAAGCCGACGTATTTGGCGTTAAGAAGTGGGAATGTACTGTAGAGTCCAACCCGAACGTTGCAACCTTCATTAAAGAGCTGACTCTGCGTCTGCCGGAAGGTGAAAACGTAGACTTCCGCGCTGGTGGTTATGTTCAGCTGGAAGTTCCTCCGCACGAAGTTCACTACAAAGACTTCGATATCGAGGAAGAGTATCACCCGGACTGGGATAAGTTTAACATCTGGAAATATGTGTCTAAGGTTGATGAACCTATCACCCGTGCATACTCCATGGCGAACTATCCGGAAGAGAAAGGTGTTGTTAAGTTCAACATCCGTATCGCGTCACCACCTCCGGGTCGTGATGATGTACCACCGGGTCAGATGTCTTCTTACGTATTCAGCCTGAAGCCGGGTGATAAGATCACTGTTTCCGGTCCGTTTGGTGAGTTCTTCGCCAAAGATACCGACAACGAAATGGTGTTCATCGGTGGTGGTGCGGGTATGGCGCCTATGCGCTCCCACATCTTCGATCAGCTGAAGCGTCTGAACTCCAAGCGTAAGATCTCTTTCTGGTATGGTGCACGTTCTGTACGTGAAGCCTTCTACGTAGAAGAGTTCGACAAGCTGGCGGAAGAAAACGAGAACTTCACCTGGCATCTGGCTCTGTCCGATCCGCTGCCGGAGGATAACTGGACCGGTATGACCGGCTTCATCCACAACGTACTGTATGAAAACTATCTGAAGGATCACGAAGCGCCTGAAGATTGTGAGTACTACATGTGTGGACCTCCAATGATGAACTCTGCTGTAATCCAGATGCTGTTGAATCTGGGTGTTGAGCCTGAGAACATCCTGCTTGACGACTTCGGTGGTTAAGTAATGCGCAGTGATCTCAAGCTGTTGCTGACAAGCCCTTACCGGCTTGTCTGGCAACAGATCGGAATACTGATCGCTGCCGGCCTGTCCCGTATGGGGCAGGTCATTAAAGTGGGGCTGGCCTTAACAGGGCTGGCCCTTCTTGCTGGTTGCGATAGTGATCCGGTCATTATTAAGTTTTCCGGCCCGATTATGGGTACGCAGTACCACGTTTCCGTGGTAGAAAGTGAAGGCATCAGCCTTGATAAAGCCGGTCAGCAAGCACTTGCTGAAGGCATTAAGAATACTCTGGTCGATGTTGATCTGAAGATGTCGACTTACAAACAGCACTCTGAGTTATCACGTTTTAATCAGACGAGTGTTGGTCAGTGGTTTCCGGTGTCTGCGGATACTGCTGTAGTGGTGGAAGAAGCACTGCAGATTGCTGCAGAAAGCGGTGGTGTGTTTGATCCCACGATAGGGCCTCTGGTGAATCTCTGGGGTTTTGGCCCGGATCTGAAACCGGATCAGGTGCCCAGTGAAGCGGAACTGGCACTGGCTTTTGAACGTGTCGGTTACCGGTCTGTTGCAGTTAAGGGTGTAGAAAGCGATGCTCCTTCTCTGCGTAAAGACAAAAATATCTATCTTGATCTCTCTGCCATCGCCAAAGGTTATGGCGTTGATCAGGTTGCCCGCTATCTGGATCGACAGGGCTTTCATAATTATCTCGTGGAAGTGGGCGGCGAGTTACGTCTGAAAGGCCGCAAGCCGGATGGAATGACCTGGAAAATCGCTATTGAGAAGCCAAGTACCAGTGGTCAGGTGGTTCAGGAAGTACTGGCCCTGACCAATGTTTCAGTGGCAACGTCCGGTGGTTACCGCAACTATTTTGAGGCTGATGGTCAGCGTTTCTCTCATACCATCAATCCTCTGACCGGCAGACCGATCACCCACAAACTGGCCTCGGTGACGGTGCTGCATCCATCCTGTGCCACTGCGGATGCTATGGCGACAGCTTTGATGGTGATGGGACCTGAGAAGGGACTTGAGTTTGCCCAAGAGCAGGGATTAGCGGTTTATATGTTGGTCAAAGCCGACGGAGAAGGTTTTGATGTGATTCAGACGGAACAATTTACTGCTCTGGCGAATCTGTAGAGTAAGGGCCGTTGCGCTCTTCGTCGCTGAAGAATTTTGAATAATCTGAGGTAAGTTCTTATGACTACAATGCTTCTGGCTTTTGTCGTTGTCGCCCTGATCATTACAGGTATGGCGGTTGGTGTTCTGTTTGGCCGTAAACCGATTACCGGTTCCTGTGGTGGTATGAGTGCTATCGGCATGGTGTCCGATTGCGATATCTGCGGTGGTAACAAAGATATCTGTGAAACCGAACAGGAAAAGAAAGCAGGTAAAGCATCAGACCGTTCAGATCTGGCTTATGATGCAATGCAGAATGAAGAAAAGAACAAATAAGATCAGAATAGGCAGCCGCATATGCGGCTGTCTTTTTGTTATTAAGTGCTGGTTATAACGCACTGTAAGATTAAAAGTTTAATAAGAACGATCAATAATAATAGAGTGCCTTGGCAGATACGCGGCCAAAGCATAATTGCTGACCGTGAGTAATGAGTCCACATTAGAAGCGTTCTGTCCACGAACGATCAGGATTAGAAGACTCAGGCACAGTCAGATCTAACACGACGGTTAGGGAGTTATTCGGCGACAATGGCGGTATATAATTACGACGTAGTAGTGATAGGTACAGGTCCTGCAGGTGAAGGCGCAGCAATGAACGCAGCCAAACACGGTAAACGTGTCGCGGTTGTGGAGATGCAGAGCTCTGTAGGTGGTAATTGCACTCACAAAGGTACTATCCCTTCCAAAGCACTGCGTCATGCAGTGAAGCAGATCATCCAGTTCAACACCAACCGCATGTTCCGTGATATTGGTGAGCCACGCTGGTTTTCTTTCCCGAAAGTTCTGGAGCGTTCCCAGCGCGTTATTGAGCGTCAGGTTCAGCTGAGAACGAACTTCTATGCCCGTAACCGTATCGACGTTTACTTCGGCAAAGCCCGTTTTCTGGATTCCCATACCGTAATGGTACGTGACCCGCATAATGGTACTGAAGAGCTGCGCGCTCAGAAGATCGTTATCGCTACCGGTTCCCGTCCTTACCGTCCGGCTGATATCAACTTCCGCCACCCTCGTATCTACTGCAGTGATACGGTTCTGACACTGGGCCACACGCCACGTCGTCTGATCATCTACGGAGCGGGTGTAATCGGCTGTGAATACGCATCTATCTTTAGTGGTCTGGGCGTTAAAGTTGATCTGATCGATAACCGTGATCGTCTGCTTTCCTTCCTGGATGACGAGATCTCAGATGCCCTGAGTTACCACCTACGTAACACCGGTGTGCTGATCCGTCACAACGAAGAATATGAGAAAGTGACGGCTGATGAGCAGGGCGTCACCCTTGAGCTGAAATCCGGCAAGAAACTGCGTGCCGATGCTTTCCTCTGGTGTAATGGCCGTTCCGGTAACACCGAAGATATCGGTCTGGAACTGGTAGGCCTGGAGCCAAATGGCCGTGGTCAGCTGGAAGTGGATCAGCACTATCGCACCAGTGTTGAGCATGTTTACGCTGTAGGTGATGTGATTGGCTGGCCGAGTCTGGCTAGCGCCGCCTATGACCAGGGTCGTTCTGCAGCGGCAGATATTCTGGATGATGACGAATTCCGCTTTGTGAACGAAGTTCCGACCGGTATTTACACCATTCCTGAGATTAGTTCTGTTGGCCAGAGTGAGCGTGAGCTGACCGAAGCCAAGATCCCGTATGAAGTGGGTCAGGCATTCTTTAAAGATACCGCCCGCGCTCAGATTACCAGCGAGACCGCCGGTATGCTGAAGATCCTGTTCCATCGTGACACGCTGGAACTGCTGGGCATTCACTGCTTCGGTGACCAGGCGTCTGAGATTGTGCACATTGGTCAGGCGATCATGAATCAGGAAGGTGAAGGTAATACGATCAAGTATTTCGTTAATAACACCTTCAACTACCCAACCATGGCTGAAGCCTACCGGGTAGCAGCTCTGAATGGTCTGAACCGTCTGTTCTGATTGTCTAAGCTGGAAACAAGAAAACCCTGACCGGTTTATCCGCTCAGGGTTTTTTTATGCCTGTCTTTACGGGCTAATAGCTTCAATCAACAGTGCTTTTATAACGTGAGTACCAGCGAACAGTGCAGTTTGTTACGGCCATAGCGATTCATAGCACTGAAGTCCTCAAGGCTGACCGGAACCGCAATATTGTCAGTTGCTGTGTGCATCAGGTCATCATCCGGCTCCGGATCGCTCAGATACATAAAGGCATCATCAGCTCTGACCAGGGTTACCCAATGGGGAATCTTGTTGCGATTAAAGCGCCAGGTACTGATCAGACTGATAACACTGGCACCATCCTGCAGATGCTGCTGTAGTCGGTCCGTGCTCAGTTCCTCATGGTGCAGGCGGATATCAGAGCGTTCAATGTCCTGCATAAAGCGCCCATGAACCTGAGTCATAATCTGTTTTTTAGCCCCATCCCGAACCGAATCGATAAAGGGTGTCTGCTCCGTATTGACGTAAAGATCGACACTAAAACCCCGTCGCCAGGCACTCAGCGCTAAGCCGTGTGGCGAGCAGCCACCGTGACCCGAGAGCATAAAGATGGTGGTGGCTTCCCGCCAGATCTGAAGTTCTTCATCCAGTGTCATCTCTGCCTGACTGTCCAACGCCCGCATCGCCATCAACAGGGCAGAAGGGCCGCAGGTAAAGTCGGTATTCTGCCGGTAATAGGGCAGATTACGGGGCGTCGCGGCTATGCCCCGTAACAGACGCTTTTCCATCCGCAGCGCCGCCTGACCATCTTCGTAATAATCTTTGATCATTCCGAAGCGTCGGTAGCCCCGTTTCTCATACAGGGCGATGGCGGTGAGATTATCCTGCCGAACCTCCAGCCGCATAAAGACCTGATGACGCTCAGCGGCTTCCTGCTCCAATGTCTCCAGCAATACCCCCGCGATACCTTGTCCCTGATGCGCAGGACTGACCGCGATAGAGTAGAGCCGTGCCAGACCTGTACCCCGCCGAAACAGCAGCAGGCCATAAGCGACCACTTCGGCATCCGGCAGATCGCTTGCAAGAACCAGCCAGAGCGATGAACTGGGCTGCTCATTATCTTTGGCATCCTGCGCCGCAAGGAAGTGACGAAAGCTCCTGCGTGACAGGCGATCGGTACTGAAACAGCGGTTCTCCAGAGCCAGCAGCGCATTCAGGTCTTTGCGTTCTGCTTTTCTGGTGATCATTGTTGGTTTGTTTGCACTGCTGCTCATCTGTTTACCTGTCATCCGGCGAACCCCTGTTATTGCACTCTGAGTCACTGCTTGCGAATCTCTTTCAGCAGTTGGTCGATACCGATCCCCACAACCTGACGTAAGCGAATACTGACTGCGGCCTGCCAATGGGGATCATCGGGGCAGAAGTGACGCATCATAGCGAGGCTGGCGGGGTTGTCCGTCTCTGATAACGATCCTTCCGATGAATCCTGACTATTGTTGTAAAAACGCTGTTCTTCACACAAAACATCAAACAGCGCATCTGTACCAAAGCTGCCCATCTCATAGGTCAGATAGCAGCCCCGGTTGCCCAAAAGATGATGGAAGTAGTAGTCCATCAGACCGGTCTTAGGAACCGAGCTGGAAGTCCCCAGTGCCGGACGGGCCACCTGATTGCCAAACCACTGAGCGGCCTTAATATCTCCGGCACTGCCCGGTTCATGGTCGCTGATCAGCTCGCCGTATGCATAGGGGCCCAGACCTGTGTGCAGATCCAGCACCAGAACGTTTCTGGCACGATTCAGGCTCAGGGTATTCAGGCCACTTATCAGTGTCTGATGGCTCCAGGATGGCTTCTGGCCACCATAGAAGAGACTGTCAGGGTGCTGATATTGACCACCGCTGACCGCTTCTTCGTAACCTGTCGTACCCAGATCCCGTTGCCACTGATTCAGCAACAGGCTTCGTTCCTCCCGAGGCATAGCCAATGCCGGCAGCAGATCATTAAACGTGGCATTGACCGGCAAGGGAGCAACAAAGTCGATAAAGTTACGGTTCAGATCGATATTCTGATGGTCACCACGGCGTTGCCAGGCATAGCCCCAGGGATTCAGAGTGTGAATCATCAGAACAGCCAGGTTAGCTCTTTGCTGCAGTACGCTGACCAGATCCGGTAGCAGATGGCGCTGCAGGCCTGATCCGGCATAACCTTCGACGCCATGGGTTCCGGATATCATCACCAGAACTGCCGGAGCGGAGTTTTCGCCTAACCATAGCCAGTCACTGCTCAGTGCTTCGCCCTGTGGCCCGGTTTTCGGGTGAGCAAAATGCAGCAGTTGACCCGGCAGGGTATCCAGAGCGGTACTGGCAAGGCTGCGGAACTGACGGCGCGCCTCAGAAAAAGGCAGCACAAAGTCTTCCGCTACAAGGGGAGTTTTTAACAGGGGCATGTTTAGACGCCTCACACAAAATAATCTATAAAACCGGCCGCAACGGAAGTGATTCCGGATGCTGAAAGCAGGGGAGCGGCTCAGTGATCTTGTGACCTGTGCGGTACCGGGGAGATACAGTATCGACAGGGGCGCTGTTGGCCAGAGATGACCGGGCGGCAAAAGGCGTTTTTGCGCTTTGAAGTCTGGTGGTTCAGCGGGTGGATAATACGCCTGAATTTTTTTTACTGACAAGCAATTTTTGCAGCGTCTGCACAGTTTTTTTACCGGGTTAGTCCTGATCCTTTTTTCAACGTCACAAATTATTGCCTTAAGAATTTTTTAGTCAGAAAACAGCAAAATACGGATGAAAATGTTCTATTAATTCCGATAAAAAAGAGTTGTCAGAGAACGTGCTGCGGGAGCAAAATCCGCGACTTCTGCAGCGGTCTTTTCAGGTCTCTCTCAAGCGATTCCGCTTAACCGGAAAGCCCTTATGCATAGCCATTATTCAGGAAGCCGTGCTATGTCTGTTCTTTGCGTTGTGGTCGAAAATAAAGACGACTGGAAACCTTACTACCCGAGTCAGGATGTCATCACCTTTGATGAATACCTGAAAATGCCGGTGAAAAAGCGCCAGCGTACCCGGGTGATCAATCTGTGCCGAAACTATAAATACCTCAGCCGTGGCTACTACTGTTCTCTGCTGGCGGAAGCCCGTGGTCATACGGTGCTGCCTGCGGTGCAGTCGATCAATGATCTGGGGCGCAAAGCCCTCTACCTGATGCAGCTGGATGGTCTGTCAGAGCTGGCGGATAAAAACAGCAAGCTGCTGGAAGGTGACAGCCTGACCCTGCGTATTTTCTTCGGTGAGACCGAACACAAAGCGCTGAAGCCGCTGGCGAAGAACCTGTTTGAGCGTTTTCCTGCCCCAGCTCTGGAGCTGACGTTGGAACGCCGTAAAGTCTGGCAGCTGGAAAGCCTGCGTTTTCTGTCCCTGAAGGATCTAAAAACCGAAAACGATCAGCAGCAGTTTGCCGAAGCCTTTGACCGCTTCAGCCGTAAAATGTGGCGGAAAGCCAAGCCTAAGAAGGGTGCACGCTTTGATCTGGCGATTCTGTACAACCCGGATGAAGCCCTGCCGCCGAGTGACGCTGTTGCCCTGAAGAACTTTATCAAGGCGGCTGAAAGTCTGGGTATTGATGCCGAGCTGATCACCAAGAAAGACTATATGCGTCTGGCGGAGTTTGATGCGCTCTTTATCCGGGAGACCACCAATATCGATCACCACACCTATCGCTTTGCCAAAAAGGCGGAGAGTGAAGGTCTGGTGGTGATGGATGACCCAACCTCGATTCTGCGCTGTACCAACAAGGTTTTCCTGTCGGATCTGCTGGCGGTGAATAAGGTGCCTGCGCCTAAAACCCGTATTATCAGCGATCAGAGCAAGGCGGCTCTGGATCAGCTGGCGGATGAGATGGGCTTTCCTATGGTGCTGAAGATTCCGGACGGTGCCTTCTCCAAAGGCATCGTTAAGGTATCTGACCGTGATGAACTGACCACGGCAGTCAAACAGCTGAGCCAGAAATCAGCCCTGCTGTTGGCACAGGAGTTTATGTACACCGAGTTTGACTGGCGTATTGGCGTGCTGAACAACAAGCCGATCTATGCCTGTCGTTACTACATGGTGAAAGATCACTGGCAGATCTATAACCACGGTGGTTCAGAAGTGGAATCCGGCGGTTTTGATACCCTGCCCACCTATGAAGCGCCGAAAGCGGTGATCGATGCAGCGGTTAAAGCCAGTCGCCTGATTGGTGACGGTCTGTACGGCATCGACCTGAAACAGTCCGGTGATAAAGCCTACGTGATCGAGGTGAACGACAACCCGAGCATCGACTCCGATGTGGAAGATCTCTGGCTGAAGCAGGAGCTGTATCAGATCATTATGCAGGAATTCCTCAACCGGCTGGAAAAGCGGGTGAGTGAATAGACAGAGAAAGTAAAAATGAAGGCAGATTCCTGATGAATCTGCCTTTTCTGTTTTAGCCGATCAGCATTTCTTTTCTGTTGTGTGGCATCATATTCCTATCATTATCGGAGGATGTTGCATGCTGCTCACCAAACCCCTTTCTGTTGTCCCTTCTTTTCAGCTTTTAAGGGCATTAACAGTTTTTGTTATCAGCACACTGTTTTTAGCGGGTTGCTCGTGGATTGGTCCTTTGATGGACGGTTCACTGAAAGCACCGGAAGTAGTATCGGAAAAGATCAAGGTCCGTAAAATGGACTTTAACTATATCTATTTTGATGCGGATATTGTGCTCTATAACCCCAATCCCGTTGACCTGAAACTGGATGGTTTCAACTACACCATCGATGTAGAGGGTGAAAAACTGATTCGTGGCGATAACAACGGACTGAATATTACGCCTGAGGGCAATGCCAAAGTGCATCTGCCCTTTAAAGTGCGTATCGATAATCTGGTGAAACTCCTGCCGGATATGTTCAGCAAAGATGAGCTGGAATATAAGTTCAGCACCGAGCTGACCCTGCATGGCCCGCTGGGCATGAAGTGGACTAAGCCGGTCACCATGACCAAAACGGTAGCAACGCCTAAGCTGCCAGAGATTAAGATGCCCAGCATCCGTCTGGATAAAATCGACTTTAAAGGCTTCCGTATCAAGGTCGAACTGCCTATCACCAACCCCAATGTCTTTGGTGTGAATATCAATCACCTGCATGGTGCTCTGGTGATTAATGGGCTTAAACCCTTTGAGATCGGTACCGATCAGGTGACACAGCTTCCCGGTAAAGGCGAAACACGGGTAGAGATTCCGGTCACCTTCTCATGGGATAAAGCCAGTCGTTCATTGCTGTCGATTGTTGAAAGTGGAGGCTTGCCCGATATTAAGCTGGAAGGCAGCTGGGAGCTGAACCCGGAACTACCCGGCTTTGATGTACAGAAAACGGATTTCGGGTTTAGTAACGGTAAAATGATCTGATCTATTTCAGGCGCCCTGAAAGTTGAGGGTTATACTTAATCTTGCTTTGGCCTGACGTCATCAGGCTTTCTTTTGTTTCTGACAGGACTTGCTATGCCATCACGAGAACAGCTGATGCAGGTGATTCAGATCCAGACCGAGCTGGCTAAACTTGGGTTGGATTTGGGCGGTGTAATGCAGTTTATTGTTGAGCAGACGCTTGATCTGCTTGAGGCTGACGGTGCTGTTATCGAGCTGGCTGAAGAGGGCGAGATGGTTTACCGGGCTGCCTCCGGTATCGCTAGGGGACAGCTGGGTTTACGCCTCATGGTGGATGGCAGTTTGTCGGGACTTTGTGTGCATACCGGAGAGCCGCAAACCTGCGACGATTCCGAAACCGATGGGCGTGTTGATCGTGATGCCTGCCGTAAAGTGGGACTCCGCTCCATGATTGTGTTGCCGCTTAAGCATCGCGGCGAGAGCGTTGGTGTGATCAAGGCGATCTCCTCTCAACCGGCTAAATTCTTACCCCGTGATATCACCCTGCTGGGCATGCTGACCGAGATGGTCGCTGCGTCCATGTTTTTCTCTGCCAAATACGATAGTGATGATCTCTTTATCAAAGCCACCCATGATGAGATGACCGGGCTGGCTAATCGGGCGCTCTTTATGGATCGCCTGCGTAATATCGTATCGTTGGATATGCGCCATAACACCCTATCCGGATTACTGATGATCGATATGGATGGCCTTAAAAAAGTGAATGACCAATACGGTCACAGAACCGGTGATGCGGTGCTGATTGAGTTCGCCCGACGCCTGAAAGATATCACGCGGAAGACTGATACCGCTGCCCGAATGGGCGGGGATGAGTTTGCGGTACTGATCACGCCTCTTGATGACCCCAATGGCATCGACAGCCTGATCAGCCGTCTGGAAGAGATCAATGAAACGCCACTTGAGTTTGAAGGGCAACGCTTCCTGCTCAAAGCCAGCATCGGCCACGTCCTGATTCCACAGGAGGGCACGGACCCTGATATGTTGCTGGATAAAGCCGACCGCCGAATGTATGCCGAGAAGAGAGCCCGCAAGGATCGAAGAAAATCACAGCCGGAGAGTCAGGTTAAGACACTTCATTGATAGTTTACGCTATCAGCGATCTGGCTCGTTCCCACGCTCCGCGTGGGAATGCATAGATTCTGTGAGCTACCACGCGGAGCGTGGGAGCTAGTTTTGGGTCGGAGTCGGATTGTTAGCTTACTCACGAAGTCTGCCCGGAACCAAAAACGCCCCTTGGATCACTCCAAGGGGCGTTTTTGTTGGCGCTGCCTAAATCCCAGAGGTTAAGGCGTCAGATGCCGCTTGGTCAGATCCCCGTAGGCATCAATTCGGCGGTCGCGGCAAATTAAGAGTGGCCAGATGGTCTGGCCGCTATGATTAAGGCGTCAGATGTCGCTTGGTCAGATCCTCGTAGGCATCAATCCGGCGGTCGCGGAAATACGGCCAGATGCGGCGGGTGTCTTCGGTGCGCTGTTTGTCGATGGTGGCGACTAATACACAGGCGTCTTCACCGGCGTGTTGCAGCAGTTCACCTTGCGGGCCTGCGATAAAGCTGCCGCCCCAGAACTGAATACCATCACTCTGGCCGCTTGGGTCGGTTTCGTGACCCACACGGTTTGCCGCCATCACCGGCAGGCCGTTGGCTACGGCGTGGGCACGCTGAATGAGTGTCCAGGCATCTTTCTGACGACTTTGCTCGTCTGCCTCATCGCGCGGGTCCCAGCCGATAGCGGTCGGGTAGAGCAGAATCTCGGCACCGGCCATCGCCATCAGGCGGGCGGCTTCGGGATACCATTGATCCCAGCAGACCAGTACACCCAGTTTACCCACACTGGTTTCGATCGGGCTGAAACCGGGGCGGCCATCGTTAAAGGTGGCATCGCCCGGTGTGAAGTAGAACTTCTCGTAGAAGCCCGGATCATCCGGAATATGCATCTTGCGGTAAGTACCCGCCAGTGAGCCGTCTTTTTCAAAGACTACTGAGGTGTTGTGATACAGGCCCGGTGCGCGTTTTTCAAAGATCGAACCGACAATCACCATGTTCAGCTCTTTTGCCAGTGAGGACAGGCGCTGGCTGGTTGGGCCGTCTAAAGGTTCTGCCAGATCAAACAGATCGGTGTCTTCGGTCTGACAGAAATACTGGGTGGCGTGCAGCTCCTGCAGCATCGCCAGTTCACAGCCCTGAGCGGCCAGTTCACGCAGACCCTGCTCGCTGATGGAGAGGCTTTTTTCTTTGTCGTTAAAGGCGTGCTGTTGTACCAGACCTACTTTTAACGTGCTGTTTGCAGAGGATGTCATCAGGCCAGAACTCCTTCAGGCAGTTGCATGGTCAGGCAGTGCAGGCTGCCATACTGTTCAACAATCGGGCGGCAGTTGATGGCGATAATCTCATGGTTCGGGAAGGCGATTTGCATCTGGCTGATCGCGTTCTGATCCAGGGCTTCATCACCGTAGATCGGCAGCAGTACCGCACCGTTAATAATCAGGAAGTTAGCGTAGGTGGAGGGCAGACGATCGCCCTCTTCGCTGAAACATGGCTCGGCCATCGGCAGCGGCACCAGTTTGTACGGCTTGCCCTGATAGTCGGTAAAGGTTTTCAGCTGATCTTCCATCGCCTTAAGTGCCGCGTAGTGTTCATCGGCTTCATCGTCGCACTGAACATAAGCGATAGTGTGCGGATCACACAGGCGCGCCAGCGTATCCACATGGCTGTCGGTGTCATCACCGGCCAGATAGCCGTGATCCAGCCACAGAATGCGGTTCAGGCCAAACTTCTCGCTCAGTAGAGTTTCGATGGCCGTTTTATCCATAGCCGGGTTGCGGGTCGGTGCCAGCAGACATTCGCTGGTGGTCAGCAGAGTGCCGTAACCGTCCGCTTCAATACTGCCGCCTTCCAGCACCAGGTCGATGGTTTCCAGCGCACAGGCGAAGGCGCTTTCTGCGGCCAGCTTGCTGTTCAGTTCGGTATCCAGCTGAGCATCAAATTTGTCGCCCCAGCCGTTAAAGGTGAAGTCCAGCAGCAGCGGCTTGTCATCTTTAAGAACGGTAATCGGGCCGTGATCCCGCGCCCAGGTATCGTTGGTATCCTGAACAAAAACACTCAGCTGCGCTTCAAGACCCAGCTTAGCAAAGTGAGTCATCACTTCCTGCTTTTTCGTATCGCTGGAGACGGTGATCAGCACTTTTTCACGACGGGCGATCGCTTCTGCGATCTGATAAAACACCGGTTCAACCTGCGTCAGAAAAGGAGCCCAGTCGCTGTTGGCGTGGGGCCATGTCAGCATCACACCGCTTTGCGGAGCCCATTCCGGCAGCAGTTGATAGCGACCGGATGATGTTGTTTGGCGATCTGATGCCTGGGAGTCTGAAGCGATGCTCATCAGTGGCGATACCTTCACATGTAAAGATGAAATGAGAGATAGATCAGGGGGTTATCTGCCTGATTTTGTTTTGCAGACCGAAACTTGTCGCAAGCCTTTATGTCTTATGGGTTCCGGTCCATTTTGGGGCTGGAATTTAGCAGAGAATACCGCTTTGTCCAGCGCTATTTCGCGGTTGGGGGTTGTCCGGCCCATACGGGTAACAAAACAGCAGCAATAGCGTTGGAAAAAAATGGCACAATTAGCGGAACACTTGGGGTTTAGCGTATGATAAGCCCACTAAAAACAGCCTGTTAGCGAGAGTATCTCTTTTGCGGGATATTCATTTGAAATGGGCGTTGGCTTCAGATAAGCCTGCGTCATAGCCTGAGTCGGACATGATGTTAGACAAGATTCCCTTTTTTATCGGTTTACGCTACACCCGCGCCAAACGGCGCAACCACTTTATCTCCTTTATCTCTTTAACCTCGATGCTGGGCCTGACCCTTGGCGTTGCTGTGCTGATTCTGGTGCTGTCGGTGATGAACGGCTTCGACCGGGAACTGCGCCAGCGCATTCTGGGTATGGTGCCCCATGCGACCATCAGTTCTCAGAGTGGCTTTCAGAACTGGCCTGAGGTTGCCGAAAAGCTGGAACAGGATGAGCACATTCAGGCCGCTGTGCCCTATGTCAAAGCTCAGGGCATGTTTACCCACAGGGGCTATGTTCGCGGTGCGCTGGTGAATGGCGTGATGCCGGAGCTTGAAGGCAAGGTATCCATCATGAAGGATCACATGGTGGCAGGCTCACTGGATGAGCTTAAACCCGGTGAGTTCGGCATCATTATGGGTGACCTGCTGGCGCGCTTTATCGGCGTTGGTGTTGGTGACAAAGTCACTCTGATGATTCCCGAGGCCTCGATTACTCCTGCGGGGGTCTTTCCCCGTATGAAGCGTTTCACTGTGGTGGGGCTGTTCAGTGTCGGTGCTGAACTGGACAGTAATCTGGCGGTGGCTCATATCGAAGATATGCAGACCCTGATGCGACTGGATAAAGATATTCATGGCCTGCGTCTGCAGCTGGATGATCTGTTTAAAGCCCGGGAAGTGGTCTGGAATCAACTGCAGGAGCTGCCTTCCTATATGCGAGGCAGTGACTGGACACGCACCCACGGCAATCTGTTTCAGGCGATCCAGATGGAAAAACGTATGATCGGCCTGCTGCTGATGATTGTGATCGCGGTGGCGGCGTTCAATATCGTTTCCACGCTGGTGATGGTAGTGACGGATAAGCAGGGGGATATCGCGATTTTGCGAACCCTTGGCGCAACCCCCGCCACCATTATGGGTATCTTTATGGTTCAGGGGATTGTGATCGGGTTAACCGGTACTCTGATCGGGACGGGGCTGGGTGTGCTGGCAGCGCTGAATGTCAGCGATTTTGTCGCCTGGGTTGAGCATCTGCTGGGTATCCAGTTCCTTGATAGCAATGTGTACTTTATCAGCTACCTGCCCTCGGAACTGCGCTGGGATGATGTGGCGGTGATCACCGGTTCTGCCTTTGTGATGAGCTTCCTGTCGACTTTGTATCCTGCGTGGCGTGCGTCCCGTATTCAACCGGCGGAGGCGCTGCGTTATGAGTAATCAAGCAATGAATCAGACCGATAAAATGCAAGCAGTTCTTGAATGTACCGACCTGTCGATGGAATACGTTAACGGGCCGGAAAAGGTCCAGGTGCTGAATCAGCTGAATTTCAGTGCTTATCGTGGTGAGCGTATCGCCATTGTGGGTAGTTCAGGTTCCGGTAAAACCACGCTGCTGCATCTGTTAGGTGGTCTGGATAAACCAACCTCAGGTGATGTCACCATTGATGGTAAAGCGCTGGCGAAACTGTCGGATGCTGAACTGGGTTTGTTCCGTAACCGGAGTCTGGGTTTTGTTTATCAGCTGCACCATCTGCTGCCGGAGTTTACCGCATTGGAAAATGTGCTGATGCCGATGCTGATCCGGGGTGATAAGCGTAAAGCGGTTCTGCCCCGGGCGACGGCTCTGCTGGAGCGCGTAGGATTGGGGCATCGTGTGGATCATAAACCCGCGGAGTTGTCCGGTGGTGAACGTCAGCGTGTGGCGATCGCCCGGGCTTTGGTCGGGGAGCCTGCCTGTGTATTGCTGGATGAACCCACCGGCAACCTTGATCCCAATACTGCAGAGTCGGTTAATCAGCTGATGCTGGAGATCGGTAAAGAGCACCAGACCTGCTTTATCACGGTAACCCATGATATGGCGCTGGCACAGCGGATGGACCGTGTCCTGAAGCTGGATCAGGGACAATTAGTTGAACAGACCGAGCCGTTGGCTGAGGCCTGAGATGGGCGTTAATGATCGTATCAGGCATTTGGGGTGCCGGGCTTTGGGTGGCTGGGCAGGTGTAGCCGGTTTGTTGGGCGGGCTGATGCTCTCTCAGGCTTGTGTGGCTCAGGATGCGTCAGAGCCGCAGGCGGTACAGGATGTTCAGCTGGAACTGCCTGCCTCAGACTCAGGTCAGGGGGCTGGTAAACAGCAGACGCCGCTGTCACCGGAAGAGCTGGAGCGTCTTCAGATGGCGGAAACCATGGAAAATACCGCTAAGACCCTCTTTAATCCACCCTCTGCCATGCGTAAACGGGCTGAACGTGAGATGAAACTCGCGGATAACCCTCTGGTATTTCTGCCCTATAAGGCTAACTACTTTCTGCCGGTGAGTTACTACAGTGGCTATGATCAATCTGCACGCTTCCGTGATGCTGAATACGGGCCGGTGGAGACACAGTTTCAGGTCAGTTTTAAGTTTCCTGTCTATGCCGGATTGTTCAGTAGTGATGATGCCCTGATTGCGGCTTACACCCAGCAGTCCTATTGGCAGCTTTATCAGGAGTCTTCTCCTTTCCGGGAGACCATATATGAACCTGAGCTGATTTATGGCATGAGCCTGAACCGATCCTTGCTGAGTGATCTTAAGCTGGAAGGTTTTACTCTGGGGATTAACCATCAGTCCAACGGGCAGGGTGGGGAGTTTTCCCGTAGCTGGAATCGTTTGTTCGCCGAGGTGTTCTTTGCCAGTGGCGACTGGGGAATCGCGTTTAAGCGTTGGTTCCGGATTCCTGAACCTGCTTCTGAAGACGATAATCCGGATATCAAAGAGTATATCGGTGTCAGTGAGCTGGGCATGGCTTACACGAAAGCCAACCATGTACTGACCTTCCGGATGCGCAATCATATCGACAGTGACTTCTCCCAGGGCAATATGCAGTTCAGCTGGAGCTTCCCTTTAGCTGGAGAGCGCTACAAGGGGTATCTGCTGATGCGTACAGGGTATGGGGATACCCTGGCAGACTATGATCATTACATTGATCGGATCGGCCTGGGGATCTCTATTAACGATATTCTGTAATGAAAAAAGCCTGCGTAATAGCAGGCTTTTTTAATCACTGGCGCTGAAAATAAGAGACTTAGTGCTGATCGGTATCCTGCTCTTTTTTTCTCAGAACAGGCAGTCGACCTTTACGGTTTTTCCAGCTTTTGCTGACATGCCAGCGCCAAAGTAGGCGAATACCCAGATTGCTGAGCAGAGCCATGATGACCCCGACGATAACCGAACCCAGATAAAGGGGTAGCCACGCATCGTTCAGCAGTTGTCCAAGCCATTCTAATGTCAGTTCATCCGGCATCGGTTGGGCTTCAACACCCAGAATCCATGCACCGACCAGATAGGTACCGTAAAACATCACCGGCATGGTGACCGGGTTGGTGATCCAGACGAGACCCACGGAGATCGGCAGGTTACAGTGCAGCAGCATGGCACCGGCGGCGGCCAGCACCATCTGAAAAGGAACCGGGATAAAGGCACAAAAAATGCCTACCATAAAGGCAGTGGCGACTGAGCGTCGTGTCAGGTGTAAAAGACCGGGATCTTCAAGAAGTTTGCCAAGAAAGCGCAGAGATTTCTGCTCCTGCAGCTTTTTAGGATCGGGCATGTATTTCTTGATGATTCGTCTTGGCATATCTTGGGTCACCTTCTGAGAGCGGATCATTATCCACATATTCGACCTTGTCACTAGAGACTAAGGTCAAAAAAAACATCATCCGGACAGGAGGTCAGGTCGATGTGGTTTCTTGTTGTTATTTTAGGGGTGCTGGCTGGTCTTATGGATTTCGACTGGCCGCCCTCCGAAGCCGCGCTTATGCTGGCTTTTATCGCGATGGTTTTAATAAGGCGAAAGCGATCATGCCTTATATCTGTCGCTACAGGGGTTGGGATTCTAGCCTATCTGTACACAAACGTGTATCTGGCAGTTGTATTAAGTCAGACGCTACCTGTGACACTGACTGGAAAGAATTTATTGATTCGGGGGGCAGTGGTTCAGGTGCATCATGATTCACCGGATCGGCAGCAGTTCACATTTGATGTCGATCAGTGCTGGCAGGAAACCGCATCTGAAACAAGCTGCAACTTTCAGGGGGCGGTGGTACTGAATCGTTATCTGCCGCGCCACTCTGAACCCGCAGTTGGATCTGAACTAATGGAGGCGTCAGATACAGACCTGAGGGTTGAGGCCGGCGAACAATGGCAGTTTCTTGTTCGCTTGTACCCTGTCAGAGGCTTTAGTAATCCGGGGCAGAGTCGCTACCGGATGACACAGCTGGGCAAGGGTGTTCTCGCCAGAGGATATGTCCGGGATGAGGCGTATAGCTTTCGCCAGGTTAAGGCAGATCAATGGCAGGGAATGCTGAATGGTTGGCGCTCGGGTTTCATCGCCCGGGCGAATACGCTGAATCAGCCCCTGGTTAATACTTTGCTGACCGGTGACAGCCGTGGGCTGACAGATCATCACTGGCAGCTTTTGCGACAAACCGGAACCGTTCATCTGGTGGTGGTTTCCGGACTGCATATCGGCGTGCTGTTGGGCGCGGGCTGGTTTCTGCTTTCTTTGCTCAGCCGGTGTTTGCCTTTGGATCGTTACTGGCAGCGGGTTCTTTTGCTGGTCTCTCCTGTTCTCCTGCTTTTTCCTATGCTGCTGATCTGGCCTCCCGGCATCGCTGTGTCACGGGCATTGCTGATGGCCTTGTTGGTTATTTTTCTCAGGGTGCGGGGCATCTTCTGGTCACCCCTGCGCATTCTCCTTCTGGTTGTCACCGTACTTCTGTTGAGTAACCCCTTTTATCTGTTGCATGCGGGGTTTTATTACAGTGTCTGGGCGGTTGCTTTGCTGTTACTGGTTGTTAGCGGTGGTCGGCACAAAGGGCTTTTTCTGCGAATCCAGCTGGTGCTTATGACGGGGTTGCTGCCGTTGCAGGCTTTCTGGCTGAATACACCGGATCTGGTTTCCGGGGTGGTCAACTTAGTCGCGATTCCTTTGGTCTCCGTTCTGATATTACCGTTGGCGTTGCTTGAGGTGATTCTGCCGGTTATGCCGTTTGATGGGCTATTGAGCTTGTTGGATGCGGTGTTCTGGCAGTGGCTGATTCTGGGGCTGGAATTGGATTGGGGCATACCTGTGCTTGATACCGGCTCGGCACTCTTGTTGCTGTTTCTGGCTTTGATCTGGGCATTTCCTGCGGTACCGGCCAGAAACGGTCTAAGCCTGATGATTATCTCAGTGCTCTTTAGGATATCGGGTTCTGCCCCTGTTTCTGCCTCTGTTTCTGATAAAGAGCCGGAATTCAGTGCTCAGATTTTTGATGTCGGACAGGGGCTGGCTGTGCGGATTAAGGCGGGGGAAAAGCAACTCGTCTATGACACAGGTCCCGCTTATCGCTCTGGCTTTCAGCCTGTGGCGCTGTTTTTACCGCAACTCCTGGCTTCTGAATCAGCCCGGATCGATCAGCTGGTGGTCTCCCATGACGATAATGACCATGCCGGAGGTTTGACCGCTTTAACGTCTTTCACCGAACAGATTCTGGCGGGACAACCGGAGCGATTGGATAAGACGGTATTTGATTCCGTACGGCATATTCGGGGCTGTCATCAGGGACAGGTTTGGCGCTGGGGACAGGTGGTTGTTGACGTGCTTTATCCTCCGGCAAGAGCTATGACAGATAATGCTGATCGGGTGCGAAGTGATAATGACCGTTCCTGTGTGCTGAAAATCCGTTCGGAGCGGGAAACTGAGAAGAGCCTTCTGTTGACCGGAGATATAGGTCATCAGGCCGAGGGATGGTTATTGGCCTCAGGGCAGGATCTCAGTGCTGAGTGGTTGGTTGCCAGCCATCATGGGAGTGCCGGTGGAAATAGTCTGGCTTTTTTGGCGGCGGTTGCTCCACTCGGGATTATCTACTCGGCGGGCTTTAACAATCGCTACGGTCATCCGGCGGCAGATGTACAGCGGCGGGTTGCCTATCTGAGGCGGGGAGAGCCTCAGGGTTCTGAGATCCGTTATCGGGAATATAATACGGCAGACCTAGGGGCGCTTTATCTCACTGATAGCGATACTAGCGGCCGTTGGCGTCTGGTGGCGAACCGGGAACAGATTCCAGTTCGCTGGCGCTGGCAACGCTTGGAGTGAAACAGCTTTTCCGGTGAGGATTGGTTAAAAGGGGTGTCATCTGTGATGAGTGTCAAAGTTAATCAGAATGACGCCTGTGACCATTGTTTTGCGTTCAGGCTGGCTTAACAATGGTGTACACTTACGGATCAAATTTCAGACAATCACTTGTTCAGCAAAGGAAAAAACGTGGATCTCATTTTTTCTGCCGGTGGCTGGTTAATGTTGCCTATTCTGGCCTCTTCTGTGGCTGCTGCAGCAATCATTCTTGAGCGCTTCTGGGTATTACGTCGTGAGCGTATTGCGCCATCAGCACTCAGGCAACAGGTGGTTCGTCAGGCTTTATCGGCCCCGATGAACTCTACCCAACTCTATGAGTTGGAGCAGGGCTCGCCGTTGGGGTTTCTGTTTGCGGCCGGGTTACGCAATCTGGAATTCAGTCGTGATGTGATGAAAGAGTCCATCGAAGAGGCAGCCGCAGCGGTTGTACATGAGCTTGAGCGTTTTTTGAGTTTGCTGGGTTCTATCGCTGCGATCACGCCGCTGCTGGGGCTTCTTGGCACGGTTTTAGGCATGATTGATGTGTTCGCCGTCATCATGGAGCAAGGCGCGGGTAAGGCTCCGGCGCTTGCGGGAGGTATCTCCCAGGCGTTGGTGACGACGGCGGCAGGCTTGTCCGTTGCCATTCCGGCGGTTCTGTTTCATCGCTTCTTTGAGCGTCGCGTGCAGGATATGGTCGTCCATCTTGAGCAGGAGTCGATCAAGCTGGTCGATGAACTCTATGGTCAGCGTGCCAAGAGAACCGCCGACCTTGAGCAGCGCTCCCGCAAGCAGTCTGCTGTTGCTGATAAGGTCGCGTCGACGTGAAGTTTCAGCGCCGCCAGTCTGAGCCGGTCAGCCTCAACCTGACACCACTGATCGATGTGGTGTTTCTGTTGTTGATCTTCTTTATGGTGTCGACCACGTTTGACCAGAGCAGTGAGCTTGATCTGCAGTTACCGGAAGCGGCGAATGGTCAAAGTGCAGAGGAACCGGCACCGCTTCGGCTTGAGGTGCCGGAAACCGGCCCCATATTTATGAACGGTAAGCCCGTTGAGAACCTGGCATCGGCCCTGCAGCAGTTTCAGAAAGAACATAAATCTCCTGAACGTGTCGTTGTGATTGTTGATGAACGGGCACGTCACGGACAGGTAACCCGTGTTCTGGATGAGTTAGCTGGGGCTGGCCTGATCCAGGTGAGCTTTCAGACACGATTTGCACCGTAATATACTCCTGGCAATTTTTCTTCGACCGATGTTAAAGCGATTTCATTAAGGTAATTTCACTTGTCTGATCAAAACATTACAACTTCAGAAGCGCAGCCAAAGAGTGCCGCGACTTCCTACTTTCGCTTACTTAGGTATGTAAAGTCATACAGTTGGGCATTTGGGCTGAGTATTTTGGGTTACATCATCTATGCAGCCTCGACAACAGCCTTCGCCGAACTGATGAAGTATCTTGTTGATTCTATTGAGAATCAGGATCCTGAGTTTCGTTGGTTATTTCCGACGCTTATGGTGGCTTCTTTTGCTGCCCGGGGCTTTGGTAGCTTCCTGGGTATCTATTACATGGAGATCGTGGCACGAGGAGTGGTTCATAAGCTTCGTTGTGAGCTGTTTGATAAGTATCTCTCCCTCCCGGTTTCATACTTTGATAGCCAATCATCAGGCCATCTTATTTCACGGCTTACCTTCAATATTGATCAGGTTACTAATGCAGCGACTCAGGCGGTTACCGTTCTGATCCGTGAAGGGATTTTCGTGCTGGGGCTTTTGGCTTATCTCTTTTATAACAACTGGCGACTGACACTGATCTTTATTGCGTTAACGCCTTTGATCGGTTTAGTGGTGAGTTATGCCAGTAAGCGTTTCAGACGAGTCAGCCGCAAGATTCAAAGCTCGATGGGAGATGTTACTCATGTTGCCTCGGAAGCGATTACCGGGTATCGGGTGGTTCGCAGCTTTGATGGCACTGAATATGAGCGGGAGCGCTTCTATCAGGCGAGCGACCAGAATCGTCAGCAGTTCCTGAAAATGGCAGTAACGAGGGCGTTAAGCACTCCTCTGGTGCAGATTATTGTTGCCTTTGCGATGGGCATACTGGTGTGGTTGGCTTTAGATCCGAGCATTATGCAGGATATGACTCCCGGTGAGTTTATCGCGTTTATTACGGCGGCTTCTCTGATGGCAAAACCTATCCGTCAGCTGACGGAAATTAATAACGCAATTCAGCGTGGGGTTACCGCCTCTGAAGATCTGTTTGAGCAATTTGATAAAGAAGACGAACCTGATACGGGCACTAAAGAGCTTGGGCGCATCGAAGGGCATGTTTCCGTTAAAGAGATCGGTTTTAATTATCCGAATACTGAGAAGCAGGTGCTTAAGAAGATCAACTTTGAGGTTAATGCCGGGCAAATCGTTGCAGTGGTTGGTCGTTCGGGCAGTGGTAAGTCGACACTGATCAACCTGATACCCCGCTTTTATGAGCCTACAGAGGGTGAAATCTGCTTTGATGGCCATAGCCTTAGTGATGTCACTCTTACCAGTCTGCGCCGTCAGATCTCTATGGTGACGCAGCAGGTCACTCTATTTAATGATACGGTCGCGAATAATATTGCCTACGGTCAGCCAGATGTGACCCGGGAGCAGATTGAAGCGGCTGCCAAGTCAGCGTATGCGATGTCTTTTATTGAAGAGCTGCCTGAGGGGCTGGATACCTTAGTGGGTGATAATGGTGTTCTGCTGTCCGGTGGTCAGCGTCAGCGTCTGGCCATCGCCCGCGCCATTCTGAAAGATGCACCTATCCTTATTCTGGATGAAGCGACTTCAGCACTGGATACAGAGTCAGAACGCTATATCCAGAAAGCGCTGGATGAAGTGATGAAGAACCGTACAACGTTTGTTATTGCCCATCGCCTGTCGACGATTGAGAATGCGGATATCATTATGGTGATGGATCAGGGTGAGATTATCGAATCCGGCAGTCATAAAGAATTGCTGGAGAAGGGTGGAGCATACGCCCAGCTGCATACGATGCAGTTCAGCGAGGATGATGAGGCTTAAGCGTGAAAGCACTGGAGAAGGCATGGTATTCAGGGGCTAAATGGCCGCTGCTACTCTGGCCACTGGAAGGAATCTATCAGCATCTGGCCCGTAAGGATCAGGCGAAGAAACATGCACGGCAGAAACCTTTGCCTGTGCCTGTGATCGTGGTCGGTAATATCACGGTGGGTGGAACCGGAAAATCGCCAATGGTGTCTTTATTGTGCCGTGTTCTGCAGCATCATGGCTGGCGGCCTGGTGTGATCAGTCGGGGCTATGGCGGAAAAAAAACGGATGGGCCGGTTGCTGTCACAGCAGATAGTGATGCCACGGAAGTTGGCGACGAACCTGTGATGTTAGCCGCTCAGACCGAGTGTCCTGTGGTGATCGATCAGGATCGCTACCGTGCTGCCACCGCTTTACTGAACAAAGCGTTCTTCCAGAAAAACTTCCCCGGACATACTGCCTGCAATCTTATTATCAGTGATGATGGCCTACAGCATCTGAGTCTGCCCAGAGATATAGAGTGGGTCATTGTTGATGCCACGCGTGGTCTGGGTAATGGGCATTGTTTACCGGTAGGCCCCTTACGTGAGCCTGCGGATCGCTTGAAAAAGGTCAATCTGGTGCTGGCCAATGGCAGTAACAGACCGGTTGATGTGGCGGGTATTCAGGCCCAGCCGATGAAACTCAGCCCCCGTTACTGGCGCAACCTCAGAACCGGTGAAACCTTTTCTGCCAGTCGCCCACCCTTTAAAACGTCTCAGCGCAGGCCTGCGTTTGCCATGGCAGGTATCGGCAATCCGGAGCGTTTTTTCCAGACTCTTGAGGATCTGGAGTTGCATATCGAGCGGCACCCTTTCCCGGATCACCATATTTACAAAGATCACGAAGTACCGGATGGACGTTTGGTACTCATGACGGCTAAGGATGCTGTTAAGTGTCGTCAGTGGACGGAAGAGACACATTGGGCGCTGGATGTTGAAGCCCGTATAAAGCCGGAACTGATAGAAACACTACACCACCAATTACTGAATGTTTTAAAGAGAAAACACCATGGATAAGCAGTTATTAGCACTTCTGGTTTGCCCCGTTTGTCAGGGTAAGCTGGTTTTCAAGAAAGAGCAGAATGAACTGATCTGTAAGCCGGACGGTTTGGCTTTTCCTGTTCGGGACGATATTCCAGTGATGCTGGAAAATGAAGCCCGTACCCTGACCGCTGATGAGCGCCTGGAGAAGTAAGCGGTCGACGCTTACTCTGATATTTTTAAGGATCGGATCATGCCCTTTACTGTAGTCATCCCCGCTCGTTTTGCTTCATCCCGTTTACCGGGTAAGCCTTTGCTGGATATTGAAGGCAAACCTATGTTGCAGCGGGTGTATGAGCAGGCGCAAAAAAGTGAAGCCAGCCGTATCATTATCGCGACGGATGATCAGCGTATTGCTGATGCGGCCTGCGGTTTTGGTGCAGAGGTGTGTCTGACGTCAGATCAGCATCCGTCAGGCACGGATCGGTTACAGGAAGTCGCGCAGAAGCTGGGTTTTTACGCGGACGATATTATTGTAAATGTACAGGGGGATGAGCCGCTTATTCCTCCCCGTCTGATCAATCAGGTTGCCCATAATCTGGCGGCAGATCCTTCAGCAGGCATCTCTACATTGTGCGAACAGATTGAAGACGTGTCGGCGGTACATAACCCAAATGTGGTGAAGGTTGTTACCGATGCCAGGGGATATGCGTTGTATTTCTCCCGCGCGACTATCTCATGGGCGCGGGATGCCTTTGCTGAAGAGGTTGATCAGCTTCCGCCTTCACCCCTATATCGTCATATTGGTCTTTACGGTTATCGGGTGAAAATGCTGAATGATTTTGTCGGTTGGTCACCGGCACCGATAGAGCAGGCTGAACAGCTGGAACAGCTGCGTGCGCTCTGGAACGGTGTGCGTATTCATGTTGCGGTGGCTGATGAGAGCCATCCGGCCGGTGTGGATACCGCTGAAGATCTGAAACGGGTCCGTGCACATATTCGTCAGCAGTTAACGAAGGGTGAGTGCTGATGTCCCGCATTAAAGTGTTATTTGTTTGTCTGGGTAATATCTGCCGCTCGCCAACCGCCGATGGTGTCTTCCGCAAACTGGTTGCAGATGCGGGTCTTCAGGATCTGATTGAGATCGACTCAGCGGGTACTGCGGCCTGGCATGTTGGTAAATCACCGGACCCCAGAACTCAGGACGCGGCAGCCAGTCGTGGCTATGACCTGAGTGGCCTGCGTGCCCGTCAGGCTGTTCCTGAAGACTTCTATGAATATGACCATATTCTGGCCATGGACCTGAGTAACCTTGAGAATCTGCAACAGATTCGTCCTGCGGATGCTTCCGCTCGGTTGGGGTTATTTCTGGACTATGCACCTGATCTGGGGATCAAAGAGGTTCCTGATCCCTATTATGGTGGCGAGTCCGGTTTCGAGCAGGTGCTTGATCTGGTTGAAGCCGCAGGTAAAAACCTGCTGGTTGAGCTGATTTTGCATCATGACAGCTGATCGCTTCCCGGTCCATACATTCAACAGTGAGCAATTCTGTGTCGCAATCTGAGCACTCTATATTTCCTGAAGAACATAAAGATCTGAGTGGATTTAACACCTTTGGGTTTTCAGCCTTTGCAGCATACTTTAGTCAGCCTGACTCTGTTGCTGAATGCCAGCAGGCTCTTGCCTGGGCGCGGGAGCGTAAGCTACCGGTCTTCCCTCTAGGGGGCGGCAGTAATCTGATTCTGGCTGCCGATATTCCGGGGCTGACATTGCAGATGAGTAATCAGCAATGTGAGTATGCTCCTCAGCCTGATGGGAGTGTATTGCTGACCGTCGGTGCCGGAGTAATCTGGCATAACCTCGTGATGGAGGTGGCTGAGAAAGGTCTGTATGGTCTGGAGAATCTGGCGCTTATACCCGGACGGGTAGGGGCTGCACCGGTACAGAACATTGGGGCTTATGGTACTGAACTGGCGGATGTACTGGAGTTCGTTGAAGTCATCCGTATTCATGATGGGAAGCAGATCACGCTGAACCGTGAACAATGTGCTTTTGGCTATCGTGACAGTATTTTCAAGTCTCCTGAATACCGACAGGGTGGCCCGGAGCAGGCGATTATCACCACCCTGGTGCTTCGTTTACAGACTCAGGCTGAGCCAAAGCTGGGTTATGGTGATCTGGCGGCACTGTTGGAAGGGCAGGCGATAACGCCGCTGTCTGTTGCTAAGGCGGTGTGTGCGATACGACAGAGTAAACTTCCGGATCCTGCAGAAGTCGGTAATGCCGGCAGCTTCTTCAAGAATCCTGTTGTCCCCTCTGAGCAGGCTCTGAATCTGAAGGAAAAATATCCTGAGATGCCGCTCTATCCTGCCGGGGAAGGTCTTAATAAACTCGCGGCTGGTTGGCTGATTCAGCAGTGCGGCTTTAAGGGCTGTAAACGTGGGCCCGTTGGTGTTTATCCGAAGCAGGCGCTGGTTCTGGTGCATTATGGCCAGGGTAAAGCTGAAGAGCTGCTTGAGCTTGCTGATGAGATTGTTGCTGAAGTGAAGCGACGATTTGATGTGGCGCTTGAAAGAGAGCCGCAACTGATCGACTGATCTCTGTATAAGGACTGCGTTGCAGTCCTTTTTTGTTTATCTGCTTTGTGTCTGTTTTGACGGTCTGAGAGATTTTGCCTGTCTGACGTGTTCGGTTCTTTATACTCTTTCTCCCCCCCCCTTGTTTCCGTTTCCGCCTTCTGTTTTAAAACGTTTTGCAGATTCATTCTGAGATTCACTGTGCCTTACAGTTCAGACGTTGTGCGTTCGTCACCGGACTGCCGCTTAAGGGTCACGGTTTTGTCGGGAGATCTTCACGGTGCTGAAATCTTTTAAATCCATTCTTTATTTGTGGTTAAAGGCTTTGGAGGCCTTTGTGGAATTCTCTACATGTAACGGGTGATTTTATGAATGCACGGACGAGAACAGAATTACTTAAGACGCAACCTGAAGATCGGGTCGCCGGATTGCAGTCTCAACCCTATGGTGAAGGGAAGAGAGTCCCCGGGAATAAATCGGCGCAGCCTTTAAAGAGAGGTACTCAGGAAACGGATAACCCTGTTATTCATCATCTGGATAATTTGCAGGGCCAGCTATCAGAGCAGTTGGACAGTCTGAATACAGTTGTTGCGTCGATGCAGAGGATCAGTGCCATTATGGATCGTATGGCGAAGAAGAATTGTACGTTGAATAACGGAGCTGCACTGGTGAACTCTTCTCAGAAGAAAAGCTGATCAATACCACACTGTCGATTCAGTCATAATGGCCTTATTCAGAGTCTCAGTGAGTTTGCAGACATAAAAAAACCCAGTCCGATGACTGGGTTTTTTTGTTCGCGAAATAAAAGAGTTTTATTCGCGGGTCAGACGAGGGTCGTTAGCGACTCTGCCTGAGCGAGGTTTGCGCTCGCGGGTTTTCTTGACGACTTCTTTTTTCTCAGTCGGTAAGACAACGGCTTCGTCATTAGGCTGAAGCGTAGGGATTTTCAGCTCAATATCGCCGGTTTCTTTGGCAATCTTTGCCCGAACCTTACGGCTTACGCGTTTTTTACGTCCTGATTCAGCGGGTGCCGCTTCAGCAGTCTGCGCAGGTGCTTCAGCTTTAGGCTCTTCTGTCTTCTCAACGTCTGTTGATGTGGCCTGCTCTTCCGCTACGGCCTCAGCTGCAGGCGCTTCCTCAGCAGGTGCTTCGGTAGCCTGGGCTGCTTCTACTTCTGCTTCTGCTTCTGCCGGGGCCTCCGGAGTTACTTCAGCTGCCTCAGCTTCTGCAGGCTGAGTATTCTCAGTCTGAGCTGCTTCTGGTTGAGCTTCCGGTTCAGCGGCAGTCTCTTCAACGGCTACAGCTTCAGCTACTTTTTCTTCGGTAACTTTTTCAGTTTCCGGAGCCGCCTCAGTGTTTGCAGTTTCTGTTGCTGCGGCTTCAGCAGGTTGTGCCACTTCCTCAGCCTTTGGTGCTGGTTCCGTTACGGTTTCTGCTGCCGGTGCTTTCTGTTCCTGAGCGCTTTGAGTACCTCCTGCCGGAGCAGAAGTCGCTTTAGCCGCTTCAACAGCACTTTCCGTATCTGACTGAACTGATGGCTCATCGGTCTGAGATGCGATGGTTGCTTCTGCTTTTGCCCAGATCGCTTTTGCAGACTCGGTATTTTGACCCTTGTCGGCAGTGCTCTTCTGGTCGGAGCTTTGCTGTTCCGCTTTCTCAGCTTCAGGCTTCGCCGCTGGTTGTGCTTTTGGCGCCTGTTGCGTTTCTTCCTGTGCTGCGTTTTTGCTTACCGCGTCGTTCTGGTTCTGAACTTCATTCTGTTCAGTACCTTCACTGTTACGGTTGCGACGACGACGGCGCGGATTGTTACGGGTGCGCTTGTTCTTCGGACGGTTGTTTTCACGGGCTTCAGCTTTCGCTTTCTGCTCCAGAGCTTCTTCCGTCGGAGTTTCTACCGGTTCTTTCGCTTTCTGATCGCGGTTGTCACGATTCTGACGCTTACGATCGTTGCCACGTTCTGAATTATTACGGTCATTATTTCGCTCATTGCGCTTGTCGGACTTCTGATTGTCAGACTTGCGACCGGACTGATTCGATTTCTCGTCAGTCTTTTCATCGCGTGGATTACGGTCATCGCGATTGTCACGCGGGTTGCGATCATCACGATTGTTGCGATTGCCATCACGACGGTTGTCACGACGAGGCTTACGCTCGTTACGGCGACGGTTGCGGTTCGACTTTTCGCGGTTGTTGCGGTTTTCTTTTTCGCTCTCGTCCTGAGTCGTTTTCTTCTCAGGCGCAGCCTTCTCGCCTTCTTCGCTGGCGAACAGCTTGCCAAGACCTTTAATCAGCTTGCTGAAGAAGCCTTCTTCGGCCGGTGCTTGTTCTGCCTGAGGCGCTGGTGGCGGTGTTGTTGGTACAACACTGCGAACCGCAGCCTGAGGACGCTCAGGTGCTTTTGGAGCAACCGCTTCCTCTTCTTTGTCAGCAGATTCCAGACTGATCTCAAAGCTGGACTCTTCGCCATTGCCTTCCAGCTGATCATCACGCAGACGGGACACTTCGTAGTGAGGTGTTTCCATGTGCGGGTTTGGCACGATCAGGAGCTCAACGCCCTGACGGGTTTCGATATCGCTCAGGGTTTTACGTTTTTCGTTCAGCAGGAAGGTCGCAACGCTGACCGGCAGAATAGCGCGGATCTGTGCGGTGCGATCTTTCATCGCTTCTTCTTCGATCAGACGCATGATCGACAGAGCCAGTGACTGAACGTCACGGATGGTGCCCTGACCTTCACAGCGTGGGCATACGACGCCGCTGGTTTCACCCAGAGACGGACGCAGACGCTGGCGGGACATTTCCATCAGACCAAAGCGGGAGATACGACCGATCTGAACGCGGGCGCGATCCACTTTCAGAGCATCACGCATGCGATTTTCAACTTCACGCTGGTTTTTAACCGGCGTCATGTCGATAAAGTCGATAACGATCAGGCCACCGATATCACGCAGACGTAGCTGGCGTGCAATCTCATCGGCTGCTTCAAGGTTGGTGTTCAGAGCGGTTTCTTCGATATCGCTGCCGCGGGTTGCTCGGGCGGAGTTAATATCGATTGAAACCAGTGCCTCGGTGTGGTCGATGACGATCGAGCCACCGGAAGGCAGTTTCACTTCACGCTGGAAAGCGGTTTCGATCTGGCTTTCGATCTGGAAACGGCTGAACAGGGGAACAGGATCTTCGTATTGCTTGATCTTGTTGCTGAAGCCCGGCATCACCTGCTGAATGAAGTTCATCGCTTCCTGGAAGACTTCCGGGCTGTCGATCAGAACTTCACCTACGTCCTGACGCAGGTAGTCGCGCATGGCGCGGATGATAACGTTACTTTCCTGATAAACCAGGAACGGAGCTGGGCGCTCCATAGCCGCACTTTTGATCGCATCCCAAAGTTGCAGTAGATAATCCAGATCCACCTGCAGCTCTTCAGCGCTTCGGCCAACACCTGCGGTACGAACGATAACGCCCATATCTGAAGGTGTTTTCAGTTGGCTCATCGCTTCGCGAAGCTGGGTACGGTCATCACCTTCGATACGGCGGGAAATACCACCGGCACGGGCATTGTTTGGCATCAGAACCAGATAGCGACCGGCAAGGCTGACAAACGTCGTCAGGGCAGCGCCCTTGTTACCACGTTCTTCTTTATCAACCTGAACGATCACTTCAGTGCCTTCTTTAACAACATCTTTGATGTTGATGCGGCCCTGAATTTCAGACGGTTTTTTGCTGAAGTATTCTTTGGAGATCTCTTTCAGCGGCAGGAAACCATGACGCTCTGCGCCAAAATCTACAAATGCAGCTTCCAGACTGGGTTCAATACGGGTGATACGGCCGCGGTAGATATTTGCTTTCTTTTGCTCGCGGGAACCTGATTCAATGTCCAGATCATAAAGTCTCTGGCCATCTACAAGGGCAACACGCAACTCTTCAGGTTGAGTTGCGTTGATTAGCATTCTTTTCATCGAAGTCTTTTGGGTCCTTGGGACACCCAAATGTCAGCGTGCTGACCAACCTTTTACATGGCTTGGAATCAATATTTTTATGCGTGCTTAATGCTCTTCATCAGCGGCTGCTTTTTGTATCTGACCTGCTTGTTTGGCAGTTCCCGATCATAGGGCCGTACTCTGACTGCTGTGCTTTCAGATCGTATAAAGTATCTGAAAAGGTGGCAGTTAAAGGCGAACAACATACTGGTGGCAAGGTACAGGACTGGATGACGACAAATGATGATACCGGGGCTGGCAATCGGCCAGCGCTAAACAATCCAGTCGTTCCGCAAGTCTCACCGGACACGAAACATAAGTTGATCCGTTCGCACTGTTCAGGTTGTCTGGGTGTGCTGTTAACGGAAATTGCAAGCTGCTCATTCAGCTCACATTCAATGTGTAATCTGTTACCATCTCGCTGTTGCCCGGCACCCGTATAACAAACGGATGTTGTTCAGCAACTTAGCGGTGGTATCTGCCTGAAATGCCGGGCTGTTTTTCCTGTCGGGGGAGTTCATACCCCATCGTTCAGGTGTGCAGGCGACAATAGATGTCTGTTTATTAGTCTTTTTTCAGGCGGTCTGCAATATAGCAGTTATCGCACAAACCATCAATTTGATTTAATTGAAGAACTGCCCCGGGAGGCCATGTGGCTGAAGCTGCTCACTCTGTTCGTTTTGTCACCATCGATAGTCATAATGAAGGCCAGCGGGTTGATAACTTTCTGATCACCTTCCTGAAAGGGGTGCCAAAAACTCTTGTCTACCGGATTATCCGTAAGGGCGAGGTTCGGGTGAATAAAAAACGGGTGAAAGCGGTTTATCGTCTTCAGGCCGGAGATGTTGTACGTGTGCCGCCGGTTCGCGTGGCTGAGAAGGCGGAAGATATGCCGGTCAGTAAGGAGTTGGCACAGGCGCTTGAGTCGGCTGTTCTGAAAGAGACGGATGACTGGTTGGTGATCAATAAGCCTCAGGGACTGGCGGTGCATGCAGGTTCCGGTATTCAGGGCGGTTTGATCGAAAATATCCGTCAGATTCGCCCGGAGGGCAGTTACCTTGAACTGGTGCATCGACTGGATAAAGACACATCGGGTTGTCTGCTTATTGCCAAAAACCGGAAGGCGCTTAATTTTCTGCAGGAGCAGCTGAAAGCCAAGGCTTTTCGTAAAAAGTATCATGCTCTTGCGGTAGGTCGTTGGCCCCAGGCTCTGACGGAAGTCGACAAGCCCCTGAAGAAGCATGATGTTGGTGGTCGTGAGCGTGTCGTAAAAGTTGACCTCAAAGAGGGTAAGCCTTCCCTGACCCGCTTTAGGGTGCTGAAGCGTCTGAATGCCCAAGGTGTTCAGTGCACCCTGGTTGAGGCCGAGCCGGTAACAGGGCGTACTCACCAGATTCGTGTGCATGCGCAGTCTGTGGGGCATAGCCTGGTTGGCGATGTGAAATACGGCGATGATAAGGTACATCAGCATTTCAAAGGGCTGGGGTTTAAGCGGTTGTTTCTTCATGCCGCTTCGCTGGGGTTTCCTGACCCTGCCACGGGAACTTTTATTGAGATCCGTGCGCCTTATGAGGCCAGTTTGCAGTCTATTCTTGAGCGTTTGTCAGATTAATTCTTTGTGATCTTTATTTAGGATGTGTTGTGAAATATCCATTTGTTATTTTTGACTGGGATGGCACCTTGGTGGATTCCGAGGCGCGGATTATTACCAGTATGCAGGCGGCGGCGGATGATTACGGCTGGCAGCCGGCGCTGACCGACGAGGCGGTACGTAACATCATTGGCCTGGCTTTGCCGGAGGCGATTCGTCATATCTGTCCCGGAATTGATGAGGAAGGTGTTGAGGCGATCCGTCACGGATACACGCATCATTTTCTGGAGCGCTCGAACCTTGAAATGCCTTTGTTTGAAGGAGTCAAAGAGGGCTTGCAGCGTCTGAAAGATGCAGGATGCATACTGGCGGTTGCTACCGGTAAAAGTCGCCGTGGCCTGGATCGGGTGTTGCCTGAGGTGGGACTCGAATCACTATTTGCTCATACCCGGTGTGCCGATGAGACACTCTCCAAGCCTGATCCCCTGATGTTGCATGAGCTGCTGGATGTGACCGGCTTTGATGTTCGGCAGGCGGTTATGGTGGGGGATACAGAATATGATCTGGGGATGGCAAAAAATGCCGGTATGGATCGTATTGCGGTGACCTATGGTGCGCACCATCCGGATCGGCTGTTGGGGTATAAGCCGGTGTTGGTCGCAGATCGGTTTGCGGAGCTGGTGGATTGGCTGTTAGAAGCGTCAGTAAATTAGGCAGGGATATAAGATATGAGTCAGTCAGATTGGAATGAGCCCAAAGAGGGTGAACAGACCGGATTACCTGAACAGGCGTCAGCGGATGTCGGGTCTGAGCGTGTACAGAAAGCGTCTAAAGCTGCTGAGAAAGAGTCTGTGAATGAAGATCCGGTGGTTCAGCAGAATACCATGATGCAGACCTGGTTGATGGAGACTCTGAAAGAGCAGCGTCGTGCCCGTCGGTGGAAGCTGTTTTTCCGCTTTGTACGTTTTGCCGTTGTTGTTATCGCGCTGGCTGTCTTCTGGCAGTCAGCCAACAGAGTGGGTGGCGATGTTGTCTCCGGCGAGCATGTAGCGGTTGTTAATGTTCTGGGGCAGATCGGTGAAGAACAGGAGGCGAATGCGGATAGCCTGATCCGTGGTATTCGGGCTGCTTTTAACGATGGTGGCACCCGTGCCCTGATTCTGAATATCAACAGCCCCGGTGGCAGTCCGGTTCATTCCGGTGAGGTCTATGATGAGCTGGTTCGCCTGCGTGCCCTGAATCCCGATACACCTGTCTTTGCGGTGATCCGGGATATGGGGGGCTCTGGTGCTTATTATATTGCTGCC
The DNA here is from genome assembly GCA_048264105.1 of Oceanospirillum sp. Lineage (GTDB taxonomy): Bacteria > Pseudomonadota > Gammaproteobacteria > Pseudomonadales > Halomonadaceae > Oceanospirillum. The sequence goes on from JBLXDJ010000002.1 coordinate 747,110, forward strand.
GGTGCGGATGAGATCTATGCCAATCGGGCAAGTCTGGTGGGATCTATCGGTGTGGTGTCGGCAGGCTTCGGTCTGGGCGGGTTAATTGAGAAGCTCGGCGTTGAGCGTCGGGTGTTTACCTCCGGCGATAATAAGGCGTTTCTTGATCCTTTTACCGACATGAGTGATCAGCAGGCGGAGTTCTGGCAGTCAGTGCTGACCGAGACGCATCAGCAGTTTATTAAAGCGGTAAAAGATGGCCGTGGTGATCGTCTGGCGGATAATCCCGAGATTTTTTCGGGGCTGGTCTGGAGTGGTCAGCAGGCGGTTGATCTTGGCCTGATTGACGGACTTGCCAGTGTCCGGCAGGTAGCAGAGGAGCAGGTCGGTATCAGTCGTCTGATGGACTTTACACCGGAGCCGTCACCCTGGAAGCAGATCAGCCGTGAGATGGGTGTTCAGCTGAAGGCGTTGTTGAGTGAGCCGAAGCTGTACTGATCTGCGCATGCTCGTTTAAGAAGTGGCACAGAATATAAAAATACCGGGCTGAGGTAGCCCGGTATTTTTTTGTCTGGTGATAGAGGGGGCAGGCTAATCCAGGGGCGATACACCAAAGGCCTGAAGCAGGTCGCAAAGGGCGATTAAAGGTAAGCCAATCAGTGCGTTGGGGTCTCTGCCGTTCAGTTTTTCAAACAGGGTGATCCCCAGTCCTTCTGATTTAAAACTGCCGGCGCAGTCCAGTGGTTGCTCGATTTCGATGTAACGCTCAATTTGGTGGTCACTGAGTTTACGGAAATGGACCTCAAAGGGTTCAACAAGGCTTTTTGTTCCGCCGGTTGCGGTATTGTGGATCGCTAGGCCGGTGTAAAAGGTGATTTTTTGTCCGCTGAAAGCGTTAAGTTGTTTTTGGGCGTTGTCTTTGGTGTGCGGTTTGCCGATAATGCGCCCGTCAAACGTAGCGACCTGGTCGCTGCCGATGATCAGGCTGTTAGGGTGGTTCTCTGCCAGAGCGAAGGCTTTCTCTCTGGCAAGGCGTTCTACCAGTGTGCTGGCACTTTCCTGATCGTGACTGGATTCGTCGATATCCGGAGCTGCCTGAACAAAGGGCAGACCCAGTTTTTCGAGTAACTGTTTGCGATAAGGTGATGTGGATGCCAGAACCAGTGAGAGCATGTAAGTAATATCCTTTGAGTGGATGTTTATCGACTGCAGCTTTAACGCTAATGGTTAAAATTGGTGTTAACGATAAGCCTGGGAAATGGATAACCCCCTGAAAAGCGGATTGTATCTGATATTTTCAGAGATTATTTACTGTTCTTGTATTCAATCCTTTGACAGTTGCGGGTCATATCCCTATTATTGCGCGCTTATGTTTGGTGACCGACTTCCCATTACAATCGAGCCGTACAAATTAGCTCGTGATGCCGGTGTTATTGAAGGGGATATTTCTCTTGAAAAATGCCATCGCGTGCTTGATGCCCTGGTGAGTAGTGAAGGGCATTGTCATGTGCGTCTTGAGTTCGATATTGACCCTCAGAGAATCCGCTTTGTGCGCGGTCAGCTGAAAGGCCTGTTTCAGGTTCCCTGCCAGCGCTGTATGCAAGCGATGCCTTTTGAGGTTGATAGCGAATTTCTGTTAGCTATCGCTGCTTCTGATGAGGCTGCGGCTAACTTGCCGAAACAGTATGAACCGCTGATCGTCGAAGACGAGAAGCTTGAGTTATTACCTGTGATAGAAGACGAAATTCTTCTGACGCTACCCATTGCGTCATATCACGATGACGGTGATTGCTCGGTTACAAGTGAAATGCTGGTTTCAGGTGAGGAAGATGAAGTCCAACCTGAAACTAAACCGGAAAATCCTTTCAGTGTGCTTGAGCAGCTGAAAGGAAAACGTTAACTGCAACCTCTAGTTGTATTTAGGAGTGAGTTGTCATGGCTGTTCAAAAGAACCGTAAAACCCGTTCTAAGCGCGGTATGCGTCGTTCTCACGATGCACTGAGTGCGTCTACGCTTTCAGAAGATAAAAGCACTGGTGAAGTTCACCTGCGTCACCACGTGACTGCAGATGGCTTCTACCGTGGCAACAAAGTGGTTGACAAAGGCGACGAATAAGGTCGACTTGTGTTAATCGCTATTGATGCGATGGGCGGGGACTTTGGTCCCCGCGTTGCCGTCCCCGCTGCGCTAATGGCGCTCAAGAAAGACCCCCTTCTGTCTGTACTCCTTGTCGGTGATCTCCACGAGATTAAACCGCTGCTCCCTGAGAAATCCCCACTTCTCGACCGGATTGTTCTTCGTCATTCTGATATCTCTGTTGCCATGGGTGATAGCCCCAAGCATGTCCTGCGCCATCAGAAAGGTTCTTCTATACATGTGGCGGTTCAGGCTGTTGCTGATAAAGAGGCGGTTGCCTGTGTGAGTGCCGGTAATACCGGTGCGTTGGCGGTTATCAGTCGTTACCTGTTGAAAATGTACCCTGGCGTCAGTCGTCCGGCGATCTGCAGTCAGCTACCGGCAAAAGGTGGTGAATGTCTGATGTTGGATCTGGGGGCTAATTTGGGTTGTGATGCCGATGATCTCTATCAGTTTGCTCTGATGGGTTCGGCGATGGCAGAAGTGATGCAGGATAAAGCGATGCCCTCTGTTGGTCTGCTGAATGTGGGTGAAGAAGAGTTGAAGGGTACCGATCTGGTGCGTGAGGCGGCAGCCATACTTTCAGCATCTGAGGCGATTCACTACAAAGGTTTTGTTGAAGGTAGTGATATTTTTGCCGGTCAGGTCGATGTGATCGTTTGTGATGGCGTCTCAGGTAATACGGCTCTGAAAACCAGTGAAGGTGTGGTTCGTTTTCTGTTTCAGGAAATTCGTAAAGGCTTTAAGCGCACCCTTTATGGTCGGCTGGTCAGTGTGCTGGTCAGGCCTGTGCTGAAAAGTATCAAGCGTTCGCTGAATCCTGAGCGCTACAATGGTGCGGTTCTTCTGGGGTTGCAGGGTGTTGTGGTGAAAAGCCATGGTGCTGCTGAAGTGGAAGGCTTTTATCGTGCCATTGTGCATGCAACGCAGGCGGCAAAATCCGGATTGTGTCGTCGTGTGGGTGAAAAAGTCGCAAACAGTAACACGGGTATGAATTTGTAAATTTGGCCTCGATTTTTTTTTTGCTGTGCTATAATCGCGCGCTATTCTGGCCCGGGTGGTTGGATTAAGGCTTCGCCCCAGTGCTATCAAGTGGGCAAGATGCAAGGATCATAAGGGGCTCAGCGCTACAGCAGGTAAGGCTGAGGCCTCATTAATAATAACAGTGTAAAGGGTTTGCTATGACACAGTCCCTGGCTTTTGTTTTTCCTGGACAGGGTTCGCAGGCAGTAGGCATGCTGAGTGAACTGGCTGATCGTTATGCGGTAGTTCGCACAACATTCGAAGAAGCCTCACAAATTTTAGGTTATGACCTCTGGCAGCTGGTACAGGAAGGCCCTGCAGAGACATTAAACCAAACCGATAAAACCCAACCGGCTATCCTGACCGCCAGTGTTGCTATCTGGCGTGTATGGCAGGAGCTGGAAGGTCCTCGTCCGGCGATGGTTTCCGGCCATAGTCTGGGTGAATACAGCGCCCTGGTGTGTGCGGGCGCAATGAGTTTTGCTGATGCTGTTCGCCTGGTTAAACTGCGTGGCGAGTTTATGCAGCAGGCAGTGCCTGAGGGTACAGGCGCTATGGCCGCTATTCTTGGTCTGGCGGACGATAAAGTTGAAGAAGCCTGTCAGGCTGTTGCCGAGGGTGATGTTGTGGCTCCGGTCAACTACAATTGCCCGGGTCAGGTTGTGATTGCAGGTAGTGCCGCAGCGGTTGAGCGTGCAGGTGCTAAGTGTCAGGAACTGGGTGCGAAGCGTGTTGTTCCGCTTCCGGTCAGTGTTCCGTCTCACTGTGATCTGATGAAGCCTGCGGCAGAGCGACTGGCTGCGGAGCTGGACAAGATTACGATCGAAGAGCCACGTATCCCGGTTGTTCAGAATGTTGATGGTCTGCCTCATAGCAATGTCGATACCATCCGTGAGAACCTGTTGGCTCAACTGTACAGCCCTGTTCGCTGGGTATCCTGTGTTGAGCATATGATTGCGCAGGGTGTTGATACGACGGTTGAGTGTGGTCCGGGCAAAGTTTTGGCTGGTCTTAATAAGAAGATTCAGCGTAGCCTGAAAGTTCTGGCGGTTAATGACCCTGAGTCATTAACATCGACCATTGAGCTGGTTAAAGGCGCCTAAGTTTTACTCTTACGGAGAATCAGATGAGTATTGAAGGAAAAGTAGCTCTGGTAACAGGTGCAAGCCGTGGTATCGGCCGTGCAACTGCATACGCTCTGGGCAGGATGGGTGCCATCGTTGTGGGTACTGCCACTTCTGAATCCGGCGCACAGAATATCTCTGAAGGTCTTGCGGAGCAGGGCTATAAAGGTAAAGGTTACGTTCTGAATGTAACCTCCCAGGAGTCAGTTGACTCTGTTGTTAAAGCGATTACTGAAGAATTCGGTGCTCCTTTGATCGTCATCAATAACGCAGGTATCACACAGGATAACCTGCTGATGCGTATGAAAGAGGACGAGTGGGATTCTGTTATCGACACCAACCTTAAGTCGGTTTACCGTGTTGCTAAGGCAACCATGCGCGGTATGACTAAGGCACGCTGGGGTCGTATTGTGAATATCAGTTCTGTTGTTGCCACTATGGGCAACATGGGACAAAGCAACTATGCAGCAGCGAAAGCGGGTATGGAAGGTTTTACCCGTGCGATGGCTCGTGAAGTGGCTTCCCGTAACATTACAGTGAATGCAGTGGCTCCGGGCTTTATTGCTACGGATATGACACATGCATTGCCTGAAGAGCAGCACAAAATGCTGCTGACACAGATTCCTCTGGCCCGTCTGGGCCAGCCAGAAGAGATTGCTAATGCTGTCGCTTTCCTGGCGAGTGAAGGTGCGAGTTACATCTCAGGTGAAACTCTGCAAGTTAATGGCGGCATGAACATGCGCTAAAGCCGGTTGTTGGCTGGTAGCTATTGCGCCACTCAGTAACCCTCTATAAAATACCGGTCAGCTTTTATTGCTGTTCGGATATTTGTACCCACAGGAGAAATTTTAAGTTATGAGCACTATCGAAGAGCGTGTAAAAAAGATCGTAAGTGAGCAGCTGGGTGTTAAAGAAGAAGAAATCACCAATGCATCTTCTTTCGTTGACGATCTGGGTGCAGACTCTCTGGACACCGTTGAGCTGGTAATGGCTCTGGAAGAAGAGTTTGAAACTGAGATCCCTGATGAAGAAGCTGAGAAGATTACTACCGTTCAGGAAGCAATCGACTACGTAGTTTCTCACCAGTAAGATCGAGTGAGTATTCAGTCCTAGACTGACTACAAAGAAGCCGCTTTCTGCCTAGCAGGGGCGGCTTTTCTTTTTATTGCCGGGTACGATTTGTTGTAAGCAAGATATGTCTAATACCCCGGTCGTATTTTTAGCGTATTTGGAGGAAGCATAATGCCTCGCAGAAGGGTCGTTGTTACTGGCCTGGGTTTGATCACGCCCCTCGGTAATAGTGTAAAGGACAGCTGGGACGGTATTCTGGCTGGTAAGAGCGGTATCGCGCCAATTGAGCACTTTGATACAACGGGTTTCAGCACCCAGTTTGGTGGCTCAATTAAAGGCTTTGATGTCTCCGAATACATGCCTGCAAAAGATGCCCGTAAAATGGATACCTTTATCCAGTACGGCATGGCAGCAGCTATTCAGGCTGTGGGTGATTCCGGCCTGGAATGCACTGAAGAGAATGCTTCCCGAATTGGTGTTGCGGTAGGTTCCGGTATTGGTGGTCTGCCAATGATCGAAGCAAACCACAATAACCTGCTGGCTAAAGGACCGCGTAAGATTTCGCCGTTCTTTGTACCGGGCAGCATCATCAACATGATTTCCGGTAATCTGGCGATTCGTTTCGGCTTCCAGGGGCCGAATATTGCCATTACCACAGCCTGTACAACAGGTACTCACAACATCGGTTACTCTGCGCGTACCATCGCTTATGGTGATGCAGATGTGATGATTGCCGGTGGTGCTGAGATGGCGACAACGCCGCTGGGTCTGGGTGGCTTTGCCGCAGCCCGTGCGCTGTCGACCCGTAATGACTCTCCTGAGACGGCCAGCCGTCCATGGGATGCTGATCGTGACGGTTTTGTACTGTCTGATGGTGCCGGTGTTCTGGTACTGGAAGAGTACGAACATGCTAAAGCCCGTGGTGCGACTATCTATGTTGAGCTGACCGGCTTTGGTATGAGCGATGATGCGTACCACATGACATCTCCTCCGGAAGACGGTCGTGGTGCCGCAGCGTCTATGGCAAATGCGGTTAAAGATGCAGGTCTGAATCCTGAGCAGCTGGACTATATCAATGCTCACGGTACTTCTACTCCAGCGGGTGACGTTGCAGAAAGCCGCGCGGTAGAGAAAGTGATGGGCGATGCCGCTAAGAATGTTGCCGTAAGCTCCACTAAATCTATGATCGGCCACCTGTTAGGTGCTGCTGGTGCGGTAGAGGCTGTGTTCTCAGTACTGGCGATCCGTGATCAGGTTGCTCCACCAACCATCAACCTGGAGAATCCGGCTGAAGGTTGTAACCTGGATTACGTACCGCACACCGCGCGCGACATGAAGATTGAACATGCGCTGTCTAACTCCTTTGGCTTCGGCGGAACCAACGGTTCCCTGCTGTTCTCCAAGGTGTAAGACTGCATGTCAGATCTGTGCTGTTGCACAAAAAAGGGCCCGATGGGCCCTTTTTTATCTCTGTCTTTTGCTATTGAGCTTCCCCTATGGCGTTTCAGACTCTGATCAATGGTTTTAACCAGGCTACATTACCGGTCACTGATCGTGGCCTTGCTTATGGTGATGGTGTGTTTGAAACCTTCAGGGTTATTGAGGGCAAGGTCGGGCTGTTTGATCGGCACTGGCTGCGTCTGACACACTCTCTGCAGCGACTTGATATCCCACTGCCTTTATCATCCGAGCAGCTTGCTACAGCAATTACGAAGGTGGTTGAGGGCGGCGATGGTGTCGCCAAGCTTGTGGTGACCCGGGGGAGTGGTGGTCGGGGTTACCGATGCCCGGATCAGCCGGAAAGCCAGTGGATGCTTCAGGGCTTCCCTCTGCCGGAAACGGACTCTGAACACTATGCAACCGGTGTCAGGGTGCGCAGCTGTCAGCTTCAGTTGTCTGAGCAGCCGGTATTAGCGGGAATGAAGCATCTGAACCGGCTTGAGCAGGTCATGGCGAGACAGGAATGGCAGGACGAATATTTTGAAGGTCTGATGTTTAGCCGCTCCGGTTATCTGATTGAAGCGACCATGTCGAACATCTTTCTGCTGCAGGGAGATCGCCTGTTAACGCCCCGGCTGCATCTTTGCGGCGTGCAGGGTGTGATGCGGGATGCCATTTTACAGCTGGCGTCCGAAGCATCAGTTCCTGAGGTTACCGAAACCTTTGAAACCTTATTGAGTGCGGATGATCTCAGAGCAGCAGATGCTGTCTTTATCTGTAACAGTGTGCGTGGAATTATTCCCGTTGCGGACTGGTATTGTAAATCCGGCAAGTTGATCTGCCAGTGGGATTCTGCTGGGCATGCAGCGGTTATCTCATTAATGAACCGCCTGCACCCCGGGGCAAAACTACCGGTAGCGGATAAGGCATAAGAGTGAATTTATCAGAGCCGCTTTTCTGGATTTAAGGCTGGCTTCTGTGAATTGAGATGATGATCTGTCGTTAGCTTTCTGACTGTGTGTCAGGAGTATCCGTTGTGAAATAGCGACAGAAGTGTTTGCCGGCTGGTTGCCGGTATTGTTTTAAGGAAAAACTATGGCTTTTCTGAATCGTCGGGTTATTGCCGTGCTAGTCGGTCTGGCTGTTCTTATACCGCTTGCCCTTTTTGCTTATTGGAAGCAGCTGCTTGAACAGCCCTTGCCATTAGCTGAACCCATGGTCTATGAAGTGACGTCCGGTTCCGGTGCGCATCGGGTAATGGCTGAGTTAGAAGCGCTTGATGTGCTGGGTGAGACCTGGCCGCTTAAAGTCTGGTTGAAAATGAATCCGGAAAAAGGGCGTCTGAAAGCCGGTGAATACCGGATCCCGACCGGTATCAACGCTTATGAATTGATCGGGTTACTTGCCTCAGGCAAGACCATCCAATATCAGGTTACCCTGCCGGAAGGACTGAACTTTGCGGAGGCGCTTCAGCTTCTGCAGAAACAGGACAAACTGACCGTAAAAACGGCTGATATGAGTTTTGCTGAAATTATGCAGCAGGTTTCCGGCAAGCCTCCTGAGGAGGTTGAACATCATGAAGGTCGTTTTTTCCCGGATACCTATCAGTATCACAAAGGGGTCAGTGATCTTCAGATTCTGAAACGCGCTTACGATAAGATGAACCGGGTTTTAGAAGAAGAGTGGCAAAAAGCCGATAAGGCGGCTCTTCCTTATGGCAGTGCTTATGAAGCTTTGATTATGGCTTCTATCGTTGAAAAGGAGACGGGGGTGCCCAGCGAGCGTTCCCGCATTGCAGGGGTTTTTGTTCAGCGTCTGGAAAAAGGGATGCGCCTGCAGACCGATCCAACGGTGATCTATGGGTTGGGCGATCGTTACCAAGGCAATATTACTCGCCGTCACCTGAAAGAGAAAACGGCTTATAATACATATCGAATCAATGGCTTGCCGCCGACGCCTATTGCATTGCCGGGTCAGGATGCCATTCATGCTGCGCTGAATCCCCTGAAAGAAGGTGAGCTCTACTTTGTCGCCCGTGGCGATGGCAGCCATAAGTTCAGCAGGACTCTGGAAGAGCATAATAAAGCGGTACGCCACTACCAGATCTATAAGCGTAAACAGAATTATCAGTCAGCCCCTGATGCTCAGCAGTAACGTCGAGTGCATAGGGCTGGCTCAGTCGGATCTATTATGACCTCAAAATCAGAGAACCCGAAAAAGGGATGTTTTATCACGCTGGAAGGTTCAGAAGGCGTTGGTAAAAGCACAAACCTGGCGTTTATTCAGCAGTGGCTGGAAGAGCAGGGGCATCAGCCACTGATGACCCGTGAGCCCGGTGGTACACCGATGGCGGAAGAGATGCGTGAGCTGCTGCTAAGTCAGCGGGAAGAAACGGTGAGTGAAAAAGCAGAGCTGTTGCTGATGTTTGCAGCCCGAGCCCAGCATCTGGATCAGAAAATTCTGCCGGAGCTGGAACGGGGCGGTTGTGTTGTTTCTGATCGTTTTACCGATGCGACCTATGCCTATCAGGGTTATGCCCGGGGTCTGAATCTGGACTGGATCGCCCAGCTTGAACAGCTGGTGCAGGAGCAGGTTCGTCCTGATCTGACGATCCTGCTGGATCTGCCGACGGATGTTGCTCAGCAGCGGGTGACCAAGCGCGGAACGACAGATCGTTTCGAGCAGGAAAAAACCACCTTCTTTGATCGTGTTCGTCAGGGGTATCTGACCCGAGCTGAAGCTGAGCCGGAACGTTTTGCGGTCATAGATGCCGGTCAGCCGCTGGAAAAAGTACAGCAGGACATCGCTCTTGTTTTGAGTGACTTTTTTGAGCAGCGGGTCTGATGACGGCCCTCGCTTTAAGCGCTACATTTTCGTCTTTCGGATAAAATGATGACAGATGTTGTAAAAGATTCGCCGCTGCAACCCTTTGTCTGGCAACAGGAATACTGGGCCCAGCTGATCGGTCAGCATAAATCCGGCCGCCTGCCACATGCCCTGTTGCTTTCCGGTGAACAGGGGATCGGCAAATACCATCTGGCACGCGCCTTAGCGGCCTACCTGTTATGTCGGCAACCCGGTGATCAGGCGTGTGGCAACTGTGCCTCCTGCTCGCTTTTTCATGCCGGTACCCACCCTGATCTGTTAGAGATTATGCCGGAAAGTCAGGGTAAGCAGATTAAGATTGAACAGGTACGTAAGCTGCAGTCTTATGCCAATAAAACCGCTCAACAGGGCGGTTTCCGGGTGGTTATTCTGCAGCCTGCTGATGCGATGAATATCAATGCGGCCAACGCCCTGCTGAAAAATCTCGAAGAGCCCGGCGAGAATGTGCTCTTTATTCTGTTAAGTCATCGCCTTAGTGGCATGATGCCGACCATTAAGAGTCGCTGTCAGCAGTTTTCTCTGCCGATTCCTGATCAGGAACAGTCACTGGATTGGCTTGCTTCACATCTGTCCAGTCACGCCGCGCTTCATGCCGAGAAGCTGCTGAAAATGGCTCAGGGGAATCCTCTGTTAGCTCAGGAGCTGGCTGATGAGGCTCTGCACAAGCAGAGGGATAAACTGTTTTTTGCCATGGAATCTCTGACCCGCGGCGGAGACCCGGTTGAGTTGGCTCCCGGTTTTTCTGAAGGTGATCTGCAGTGGACATTGCGCTGGATGCAGCAGTGGCTGAATGACTGGTGCCGCTGGATGGTGACACAGGATGAAAACGATCTTTCGTTTCCGGATATGCTGCCGCTGTATCGCCAGTGGCAGCACTCGGCGTCACTGGAAAAAGCGCGGTTGTTGTTTCAGGATGTCGGTCGCCTGAGGACACAGCTTCTCACCGGTGCGAACCCCAATCTCCAATTAGCGATGGAGTCTCTGCTTATCCGCTGGGCGGATAAAATGCTACCCTGATGTTTCGGATCATAGGGTAAGTTGCGAACCAATTTCACAGGGAGACGCAGGCGATGGTGCAGGAAAATAATACCGAAAAAACAGCCCTGAAAGCGGCAGTGGTAAATCTGGCCACTAAAGATGAGCTGTATGAGGCTTATATGCCTTTTCTGCAAAATGGTGGTCTTTTTTTGCCGACACGAGGCAACTTCCGGCTTGGTCAGGAACTGTCGCTGATGCTGAACCTGATGAATGAGCCGGATAAAATTCCCGTCACTGCCCATGTGGTATGGATTACCCCTCAGGGTGCTCATGGCCGACGCGCGGCGGGTATTGGGGTTCAGTTCAGTGACGAACAGATCTCATTGCGGGATAAAATTGAGCGCTATCTTGCCGGCAGCCTTAACTCGCAACATCCGACTCATACGCTTTGATCTCTGCTGGTGTGGCTATCATCTGCTCACCAGAATGCATTGGTGTTTATGCTGCCGGCATCTAGACTTAACACGCCTTTCTATAAAAGGTGTGTTTGATTGACAGACCACCGATTGATGTAATTTAGGATATTTATGTACCTGATTGATTCCCACTGCCATCTGGATCGTCTTGATTTAACACCTTATCAGGGCGATCTGAATCTGGCGCTTGAAGCGGCTCACGATCGTGGCGTGAGTCACTTTCTGGCGGTCAGCGTGACACTGGATGATGTGGCCGAGTTAAAAGATCTGGCTCGCCAGTACACCTCTGTTTTTGCTTCGGCAGGTGTTCATCCCCTGCAGGATCTGCCCCATGAACCGACCGTTGAGGAGCTGGTGAAAGAGGCTGAGGATGAGCTGGTTGTGGCGGTGGGCGAAACCGGTCTGGATTATCATTATGCACCGGAGACAAAAGAGCTGCAGAAGGAGCGCTTCAAGCGTCACCTGCTGGCAGCTCAACAGGTGAATAAGCCGGTTATTATCCACACCCGTGATGCTAAAGAAGATACTCTGGAGATGCTGGAGCAATATGGGCCGGATGCCGGTGGTGTCCTGCACTGCTTCACCGAAGATCTGGATATGGCGCGTCGTGGAATCGCCCTGGGCTATTATGTGTCTATTTCCGGTATCGTTACGTTCCGGAACGCGGATCAGGTACGCGAAGTGGCGAAGAAAATCCCGCTGGATTCGCTTCTGGTTGAAACGGATTCACCTTATCTGGCACCGGTTCCTCATCGTGGCAAGAAATGTGAGCCTCAGTATGTGCGTGATGTTGCGGAGTTTATCGCAGAGCAGCGTGGCATCTCCTATGATGAATTAGCGATGCAGACCACTGCTAACTTCTTCCGTCTGTTTAAGGGCGCAGCACCGAAAGCGGTGGCCGCAGACGAAAAATAGAGATGATTTAGCGGTATTTTCAACCGCCTGAAGACACCATTAAAAACCGGCCCGATCATTTCTGGCCGGTTTTTTTGTTTTTGTCAGATGATCTTTACCGTTTACAACGATTAATGGGGGCGGCCACCGGCATCGCCCTCATAAAAGTCGGCATCGCTCTGGGGCGATGTGAAAGGCACAAAAGGAACCTTCTTGGTTTTGACTTTTTTCTTAGCAATTTCGGCTAGTTCTGACTCCGGATCAGCGGTGAGTTTTTCCTGATCCTTTATATCGCCCTGGGGCAGAGGCTCATCGCTGGTTTGGCCTTCCGGGTAGACGTACATGGACTCTTCCTGGCTGTCCAGAATACCCTTGCCGTGCCATGGCAGAAGCCGGTAATCCGCATGATCTGAGAAGTCCATAAACGGATATTTGATAATCTCAAAGTACGGCGAGTAATCGAAATCCCTCGGGGTACACAGTTTCGGGTTGCGCCGGAACAGCTGCACTCCCTGATCACCACTCTTTTTCACCAGTGGCAGAATCGGAAACTGAATAAAACCAAAGGCTTCAGCGATCATAGTAGAACAGACCGTTTTGGTTGCCTTACCGGCATTGTGCTGGAATAGAGAAGAGCGCCAACGCCTGGGCATAATCCACCAGGGAAACAGGAAGCGAGCCAGATCCAGAATCTGGCGTACATCGTATTCCTTGCCCAGCTGACTGATGGAGTAATGGATCATCTGCTGACTGTCTTTGTGGCTTAAACCCCGTGGCCGACAGATACGGATATGGTCGTCTTTATAGCTGGAGAGATCCCGTACAACCGTGCCCAGCCCCAGTTCAGACTCAACAATCAGCTGGGTATCCGGGCTGAAAGGAAAGAGTTCGATCAGGGTTTTACGCAGTTCCGGGTCTTCTATATCGTGCAGGCGACCCAGGTAGAGCGCGGCGTGTGACCAGGGGCTTTGGGTGATCATCTTAATAACATCACTGACCCGTGAGCGCCCTTCGATCAGGAGAACATCACAGGGACGAATTTCGTAACGGATGCGTTCAAAATCCGACATCGGAAATTCCGGGCTGGGTCTTTGCTGTGTCAGCCAGTTGACGATTGGCCGTGTCATTCTGGTTATTTTCATCGCAGTATCCTCCGCGATTCTTGGCTGTACTTACATCAGGATGAATCTTTTAGGGTCTTTTATTAAGCGTAAGCTATTTCTGCACGTCTGTCAGAGCAGGCTTTGACTGGAATGGGATTTATGTGCGGGCAATACGCTTAATGAAAAAAGTGACAGGGATCAAATAGCATCAGTTCAGGGAGAGCAAATTCATTAAAGCGTCATAATGCCAGAGGCCGGGAAGCATATACTGAGTTTGTGACGTGAAAATGACTATAAGAAACAAACACGGAGGAATCGACATGAAAACTTATCAGGTCGAACAGTTTGAAATCATTGCCCGCCGCGCCTTTAACCGGGTCCTGCTGCCGAATATCGGCCCGGATTTTGACATGGCCACTGCCAGAGTTTTTATTGATCAACGCGGATGTCTGACGATTCGTGATAACCATAATGAGCTGGTTTTTGCGGATATCAGTGCCGACAGTCTGCAGCGTATTCTGGATGCCGGAGGTGTCCATGTGATGAACCCGGCCATTGATGTGCACCCGAAACTGACACGTATTCCTTTGGGTTCGGTAACCCACTGATTCATTATCTCTGCTTTTCCTTTACACCGTTATCGACAACGGGCCCCGTATTTCAGAACAGGAAATATGGGGCTTTTTTAATTGTCTGCGGTTACTGCTAAAATGTGACTGAAAAAAAGAATCTGGTCAAAATAAGTGTTAAATGGTATTGTGTGCGGCGCAGCATAGGGGTTGCGCCAACAGGTATCAGTATCTTCACTAAGCCCCCGATACTGGTAATTCAACAGGTTCATATTTGTTAGGCAGTAGATGTTATGACCTTATCCGCAGTGGAAAAACAAGCCCGTAAAGTGCAGGAGTTTCGTCAGCGCGAAGCTAATATTCTTGATGCCGCTCTGGAATTATTTATGGAGCACGGAGAGGATCGCGTCACCGTAGAGATGATTGCAGACCATGTTGGTATTGGTAAAGGCACGATCTACAAACACTTCCGCAGTAAATCCGAAATCTATCTGCGTCTTATGCTGGATTATGAAAAAGATCTGGCTGACCTGTTTCAGTCCCCTAAAATTTCTGAAGATAAAGAAGCGCTGTCCCGGGCTTATTTTGAGTTCCGTATGCAGGATCCGGGCAAGTATCTTCTGTTCTCTCGTCTGGAAGAGAAGTTAACCAAATCATCCGGTGACTCTGACATGCTGGACGAGTTGCATAATTTCCGCGCCCGTAACCTTGAGAGCCTGACCGATCTGATCACCGCCCGTATTGATGAGAATAAGCTGGAAGATGTGCCGTCGTATTTCCATTACTGCGCACATTGGGCGCTGGTTCATGGTGCTGCAGCTTTGTATCAGTCCCGCTTTTTCCAGGAAGTGATCCAGGATAAAGATGAGTTCTTTACCTTCCTGATGGAGATCGGCGTTCGTATGGGTAACCGTGGCCAGCGGGGTCGTAATCGGGAGGAATCCTGATGTTTAATGATTTTCCCGTAAAGTACATCGAACCGGTATACAGGCCTCCCAGTGAGGCCAAATCCTTTATTCTGCCGGTAACCAACGGCTGTAGCTGGAATCAGTGCAGCTTTTGCGAAATGTACACTGACCCTCAGAAAAAGTTTACTGCCCGAAAAGAAGCTGATGTGCTGGCGGATATAGAGCGCTCAGGTCAGCAGCTTATGGGCGTTAGTCGGGTGTTTCTGGCGGATGGTGATGCCATGGTTTTATCATCCCGCCGTTTACTGACGATTTTAAAAGCGCTTAATCAGGCGTTTCCTGAGCTGAGACGGGTGGGTGCTTATTGTTTGCCCCGTAATGTTGCCCGTAAAAGTGTTGATGAGCTGATTGAATTAAAAAATAACGGTTTATCAATACTCTACGTGGGAGTTGAATCCGGTGATGATGAAGTATTAACCCGAATTAAAAAGGGTGAAACCGCTGAGACGACACTGTCTGCCCTGCAAAAAATAAAGCAGGCGGGTATTAAAACATCGGTCATGGTACTCAATGGTCTGGGTGGTGAGGCGCTGTCAGAGCAGCATGCCGTCAACTCGGCACGATTGATTAATCAGGCACAGCCGGATTATCTGTCAACACTGGTGCTGACATTTCATCGTGGCCCTGAGCGGTTTGTTCAGGATTATGGCGAAGACTTTGTTGAGTTAACGAACAAAGGCTTATTTGAAGAAATGCACCGTTTTATTTCTGAACTAAATCTTGAATCAACGGTCTTTCGTTCCGATCATATTTCTAACCGTTTGGTACTGAAAGGGATACTCGGACGGGATAAAGAGGCGATGCTTCATCAGATTGAACAGGCAATAGCCCACAGTGATGATTTCTCGGGGATAGCACTGAGAAATATTTAATTAATAGTCCTGTGTTGTTTAATAGTCCTTCCTAATCCCCATCAAAGCTCCCGGAAATAATTAGGGAGCTTTATATTTCTTGTAATTCTTAATATCTGATATTAACATTAGGTTACTAAAGCTTCTTGTTCAGGCGTTTTGAAAGGGTCTTCAAAGAACTTTTTGCCCACTTCCTAATATCTAATAAGCAAAGTGGTCTGAAAAAAGTTTGCGCACGTATTCATGCATTAGCGCGGTACAGCAAAGGTTGCCTGAGTTAAGAACCCCGTTTCCCCCCAACACCTGTATGTAACAAGAGAATAAATATGTCTATTATTAATAAATATCGCGAAAAAGAACGTCTGATGCGCCAACTGCAGGAAGAACTGCAGGCGATGGAAGAAAAGCAGGAACTGAAACAGGAACTGGCTTTTAAAACCGCTGTTGAAGACGTACTGAAAAAGTTTGATAAGTCTGAATCTGATCTGCTGTCCCTTTTTGGTGCCAGCGAGGAAGCATCAGAGTCTGGTAAGACCCGCCGTAAGCGCACGCCAAGTGTTTATAAAAACCCTCAAACCGGCGAAGAGATTGTTGTTCGTGGTGGTCGTCAGAAGGACTATCAGGAATGGATTCAGAAGTATGGTAAAGAAACCGTACAAGGCTGGAAAGTTTCCTGATAACGGGAATATTCAGCGCACATGGCAGATGCTAAGTCTGCCATGTTAAGACCATGATGTAACTAAGGTTATTGGGTCTTGATCAAAAAGCAGCTTCGGCTGCTTTTTTTGTTTCGGGATTCCCTTGAGCCTCTTTTATTTTACGATCTGCTTTTATCCTCTTAACCCGGTTTGTCTTTCATATTGTCAGACCTTTATGAGTTGGCAGCACTTTCTTTTCTGACTACTCCGGTTTAGCAACAGCAATCTTCGCCTCATTACGTTAAAATGCTTCTTATAAATAATGGAGGTCTGTGATGTTATCCGGCAGCTTTTCCCCTGCTCAGTTAGCTCAGCACATCGATAAAAATCAGGGTGAGAAAGGTCTTCCACCTGTTGATCAGTGGAACCCTGAATTTTGCGGTGATATCGACATGCGTATCGCTAAAGATGGGCAGTGGTTTTATATGGGGACGCCGATAGGCCGTGCCGCTCTGGTTCGGATGTTCTCCACAATTCTCAAGCGGGAAGAGGATCAGTTCTATCTGGTGACTCCGGTTGAGAAAGTGGGGATTCAGGTTGATGATGCGCCTTTTATCATTACCCAGCAGCTTGAACCTGTGGGTGATAAGCTACGCTTTATGACGAATGTGGGTGATGAAGTGCTGCTGGATGAAGAACATCCGTTAACAGTGAACATCTCCGAAGCCGGTGAGCCTGAACCCTATCTGCATGTGCGCGCCGGTTTGAATGGCCGCCTGCACCGTAATCTGTTTTATCAGCTGGTTGAGCAGGCTGAACCTTTCGAGGCGGATGGTAAGCACTATCTGGGGCTTATGAGCCATGGCCGGTATTGGTCTCTGGGTGAACTGCCGGACTGATGAGCTTAAGGATCATCGCCGCTTTACGATGGTATAAGCTTTAATCCTGTGGTGCTGAATCTCTATCTGTTATACCGACTTATCTTCTTTTCCTGAGTAAGCTGATCCGGACTTCAGCTGACTTGTATTCGAGAGTATCCGTGTCTTCATCTATGTCATCTGAATCTGCCAATATTTTTTCCGCACCTTTGCATCTGACCGATCAGCAAAAGCGTGTGGTTCATCATCGTAATGAGCATGCGCGTGTCATGGCGGTGGCAGGTTCCGGCAAAACCACCACACTGGTACATCGGGTGCTGTTTCTGCTTTCTCAGGGCTTTGAGCCACGGCGTGTATTGGTGCTGATGTACAACCGGTCTGCCCGGGAAGACTTTGCAGCCAAGCTTGAGCGTGAACTTTCCCGACAGCAGGTCAACTATCCCAGACCGGATATCAGAACCTTCCACTCTATCGGCCATAAGCTTTGTGAAAGTATGGTGCGCTGGGGTGTGCTGAAACCCCGCCAACTCGTCCGGGAAGGATGGCCCTATGAGAAACTGGTGCGTCAGGGCATTACCCAGGCGTTACCCAATGCCGATCAGGCGACCCGCCGTAAGGCGCTGGATAAAGACCATCTGGAAGCCTTCATGCAGTTCGCCGAACGGGTAAAGGCGGATCTGGAAACCCCGAAAGAGCAGTTTCGCCTGTTAGCCCTGCCCGATGATCAGCGCTATTTTATTGATGCTTTTGAACAGCTTGAACAGGTGATGGAGCGTGAAGGGGTGATGACCTTTTCCGATCTGCTCTACCGTCCCGCTATGGCTATTCTTGCTCAGCCGGAGCTGGAAGCCCGCATCAGTAACCATCTGGATCATGTCATTGTCGATGAGTATCAGGATATCAACAGCATCCAGCAGTTCTTGCTGGGGATACTTGCCGGCGAGCGGGCCAAAGTGATGGTCGTGGGTGATGTGGATCAGTGTATCTATGAGTGGCGCGGTGCCCGACCGGAATTTATGCTGCGGGACTTTGCCCTGCAGTTTCAGCAGCCGGTGAGCTATCCACTGAGTTACTCATTCCGCTATGGCGCAACGCTGGCACTGGCGGCTAACCACCTGATCGGGCGAAATAAAAACCGTGATGCCGGTTTGTGTCTGGCGACATCCGAGCATGCAGATACCGGTGTTAGGGTTCTGCCGGAGCTGGGGCAGTTGGTTGATGCGATTCAGCCGGTACTGAAAGATTCAGCCGCCTCCGATCTGGCGGTGCTGGTGCGTAGCTGGGCGTTGAGTGTGCCGGTTCAGTTGGTTTTTCTGCAGCAGCAGATCCCATTCCGGCTGCATCAGCAGGGGCATTTTGTCTTCAATCAGCCGTTGGTTACACAGTTTCTGGCTTATCTGCAGTTGGCGGCGGGTCCGGCTAATGCCGAGATCGACCGGGAATCACTGGGGCTGATGTTAAGTTTTCCGCCTCTTTTTCTGAGTCAGTCTGATCAGCAGGCGATTCAGAATCAGGTGCAGAACCACGGCCTAAATCCCGATGAGGTCGTGATGCATCTCGATCTCAAACCTTACACCGCTAAGCGCCTGAAAAAACGCCTTAGTTTGCTGCTGGATCTGCAGCGACAACCCGCCGATCAGCCTGTGGGGCCTCTGGCAACCCGTGTGCTTCAGGAAACCGATGCTTACGATCTGATCGATAAGGCTGCCGCTACCAAAGATCAGGCTCAGGAGCGTAAACAAACCCTGCAGGCGCTGGTGAACTATATTCGCCAGCAGCGGATGAGTGTCAGTCAGTTATTGGCGCATATCGAGCAGCAGAAGCAGTCCGGTGCCAGTCAGAATCATCAGGCCGGTGCGGTGACGATAACGACAGTGCACGGTGCTAAGGGGCTTGAGTGGCCCCATGTGATTCTGGCGGGTTTAACCGAAGGAAGCTTTCCCTGTTATCAGAACCTGACCGATTTTGATGAGAAAACCGAGGAGAGCGAGCGTCGGTTGTTTTATGTGGCGATGACCCGTGCACGTCAGACCCTCTGGTTGCTGACGGATCACGGTTTGTCAGAAGAACGTAAAAAGCGTCCCAGCCGTTTTGTGTCTGAAATGAATCTTGAGGATAGCCAGCAGGTTGCCGGTTATCTGAAAGCGGGTGCAACAGACCGCAAAACCCCGGAGCTTAAAGTTCAGAACGTAGGCCTGATCAGACAGTATCTGTCCGCCTGTGGTGCTGATGAGGTTGCGGTTGTACCCCGACCTGTGGTGAAAGATCGCTCTGAGGACACTCTGCATCGGAAACGCAGCCGCACTTCAAGCGTATCGGCGCAGCAGAGCTTTTACCGGATAGGCGATATTATTGAGCATCAGGTTTTTGGTCGTGGCGAGCTGACTCATATCGAACCCGGAGCGCAAACCCGTATTACCGTGCGTTTTGATGAGGGTAGCAAGGTGCTGATGGCTGATCGGGCACCGATCAAACGGCTGGCGGGTTAAGTCTATCAGCCCTTCTCATGGGGAGGTTTGGCGATGAATTATCTGGCACATGCTTTTTTAGCGCAGAATGAGAGCGAGTTTTTCCGGCTGGGCAATCTGATGGCGGATCATATTAAAGGCCCGCCGGAGAAGGTGCTTGAGTTTCTGCCTGCCTCATTCGAATCTGTCGCCTCTGAGATTCTGGCGGGTCTGACGTACCATCGGCGAATCGATCATACGGTTGATCACTTCCCGGCAACTTTCGAGCTGCGTCAGCAGTTCACCCCGGAATACCGCCGCTATGCCGGAATTGTGCTGGATATGGCCTGGGACCATCTGCTGGCACGCTCATGGAACTCTTTTTCCCCAGAGACCAACCTACCTGCGTTTGCCCGTGAACAATACCGCCTTTTATGTGACCACCGTCAGCTGCAGCCGATCCGAATGCAGGAGATGGTGCATTATATGGTGAAAAATGACTGGCTGGTTTCCTATACTAGAGCTGAGCATATCCGCAGGTCGCTTGCAGGTATGTCGGGACGTATGCGCAGAGAGAATAAGCTGGCTGAGTCCTACAGTGAAATTCCAAGACTTGAGCCGCTTTTAAGCCGATACTTTCCGCTTTTGATGGCGGAGCTAATGGCACAGCCGCTCCGAACCTGAGTTTGTAGTTCGGGTCATCCGACATAAATCATCATCTTCTTCTGATACTGACCTATATGCCCCGCCGGTAGCGGTGGGCTAAGTGAGCGCTAATGAAGCCAACGTCACCCCGCGGTCCGTTGTTGAGTTCTCCCTCCGGGCGTCCCTCTCATACCGAATCATCATCCAGTCGGTATTTTCTCAGTCTTGCCTATCCGGTTATCGTGATCGCCCTTTTGGGGATGCTGATTATCGGCTGGAATCTGATGGATTCCCGGGACCGTCAGCTGACGATCGTGAAGGAGCTGTCAGAGCAGGCGATGATGGCAACCCTGCAGGAAAAACAACGAAACCTGAATCTGGTTCTGAATGATTATGCCTATTGGGATCAAACCCTGGACTTTATTACGCACAGGGATGCCGATTGGGCGCGCCGTGAGATTGGTCAGAACCTGACCGAGCCCTTTGAACTCGCGGCCAGTATCCTGATTGATCAGAATGGAAAAATCCTCTGGTGGCAGGGGGCTTTCCTGCAGTCGGGTCTGCAAAAAGAAGTGTTGGAAAAAGCCTTAAGGCGTGACCATGTTATGCCCCGGCTGATGAACAGTTGGCAGGAGGTACCGGCTAAGGCCCGCTCCGCTTTCTTCCGGCTGGATAAGCAGGTTTTTTCCCTGCACGGTGTTTTGGTGACCTCGGATGAAGAGGGCTATCAGCCTGCGCCGTCGGGCCGGGCCGCTTTGCTGTTGCTGAAAGAGATCGATCAGCCTGTGCTTGCGGGCTTACAGCGCTATAAACAATCAAAAGATATCCGGCTTGAGCTTTTGTCATCGGGGGAGGGCGCGGTTTCTGCTGTCAGGGAGATGAAGGAGACCCCAAGGTCAGCGGTGCCTCTGGTTAATTTTCAGGGTGTGCCTGTGGCGCAGCTCACCTGGACGCCTGTGTTTGAAGTGATGGATGTTTATGGGGCGATCGGCCCAAAGGTGCTGATCTTCCTTTTGGTCACAGGCCTTTGTTTTTTCTGGTACGTACATCGTGTCAGGGCCGCTGCCGCGCGTTTGGATGATGAAATTCTGGCACGTAAGAAGGCTCAGACAGAGCTTGCCCGCCATAAGGAGCAGTTGGAACTATTGGTGGATGAGCGCACTCAGGCGCTGTATGAAGCGCTGGAGAAGGTGCAGCAGGCCAGTGAAGAGAAGACACGCTTCAGCAGCCAGATGAACCATGAGATGCGTACGCCACTGAATGCGATTTCCGGCTTTTCTCAGTTACTGCAGGAGGAGCTGACAAGCCCTGAGCATCAGGATTATGTTGCTGAGATTTTAAAGGCCAGTAACCGGCTGACCCGTATTGTGGATCAGGCACTGCGTCTGACGGCTCTGGAGGATGACACAGCTCAGACCTCGCAGGGAGAGTGTGATCCTTTTGTGATTTTGAACGGTATGACCGGTCGTTACCGTGAGCAGGCTGAGCGTCGGGCATTACAGCTTCTGGACTGGGGGCTGGATCGGGATGTTATCTGCGCCGTGCCGTCTGACACAGTAAGGGATGTATTTAACACGCTGTTAGATAACGCGATGCTATACAGTAACCCCGATGGCCTGATCGAGATAAAGGCGACGTGTGATAACGATCGGATTCAGATTCGGGTGATTGATGATGGGATAGGGATTCCCGCAGAGAAAGAAACACAGCTGTTCCAGCCTTTTTCACGGCTGCATTTTGATCTGTTGCCTAATATTGAGGGTGTGGGACTGGGGCTGTTTATGGCGAGGAAGAAGCTTCGTGCCTGTGGTGCTGATCTGGATTACAAACCGGGCCTGAATGGCGGCTCCTGCTTCATCGTGACGCTTCCTGTGGCGGATCGGTAGCCTTGAGTTCTTATCTTAGTGTCTGAATATTGATCCGGAGATTTCCGGCAACTGCTTTGCCAGATATTTCTGACGGACAAAAAAAGGGGAAAGCGATGCTTTCCCCTTTTTTATGCAGTAAGTGAGCTTTTACACAGGTAAAAGCCTCTTACATTACATGTTCGGATAGTTAGGACCACCCGCACCTTCCGGCGTTACCCAGGTGATGTTCTGGGATGGGTCTTTAATATCACAGGTTTTACAGTGTACGCAGTTCTGTGAGTTGATCTGGAAACGGTCAGCGCCGGTTTCCTCATCTTTCACTACTTCGTAAACACCCGCTGGGCAGAAGCGCTGCGCAGGCTCGGCCCACTTCGGCAGGTTAACCTGCAGCGGGATAGTTTCATCCTTCAGCTTCAGGTGACAAGGCTGATCTTCTTCATGGTTGGTGTTCGACAGGAACACAGAAGACAGTTTGTCGAAGCTCAGTACGCCATCCGGTTTCGGATATTCAATCGGCTGTACTTCAGATGCTGGTTTCAGCATGGCGTAATCTTCATGAGTGTCATGCAGCGTTACAGGAATGCTGAACAGGTTCTGATCGATAAAGTTAAACGCACCGCCCAGCATAGGACCAAACTTATGCATTGCAGGGCCGAAGTTACGGGTCGCGTACAGCTCTTTAAAGGCCCAGGACTGTTCCCATGCTGTAGTGAATGCGGTCAGTTCCTGACCACCTTCGTCGCCTGCTTTCACCGCTTCGAAAATAGTTTCGGCAGCAATCATGCCGGACTTCATTGCGGTGTGCGTGCCTTTAATTTTGGAGAAGTTCAGCGTACCGGCATCACAACCCACCAGAATACCACCCGGGAAGGTCATCTTAGGCAGACAGTTGTAGCCACCTTTTGTGATCGCACGGGCACCGTAAGAGACGCGTTTGCCACCTTCCAGATGCTGTTTCAGCTCCGGGTGGTGCTTCATACGCTGGAACTCGTCAAACGGGCTAAGCATCGGGTTGTCGTAGTTCAGGTCAGTAATCAGACCGACAACCACCTGGTTGTTCTCGGCGTGATACAGGAAGAAACCACCGCTGGCGCCATTTTCGCTCAGTGGCCAGCCGGAACCGTGTACCACAAGACCTGGCTGATGTTTTGCCGGATCGATATCCCACAGCTCTTTAATACCGATGCCGTAGTGCTGAGGATCTTTGCCTTCATCCAGTTTGAACTGGCTGATCAGCTGTTTGCCCAGATGGCCACGGCTGCCTTCAGAGAAGATGGTGTACTTGGCGCGCAGTTCCATACCCGGCATATACATGCCCGGCTTTTCGCTGCCATCTTCTGCAACACCCATATCACCGGTAATAACACCTTTAACCACGCCATCTTCAATCAGAGGCTCGGCGGCAGCAAAGCCCGGGAAGATCTCAACGCCCATCTCTTCAGCCTGAGTCGCCAGCCAGCGGCAGACGTTACCCAGAGAGGCGATGTAGTTGCCGTCATTGTGCATATTTTTAGGCACAATAGCGTTCGGGAAAGTCTTGGCGTTGTTGCTGTCTTTCAGCATCACAACCTGATCTTTGGTCACGGCCGTCAGCAGAGGAGCTTCTTTCTCTTTCCAGTCAGGGATCAGCTCGTTTAAAGCCGTTGGTTCGATAACCGCACCGGACAGAATGTGGGCACCTACTTCAGAGCCTTTTTCTACCACGCAAACCGTCAGTTCCTGGCTGGCATCATTCGCCTGTTGCATCAGACGAATTGCGGCCGAAAGTCCCGCAGGACCTGCACCAACGATTACAACGTCGAACTCCATCGCTTCTCTTTCCACGATACACTCCTCAAACAGCGTAGTGCGCCTTAGCTTCTGTTAAATGTGTACAGAAAACTCTGTAAGACGCATGTAATTATTTTATGGTCTCATTTAAAACGGACGTTTGCTTCTGGTCAACCCTTATTTTAACTCAGGGCAAGTCTCAGGCTGATTACAGGACATCCGGGCGAGACAGAAAAAACAGCAGATAAATTAAACTGAGCGTTTAATGCGGTGCAGCAAGTATAGCGGCTAAATTGTGACCAGTCAGTTTAGAAAGGAATTTGACCTAAACACAAAAAATAGTCATTATGAGATTACGAGTGCAGCAAACGCTCGTTTGAAACGAATTCCGGTAGTTCAGGCGGAAGATGCAACCCCTAAGCGATACCGCCTGATGTACTACCCAAGATGCGGCAGGTTTTTCTAATTAAAATAAGATGGCCTGCCAGTTGAAGCTCGTCACGTTACAGTTATCAAGAACGAGGAATCTATGAAGGTATTAGTTGCTGTCAAACGAGTCATTGACTACAACGTCAAAATTCGTGTTAAAGCGGACAACTCTGACGTTGATCTGACCAATGTGAAAATGGCGATGAATCCATTCTGCGAAATCGCAGTGGAAGAAGCGGTTCGTCTGAAAGAGAAAGGTATC
>JBLXDJ010000003.1:0-673728 GCA_048264105.1 Oceanospirillum sp.
CACCCGTCCGCCGCTCGTCAGCAGATAGCAAGCTATCTCTGTTACCGCTCGACTTGCATGTGTTAGGCCTGCCGCCAGCGTTCAATCTGAGCCATGATCAAACTCTTCAGTTTAATAAGGTTGACCGTGTATCAAATCCGAGGATTCAACCACAATCTAAACTTTGCTCAAGACAAAACTGACAAACTTAAACGCAATGTGAACATCAAGACCGAAGCCTTAACAC
Source organism: Oceanospirillum sp. (assembly GCA_048264105.1). Classification (GTDB taxonomy): domain Bacteria; phylum Pseudomonadota; class Gammaproteobacteria; order Pseudomonadales; family Halomonadaceae; genus Oceanospirillum. Next base: position 227 of record JBLXDJ010000003.1, read on the forward strand.
TCACTGAATTGATTCGAGTATTGTTAGCTTACCTTGATAATCTTGTGACTTTTCCAAGATCATCCCGGCAAGCGCCCACACGAATTATCTGACTGAATTTTTAAAGAGCTTGTTAAGACAAGAAGCGCCTGAAGCGTTTCGACTTGCTTAACTGAGGCTGCGTATTATACAGAGGCAATCCTCGCTGTCAACACTTTATTTTGAATTCTTTTCGAAGCGCCCAATCGGACAATTAAGAAAAGAACAAGTAAAACAAGGAGTTAACCGCCATCCGAAGACTTGCTCCGTGACAACGAGGGCGAATTATACGCACAAAAACCGACAGCACAACCCCTGGAATGCAAATAAAGTAAAAAACTTTCAAAAAAGCTGAATATTTTCAAAAGCCTATCGAGAGCAGGGCGGTAACGACCGTATCAAACAGCAAGAACCTACTGACACAAAAAAGCCCTAGACCTTGCGGTATCGGGCTTTTCTACATATCGGATCAAAAAATGCTGTTAGGTATCACTTTCAAAAAGGTCACGCGTGAAAACAACATCACGCACATCTGATAACTCCTCTTCCATTCGATTGGCCACGATTACACCAACTCGTTTTTTGAATGTACCGAGACTTGGCTCAACTTCCGAGCCTAAAAGCTCTCCCCTCTGAATTGATGGCTCAAAAATTAAAAGCTCCCTTCCGGCGTCTTTCATTTTCGCCATTACCTCGATGATTGCTGACGACCTGAAGTTATCCGATCCCTTCTTCATCGCCAGCTTATAAATCCCAATTATCCCTACAGGATAGTTTTCCATCACTGCATCAGCAATACACTGCTTACGAGTGTTATTAGCTTCGACAATGGCCCCAATAATGTTGTTGGGCACATTTTTAAAATTTGCCAGAAGCTGTTTAGTGTCTTTAGGCAGGCAATACCCCCCGTAGCCAAATGACGGATTGTTGTAATGCTCACCTATTCTAGGATCAAGCCCAACACCTCGGATAATCTGCTCAGCGTCAAAGTTCTCTTTCATTGCATAGGTATCCAGCTCATTAAAAAATGCTATTCGCATGGCCAGATATGTATTAGAAAAAAGCTTTACGGCTTCTGCTTCCGTAGATGAACAAAGCATAACTGGGACATTTTCTTTTAATGCACAGCTTTGAAGAATGGATGCAAAACGCTCAGCTTCTTTACTCTGGGCTCCAACAATAATTCGGGATGGATAGAGGTTGTCATACAGGGCTTTTCCTTCCCTCAAAAACTCCGGAGAAAAAACGATTCTTTGGCAGTTGAGTTCTTCTCGCTTCCTTTTCTGTGTATCCTACAGGGATCGTGGACTTAATAATGATCGTGCCGACAAAGCCTTTATTTAAAACTTCAGCGATGACACCATCAACTGACGATGTATCGAAATAATTCGATTCTTCATCGTAGTTAGTAGGCGTTGCTATGACAATGTAGTCAGCATTACTTATCGCTGACGATTCATCAGCAGTGACTTCAAGACGGGGATTATCTTGTGAAAGGTATTCTTCTATCTCACTGTCGATAAAAGGAGATATTCGATTTTGAATTGCAGCTAGCCGCTCGGGATTACTATCAACGGCAACTACAGAATATTTTTGAGATATGAGTAAAGCGTTTGAAAGGCCGACACACCCCAAACCAATAACAACGATCTTCACAATACCTCCTGATGACGGAGCCCGTTATATTCACTAATCCATGTGACCCGAGCCCCATCTGCAGAACGGTGTTAGCTCAGATCCCGATCACTGTATCCAATCAAGTAAAGAATAGCATCTAGACCAAGATTAGATAATGCATGTTTAGCGCTCTCTTTCACGATCGGTTTAGCGCGGAAAGCAATACCAAGACCGGCAGTACCCAACATTGGCAGGTCATTCGCTCCATCGCCAACAGCAATTGTCTGTTCTAGACGCACACCTTCTTCCGCTGCAATCTGCTTCAGAAGTTCTTTTTTGCGCTCACCGTCAACAACGATACCCGTGACATTTCCGGTCACTTTGCCATCCTGGATCTCAAGCTCATTCGCATGCACGTAGTCTATACCCAGTTTCTTTTGCAGGTACTCACCAAAGTAAGTGAAGCCCCCTGAAAGAATTGCTGTGGTATACCCAAGCGCGTTCAGCGTAGAAATTAGCTTTTCTGCCCCTTCCGTGATTTTCAGGTTTTCAGCGATGCCGCTCAGTACACTTTCATCCAGACCTTTTAGCAAAGCTACTCGACGCTTGAAGCTTTCAGTGAAGTCAATTTCACCACGCATTGCGCTTTCTGTAATTTCAGAAACCTGCTCACCAACACCCGCGGCTTTGGCCAACTCGTCAATCACTTCAGCTTCGATAAGGGTAGAGTCCATATCAAATACCACCAAACGACGATTACGACGGAAAACGTTATCCTCTTGGAAGGAGATGTCGACGCTCAACTCATTAGCCAGACTCAAAAATTCTTCACGGATCTTCGCTGGATCTTCTGGATCACCTCGAACCGAGAACTCAACACACGAACGGCTCTGCTCAGATAATTCTCGAAGAGGGATGCGGCCAGACAGGCGATTGATTCGATCAATATTCAAACCATTGCCCGCAACCACGCCCGTTACGCGAGCAATATGCTCAGCGGTAATTTGACGAGCCAGAAGAGTGACGATAAATCGATTTTTACCCTGCCCTTCTACCCAGTGGCCATAGCTATCCTCTGCTACAGGAGTAAAACGGATATTCACGCCTAATTCATGAGCTTTAAAAAGAACATCTCTCAAAACAGGAGAGGATTCTGACTCCTCAGGAATATGTACAAGGACACCAAGAGACAAAGTATCGTGAATAACCGCTTGTCCGATATCCAGAATATTGACGCCATATCCCGCAAGAATGTCGGTAATGGATGAAGTAAGACCTGGCTTATCGACGCCTGAAATGTTGATAAGGATAATTTCTTTCATGAACCTGCCTGTGAGGTTAAAACTTCGATTTTAAATATAAACTGCTGAAGCTAACGCGCTGTTAATGCGTCTGTTTTACCCAGCTATTGTCTCTCAGCGACCTGTCGGCAGATTGTAACCGCCATTGTAATAACTTGAGACGTTCTAAATCTGCAGAATTCAGAGCAGAAGGGCTAAGGATTTCTCTCTCCGTAAATGAGATTTCATTCTCCTCTGAAAGAACGGCTACAACACTACCTTTACTAACATATGCATCAGAATACACAGCACTATCATGCCACAGTGAACGACCAAAACTGCTTACCGACGTTTCAATACCCATTAGCTCAAGCATTGAAGGCATAAGATCATACTGTGATGCGAACTCTGTTCGTCTTTCTGAAGGGAGACTACCATCTGGTGTAAAAATGATTAAAGGAATATGGAATTGCTCCTTTAGGTCACTTGTTCCGGCACTTAAGACATGATCAGCACTAAATACAAATACTGTGTCTTCGTACCAGTCTTGGCGGGACGCGTCTTGCATAAACTGCTCAATTGACCAGTCCGAATAACGAATCGTATTTAGAAATCCCTCTTCCGTTGAATCAGAATGAGGATAGACATGAAACTCATCACCTGGGTCGGCAAACGGCTCATGCGTCGTACCTGTGAATATGAATGTAAAGAAGTTTTTTTCTGATTGGGCTATTTCTGAAATTTTTCCTCTTGCAAACATGAGGGTTTCATAATCCCAACCAAATCGCGGAATGTCCTGAGGATAACTCTTTAACAACGGCATATCTTCTTTGCCGTAATATTCAGTAAATCCTAAACTTCTTGCGATTCCATCCATATGAAATGATCTTCTATTAGAAGATTGCACCATCAAGGTGGAGTAGCCATCTTTCTCCGCCTCTCCAGCCAAACGGCTCAAATTGTGGAGCTCTAATCCATAACCAAGAACAGGCTGCGTTGACAACACAGGAACTGACGCTAAAACAGCCTGGATACCAAGAATACTACGTTGGCCTGCCGCATAAAAATTATCCCAAACAACAGATTTCTCAATCAAATTATCCATGAAAGGGGTAACGCCATACCCATTATTCGCAAGACCATCGATATATTTGTAGCTCCAACTTTCAAGGAGAACAAAAACGACATTTTTCCGGTCAAACACCTTCCTTGTTTCCACCGAAAATGGGGAAATACCCGCGTACTGAGAATTATATTTCTGCATCTCGTCAGCTGACAAATAACTCAACTCACCAGAGCCACTAGCTCTACTCTCTTTAAATGCGACAAATGCCCCATTCAACGTGAGGTTAGCCTGAGCCTGATTTCCTCGACTGAATGCATCCACAATATCCAATGGCTTACTCTGAAGCACCAACCCTCGCCCCATAAGAAGCAAGACAACGAAACCACCTACCGAAGCTGCTACATGTGTATACCATTTGCCAACTAAGTATCTTGATGATTCGATGCTCTGTATCGGTAGAAGAATCAATCGATACCAAACAGCTACGATTCCAATAAGGAATATTCCCCCTAATAGGGTTTCAACCAATCGAGAGGTGATTGCAATCTCCAAAACGACATCATAGTCATTTTGTAGTCGACTAATTTCCGCCCCCATATGCCGATACACTTCTGAAAAATAGGAAATATCAGCCAAAACAATGGCCGATATCACCAACAGCACGAGTAGGGACAACCAAGACAAAACACCGAGTACCACGCGATTTTGTACGAACCGAGTCGGAATAATCAGCACTAACAATATTAAGGCTTGCGACAAAACAGCAGTAGACAGATCAAAACGAAAGCCTTGCAAAAATGCGATCGAAATATCTGTAAATGACAAAGATGCGAAATAATCAGGATAACTAAGGAAAAGAGCCAAACGGCAAAGCGCAAAAACTACTACCGAGAAAAGGACAATTTTAAATGGGAGCCGAAGAAAATACATTGCAAATAACTCAAGCCGCTTAGAAATCCTAAGCGGTTATATGAAGATAATTAAAATTAATCTGGCACATGTTGATAAAGATGCACATCACGCTGAGGGAACGGAATCGAAATCCCCTTCTCATCGAACGTCAGTTTAATCTTCTCTGTCAGATCAAACTTGGTGGGCCAGTAATCGGCGGCATCCACCCAGATTCGAACGGTAAAATTAACCGAGCTATCTGCTAACTCACTAACAGCCACCAGAGGTTCGGGATCAGTTTTACCACGAGGCTCGCCAGCAATTATTTCTTTCAGGGTTTCTTTTACCAGACGAATATCATCGCTATAACTAACTCCAACAATCAGATCCAGACGACGCGTTGGGTTCGCGGAAAAGTTAGTGAGATTGCCGTTAATTAGCGATGAGTTCGGGACAACAATCAACTTGTTATCTGGCGTCTTAAGGCAGGTATTGAGCATAGTAATTTTCTCAACACTACCGGAAACCCCAGCCCCCTCAACAAAATCACCTTTCTTAAACGGACGCTGGGAGACAAGAAGAATACCTGCAGCCAGATTTTCCATTGAGCCTTTGAGCGCTAACGCTACTGCCAAACCTGCTGCACCCAACGCTGCAATCAATGAGGTCGTATCAACACCGACTTCACTCAATACAGAGATAAACAGAATGACCAACAGGACGCTGTGTGCTATTTGCCCTATAAAGCTGGCTGCAGCCTCATCCATACTTTTCTTCTGCAGCAGTTTTACGAGAACATTTTTTACTCGCTTAACGAGCCACAAACCCACAACCAATAACAGTAATGCTGGCCAGACTTTATCAGCCCATTGCAGAGCGACGTCAGTCCAATCGTTTAGCTGAATATTTGTTAAATCCATCTGATGATCCTTTTATCACTTCAAACTTGATTGATGAGCTGCTTCGATGATACTGGTTGTGGAAAAACCATCTTCAAAATTCAGAACCTTAACATCACCACCGGCATTTATTACCGTATCAGCACCAACGATATCTTCTACTTTATAGTCGCCACCTTTAACCAGCACATCGGGCACCAGTTCAGAAATGATGCGCGCTGGTGTGTCTTCTTCAAAAGGAACAACCCAATCCACTGATGCCAGACCACCCAAAACGTGCATACGGTGTTCCAAATCATTGATCGGACGAGAAGGGCCTTTCAGGCGAGATACAGAAGCATCTGAGTTGACTGCAACGATTAGCTTATCGCCGAGCTTCTTCGCTGCGCTCAAATAGCTAACATGCCCTGGGTGAAGAATGTCAAAGCAACCGTTTGTAAAGACAACTCGCTGCCCAGACGCTTTAGATCGGACAAGTAGGTTCTTGAGAGAAGCCTCGGAAACAACTTTTTGGTTTTCCAGCCCAAAGTAGTTTTCAATCGCTTGGTTCAATTCATTCAGTGAAACAGTATCTGTTCCCAGCTTAGAAACGGCAATGCCAGCAGCGATATTGGCAATTTCAACAGCATCAGGCATTGAAAGCCCTGCAGCCAGCCCAGTAGCTAACGTGGCTATAACCGTGTCACCGGCACCTGTTACATCAAAAACAGCTTTTGCATTAGCTGCGAAGTAAACCGGCTCTTTGTCTGCAAAGAACAGAGTCATCCCTTTCTCACTTCGGGTCACAAGCAATGCATCCAGATTAAAGTCATTGATAATCTTAAGAGCTCCGCTTACAACCTGATCTTCTGAGTCGCATTTACCTACCACAGCTTCAAACTCAGACATATTCGGCGTTAAAAGTGTTGCGCCGAAATACTTAGAAAAATCACTTCCTTTTGGGTCTACAAGTACCTGGCAGCCAGCTCCTTTAGCTTGAGCTATCAACGCCTGACAATCACGTAGGGTTCCCTTCGCATAGTCGGATAAGATGACGACTTCGGCAGAGCTAAATTCTGAAGATACTGCCTGAGCAACAGCATCAGAGTCCTGATCTGAAAAGGCTTCTTCTTGATCAAGTCTAAGCAGCTGCTGATGACGACTCATAATTCTCAGCTTGCTAATTGTTGGACTGTTCACAGATGGAACAAGAAAAGACTCTACTGCGTTAGCATTCAGGATATCTTTTAGCTCCTTAGACTCAGCATCTTTTCCCACTAAGCCTGCCAGAGATACACTAGAATTGAGCGCCGCAATGTTTAAGGCCACGTTTGCAGCACCACCAGCCCTAACATCTGCATCATTGACCTTTACAACAGGCACAGGAGCCTCTGGTGAAATTCTTTCAGTAACGCCGTGCCAATATTTATCAATCATCAAATCGCCAATGACTAAGACTTTGTTCTGTGTAGCTTCAAAAAATTTCATAGGGTTATGCCTAAAATATACGGAACATACAGATTTTTTAGTTCTTGAGGCTCAATTTCTATCAATCGTTAACGACATGCGCCCCATTGGGTGAAAAATAAAAAGAGTGTAACATTGAGGCCATTTTATGGGTAAGGCAAAAGCGTAACGATGAGAAAATATTTGATAGTTGGCCCGTCCTGGGTAGGCGACATGGTCATGGCTCAAAGCCTGTTCATTGTGCTTAAAGCAAGATATCCGGATTCTGTGATCGACGTCATAGCCCCAGGCTGGTCCGAGCCAATTCTTGAGCGCATGCCTGAAGTAAGAAGAACAATCACACTTCACATGGGACATGGGGAGTTTAAGTTCAGCGAACGCTGGAAACTCGGTAGGTCTTTGCGGTCAGAGCAATACACTCACAGCATCACTCTACCCCGATCTTGGAAGTCAGCCTTAATCCCTTTTGCTGCAAAAATTCCAGTAAGAACAGGCTTTCATGGCGAGCAGAGATACTTTTTGCTTAATGATCGTCGCAAGCTGGATAAAACAGTCCTCAACCAAACAGTTAAAAGATTTGTATTCCTTGGTCTTGATAAGGGCGAGCAACTTAATGAAACGCATATAGCCAATCCTGCTCTTGAAACCCGAAAAGATCTACGGGATGCATTAATCAAGAAGTTCAATTTAGACCGAGAAAAACCTGCAATCGCACTGATGCCTGGGGCTGAATATGGGCCAGCGAAACAGTGGCCAATTGAGTACTTTAAGGAGCTTGCAGTATCACTTGAAGCTAAGGGGTATCAGGTTTGGGTTATCGGCGGCCCCAAAGATGCGGGGGCAGGAAGCGTAATATCAACAGGTCAAAGCACAACATTTAATTTATGCGGACAAACCCAACTTTCGGAAGCAGTTGATCTTCTTGCGATTGCTGAACAGGCAGTAAGTAATGACTCAGGTTTAATGCATGTAGCTGCAGCTACAGGCACCAGAGTACATGGAATTTACGGTTCGTCATCTCCAGAGTTTACACCGCCATTAACCGACAACAAAGTTATCCACAGTCTAAACCTAAAATGCAGCCCTTGCTTTAAACGCAACTGCCCGTTAGGGCATCTAGACTGCTTAACGAAAATTTCAGCCGCAGCGTTGATCAAGGCTATGGAGCTTTCATGAACATATTTATTGTGACATCTCCATTTCAATATATATGTGCATTAGAGGCTAAACACCACTTTGAATGCAAAAACAATATATTAGCAGTTATCAATCAGGATACAGAGTCAGGGATAAAGCACCAAAAGGCTCTTATCAACCATGATGAGTGGGATCATGTTCTTTACACGCCAAGAAATAATCGCTCGAAAAATACGCCTAAGCTGATCAAAGAGTTAAAACGCTTAATAGAGGATGGCGATGTCGAATACTTGTTTTTCTCAGAGTACAACTCATGGAGAAGTAATGTCATCCTTACCAACATCCAACACCAGACAAGCGTTCACATTGATGATGGTACCATGACCATTCTGGATCTTGAGGATATCAAAAAAAATTCGATTAAGAACAAGCCAAAAGCATTTAAGAACTTCATGCTTATTCTAAAAGGACTTCAGCCAGTCCCTTATACGAACAACACAAAAGACTTGATTGTATTTTCAATTTTTAATTTCGTAAATGAACCTGTCAATTTTATTGAGAATAAACTCACACTATTAAAGAGAACAAGCAAGAACCACAAAATATACAAACAAGATGCCCCTATAGGGTATATCGGCCAGGGTGCTGTTGGTCATAAAAATCAGATCTCAGAAGAAATCTATATCAAACGGATTAAAAGTATTTCTGAACAGTTTAACCGTCAGATCATATACTTCCCTCACCGAGCAGAGAAGCCAGGGATCCGAATTAGGCTAAAAGAAATCAAAAACTTAACGTATCACACACCAAAGCTCCCTTTAGAAATGGAGCTTATGGAAGAGAAGATACACCTGTCCTCTTTTGTAGGTACGATATCTACAGCTATGTTCACAATCAAGAAATTGGATGAAGAAGTTTCGATATATACAACGTCGGCTATCAACGAATCACGTGATACGAACGAACTTATCATCAACAATGCCAAATTGATGGGTGTTAAGCCCATTTGAACCTTCAGAACCACGCATCAACAGCACCCAAGGATTCTTAAATGCTTGATATGATAGGTAGAGACAAAGAACTCTTTTCTTCAGATATCACAAACCACGAACAACAACTTTCGGAGCTCGTAACCAACTCGCGCTTCTTAGTTTTAGGTGGAGCAGGCTCAATTGGCCAAGCCGTTACTAAAGAAATTTTCAAGAGAAACCCGAAAAAACTACACGTTGTTGATATCAGCGAAAACAACATGGTCGAGCTCGTTCGCGATATTCGCAGCTCATTTGGCTACATCAAAGGAGACTTCCAGACCTTCGCTTTAGACATCGGTTCATTAGAATACGATGCCTTTATAGAAGCTGATGGAAAGTATGATTATGTGCTCAATCTATCTGCGTTAAAGCATGTTCGTAGTGAGAAAGACCCATTCACTCTCATGCGAATGATTGATGTCAATATATTCAACACGGATAAAACCATCCAGCAATCTATTGAGTCCGGTGTAAAAAAATACTTCTGTGTATCGACCGACAAGGCAGCAAACCCCGTTAACATGATGGGGGCGTCAAAACGGATTATGGAAATGTTTCTGATGCGAAGAAGCGAACAGATGAATATTTCTACCGCTCGATTTGCAAATGTTGCCTTTTCAGACGGTTCATTGCTGCATGGTTTTAATCAGCGTCTTCAGAAGGAACAACCGATAGTCGCACCTAACGATATTAAACGATATTTTGTTACGCCTCAGGAGTCTGGCGAATTGTGCTTAATGTCCTGCATTTTTGGTGATAATCGAGACATTTTCTTTCCAAAACTCAGCGAAGCATTGCATCTCGTCAGTTTTTCGCAAATTGCGGTCAAATATCTTGCACAACGAGGTTACGAGCCTCATTTATGCGAAAGTGAAGACGAAGCTCGGGAGCTAGCTCAAACACTACCAAAAAAAGGGCAGTGGCCCTGCCTATTTACAAAAAGCGATACCACAGGCGAGAAAGATTTTGAAGAATTCTTCACTGAAAACGAAATTCTTGATATGCAACGTTTTGAAAATCTAGGCATCATCAAAAATGAACTCGATTATAACAGCGACTTACTAAGCTTTTTTGAAGAAAACATTAATGATATGAAGACTCGTAAAAACTGGTCTAAAGAGGAAATCGTGGCACTCTTTTTTAAGATGATTCCAGACTTTGGCCACAAGGAAACGGGAAAGTATCTCGATAGTAAAATGTAAGCGTGAGAGCCAAATGCAACCTAAACATATTAGTAATTTTATTCGCCGTCTTTATCAAACAGAGGCATTTATACCGCTTCATGCTCCTACATTTCCAGGCAATGAGAAACGTTATGTCAGTGAAACCATTGATAGCACCTTTGTTTCTAGTGTAGGCAAGTTTGTCGATCAATTTGAATCGGCCATAGAGGATTTTACAGGCTGCACAAAAGCTGTTGCTACGGTCAATGGTACTGCAGCACTTCATACTGCTCTCTATATGGCAGGGGTTAAACGGGGCGACCTTGTGATTACGCAGGCACTAACCTTTGTCGCCACCTGTAATGCTCTTTACCATATGGGCGCTGAGCCAATTTTCTGCGATATTTCAAAAAGAAGTCTAGGACTTTGTCCAAGTGCGGTCGATCTGTTCCTAACCGAGAACGCTGTTATCGATGACAGTGGTTGCAAGCACAAGGAAACAGGTCAAATCATTAAAGCCGTTGTCCCTATGCATACTTTTGGTCATCCCATTGAAATCGACGAACTAATTGCTGTTTGTCAAAAATGGCATTTAACCTTGGTCGAAGACGCGGCTGAGAGCTTAGGTTCTTATTACAAAGGTCAACATACAGGTACATTTTCAGACTATTCTGCACTTAGCTTTAACGGGAATAAGGTAATTACTACTGGTGGTGGTGGTATGGTGTTGTGTCGAGATAAAGATTCAGGTCTCCATACCAAGCATGTCACAACAACCGCTAAAGTCCCCCATGCATTTGAATTTTTTCACGATGAACCGGGGTTTAACTACCGTATGCCCAATTTGAATGCAGCTTTAGGCTGCGCTCAAATGGAAGCGTTACCTGAATTTTTGCGACAAAAACGCAAGCTCGCAGATCAGTATGACGATTTTTTTGCTGACAGTAATTTTACATTCGTCAAAGAGCCAAATTATGCACAATCAAATTATTGGCTCAATGCGATTATTTGTCCTGACCGCGAAAGTCGAGAACGCCTTCTTAAAGAAACGAATGAGGCAGGTGTGATGACTCGACCTGTTTGGCAATTGATGCACCGCTTGCCGATGTTCTCGGAGGCATTGCGCGGCGACTTAAGTTACTCTGAGTATATCGAGGCTCTCTTAGTCAATTTGCCTAGCACCCCTCTTCTCATTGACGGCTCGAACACGTATTAATATGAAAAAAATAGCTGTTTTTACCGGTACCCGAGCCGAATATGGCCTGCTTTACTGGCTGTTAAAGGACATTGATTCAGATCCCGAACTACAACTTCAGCTGCTTGTATCTGGTATGCACCTTTCTCCTGAGTTTGGCTGTACATATCAGCAAATTGAAGCTGATGGTTTCTACATCGATGAAAAAATTGAAATTCTGCTCTCCTCTGATTCAGCTGTAGGTACAGCTAAAAGTATTGGGTTGGGCATCCTTGGTTTCAGTGATGCTTTAAACCGCCTAGCCCCCGACCTCCTGGTTATACTAGGAGATCGATTCGAGGCCTTAGCTGCAGCTCAAACAGCAATGATCTTACGCATTCCAGTATTGCACCTACACGGTGGTGAAATTACTGAAGGAGCGTATGACGATGCCATTCGACATGCCATTACGAAACTCAGCTATTTGCATGGCACTTCTACCGAGTCACACCGTCAACGAGTCATTCAATTAGGGGAAGATCCTAAGAGAGTAAGAAATGTGGGTGCTATTGGATTAGATCACCTTAAGCGTGGGGCCTTTATGTCAATTGAGGAGCTTTCCGCTTCATTAAACTTCTGTCTTAATCAGCCCTATTTTCTGGTCACTTATCATCCTGTTACTTTGGCCAATGAAGATCCAAAAGACAGTTTCCAGGCGTTACTAACTGCGTTAGATGCCTTCTCAGATCATCAAGTTATACTGACCTATCCAAATGCGGATGATGGTGGCCGACAGATCATACCGCTTCTTGAGGCATATGCCGCCCAACAGCCTGAACGTGTTTTGGCTATTCCGTCATTGGGCCAAGCTCGTTATCTCTCCGCAGTCAAATATGCCTCTGCCGTGATTGGCAACTCATCCAGTGGAATCATTGAGGTTCCTTCTTTTGACGTACCGACAGTTAATATTGGAGCACGTCAAAAAGGTCGACTAGCGGCCAAAAGCGTTCTGAATACGCTCCCGGAAGTAGCATCAATTATCCATGGGATTGAACAAGCGATCAGTCGTGATTACAAAAAAGCAGAAGAGCACATTACTAACCCCTATGGTCAAGGCGATACCTGCGCGCGCGTGCTTCAAATGATCAAGTCATTACAGTTTGTTCCGGGAAAAACATTTTATGACCTCCCACAGCAAGATGAGACAGGTTTTAAGGAGATCCAGCCATGACATTGATTATTGCCGAAGCCGGTGTAAACCATAATGGCGATGAAGCACTGGCCCTTAAGCTGGTTGAAGCCGCTCACAGTGCAGGTGCTGATTTAGTTAAGTTCCAAACATTTAAGGCCAAAAATCTGGTCACCCAAACAGCCAAACAAGCTGATTACCAGATTATCAACAGCCAGAAGGAAGAGTCTCAACTTGATATGCTGAGTCGATTGGAACTGTCACACCCAGCCCATTATCGTTTGATCGAGCGTTGCAATGAACTGGGTATTGAGTTTCTCTCGACAGCATTTGATTCCGAAAGCCTGACTTTTTTAGTAAATGAGCTTGGCCTGAAACGACTGAAGATTCCCTCTGGTGAGCTGACCAATGCACCTCTCATTTTAGAGCATGCGCAAACGGGCTGTGAGCTGATTGTTTCAACCGGTATGGCAACACTCTCTGAAGTAGAAACCGCGCTGTCGATCATCGCCTTCGGTTACACACAACCTGATAGCATGACTCCCTCTATCTCTGCTTTTGAAGAAGCATATGCCAGTCCAGAGGGGCAGAATGCCTTGAGGGAGAAAGTCATACTCCTTCATTGCACAACAGAATACCCTGCGCCATTTGATGATATTAACCTCAAGGCAATGGATACACTCCAAAAAACCTTTAATTTACCGGCCGGTTACTCTGACCACAGTGAAGGTATCACCATTCCGATAGCAGCCGTCGCTAGAGGAGCTGTACTTATCGAAAAACATTTCACTTTAGATCAAAATCTTCCAGGACCTGATCACAAAGCATCTCTTGAACCTGAGGCTTTGGCGGCTATGGTTAAGGCTATTCGGCAAACCGAGTCGGCATTGGGATCCGGGCTTAAGATTCCTGCTAAATCTGAGATTAAAAATAAAGCTGTGGCAAGAAAAAGTCTGGTTGCAGCATGCCCTATCAATAAAGGAGAGTGTTTTACGCCTAATAATTTAACCATTAAACGCCCAGGATCAGGGATATCTCCTTTAAATTATTGGTCATTAATCGGGCAGGCTGCAGCTCAAGACTACCTTGCCGGAGACTTGATTCGTGGGTAATAGCAAACAGAAACCGATCATTCTTATCGGCGGAGGTGGGCATGCATCTGTTTTAGCCGATATTTTATTGGGTCAAGGTCGAACTATAGGAGCTATTATCAGCCCGGATGATTTGAGTTCACGACCGATATTTACAGGTATACCACAGCTGCACTCCGATCAGGATATCCACCGATATTCACCTCAAGAGGTTGAATTAGTTAATGGTATTGGTATGCTGCCGCGCTCTGATCTCAAGAAAAAGTTGAACAACTTCTATCTTGACGCAGGCTATAGATTTGCAACCGTAATCTCTGACAGTGCCGAAGTTTCTCCCAATGCAAAACTTAGTGATGGCGTTCAAATTTTATCACAAGCTTTAATCCAGACAGGGGCAGTTATCGGGCCACATACAATTATTAACAGCAGAGCAGTCGTTGAACACGATTGTAAGATCGGAAGTTACAACCATGCTGCCCCAGGTGCCTTAATATGTGGCCAAGTTGAGACAGGGACTAATGTGTATATCGGAGCCGGGGCGGTGATCTTTCAGAACCTTATAATTGGTGATAACTCAATTATTGGTGCTGGAACAACGTTAAATACCAGTTTGCCCCAAGACTCAATTACTTACCCAGCAAGATATAGTGCGTCCCCCCAGAAATGAGAATGAGAAGATGACTCGAAGCTGTGATAGTGTGAAAGTTCTTCCCGAAAATACAATTCGAGATGCACTGGAAATCATTAATAACGAAGCACTGCGTATCGCGCTAGTCGTTAATGAGAGTGATGAACTATTAGGTGTCATTACCGATGGTGACGTCCGACGAGGGCTGTTAAAGGGAAAAGGACTTCTTGAGCCAGCCAGTTGTGTGATGAATACATCTCCTATTACGGCAAGTTTAAGCACCTCCCGCGAAGAATTAATCGACAAGATGAATCAGCTTGATCTCTTGGCAATTCCCATTGTTGAAGGTAAAAAGCTGGTTGCTCTTGAAACGCTGCACAGCGCTTTGACGGAAAAAACAGTTAAAAAAAATCCTGTATTTTTGATGGCTGGTGGCTTTGGAACACGCTTACGCCCCTTAACCGACACATGCCCAAAACCCATGCTCAAAATCGGGGATACACCAATTCTTGAGATTTTGATACGACGTTTTATTGAGGCAGGATTTTGTAATTTCTTCATCTCGACCCATTACATGCCGGAGTTGATAACAAGATACTTTGGCGACGGATCATCCTTAGGCGTTAATATCTCATATATCCACGAAGAGACCCCTCTTGGCACAGGAGGGGCTTTGGGACTTTTACCCGATGACCTTCCTGAAGATTTACCTTTGCTGATGATGAACGGTGACGTTCTAACAAAAGTCGACTTTGAACAACTACTTGAGTATCACAATTGCCGAAATGCTGATGCGACAATGTGTGTCCGGGAATATGACTACCAAATTCCTTATGGGGTTGTGAACGGAGAGTCCGGGAAGATTACCAGTATGGTCGAAAAGCCCATCCAGCGTTTTTTTGTTAATGCGGGTATTTATGTACTTTCTCAGCATGTCGTCAAATCGGTAGGCCACAATCAAAAAATAGACATGCCGACTCTACTTGAACAGCATCGTGTCGAACGGGATAACGTTCTTATGTTCCCAATCCATGAATATTGGTTGGATATTGGTCGTATGGATGACTTCAAACGAGCTCAGGTTGACATCCATAATCTGGGGCTCGTGTAATGAATAAAGTTGCCGTCATCGGCTTAGGCAATATCGCAATAAGGCACCGTAAGAATCTTAAGCATTTGTTCCCTAAGTGCACCCTATTTGCAATGTCTGCAAGTGGCCGGATACCCAATGATATGGTATCAGACTGCGACATGCTGGTTGAATCGGTCGACGATCTAATAGCTCATGGTATTCAAATGGCCGTTGTCGCGTCGCCTGCACCTTTCCACTCGGTACACGCAATTCCGTTAATTAAAGCAGGCATACCTGTTTTGATCGAAAAGCCGGTCGTAACGAACCTTACCGATCTTGCGGCGCTTAACCAAGCAGCGGATTTAGGGCAATCACCTGTAGCTGTGGGATATTGTCTTCGTTACCTCCCATCAGCAGAACAAGTGAAGGCACTTATAGAGAGCAAAGCGATCGGTCAGCTATACAATGCCACTGTTGAAATAGGTCAGTATCTACCCGACTGGCGGCCGGGAAAAGATTTCAGAACATCGGTATCGGCAAACGTCGATCTCGGTGGTGGGGCATTGTTTGAACTGAGTCATGAGCTAGACTACAGCCGCTGGATATTGGGAGAGCTGGATATTCAAGCCGCTATATTACGCTCCTCCGATACCCTCGCCCTTGATGTCGAGGACAGCGTTGACCTGCTAGCGATGTCAGAACAAGGGGCCGTGGTAAGCATTCATATGGATTTTTTACAACGCGCAGCTTATAGACGTTGTCGATTTATCGGTAGCAAAGGCACATTAGAATGGGATTTGTTGAGAAATAGTATTGTCCTAAGTGACCTAAATGGCCAAACAATCCTCTATGAAGAGCCTAACTGGGATAAAAATCTTATGTACGTCAAAATGATTGAAGATTTTATCCGCATGCAAGAAGGTAACAAGCATCGCTGTATTCTATTGGATGATGCTGGCAAGACTGTTGCACTTATCGAAGAAATTAGGAAGCGAGCTCGACCTTGATTAAAAAGCATATGAAGAATATAGCGTTTGTTTTTGCTCGAGGTGGGTCCAAGGGACTGCCCGGCAAAAATATTAAGCCGCTAATGGGAAAACCACTGCTGCAATACTCAATTGAGTCTGCTTTGGCAGCGCCCTCTATTTCGGATATCTACGTTTCAACAGATGACGAAGATATTGCTGCCGTAGCACGATCCTGTGGTGCTAAAGTTATCGATCGTCCTACTGAACTCGCAACAGATAGCAGTCCAGAGTGGTTAGCCTGGCGTCACGCAATTGAGTGGGTAAAACACAACCAAGGACATTTCGACTACTTTGTCAGCCTGCCTGCAACCAGTCCTTTAAGAAGTATCATCGATATTGAGTCAGCCTTACAACAATGTCGTGACCAAAATGCTGATATCTGCATTAGCGTAACACCTGCCAATCGAAGCCCTTACTTCAATATGGTAAGGAAGAATGATGCAGGCTATCTGAGCTTGGTTAATCCTCCTCAAACAAATGTCAGTAGGCGTCAGGATGCACCTGAAGTTTTTGATATTACAACCGTTGTATATGCCGCGAAGCCTCAGTTTATCCTGAATAACATGGGGCTATTTTCAGGCAACGTTACCAGTATTGAAGTTCCAAAAGCGCGGGCCGTGGATATTGACGATATATACGACTTCATGCTCGCTGAAGCGATTCTAAAGGAGCGCGGCTAATCATTATGCAGAATCTATTAAACGACAAAAGAATACTGGTAGCCGGAGCAGGTGGTTTACTAGGTTGCCAGCTAGTCGACGCTTTAATTGAGCAAGGTGCAACCGTTGTGGCTGCAGATATTAACCAAGATACTATGGCGCAACGACTACAAGACAAAGATGTTGATATCCAAGATGTAGAATTTGTAACTTTGGATGTCACGGATGAGGTTGCTGTAAAAAGTTTCTTTTCGTCCTGTGGACACCTTGATGGTGCCATCAACACTACGTACCCCAGAAATAAAAGCTATGGCAGTCATTTTTTTGACGTGACATTAGAAAGTTTCAATGAGAATCTTTCATTGCATTTAGGAAGCTCGTTTTTATTCAGCCAACAATGTGCAGCCTATTTTAATAAATACAAAAAACCATTTTCACTGGTGAATATTTCATCAATATATGGTGTGGTCGCACCTAAGTTTGCAGTCTACAACGATACCCCTATGACTATGCCTGTCGAATACGCTGCTATTAAGTCAGCTCTGCTGCACTTAAACAAGTATGTCACAGCCTATATAAACGACAGTCGCTTTCGCATTAACTGTATCAGTCCAGGTGGTATTTTTGATCATCAGCCGGAAGCCTTCCTAGAAGCCTATAAGACACATACTCATGGGACTGGCATGCTAGATGTGTCCGAAATGGTCGGTTCGGTATTATTTTTGCTGTCTGACCAATCACGTTACGTTACAGCGCAAAATATTATTATTGATGATGGTTTTACACTATAACCGGGTTTAAATATGCGAATCGCAATTGTCATGACTCATGCCAAAGTACATAACCATACAGGAGGGGCAACAAAACTATTCTTCGATATGGCTTCTGAACTTCATTCTAGAGGTTACACTGTTGATTGCTATTATTCAGATACCTCTGATGGCAAGCCAATATTTGGCAACCCGGATGGATATCAACTTATCAATCTCAAATTTAGCCCTAATAGCCAAGAGAAACTCATTATTAAGCTTTGGAGAAAGCTATACCGTCTCCCATCAAAGCTTAAGCTTCTCAAAGTGAAGGCAGACCCTCTTCGAACATTTAATCAGAAGGGTATAGCTCAATGCTTAAAAGGCTATAACGATATTAGTCATTACGACCTCTATATCGCATTTGGATATATGGATGTACTGTCAATATACTACGCCGGTGTAAGTCTAGATAAAACCCTAACCATGTGCCATACAGCCCCATCAAGGGTTATCCCTTCAATATCCGACTTCGAAAAAAAATGCTGGTTTAGTGCTAAAACGATTCACTGCTTATTACCTAGCTATAAAAACCACTTTCAGGGTGTATCAAAAGACAGGCTGGTTAATATACCAAACCCTGTTGCTATCCACGGAAAGAAAGCAAACCTTTCCAATAAAAGAATGACATACCTGGCTCGAGTAGAGCGTAATAAACGACAACATTTGATTGTCGAAGCTATCAATAAAATCGATAGGGCTATCCTAAAGGGATGGGAAGTCAATCTTTTCGGAAGCTTTCCTAGCAAAGGCTATAAGAAAGAAGTGGAGTCCCTGATCCAAAAGTATAGCCTTGAGCATATAATCAAGCTTAAGGGTGTTACCGAAAAACCAGTTAACGAACTCCTGAATACATCTATCAATCTTTTCCCTTCAGCATTTGAAGGATTTCCCCTTGGCCTCACTGAGGCAATGTCTCTCGGTATACCCTCAGTAGGATATGTAGACTGTAGCGGTGTTAATGAGCTGATTATAGATAGTAAAAATGGATATTTAGCAAATAATATCGATGACTTTTCCAATAAGATTAACCTCCTTATTGAAAGTGAAAAATTAAGAGTTGAGCTAGGGAGGGAAGCATTTAATTCAGTCGAGCAATACGCCGAAAAAAACGTTTGGGATCAATGGGACAAATTAATTCGCACACTAATTCATTAAGGTGAATGACTTGGCAAAGGAGTTGTCTTTCAGCAAGCAAAGACAACCCCTTAATAAAGCTTTCCCATCTTGTTCTGGTTAAAAAATCGGTACCTGATACCAGCCTCCTCTTTAGGTTGAGATAGCTAAGCAACCTTAAAACTGAGCAAGGCATCTCCTTCTTCGTTATCCCAGTCAACTTTAGCCGATAGCATAAACAGAAAATATATCAAAGCAGCCGTTTGTCCATTATATAAAGGAACATCCGTTAGAGCGCAAACACCTACAGTCGACATCGCAACAAATATAAAGGGCGCACCAGACCTCCCCTTATATAGAAGGTAGATAGGAGAAAGAAAAACTAAAACTAAAATAATCAATCCAAAAAGACCATATTTAGCAACACTCTGTAAAAATTGATTATGAACATGGATAGGTTTTAAACTTTTTGCATAACTTGGTTTATAGCGCTCTAATCTTTCATAAACAATATCGGATAAGCTCGACCCAACCCCATAAGGGAAGTTTTCAGCAATAACATCCACAGTTAAAATCCATAGAGTTAAACGGTAGTTTGCACTGAAATCTAAACCATAATCAGGAAATTTTATTTCAGCTTCATTTGAAGCTTTCCGAAAATAATAGCCTTCAACAATAAAACCGCGTACAATATTAACATCCTCTTGCCCCCCCCTATCAATATGGCTAACTGTCCCTTTAATCCTCTTTGACAACCCCTCGTTTGATATCAAAAGGAATATTGTTAGAATTAAAAATAAAACAGGGAGAAAACTGTTTTTTCTATCACGTAGCCTTAGAATAAAAATAGCAACCACCCCACCCAAGACAAGGGCCAAAGCTGTTCCTCGAGTATCCGCTTCAGAAACTGCAAATAAAAACATGAGCATCGATGAGAACAAAACCAGCCGACTCACCAAAGCTCTTTCTTTAAAAAAGAAATAAAATGAAACAACGAAAAAACTTGCGGTCATAGTTGAGTGTGTTATCACATTAACAGGCCATTTCCTTACCATACCCAGTTCATAGTTATGGTAATATGCAAAAAATGCTGCAAAAAATGCTGTCACTCCCACACCCCAGAAAAAAAACCTCTTATTGATAGCAAATGGTAAAATTGCAACTAACAAAAGACCTAGCAAAATCTTGATGTGTCCAAAGCTAAAACCTATTGTCAATCTGATAAGCAAGGTAATTAACAATATGCAAAGTAATATTTTAACCTCAACATTAAGATCAAAAGCCCCCCACCCCCCAAAAAAAAACAAAAAAAACAAAAAAAACAAAAAACAAAATGTAATCAAATACCGATGCAAACTGCTATCTATAAAACCTGCAACAGTGACATATAGAAAAACAAACATAAATGTTGCGAGAAAGATTTTACTTAGTATTTCTCTATATCTTATCGACAAGTAATTAAACACAATAAAAAATCCTTGAAATATTTTGGTGAGTCCGCTTAGAGATTGTACCATAGAGAATCGTCATTGCATTTTTCAGAACAGATAAAATCATGAGGTTAACACTTATGAGCAGTATTTCTGCTGTCATCATCACCAAGAACGAATCCAATCATCTAGCATCGTGCCTTGAAACACTAGACTGGGTGGATGAAATTGTAGTTCTGGACTCAGGAAGCACCGATACAACTTGTGAGATAGCTCGTTCTTACGGAGCCATTGTTGAAAAATCACCTGATTGGCAAGGCTTCGGCATACAACGCCAACGGGCTCAAAATCTAGCATCCAGCCAATGGATATTTATGATTGATGCTGATGAGCGCGTCTCACCAGAACTAAAACAAAGCATCCTCAAACTTATCCAAGGGCCTGCCGTTATCGGCAGAATATCTCGCCTGAGCTGGTGCTTTGGTGACTTTATTCGCTACTCAGGCTGGTATCCGGACATGATTGACCGTATTTATCCTCAGAACATGGCAAACTACAACGAAAATCTTGTTCACGAGAAACTAGAAAACCCTAATAAACTTCCCATCCAAAATTTGGAAGGAGACCTTCTTCATTTCACCTACGATTCCATGAGACACTACCTAGTAAAGTCAGCTCACTATGCAGAATTGTGGGCTGAGGAAAGAAAGAGGCGAGGAAAGAAAGCCAGCATAACGAATGCTATTCTCCACGGCACCGGTTGCTTTGTTCGTATGTACTTCCTGAAACGTGGATTTTTGGATGGGCGCCAAGGCCTACTTTTAGCCCTGCTATCCGCACACTCAACCTTTGTCAAATATGCAGACCTCTGGTTACGTTCACAATCCACACGCGAAGATGCCGAGCATCAGTAAGTTAAAAATCGATGAAGACTAACGACCTAGATCAACAAAGAATATTAGTGATTAGAAATGACAAACTGGGCGACTTTATGCTGGCTTGGCCAGCTCTAGCCTTGCTTAAACGATCTATGCCCAAGTGCGAGATCAGTGTACTCGTTCCAAAATACACACAAGAGGTTGCGCAATCTTGCCCTTGGATAGACAACGTCATTTTAGACGCACAAGATATCCATTTGATTAACCGGGAAAATTTTGACGCCGTATTGACCCTATTCTCAACGACCCGTGTAGGATGGCAAGTATTTAAAGGTCGTATACCAATACGAGTGGCGCCTGCAACAAAGTTTGCCCAGGTATTCTACAACAATTCTATTGTTCAGCGACGATCTCGGTCAGAACGTCCAGAGTTTATATACAATGTAGAACTCGCAAGTCACCTACTTTCTAAGCTAGGAATTCCTGCCGCCAATTCTGAAGCACCATTTTGGCCTATTTCAAAAGATGAGAAAAATGCTATCCGCCAGCGGCTGGCTAACGATTTAAAAATAGATACTCATCAGCCTTGGTTTTTCTTACATTCTGGCTCTGGCGGCTCTGCAAATAACTTGTCAGTAGAACAATATGCCGATTTAGTCTGTAGGTTAGATGAACGGTTAGATAACAATAGTAGACCCAAGCCATGCTGGGTTCTCACATGCGGGCCAGGAGAAGAAGATAAAGTCCACTCTATCTTTAACAAGATTAAAAGCAGGACATCAAGCGTTGTTTATGAGTCCAAAAATGGCTTATCAGAGTTTTCGAAAAGTATTTCAAGCGCACAGTTAATGGTCGCAGGATCAACAGGCCCCCTTCATGTTGCAGGCGCCCTTGATGTACCAACTGTTGGGTTCTTCCCGGCTAAACGCTCTTCAACATCATTACGTTGGAGACCGTGTAATACTGAGGGAAACACCCTAGGGATTAGCTGTCCGGAAGGTCCTGACGGCCGCCAAGACGACATGAGTAAAATCAACCCGGAAACAGCCGCTGAAACAATTGCTAATTGGCTAATAGAAAAAGGGCTATCTTGAAGCCCTCCATTAATGGATGGTCCACTATTGGGTGGCTCTTTCTCATAACCCTTTATTCTGTATTTTTTAATTACATGTTCAGGATGTCCAAATATTCAGACACACCTTTGGCCACATCAAAAAAGTCTTCCCTATATCCAGCGCTGCGCAGTTCTGAGATATCCGCCTCTGTGAAACTCTGATAAGCCCCTTTCAGGTGATCTGGGAAAGGAACATACTCTTTTTTACCAACAACAGGAGACTTCTCACCAACACCATTAGCTTTGTGCCAATCCAGAACTGCATCAGCGACATCATTAAAGCTTTGGCAGCGACCAGTACCCAAATTGAAAATGCCGCTTTTTTCCGGGTTCTTCCAGAACCAAAGGTTAACCTTCACAACATCGCCAACATAGACAAAGTCCCGACGTTGTTCACCGTCTCCATAGCCACCGCTACCAGCGAACAGTTTACAAACGCCTGTGTCCTGAATCTGATTGTTGAAGTGGAATGCGACTGATGCCATTGAACCTTTATGTTGCTCACGAGGGCCATAAACATTGAAGTAACGGAAACCCACAACCTGACTTTTGAATGTATGCTGAATTGAGCGAACGTACTGGTCAAACTGCCACTTTGAGTAACCATAAACATTTAGCGGCTTCTCAAATTCACGTAACTCTTTGAAAGTGTCACTTCCGCCATATACAGCGGCACTGGATGCATATAGGAATGGAATTTTACGTTGCAGGCAGGTATGGAGAAGAATCTTTGAGTATTCGTAATTGTTCTCCATCATGAACTTGCCATCCCATTCCGTAGTGGAAGAACAGGCACCTTCATGGAAAATTACTTCGACATCATCAAAAAATGCATCATCATCCATTGCCATAGCGATGAAGTCATCTTTATCCATATAATCTGCAATATCACAGTCACTGATGTTATAAAATTTCTTGCCATCGGTTAGGTCGTCTACAACAACGATGTCAGTTCTACCTTGGCTATTCAGCGTCTTAACAATATTACTGCCGATAAATCCGGCGCCACCTGTAACAACGATCATCTCTATACCTTTCTATCTGTTAACGTCGACCAAACTAAAAAGGCCACCTAGATGGTGGCCGAATAATTCGAACTACTGTTTATAGCTCAGCTCTGATGCGCAGTTCAAATGCGCCAGCACCTCGGTCTTTTTCATCTGGATTTGCATTATCCACACTTTGGGCAGCTTGGGCGAATCCCTGAAGCATTAAGTAATCTGTAAACCGGAGCTCTACACCGGCCATTGCCTGCCTAACGCTATTATCTATGCTAAAAGATCCATTTTGTGGCTCACCACCGCTATAGATAGGATTGTAGTATCCGCCGTTGCCCTCGAAGTTCAGCAAGGCCATTGAGCCAAATACGCTAAAAACTCCACCCTCATTGAGAACAAAACGTCCTTTGACCCCCTTCACCGAACCATCAAAGTATCGGTACTGGTCATCCCCTTCAGATCCAAAATCTCCAAATATGGTTGATGCATAAAAATCAATAGGGATTAGCACAGGGTTCAGGCGAATACCGCCTTCGACAACATCCATATAGACTCCCTGACGAGCATATTGGAAATTGAAATTTCCATCGTAGGTAACTGCATCCCACTCGGAACGATTGAACGACATCATCCCAAAGACCCCCACTACCGGACCAACATCAAGTGATGCGCCCAACTGTACTCTGTCAGCAGAGTAGGCCGGCATAGCTGCAAAACTTGCATCCGCTGTAGCATTAGCATTGTATCTCTGGCTGTAATTGCTGTACAAATCATTCACATCATAAAAATGATCTGAGCTGTTATCGTAGCCCTCAGCCTTGGCATCAATCCAAACCTTAAGAACATCACTCAGATTCAACGCTGCGCCAAAGTTAAATCGACCACCACTGATATCATAATTGGTGTCAGTATGTTCAACATTAACGTCCGTATCGACAGCCTGATTTCTCAGACTCAGATTGCCATAAATCTCTAAAACAGAAATTGGTCTGAATACCCCACCAAAACCTGCCTCAAGACTTGTCAGGCTGGCACCATATTCTTCATAGGGCGTTTCCTTTACCAGCAGCATTGGCAGGTATAGGTTAGTTGCGTCATCATCGCCTAGGTCGTAGTTTTGCAGCACATAAGAGCTCTTTCCTTTTCCTAGGTAAGCGTGAGCCTTGAATTCAAACTTGCCCTCATCATCTGAAGACTCATCATCATTCTGCTCTTCTTCCTTTTGCTCCTCTTCTTGCTGTTCTTCCTCCTCTTGCTTTTCCTCTTCCTTAGGTTCTTCTTTAGCCTCTTCCTGATTCTGCTGATCGTTTACACCAGGGATAATCTCTTCAAAAGTTGGCTGTTGAAAAATACCCGGTAACTGAGAAATTGATGTCGGGGCCAGATTTGCACTCGCAACATACGCAGCCTGCCCCGGAGCAACAACCTGAGCACCAGCAGCCGTTTCAAGCACACCAGCACCACTCTGAATTGTCAGATAAGAACCCTGTTGACCCAATGCAGGAGATGCCATTTGAGGAGATAAGTAGAACGCAACTAAATCAGTACCACGAATACCGATAGTGGCAACAGGAGTCTTAAGTTTGAATGCTTTTTTATTTTTCTGCCCGATAGCACCTGTTATCGACCTCAGGCCACCTCGAATTATTGAAGTCTCTACACGGTCAGATTCAGACTGATTAAAAATATACTCATTAATTACAAATTCGCTATTTGGTCGGACAGCAAAATACCCCATATCAGACATTTGAATCTGAAGGCTGCTCGCTGCAGAAGTAATGACTCTATCCCCTTTGAATACCTCTCCATCCTTTAAGGCACTGCGCTTCACACCCGTTGTGTTATAAATTTCAACGTTACCGTGAACAAACAGAATTTTACCAACCGCATTTGCAGCGAATGCGGTCAATGGGGTCATCATGAAAAGGACGGCCATAAACCAAATTGACCATATGGCTCTACGATGTAGGTTAAATACCAGCATATGCAGCATCTCTAAGTTAAAAAATTAATCAGCCTATTAACAGTATAACCACTCTTTTAGGAAATCTGATTGCGCTAAAGCATTTCACTCTGTAAATCCATGATGCGAACACCTAAAAAGCCATCAAAATACTTCTTCAAAACTTAAGTGAAACCCTAAGCGCCTCGGAATCGGATCATTATCAAAAGTTGCTGTTTCCAGCCCATAAGTTACATCTAAGTTTGCAACGCCTTTAAACAATCCAATACCAGCATGTATTGCAGATAGTTTCTCCCCCCTGAGGTTCTTTTCATAACCGACTCTCAACGTGGGCAAAAACAGATAATCAGGGATATACGCACCAGAAACAGAAATCTGCTTGAAATCATCTCCGACTAAATCAGTACCAGTATTGATATCGTAACTCCCCGACAAAATCAGGTCTCCACGACCAAAAAACACTGCTCCGTCGACGGTATAGAGAGGCTCTATAACTAAGGAACCATCACTGACGTCTCCTGATGCCAGCTGACCTTCATTAACACTATAATCAAACTTCGGGCTGTTTAAATTCTGGGCAGTCACACCCAGCTGATAACGCTTTGCACGCCAAATGACCCCAACGTCAGCACCATAAGCCAACGTATCTTTTGATGACTTAAGGCCATCAGACACAATATCGCCCGTATCTTTTCCATCATCCCGATCGACCTGTCCCTCAACCGAAGATAGAGAAGTTGAGTACAGATTTAATTTTGCGCCGACAATAAGGTCACCCGATGTTGGCAAAAAACGCTCAATGCCATACACAGGTTGGCTATAGCCCACCGCAGCATGAAGTAAAGTTCCTCCTTTAACATAGACTCTGGAGTTCGTAGATAACTCTTTCGTGACAGCATCATAGGCTAACGTATCATCTAAAAACGTTATATCAGTTACTGCGGAAACATCGGCCTCAATTGAAACAACCCCAGGTAAAAGAGCAACACTAAAAACCATTGGGAATAGAGGAACCGACATCGTCACATCCGTTTTGATCTTTGCCTCTTCACCAAAACTGCTTAAGACTTGATTGAAAGAATCCTGTATTTGCTGAGCTTTTGCGTCAGCCTGGGGAGCAGTATAAGTACCTGTAGCCACATCATTTTCAAACTGATTGAGCTCATCCATCAGCTGATTAAGATCCTGATCAAAATTGTCTGCAGCCCCCACTTGAAACTCGGCCCCCACTTCAGAGAGATAGCCGAAACGAATCACTTCACCCGCCTTTCTATCCAGAACCAAGAAACCAGCGGCTGGGTTGTAGCGAACAGAGTTTAGGTTTTCAGGAATCGCAACGGAGCCCATTGTAGAGGAAGAACCGTGGCTGCCGATAAGAACAGCGGATGAAGCTATGCCTGAAAAAGAAATGCCAACAAGTAAGGCACTTAGAATGGAGTATCTCATCAAAAGTCCATATCGCAGGAGAGTTGAGTTCTAAGGATAAACGATTTACGCCACCTAGCCTCAAGCAATTTGTCGATCTGAATGTAGTGGTCAACTAATACCGGACAGTATTTTAAGTTTTTCATCCGCTTCAACAGGTGTTAAACCATCGTTGAACGTATGAGGCCGTTGTTGGTTGTAGTAATCTATCAAATAACTACCGATATCCTTTTTCGCCTCTGTCAGATCGGCATACCCTAAAGAAGGTACCCATTCTGACTTCAGGCTTCGGAACAAGCGCTCCATTGGCGCATTATCCCAGCAGTTTCCACGGCGACTCATGCTTTGCTTGATCCGGTAGCGCCAGAGCCTCTGTCTGAACTTGCGACTGCCATATTGGCTGCCCTGATCGGAGTGAAACATGACTTGCTTTGGCTTACCGCGTTGCACCCAAGCATGATCCAGTGCTTTTATCACCAGGTCTGCGTCCGGCTTCGATGATAACGCCCAACCAACGACACGACGGGCATATAAGTCCAGTACAACCGCCAGATAGCTCCAGCCCTGACCGCTCCAGATATATGTGATATCGCCACACCAGACCTCATTGGGCTGCGCCACAGTGAACTCCCGATCAAGATGATTGGGGATATCGGGTCGCTCAGCCTTTGCCAGCTTGTAGGCATGTGATCCGGGCTGTTTGCAGATCAGTCCTTGCTCCTGCATCAGTCGCCGGATCTTAAAGCGGCCCATCAGGATACCGGCTTTATTGAGCATCACCTTCAACGTTCGGCTACCGGCAGAGCTGCGACTCTTTCTGAACAGATGACGCACTTGAGCCCTGTGTTGCAGTCGCTTTGGGTCAATGGTTTTTTGTCGCTGTCGATATTCATAATATCCGGAGCGACTGATATTAAAGAGATCGCAGACCAGAGCTGTTAATTCCTGCTCTCTCAATCGGTCTATCAGTGCGTACGATTCATCTCGTCGGACATCAAGAGAGCGGTAGCCTTTTTTAAGATCTCTTTTTCCCGTTCCAGGCGATTACAGCGAGCCTCAAGCTCCTGGATTCGGCGCTGTTCAGGTGTCAGCGCCTTGCTCTTTGGAGTGATACCGCCGCGCTCTTGTGTCAGCTGTTGAACCCAGCGCCGCAAAGCAGTTTCTCCGATCCCCAAAGAGCGGCTTGCCTGAGTGATGGTGTAATTCTGATCCAGCACCAAGCTGGCTGCTTCCTGTTTGAATTCAGGCGTAAAAGAACGTCGTTTTCTGGTCATGAGACACCTCGTTTGGGGTGGAGATATTACCACCTAAGTCGGTGTCCGGAATCATTGAACCACTACACTAACCACCCACCTCAGGTCAGCGTACGAGCTACGTTCAATTTTTGAATCGGTTTAAAATTCATCCTTTCGAACCTCATCAATGCTATTGGGTATAACAGCTCTCGTCTGGCTGGGCTGTATAAGCTGATAGAGCCTCTCTAACGAGGCTAGTGTCTGCCAAAGTAGCAGCAATTGGCGAAATGAAATTTGACCGGTTAGCTCAAACTTTTTAATGGTGGCAGCAGGTACACAACTGCGTTCTGCTAGTGCAGCTCGCGATAACTTCGCTCATTCGCGTAACTCACGCAAGTAAGTCGCATCGCCATGGCTCACATCAGTATCATCCAGTAATCTAAAACTCATCACCAGCACTAATAATGGATATAATAGTAGCCACAACGTGGGGAGATCACGCTGAAATCAAGTGTGTTACGGCCCAACCGGAAATGATAACGGCATCAAGCCCAATGGCGGAAAGGAGGTGATTAGCATGACGTGTAACTCGACTGAGACACGAATTCTATCCCTGTAGTACCTGGACCACCCAAGTCATCAGGATGATTAAACGTCTGTTGTTCGGTCAGCGGTAAAACGGAAGCGTTGGATAAGTGCTAAAGAAAACCCTGTGGCCATCATTTTGAAATACTTCCTTTGAAGGGCGCTTACTACTGCCCATTGAAAAGGAACGTCGCTATGGCAAATTTCAGAATCCGTCCCAACAATATCATCCAGTACGATTTTTTTGTGCTGGGTAAGCGCTTCCGGGAAACATCCGGTCTCAAGGCCACGCCTACAAATCTCAAAACCGCCAGAGCATTTGTGAAGAGGCTGAACGCAGCACTAACCCTTGAGCAGTTTGACTACCGGACCTTTTTTCCTGACAGTCCAAAGATTGAAATTTATGAGCAACATCTGCGGGCAAAACAGTCCAAAAATGCTCTGCCCTATTTCGATGACTACTGGCACCAGTGGTTTGAGCGCCATAAGCATGAATGGAGCCAGAGCTACTGCAACGACCTTAACCGAAGTTTTAAACATCATCTCAAACCGAGGTTTGGAAACACGGTTATCAGTACCATCAGCTACCCTGATCTGCTTTCCTTCCGCGCAGATCTCTGTGCCAAGGACAGCCGTCGACAGCCGGGTCAGAAACTGAGCAATAAACGCATTAACAGCGTGATCCACCAGCTGACACGTGTCGTCAAAGAGGCTGCTTTTGAATACGGCTTTGCCTACCCATTCAACCCACTGAAAAGCCTTCGAATTGAGCGTTCAACCCCTAAACCACTGACAAAAGAGGAGGTCGAGCGCTTTTTGAATCATGTGGATGATCAATGGAAGGACTATTTTATCATCCGCTTTTTTACTGGCCTGAGAAGCTGTGAAATTCATGGACTGGAACATCAGGATATCGACTTCGATCACAACCTGATTCACGTTCAGAAAAACTGGGTTTCAGGTGCCATATCGAAACCTAAAACACCGGGTTCTCAACGGGAGATTCAAATGGGAAAGGCTGTCCGGGAAGCGTTTCAACGAGCATGTGACGCCTCTAAAGGTATCAGTAGCTTTGTCTTTATCTCAGCAAAAGGAAAACCTCTCGACAGCAGAGAGGTCAGCCGTCTTGTATGGGAGCCAACGCTGAAAAAGGCTGGTTTATCCCATCGTACGCTGCACCAAACCCGGCATACCGCGGCTATTTTGCATCTGGCAGCCGGCGAAAATCCACGCTATATCAGTCAGCTGCTCGGCCACAGTAACGGACAGATGCTATTTCAGGTGTACGCGCCCTACGTTAAAAATGCGACGCAATATGACGGCAAGGCATTTGAGAAGCTGATGACAATAGATGCCCATTAATTTTTCTGTTAAGGCATTGCGGATCCGTGACAAAGTAGGCAATGCCTTAACAGAAAATTCAGAAAACCCGCTCAATAACCAAACGGTATAGCTCCTGCGCTCTTTCATATTCAGAACCATAGATGATTAAACGACACTCCCCGTCCCGTGGTGATGAGGCCAGAAAAATTTGAAAACGACCTCTTCGTTTTAATATCTCAGAAATTACTTTAGCCTGTTCTTTACGAATGCAAACTGCTTCAAAATCAAAGAGTTCCAAAAACTGATGCGATACAATTTGGTTTAGTAGCGCGGTTACTGAGCCATCAACTGAAGGCAGACCCAAAAAATCAACCAGCTTGCTTTTACTGACCTCTGCTTTCAACAAAGCTTCCCGATCTAGATTCGCAATACCATCATAAGCAGTACTACATAGCGTTGAAATTAATCTCTGCGAATGTTTCAGACACAGAGTCAGATCACCAGCGATTAAAACAAGCTTGTCGCCAAAAAGCTTCATCCTGAGCTGAGAAGACTGCTTAGCTAGCAAAGATGCAGAAACAGCCAGATCACTCGCAGAAAATGCAGATGCCCATGCCTGGCCAGACGCCGTGAATTCCATCTGACACGTTAAAGTAGCTTCGTTATCACCATCGCCGTTTTTTAATGTCAGTAAGTCCTTGTTCAGCGACAAAATAATGCTTCTTTGATACTGCTTCGGAAGGAGTCGTGCAGAAGAACACAAAGACTTGAATACCGACGATGAGATGCGGACACCTTGATCTTTTTGGAGATCTGAAAAATGCTCACCCAGCACTTCTGAATCACGATAAGGTTCCAAGAGTATACAATCCTCATCAATTTGCTCAAAAATACGACCTTGAGCAAGGCATACCAGAAACAGCTGACCTTCTCTCTTTTCGAGAGACACACTCGCCACATTGCCTTCCAGCAGGTTGCAGAGGCCTGAATCAACCACATAATCACCCGATGAAATATCTGAGTTATTTTTTACACTTGATAGACGTAAATACGTTTCTTGCGCTCTGGCACTACATAGGTAAATTCCGTCTGTGCTTATATGTAGGACCAGCCTATGCGCGCTGATATGCCGTTCAGGTTTATTCGCTAGTTTTTTTAAACGACGAAGAGCTGACACACTTATGTCGAACATTTAAATCCCTCTACTCAAAATCCATGCTTTTTGGTTCTCAAAGCTCTAACCACCGTGAAAACAAGTAAGCTACGATTAACTGCCGCTCAAAAACGTCTTTACTAATGCGATGCGGCCTCAATCGAACACCAAATGCACGGTTTGGATCAAACGAGGTAGTGAAGACCAGCTCGATGCCAAACCAAGATGCCAGTAGTTTCCAATCCGTCAGAACACGTGTATCACCTTTCGCTGCATTGCCCGCTAAATTCTCCAGCCGCAACCTCACACCGCCTCGTTTATTGGCGAACAATAGCCAAAATCTCACCAGACGTTTAAAACTCACCTTATCGGTAATTAACATGGCAGTGTTTTGTTTTCCCGGCCCCAAAAGGCCTGATACCTCCCTGAGAGCTTTTAACTCTTTTACTGTGAGTCGCCTTTCAGCATGTCGTTCATAAATTTTTTTACATAACACAAGGAGGTCGTCTCGGACTTCATGATCAAAAGCCTCGCTCAAAAAGGCGCTATGGGCATCCGGCAGGCTTAACAGCTGCGCAACCACCTGCGAATCAAGAGCACGATCTGGCACATTTGAAAGAACCAGAGAAACCGCAATCACATACTGATAAAAATCACTGGCGGGTCGAGGTGCAAATGTTAGTGCAGGTACCTCTAGGTCAGACGGTGCGATGCAAGGATGCGTTTCAGAGATCAGCTTTGCGCCGTACTT
Source organism: Oceanospirillum sp. (assembly GCA_048264105.1). Classification (GTDB taxonomy): domain Bacteria; phylum Pseudomonadota; class Gammaproteobacteria; order Pseudomonadales; family Halomonadaceae; genus Oceanospirillum. The sequence goes on from JBLXDJ010000003.1 coordinate 32,396, forward strand.
CGCTGATCGCATCTGTTCAGCAAAGCCAGAACACATTGCAAAAGGAATCCCCGGTGACTCATCCCTCGACACATTGGCCGTCAACCGGTATCGCGCGACAGGTGGTTTGTGCCGCTCAATATCAAGCCGAGGAAGCGCAAACAGGAAGAGTGATAAATCGAGCAAATGAAGATAACTGCTCACGGTTACCGCAGGCGAACGATGCCCCAGTCTGATCGCTACTTCAGTTAACACCGGAAATCCAACTCTGATGACGGTCATCATCGTCTGATATTGCTGCCTGACACGCACTAAATGCTGATCGGAAAAAAGCTCGTGCTGCAGAAAATAGGGTGCTTTTTTATCTTCGGCCAGTGAGACGTGATGGGAAAGCGCTTCAAACATAAAGAGCCAATTATTCGCGCAACTGTGCCGAAGGCTATGGAGAACCAACTCAGGATTCATTATCCGTTGACGCACCTCATTCAGGAAGTGCAGCTGAAATAGCTCAAATGAGTCGCGATTGAAAATAGTCTGATGCGGCTGAATAGGCGTCAGCAAATTGACGTGTTCACGATACAGGCGAAGATTCTCTTCGACTTCCGAGGGGATTAAACAAAGCGGAATTTTCCGGACACTGGCCGAGGACTTTCTGACCTTATCGGCGGAGATATAGAGCATACGAGCTTCGAAGCTTATATCTTTCCAACGTAATGACAGTAGTTCGTTATGCCTTAAACCGCAGTAGTAAGTGAGTTGAAGCGCCAACAACTCTGACGCTGATGCGGTGTATCGCCGATATAAATCCTGGCAAACCTCATCAAAAACACGCGGCGGTATATAGTGAGCCCGTGTCAGGGCCAACGTTGAGGAAAGTTCATACTCATCAAGTGAAACATTCCAGTCAGGGCACACTGTGAATGCAAACTTCAGAAACCGACGAATCACATCGAGCGCACCTGTTTTTGCACATGCCACATCCAGAGCGGATTGAAGTTGTTCACGTCGAGTTTGTTCATCAACCTCAAAGAGATCGCGGCTATCAAAAGCATCCTTTAAAAATGCATGACAGGTCGAGAAATAAACGGCGATACTCGATGCTCTCAGCCGCTCTTTATAACCACTCCCGCTTTCAATCAGAACATGAATCCAAGCAAGTAAAATCCGATACTGTGACAACGGTGTTTGCGAGATAAGCCCTTCCAGCTCATCCAGTACCAGACGGTCTAAACGACGGCTACGTTTTCGAGTATCGGGCTCGCACAAGTGATCCTGTAATAGTCGTCGTACCTTCTGAAGAATGTTCCTGTTTCGCTGCTTAAACCCATCAGTGTCACGAGCAACTGTGGTTAGCAACTCTTGCTTAAGCCACTCTCTTACCTTGGCTGGTGATCGCTCTGGTTCATCCAGTGTACTTGCAGAGTAACGTCCGGTTAATGCACCAATCAGGTCAGACCGCTCCAATGGAACAATAGCAGCAAGCAAGCTACTCTGGTCCACTGCACGATCCATCGCTCCAAGCTGACTTAACAGATCATCAATAGTGAGTGACCAACCAAACTGTTCAAGCAACTGGTCTAATGCTTTCTTCACATCCTGAGGTCGCTTAGTGAATGCATCCACGCCCTGAGACAGGTGCATATTTTTCAATAACAGGATTGATAAGGGCCCCAGATAAATCCATCGCTCCACTCTGCCCTTGCGAATTGGTAAACACTGGAGCTTTGTAGATGCGATTTCTATTAATGATGAACAGACTTCAGTAACAGTATCATGTATCAAACCAGGGGACAGTAGAGAGGACTCAAATGCCAGAGCAAGATAAAGCCTCGCCTCTCCGTGCTGATCACCTGCAAAAACGCCTTCGCCCAAGGCGAGCGCATTAATAAGATTCGTCAGTTGTTTAGCGGAGAAAAGTTGTGGGTCCGGATAAGGTTTTTCCTTCGGCAACAGCAAACGGATAACTGGCGGATCAATATTGAAGCCTAAGTCCATGTAGAGCCGCCAGACCGCTTCCATTGCAATTGAGAAGGCCCGGAGCTGATCGCTAAACTTAATTTTTGCATTCAGTTCATGGGAGATTTTAACTAAGAAGCCTTGGCTTGGCGCCTTCTTCAAATGAAGGGGGTTATTATCAAGACTAGAGCAAACGGTAATAAAGTCATCCAGGCAGTCTTTAATCGACCAATGTTCATCGACAAAAAAAGGCTGTAGCTCATCTTTTGTGATGCGAATGTTTTGGCTGCATGTTGTTGGATTAGGTCTCAAGTCAGCAACTCCATTTCTCGAACCAATGATTGATCCAGATCGAAGAGATTAACCTCGGTGAACAGCGGCTGAGCCAGACCATCTGTGCATCGACTCAGGCCATCGATAAACGCAGTCTGTTGGTCGACAATCTGTTGTAGGCTCGCGGTTTGATATTGAGAGACCGGATAAGCCCCTCTTAAGAAATGATTGAGCTGAGTATTAATACTGTCTTGGCTAAAGTAACGGCTCAGTTCATTTTGAGCTGTTAATGCCAGGAGCTGGCTTGCGGCGGTATGCCGTAATACACCAGGAAGTTTTCTGGAGCCCTCTGCAGACAATTCACTATCAAGACCAAGAGTCAATAATGATCTCAATGCTTTTTGCTGCTCTGTTCGCAAAAAGGGCTGCCAAGCTTTGGATCGGGGGTCTAAAATAATCAGTGCCTTCACTGTATGTTTATCTAACGGTTTCACGCCAAACCGCTCTGACGTGGTTACTAATTTATCGATTAGCAGATAGGCCGCCTGCAGTAGCGCCGCGCTCCCTGGGGTAAAAAACAGCAGTCTGGCCCTGCCATTACGATGGCTATCTTTATCGAAGCAGAAGCCAAACAGCCGCTCCGGACAAAATTGGTCCTCAGCACAAAGGGCGTTATTGACGGGCCGAAGTGCTTGCTGCAGGCCTAGCCTTACAAAAACATAACTGGATAAACTTTCAGACAGATCAGATATCAGCTGCAATCGGTGATCCGCGGATAAGGACTTTGACTTGGATTTCCGAAAAGACCGTAAATCATGCAGTAATCTCTCACCAAGAAGCTCAATATTACGGCTGAGCGAGTGAATAACAGCATGACTGCCCATATTTTTTTTTGGCTGATCTAATGACCGATGGGAATTTATGTTTTTTATTTCTTTTGGCTCGATTCCCTTTGCGAATGCATTTAACTCAGCGCTAAAACGACTATCGGTTACTTCCGTTGTCAGTCTGAAAAAGTCTCGCATTGCTCGAGCAACACTGTCCTCCGCGAGGGGTATCGAATAGTTCACATAGTAAGACTGGACGCATACCTCACCGTTCAAGGCCCTGTGAATAACCTCCGGCAGGGTAACTCTCAACAAGGCATCAAATGCTTTGCGAATAGAGACAGATGAAACAGGAATAGAGCTCGTTTTTTTGAAGTGACAAATATTCCCATTTAACCACTTTGAATACGCATCAGGTGACGTCGACAGAAAGTCGGATAACCTTATTTGTTGATTGGCTTTGCTTCCAGGTCGCCGGATTAACGCCATCAGCAGTTGCTCGATTGCCGGAGGGAATTGAATCTGCCAACAGCCGGTCACAGGCATATTGCGCGCTTTTAGCGCTACAATCTCATCCAAGCGTAATGAATCGACCCTAGCAACAAGCTCTTTTAAAACAACAGTATTAGAATGTTTGTTGTAAGAAAGACCTGCCGGTAGATCACGTCCCTCCTGACACTCTTTGCTGAGCTCATTGACCAATCGCACATTCAATAACGTATCAGCAGTTCTTCCCGTGAGAGCGGTCAACCAGAAGAGCAGTCGAAACCTCATTTCTGCTAATAACTGCCCTCGTGACGCCATACTATCAATATCCAGCAGTGTAAGATCCAGCTCATGAAATCTCTGAGCCAGAACAAACTGCCTGAACTCTGCAGGTGTTAATGCATCCGGCTTTGCCCCGACGGGTTTATTCTGCAATTCAATTGCGTGTACTACCGACCTCTTAAAGGCACTGTATCGTCTGGCTTTCTCCAAAGCCGATAATGTTTTCTCTGATGAAAATGCTGAAAGCCTCAAGTCTATCAGGGAAACGGGGGAACGCTCCGATTCCTCGTCATCCAGTGAATCAATTTGCTCGATGGAAACCTCATCACCATCCCCTGTTTCGGCAGCCAATGACGACTTTGCATAGTGTTTGACGCTTAAGAATTCCTGAGTTCTGGACACCCGTTTTCGGTCCCGGAAAGCCGCTGCCAGTTTTTTAAACACTTTGCTCAATTGAGAAAAATGCTTCTGTGGCGATAAAGAAGAATGGGAGTTATCAGCCAGCTGGTCTGCCAGTTTAGCCAAAGCCTGATGCAGATCCTGTGTTGAGAAGCGGTTCAGCAGCTGATCTGCTGAAGGTATCAGCTTCATCAGCCTTGTTAGAATGTTCTCAACACTGGCCCCCTGAATCAGAAGATCTCGAAGTTGATCGAATGCCAGAAACTCAGCATAGCCAACTTCGACAACCTGTCCGGTTTCTGGATTTGAGACCTTCGTTTTCACTCCCACCTGAAGATAGAGGCGAGCCAAAAACGCCCAAAGCACTTCGTTCAGCTCAGCGGAGAGTGAGTGCCGGTGAAGGTAGAAGAGCTGTAAACAGGTATAAAACGAATACTCCTGAAGCTGACTTCTAAAGAAATTGCGATCAATATATCTACTAGGCGGTTCGGTACTTGTCTTGGTCAGGAGCTCTCGAAGACTACGATCCAGTCGCTCTTCTTGGGTTCGGTAATAGGCATTCAGATCAGCCGCTTCATTTTCATAACGCCTGAAAAGAAGCAGAGCATGGATTAAGTTGGAGGGTAGCTCAACAACATCAGGCAGATGGTAACGGCTCTGGATAATCTGCAGCAGGTTTATTTGCTTTGCCCCCCCTCGGTCAGGGTTGACTGAATGCTCATGCCAAAGATAGGGTTCACCACCCAGAATGCTCCGTTTCTTGTTGTCGGTATCCATACCCTGCCCCATCTCAAAGATCCGAAAAATCAGGCAGGATCATTGCTGAAGTGTCATCAGAATGATTCTTGGGCTTCTCTTTCTGTAAACAGCGTTGTGGTGTTTTTTGGGGGTAAAGCGAGGCTTCAGTAACGCCAGCCAATGCCGCCAGTTTCTTGTTTTCAACGAATGAACCTTCATCTAGTTGTTTTGCCAACACTAATAAATTCGAGTGTTTAAGTCTGTGATAACAAGATGATAGCAGGGCACTACTAATCTGCTGCTGCCCAATCTGATGAAGCGTCATTCCTTCAATAATCAGGCAAGATATGCCTTTTTCAGGCATGAACTCCCCGAATACGGGAATTAAGTGGGGAAGGTCAAGAGAGATATAGGATGGGTCAGCATCGGAGGGGACAGCAGCAGCAATATATGGCGGGAGGAGCTTGGAAACCAGTGAGTCCAGCTTGTGAGCAGGAGTAGTGTTCAATAAAGTACTCAAGCCTTCCATTTGCCGGGAAAACAGTTCCAAAGCCTCTTTTGAAAATGAGGTCTCTAGCTGTTTCAGCTTAATTAATTTAATTTTAGGGCGTGAACTGAGTGATCGTTCAACCATGCATGCTCTCCGTCAATACTCAACAAAACACTGTTGATATGAACAGGCATATTGATATAGATGACACTCAGACCAAACACGAACTGAACGATATCTAACGCTATAATGACCCACATCAAAAAAACGACCCAATCAAGGGCCGTTTGTGAGCTACAAATTTATTAGCTACAAAACCCGCTCCAGTAAAGCCTGGGCTTCATCGATTAGCTCATTCAGGTGCTGCTCGCCTTTGAAACTTTCCGCATAAATTTTATACAGAGGTTCAGTGCCACTCGGACGCGCTGCAAACCAGCCGTTTTCAGTAACCACCTTGATGCCGCCAATGGCAGCCTGATTACCCGGTGCTTTTACATATACCTGTTCGATGTTTTCACCGGCCAGCTGTTTTGAGGTGATGCTGTCAGCTGTCAGGTTTTTAAAGCCTGCTTTCTGCTCAGGCGTCAGCGGAGTATCCACCCGGCGGTAGGCTGGGTTGCCGTATTTTTTGGTCAGTTGCTGATAATACTCAGACGGGGATTTTCCTGTAAACGCCATAATCTCCGCCGCCAGCAAACACAGTGCAATACCGTCTTTATCAGTGGACCAGGGCTTGCCGTCACGGGTCAGCAGGGTTGCACCGGCGCTCTCTTCACCACCAAAGGCCAGCCAGCCTTGCTGCAGGCCATCAACAAACCATTTAAGGCCGACCGGGGTTTCATAAAGTTCACGGTTCTGCCCCGCAACCACACGATCGATCATCGATGAAGAAACCAGGGTTTTACCGATTTTCAGGTTTTCTGCCCACTGCGGACGATGACTGAGTAGATAATCGATACACACCGCCAGAAAGTGGTTCGGACTCATCAGGCCGTTCTGGTCGACAATACCGTGCCGGTCCGCATCCGGATCATTACCAAAGGCCAGCTGAAAGCGATCCTTAATCGCCAGCAGATTTTCCATAGCAAAAGGGCTGGAGCAATCCATACGGATTTTGCCGTCATGATCCGGCGGCATAAAGGCAAAACTGGCATCGATGGTGTCATTAACCACTTCGATCTCAATACCGGTTTTTTCCGTCAGTGCCTGCCAGACCGGCAGACCCGCACCGCCTAAAGGATCAACCCCAAGCCTGATACCAGCGTTGCGGATCGCATCCAGATCAACCACCTGAGGCAGATCCCCCAGATACTGGCCGGTGTAGTCAAATTTCTCGGCACTGGCTATAGCGGCTTCCAGCGCTACCCGTTTAACACCGTCAAGGCCTGCCGCCAGGTAGCTGTTGGCCTTAGCCTGAATCCAGTCCGTTGCCTCACTACCGGCCGGGCCACCATGAGCCGGGTTATATTTGATACCGCCATCTTCCGGCGGATTATGGGACGGAGTTATCACCAGACCATCGCTCAGCTGTGATGGGTTAGCCGCATTATGGACAAGGATGGCATGGCTGATAACCGGTGTTGCGGTAATAGCTAACGGCCCGGCATCAATACGCACGTCGATATCGTTAGCAATCAGCACAGAAAGCGCCGAATTCCATGCCTCTTCCGACAAGGCATGGGTATCGCGCCCCAGATGCAACGGGCCGGTGTAACCCTGCTGTTTACGATAGTCCGCCACCGCCTGGGCAATAGCCAGCACATGATGTTCGTTAAACGAGGTTTTAAGGGAAGAACCCCGATGGCCGGAGGTACCAAAACTGACCTGTTGCTGCGGATCAGCGGCATCCGGAATCTGCTGAAAATAAGCCTGCAAGAGTGCTGTTAACATTTTAAAATCCTGTAAATAAGGCTATGAAATAAGCAGTCAGCCGATGAGCATGTTTCGTTTTAGCCATCATTCGGTCCGGTTTTGCCCGACTCGTTACCTGCAATTGCTGCAATAATCTTCACAACTTCTTAAATGGTTTGTCCGCGACCTATAGCGGAATACACCAACCCGGCCTGCTGTGCCCGTTTTGGCGGATAAATATTGCGCCCATCCAGCAGCAAGGGCGTTTTCATGCTGCCGGCAATTTCCATGAGATTCAGGTTCCAGAACAGCTTCCACTCAGTCACCAGCATAATGGCATCAGCCTGCTCGGCGGCCTGCTCGGGGCTGTCGCAGAAGTGTACCTGATCTGCCGGTAAATTCTGATCGGTCAGCCAGTGTTCAAGTGCCTGCATCGCCATAGGGTCATGAACCTTAACGGTCACACCATGACTGAGCAACGCCCGAATCAGAACCAGGGCCGGGCTGTCGGAAATACTGCCGGTATTGGGCTTAAAGGCACAACCCCAAAGCGCTACCGTACGACCTTTGATTTCGGCATTAAAATAACGCCAGAATTTCTGAAACAGCAGATCTTTCTGCTGCTCATTGATCTGCTGAACGCTGCTTAACAACCCAGTACTGAGCCCCTGAGCATGCTCAGTGGTCTGCAGCTCCTGCCCGAGAAAATTCAGGGTATCGGTAAAAGCCTCTCCACCAAAGCCACAGCCCGGGTAGAGATACTGATGACCAATACGGGAGTCCGCCCCCATCCCCTGACGCACTGCTTCAATATCCACACCCTTACGGGACGCCAGATCTGCCAGCTCATTCATAAAGCTGATACGGGTGGCCAGCATACCGTTAATGCCGATTTTGGTCAGCTCCGCTTCACGGGCAGTCATCACCATGGCCGCATCTTTACTGCGGTTAAAGGGAGACATCAGATCACGGATCAGAGCAACGGCGTCAGACTGAGAATCCATCGCAGCATCCGCAGCACCAATCAGAATACGCCCGGAACGGGTAAAACTGTCCAGTGCCCGGCCTGCTTCAATAAAAGAGGGCCAATAGAGACAGCTTACAGATGCAGACTCCGCCGCCAGCATCGCTTGCAACTGATCCGTTGTACCGACCGCCACCGGCTGCACAAGTGCATAGACCAGAGGCTGTGAACCGCTCCGGACCGCAAAGGTTTGCAGAGATGTAAAACGCTGCTCAGCAGACAGGTTGGTACGGGCATCGATCAGCAGCTGGCAGCTGGCATCGGCCTTTTCAACCGGGGCCAGTAATAAACGCTGCTGAGCCTCTTGCTTCTGCAGCAGACGCAACAGATCCGCCTCAGCGATCTCTCTGCGTGGATCAAGTAGCTGATCCGCCGTAACCGTTACCCGGCAGCCGGTCGAAGAAAGTGCCGCCGCTAAGGTCCAGGATTCAAGATTATTGCCTAAAATTTGTATATTCATAGCTTACCTGCCTATCCCCGCAACCGGGCTATCTGCTCTGCCAGTTGTCGCGTGGAGCTGTCCAGCACAGACCTGTCCTGCTCTTCAGACGGTTTCAGCAAAGGCTGCAGCTGAAGTGCAACCTGCTTACCCAGCTCAACGCCCCACTGATCAAAAGGGTTAATCCCCCAGATCATCGCCTGAGTAAACACCTTATGTTCATAACAGGCGATCAGCGCCCCCAAGGTGTAAGCATCCAGCTGCTCCAGCAACAGGGTGGAGGATGGCTGATTACCCGGATAATGCCGGAAAGGGTTATCTGTCGGTTCCACTGCGGCGTTGCCCAAAGCCAGAACCCGCGACTGTGCCAGACAATTGGCAATATTGAGTTCATGTTGCGCCGCTAAAGCATTACCATGAGCCTGATCTGCAGAGCCATCATAACGCCGGGCTGCCAAAATAAAATCCGACGCCACCGCCTGCGCCCCCTGATGCAGCAACTGATAAAACGCATGCTGAGCGTTGGCTCCGATCTCGCCCCAGAGAACCGGGCAAGTGGCATAGTCGATAGCCTGACCATCCTGAGTCACTGACTTACCGTTACTCTCCATCTCCAGCTGTTCCAAGTAAGAGGGGAAATACTTTAACCGGCCATCATAGGGCAGAATGGCATGAGCACGGATATCCAGCACATTGACATTCCAGACACCCAGCAGCGCCATCATCGCCGGAATGTTTTCCAGAGCAGGCGCCGTACGGAAATGTTCATCCATGGCATGAGCCCCCGCCAACAGCTCACGGAAGGCAACCATGCCCAGATCCAGCGCGATAGAACAGCCCACGGCAGACCAGAGCGAGAAACGCCCCCCCACCCAGGGCCAGAACTCCAGCTGATTTTCCGCAACGATACCCCAGTGATTCATTTTTTCCACCGCCGTGGAAATACCCACAAAATGACAGCGCAACATCAGCGCTTCATCCGAGCAGACCCGGCCAAACCAAGCCCGAACCGTATCGGCGTTGGAGAGAGTATCGATGGTGGTAAAGGATTTGGAAACGATCAGAAACAGGGTAGTTTCCGGGTTCAGGTGATCCAGCAGGTCAAACAGCTGGCTGCCATCAATGGTTGAAGCAAAGTGAACACGCAGTTTTTTAGCTTCCGGTGCGGCATACTCTTTTAGCGCCTGAGTCACCATCAAAGGACCCAGATCGCTGCCACCAACACCTAAATTGACTACATCGGTAATGCGTTTTCCGGAGAAACCACGCCACACTCCACTGTGTACTTTATCAACCAGTTCAGCCATACGCTGCAACTGATGTTCAACACCCTGATAAGGTTCCGGTTGTTTATCCGCCGGAACACGCAGCTGCGAGTGCAACGCCGGGCGGTTTTCGCTTTTATTCACCACCTCGCCACTGAACAGATCGCGGATCGCCTCCGGTAATTTCAGCTGGCAGAACAACTGCTCAAGACCTGACAGGACATCGCCATCAACCCGCTGTTTGCTGTAATCCAGCAACATACCCGGGCCCTGCACCATCATCTGCTGCGCCCGCTCAGAATCGGCAGCAAACAGGTCCTTCAGATGCAGAAGATCAGAGGCTTTATCCTGCAGCAGTTTAAACACCGGCTGCCGAGTTAATAACGATGTTTTCATGGTATCCAATCTTTTGCATCCTGCGAGAGCAATCAAACTTAATCAATCAGACCTGCTTCACGACCCAGAAGCGTATTTGCCTGCAGCCAACCCTGAATATAACCACAATCAAAGGTTCGTCCCGTCATACGATACGCTTCTACCGCACCACCCTGAGCAATCAACGCTGCAATAGCATCGGTCAGCTGAATCTCACCACCGGCACCCGATTTTGTCTCCGCTAACAGTCGCATCACCTGCCCCGGCAGAATATAACGCCCAATGACCGATAAACGACTCGGTGCCTCTTCCGGCGTAGGCTTCTCAACCATTCCTCTGAGCCCCAGACTCTGACCCGCTTCCGGCTCACTGCCACCACAATCAACAATACCGTACTGATTAACCCGCTCAAGAGGCACCTGCTCCACCATAATCTGCGCCGTCTGCGCCTGCCGGAACAGCTGTACCATGGTTTTCAGATCACTATCCGTCTCATCTGCCCCCGGCTGTGTTTTTACCAATACATCCGGCAGAATCACCGCAAAAGGCTCATCGGTATTCACCAGATGTGCGGCACAGTGAATCGCATGCCCCAATCCCAGAGCTCTGTCCTGACGCACACTGGTTACTTTAAGCTCTGGTGGAGCAATCGCCCGCAGGGTTTCCAGCAGAGCGGTTTTGCCTTTGCGCTCCAGCTCGGTTTCAATCTCATAGTGAGTATCAAAGTGATCCTCCACCGCAGACTTACCACCACGGGTGACCAGAATAATTTCGTTCAGGCCTGCTGCCATGGCTTCTTCCACCACATGCTGAATCAGAGGGCGGTCTACCACAGGCACCATCTCTTTCGGAATCGACTTACTGATCGGCAACAGACGGGTACCCAAGCCCGCTACAGGGATGATTACTTTTTTTAATGTGGCAGACATAACAACCTCAAAACCGGAAAGATAAAATCAAAAAATTAACAACCCGTGGGAGGCATCTGCGAGGCCGATTCAACCAATAGGTTGAGCCTGACGTGCCTTGCGGCAGGATCGCACTCGGAGATCACTCCAACTCAATAAAACATTTACCCCAAGGCCGCGCCATCGGACATAACAACTTTCACAGCTCCAAATACAGCCTACCCACCATAACCAATCGGATTATTCTCCTGCCAACGCCAAGTATCCTGCATCATCTGCTCAAGCCCTAGCTCAGCTCGCCAGCCCAGCTCTTGGGATGCTTTAGCCGGGTTTGAGTAACAGGTGGCGATATCACCGTTGCGGCGGGGTTTAATCTGATAAGGTACTTTTTTGCCACTGGCTTGCTCAAAGGCGGATACCATCTGCAATACCGAATACCCGGTTCCCGTACCCAGGTTCCAGATATAAGCACCTGATCTATTCTGCAGTGCAGCTAAAGCGGCGAGATGTCCCTTAGCCAGATCCACCACATGGATATAATCCCGCACGCCTGTTCCGTCTGCTGTTGGGTAATCATCACCAAATACAGACAGCTCGGGTAAACGGCCAACAGCCACCTGGGCAATATAGGGCAACAGGTTGTTGGGAATACCGTTAGGATCTTCACCGATCAGGCCGCTTTTATGGGCCCCCACCGGATTAAAATAACGCAACAGGGCAATAGACCAGCGGCTGTCAGATGCAGCAAGATCCATCAACATACGCTCGACCATCAGTTTGGACCAACCGTAAGGATTCGTCGGTTGCCCCAAAGGACAGTTTTCTGTAATCGGCATCTCTGCCGGATCGCCATAAACCGTAGCCGATGAACTGAACACCAGCTTAAAGACACTCGCCGCCTGCATCGCCTGAGCCAGAATCAGACTTCCACTGACATTGTTGTCATAGTATTTAGCCGGCTGCTCGACACTTTCACCCACAGCCTTAAGACCAGCAAAGTGAATCACCGCACCTATATCGTGCTCAGCAAACAATCGATCCAGTAAGTCACGATCCCGAATATCACCCTCTACAAAAACCACTGACTGACCGGTAATCTGCTCAACCCGACGCAGGGATTCCGCACTGGCGTTACAAAGGTTGTCCAGCACCACGATCTGTTGACCTGCATCCAGTAGCTCAACCAGTGTGTGCGAACCGATATAACCGGCACCACCGGTTACCAGAATTTTTTGACTCATGGCGTTACCTGTCCGTTAGCGTCAGATTATGAATGAATATGTGAAAAGCTAATGGAGACGGATAAACAAAAGCCCCCGAAGCGTGATGCGCCGGGGGCATTGTAGCAAAAATCAAGACATTACTGAGAAGGGAAGCTTAATGTAGTGCCCTTGCAGGCTTTTCAACCGACTGAGAGAGATTTTCACTACTAACCAGCAGATCAACCAAATCAGATGACGGCTTAAACCCGGTCACCACTTTCTGCAACACCTCCCGGGCAGCAGCACAATCATTAGCCTGCTCAAAATCATACAGTTGCTGCAGGTACTGCTGTAACAACCGGGATTCCACCAACTCTTCATTAGCCCGCATAATTTTCTCATGGTCGGTACCGGTGACGTTATCGCCAATCAGCAGTTCTTCATAGAGCTTTTCACCGGGGCGCAAACCACTGAATACCACTTCTATATCACCCTCCGGGTGCTGCTCATCTTTCACCTCATATCCGGACAGATGAATCATACGCTTGGCCAGATCGACAATTTTAACCGGCTGCCCCATATCCAACACAAACACATCCCCACCCTGCGCCATGGCACCGGCCTGAATCACCAACTGTGATGCCTCAGGAATAGTCATAAAGAAGCGGGTAATTTCCGGATGGGTAACCGTTAACGGGCCACCGGCATGAATCTGCTTACGGAACAAAGGAACCACTGAGCCCGAAGAACCCAGCACGTTACCAAAACGCACCATGCTAAATACAGTGGAAGCACACTCCACCGCCAAATTCTGCACGACTAACTCAGCAAAGCGCTTAGTAGCACCCATCACGTTAGTTGGTCGCACCGCTTTATCCGTAGAGATCAGTACAAAGCGTTCAACAGTAAACTGCTTCGCCAGCTCGGCAACGGTTTGAGTACCGACCACATTATTACGAATACCTTCAAACACGTTCTGCTCTACGATAGGCACATGTTTATAAGCGGCGGCATGATAAACTGTATGAACCGTATAGCGTTGGAACAACTCATGCAGACGCCGACGATTACATACCGAACCCAATACAGGTACCAGCTGGATATTCCCCACAGCAGCTACAATCGCTTTGTTCAGCTCCTGTTCGATTGCGTAGAGGGCAAACTCACTAACCTCATACAAAATCAGCTGATTGGGTTTAGCCTTAATAATCTGGCGACACAGTTCGGAACCAATAGAGCCACCAGCTCCGGTTACTAATACGGTTTTCTCCTGGATGCAGGCTGTGAAAAGTTCTTCTTTAGGCGGAACAGGGTCCCTTCCTAACAGATCCTCAAGCTCGACTTCCTGTAACTGATCAACCGCAGCATGACCCGAAAGAATTTCGGGCATAGACGGAATTGTCTGAACATGCACAGGATAAGGACTTAGCCGATCAAGCACAGCTTTACGCTCCTGCTTACTGGCATTAGGCAAAGCTAGCAGCACTTTTCTGATGCCATGTTCATCAATCAGTTTTTGAATATCGTATGGTGAATAGACACGAATTCCCTGAACAGTGTGTTTCCATAGAGAATTATCATCATCAACAAAGGCAACTGGATAAAACTCATGTCCTGGCATTAATGCCGACGCTAACTGCGTGCCTGCATCACCTGCACCGTAGATAAGTACCGCTTCTTTTTCAGTAAAGTGTCTAATCAACCATTGGTAATAACCGCGGACCAGAACACGACTTCCACCAATAAAAACCAGTAAAACAAGAGCAAAGTTGATGGGTATGGAACGAGGAAAGCCTTGTAATTGCAAAACATAAGCTAAAGACCATAGCAATAGAGCCATAGCTCCAGCACCTTTTGCCACGGCAACAACCGCCTGCCCTCCCATAAATCGAACCACGGCTCGGTATAAGCCTAACTTAGCAAAAATCTGCACACCCATCGGGATTACAACTATAAACATCCACCAATGGGGTAGCATCTCTTTAGCGGGAAAAATATCTCCCAGTCTCAACGCCCAAGCAATCCACAATGCTACAGGGATCATAACGACATCCGCCGCAATCATTATCGCTTTTTTACGTCTACGACTTAATGTGGAAACTGTTTGATGGAAGTGCTGAGGCATACAATCTCAATCCGTTAGTTCTTGAAGCGACAGAGCCTAGAGATGCTTTTTTATTAAACGTTAGCGTCTCACCCTATCTCCACGCCCCTTACCTGTTGCAGTCATGAGAATATAACGAAAGTAATCCGCAAGGGTTAATGACTGAATCATCTTCTGATCTGTCTCTGCCAACAACTGAGGTGTAGACATATCGATCTCATTCACCTGAGCTAAACCCGTAATACCAGGGCGAACATCATAAACGCCTCGCTTGTCACGCTCTTCAATCAGTTCTTCCTGATTAAACAGGTTGGGCCGTGGACCAACCAGACTCATCTCACCCTTCAGAACATTCCAGAGCTGAGGTAGTTCATCAAGTTTGGTCTTACGTAAAAAACCACCTATCTTAGTGATAGACGCTGAAGATGCTAGGTGACTGGCAACAGACTGAGTATCTATCGACATAGTGCGGAATTTAACCAAAGTGAACGGTTTTTTATTACGTCCAACCCGTTCCTGCTTAAACAAGGGCGAGCCGGTATCAAACAAGCCAATCAGGTAGATAATCAACAGAACAGGCCAGCCAAAAAGCAAACAAAAGAAGGAAAATAAAATATCAAACAAACGAATCACAGAAATATCCTATTGGTTAAGCAGTCACTTACTGCTTTGATGAAAACAGCGTTTTAGGCCTTCTTCTACACTAACAGGCGGCTTCCAGCCAAGCAGCGTTTGAGCCTTAGAAATATCAACCTGCAAAGATCCGAGCAAACGGTCTGCCATAGCTTTTTTACCCAACACAATAGCAGCCAGTTTAAGCAGTGTAACAGGCACAGGGATTAATCTTGAAGGCTTTCCAGCTGCCCTAGCTACACCAAATAACAACTCAGTCGTCGACAAGTCCTGACCATCACCCGCAAGAAATACCTGATTAGCCGCAGCAGGATGGTCAATACAGGTGATAATAAGATCCACTAAATTATCAACTGCTACAAAAGAGCGTTTGTTATGGACAGAGCCCAGAGGTAAAGGCAGGGCTTTTTCAACCAGCTTAATCATACTGGCAAAGTTGCCTTTTACGCTTGGTCCATAAATAAGGGGAGGCCGGATAATAACAATCTCCATACCCGTTTCGGCAGCCAGCTTCTGCAACCCCTGCTCAGCTTCCCACTTGGAAATCCCGTAATAATCTTCAGGAGACGGAATACTGTCTGCTGTAAATGGAAGCCCTAGCGCTGTCTGTTCTCCATTCACCTTGATCGAACTAATAAAGATAAAACGCTTTACGCCTGCCGCAGCAGCCTGCCTTGCAAGGTTGAGCGAGCCGTCGACATTTACTTTACGATATTCTGCAAGCGGGTCAGCAATCTCGTCTTTCATGATATGGGCACGAGCGGCGGCATGAATGACAACCTGTTGATTGATTAGAGCGGTTGTCCAATCAGTATTTGCATCAAGACCCTGAACTTCGACAATGTACGCAGCAGGTATTTCAATACGACGGCGCACAGCGGCGGTAAGATCTACATCTGCTTTGGTGCGTAAGGCCTTGGCTAGTTGGCTGCCGAGAAAACCAGTGGAGCCTGTCAAAATAACATTCATGGTGCCTTATGCTCCAAAGTTTTTAGAATATCTGCGGCCATATCTTGCATAATTCTTTCTCTGGAAAACGTCTCTACAAATGCCTGCCGTGGCTGAGTGTTCAATTGTAAAGAATCAAAAGCTTCAATCGCCTGTTGGACATTACAGGGATGGAACACAGCCGCATTAGTCACATTCTCATGGAGAAACTCAGAAGCAAAGCCTGAGACACCAGCCCAGATAGGTTTACCGACTGCGGCATACTCGAAAATTTTTGACGGCAGCACTTTTTGGAAAGCATCGTAATCATTCAGATGAAGAAAAAGCACATCGGCCTGCTGATAGATGGAAATCAACTCACTTCGGTTCACAGGTGCAAGTAACTCGACGTTTGTCACCCCTTGTGAATGTAACGCGGCTTCAAGCTGTGATTTGCGGCCGCCATCACCGATCAGCTTGAACTTCAGCCTACCCTCAAAGTGTTTAGCCAATTGTGGAATAATCGAGTGCAGACCTTGGCCTTCTCCAAAATTACCAGCGTAAACTACCTCCGGTAAATCATGGGTAGCGCCACAATCAATTTCAGGTTGAGCTGCGATGAACTCCTGGTCAATACCATTCGTGAAATAACTGAAGCTCTTACCGTGGTAACGCGACTCGAAATACTGTCGGAAGCCCCCCGATACAAGGTTGACCCTTTGAGCACGCTTAACAGTCCATTTTTCAACTGCCGAAAACAGCCGCTTGAACGCCCATACAAGTTTGCGTGATAGCACATCCTTGATCGTATCTACGAAAATGTCTCGTATATCGAGATACAGGGGCAGTTTCTTCTTCCGTGCGATCAAAGAGCCTAAAGCAGCTGTCATCAAACGAGACGAGCTGGCATAAACTAAGTCGTAGTCCTTTGACTTAGTCAGCTTCACCGCCACATGAGCGTAAGTCATAAATGCACGGGACTGGTCAAGCATGCCGCTTTTATGCTCTGGCAGCGCGATACGCTGAACCGTTACACCATCAACCTCTTCGTACTCGGGTGCGTCAACACTGAAGCTAGCATAGCGGGATGGCAGTGTGGTTATCACATCAATCTGGCTACCAGCAGGTAACTGGTCTTTCAATGCAGAAACCAGCGCGGTGTTGCGGAAAGATCCGGCAGACAGGTCCGGATGATAGTAAAAACTTAAAAACAGGATTCTCAATCAGAACTCCATTCGATTTGAGTTTTAAGTATGTGAGCAGACAGCTTCAGCAACAACTTGGTATTACGAACTGATTGTCCAAAACCAGGATGCCAAGTGCCCTCACACACCTCAACATCGGCACCTGTGATATTCAAGCGGGCTACCTGCCCTTGGGGCAGTGTTAGGTCGAAACATGTATCACTTAGTCGTACCAACCCGATATCAGGATGCAGATGCCAGTAAGCAACAGCATGGGTGTACCGGCCAGAAATTTCATCCGTGATAGTAAGGCTTGCAAGCTCCGCCAACCATTGCCGCTGGTGTGTTACCTTTCCGGCAAGGCGTCGATAACCATCGTGGGAGGCATTTAAAGTAACATGGCTATCACCCCCTCTCATTACTACTCCAAAAGGTCTAGCCCGCCGTGCTACACGAAAACCAGCCCACACTTCAGATGAGTTTTCACTATCTATTTCAAGGGTGTTATGCGCAGCAGTCGAGCGTTGCCGGTGTCGTTCAGAATCTTCGCCGTATTGAGAGATACCAGAATTGACCAACACACGTTGACCGAAAAGACTCAATTCACAGCTCAAGGTATCAGCGTGAGCATGGCCAGGCTGGTAGTCAGGACCAACACATGCCAGATCTGCAATCAGCCGATGGTTTGTAGGCCAATCGACTACAGCATAGCCACTGACAGCCAGTAACTCACCTTGCAGCTGACTTACCACCGTTGTCTCGGGAACCGCTAACTCTAAGTCCTGAGCATAGGCTATGAGGTCATTCAACGCTGGGGCAATTCCAAGAGTCGCATCATTGAAAAACGGAATATCCTGATCCGGATGAACCATGCTCTGCAGCCAATGCAGCCCCGAAATAAAACGCTGCTTCCATTCATCAGCTCTTGTCTGAAGCTCAGGCAACTCCGTACATTCCTGCAAACAGATCAGATCCGCCAAATCCCAAAGTAATATCGCGTGATACATCGGCGATAGCTCGTAGTGCGCACCATCAGCCAGAAACTGTTCAGCAACTTCTTGGTCAAGTAGCTTCAGCCCTTTTTGCAGCCAATGCTCGCCCTGTTGCCCACCAAAGAATACACCGGCAAACACCAGTGCCTTCGCATTTGCAAATAGGTGGTTAGCCAAAATATGATGCTCAAGTTGCTGATCGAGAGCATCAATCTGGCTGGCAAGCGATTCAACCCAATCTGGCTTAACCTCCTCAGGTTTTAGGCGGCTTAGCCACTTCACCCAATTAACCACACGCAGAGAGATGCAATAAGGCTCCCAACCATTGCCCTGCAGCGTCGGGTTTGCTGCAATCCAGTCATCAACCAACTGACTGCAGATCTCAAACCTCTCATCAGCACCTTTAGCGTTCAGATCATCGTGATAGTGAAGGTTATACAACCAGAGTTTGGGAAACTCAGCCGAATTCCAGTCACCATTAAGCTGTGCAGTCGTTCCTAAAAAGGTGAAGGACTTACCGTCATGCGTAGCTGGCATCACATAGGCGGGGGCAGACCAACCAACCAAAGCGTTTCGCAAATTTGGTGCTGATTCGGTGCATGGTTTCGGTTTACGGATGCGATAATACAACCGATAAGCTACCTGCTTAAACTTAAGATAGCGTACCGTATGCAATAGTCTTACTAGCTTTTTCATCTCTGACTTCGCAACAGCTCAGCCGCCTCAATAGAAACTCGCGCCACCTCAAAAATATCTTCCACGGGTATCGCAGGCCTACCAGCTTGAACCCCATCAAGAAAAGCGGCTGCACAGGCATTCTGACCTTTATCCTGCTTCCACAGATTCATGTTC
The DNA here is from genome assembly GCA_048264105.1 of Oceanospirillum sp. Taxonomy (GTDB): domain Bacteria; phylum Pseudomonadota; class Gammaproteobacteria; order Pseudomonadales; family Halomonadaceae; genus Oceanospirillum. The sequence continues at coordinate 51,582 of JBLXDJ010000003.1, forward strand.
TTGAAGCCTTTCCAGCCAAATCCTTTCAGTTTGCGGAAGTTGTCTAATTGAAGCACACCGCCAGCAGCAAAAACCTCAACCCTCTCTTTCGGGAAACTGGAAGCACCATTAGCAAGATAGAGAATAGTGCCAAACGAACCATCAGCAAAACCTAAGGTAATAGCGGCTTTATCCTCTGTGATAGCAACGCCCGGATGGTCACCCATTCGCCGCGCCTGAACAGAGATAATCTCACTACCAGTCAAATAACGCATCAGGTCGATGAAGTGACAAGCCTCTCCAATAATACGACCACCACCAACAGTATTATCCTGAGTCCAGTGATCTGCAGGGATAGCACCAGCATTCATGGTCATGATAAACGACTTTGGCTCCTTAACCGGTTCCAGCAAGGCTTTCATCTTCTGCACCTGCGGCGAGAAGCGGCGGTTAAAGCCAACCATCAGCTGTGGGCCATTACCTGCCGCATGCGCGGTCTTGTAAGCAATTTCAACCTGCTCTAGGCCTGCAAAATCAATCGCCAACGGCTTTTCAACAAACACATGCTTACTAGCTTCCAGTGCTTGCGCGACAAATCGTGCATGACTGTCATGACGGGTCACGATTGCGACAGTGTTAATTTCAGGGTTTGCCAGCATCTCTGCTGTATCAGTAGAAGCCTCAGCAAAACCTGCTTTTTCACCATGAACAACACTGTTAATACCACCTGCTGTGGCCAGAGTATGGAACTGTGCACCAGCCTCTTTAAACGCAGGTATCAACATGCGAGATGCGTAGTTACCCGCTCCGATAAACCCCATAACAGGCTTTGACTGATTAAAGCCCAGCTCAGAATTAAGTTTTACTTTCCGTGAGACTCTGCTTTCATCTGCCGACGTGTACTGAAGCAGAATACCCAAAGAAGCTTTATCTTCGGTAAGGGTCTCATAAGCCAGTTTGGCATCTTCAAAGGCAAAGCGATGGCTAATCAGCGGTTTTACATCCAGCTGACCACTAGCCAACATATCCAGTACAGCTTCGAAGTTACGTTGCTCTGTCCAGCGTACAAAGGGCAGCGGGTAATCCTGGCCTTTATCTTCATAAACAGGATCATAACGACCCGGCCCATAGGAACAAGACACCTGAAACGTCAGCTCTTTTTCGTAAAAATCCGCACGACTCAGCTCAAGCCCTGTTACACCAACCAAAATGATACGCCCGCGCTTACGGCACATATGCGCGGCCTGAGTGACCGGATCATTAGACTTGGTGGATGCGGTAATAATCACACCATCCACACCATTACCACGGCTGAAAGCCATACCCGCAGCAACGGGGTCTTCACCTTTGCCTGGGTTACATGTTTCTGCTCCAAATTGACGAGCCAACTGCAATTTTGATTCATCAAAATCAATTGCTAGTACACGGCAACCCTGAGCACGAAGCAACTGAACCGTCAACAGGCCGATCAAACCTGCCCCAGTTACTACAAAAGCTTCACCAAGGGTAGGTTCAGCAAGGCGGGTACCCTGTAATCCGATGCTTGCTACTACAACAAAGGAAGCTGACTCATCATCAACCGAATCCGGAATGCGTGCACAAAGGTTTGTGGGCACTTTAACAACATCTGCATGAGGGCCATTAGAAATAACACGCTGACCGGGTTTAAAACCCTCAACACCAGTACCAACTGCAGAAACAACACCAACATTGCTATACCCCAAAGGAAGGGGTTGAGCAAGTTTGGACCTTACAGCATCCACAGTTGTCATGAGACCATCCGTAGCAATTTTCTCAAGAACCATTTTTACCTTGTCAGGTTGCTGGCGTGCTTTCTCAAGATAAGAGGCTTTACCAAACCCGACCAACATACGCTCAGTGCCGGCTGATATAAGGGAAACACGAGTATTAATAATTAAATTATTAACTGATATCTGAGGAGCTGGGGCTTCAGCAATTGTCGTTCCGCCCTTGGCCATATCTTGGAGTATTTGCTTCATACTACCTGCCTTAAAAATTGATTATGCTCTCTAGGCAGCTGCAGATCTCTTGGCAGTTGTCTTTTTGAAAAACATTAACACCTTTAGGTCTTTTAACACTGTTGGATGCAAAGACGGGGGTTCCAAAGTAAATAGCTTCTTTAACACTAACACTATCACCGTCCGTAGACGTATTTCTAATGAACGCATGCGCCTTCATCATCAAAGGCCAAGATTCATACTGCCCTACCATTAGAATCACATTTGGCAACCTGTTTGCAAACTCCACCAAATTTGCATCTTTTTTAACGTCTAAAAATCCGACTGATAAAATGAATTTGTATTTATACCCTTTATTATGAAACAGTTCAGCCACCTTCAAATAAGCAGTTAGCCCATACAGCTCCTCGCCATTCTCGACAATATTTCTCCAAGCAGCTGTAAAGAAAAAATTTTCGCCATTTAATAACAACGACTTAACTGATGATGGATAGGTTGCTACGATAGGGGAAAAATCACTTTGATCAGGAGGCAAAAACGGTGAAAAAACCTTAATACAAACACCCAAAGGATAGTTTTTAATTAAACTATTATTAGCAACTCTAACCTCATAAACATTCCTAAAAAAAAAGTTAAAAATCTTTCTAACTATGCCCCCCCTACCAACCAAATGCCTGCTATGATTATGATCATAAACAACCACACGAGAGATACCTCCCAGTAAATAGAATATAGTAAGATAGATAAAACTTATAGTATGAACATGAACAAAATCACACCTAAAAAAATAAAAAATACAGCTAAAAACATTCCTCGGATTGACAATTTTTACATCAACACCATTTAATTCCATCAACAAAGAATACCTTTGAACAAAAACTGTGACCCCACCTAAAGGTGGAGGCTTTTGCCCTACAACTAACACTGTCTTCAACTTCAAGTCACTGCCATACATAGCTTTGAACCCATTCATATAGCTTATCAAGATTTTCCTGACAAAGCCTTGTGTCCACTAACATTTTTTCTAAGTCAGGGGAATCAGCGAAACAGGCAATTTCAGAAAGTTCTTGTGAATAATCCCCAACAAAGCTACTCATTATAGGTATAACTCCTCGAGCAGCATACTCAACAACTTTTAAAGGTGAAGCAGTTGTGTTTACAATATTTTCTTCACGCAAAACAAAGCCGAAATCCGCATTATCTAATATTCGAAATACCTCATACCTTGAACAACTTAAAAACTCAACATGATGCAACCCGAATCGATTCGCAATGAGTTTGGCTTGAGAAACATCCCTTGACACAACCGTAAGCGACGTCAAATCAGACTCAAGATTTTTGTATAACCTGCAAACGTCATCAAAAGACTGCCAAGCACTTAAAGAACCAACATAAACAAAGTTAACAACTTCTTTCTTTTTATACCTACGCCTGACAACCAGGTTGCTATCAATCTTACAAGGTACAACCTTTATATCACGATAAAAAAACCTAGCCCTTAAGTAGCTCTTCATATTTTTTGAAACAGCAAAAACCTCATCCGCAAAGCAATAAGCAAAAAACTCGAGAAAGCGGAGAACCATCCGACTAAAATGATTTCTTTTCCTTAAAAAGGATTCTTCTGACACAACCCCCCTGAAATCAAAAACAATATGAAAACCACGAAAAAAAATCTTGCCAAAAATATAAATAAAAAAGAAATCTACAACCGACCTTATGTATACGCTACCTCCCTTTGCGAGCGAATCAGGCGAATGCATAATATCAAAACCATCGAAATTCACAGAGCCATATAGAGAGAAAAAAAGGGGACTCTCATTTCTAAACCGAGCTAAAACTTGAGACTCGAATACAGCACTAGACAACCCCTTAGGAATGACTACAAAGAGTTTGCTCATCTTAACCCCAAACAATTAATTAATTATAATTTTAAAAAACCTGCCGCAAGTATGCCTCAATCGTTAAACCTCTTAGTATCTCTTTACTTTTATCAACACCAATACCTTTAATATGGGCATCCAAGTACTCAACCATTAAGTCTTGACTTGTTAAGTTTGAATAAATAGAGTCATTTCGAGATAAAAAACCTCGTAAAAAAGCAACAACCTCTTCATCTCTTATCCATAAATTATAGTCAGTGAAATCTTGCGAACTATTGATAGATAAAAACCTTCTTGCGCGGTAAATAAAACCAGCAATTAAACGACTGAAGAGACTGTTATTAACAATACTGCCAATAGGCTTACCTGTCTTTTGCCAAGGGATACTTTTGAAGTATTTTGGAAAAAATCTACGCAACATTTCAGAATAGACTTTATTATTTGCCCTATATTCATCAGGTATTGAAAATACAAATTCAACACAAGAATTATCAAAAAATGGCTTCCGCTGCTCGACTGAAACCAGTCCATTGACTGTTCCCATATTTGTAAACCGTCTAATGCGGTTCATATATATATTTGGCTCTATCTTGTGGATATCATAAAATGCATCATCAATATTAGCCAAGCCAGAAAATCCCTTATAAACTATTTTTGAGTTTTCAAAGTTCATTCTTACATTAAGTGGGACACGAGATAGAAAGCTGCCACCGAACAAGGCATCACCAGCATATCCATTCAAATTTATATCGATACTATTAGAAACATCAGAAATGAACTCTATACCATGCATATTTAAGACATCAAGTAAGCCATCGGTATTCCATACTTTTTCAAGTCGTGGTTTAATCCAATTTTGACCGCTGAAATGGAAGCTTTGGTGCGACCAATTTGACTGGCTGATTACTTGCTCAGCAATTGCAATGTCATCGCAACCTGGAATACCAAATGTATAGGCATATCCCTTGAAGTCAGGATAAAGGTAATTCAACGCTGCAAATATCGCTCTGGAATCTAATCCACCGCTTAAAGCAATACCCACTTTTTCACTTGGATCAAAACGAAGCTCAACCGCTTTTATAAAACGCTTGCCTAGTTCATCGACGGCTTGATCAAAGTTCAAGTCACATGGCTTAACTTCTGCCCATGTCCAATAATAGTGTTGTTCAGTATTTCGCTTTTTAAGGTCATAGGTTAAAACTGTTGCGGGTTTGATAAGCTTAATCTGTGTAAACCAGGTATGCTCACCCAGTAAATAACCCAAAGTCATAAAGCAATCATAACTGGTTGGGTCGATGGTTTTATCCACACCCTCACAAGCCAAAATCGCCTTTACTTCACTACCCCAAGCAAACACACCATCTTTGGCATACCAATAGAGCATGCGCATGCCATAACGGTCTGAAAATAGTTTTACCTTTTGATTATCCTTATCATAAAGCGCAGCACAAAAATAACCATCTAGCAGATTTAAAAAAACATCAAGTTTATTTACGGCATACGCTTCGAGCAACAAATCAGCTAGTCCTGATTGCTTTAGGCCTAAACGTTCAGCAACATCTTGTTGGTTATAAGCTTCGCCCTCTACCCATATTTTTAGCCCCCCCAAAGTTGCAGGGCTAGACTTCTCGCCAATTTTACCAAGATGAACACGGCTAGCTGCAATCTGCTCATCTTCAAAGAAGCTATCTTGTATAAAGTGATCGTAAAGCTTCATAGCTTTTGCGACCTGGTTTAATTGCATTGGAGCTGAAGAAGCAGATTTTGTGAAACCAAAAATTCCAGGCATTTAATTTGACCTTTTTCTAAATTGCTGGATCATTGCCTTTTCAAAAAAATAAACATAGCCAGAATAAAGCAACAAGCAAATCAATACAGCTATAGCTAAACGAATCAAGACACATTGTATTTCAAATCGGCTGATGATTAGATTCGTTAAGGCGGCAATGCTAAAGGTGATAAAGATAACTCTTGCGAAATGCCAAAAGATCCCCCAGTAGCGAATACCCACCACTTTTGCAATTATATAGTGCCATATCCAACCAACTGTTAACGACATAGCTAACAAAGTCCAAGGCACTGTCATTAACTCCAGCTGCAAAACTAGTGCCGTATATATACTAAGTGTTACTGCAACCACCCAAAATAAATTCCACCAAAATCCAACATTGACATAGCCGAGGGCTGACAATAACGCTCCACCTGGATTGCCTAAGGCTTTTAAAATACCAATCAAGGCAAGGATCGTAACCATTTCCCCCGTGGCTTCCCAGCCTTCACCAAAAACCACTAGTACCACATCATGTGAAAAAAAACTCAAAAAGGCCAAAAGAGGAATAGTCACGAGACTTAAGGTGCGAACCGTTAAGCCGTAACAGCGGTTAAGTGCTTTAGAATCGTTCTGGAATTGTGCATATATTGGAAAAGCGACTTTATTAACAACAGGGTTAATTTTAGATAACGGAAAAATAATTAACTGCCATGCCATGTTATAAAAACCAACTGCGTGCATACCAAGCAGTTTACCGATAATCAATTTATCGATATGCGCACTGATATAATTAATCGCGCGCTCGCCCATCTGGTACAGACCAAAGCTATAAAAGCCTTCTAGTTCAGAATGTTTAAAAGTTAAACTAGGTATGTGATGTCTTTTTAAACCAACAACTAGGTAGAGTGCACTACTAGTAATAGAATGCATGAGCATTGAAAACACGAGCGCGTAAACGCCATAACCCTCCATAGCCATCCAAACAGCAACGATTAATGCAAATATCACTGCCGTCATATCAATCTTAGCCATACTGTCAAATTGAAGTTCTTTTTGACACAATATTTTAAACTGATTGCCAATCGCGATAATGACAAACACTGACGCCAAAAGCATTAAAGGTTTCTGCAGACCTGGTTCTTCATAATACTCTGCAATCCATGGTGACAATAATAGCATCAAGCCTGCTAACAACACTCCAGATGCAATATTTAACCAGTACAAACTTGAAAGTTGTGAGTGACTGATTTGTTGGCGATGGATTATGGCATTACTTATCCCCATGTCCATAAATGCCTGAGAAAAACCAATTACTACCATCATAATCGCCATAAGGCCAAACACTTCTGGATTTAATAAGCGCGTTAAAATAGCCAATTGTGCTAACTGGGTCACCGTGGTAACGACCATAGACAACGTTGTCCATTTCACACCAGAAATAGCTTGTAGTTTTATACTCATTCTGTTGGTTTTTTCGCGGTTACGAAATAGCCAGATGATTCTAATGACCAGTTTCTATCGAGTTTATCCAGCAAAGGCGCAACCCATTGTCCAATAGTCCAAAAAGGTAACAAGGCAATCAATGCAATAGCTTTAGCAAGTTTGGGGCCGCGAACGAAGCGTTTAGTAAAGTAATTAAATTTCATAATCCACGTTGTAAAAAAACCGGACTGTGGATCAATTACAATATCCGTAAAACCGGCTTTTTCGAACATATATTTTAAACCGTAAGGTGAATAACGAAAAAAGTCATACGGTGCTTCGTGAATCCACCATTGCCAAGGGGCTTGTAAAATAATGTTTCCACCCGGTTTAAGTATTCTATGAGCTTCATTAAGCATGTTTTGCGGCTCGCACAAATGCTCCATAACGGATAAAGATACAACTGTATCCGCAACTTCTGATTCAATCGGCACAGGTTTATTTAAATCAGCCGCAACATCTGCCTTGGTATCGTGAAAACTCCCTGCCCAATCTACCCCAACATATCGATCTGCATATTTTAAAAAGAAATCCCGATAAGGCGCTTCACCGCAACCCAGATCATATATTATCCCTTTGTACAAATATGGTTTTTTTTTAAGAAAATCGTCGCCAATGTTATACGCCAACCAATTATGCAAGCCTCTATTACTATGCTTCTTACTAACCTTCATATCCAACAACGCCCACTGTATAAAATATCAATTAAACTAAATTAAAATTTTTTTGATTTAAAAAAACTTCCGATATTTCAATGATTTTTTTTATTTCGTTATCGGTCATTCCGTAGTATATCGGCATTCTAACAAGACGCTCGCTTTCAGTAGTAGTGAATTGATCAGGACCTTTAAATTCACTAAATCTTTTGCCAGCTGGTGCCGAGTGAAGTGGGATATAGTGAAACGCCGCTATAACTCCATTTGCTTTTAGATAATCGATAAAGACGCTTCGCTGTTCAAGGTCTTTGACTTTAAGATAGAACATATGAGCGTTGTGCTCGCAGCCGGTCGGAATAATCGGCAAATCCACCAATCCTAGTTGCTCGTAGCGCTTAAATGCGTCGTAATAAGTATTCCAAGTCGCTAAACGATTTTGATTGATCTCTTCTGCTTTTTCTAACTGCCCCCACAAAAAGGCGGACTGCAGTTCACTCGGCAGAAAGCTACTACCAACATCGACCCATTGATATTTATCAACCATACCACGGAAGAACAAGCTTCGATTGGTTCCTTTTTCGCGGATAATATCGGCTCTTTCCTTGAACAAGTCGTCATTTATGATTAACAAACCACCTTCGCCACCGCTGGTGTAGTTCTTGGTTTCGTGAAAACTGAATGCGCCCATATGACCGATGGTACCCAGCGCTTGGCCTTTGTAAGTGCTCATCATGCCCTGTGCCGCATCCTCGATCACAAATAACTGATGTCTGTTGGCAATCTCCATGATAGCGTCCATTTCACAGGCAACACCTGCGTAATGGACAGGAACAATGGCGCGTGTTTTGTCGGTAATAGCCGCTTCGATCAACTGTTCGTCAATATTCATGGTGTCAGGGCGAATATCAACAAAGACAATTCTCGCGCCACGCAACACAAAGGCATTCGCCGTACTGACAAAGGTGTAGCTCGGCATAATCACTTCATCACCCGGCTGAATATCGATCAACAGAGCAGCCAACTCCAATGCCGCGGTGCAAGACGGGGTGAGCAGTGATTTTTTGCACGGTAGATTTTCTTCAAACCACTTCTGGCATTTTTGACCGAAAGGTCCATCACCGGAGATTTTCGGGCTTTGCAAGGCTTTGAGAATGTATTGCGCTTCGTTGCCAGTGACCGGAGGACGATTAAAGCCTATGCTCATTACTTAAAGCTCTTCATGAAATTTTTAGCATTTGGACCTTCATTAAAGATCAAATCCAATATGGTAACACCATGCTCAAATGGTTCGTACAGCTGATGGTATTCGGGATAACCGCTGTAATCCATCCATTCGACTTTGATATTCATTCGTTCTGCAAGCGACTCATCAAAATAATCTTTTGCCGCCGGACCGCTTAAATACACATCAGCTCCAGCCTGTTGACAAATACCTAACAGTTTTTCCGTTTGTCCTTCGACCAACTCAAAATCACTCGACCAACGCAGTTTAGTGTTAATCCCTAAAATTTCATTGACGGTTTGAATCAGTCTAAAGTTTACTTGGCTTAACAATTCTACATTGTTATTTAAATAAAACTCTTCAAAAATCTCTTTATATGTTTTAAAGTAAGGAGCCTTAGCATAAAATTGTTTGATGGTTTGCCAATGCTTATTAACCCAATCGGGTTCAGAAATACAGGTTTCATTGATTTTTTGAAAATACTTCCCCTTCACTTCGACAGGAACAGTTAGCCATTTTAAACCTTGCGGTGTTTTGATCTTATTGCGATTACGCCAATCACGGCGGGTGTATTGCATATCGTCATACAAAACGAATTCATCGACCATATTGATCAGGTCAAAATACCCTTTCCACGGAATATAGTTAGACTGTAATATTGCTATTTTTTTCATTCTGACTCCAATACAGCCAAACCAAATCCTGTTTTGCCATAGTCATTTCCGTTATAGAGCATATAACGCTTACCTTTATGATCAAATACAAAAGGATAGCAAATCATTTCTGAATCCCAACCAGACTCGGATACATCAATGCCAACCTCATCATCCTTACGCACCCAGTTGATGCCATCAATAGATTCGGCGTAACGAATTCGATAGGTAGGAATTTCTTTGGTCGCTCTCGAAGAAAACCACATACGATATTTATCATTATCTTTGATTACTCTTGGGACCGAGATGGCATATTCATATTCATCTTTATAATCAATTGCAACCGCACCTTCACGGCACCAGTTGATACCATCATCAGACTCAGCATATTTTATGTGGTAACGATGCATTACCTTACCTGTTGAATCTGTAAACCAATTTGTACAAGATAAATACCAGATTTTATAAATACCTTGATCAAATAAAACGCAGTTACTTGCTGCGAAATGAGGCTCATCTTTCGTTCTATCTAAAATTGGACCTTTATATACTCTCTCAAATGTTTTTCCTCCATCTTTAGAGCTAGCCAGACCAATAGAGTTTCTAAAAGGAACAGTAACACCAAGATTCCACCCAATATAGTAAAGTCTTATATCTTGCTCAGCATGTAATACACAACATCCCATTACACCGCTATCATCAAAGCAACCCAATTCACCTTTTGACAAAACGGGGTTTTTATTAATATCAACAACCATCAAATTATTAATATCAAACTTGAGAGAACAAATAGATGATTCCTGATATTTATTTCTTGAACTAAAAAATACGGTAACAAGGTTATTATCTACATCGGCAATAAATGGAACAGAAGCATGTGTTCTCATCCATTCAAAGTTATTATCCGGTGAGAAAATTAAACCTAATTTCATCCATTTCTGCATCTATATTCCTTTTAAGCGATTACTCGGGACTCTTGAAACTTCAGTACCCTTTTCCATAAATACGTTTCTATCTTCTGTATCACTCAAGATTAAACAACCAGCACCGATAACATTTAATTGGCCTATTTTTATATGGTCACGCAAGGTTGCGTTCACACCTATAAAGCTGGATTCACCAATCGTACAACCACCTGAAATCACTACTTGTGAAGTGATAAAACAGTGGTCTTCTACTGTAGAATGATGCCCAATATGGTTACCACTCCAAAGCGTGACGTTATTGCCAATTCTTACAAAAGGTTGAAGGGTATTGTCTTCAAGAATAAAACAATTCTCGCCAATGCTTTCAGCGTAATTGGTAGCCTTTGAGCTCACAAATGATGCAAGTCTATAACCCATCTCTTTTAACACTCGATACTTCTGTGCTCTAACTTGGTTAAGTTTTGCGTAACTTACTGCAACGAACATATAGAACTCATCAGCAGGGAACACTTGCTCAACATCCTCAAAGACAATATTAGGCAGCCCTAAAAAAACATTCGACTCCAAATAGTCTTTATCCACTGTAAAGCCAACAACTTCATAGTCAGATTCATTTTTAAAATAAAAGTATGCTAATTCTGCAATATCCCCATTACCAAAAATAACTAGCTTTTTCATCAACACACCTTTATTTCAATTATTTTTTTACTATAATCGTAAATTCATACAACCCATAATCATGCAACACAGCTACATTTCTTGAATATTTTTTCTTGCAATAGTCGAAGAAAAACATCGGATCAGCATAATAGAGATCATCTCGCATAAATTCTTTATCTGAATACTTTGTTAACATATTGAAAGAGAATCCTTTAAGTGATTTTTCACTCATCGCATCCAAAGTTTTCGAAACATAACTGAGCCAATCGGACTCAGTAAAGTTCATTCTCACACTAAAAATTCCACTTGCAACAGTATAATCCGCAACATAAATCTGATCAGGAGTGTCAATAATAGAAAAGTCCCCTCCAGGATATTCAGATTTTGCGAATTTAATCATTTCTTGAGATAAATCATAGCCTTTATATTTATAGTTTTCATAATGCATACCTAAGAAACTCAAATACTTACCATACCCGCATCCTAAGTCATTTACAGAAAAATCATCACTTGCGATAACTTTAGATATTTGCTCGAACCTAATTACCTGACCTTCTTCTCCATTCCAATCGACCCCTTTCGGCGTGGCACCATGTGTAGTAATTTTTTCAGTGTAATAATTACTAATATCATTATGTATATCTTCCATAACCACCCTTTATATCACCCATTCTTTTAAACTTTTTACTAACGACTGCTTTGAAAAATGGTGTTGTACTTTTTGAACGTTGGACTTTTTAGCTAATTTATCCAAGGGTGATAACTCAATATATTGGCTATCAAAAACCTGAATACCAAAATCATCAAACACTCTATTCAGTGTCGATTCTTTGTTTAAAAAAACTTTTTTCCCTAAACCTAGCAATGTAATGGTATTACCAAATGCCTGCTGTCTCTTATGATTAAAAATAGCAATATCAATTGACGCTAGAAAATCTAGATATTTGTCAAATGGCATCATATCAGTTATTGCGATAACCTTTTCTCCAAATATTTTTTTGCCTTGATCAATCACTTTTTCAGCATAATCCTGATTACCGTAAGACAATACGACAAATATTTTTATATTTTGATCTTTAAAACGCTCTAGTTGATTGAAAATTTCAAGATGTTGATTGGCTGGATCCGCTGAATTTCCCACTTGAATATTAATGGTTTCGTTTACTTTTGGCTCAATTTCGTAGTGTTTATAGATATTACTCGGATAATTAAAACAACAAATATGCTCGCCTTTTGCACCATACCACTGTCGTGCTAAATCTACATCCCCAGGCGTGCCATTTACCAAGTATCCCATATTTTTAATGACAGGCCGGCGGAAGAATTCACGCAGTTTCCATTTCCTGTTGCGCTCGCCCAGTTGGTAAACATAGAGATCGCCACCCCACATGACCCAATAGCATTTTTTAAGCATCCAGGGCATTAAGAACAGCATCACAATCATGTGCCGGTTGAAAAGGCTGTGAAGGATAATCTTTTCAGATTGCTGCATTCGTATGATTAGCCAAAGGTATTCTTTTAAACGATTGACTATTCCTGCCCTGCCTAATTTTATGTTTTTATGTGGTATCAGTTCGTTGGCTGCCATACCCTCGGTAAGGTAGAACTGATGTCTATCAAAATCAAAGTGCTCTTTCAAAAATTCGATAAACGGCGGAATAAATTTGTCACAGCCTGCAATATGTAGAATCTCTTTACTCATAACTAAGTCTGGTATTTTTATTAAACAGATAAGTTTGGATCATAGATATCACTTACAGTCACTTTTTAACAAATCCGCTAAATATTGACCATAGCCGTTTTTTTTGAGTACTTGTGCTGAGTGAGCAACTTGTTCATCGCTGAGCCAATTATTCCGCCAAGAAATTTCTTCAAGGCAAGCGATTTTGAATCCTTGACGTTTCTCAATCGTTTCAACAAACATTGCGGCTTCTAATAGACTTTCGTGGGTACCAGTATCAAGCCAAGCGAATCCACGACCGAGCAATTCTACATTGAGGTCACCACGCTCCATGTACATTTGGTTGATGCTGGTGATTTCCAGTTCGCCCCGACGACTGGGTTTGACGTGCTTTGCCATTTCAACTACGTCATTGTCATAGAAATACAACCCTGTAACAGCAAAGTTAGATTTTGGATTCTCTGGCTTTTCTTCAATACTGACAGCTTTTTTGTTTTCGTCAAAGGTGACGACACCAAAACGTTCAGGGTCTTTAACTTGGTAGCCGAATACAGTTGCACCAACTGGCCTAGAGGCCGCACGTTCTAAAATTGGTGTAAACCCTTGTCCCCAGAAAATATTGTCGCCAAGTACTAAACATACGTTGTCGTTGCCAATAAAGTCTTCACCGATGATAAAGGCTTGTGCCAATCCGTCTGGGCTGGGTTGTACTGCATAATTGAGGTTAATGCCAAACTCTGATCCATCGCCAAGCATACGTTGGTAACAGGCTTGGTCTTCAGGAGTTGTGATAATTAGTATTTCCTGGATACCAGCCAGCATAAGAACTGACAGCGGATAATAGATCATAGGTTTGTCGTAGATCGGCAGCAACTGCTTGGAGACACCTTTGGTGATTGGATACAGACGGGTGCCGGAACCTCCGGCCAAGATAATACCTTTCATGCTCTATCTCCCAAACGGGTTAACTGATATTCACCACTTAAGACACGCTGCCACCACTGTGGATTATCCAGATACCACTGCACAGTTTTTCGCATGCCGGATTCAAAGTTTTCCTGTGGTTTCCAACCCAATTCATGCTCAATTTTACCGGCATCGATGGCATAACGTCGATCATGGCCGGGGCGGTCTGTAACGTAGGTAATCAGATCTTTGTAGTTTTTATCCTGTGGCACCAACTCCTGCAGAATGCCACACAAGGTATGAACCACATCGATATTTTTCTTCTCATTATGGCCGCCGATATTGTAGGTTTCACCGACTTCGCCTTCGGTAACCACTTTATAGAGCGCTCGAGCGTGATCTTCTACGTAGAGCCAGTCCCGGATCTGATCGCCTTTGCCATAAATGGGCAGTGGCTTGCTATGCAGTGCATTCAGAATGATATGTGGCACCAGTTTTTCCGGGAAATGGTACGGGCCGTAGTTGTTAGAGCAGTTGGTGATAATCGTCGGCAGGCCATAGGTTCTGCGCCAGGCACGAACCAAGTGGTCAGAACTGGCTTTGGATGCAGAATAAGGGGAGCTTGGCGCGTAGGAGGTGCTTTCGGTGAATAGCGGAAGGTTACCACGCAGGGCGTGGTAACCAATTCCTTCATCAGTCAGCCCTGTTTCTTCAGGAGATACATCATCTGGGTGCGGCAGATCACCATATACTTCATCGGTGGAGGTATGGTGAAAACGGAACGCTCGCTTGCGATCCTCATCCAGGCCTTGCCAATAGCTACGGGCAACTTCCAACAGCGTCAGAGTGCCGACAACATTGGTTTCAATAAAATCAGCAGGGCCATCAATCGAGCGATCCACATGGCTTTCTGCCGCTAAATGCATTACGGCATCAGGCTGATGTTCTGCAAAGACACGTTCCAGCTCAGCACGATCACAGATATCGACTTGCTCAAAAGCATAACGATCGGAAGAGTCAACATCACGCAGGTTTTCCAGATTACCGGCATAGGTCAGTTTATCGAGGTTAACAACACTGTCCCGAGTATTCTGAATTATATGGCGAACAACAGCAGAGCCAATAAATCCGGCACCGCCAGTAACGAGGATTTTCATATTAAACGATGCCTCGTGTATCAATAATCTTTCCACCTTGACTGCCAATAGAGTCAGCGTTTGCCTTGAACTCTTTGTGATCTACCAATAGAACCTTAATTTCAGCTTTTATTTCAGCGATATCCATGCTGGTTAACTGAATATTACTATGTAGCTTTTCTGGCAGTACTTTGATATTGGGCTCTACAACCAATATCTTACCCGGATGCTCTAATGCAACTCGCTGTGTGATTGCCAGAGCAGGACTTTCACGCAAGTCATCAATATCCGCTTTAAATGCCAAGCCATAACAAGCGATGGTTACATCTTTGGCTGTTTTATCGGGGTTTTTCTGCAGATACTCAGCAACTGCAAGTTCGACCTTGTTGAGAACCCATTCAGGCTTGCAGTCATTGACTTCACGTGCAGTCCGGATCAGCCGGGCTTGTTCAGGTGTTTTACTGACAATAAACCATGGATCAACGGCAATACAGTGGCCGCCTACGCCAGGGCCAGGCTGCAGGATGTTGACACGGGGATGACGATTAGCCAGTGCAATCAGTTCCCATACATTGATATCCAGCTTGTCACAGATAATAGAAAGCTCATTAGCAAACGCGATATTCACATCACGGTAGCTGTTTTCTGTCAATTTGGCCATTTCTGCAGTGCGAGCATTGGTCACGACACACTCGCCTTCCACAAAAGTTTTGTAAAGCGCACAAGCCTGCTCTGAACATTTAGATGTCATGCCACCAACAACACGATCATTCTGTACCAGTTCACGCAGTACGTGACCTGGCAACACACGTTCCGGGCAATGCGCAATACGAATATCCGATGCTTCACCATGTGTTTGTGGGAAAGTCAGATCCGGGCGTGCCTCTGCCAGCCATTCAGCCATTTGCTCAGTAGCGCCAACAGGTGAAGTAGACTCAAGAATCACCAGATTGCCTTTTTCCAGTACCGGAGCAATTGCTTTGGCTGCACTTTCGATATAAGAAAGATCCGGTTCATGATTATCGCCTTGAAAAGGCGTTGGCACCGCAACCAAAAATGCATCCGCTGCTTCAGGCTTGTTCACGGCTTTCAAATAACCTTCATGCACCGCAGCATGCACCACCATATCCAGGTCTGGCTCTACAATATGAATCTCACCACGATTAATGGTATCCACAGCATGCTGATTAACATCAACACCAATCACTTTCATTTTACGGGAGGCAAATACAGCAGCTGTCGGTAAACCGATATAACCCAAGCCAACAACAGAAATCGTATTAAATTGC
This sequence comes from Oceanospirillum sp., assembly GCA_048264105.1. Lineage (GTDB taxonomy): Bacteria > Pseudomonadota > Gammaproteobacteria > Pseudomonadales > Halomonadaceae > Oceanospirillum. Next base: position 67,802 of record JBLXDJ010000003.1, read on the forward strand.
ATGAGGTGTCCTTATCTGTAAATTGATCTTTAAAGCAGTGCTTGCAGAATACGTTGACAGGCCTTGCCATCACCATAGGGGTTATGTGCCTGACTCATCTCTCTATAGGCCTGACGATCGGAAAGCAAACGGTTTACTTCATTGAAAATCAACTCAACATCTGTTCCTACCAACTTAACCGTACCAGCAGATACCGCTTCCGGCCTCTCAGTGGTTTCCCGCATTACCAAAACAGGTTTCCCTAAAGACGGCGCTTCTTCCTGAATACCACCTGAATCAGTCAAAATCAGAGTTGATTGCGTCATAAGATAAACAAACGGTAGGTAATCCTGAGGTTCAATCAGATGAATATTTTCAATACCCTTTAACAGGCGATTCACCGGCTCCTGTACATTTGGGTTAAGGTGTACGGGGTAAATAATCTGGCAGCCAGGATGCTCAAGGGCGATACGGCGAAGGGACTCACAGATTCGTTCAAAACCGCCTCCAAAGCTTTCCCGTCTATGCCCAGTAACTAGTACCATAGGCAGGGATGAATCCAGCATAGGATAGTTGGCCGCTAAGCCCTGCTTCAGCTCTGAATCACTGTTGATTTTATCCCGCACCCAGAAAAGCGCATCAATAACCGTGTTCCCGGTGATGCAGATCTGATTATCCGGAATGTTTTCAGCTAACAGATTGGCTTTGGAGTTCTCGGTGGGGGCAAGATGATAGCGCGTTAAGGCTCCCGTAAGTTTACGGTTGCCCTCTTCCGGCCAAGGGGAGTAAATGTTGCCGGTACGCAGGCCCGCTTCAACATGCCCCAACGGAATCTGCTGATAATATGCCGCTAAGGCTGCAGCAAATGTGGTTGCTGTATCACCATGCACCAGTACAACGTCAGGTTTAAACTCTTCCAGTACAGGCTTTATACCCATCAGAATGGCTGTAGTAACATCATTCAGACTTTGACCCGGTTTCATAATATTTAGATCATAATCTGGGATAATCTCAAAAAGCCCCAAAACCTGATCTAACATTTCCCGATGCTGGGCAGTAACGCATACCTTGGCTTCAAAGCGCTCATCTGCTGCAAGGGCATGAACCAGTGGCGCCATTTTAATCGCTTCTGGACGGGTACCAAATACGGTGAGAACTTTTTTAGACATGCCTGACTCAATTGAAATTTGAATTTAAACACGCTACCGCCCGAGGGTGCGAAGACAACTTCTGGCCATACCCTTGAGCCATAACTTTGGCAAATAACGCGAAACCTCCGAAATTTGCCACAATTCTGAAGCAGAAGTCATAAAGAGTCTTCTGATAATGTGGGCAAGCATTATCTCTTGATGAAGTACAAAAACAACCCATCCTTGGTCTCTTTTTGTAGTCTTTGTGACGTATCGCAGGTAGCTGAATTTCCAAATCTTTCCCAGCCCAACTAATCGTTGGCGAGCATATGATCAATTTGCCAGCTCATCAAATGGTCCTGTTCATTATTTTCAACCTACCTGCACAGCTTGAGCTTTTACTTTCCACTTTAATGAAGGCTTGATTTGGAATTGAATAAAGCAGAGGATGCTCTCCTTCACGATCTTTCAAGCCAGCCATCGACTCAAAAATTTTGAGTCGGTTTCGAGGCTACTTTTTTCCTAGCCTAGAATAAATGATATTAAAAAGCCCCTGAAGACTCAGAGGCTGAGACGGTAAAAAGGCTAGGTGAGACGCTTGTGGCGGGGCTTTCAGGGCCTATGGCCCGGCTTAGGGGTTATTTTGCAAGTACTCACAACTCCATCAGCACCACAGCTACAGCAATCGCTATCACCCACAACACCGAGCTTCTTCGCAGCAAGGATTCCAGTTCCTGCAGCTGTTCATCTTTATGAGCATTGTCCTGTGCGGCCTGTAAGACCTCTTTTGCACTGTCTTCGACTTTTTCACCCAAAGCGCCCAGAGCCGAGCGGGTTAAAAGCATTTCGTGGGAGAGCTTTTTGTTGAACAAGCAGCTGATCCATTGCTGGCTGCAGTGAACAAAGTGACCGGTGAGCATAAAACTCAGGCCCATCAGTTTTGCCGGCAACCATTCAAACAGGTACTGAACACTTTTGATTTTACTGACCGCCGCATTAGCTGCAGGTTGAGGTGTTAAATGATCAGATGGCTTTTCACAAAACAGTGTCATCAGTCGCGCCAGCAAGGCACCTTCAGCACCCAGCCACATAAACCAGAAGGTGATCAGAAAGAAGTCCTGAAAGTTAATGCCGACAAGGCGTGAAAAGACTCGCTGATACAGCTGCCTTTCATCCTGTATCTTTTCCCCCGGCACAATCTCCGCCGCATACTGATAAGCCCCCTGCAGATCCTTCTGACGCCAGGCGATCTGGAAGCGGGTTAACCAGTAAGCACTTTCTTTTCTGCCCAGGCTGTAGAGCAACACTAGTATCGAGAGCGCAAATGCCGGTAAACCCCAGATCATATCTTCCAGCACAGCCATCAGAATACTCAGTGCCGCCACAGGCAGTACCACAGCGACAAAGAATGCTCCGGTACCGGCAAACCATCGCGCCGGACTGATGCGATCAGCCTGCACAGGCTCCTGAGTATGCCCTTCACTATCAGTAAGCGGGTCATATAGGTGCGGCGCCTTCGGCTTAAACAGCTTCATAGCGCTGGCTTTAAGGGAGACAAACCACTGATCGTGACGCTTGCCCGGCAGGAGTCCTAAAAGGGCCCGCAACATAAGCACGATGATCAAAACGACAAATTCCATGAGTTATCCTCGCCTGTCTGGGATTGTTCTGTTTATTCACTGGGGCTATTCAGTAAACTTTATCAGGCTGCCTGGCACGTTACAGCCCATCTGCTTTGACTCTTATTATTTATGGCTTTCAAGGTGTTGCCGGTAACGCTTCCAGTCAAAAGCATCACCGGGATCTGTTTTTCGCCCCGGAGCAATATCGCTGTGACCGGTTATATTGTCGGGCGTGATCGCAGGATAATAGCCTTGTATCACCCGTGTCAGGGACTCAAGGGCGCTATATTGCTCATCGGTGTAGGGGCAGATATCCGTGCCTTCAAGTTCAATACCAATGGAGAAATCATTGCAGTTCTCCCGCCCCTGAAAAGATGACAAACCTGCATGCCATGCCCGTTGATTCAGAGGTACAAACTGAATCACTGAACCATCCCGCCGAATAAGCAGGTGCGCGGAAACCTCAACACCCTCGATCTCTTTAAAAAAGGGATGTAACGAATGATCCAGGCAATTAGTAAAAAAGCGCTCAATGCTGTCTCCGCCAAACTGCCCCGGCGGCAAACTGATGTTATGAATCACCAGCAGATCTACCGTAATGTTCTCTGGGCGCTGGTTGAAGTTGGGTGATGGTTTTCGGATCACCCCATCCAGCCAGATATCCGTTTGTTGTGATTGCATAAGGCTTCAGATTCCATTGGCGCTGCGATCTGCAGCGACAGCTCGATTCATCGTCGCGTCACAGTTTACCCTAATCTGATGCCGGACTGTTATCCATCTGGTTCAACCCTCGCCGCTGCTTTGCTGTTTTTATTACCGTTTGTCTTTATAATGCCCGCAGCATTTTATCCATTGGTGTCCGAGGTTGTTTATGTCCACGCATCCCCAGCTAGAAGCCATGCCCCCGTTGCTGGTTAAAAGTATCCCTGAACAAGTTGCCGGGGCAATTGCCGAGGATGTAGGCGGCGGTGATATCACCGCGATGCTGATCCCTGAAGAGCGTCAGGCCCGCGCCCGCGTCATCACCCGTGACGATGCCATCCTGTGCGGAACCGCTTGGGTGGATGAGGTTTTCCGTCAGATCGACCCTGAAGTCAAAGTGATCTGGCAGGCCAAAGATGGCGACCGCGTGACCCGCAATCAGGTGCTCTTCTACCTGGAAGGCTCTGCCCGCTCTCTGCTGACCGGCGAGCGTTGTGCACTCAACTTTGTTCAGTCTTTGTCCGGTACAGCAACACGCTGCCAGCAATACGCCGATCTGGTATCCGACACTAAGGTTCAGCTGTTGGATACCCGTAAAACCATTCCGGGTCTGCGTCTGGCCCAGAAATACGCAGTCACCTGTGGCGGTTGCTACAACCACCGTATCGGTCTATATGATGCGTTCCTGATCAAAGAGAACCACATCTCAGCCTGTGGCTCCATTGCAGCGTCTGTGGAACGCGCCCACGAAGTCGCGCCCGGTAAGCCGGTCGAGGTGGAAGTTGAAAGTCTGGATGAACTGGATGAAGCCCTGAATGCAGGTGCCGACATCATCATGATCGACAACTTCTCACTGGAGATGATGCGTGAAGCCGTTAAGATCGCCAATGGCCGCGCCAAGCTGGAAGCCTCCGGCGGTGTTACCGATGAAACCCTGCGCGATATCGCCCTGACCGGCGTGGACTACATCTCTATTGGTGCTCTGACCAAAGATTGCAAAGCCGTCGATCTTTCGATGCGTCTGGTAGAGATCTGATTCAGCTCTATCAGCACGAAATAGCCCGATACGAAAAAGCCGCGCTTTAATACTTCATAAGAAGGCTAAAGCGCGGCTTTTTTCATTCTGCTGATTTGACCGCCAGATAATCGGTCAGGTGCTTAACGGCTATAGGAAGCTAACGCAGTACCCGCAGCCATAAACATGCCACCAAAGACACGATTCTGGGACTTCTGATGCTTAGGGTCTTTAAACCAGCGACTCAATTTGGATGCAAGGGAGGCATAACCCACCATCACCACAATATCAACGATGATCAGGGTCGTGCCCATAATCAGAAACTGCGGCAACTGCGGGGCATCCGCCACGATAAATTGCGGGAATAAAGCCACCAGAAACACCGTTGCTTTCGGGTTAATCAGATTAACAAAAGCCGCCTGCCAGAAACGTCGACTGCCACTTTCCACCTGCTGCTCCTGTTGAGCTTCCAGCGAAAGGGACGCTTCACGCCACTTCTGATAACCCAGCCAAACCAGATAAGCTGCGCCCAGCCATTTCACCAGACCAAAGGCCACCTCTGATGACGCGAAAAGCGCACCAAGGCCCACGCCAACGATAATGACCTGAGCCCCATAACCTACCTGAAGCCCCAGAATGGCCGGCATACTTTTACGCACGCCATAACGCAGGCCGTTACTCATAGTATTCACAGCACCCGCACCGGGGGAGATACTGATCAGAACAGAGGCCAGCAGAAATGCCAGAAAGAGTTCAAAGCTCATCGTGTCTTACCTTTAATATCAGGCCACTGTTTCAGTGTCTTCCAGCGTTGCCAGATAGGCTGCAGCCTCTTCCAGCTGATGCTCGTTAAACACCTTAATACCAGCTTCTTCCAGTGCAGCCGCCGTTACGCCCTGACCATCACGCAACTCTTTACTGAACTCACCACTGTAAATCTGTTGGTTACCGCAGGAAGGGCTGTTCGCTTTCATGATAGCCACCGCCACTTCTTCCTTCAGCGCCAGCTCCTGTGTTTTGCGGGCACCACGTACGAAGTATTGGCTGACGTTATGCCCCTGACGGGTAATCACTTTGCCTTCTTCGTGGAAAATATCTTTACCATCAAAACCAGGCTGAATTTCGGCCGCAGGGCGGGGAACCAGAAGGCCGCCAAGGGTTTCAGGACAGACAGAGACCAGACGCTCTTCCTGCTGCCATTGTTCCAGAACAGGGTGAGCAACCGGACGCGAGGAGCCGTCATAACGCACACGCTCGCCAAGCAGACAGGCACTAACAAGTACTTTATTGCGGATCATTTTTTATTCCAGCTTCTAAAAAAAGCAGTCTATCAGGCTTTATCTGGATGGGGAACCCAGATAAAAAGCGCGAAGGATGCGCCATTAGCAGTAGAAAAAAGCCCTTCTTTTCATACTATCGACAGCCTGCAATCCCCAGAAAGAAAACAACCGGTAGAAAGCAAAAAACCCGGATCGCCTGAAGAAAGCGATCCGGGTTCTGAATGTTCAGGTCTTTTACTCAAGATCAGATCTCGATCTGAGAGAAACCCGCAACCTGAGGATGATCCCCTGTGATCATACCTTCCGTTCTTACCAGCTGAACGGTCTGCAAACCTGCCGCCTTTGCTGCATCCAGTTCTTCCACCACATCAGACAGAAACAGCAACTGCTCTGCCGGTAAACCGATCCGGGACTGAATATTCTGATAGGAAGCCTGCTCGCGTTTGCCGCCAACCTTGGTATCAAAGTAGCCTTCAAACCAAGGGGTCAGATCACCAAAGTCGCTGTAACCAAAAAGCAGCTTCTGCGCATAAACAGAACCGGACGAGTAGATAAAAAGACGTACCCGCTCTTTCCACGCTTTCAGAGACTCATAGGCATCGGGATAAACATGGCCGGTATAATCACCGGAGCTGTAACCCGCTTCCCAAACCAAACCCTGCAGTGCTTTCAGTGGCGTAATCTTCTTATCATCTGCGATCCATTGCAGTAGCTGAGCAATAATCGCTTCAACATCGGCATGGGGTTGAGCCATCTCCAGACGAGCAGCCTCCAGCTGCTCTGCCACCTCAGGCTTTCCGGCATTCTGGCGGACAAACTCCGGCAGGTGCTCTTTCGCATACGGGAAAAGTACCTGATGGACAAAGTCGATAGAGCCAGTGGTGCCTTCGATATCGGTAATAATTGCTTTAACGTCTTCGAAACGAATCTGCTGCTCTGCTGCTAAACTCATCAGAACTGACCTGCCAGATCTTCAAAGCGCGGGAAACCATCGGCAATTTTGTCGCCGCTGTACTGAGCCACCCAGCCATCAGGATTCGTGAACAGGCGGATACAGGTAAAGTCCGGTGCATCGCCCATATCAAACCAGTGCTTGGTGCCTGCCGGTACCGAGATCAGATCCTCTTTGCTGCAACCCACAACGGCAACTTTATCGCCCAGGTGCATATAGAAGAGTCCCTGACCACGAACAAAGAAACGCACTTCATCTTCACTATGGATATGCTCAGAGAGAAACTTCTCACGCAGCGCCGCTTTATCCGGATGATCCGGCGTCAGGCTGATCACATCAGCAGTCTGAAAACCATTTTCGGCTTTCAGACGAGCCACTTCTTCAGTATAAGCTGCCAGAATCGCATCCTGATCTGCATCTTCACCAAGCGGCTGCTCGGCCTGCCAGCGTTCAAAGCGAACACCCTGTTCCGCCAGAAATGCCTGAATCTGATCACCATCTGTCAGTGATAACTCTGCCGCCTGCGGCTTATCTGCCGCATAAAGATTAAGAAAGCTCATAGATCATTACCTTAGTGTTAATTGTCGATCGACCGTGAAAGTAGACGTCTAGCGCAGTGAAAGCGCCTTCAGCTCACAGGCCATCAGAAATTCCATCGCTTCGATATGGCGCAGGGTATCTGCCATGGTCGCGCCCCATGTATACAATCCGTGACCACGAATCAGGTATGCTGGTGTATTCGGGTACTGCTGCAGATAGGCCAGAGATTCCGCTGATAGCGCATCAATATCCTGTGTGTTTTCAAAAATCGGGATACGCAATTCACCCTCATGGGTATCGATCCCCGGAAATGCTTTCTGCAGTTCGTAATCACGCAATACCAATTCGCTCTTTCCAGCAAGGGAACGACTCAGAACCGTTGCTGCGACAGAGTGCGTATGCAGTACCGCGCCAATATCATCGCGCCAATCGTAGAGCACGCAATGCAGCAGCGTTTCTGCCGATGACTTCAATGTCGACTGCACCGGATTCCCCTTCAGATCGACCACCATAATATCACCCGCCTGAAGACGACCTTTATGCTTACCGGATACCGTGATTGCCAGATGTTCGCCATCAATGCGCGCCGAGTAATTACTGCTGGTCGCCGGAGACCACCCCTCAGCAAACAGAAACTGCCCCGCTTCTATCACTTCCTGAGCCTTAACGGCATAAGTTGCCAGATCGACCACGCTATATCCTCTCTGAAGACGTCCCATGACAAGGGTTTTGCCAACACTTGCGGACTGATGTAAGTTGAGCGCATTTTCGCACAACACCGGTCGCAGACAAGGCTTTTTCAGCATTGATGCGCCGTTTTCTACCCGATAAATCCCAGAGCAACCATCGATATGCAGCAGTCGCCTCAAGAGCCAGCAAACACTACTCCAGCGTCCTTTAACCTGCCCGCTATCGGAGTCGTGCATTCCTGCTATAAAGAGAAGTTTGGAATACCCCGCCAACCGGGGCTTGCTCCGGCATCAAGCGGAATCATCCGGCTCCTCCCCCCCTACAACCTGCCGGATGCGGTTCGCGGGCTGGAAGAAAACAGCCATATCTGGGTGCAGTTTGTTTTTCATCAGTGTCTTCGGGATGAGTGGAAGCCTACAGTACGGCCACCCCGCCTGGGCGGTAATGAACGCCTTGGGGTATTTGCCACCCGCGCCACCTTCAGACCAAACCCATTGGGTCTATCCGTTGTTAAGCTGGAAAAGGTAGAGATCAGAGGTAAAGAGGTACTTATCCACATCAGCGGGCTGGATCTGGTGGAAGGCACACCGGTTCTGGATATCAAGCCCTATATTCCCTATGTGGATAAAGTAGAAGATGCCAAGAGTGCCTTTGCACCGGAAGCACCGGTTGCCCACACAGTAAAATGGCTGCCGCAGGCTGAATCAGCCCTTGAGCGTTATCAGCAGCAACATACGGATCATTTTAAGGGATTCAAAGCGCTGATCGAACAGGTACTGCAACAGGATCCGAGACCCGCCTACCGGCATGGTAAGTCTGAAGAGAAAGTTTATGGCGTTCGGCTACTGGAAGCGAATATCCGTTTCCAGATTCAATTATCCGAATCATCTGAGGCGCTGGAAGTACAGGTTGTGGATATCGAGTTTTAACGGGGCTTTTAATTGTTGTTCATAAACCGTAGACAAAAAAATACCCGCTTCGTCAGCGGGCATCTTTTAAGAGCGTAATAAGTAGCGATTAAACTACGGTTACGTTCTCAGCCTGCGGGCCTTTCTGGCCTTGAGTTACTTCGGAATGCTTAGCCCTGCTGACCTTCCGGAGTTAACAACTGATAAATCGCAGACAAAAAAATACCCGCTTCATCAGCGGGCATCTTTAAGAGCGTAATAAGTAGCGATTAAACTACAGTTACGTTCTCAGCCTGCGGGCCTTTCTGGCCTTGAGTTACTTCGAAAGTAACCTGCTGACCTTCTTCAAGGCTGCGACGGCCAGTACCGTTAATGGCGCGGAAATGTACGAATACATCGCTGTCGCCTTCACGAGAAATAAAGCCAAAACCTTTTTCGTCGTTAAACCATTTAACGGTACCAGTAATTAAACCTGACATAACGTCCTCTTTACTCTTGCTAGCGCCCGGACTCACCGGGAAAAAAATCTTACATGGTTCATCCAAAGGGACGTTCCATCATTGCCTCTGCAACTGATGCTGCAGTATCTCTATTAGAGCATGACTTTATGGCTTTACAACTACTTTTTTCAGTTTTTACAAAAAAAATCCCATAGGCAAAATATAGGCCGTTACACTTTCCAACGATTGATTGGGCGAATAAGGAATAATTTTCCGTTAAAATAGCATTTGATAGATTATTTAACAGGGAAGGCGCTTGTTTTGAGTTGGTTTCTATTTACCTGCAAACCCCGCGAAGATGACAGAGCAGAGCAAAACCTTATAAATCAAGGTTATACATGCTATCGCCCTATGATTACGCTGGAGAAGAAACGTGCCGGTAAACGGGTGATCGTTGAAGAAAGTCTCTTCCCCCGCTATATCTTTGTCCAACTACCGGACAACACCGGCAACTGGCGCGCCCTGATGTCCACCCGAGGCATCGCAAATGTCGTGCGCTTTGGTGAGCATCCAACTGTGATCCCTCAGGCACTGATTGACGAGATCAAAGCTAACGAGCAACACCTTAACCAGTCCGAAACTGCTCAGAGCGATCTTAAAACCGGTGATAAAGTGCGCATCACCAGTGGGCCATTTGAGTTTCTGGAAGCGATTTACCAGCAAAGCAAAGGCGAAGACCGCGTCATCGTGATGCTTAATATTCTGCAGCAACCCCAGCTTATTGAACTGACACCGGATCAGATCGACAAAGCCTGATATGGCTGCCCCGTCATTAACACCAGGCAGCATGATCACAAAGAAAATTCTGATTTATCAAACAGTTTGCGCTTTTAAACACTGGCGAATCTGATTTAGCTTTTGTACAATTCTGGCCACTTAAGTTTTACGGTCTTTCTGATTTACATCGGGGACAACAACTTAAGGGCCTGTAGCTCAGTTGGTTAGAGCACACGACTCATAATCGTTAGGTCCTCGGTTCAAGTCCGAGCAGGCCCACCATGAACAATAAAACCCAGCAGTCATATGTGTGTACCCATAATGTGTCCCAAAGTGACAGATTATGGTTACTTTGACTGCTGGGTTTCTTTGTTTATGGGGCTTTCAAGCCAACCTGACAAATTATGCTTTCCATTATGATATTCAAATTCAATCTAGTAGTCATAATTTGTCACCTCCTGCATCCCTGTTTGCCAAGTATTTTTCAATAGCAATTTCTCGTGCCTTTCCTAGCTTATGCACATTGATATGCGAGAGGTCTATAGCTTTAATTTCTGTTGTTATTCTCTCCCAAGTTGGTTCGCGCCCCTTCGAGAAGCACCGCTGAACAGCTCTATTCATTTCATGTTGTAGCCTATCCTTAGCCTTGAGGCTTTCAGCCTTGCGCTTCTCACTATACAGCTTCGATATGTTTTCCAGCTCCGATTTAAAAGCATTCTCCAACATACCTTTACTTACACCAAATTTATAGGCAATAGACTGCCTCGATTCGGCAGGTATCTTTCCTCGTAAAATGTCAAAGATATAAGCCTCTATATCAGGAAGAATGGAACGCTCACTTTTGACACTTCGGAGATTCAAGCGGCCATTAAAACTCTTTTCAACTGCCAGACAAAATGCTTCTGGATCAAGGAATAATTCACTTGCCCTACACAAACCCAAACCTTCAATCAGTCCGAGGATTCCATCCAAACTCAACTTTTGCCTGGCTTGAGACCAATCAGCTATCGTATGACTGCTTAGTCCAGACCTAAAAGCCAGTCTTTCATAGCCTTTATCGTGCGTATACTCCCTCAAAGCCCTGAGGTTTTTAGCAAGCACATCAATATTCCATATTCTCTCAACTTGCAAAGGTATTGTTTCTGGAAAAAAGATATCGAGTTTAACTTTTGGAGAGATACTCGAGAGAGCGCCATCAACAATGATAGGATCGAAATGGGGATCATCTGCAATTGTCGATGCCTTTGAAAGCGGCCTCATACACTCCCTGTTGTGGCAATAACCTGGCTCAACGTCAGCTGACAAATATGGTTGATGCTCAAAGCAATAACCACAGCGCTCAGACAATGTACACTTATGAATTTCACAGCGGTTTACGAATTTCAAAGACCAACAAAGCAAATCCGAAACGACAGGGCTACGACTCTTATTATTTACCCTAAGAAATGCCTCTTCGTAGCACTTAGCACACCATTTTTTGTTTGGAGCTATTAGTCCATGAGCTGCGGGGTCAAGCACATCTTTTAAATATGCATAGCTGCCCGATATAGACTTAATCCCTGTAACATCTCCCAACATTTTGCTAACAAGGATCGAATGCCTGGTGACGGAATTGCAAGAAGCAGCAAGAGCATAGCCCATTTGCATCGATTTTTTATGTTTCAAACACAACAAGTATTTAACAAGCTGTGCAGGCTTTACCCTATACTTCCATGCTATCTTTGCGATCATCGAAACATTTGACTCGCCAACAACAAACTCTTCAAGCCGCATTGGAAAAGGAGCTATAGCGGGCATATCAGACACTAAAGCCATCATTGCCCCCCAACCTTATCTCTCGCTGGTTTTCTAACCCCCGGCCGTATTTTTGGAGTGGTACTTGATTTGTTAGATAACTTCCTAGATGAGGGCTTCTGAGGATCTAAAATTGAGAGAATTTCATCATCAGATGCATCTCGAAAATAAGCGACACCTTCGCTGATCTCAGACGCTATAGATTTAAGTTGCTGCCCCCTCAGCCTCGTTCTTCTGAGAGACTCGATTGATAGTTCAGCGTCATTTTCTAACGACTGCTTAAAGGCTCTAGTTAGCCATTCTTTCAAAATGCCTACACAGCCACAGCAGCCAACAAATATTTCATATAAATAACTGCCCAGGTCATCAGAAATTTCTCCGGGGATATGAGATAGTAATCCTGAAAGCGCAGATGCAAAATTTCTCTTGTCATCGTGTTGACTGATACTGTAGGCGGGAAATTCCAGCGATTTAATTCGTCTGGCAAGCTGTGCACTCTTTTCTATTGAGAATGATACTTCGTATGTACCAATACCAACAAAACGACACTGGGTTTTATTCGAAATATTCTTTAGGATGTCTAAGCTTCTCTCTGCAGAGTTACCTCCATATTTAAACATATGCTGTACTTCATCAATGATGACATAATGTACATTTAGCTCTCTAAACCGAAGTTCAAGATCCCTTCTCATCTCATACTCAGTCCGATTTCTATTGCTGTAAGAGTAGCCACAATCTCCAGCATTTTTGATGTGAGCCCCATAAATTCGTAGTTTCTCAGATTCGCCTAAGGCTAAAAGTAAGTTTCGATAAAATTCTTTCCACGAAAAAATACCGGAACCGTGTACATCAGCCTCGATATATAAAATTGGGACACCAGACTCATCAGCTTTATTAGTGTTTAATATATCCTGATATATTTCATGAGCCAGACAACTTTTTCCAACACCTGTAGGCCCCGTGATCAGAGCAATCTGTTGCTCTGAAGTTTCAAAGAAGGATGATACGAGGCTTTCATGAACAAAATTAATCATAGAGTGATTCAATACATAACCTTGCGAAAAATAATCAATTTTTGATGCAATATCGCTGGATAGTATTGATTCTGGAAACCGGGGATTCGGATGTAGCATACTATGATCTCCGTCTTGATTCAGGTATGTCTACATTCCAAATATCGATATCGACAGATTGAGGTTCATCAATAATACTAACTGATTTTTTAATACTTTCCTGATAAAAATTATGGCGGGTAATTGCATCCTGATTAGCACGCTCCACATCTAAAGCAATCTCATCACGAACATCACTTTTCGTTTTTTCATGAACGTATAGAGAGTGCCTTGCAACCTCAGCCGAGATTGCACTTTCTATAAAACCTGAGTTACGGTGAACCTTTTTTGTCGATGTAAACTTTAACCAATTTCCCTTCATGTTGACATATAAAACATTTAAATCAAATGGGTCATAACGCAGTTCAGCAACAACTCCTCTTTTTCCTATACCAAGCAAACAGGGGTGCCAATATTTGATCCTATTCAACTGAACAGGAGTGGATTTTTTCAAAACCACAGTCTCACCTCTCTTCGGAGCAGGCAAAACATTATGTTGAAAATTCTTATCGAAATTAACTATACGTGATTCCGGAATACCAAATCTTTCGATTGATTTATCTCGAATTGATATTGGAGACATCCCCCCTTTTTTGGGTAATTTCTCGTTCCATTTATCTATCTGGGACAATAGCTCTTGATAAAATTCATCAGGTGTCCAAATAGCTAGACCGCTAGGATTATGGCTAGATGAAACTTCACGAACTTTTTTAGCTATTTTGTTATTACCTGATAAATTGTCTAAAAAAAGTTTATTGATAGACCCGAACTCTCTTTCAACAGCAACACCTGAACGTGGTTTTCCCTTACGAGAAATTACTGTACAGCTGTACGTTGCCATCAGCTTTTCGAAATAAACACTCTCAAACTCCTTACCTCCATCGACTACCATCGCTTCAGGAAACACTTCATGATTGAAAACCATTAGTCTAATTGTACACATTAATGCAGGAATACCAGGAGAAGAAAATGAAAGATAAGCGGCTAATATAAGACCAGAGTGTTCATCTGTTATAAGCGTCAACCAGGGCTTACCCAGATTTACTCCATCTGAACTTACAAGCTGGATATCGAGTTGCGTATGATCCATGTGACATCGCTCTAGATAACGACTCACACTTCGAAGCGGATGATCATTTTCCGCAGTACCAAGGTAAGCGGTCTCTTGATAAGCTCTCTTACTTCCCTCTCTTATCTTAGTACTAGCTATACTACAAATACTATCTAATCGCTTTGAAAATGCTTGTCGCGATGGCGGTACTTCTCCAGCTTTTTCACACTCAGATCTAACAAGACCATATACATGCATTTTGGTTGGAGCTCGACAATTATTAAAAGTTCTTTCAATTTCCTTAGCAATAATATCCTCAACTCTAATAGACAATCGGCTCTCTCGATTTCCCCGGCTACTAATTTTCGGAATCAGTGACTCAATACCTCCCTTTTTGTATTCACTAATCCAGCGCTGTAGAGACCTTTTGCTAACAGTATTTGTTGCTGCTATGACACCTAGCTTCTCACCATTTATTACTTTTTCGACTAACCTATACCGATCAAGCGCAATTCTTGTTTCTGCACTTGTTCCGATTAGATGAAAATCAGATTCATATTCATCAATATAATTTATTTCGACTTTTTCCTCTGATTCAAAGATAACTACATCTTCTGGATTTGTTAGCTCTGAGTTATAGATATCAAAAAAAAGTTCCTGTTTTGCCAAAGCCGAAAAAATACATACCCTGCTTATCGACGGAATTTTTTCTTCTATTTCTTTTATACTCATCGGACCAAACTGTGAAATCAAATCCCGTGCATTTTTCCAGTTTAACTTCCACTCATCTGGAACAGGCTCTGCCAGATAGTTAAAGAGAAGTGCAAGATTTTCTATATGCACTTTACAGATATTATCCTCAGTAATAACTCTTGATTTCAGCCCTGTATCTGACAAATATTTATCCAGTGCAGGCATGACAAATTTCTTACTCAGCTCATCAAAAGCATACCTGCCAGGAGACTTTTTACTCAACTTGACTAACGCCTCCACAGGCTTGCATTCCTCAAAGCCAACGAAGTTTTCTGAAATTACAAAATAATCAAGAGTTGTAGTTGTTCGAACATTTCGATTGCTGCTTTTATAAAGCAGTGAGGGACGGTGTGCAGGTTGGTCAAAGTAAGCAAGAACGCTTCGGTCAAACTCCTTCATGTAAATCGATGCTAACTCTAGCGTTCGACTTTCAGCTTGAATTGTCACTTGCATTTTCTTACTTGCGAATCTGAATGAGTTATTACGCGACATTGAGCGACTGTCAACGCGCCTGGCCGGAGGATTTGTGACAATCTCCTTAACAATGTCCAAGCCTTTTTTGGTAACTCCTCGGATTTCACAGAAATTCAAAATCTCATTGAGCTTTATGTCATTTTCGTTAGGCATAGTGCCTCCTCAGGACTGCCATGCTCTATGAACACAGCAGAGCCTCAAATTCTTCGGAATTCGTTGGAAGCTTGACGCAGAGACACTTACTCAAGATACTCAGACTGCGAAATCGGAGAGCAATCTTCGTAAGAAGCTGCAGCCAAGCAATTGGTTGTAGCTTTTTTTTTGCTAGAAATTCACCCTAGACTCCCCTTTTTGAGCTGTAATTTTCTGCAGTATTGCCACTGATGCAAAGTTTTGCAAGACATAAGGTCCCTCAGTGAGACCTCTTGCGCCGTTAGATACCGTATTGCAAAATCCTAATTGTTATTGCAATAATCCAGTGTTTTACTGAAACTCGATACAGTAAGAACAATGATGCAAACCCAATGAAAAAACTAATTGAGCTGGTTCACATTCGTGCAGGGCATAGCTTTCGAGGGAAGCTTATTGACGATCCTCAATCGAACTCATTAGTCATACAAATCAAAGATTTACAGCATGCCGGAGCGATTGACTGGGGGAAGTTAATTAATTGCAAACCTATTGCCAAAAGAAAGGAATGGCTCAAGAGGGGTGATATTCTTTTTGTAGCGAAGGGTAGCAATAACCAATCGTTTTTTATCGATTCTAAACCGCCATCCCCCACACTAGTTGCCCCAATTTTTTTCCATATCTCACTTAAAGAAAAAGCCAAAGGTTTAATACTGCCTGAATTTCTTGCTTGGCAGCTTAATCAGAAGCCTGCTCAGGACTATTTTGCCCAAAACAGCCAAGGGGGGTTGTCCAAAAACATCAAGAAAGATGTTTTGGAGTCCGCCCCTGTTTTCATCCCCTCTCTGGAAGAGCAGAAGCTCATTATTGATTTAAATCAGACAGTTACTAGAGAAAAGATTGCTGCTGAACGACTAATTAAAAACGGTCAAATTTTGATGGCTACGGTTTCTATGGATCTTGCCAAAAAACATGCATCTCATGACTCTAAATAGGCATCAAAATGAACAAACAAATCAACCATGGCAACATCAATAAAGCGCTTTGGAATGCCTGCGGTACCTTCCGAGGCACTATCAGCGCGGATACTTACAAAGACTTTATCCTGACCATGCTGTTTCTGAAGTACATCTCAGACGTTTGGCAGGATCACTATGATGGCTACAAGGCGGAATACGGTGATGGTCCGGAGCTGATCGAAGAGATGATGAAGAATGAGCGTTTTGTTCTGCCATCTTCTGCCAGCTTTTACAGCCTTTACGAAAAGCGTCATGAGCCGGGTAATGGTGAACGTATCGATCAGGCGCTGCACGCCATTGAAGATGCCAACGGAACCAAGCTGAAAGGCGCCGGTAAAAGTGTGTTCCAGGATATCTCTTTCAACACCGACAAGCTGGGGGAAGAGAAGCAGAAAAACACCATTCTGCGTCACCTGCTGGAAGACTTTGCCAAAGAAGATCTTAACCTGAAGCCCAGCCGGGTCGGCACACTGGATGTGATCGGTAATGCTTATGAATATCTGATCAAAAACTTCGCTGCCAGTGGTGGCCAGAAGGCTGGTGAGTTCTACACCCCGCCAGAGGTTTCTGGTCTGATTGCCGAACTGCTTGATCCGCAACCGGGCGATGATATCTGTGACCCAGCCTGTGGTTCTGCCTCTTTGCTGATGAAGTGCGGAAGCAAGGTTCGTAAGAATCACAACAGCAAGGAATACGCCCTGTATGGTCAGGAAGCGATTGGTTCTACCTGGTCGCTGGCAAAAATGAATATGTTCTTGCACGGCGAAGACAATCATAAAATTGAGTGGGGCGACACCATCCGCAACCCCAAGTTGCTGGATCAGAATGGCAATCTCAAACTGTTTGATATTGTGACCGCCAACCCGCCATTCTCGCTGGATAAATGGGGCCATGATGAAGCCGCCAACGACCCGTTCAGCCGCTTTCGTCGTGGTGTACCGCCAAAAACCAAGGGTGACTACGCGTTTATCCTGCACATGATTGAAACCCTGAAGCCAATCACAGGCCGCATGGGTGTGGTTGTGCCTCATGGCGTCCTCTTCCGTGGCTCATCTGAGGGCAAAATCCGTAAACAGCTGATTGATGAAAATCTGCTGGATGCGGTGATCGGCCTGCCGGAAAAACTCTTCTACGGCACCAGTATTCCAGCTGTAATTCTGGTGTTCAAAAAGCAAAAGACCAAGGAGGAAGTGCTCTTTATTGACGCCTCCCACGAGTTTAAAGCCGGTAAAAACCAGAACCTGCTGACCGAAGCCAATATCGGCAAAATTGTGGACACCTTCCGCAGCTGTGAAAACGTCGATAAGTACGCTTATGTAGCGACTCTCGAAGAGATCAAAGAGAACAACTACAACCTGAATATCCCCCGTTACGTGGATACCTTCGAGGAGGATAAAGAGATTGACCTGATGGCCGTGCGCACCGAACGAGAGAAGCTGAAAGCTCAGCTGAATGAATTGGAAGGTGAAATGGACAGGTACCTGAAGGAGCTCGGTTATGGAGCCTGAGGAGGGAATTTAACGAGCCTAAGAGACGTTTGCTGGAAAGCCTTCAAACAGGTCCGTTTAGCAGCCAATTACAATACTCCAAGCCATCACACATTGGCTTGGGGAACATTCCGTGGCAGAGCACGACAAACTGGCCGCAGAGATTGGAGCGCGGCTGGCGCAATTACGCAAAGAGAAAGGGATTACACAGGCAGAGCTTGCCGAACGCCTGGAGATTTCGCAGCCTATGGCTTCCGACTACGAACGAGGCAAATTGCAGTTACATGGTGAGCTGATTATTCAGCTTAGTGAGATACTCGACGTATCGGCTGACGAAATTCTAGGAATTAGCCCTCAGAAGGCAGCTAAGGGAGCCGTAAAAACCGAAGGTATAAGTCATCGGCTTCAAGCTATTGATCAATTACCTAAGCGTGATCAAGATGCTTTATTTCGGACTATCGATGCCTTTATTTCTAGAGCATAAAAACAAAGCCCCGCGAGTGCGGGGCTAATTATTTAAAGTATTTCTTGAAGATCCTCTTCTAAATCTTCAAGTGTCACATCAGGGTTTAAGATGGCCAACTGATCTGCGGTAACGGTTAATGAAGTAAAAACATCCTTAAGCACATTACTGTCGATGTTTTTCTCATAATAATCTTCAGCCCAGCTATGATAGCCTGTAATACCATTCACCAAAGAAGCCAACAAAGGATAAGATTTCAAGTTTTCTGGCGATGCAATCCAAGCAGCCTTGTTCTCTTCTCGCCAAAAAAAGAAAGTAGCATTAGCTATGCTAAATGCCGCTTCATTTTTAAAACCAGAAAAACAATCTGGCACAAGCCCTAATGGTTGTGACACATCAGACAATGATTCCTCAAAAAGTACTTTTCCAGCAACCCCAGCACTAGTGAAATTAATAAAGTACTCTCCACCGGAACCATCTCTCATTGAGGCCATCATTTCGCCTCGATTTCCGTCCCAATTACTATTGAAAGAAAAATATCTATATTCCCACTCAGGCATAATAATGGCGTCTACCAACGCCAAGCCCTGCGATATTTTTTTCACCTCGTCAATTGACGGCAAATCATTAACATTCTGAATTGCGTTGCTCACTTAGATCACCCTAATTATTGGACTTAGCTCTATTCTCTTGTCGCGAAAGAATTTGTAGGTTCGAACTACAATTTGTCCCGCCACAACTTTTGGGCACCTTATGGTCAAACTGCCATTCATTGGGATCTGGCGTTACACCACGCTGGCTCTTTTGAGGTTTAACTAGCGTCGTACCACTAAGGTCTGATTTTACGACGCCTCCATTTGCGGCTTTGTTTAACTCAAGCGCCTCCCGTTTTTGACGCAAGGTAAACTCTTTTCCTTCAGCTACATTTTTAGGGTTTTTAATACTTGAATAATCTACCTTCTTTGTAACATCATTCGTATCTTGCGTCGTACCCGCATTATACTCCTGCTGAGACCCACCTGTACTACCCTGTTGATCTGATGCGCGACCATCAATCCTATCAACTTCCGCTTGCGGTATTACATTTCTATCAGGAGAACTAAACTCACCATCGGCTACCTCTCGAACATTTTGTGATTCAGCCGGAGCCGTATCGCTATCGATTTTCTTGCGGGCCTGTTTTGCAGCCTGCTCGAGAACCTCTCCACCTGCCCCTTTAACTACACGACCCGCTCCTGGTACCGTAATAGCCTCCAGGAATGAATCTGCGGCTTGATTTCGCGCAGCTTCTACATCCCCTTGCAGCTCAGCAATCAGTTGTCGTTCTTCTGGCTCCCCCTTCGTATCCTTAAAGACAAAGGTTTCCAGAGGGTGAGTTATCGCATCCTTGGCATCATCATAAAAGCCTTCGCCAACGGCCTTGATTAATCCAACGGGATCTTCTTTACCCTGAGAAATAAGGTCATCTATTCCCTCTACAAAATTGCGACCAGCTTGGCGAATCGCTCCCGATGTAGTTACTTTTAATCCTTGACTGGGATCATCAACAGCATAAGCAGATAAAAAACCTAATCCATCAGCATTAACAATATACTTTTCAGCTGCCACGGCTTCTGTTGTATTGATAAAGGGATCATTGAAGGTGGCTTCATCATTTGCCTGAAATGGCTTGCTCGTTTCGGTTTCATCGGCAAGGAAATCAATTAACCCCCGTGGCCCGCTCGCTTCCTCTACATCACCCATGTTGGAAGCTATTTGCTCCAACATGGCTCTTGCTTCAGGATTTTCGTCTATTTGCTCAGACCATTTTTTATCGACAATACGTAACGCCTGTCGGGTCAGCTCTCTCTTAGCCTGCTCTTCATCAATGCCTTTTTTCTTCGCATAATCGGGTGCAGAAGAGATAATTGCATCGACCTCTGCCAAATACAGCTGGCGATGCTCAACTTTAGCACTACCTACGTTATTTGCCCGCTGTGTCCCTTGATGTACAACCTGGCTATGTTGCAGGTTATTCGAAAAGTTTTCTCCACCACTGCTGTTTAGGTCACCGCCAACGGCCTGATTAATCCTTCCTGCAAACTGGCTGCCAAATGCATTCGCTAAGGCCTCTTGAGTTTCAGCAGAATTACGGCCAAATAAACCATTAGTTAAACCGCCATCTTTGCCCTGTATACTCTGTGACTCAAGTACTTCATGACCAAGCGTATTGGCCATATCTGTTTTAGTTGCGCCATCACCGGCATCAATGAAGATATTGCCATATTCTGCATTACCCTCATCAACGACAGTCCCTCCTTTTACGTTGGAAACGGCTGTATCAGCTAATGAAAGGCTATCTGTTTTATTGGCGTCGTAAAGATTAATATCGCTGAGTTCTAGACCAAACTTCTCCTGCGCGAGATGCCCCAGGTCCTTCATGGCCTGAGCATACAGTTCCGGATCACCACTTTTGATGCCATCGACAATATGCTGGTTTTCTGGATTACGCAGCAGATCATTTTTAAGCTGCGTTCCCTTAGCATTGTTATCCAGTGCTTCGCCAAAGTTTAGTAGCCCAAGTTTTTCATTTTCACCAATGGTATCTAGGGTATTGGCGATGTCTTCACCATGCTCATAGGTATCGACAAAGTCATTCTTAATAGCCTGACGTCCACCCTCTGTTGCAACGCGGTGGTCAACCGTCACGGATGAGTCTAAACCGCGGGTTTGCTGATCTTTGGTGATCTCCTGAGTGGCATTTAGGTCCCGGTTGGTGTGACTCAGGTCGTGGTCATCACCGGTACGGGTCTGGATGGTGCCGTTGCCCAAGGTGGCGTAGGTCGTCTGTTCTTTAATATGACCGTTGGCCGTCAGCCCCAGGGTAGAGCTGCCGGTGCTGCTTAAACCGGTATTGAGGTTGAAGCCTTCACTTTCTGATTTATCGCGATCCTGAATATCGCTAACCAGTAACTCATCGGTGATAAGGGTGAGGTTCCCCTGATCCGTTAACTGACCTTGCTCATCAACCGTTGCACTGGCCAGTACCGCGCCTTTAATCTCGGTTTTGTCTGCGGTGATGGTGACATTACCCCCACCGATTAAGCGGGTTTGCTCTGTTACCCATGCACGATCTGAACGGCTGGAGTTAGCGTTGCCCCCCACACTGCTTAGACTGGCAAGGCTCTCACCACCCAGGCCAAGACCGGCATTCATACCCGAACTCTTGCTTGAGCTTGTGCTGGTATCCTGCAGACTTGCAAGGGTGAGCTCACCCGTGTTGATCGTGACATCCTGATCAATATCAACCTGAGCACCGGCAATAGTCAGTTTGTCGCTGTCACTGGTCAGGTTACCTGCCTGAATCAGGCTATTAACATGCGTTTGGCTTTCGCTTGAGCTATCGGAACGGTTCGCACTTAAAGAGCCGCTATAGCTATCGCCACTGGCTTTAACACTAACGCTGGTGCTGGCACTTTTGGATTGGGTTGAGCTTTGAGAGCTGTCGCCCTGAATGCCTGCCGTTATCGCTATCTCGTCCGCATTAAGGGCTAATGTTTCATTAACACCTAAGGTTGAACCGATGATATCGATACTGTCTTTCGCGTTTAGGCTGGCATTACCGCCAACCTGAAGTGTCGAGCCCCGATACTGAGTTTGAACACTTTCGGAAGTGTCTTCAGAAACACTGACTTCAGCACTACCTGTGGCATAGAAGCCGCCGGTTGCGGTAGTGGCAGCAGCTGAGGCACCAGAGGACGCAAGGTTTAGAGTAGCCTGGGCCAGCTGTGTGTCTGCAGCCACAAGGTTTGCTTTGTAGTCCGCCAAAGCAGATTCAGCCAGCGTACCCTCTTTAATGCGCTGTTTCGCATCATCCAGTGCATCTTTGGCAGCCTTAACATCTTTCCGGGCATCATCTACGGCTTTTGCAGCGTAAGCTGTATCGACATAGGCATTTTTTACCCCCATCGACACACTGGTTTCTTCTACACGGTGTGTTTCCGTTTCACGGGTTGTCGTTTCAATGCCTGCAACAGTTACGCTTTCTGCCTGCAGATCGGCGTCACCGCCGACAACAACATCAGAACCCAGAAGATCAATGTTCTTCTGGCTCTTGATGGTCAGATTTCCGCCGACATTGATACCAGCAGCTTGTGCCGTTTCAACAGTCGTTGTTTTAGTGAGACTCTCTTTGGTGTCTACAAAGCCACCCAGAGTTACTTCCTGTTCGCTGACATCAGGCTGAACAGCATCAACTGTTTCCGTTTCAGAGTGGGTCCGAGTTGTGGTTTGGTCGATAACGGCAGTTACGACTGTCCGTTCGGTTTCAATATAAGCGTCACCACCAGCATTAAGATCACTTCCCGCAAGTGTAAAGGTGCCGTCGGAGCGTAAAATTACATTACTGTCGGCAGATAATGTAGAACCCTGATGAACCGTTTCTTCGATTCGGGTTTCTTGCTTTTCACCCAGCGATATTGATGTATCAACGCCCAATGCATCCAGTGTCTGAGAAATCCCCATGCTACTGGCTACAAAAGTAACGCCTTTGGCTAAATCTTTTACAACACCTTTGTAGCTATACGATTTTTCATCCCAACTCGTATTCTGAAGGGCAACCGTTTCCACATTGATATCACCCATACCCTGACCATCTTCGGTGAGGTATTGGCCTTGTTCATTAAGTACCGCTTTGCCATCGGCATCGCGTTTTACCTGACTGTCACCCAGAACCAAATTGCCGTTACTGGTGAGTGAAGAACCCGCAACAGTCAGATCTCCGCCGTCGCTGTCGATGGATAATTGACTGCCTGCGTTAAGCTGCGAACCAACGGCACTCTGCTTGATATAACCTTTGTCTTTACTTTTGACACGAGCCATATTCTCGCTGGTTTTGCTGTAACTTTCGGTTGTCTGTTCAATGCCTGCTGTAATCAGAATATCGTCTTTCGCCGATAGTTTAAGGGCTTCCTCGGCATCGACTTTCGCCCCCTGAAGAGCCATACCATTTTGCGAGGTTAAGGTGATATTTCCGCCGGCGGAAAGTTCGCTGCCAACAAACTGAGCTTGTTCTTTCTTAGTGGTCGCAGATGAGTCTGAGAAGGTTTTATTTCTCTTCGTTGTACTCTCGTAGCGACTAACCTCTGAAGCTCCCAAAAGGTTGATTTGTGCAGCAGATAAGGTGATGTCGCTGTTTGTATCGAGGTTGCTGGCAACTTGGGTGTAGCTTCCTCCTGTCTCAATAGAAATACCACCGTCACCTGCCGTGAGGTTCGAACCCACAACCAAAGATTCAGAGTGGGTGGAATGAGTGGTTTTCTTGTTGCTCAAGAGGGATGAGGTTTTCTTCTTGGAAGTAACCGTCGTTGTCGTTGTATTCGTTGCCGCCAGAATTTCAACATCATCAGCTGCGCTGATTTTTAGCTTTTGCTCAGCGTCAATATCAGCCCCCGTCATCGACAACGTAGCCCCAGACTGCAGTACGACATTAGAACCCGTAAGGCTATTGCCTTGAGACGTTTGTTCGGCAACGGTTACCGTTTGAGTTCGTTTAGTGGAACTGAACACACGCTCAGAGCGAGAAGTTGTTACACTCGTCGTACGATCATTTTCGATCACTTCAGCAAGAGTAATATCCCCCTGCGCTAAAAGAGCCAGCGTGCCGTTTTCAGAGAAGAATTCCGTTGCTTCAGACAAGAGGTCTTCCGCAGCGCTCACAACTAGGTTACCGCCACTGATAATCTGGTTAGACAGTACCGTCTCATCATGATCGGCTGTCTCGGTATTACCGGAGTCGCTATAGGTAGAAACCAGTTTTTTTAGCGCATTAAAACGAATACTCGTCGCCGCAACACTGATATTTTCAGCCGCTTCAAGCTTTGCAGCTTCACTGGTCAAATCGCCACCAGCGCTCAGCGTTAAATCACCGCCTGATGTAATTTCCGAAACAGCATAGTCTCGGGTGTCTACTTTGGCCCTGCCAATCAGTGCTTGGCTTTGTTCCTCTCGGGCTTTGATATTAAGATCACCTGCAGCAGCAAGACTCACGCCCTGCTCACCTGTGATGCGTCCAGCGGTTACATTAATATCACCACCGGATTGGAGCGCAACCGTTGTCCCTTCGATACTGGAGGTATGACTGTCAGTGGATGTATGGTTGATATCACCCTTAGCTCTGAGAGAGACACCCTGCCCCTTAATCACACCTTCGTTATTGATATCGCCACCTGAAGCGATACTCAGATCACCGGAAGACTGGATTGCGCCGCTATTCGCCAATGACTGCTCAGCCTGAATATCGACAACACCACCTTTGATCAGAGCTCCATCAGGTCTCAAATCCA
Organism: Oceanospirillum sp.; assembly: GCA_048264105.1. Taxonomy (GTDB): domain Bacteria; phylum Pseudomonadota; class Gammaproteobacteria; order Pseudomonadales; family Halomonadaceae; genus Oceanospirillum. The sequence goes on from JBLXDJ010000003.1 coordinate 92,442, forward strand.
TCGCCATAGCAGAAGGGAGGTAGACTTTTGGAACCAGAGCAGTTTGAACTCCCGCAGACGTTTCAACGTCTTGCTCCACCATCCAGACAATGGGTTGGTTTAACGATTCAATTTGCTCTGAAGTGAGGGCAATACCCACGGACAGCTGTAAATCGTTTTGCGCATTAATGCCGTTATCCATTAAGGCAATATATTGCGCTTCAGCATCCTGGGACTCATCCAAATACTGAGCCCCTGTCAGGTCGAGCATTTGATCCTGAATTAATTTTTGCTCATAAAAACCATCGCCCAGCCGAGTCGTAGTTGTACCGTCTGTTGCCATTTGCAGCTTCGACAGCATGTAGTCGGAAGAGATAAAGTTCTTGTAGTTTGTAAAGGCGGGGTCTGTTTCGATCAGATAGCCATGCTCTGAGTCAGCACTGAAAGAAAAGAAAGGGCTTGAGAGCAGGGAGCCGACATCTTGGCCTGTCGTTTGCTGACTGACGGTATCTGACGTCGCTGATGAACCGGAAAAACCGCTGCCAGACAGGTCTTCTTCAACTCCATTCACCACAGTGCCCGATGAAATACTGACCGTGCCCGCAGCAGATAGGGTGGCGTCGCCAAGTGTTAAAGTCTGCTCTGAGTGGTAGGCATAATTTTGGTAATAGGTATTACGGTTTTTATGACTACAGGTTTCATACCAGCTACATTTATCCCAAGTTCTCACTGTATAGCGACCGCTCCGATCAACATACTCTGTGGACTGGACATCCAAATTGCTTAAATAGTCAATCGTAAGGTTGAGGTCTGAAGCTGAAGAAATAATGGAATAATTGTTTTCAACCGACTTGGCCGTTAATGACATATCTCCATTGGATAACATAAGGGAGATATCGCCCTCGGAGCTGATAAATGGGGTATCGGTAACTTCAGTGTAGGAAAGGTAGGCATCTCGATAATTACCCGGGGCGCTCGGTAACTGACTTTTTGATATGTACTTTCCTGATACCGTGCCCGTGACGGCATCAGAATAGTCGATAGCAATATGGGTGCGTTTATTAACAATAGAGTCAGCCTGAACCGATAGGGCACCTTCTGACTGTATAACAGAAGAGTTGTTGAGCAAGCTCCCTTCGGTCTGCAAAGACATATCGCCAAAACTGTAGAAATAAGCACCGGACTCGTTGTTAATGCGCTCTGTGGTATTAACATCAAGTCGGCCAAACGACACAATCGCCGCATCGGCTCCCACATTATTCAACGTGTTTCCGCGTATCTCTAAGGCATCCGAAAAAATACGATCCTTGTTATTCAATGTATCGGCATCAACAGTCAGTTGGCCGGAAGAGATCAGACTGCTGTTATTGACGACGGCAGCATCCAGAGAAAGGTTTTCTCCCGCGATAAGACCATTATTGGTCAGTGTTGATGCCGTCCTGATGTCGGCATTCCCGTCAGTACTTTCTGCTCCAACGGTCGCTCCGACAACCACATCACCTTGACTGGAAATGGTGAAGGTATTGCTAGCCAGAATATTTCCGCCGGCATTAACACCAAAGCCTTTTTCAGTCCCGACAATATGGATACGGTTGGCATACATCCCGCCCAATTCTGCGATATCCAGCGCAATCCCTGTACTCGCTGCAGCATCGTCAAGAGGCGTCGCCTGGAGTGTTTCATGATCAACGGTATTTCTGCCGGTAACCACATTGAGCGTATCGGACCACAGCTCACTGTTCAGCGTGATGGCTTGAGATAAGAGATCTAACTGGGACACATTGCTGGCATTAATGCCCTTGCCGATGATCTGAATACCACCGCCCATAATGGAGAACCCCTGCAGCTCTCCGTTCTGCATGATTGAAGTACCGGTCGTTAGGATACCGCGCGTGGTATTGATAAACCCACAGCCATCACAGGTAATACCATTGGGGTTTGCAACAATAACTTCCGCTTTTTTCCCCGCAACTTCCATGTAACCTTGCAGGTCACTAGGATTGTTTGAAACGACTTCATTCAGAATAATCGTCGCCTGATTGCCACCCAAGCGGGCATTACCATCGATATAGCCCCCTAACTGGGTTTGGATAATACCGGTTGAGTTATTAAGAATCAGACCCGATTGGTCAACATTGAACTGATCATACTCATTGCGGGAAACACCACCTGACGAAGGGCGGTTGATATTGACAATATTGATGCCATTGGCACTTTCAATGATTTCTGGGTTATAAGCACTGCCCTGAGCTCCTTCTATCCCATCGGCCAGAGCAATGCCAGCGGAAAAAGGGTATGTCATTAAAACCAGCCAAGCCGCCAGTTTTCGGGTACGCCGGGTCAATCCAAGGGTATGATGGGTAGAGCCTTTTCTTGTTTTTATAACGTCCATGTCAGCGCAATGCCTCCAGCGAAACCAATATCTTTAAATTCGTTTGGGTAACTTATGGGGTAGGCGAGATGGGCATCATACTGAAATTGCCCCAAGCCCCCTCGTGCGCCTAAGCCCGTAGAAGCCAGCCAGCTTTGAGAGTATGTCTCAACAGGCTCTCCACGGACGCCACCGCCATCAAGTAGAAGAAATAATGTGTGCCGCTGTTTTAGCCTCAGACCTAATTCGTTTCTTACATGCCAGCCCGTCTCTGCAGCTAGGGTTTGCCCGGCATCAAATCCCCGGACACTGTAACGACCACCGATACTGAACCAATCCATTGAGAAGAGCTCTGATTGACTCCACTGACCTCGCCATGACGTTGAGAACACGCCTGGATGATCATACAGTTTGATAGGCCTATTCCAGGCGATCGTCGCAGCAAAAAGGTCATAGTTTGGTGTAGAGGAGCTTGAAGTTTGAGGTTCAGATTCAGCATTAAACCAAGGAGAACCTTGTTTCCATTCGACACTCCAGTTCAGACTACTATTGGCAAGGTAGTATCGGTGTCTGAGGCCCAGTTTGGTATTGGCCAATCTACGGCGCTGCACCTCAATTTCAGTATCATTAATGTAGTTATTCCGAAGGCGAAGCCCGAGACCTGCATACACATCCCACTTGGACGACTGTGAGCGAGAAGTTGTCCAGGTAATATCAATATTGTGATTGGATCCTGTCCCACGGCTGGTAAAGTTTTGAACCGATCCTTCGACTAAACTTTTGTACTCAAATTGGTTGCTCGACAGGGAAAAAAGAAAGTATCCCATTGGGATGCTGTATCCCAGATTGTAGCTCTCTGAAGCATCGTTTTTGTCATTCTTGACCGCTCTCGAATACGAACCGGTTAAAGCGTCCTGAAGGAACAATAAGTTATCCCAGCCAAGCGATACCGTCGCTTGATACTTACCAACATTCTCACCCGCACTATCATCTACTGAAAGAGATGCATTTCCTTGAAAACCTTCTTTCACATCCAGAACGACATCACTTTTTCCGGCCTCATCAGAGGGGACAATTTGCATTGTCACGTCTTGAGAACTCAGGCGTTTCATTTGTTCAAGGCCTTGTTCAAGGTGACGGATGTTGAGAATATCTCCTGAGCGTATTGGGAATGCCGTTTTCCAGCTTTTGATATAGCCATCAGGCAAGACGATCGTATTCAGACGCCCTTCAAACAGGGTAAGCCTTAGAACACCTTCAGATAAATTTTGCTCTCCCAGCAAAACACGACTGGTCACATAACCACGAGACAGCAATCGCCGATTTAACTTGTTAACCAACTGGGTAATGTACACCTGGTTTAAGCAGGAATTCGTAAAAGGCTGAACCAGCGTATTCAGAAACTGCAGCTCAGAGGGAACTCCAGATTCAAATTTTATTTGTCGAATTTGAAAGCAACGTGCATCAGAAGGGGACGCATATTTAGCTTCATCGTAGGAAGGTATATCGATTGTGACTCGCGGCTTGGACTGCAGCGCTCTGTCTTTGAGGAAGTTTCTTTCTTGGGAAAAACGCCACTCCTGCTGACGAATAAACTCATCATTATCGGAAGCCATAGCATTCTGCACCCATCCAACAATGAGGCTAACCAGAAGCAGTATGGTTCTAGACGAAAAATGTAAGCGCAGGCGATCCATTGCGTGTGTAACATCCCAATAAACTGATTAGTCTTTAACGCTTCCGTGGTTGCGTTTGCGACTCTCATCCAAACGATCTGAATTATTTAGGGCATTAATTTGCTTGCCTGCGTATAGACCTGCACTACGACTATGCACCTTGCCGCGAGGAGCTGAACCCAATGCAGGGGAGCTAGCGATAGTTTGGCTCTTACCTGAAATAGCAACACTGGCTGGAGAGCGTACGTCAATCACAGGAAAGGAGCTTGATGTTGAAGCGGTTACATAGGCAGGTGCAGCGAGAGCGATGGGTGAGACCAGTAAAACAAGGATGAAAGCTGTAGATATGCGCTGTTCCATAGCGAACTAATTCCATTAGATTTAAGATCAAGAACCTTATTATCAACATCAAGCCAAAGTTAGAAAGCAGATATTTGAAACAACTTGTATCTACCAGTGTATATACTGTGGGAGCACGTCAAGTTATGCCTTTAGATTGCGACAGGTTATGCCTTCACGAATAAGTCACCCTGCTGGGTTTTTTATTGCCTGCCATTTCTTTATCGTCATTTCTGCATTTTTAATCGCTGATACCTTCCACTGGATTTATATGGCGATCAGTTGACTTATACCGACACAAACATTAGAACATTCTTATTATAATTCTTCTCAACCCTACGTTAAGACACACGCATAAGGAAGATCTCCATGTCAGAACATCGCGCCCAACTCAACTGGCAACGCAAAGAGCACCCGGAAGACAGCAAGACCTTTTGTCGCAACCATACACTGACGCTGAATGGTGGTCAGACGATCCATGCTTCATCGGCGGCAGGCTTCTTGGGAGATGCTCAATGTGCTGACCCGGAACAGATGCTGGTTGCTGCCGTATCCAGCTGCCACATGCTGACGTTTCTGGCGATTGCAGATATCAAAGGCTTTAAAGTGGAGAGCTATCAGGATGACGCCGTTGGTTTTCTGACCAAAGCAGAGCGAGGCCAGGTGGTCAGCCGTATCGAAATTAACCCGACGATTGTCTTTGGCGGCGAAAAACAACCAACCGAAGCCGAGCTGGATCGACTGCATCAGGGCGCACATAAAAACTGCTTTATTGCGAATTCAATCAAGGCTGAAGTTGAGGTGATGAAGTAACAGTACATACGGTGTGGAGGGGCGGTAAAAGGGAGTAGCAACTACCCCTCTATGCGTACCGGATATAACGTGTACACCCGGAAAAAGTCCTGTAGCTGAAAGCTTCTGAGCAGGAGTTCACTGTAGCGGATCTTACGGTTCCGGGTCAGGCTGAACCCTTTATAGGCCAGTAACGTCAGACATTCAGGACAGACTGTTAAGCTACGGCGTTTGATCTCTTTGCCCGGGACAGGAAAGGGTGATGTCAGACAAGTGGTCGCAATGATGGGCTCCCGATGTCGAGCCTCCAGCACCGGACAACCAGCCACATGAAAATGCTCTTTCGCAGGTCGCTGTGCTGGCCCTGTATCCTCTGACGGATGCTTGCCATGAGAAGCCGGGTTGCTTTCAAAATAGACAATCACCCGACCATTCTTAATCGCCAATGTCTGATCGGGCAGCACGCGCAGACTATCCACAGAGGTTCTCAGCCCCCTGTTTTCCAGCTGTGACCGCTCCTGACCTGTCAGATGCTTTCCGGCATCAAACAGGACAAAATGACCGGGGCGACGGGCATTCATCTGACGCCGTAATGAGAGCAGGCCCTCATCCTGATTAAAATCCGGTAACTTCATCGCTCAATCATCGCTCCCTGTTGATCAACACGATCTGCTGCTAATGCTGATCATCACTCATCCAGAACATCTTTCAGAATCTCCCGGATGCGGGAATCAGCATCGGTTCTCAGACGAAATTCAACCCGGCGGGAGCGCTCGCTATTCTCTTCGCCATCTGATGTGATTACTAACTTCGATGATGAGAGCCCATTGGCGGTCAGGTGGTGTTTGAGCCACTCTTTCTGATACCCCACATCCGGTAGTCCCAACACAAAGCCTAAGGCAGATCGGGTTCTCGCCTGTGAAAGCCTCATATTATTGATATAGGCTTCGTCTTCACTCCGGGCATTGGTCCAGTCGCTTGAGGTGTGCCCCTCGATTCGAACTTCTGAAATATCATCACGGTACTTCTCAGAGGTGATAATACGGGTATAGCGGGGGAAGAAGTCCGCCAGAATCTCTTCAAATTCCGGCTGAAGTGATGACTTACCCAGATCGAACATCACTTCAGTATTGTAAAACTGGAAACTCAGGTCATCGGCTTTCAGCTCCGCACCCCAGCGTGGCAGGTCATCCTTAAACTCCTGATAAAGATCCTGATACAGCTGCTCTCTGAGATCCTGATAAAGCAGCGCAACCTCTTTAATCTTCTCGGTTTCACGCTCCAGAATCACCATATAAGCAACAGCAACCAGAAGAAAAACCATCATCAGACCCGCCATCAGATCACTGACGGCAACCCAGTGCGCACCTTCTTCAGCGGTCAGGTTTTCTTCTTCGTTCTGCTGCTGGTCAAGACGGTTCACTTCAGATTCCTTCCTGCTCGTGCAGCTCGACGGCCAGGTCTGAGGGTTGGGGTTTCTGCAGCATCATCGGCAGCGCTTTTCTGGCTTATCTTAACCGGTGCTATGCCCTGCGCGGATGGAGGATTAATGGAGGGTGTATCCTGATGTTTAGCAACCGGTTCACCTGCAGAAGCGTTTTTGTCACCGGTCTTAAGGCTCTCATCGGCTTCACCCGAAGAGTCAGTGTTTACTTTCGCAGTAACCGGCGCTTTTTCGGCAACAGACGGCTGGCGTTCAGGCACCGACTTAACCGTCGCCTTATTGCCCGTTGAAGGACTCATACCACCAGCAGACGTTTTACCTGCCGGGGCAACCTGAGCCGACAACTGAACCACCTGTTTCAGTTTTTCTGTTAACGGCAGATAATCACTGACAAACTTCTCTGAAAGCGCTGTTAGCTGACCACCAAAAGTTTGCAGAGCATGACTCAGCTCCTGCTCCATCGCGTTATCCATACGCACTAGCTGCTGCTCATTACGATCTAGCATCTGCAGGACAATGTCGCTGTGGCGGGAGTTGACCTGCTCCATATCTGTGACCAGTTGTTTGTTCACGGTGATCACGGTTTTCTCAATGGTCGATGACGTCTGTGTCAGCAGCTCATTCATCTGTTTGTGACTCTCGCGAATACCGTTCGCCAGCTCATCCGTCAGGGTCATAATACGCCCCTCAAGAGCAGGCAGTCCGTCAGAGGCCTTGCTCACCAGATTCGCAAGACTCTCAAGATAGCTGCCCAAAGAATCCGACTGTTGCTGCAGCCCCGTCATCACATCACCCAGCTTCTCGGACACCTCATTAAAGGCCTGAGTATGCTGAACCATGGTCTGATAAGCTTCGGTGGCTTTATCCAGCACATCGCCATTGGCTTTTTGTTGCTCCAAAAGCTTGGCAAGTTCACCTTTATAGTTTTCCTGCCACTCAACCATGCGACCAACCGCCTGATTGAGCTGACGAAAGTTATCCCCGTATTGCACGGTGATCTTGTCGTTAAAGCTGGTCATCAGATCGGTAATGGCGGTAGTCAGAGCGTTGCTATTAGCAGACACCATCTCCTGCTGATACTGGCTGATCACCGTTTCCAGCCGCTCCAGATGTTGCTCCAGTCCCTTGGTTCCCGCCTGAATATTATCGCCAATATCCGCTAAACCGGCCTTGTTCAGCACCAGACGGATATCCCCCAGCAAGGTTGCCAGATCATCCACCGTCGCACCGGTATACTTGGTCTCGGTCTCATAATTACGAACATGCTTAATCACATGACGCATCTTGATACTCATCGCCGCTAAAAGACCGGCGATAGAAGACCAGAAAGCGGTTTTAAGACCTTCAATCAGCTGGGGAACACTGCCTTCGATATCCGTAGTATCGAAATCCATCAGACCCAGGGCTACACCCAGAAAGGTACCGAAGATACCGATACTGGTCAGAATTGAGGGCGCTGCATTCACGGTACGCAAAGAGTACACAGGCCCGTGAAAGTAAACCGTTAGGCCTGAAATAATCAGAATGACGACCATTGTCAGTGGAGAAAACGCTGCTAAGAAATCCATAACTGTCGCTTAAATAAAATGAGAGCCTATTATGGCGTTAAGTTTGATGACTGAAAACGGGTATTGAAAAAACAGCTTGCGCCCGGAGCACCAGAAACCGAATTTAGCTTCGGGATTTGTCATCAAAAGTGTTACTCAGACCGATACATCCCAACCGCTTACATAAAGATACAAATTCCCCGCTTATACCCATAGTTGCCAAGGGTTTTTCCGAGGTCATACCGCTCTCATATTCAACTATCCTTACATCATTGAACGCTAAGATAGATATTGAGGACTAACAGGGTGAAACCGTCACAACTTAACACCAGTACAGCTGAGTCTCTGGTGCACTTTGTTAAGGATGACCCAAATGATTGGGGTAAGAAAAACCGCCCCTCAGAGGAGCTAAGTGCAGCCCTCAAGGCAGAAACGCCACCCGCTGAAAAAGCTCATGCCGTATTTGAGCATTGCAGTGGACTCATGCACAACCTGATGAACGAACCTGTCACCGAGTCCCTGATCGAAGATACCAGTCAGCCTATCATTGCATTGGCTGAATGTGTAATCGCCGATGAAGAGGTCTCCGGCAGCCTGCTGCGCATCACCTCTCACGATTACTACACCTACACTCACTGTGTGAATGTCGGTGTGAAATCCTTGCTGATCGCCAAGCATATTCTCAAGACCACTGACGATAATCTGATGAAAGAGCTGGGCGTGGGTTTCTTTCTTCACGATATCGGTAAGTCTCAGGTGGACCCCGGCATTCTGAATAAGCCCGGCAAACTATCTGATGAAGAGTTCGCCATTATGCGTAACCACCCGGAACGGGGTGCACAACTGCTTAAACAGGCCAATTCTCTGGATGAAATCCGTAAGATCACCGTTTTACAGCACCATGAGAAGATCGATGGCTCTGGGTACCCTTACGGTATTAAAGGCGACGAATTCCATCAGTTCGGTCAGATTTGTGCTCTGGCTGATATTTATGATGCATTAACGGCAGAGCGATCTTACAAAAAAGGCATGACCGTCTTTGAAGCGCTTAAGCTGATGAAAGATAAAATGTCCCATCACTTTGATGAAAAGCTGTTTAACAGCTTTATCCAGCTATTTATCAAAGAGTCGATGTAGTCCTTTTAAGAGGGGACTACTGAGCGGCACAAGCATGCTGCCCGGATGCACACTTAAAGCGGAACAAAAAGATCAGCCATAAAAAAACCACCGCAGATGCGGTGGTTTTTTTGTTCTGATCACAACCCGAATGGTTTAGCCACCCAGGTACTTGATCATCACACCAGCGGCAACCGCCGAACCGATCACACCAGCCACGTTCGGGCCCATCGCATGCATCAGCAGGAAGTTGTGCGGGTTGTATTCCAGACCCAGCTTATTGGATACACGCGCGGCCATAGGCACTGCGGATACACCGGCTGAACCGATCAGCGGGTTGACCGGAGTCTTGGTCAGCTTGTTCATCAGCTTCGCCATCAGAACACCGCAACCGGTACCGATACCAAAAGCCACAATACCCAGAGCCAGAATACCCAGAGTCTCAAGTGCCAGGAACTTATCAGCAATCAGTTTGGAACCAACTGACAGACCCAGGAAGATAGTAGTGATGTTAATCAGTGCATTCTGAGCAGTATCACTCAGACGATCAACAACACCAGACTCTTTCATCAGGTTACCGAAGCAGAACATACCCAATAGCGGTGCTGCATCCGGCAGCAGAAGCGCCACCAGAACCAGCAGAGACAGTGGGAAAATGATCTTTTCTGCACGGGAAACTATACGTAGCTGAACCATCTCGATCTTACGTTCTTCCGGAGTCGTCAGCGCACGCATAATAGGCGGCTGAATCAGAGGCACCAGAGCCATGTAAGAGTATGACGCTACCGCAATAGCACCCAGTAGTTCAGGAGCCAGCAGACTTGCTACGTAGATAGACGTCGGACCATCTGCACCACCGATAATACCGATAGCCGCAGCTTGCTGGATAGAAAAGTCCATCAGTCCCATAGCGGACAAACCAACCGCACCCAGTACAGTTGCGAAGATACCGAACTGAGCAGCAGCACCCAGGAACAGTGTCTTAGGGTTCGCCAGCAGAGGACCAAAGTCGGTCATCGCACCCACACCCATAAAAATCACCAGTGGAGCAATACCACTGCCAATCGCTACAGAGTAGAAACTGTACAGCATACCGTTCGAGTAACCGGCATCCTGAGCCGCCAGCTGTGCAGCAGCATAAGCACTAGGGCCGGTTTCATGAACAAGGTGTTTCAGTGCTGCAGGGTCTGTTGTATTAACATCCAATGCCTGAGCAATCGCAGCCAGCACTTCCGGTTTAGCAAAGTGGATGGCCTGCTCAGCAGCAGACAACGCCAGTCCCGCCTCAGGAATGTTGGCCAGAAGGCCACCAAAACCGATGGGAACCAGCAGCAGAGGTTCAAAGTTCTTCACAATTGCAAGGTAAAGCAGCAGCATACAGATGACGATCATCGTCAGCTGCCCCAGCCCCATATTGTAAAGACCCGAGCCCTGCCATAAGCTCAAAAGTTGTTCCATTTGATCAACCTCGTTGTTTAAGCAGGGACTTACAGAGTCAGCAGAGTGTCGCCAACAGTAACAGCATCGCCTTCGCGAACATCTACACTACCGATAGTACCGGCCCGAGGTGCACGCACTTCAGTTTCCATCTTCATCGCTTCCAGGATGATCACAACGTCACCTTCCTGAACCGCCTGACCTGGATTGACCAGTACTTTAAAGATGTTACCTGCCAGAGGCGCAGCAACAGGCTCGCCACCGGAAGCGGCTGGAGCAGGTGCGGCCGCCGCAGGAGCTGCAGCTGGCTGTACGTTAGAGATGTCGCCGCCTTCAGTTACCTGAACAACGTAGTTCTGGCCGTTAACGGTGATGGTGTAAACTTCAGGTCCGGTGTTTTTGCTCACGGCTTTAGTACCTTCTTCTTCTGTTGGGACTGGCTCAAATGCGTCAGGGTTACCACGGTTTTCCAGGAACTTCAGACCAATCTGAGGGAACAATGCGTAGGTCAGAACATCATCGATTGACTCAGAAGCCAGGTTGAAACCTTTCTCTTTTGCCAGATCGCTCAGTTCAGCGGTCAGTTTTTCAACTTCAGACTCCAGCAGGTCAGCCGGACGACAGGTAATCGCTTCCGCACCATCCAGAACCCGCGCCTGCAGCTCAGCATTAAAAGGAGCCGGTGCAGAACCGTATTCACCTTTCAGAATGCCCTGAGTCTCTTTGGAGATACTCTTATAACGCTCGCCGGTCAGTACGTTCAGTACTGCCTGAGTACCTACAATCTGAGAAGTTGGAGTTACCAGAGGGATATGACCCAGATCTTCACGTACACGTGGGATCTCAGCCAGAACCTCATCAAACTTATCGCCTGCACCCTGTTCACGCAGCTGGCTTTCCATATTGGTCAGCATGCCACCGGGAACCTGGGCAACCAGAATGCGGGAATCGGTACCACGCAGAGCACCTTCAAACTTCGCGTACTTCTTACGAACTTGACGGAAGTATGCCGCGATATCTTCCAGCAGAAGCAGATCAAGACCTGTATCGCGATCAGTTCCTTTCAGAGCCGCCACAACAGATTCAGTTGCCGTGTGACCATAGGTCATCGACATAGAGGAGACCGCCGTATCAACACGGTCAATACCGGCTTCAACAGCTTTCAGAATCGTCATATCAGACAGGCCGGAAGTCGCGTGCGCATGCAGCTGTACTTCCAGATCTGTCTCAGACTTCAGGCGAGATACCAGTTCATAGGCATCATAAGGGGTCATAATGCCGGCCATGTCTTTGATCGCGATAGAGTCTGCACCCATATCTTCGATCTCTTTGGCCAAGCTCAGCCATGCATCAAGGTTATGCACAGGGCTGGTAGTGTAAGACAGCGTGCCCTGGGCATGCTTGCCTACCTTTTTAACCGCCTCAAGGGCGCGCTTCAGGTTACGGGGATCGTTCATCGCGTCAAATACGCGGAATACGTCCACACCGTTAGTTGCAGCGCGCTCAACGAATTTATCAACCACATCGTCAGCATAATGACGGTAGCCCAGCAGGTTCTGGCCACGCAGCAGCATTTGATGACGGGTATTAGGCATCGCTTTTTTCAGCTCACGAATACGATCCCACGGGTCTTCACCCAGGTATCGGATACAGGAGTCAAATGTCGCTCCGCCCCAGGATTCAAGAGACCAGAAGCCTACCTGATCCAGCTTCTCGGCAATCGGAAGCATGTCATCAAGGCGTAGGCGGGTCGCGAACAGGGACTGATGGGCATCACGCAGGACGACATCAGTAATGCCTAGTGGTTTTTTGGACTCGGTCATGGGTTTGGCCTTTTCCATAATAATGAGATTTATTGGCTAAAAAGCGTCTGCTCTTTGCTTACCGGATGTTTATTTTCCGGAACGGTACTTGTGAACCGCTGCAGTCATAACAGCGATCAGTTCATCATTGGTACCGGCTGCAGGTGCGCTTACAGGAGCTGGTTTGCTTGCTGCTTCCGGTGCGGGTTTAACCAGTTTATTGACCGTAGAGGACATAAAACTGGTTACAAAAACCAACAGCGTCAGAAAAACAAAAACAAACCCCATACCAAATAGCATCAGATTGATGCCTTCGGAGATCAGCTCAGAAGAGTGCATTAAGCCATTCCTCGTTTCGTTTTTGGTTGGGTCAGACTACTTAGCCTGTCACCATTTTTATTGTCTCTTGCAAGACTTTTCACTTAACGATCAACGATCTTGCAAACTACTGCGCCCATGCTCTCGCCCATGACACAGACCCAGCAGCCGAAGTAATTTACCTTGATTAATAAACTCAGGCAATAAAACTACCGTCTATTGTTGACAATTTGTAAGACCAGTAAGTCAGTTGTAACCGTATTAACTCAAAAGACTTACAACTTTGGTCTTATTATTTGTAACGTCTTTATATAGATCAGCACAGGGCAAAGTCATCGTGAGCTTTTGCCTGAGACGTTATATCATTGCCGCCCGAAATTCCTGCTTGATCCCTATCAAAGGTCAGGCATCACCACTGCCCGGTCAAACGCCATGCAAGACGCTTCAACACTTTCGCCCCAGATCACAGCCTGTTCATCAGCAGTGCAAACCAACCCAAAAAGCCATTCCGGCAGAATCGCTTTGGCTCCGATGGAAGGTGTTGTCGATGCGGGTGTTCGTCAGCTGATCAGTGAAATTGGCGGGCTGGATTTCTCAGTCACCGAGTTTATGCGCGTTACCACTGAGCTGCAGCCCCGACGGGCATTTATACGCATCTGCCCGGAGCTTCTGACCGAGAGCAAAACACCGGCAGGCACCCCGGTACATTTTCAGCTACTTGGCAGCGATCCGGAACTTCTGGCTGCGCATGCTAAAAAGGTAACTTGGTACGGTGCGCAAGTGGTTGATCTCAACTTTGGCTGTCCGGCTAAAACCGTCAATCGCCATAAAGGTGGTGCTGTTTTGCTGCAAACACCGGAACTGATCCACGAGATTGTCTCAGCCTGCTCTGAGTCTCTGAAAGAGACGCCTGCCAGACTGACTGCCAAGATGCGTTTAGGGTATGAAGATACAGCTCTGGTCTATGACAACCTGAAGGCGATTGAGGAAGGTGGCGCAACCGAACTTGTAGTTCACGCCCGCACCAAGATTGAAGGCTATAAGCCTCCTGCACACTGGGAGTGGCTGGCGAAATTAAGAGAGGCCAGCTCGATTCCTGTCATCGCTAACGGTGAAGTCTGGAGCCTTGATGACTACCGGCGCTGTCGGGAGGTCAGCGGTTGCAACGACCTGATGCTGGGACGCGGCCTTCTGGCCGATCCTTATCTGGCCCGGCGTATTGTGGATAACAACCCGCAACTACCATCGGAAGCAGACCTGAGTGCAGCGCTTCTTCTATATCTGCGCCGAATGGAACAGCAGGGCTATCCGAATAAATTTCTTCTGGCCCGGGGTAAACAATGGCTGGCGATGATGAAGAAGGGCCTGGTGCCCGTCGACACGCTGTTTGATCAGATCAAAAGCTGTCGTGATGCCGCTCAGATGTTCCTGCTACTGGAAAACAGCGCGGTTCAGGAACGTCACTTTGCTCATTACCTTCCGCCTGCAGAATCTGAGGCCTCATAAACGGCAGACGAAAAAAAACCGCAGTTCAAAGAACTGCGGTTTTAGAAGATGGCCCGCTCGGGAGGATTCGAACCTCCGACCGCCTGGTTCGTAGCCAGGTACTCTATCCAGCTGAGCTACGAGCGGGTGATTCAGACATTTTGGCTCTTCACTCAGTCTTTCGAGTCAGTCTGATGAGCTTCCCCAACCAAAACAGGTCAGGGAATAAAAAAAGCTGTAGCTCATCGAACTACAGCTTTTAAAAATATGGCCCGCTCGGGAGGATTCGAACCTCCGACCGCCTGGTTCGTAGCCAGGTACTCTATCCAGCTGAGCTACGAGCGGGTGATTTCAGATGTTTTGGCTCTGTCTGAGAAGAGTTTATGTTTACCCGGATAAACCTAGTACCACATTTTTTAAATGGCCCGCTCGGGAGGATTCGAACCTCCGACCGCCTGGTTCGTAGCCAGGTACTCTATCCAGCTGAGCTACGAGCGGGTTATATGATTTTCAAAAAATCATAAAAAAATGTGGCGGAGAAGGAGGGATTCGAACCCTCGATAGGGCTACAAACCCTATACTCCCTTAGCAGGGGAGCGCCTTCAGCCTCTCGGCCACCTCTCCGAAACACGCGGCAAATAATACCACGTTTTTTTAACTTGTCTACTCTTGTATCGAAAAAATTTTAGTTATTTTCCCGATAGTTACCTCAGGTATCGGTCAATAGAACGACTACTCGTTACCCTGAGAGTCTTCTTTCTCACGCTGAATGCGCTGATAGATCTCTTCACGGTGAACAGCAACTTCTTTAGGTGCATTTACACCGATACGAACCTGATTACCCTTAACGCCCAGAACCGTTACGGTTACTTCGTCGCCAATCATCAGAGTTTCGCCAACACGACGGGTTAAAATCAACATGGTTGAATCTCCTTATTTCCTCGGGGTACCAGACCCTATCTCGGTTAGCGTCTGGCTTTTATAAGATGGATGTAGAGGCCATCTTGTAAAAAAGAGCGCATATTATGAGGCAAATTAGCGACAGCTCAACACTTTCCTGTCATAACTTTCCGTTATTAAGGCTTTTGCTGTAAATAATCGGCCACATTACGCCGTTTGCTTCCGTTTATAATCTTACGTTAGCAGATTCAAAAAAGATTGTCGGCTAAAACTATCGAAGAATTAGCCAAAACCTATTGTGAAAATCAATCACTTGCAAAAAAAGCCGCTCAGAAGATTGATCGAAGCCTAAAACGCAAAAAGCCTGCATTAAATGCAGGCTTTTTGCTTGGGCCGAAAAGAGATCAGATTACTCTTCTTCTTTATCCAGACCAAAAGCAGTGTGCAGTGCACGTACCGCCAGTTCCATGAACTTCTCGTCGATAACCACAGAGATCTTGATCTCGGAGGTGGAAACCATACGGATGTTGATGCCTTCGTCAGACAGCACCTGGAACATTTTAGAAGCAACACCGGCGTGAGAGCGCATGCCAACACCCACCAGAGAGACTTTAGCGATAGCGTTATCACCTGAGATCTCACCGGAACCCAGTTCAGCAACCACACCTTCCAGCACCTGACGGGCTTTCTTGTAATCGCCACGGCTTACGGTGAAGGTAAAGTCAGTGGTTTTACCATCCGGTGCAACGTTCTGTACGATCATATCCACTTCGATATTCGCAGCACCAATCGGGCCCAGAATCTTAGAAGCAACGCCCGGTACATCCGGTGCATTCAGAACAGTCAGTTTGGCTTCATTCGCCGTGAAGGCGATACCTGAGATTAATGGATCTTCCATCGCGTCAGCTTCCTCAGCAACAATCAGAGTACCCGGGCCTTGGTCGTCAAAACTGGACAAAACCCGCAGGGGAACATTGTATTTACCGGCAAATTCAACAGAGCGGATCTGCAGAACCTTAGAACCAAGACTTGCCAGCTCCAGCATCTCTTCAACCGTAATGGTTTCCAGACGCTTCGCTTTGGAGCAAACCCTTGGATCCGTGGTGTAAACACCATCAACATCGGTAAAGATCTGGCACTCGTCAGCCTTCAGAGCCGCGGCCAGAGCTACACCTGTGGTATCGGAACCACCACGACCCAGCGTGGTAATGTTGCCGTTTTCATCCGCACCCTGGAAACCAGCGACAACTACCACGCGGCCTTCATTCAGATCGTTACGGATCTTCTGATCATCGATCTGTTTAATACGGGCTTTTGTGTGGGAGCTGTCGGTGGTAATGCTCACCTGAGGACCTGTGTAAGATACCGCAGGGCAACCCAGCGTATTCAGGGTCATCGACAACAGAGCGATCGTAACCTGCTCACCGGTGGATACCAGCATATCCATTTCCCGGGGAGTCGGGTCTTCATTAATTTCATGAGCCAGTGCGATCAGGCGATTGGTTTCACCACTCATTGCAGAAACAACCACAACTACGTCGTGGCCTTCTGCGCGGTAACCTTTCACCTTTTCAGCTACGGCCTTGATACGCTCGATGGAACCTACCGAGGTGCCACCAAATTTTTGAACGTAAAGAGCCATTATCAGCGTTCCGTTAGGGTTTGTTTTCACCCGGTAGACCGGGCTTGTTTCGTTTTTCAGTCTTTCCAGACCGGGATGAAAATCCGGTAAACAGCAAAGCGCCCTTCGGGTCGAAGGGCGCATTTCTTATCTCAAGGATAAATTATGCCAGTTTGGATTCCACCCAGGCCTGCACTGATTCCAGTGCTGCAGGCAGAGCAGCAGGATCGCTACCACCCGCCTGAGCCATATCAGGACGACCGCCACCTTTGCCGCCGACCTGAGTCGCAACATGGTTAACCAGTTCGCCCGCTTTGATCTGGCCGGTCAGGTCTTTGCTGACACCGGCGATCAGGGATACTTTGTCACCGTTCACGGCTGCAAGAACCAGCGCACAGCGACCCAGTTTGTTCTTCAGCTGATCCATCAGATCACGCAGTGACTTACCGTCAGCACCTTCAACGTGCATCGCCAGCAGTTTCACATCACCGATCTCAACCGCCTGACCTGCAAGGTCAGAGCCCGCAGCGCTCGCCAGCTTGGCTTTCAGCTGCTCCAGCTCTTTTTCCAGCTGCTTGCTGCGATCCATAGACGCACTCAGACGCTCAACCAGCTGTTCCGGTTTGGTTTTCAGCTGAGATGCAGCCTGAGACAGTTGCGCTTCACGCTCCTGGGTGTAAGCCAACGCTTCAGCGCCAGCGACCGCTTCAACACGACGTACGCCGGAAGCGATACCACCTTCAGAGGTGATACGGATAAAGCCGATATCACCGGTGCGCTTAGCGTGGATACCACCACATAGCTCGATGGAGAAATCGTCAGAACCCATGCTCAGCACGCGAACTTCACCGGCGTATTTCTCGCCGAACAGCGCCATAGCGCCTTTTTCTTTCGCGGCGTCCAGCTCCATCAGTTCGGTCTGAACCGGGGTATTGGCACGGATCTGAGCGTTCACAATCGCTTCCGCCTGAGCAATCTGCTCATCGGTCATCGCTTCAAAGTGGCTGAAGTCGAAACGGAAACGCTGACTGTCCACCAGAGAGCCTTTCTGCTGAACATGCTCACCCAGTACCTGACGCAGTGCGGCGTGCAGCAGGTGCGTTGCCGAGTGGTTACGGGCAGTACGGTCGCGCAGATCAGCTTCAACCTGAGCGTTTACGCTATCGCCTTTCGCCAGAGAGCCTTCCGCCAGTACACCGTGGTGAACGTGAGCATTAGAGGCTTTCTGGGTATCACGCACGTCAAAACGGTTACCCGCTGAAACAAGCGTACCGCAATCACCTACCTGACCACCGGACTCGGCGTAGAAAGGCGTCTGATCCAGTACGATCACACCCTCTTCGCCCGCGTTCAGGCTGTCAACTTCCTGACCGTCGCGGAACAGCGCGATGATTTTGCCTTCGCCCTCGGTCGCTTCGTAACCGGTAAATACCGTGTCCTGATCCACTTTGATCAGGCTGTTGTAATCCAGACCGAAGTTACTGCCGGCACGGGCGCGCTCACGCTGAGCTTCCATTGCCGCTTCAAAACCGTCTTCATCGATTTCCAGATCACGCTCACGGGCGATATCTGCGGTCAGATCCATCGGGAAGCCGTAGGTATCGTACAGTTTGAATACCACATCACCCGGAATCACTTTGCCTTTCAGCTCGACCAGGTCCTGCTCCAGAATACGCAGACCCTGCTCCAGAGTTTTCGCAAACTGCTCTTCTTCCGACTTCAGCAGGCGAACAATCGTGTCACGCTGGGTTTTCAGTTCCGGGAAGGCTTCGCCCATCTCGGCAACCAGAGCATCCACAATCTTGTGGAAGAACAAACCTTTCGCACCCAGCTTGTTACCGTGGCGGCAGGCACGACGGATAATACGACGCAGCACATAACCACGGCCTTCGTTAGAAGGAATCACGCCATCAGCAATCAGGAAGCTGCACGAGCGGATATGGTCGGCAATCACTTTCAGAGACGGGTTGTCATCGTTGGCACAACCCACCGCTTCAGCGGTCGCTTTCAGCAGGCTCTGGAACAGGTCGATTTCGTAGTTCGCATGTACGTGCTGCATCACCGCGCTGATACGCTCCAGACCCATACCGGTATCTACGGAAGGTGCCGGCAGCGGATGCATTTCGCCATCAGCTGTGCGGTTGAACTGCATAAATACCACGTTCCAGATCTCGATAAAGCGGTCGCCATCTTCTTCCGGAGTGCCCGGCAGGCCACCTTCAACATCTTCACCGTGGTCGTAGAAAATTTCGGTACAAGGACCGCAAGGGCCAGTATCACCCATCGCCCAGAAGTTATCTGAAGCGTATGGCGCACCCTTGTTGTCACCGATGCGGATCATGTGCGCTTCCGGCACACCCACTTCTTTGGTCCAGATGTCGTATGCTTCGTCATCGGACTCATAAACGGTAACGTAGAGTTTCTCTTTCGGGATACCCATGTACTGCGCAGAAGTCAGAAACTCCCAGGCATAGCTGATCGCATCCTGTTTGAAGTAGTCACCAAAGCTGAAGTTACCCAGCATTTCAAAGAAGGTATGGTGACGGGCGGTGTAGCCCACGTTTTCAAGGTCGTTGTGCTTACCACCGGCACGAACACACTTCTGAGAGGTGGTGGCGCGGGTGTAAGGACGCTTCTCCAGACCGAGGAAACAGTCTTTAAACTGGTTCATACCTGCGTTGGTAAACAGCAGGGTTGGATCATCGGCGGGCACCAGTGAGCTACTGGATTCAATCTGATGGCCTTTTGACTTAAAGAAGTTCAAAAAAGCCTGGCGAATTTCTGCGCTTTTCATACAACTGGGTCCGTTGGCTAATGCAAGTACATTGGTCGACTAAGCAGAGTCTAAAAGGCCTGATCCGGTAGGAAGCAGGCTGACGCTTATCCCAAACAAAAGGCCAACATTATAAGACCTAACCACAGGAAAGGTAGTATTACTTTTGGGCTGTTCGGGGATAAAAACGGTTATTTAGTCTGATAACGACAGAGAAGGGATCAGGTTATCCCTTTTTGGGTGATTCTGAGCACAAACAAGTGCCGCGACATTCAGAAAAAGCGGCTGTCGTTATCATCATCGGGATCGGTCTCATCCAGAAAACCCGACTCATCAAATCTTGCCTGAGCCCAACGGATATTGTCACCGGAGAACCCCCGCTGATAGAGATGCCGCTGTTGCTTCTGGCGTATTTTGAAATCCCGGGTTGGCTGGCGGAACTTCTTCTCCAGCTGAGCGAATGCCCGCTCATTCCAGATCCGGTCTTTCGGGTCCAGATACTCCTCAATCAGCAGGCTATCCAGCTGATACTGCTGCAGGTACTGGCGAATAAACTGAGGACCATAGCCTCTCTCGCTTCGGGCGCGCACCAGCATCTCGATATAACGCTCATCGCTCTGATAACCCAGCTCCTGCAGTTTCTGAATGACAACATCCAACCACTTACTGCTATCCGGATTTTCTTTATCCAGCTTGGTACTCAGTTTCTGACGCAGCTCTTTCTCAGCATGATCCCTTCGGGCGAGATACTCCATCGCCATCTGAAAAAGTTCAGACTCTGTTTCTGCCAGCTTTCTTGCCATGATTGTCTGCCATTTATCCTAAGTAATTTCTAAAAATGCTGAGTGCGTCATATCTTCATCAGAGTTAAAGCACTAAAATTCGCCACTCTGACAAATTGTTGTACTTTCAATCACCTACATCAACCGTAGAATACTTCCTGCATCAGTCAATGCGGCGATTTATCAGGCTATGAACGCCTCTGCGAGTATCAGAACCTCTGGATATAAAAAAGAATAAGGACGATTTCATGCGCCACAACCAACAGGTCGCACACAATATCCGCCAGATCAAAGAACAGGTCGAAGCGGCTGAGAGTCAGGATGATCTGGTGAAGGTCATCGAGGGTGTCGCCCAACATACCGGACCACTCGATTACAACGACAGAGCCAGCTATGCTCTTGCCGGTCTCCTGTTAGCCTCTCTGATTTACGCTTTTTACGTCCAGCTCTTTGACCCGCTTTATTACACCCTGCCCACCGAGATTATTGATACTTTCTTTAATATCATTATTGCTAACAGCTCTGTTTGGGCGCCGGGTCTGATCTCGTTATACACCGTACTCTGGCTCGACAATAACGGCAAAAAATACTATCTGGATCAGTATATTGAGCAGCCTGTTCTGCGTTTTGCCACAGCAGCCATCATCCCCGCACTACTGCTCTACCCGATACAGATCTGGCACCGGATCTACTGGGGTGCTCTGGATACAGTAGGCAAAGCCATCGGATTTAGTTATGACTCAGCCCTTGCGGGTTATGGCGTCATGTCAGGCATCATATTATTCATCCTTTGGCGCTACCTGAGTGCCCGCAGCAACTGGCGCAGGCCGGTTTCTTCCCGCATCTTCCTGCTGGATACCCTGTTTAATAACGATATTGAAGATATCAGCAGCCAGTGTGCCGACCGCTACGGCCAACTTTACTCCCGCTATGCGGACTTTAAACGTGGCAACGATACCCGTGAGCTGATCGCGTTATATCAGGGGCACTACAAAGGGGATGTGCATAACTTTGATTTTCAGATCTATCACTTCCATTACGTGGTCAGAACAACCCGTACCACGACAGACTCAGACGGTAATACCCGCACCACGACCACCCGTACCTCCTATTATCGTCACGGTTTAGTGCTGCCCTTCCCCTTTGCCCAGAATCTGACTCTCAGCAGCGATGGCGGTGTTAATGGCCATGGCGAGAAGCACAAAACCGCCTCCACCGTTTTCAACAAGATCTTTAGCGTTCGGGCAGGCTCCGAGATGGATGCCGCACGCTTCCTGTCGCCAGCCGTGATTGAAAAACTCTCAGGCCTGAAAGAGCTGGTCAGAAGACCTGTGGTTGAGGTCAGTTATGATAAACAGCTTTGTATCTCGTTCGCGGATGACGACCTGATCACGCTCAGACGTGAGCACGGCCTGAGCAATCCTACCGCGTTTGCCGAAGAGATTTCCGGTCATGCCGATCTGAAGAAACTGGATAGCCTGCTGGATCTGATTCACGATCTGATGCGTTTATCGGATAACAATTTTGCGGATAAAACCACGCATACTTTTAACAGCCAGCCTCAGGCCAGTGTTACTGAGCAGGCAGTCCGTCAGTCAACCACGCATCAATCAACAACTAATCAATCAACCACAGAGTAATAATGCATTAACAGAAGGTGTCCGGACGGACACTTAACCGATGTACCCCACATCACCAATCGGTCTCGAATGACATAAAAGTCTTCAATGACACAACAGGGAGAGCACTATGAGTGAAAGCACACTAATTATTTTGGCCGCGATTGTACTGATCGGCGTCTGGGTTGTGATGACCTACAACGCCATTATCGGACGTTACAACGCCGTGGATCGCGCCTGGGCATCCGTTCTGACTCAGGAGCGACAGAAGAACAAGATCATCCCCCACGTTGAACAACTGGTGGAAGATTACAAACTGCACGAAGCCTCAGTGCTGACAGAAGTCACCAAACTGCGCAGCGCACTGGATCAACTCTCCAGCGGCACCGTGGATACTGATCTTCTGGCTCAGGCGGAAAAACAAACCCATGACCTGCTGATGGGACTGCGAGTTGCGGTAGAAGCCTATCCCGAGCTGAAAGCCTCCGATACCTATCTGAAGGTGATGGCAGAAATATCAGAACAGCAGGAACAGATCGGTGCGGCGATCCGCATCTTCAACCAGAATGTGGAAGCCTTTAACAACGGCATTCAGATGTTCCCCGGTTCTCTGGTCAACGGCATGCTGAATAAAAAGGCAGCCATCAAAGCCTTCTCCGACAGCAAGGCTTCAGCAGGTTTTGAGTACAAGCCGAACTTCTGATTCGCCAGTACGCTAACCGTTAAGTTTCTGAAACTGCAGAGACAAAATAGCCGGTTCACCTGATAAGGGTGAACCGGCTTTTTACATTCGTTTTTGCTGTAACTTCCGGCGCGATCACTCCCCCGAATCGCAAAGACTAAGGGGGAGTAACGTTACTGCCCTTCATCGCTCTCTCCCACTCCGTCAACAGTGCACGCCGGCTGGCCTGATCGGTATGTATCAAAAGCGGCAGCCCCAAAGGGATTGGACGCAGCAAACTGCCGGAACTCTTTCGCAGCTCACCAGCAGATGTTTCTCCGTGAACATCCTCCCGAATGGGATAAAGGCTGGAATGGTCTGCCAGCAGTTGCTGACCTTCCCGTGACAACAGAAGGTCCAGCAGCTTTTTAGCACCTTCGGGGTTGCTGGCATTTTTTGGGATAAACGCTGTTCGCATCACCAACGCGGTGTAGTCCGCCGGGAGGATAACCGAAATCGCCGGATACCGTTTAGCCCAGGCATGGGCATAAGAACCCAGCAAGTTATAAGCGATCACAATGTCACCGGCAGCCAGCGCCTTGAGCATTGATGCACTGCTGGGAAACAGCTTGGCTTCGTGGGCACCAAACGATTCCAGCATCCGACCATAGCTTGCCGATTGCTGGCTATCGTGGGACCAGGTCAGGTACCCCACCCCCACTTTGGCGATATCAAAGGTGCCTATGCGCCCCTGAACCTGCCCCTGTTTTCTTCTGATCAGCTCCAACAGCTCAGCGCGGTTTCTGGGGAGTCTCTCGTCAGCAAGAAAGCCACTGTTCATCGCAATAACAGCCGGTTCGTAGGTAAAGCCGAAAATTTCATCCCGCCAGCGGGCCCAGGTGGGCAGGGCTTCGGTTTCCGGTGATCGGTACGGCTGAGCGTAGCCGTCATTGACCAGCCTGACCTGCAGATCCATTGCCGAGCTCAACATCAGATCCGGAGTACGCGGATAGGTATCGAGGAAATGGTGGTAGAGCACCTGGGTATTAAACTCTGTATAACGGATACGGACACCGGGGTTCTGCTTCTGGAACATCTCGAAGAAGGGTTTTATCGCCGGGTAGTCAGCGGCGCCATGAATGTTAACCACCGAACGCTGAGCTCCCACTGCGGGCATCTCTATAAACTGTTCTGCGGTTGCCGGCACACAGACCCACAACAGGGCGAAAAAGAGTGTAGCCGCTTTCATCAGTTTGCCCCTCTGGCGTCAGGAAAACGGACTTCGACAACCAACCCCTGAGGGCTATTGTCTTTCAGGCTCAATAAGGCTTTATGGTGCACCGCCACCTCCCGCGCAATCGCCAACCCAAGGCCACTACCGGGCCGAGGATTATCAGGACTGCGATAGAAACGCTCAAAGACCTGCGCCTTTTCTTCATCAGGTATTCCCGGGCCTTGATCGCGCACCATCATACAAGCCCCCTTCTGATTCACACGTAAATCAACCTCGACGATATCGCCTTTCTCACTGTACTTGATGGCGTTTTCCAACAGGTTTCGGATCATCTGTTTAAGAGCAAAACTGTCGCCCTTAATCGTTACCGAAGCCTGTCCGAGATAGGCGATCTCAACCCCCTGTTGCAGCGCCGAGACCGCAACATCACGGCATACCTCAGTAATCACCTGTTCGAGCGCCAGCGGCTCCGGCGCCTGACTCTGAAAACGGTGGGCAAGATTGGCCTGGCTGAGTAATTGACTCACCGTATCGGCCAAAAGATCACTGCTTTGCACCACCCGTTGCAGCTGTTCCTGCCGCCGCAGTGGATCCTGTTCCACAAGAGCATTCTGAGCTTGTGACTTGAGTCCTGCCAGCGGGGTTCGGATCTGGTGAGCCGCTTCGCCGGTAAAGCGTTTAAGCCCGTCGAGGGTATCGCCCAGTTGCTGCATAAAGCGGTTGATCGTGGTGAGCAGCGGTTGCACTTCCAATGGCACGCGCACCGCCAGCGGACTGAGATCAAGGGGTGAACGGGCTTCCAGACCACGGTTAAGGCGGTTTAACGGCCGCAACACCAACCAGACGCCCCCCATAATCACAATCAGAGCGAACAGGAAAAACAGAGCAACCAACTGCAGCACCCGCCAGCTGATCTCCTCGGCCAACTCGTCCCGTGCCCGGGTAGTCTGCCCCAGCTGGATCACCACCTCCCGGGGTCTTTCCGCCTCGGGAAGTTGCCTGACCAACACCAGGAAACGTACCTTTTCCCCGCTGTAATAATCATCATAGATACGCGGCTCTGCCCGTTCATGCACATTAATAGCGCTACCCACACGCCACCCCCGAGCATTAATCGGCAGGTCGGTGTAGCCGGTCAGAAACTGGCCGTCGGATTCAACAATGGCATAGAACGCCCGGTCTTCGGTTGCAAGGGCCAGGGTTTCGAAAGCAGAACGGGGCAGGTCGACCACGACATCCCCCTCACGTACATGGATGCTTTCTGCGATCTGCAGAGCGGCACCTGTGAGCAGTCGGTCATAGGAAAGGCGAGCGGCTCGCTGGCCATAGGCCTGAGCACCCCAATAGGCAATGCCGGCCAGCGCCAGCAAGAGTACCAAAGACATCAGCAGTAATTGGCGTCGGAGAGAAACACCCGCGGCTTCAGTCACGGGCTTCATCCAGCAGGTATCCCAACCCCCTCAGGGTACGAATATCCAGGTCGCTGTCTTTGAGTTTTTTTCGCAGACGCGCCACGTATGTCTCGATGGCGTTGGGACTGGGGGACTCGTCGAAACTATAGAGATGGTCCAGAAGCTCATCCTTGCTGAGCACCCGACCGGTATGGCCGATAAAAATCTCCAACAGACGAAACTCGCGCTGCTTAAGCTCCACCGGTTCACCTGCGATAGTTACCTGGCAGGACCTTCGATCCAGCGTCAGATTGCCGTAACAGACAGCGTCCTGTGCCTGCCCCTGATTACGACGCAACAAGGCTCTGCAGCGTGCCTCCAGCTCACCAAAGTCAAACGGCTTGGTCAGATAATCATCGGCTCCAAGATCGAGTAACTGGATGCGGTCTTCCACCTGATCCCGCGCGGTAAGTATCAGCACGGGAGTCCTGTTCTCACGGGATCGCAACTTATCCAGCACCTGATCACCGTTTAAACCGGGCAGGTTGAGATCCAGGATCACCAGATCATATTCCTGACGCCGTAAAATATCGTTGGCAGCACTACCACTGGTGACCAGATCCGAACCGTGTCCCTGTTTGGAGATCCGCTGACTGATCGCCTCTCCGAGGACTTCATCATCCTCAACAATCAAAATTCTCATACACCGCTTCCTTTGAACACGTCGGCCGGAAACATACTTATATTATTTACCAGCCTAGTTCAAGGCAGCGGGCGCACTATAAAGTTTCGCCGTGACAGGTTGCTGACAGCTTCGCACTATACGGTCTCCTCATTGTATTCAGTTGTATACACAAGAGACCAAGCAATGAGTAATGATAATAAGACCTATGACCTGGTTGTCGTCGGCGGAGGTAACGCCGCCCTCTGCGCCGCCATGACCGCTGCAGAAGCGGGTGCCAGTGTACTGATTCTGGAAGGGGCACCTAAAGCTTACCGCGGCGGCAATTCACGACACACCCGCAATTTTCGTTGTATGCACAAGGCTCCCATGGCGGTGCTCACAGACCGTTATGACGAAGAGGAATATTTCCAGGATCTGCTGAAAGTGACCGGCGGCAAGACCGACGAAAAACTGGCTCGTCTGGCAATAGGCCGCACCGAAGAGTGCTATTCCTGGATGGAGCAACGGGGTGTGCGCTTCCAGCCATCGTTATCCGGCACCCTGTCACTGTCCCGTACCAATGCCTTTTTTATGGGCGGCGGCAAATCGCTGGTCAACGCCTATTACCGTACCGCTGACAAACTGGGGGTCGACGTCCTGTACGAAGCTCAGGTCACACACCTGCCCCGCGAAGGCAACCGTATTGTCGGTGTCGAATACACTCATCAGGGTAAGGCTCACAAACTGAGTCCTAAAGCCGTAGTGGTGGCATCAGGCGGTTTTCAGGCCGATCTGGACTGGCTCGCCCGCGCCTGGGGGCCTGCGGCGAAGAACTTTCTGATCCGGGGCACCCCCTACAACAAAGGCGTGGTACTTAAGGATCTGCTCGACCAGGGGGCGGAATCCGTCGGCGACCCGACCCAATGCCATGCCGTCGCCATCGATGGCCGCGCACCCAAGTTCGACGGCGGGATCGTGACCCGTCTGGACTGCGTACCCTTCTCGGTAGTGGTCAACAAGGATGGCAAGCGTTTTTACGATGAGGGCGAGGATGTCTGGCCCAAGCGCTACGCCATCTGGGGCCGCCTTGTCGCAGCTCAGCCCGATCAGGTGGGTCATGTCATTATCGACGCCAAATCACTGGAGCTGTTTATGCCCTCAGTGTTCCCACCGATCAAAGCAGACAGCATCGAATCTCTGGCGGAAAAACTTAATCTGCCACCGGCCCAGCTTCGCGAAACGATCGATACCTTTAACGGCGCCTGCCGCGAGGGCAACTTTCATCCCACAGAACTGGATGGGGTCGCCACTGAGGGACTTACACCGCCAAAAACCAACTGGGCACGCCCTATCGATACCCCACCCTACTACGGCTACAGCCTGCGTACCGGCGTCACCTTCACCTATCTGGGATTGAAAGTAGACGAAACCGCGCAAGTGCAGAGTGCGGATGGCCCGATCGAAAACCTCTGGGCTGCCGGAGAGTGCATGGCCGGATCGATCCTCGGTCAGGGCTACCTTGCCGGATTCGGCATGACTATCGGCACCGTATTCGGACGTATTGCAGGTCAGGAGGCCGCGAACTATGCAACCCATTAATATCGTAAACCTGGATTCAACAACGACCCCGTCCGGTGCGACGCAAGAAGCCCGCCGCCAACTGGAAATCTGTAACGCGTGCCGCTATTGCGAAAGCTATTGTTCAGTGTTCCCCGCTGTACACCGCGAACGCACTTTCACGGACGGAAACATCAAACAGCTGGCCAACCTGTGCCACAACTGTCGCGGCTGCCATTACGCCTGTCAGTACACGGCACCTCACGAATTCGCTGTAAACCTGCCACAGGTACTGGCCGAGGTGCGCCAGCAAAGCTGGCAGGAAAATGCAGTCCCCGGTTTTCTGGCTCGCGCCTTTCACCGCAGTGGTACCGCCATCGCCATGGTCGCCATCGCCGGATTTGCGCTCTTACTGTGGGCAATCCAGTCGATCTCTGCTTCAGATGCCGAAGGGTTCTACGCCTTGCTACCCCACAACGCCATGGTCGCCATCTTTCTACCGGCCTTTGTGTTGCCCATCATCGCCATCGCCGTCAGCATACGCAGGTACTGGAAAACCATCGGTGCCAGTACGCTCCGCATGGCCGACATCTCAGGTGCATTTGGCGCCGCAGCCAAGATGAAAAATCTGGCTGGCGGTCATGGTGATGGCTGCAATTTCGAAGACGAAGACCGCTTTTCCAACGCCCGCCGTTGGTATCATCAGGCCACCATGTACGGCTTTCTCCTGTGCTTTGCCGCCACCAGCGCTGGCACCCTGATGCACTATCTGCTTGATCTTCAGGCACCTTACGACCTGATCTCCGTCCCTAAACTATTGGGGGTGACCGGGGGGATTCTGTTAAGCATCGGTACCTTAGGGCTGGCGGTATTAAAAGTCAGAGCCGAACGACATCTGGCGGATGCACGGGTATGGGGTGGTGAGATGGCCTTTATTGTGTTGCTTTTTGCCGTCAGCACCAGCGGACTGGCGCTGTACCTGCTTGCCGACAGTTCATGGTTGCCCGAACTGCTTGCTTTGCATCTGGGCACGGTACTGGCGTTCTTCCTGCTGATGCCCTTCTCCAAAATGGTTCACGGCTTCTATCGGCTCGCCGCCCTGATCCGTGATCAGCAACTGAAAAACTAAAGCGTACCGGGAGCTCTTTGAGCTCCCTCTCCTTGCTTTAACATAAAGAACCGTCACCCAACGATGTCCGATGAGATCCCAAGAAGATGACCTCAAAGAGTCCAAACCCGTCCCGCGCCGAACACGCTTACCAACAGCTGATCGATGCCATCCGCAACGGCCAGCTAAAACCCGGCAGCCGGATTCTGGAAACCGAGCTGGCTGAATGGCTTAATATCAGTCGAACCCCGGTGCGTGAGGCGATACACCGACTGGAATCGGAAGGGCTTATCTGTAGCGGCCCCCATCGCGGTATGGTGGTTGCCGAACTCGACTATCAGGCGATCATGGAACTCTACCAGATGCGCGAAGTGCTTGAGGCAACCGCTGCGGGACTGGCCGCAAAACACGCATCCGAGGCCGAAATATTTGCCCTGCGTGAATTGCTGGATCAGGAGCGAAAAATGAGCGGTGACAGCGATGCTCAGGCCCGAAACAATAAAGGATTCCATAACGCCCTGTATCACGCCGCCCATAACCGTTACCTGCTGAAATCCCTCAATGGCCTGCGCGACGCCATGACATTACTGGGGACGACCACCTATACCCTTCCCAACCGAAGCGAAACCGCTCTGGCCGAGCACGACGCCATCGTACAAGCCATCGCATCCGGTGATGCTGTTGCCGCAGAAAATGCCGCACGGGAACATATCCGGGCCGCCCAAAGGGCGCGAATCAAGCTTATCAATCAGGCGATTACGGATACCCATGGAGAGACAGGATTGCGGCGTCCTAACTAAACAGAAAGAGTTTTACCGCTGCCAACGCCGCTATGCCCCGTATCATCCACTTGAACTGTTCAAGCCTGAGCTTGCCCACCAGCCAGCTTCCCACCAGCGCACCCAGCGCTATGCCAGGTAGGGTCAGCAGGCTGTTTTGAGTGGACTCCCACGTCAGCAGCCCCAGGGAAATAGCCAGAGGAATCTTGGCCAGATTGACGATCACAAACAGCCAGGAACGGGTACTCAGATAGGCGTTTTTTTCCAGTTTCTGTTCCATCAGGTACAGGCTGATCAGTGGCCCCGCCGTATTTGTGGTCATACTGATAAAACCGGCCAACAGCCCCGTACCCTGTGCAACCAGCGGATGACGCATAAAGTAGGCTTTGCTGTAGTCCAGCCACAAACCCAGGGCCAGCATTGCCAGAATCACGACCCCGATCATCAGCTTGAACCCGCCTGCATCCATATCTGCCAGCAACAAGCTGCCCACTATCATGCCCAGAACCATCAGGGGGGCCATTCTGGCGATCACCTGCCAGTTGATGCTTTTTCGGTAGCAAAGCATCACCGCCAGATCAACCCAGAGGTACATCGGGATCAGAATTCCCAGCACCTCAGGTCCCGGGTACGCGATCATCAGGATTGGCAATATGAGCATGCCCATACCACCGACGGAGAATTTTGAGAAACCGGTGACCAGAGCGGCCAGGCTGAGAATAAGAAAAGTTGAGTCCAACGGGATGCCGCCATCAATTAACTAAGAAGGAGGGCTAGAATAGCGACAAGCATGAACCTAAGATAATCACATCTTTTAGTCATCCTGATTGGATATAGTTATCATGACCAACGACCAGCTTCGCGCTTTTATCGCAGTGGTGGAACAGGGTAGTTTTCGTGCCGCCGCCAGCTATATCCACAAGACCCAACCCAGTATCAGCGCCGCAGTCTCTGCTCTGGAAGCCCAATTCGACTTCCGCCTGTTCAGCCGCGACAGCTACCGACCTACCCTCACCACCGAGGGCAAAGCCTTTTACCGTCAGGCTAAAGCCCTGCTGGGGCAGGTGAGCGAACTTGAGGCTCTGGGCCATCAGCTGGCTCAGGGGGCGCAACCCAGCTTGTCCATCTCCCTGAGCGCCATGTGTGCCCTCCCTCCCGGACTGGACCGGATCAGCCGGTTTTGCGAACGTCACCCACAGTTGCAACTCAAGATAAGTACCCAGCATTTGTCAGGGGTGCTTGAACAACTGCAGCTGGAAAAAGCGGATCTGGCGATCGGCCCACACACCGGCCTGGACGATCGGTACGAGTTCGTTGAAATTACCCGTATCACCATGATCAC
Source organism: Oceanospirillum sp. (assembly GCA_048264105.1). Taxonomy (GTDB): domain Bacteria; phylum Pseudomonadota; class Gammaproteobacteria; order Pseudomonadales; family Halomonadaceae; genus Oceanospirillum. The sequence goes on from JBLXDJ010000003.1 coordinate 123,179, forward strand.
GGTCGCCACACCAAACTTTGTCGAACCGGACGACAAATCCATGGTTTCACAGGCTCAGTTACGCGCCCGCCCCCATATTCTGTTATCGGATACGGGCTCTGCTGGCCCGTTCGACCATATCAACGTGCTCCCCGGCGGTCAGCGCTGGTACGTCAGTGATTATCTGATGAAGAAGACGCTGCTGCTGGCGGGAATGGGCTGGGCACGCATGCCCCTGCATATGATCGAAACCGAGCTGGCCGACAACCAGCTGGTGCCGCTGCAGGTTGAACGTTTCAACGCCTGCAACCAGGTGCCCATCTACCTGATACGCCTGCGCCACCAACCGCTGAGTGAACTGGCCAGGGAGTTCTGGGAAGAGATGCTGCACATCGATGCGGTGTGACCGCATAACCCGGTTTCATCCCCACCCGAATTCGCTTCGCCCCCCGATAACACCTGCAACCTTCAGCCCTAAGCCTTCAGCTGGCTTGGGGCAATTCACCCCATAATGCCTGTCCGGCAAATTTGAGTAATCCGTCGCACCGCTACCAGCCGTCTCTGCCCTCCATTCTTTCTGCTTCACAAAAAAATTTCGATGACAGGTTGCTGACAGCTTGGCCGGATAGGTTGTCCCCATCACAAAAATGACGGGAGACAACCATGCTTGCACAGTCACTCACCACCGCTAACACCACCCAGCAGCCCACCGACAGCCTGCGCGCAGTTCGCTCTACGCCTGAGAACAACACGCAAGCATCGCAAACCACAGCCCCACAGGAACGGGCGCTTTACAGAACCAGCCACCAGCAGGAACTGGCTTTCTATAAAGAGCTGGAGTCCGTAGCGGTCCTTAGCAACAACTGAATTCCCCTTTGCCGGCAACCCGACGACCCAACGCGCACTGATCGGGTTGCCTGCCTTTTTACAAAACCACCGCGACCGATCGCGAGATCAATACAACAAAAATTTCGGAGCTCACGATGACCATACAAACAACGATCCCCTGCACCATGATGCGCGGCGGCACCTCCCGGGGCCCCTATTTCCTTGCTAACGACCTGCCACGGGATCCCGAACTTCGCGATCAGGTACTGATGGTGGTGATGGGTTCGGGGCACGCCCAGCAGATCGACGGTATTGGCGGCGGTTCCAGCCTCTCCAGCAAGGTCGCCATCGTATCGGTTTCCAAACATCCGGACGCGGACATCGACTACCTGTTTGCGCAGGTGTCCGTGGATCAAAAAACCGTGGATACCTCTCCCTCCTGCGGCAACATGCTGGCCGGTGTCGCTCCCTTTGCCATCGAGTCAGGGCTGGTTAACGCCGATGACGGCGAAACCCGGGTACGGGTCCGTAACGTCAACACCGATTCCTTTATCGAAGTGGTGGTGCAGACCCCTGATGGTCAGGTGGACTATGACGGCGATACCTCCATCGACGGCGTCCAGGGTACCGCAGCACCGGTACTGCTTAATTTTCTCGATGTCGCCGGCACCAAGACCGGGCACCTGCTGCCCACCGGCAACCTGCGCGACTGCATCGACGGTATCGAAGTGAGCTGTGTTGATGCCGCAGTACCTATGGTGCTGATCCCGGCGGAATCCCTCGGCAAAAGCGGCTGGGAAGGCAAGGAAGCACTTGATAGCGATCCCGAGTTGCTGGCCCGGATCGAAAAGATCCGCCTCGAAGCGGCCTGGAAGATGGGACTGGGAGATGCCACCGGTAAGGTGCTGCCCAAGGTATCGCTGCTGTCAAAGCCCCAGCACGGAGGCACCATCACCTCCCGTTATTTTGTGCCCGATAACTGCCATGCAGCCCATGCCGTCACCGGTGCTATCTGCGTCGCTACCGCCGCCATGCTGCCCGGCACCATCACCGATGACCTGATTGTGCGCCCCGAAAGCGATATCGCCGAGATCCGGGTCGAGCACCCCAGCGGCAAGATCGACGTGGTACTCCAGCTCGCCAGAGACGAAGCAGGCCTGCAGATCGACCGGGCGGGAATTATCCGCACCGCACGCAAGCTGTTTCGGGGCGAGCTCTATGTCCCCAGCCGTATCTGGTCACATCCGCAATCCCGGGCGTCCTGAACCGGCACTAAATAATGCCTGAAGAATACAACATGACAGGTTGCTGACAGGTTCGGTCAGTAACTTGAACTCAAGCTAAGACGGATGGGACAGAAAAACCAACCAATCTACGCCAACCAATAAAAAAGAAACAAACAGAGAGAGAATAATTATGAACGCTAAAAACAATAACAAGCGCTCAATATTCAAGATGGTTCAGGGCATTGCTGCCGGTGTCGCCGGTGTTGCCTGTATCGCCACCCTCGGTGTTACCGCTCCCGCTCATGCCGCTGTCGATTTCAGTGGCGAACGGATCGAATGGATCGTGCCTTTCAAAGAGGGCGGCGGTTCAGATACCTGGGCGCGCTTCTTCGCCCCTATGATCTCAGAAAACCTGCCGGGCCAACCGCCGGTAGTCGTTAAAAACATCCCCGGTGGCGGTTCCACCAAGGGTGCCAACCAGTTCCAGCGACGAGCCCGGAACAGCGGTGTGAATATTCTCGGCACCTCCGGTTCCACCCAGTTCCCTTATCTGCTGGGTGATCGACGCGCCAACTACGAGTACAAAGACTGGACCCCTGTGCTGGCCTCGCCCACCGGTGGTGTGTTTTATGTCAGCCCGGAACTGGGCATCAAGTCCGCTAAAGACCTGGCTTCCCTGAGAGGCAAAGAGCTCAAGTACGCCAGCCAAGGTGCTACTTCGCTGGATCTGGTACCGCTGCTGGCACTGGATATTCTGGATATCGATGTGCAGGCGATCTTTGGTATGAAGGGTCGCGGCGCGGGTCGTCTGGCCTTTGAACGGGGTGAGGTCAACATCGATTACCAAACCTCCTCTGCCTACCTGAAAAAAGTGGTACCTCTGATTGATGAGGGCAAGGTTGTTCCTATCATGTCCTGGGGTGTTCTGGATGACGACGGCAATCTGCAGCGTGACCCGACCTTCCCCGATCTTCCACACTTTGCCGAAGTCTACGAGATGATCCACGGTAAGAAGCCGGAAGGCACCGAATTTAAGGTCTGGAAAGCGTTCTTCGCGGCTGGTTTTGCGGCCCAGAAAGGTATTTTTCTACCCAAGGGCACCTCACAGAAAGTGATCGACGCCTGGGGTGACGCCGTTGAAAAAACCGTTCAGTCCGAGGCTTTCAAAAATCGGGCTGAAGACGTTCTGGGTTCCTATCCTCAGGCTGTCAAAGGCAAGGCCGTGAAGGCATTCCAATCTGCCCTTGATATCTCTGATAGCGACCGTCAATGGGTTCGCGACTGGCTGGCGACACGCTACAACGTCAAGCTTTAATCCCCCCTTCTCCTACCGAAATACGGGCTCTGCCGAGCCCGTGATCATCAAATTCTATCGAGGTAAGGAACATGATTGACGCCTTCCTGACCGCCCTGCAAACCGTCATGACCGTAAACCATCTGATCTATTTGGGTGGCGGTGTGATGCTGGGGCTCGCAATCGGTATTTTCCCCGGCCTGGGGGGTATTGCCGGACTCTCGCTGCTTCTACCCTTTTTGTACGGTATGGAGCCAACCACTGCCCTTGCCATGCTGATCGGCCTGGTTGCCGTTATCCCAACCTCCGACACCTTTACCTCGGTACTGATGGGTATCCCCGGCTCCAGCGGCTCGCAGGCCACCGTGCTCGATGGCTTCCCAATGGCTAAGAAAGGTCAGGCGGCACGGGCACTGTCTGCCGCCTTCTCCGCGTCACTGTTTGGGGGCCTGTTTGGTGCACTGGTACTGACCGGATTCGTGCTGATCGCCCGTCCTGTCATCCTGTCTTTCGGCTCGGCAGAGCTCTTTATGCTGACACTACTGGGTCTGAGCATGGTCGGCGTGCTGGCCGGTAACAGCCTGATCAAAGGCCTGGGGGCCTGCGGCATCGGCCTGTTGCTGGGCAGTGTCGGCGGCGCACCTGCCACCGGCGAATACCGTATGACCTTCGGCAACTTTTACCTGATGGACGGCATTCCGCTGGTGGTTGTGGGTCTCGGTATCTTTGCGCTACCGGAAATTATCGATCTGCTTCGCCAAAACCGCGCCATCGCCGAAGCGGCCGAACTGGGCAGCGGCTGGCTGGCGGGTGTGCGTGATCTGGTCAAACACAAATGGCTGGCGTTCCGCTGTGCCGTGATCGGTTGCGTTGTGGGCGCACTTCCCGGCCTCGGTGGTAGCGTGGTCGACTGGATCTCCTACGGTCATGCGGTACAGACCACCAAAGATAAAGACGGCTTTGGTGACGGAGATGTGCGCGGTGTACTGGCGCCGGAGTCCTCCAATAATGCTAAAGAGGGTGGCGCTTTAATCCCAACCCTGCTGTTTGGCATTCCCGGCTCTGGCAGCATGGCGGTATTTTTAGGCGGTATGGTGCTGATCGGCATCGAGCCCGGTCCCTCAATGGTGACCACCAACCTGGATGTCACCTACACCATCGTCTGGTCTCTGGCGCTTGCCAACGTACTCGGCGCGGGAGCCTGTCTGCTGTTGTCTAAGTGGGTCGCGAAAGTCACCACGATCCCATACGCGTTGATGGCACCTTTCATGATCACCGTGATCTGTTTCGCCGCCTTCCAGGCCACACGTGACCTCAGCGATCTGGTGATGCTGCTGGCGATCGGTGTGCTGGGTGTCCTGATGAAGCGCTTCGACTGGCCGCGCCCTGCATTCCTGATCGGGTTTGTACTGGCCGGTGGTATGGAAACTTACCTCTATCAGGCTCTGCAGTTTGATGGTTGGGGCTTCCTGCTCAAGCCCGGCGTTATGATCATCGGCGCACTGACCGTGATTTCCATCTACTTTGCCGCACGCCATGCCTCAAAGAGCGGCAGCAAAGAGGATACTGGCGAAGAAACCAAGACAGAGACACGCAAAGCACCGCGCGCTACCAATCTGGGACCACAGACACTGTTTGCAGCCGCAATCTTCCTGGTCTTCGCCTACGGTCTTTACGATGCCTTCCAGCAATCGCTGCTGGGCGGGGTATTCACCGGTGGTATCTCGACTCTGATGCTGGCTCTGAGTGGCACCGTACTGTTCAAACTGGCCACCAAACGGGTCGATGATCCGGTTAATTTCGACAACGAGGTCGTTGCCGGTTATCAGGGTGATCAGAGCATCACCAGTCTGCCGCACTACGTGTTCTGGATTGCCGGGCTGATCGCCAGCTGCTATCTGGTGGGCTTTCTGATCTCCATCGCTGCTTTCTTTGTGGCCTTCCTGCTGATCAAAGCCCGTGCTTCGGTGCTCCGCACGACGGTACTGACCGGTTCAGCGGTGGTATTTATGGCGACTCTGGCTCACCTGATGGTGCTGGATCTGCCCCGTGGACTGCTGCAGGACGCGATGCATCTGCCCTGGCCCATTAACTGAACACAGCGGACTTTAGGAGAACGATCATGGTACAACCCAAATCCATTCTGATGCCGCTATCAAGCAGCGGTCAGGTGCAGGAACGACTGCTTGGTGCGCTCTCGGTCACGACGTTTTTCAACGCACACCTGGAGGTGATGCACGCCCAGATCAGCCCACGGCAGTTTATCCCTGACGATGCCGTCGCCAAGCACATGCCCCACAGTCTGCTGCATGAGCTGGACGCACTGGCCGACAAATACTCGGTCACCGAGTCCAGCGAGCTGCAAAGGATGTTCTTCACCCTTTGCGAACAGCAAGGTATAACGCATGGCGAGGCGTCGATTGCCGATCAGCCGACCGCCTACTGGCGTGAAATCAATGGTCTGCGCAGCGAGCTGGCGGGCGAACGGGGTAAGGTCAGCGATCTGATCATCGTCCCGCAGCCCAAAAACGGCAAGCCGACCTCAACCTTCGAAGCCGCCATCATGCGCAGCGGCAAGCCGGTGTTGCTGGTGCCTCGAACTATGACGAGCTTCAGTCCCAAACGGGTGATGATCGCCTGGAATGGCAGCACCGAGGGCGGGCGCGCAGTGACTCACGCTTTGCCGGTGCTGCAAAAAGCCAAAGAGGTGGTCGTGGCGACCAGTCACAGCTCAGCCCTGCGCAAGCCGGGAGCCAACGAGCTGATCGATTATCTCGCCCGTCACGGAATCAGGGCGGTCAGCAAGAACTTCGACAGCGGGCGTAGCTCGACCGGAGAAGCACTGCTGTCGCTGGTAGATTCGATGGGGATCGATTTGCTGGTGATGGGAGCCTTTACCCATCGCCGGGTGCATGAACAGATATTTGGCGGGATCACCCAGCATATGGTGGGCCACGCTAATATTCCGGTTTTTATGATGCACTAGCTTTGAAGTTAATACGCACAATCACCAAAAAGCTGTTATTAGCCTGACGGAATTGTCTGACGTACAAAAGCCTCACGCCACAAAGCAAAAAAGCCGGTTCACCCTTATCAGGTGAACCGGCTTTTTCTTGTCTTAAGAACCTGCCCGAAAACGGTTAATGCTTATTCAGCATCTTTTCCGGCCAGTGCATTTGCGGCAGCAGCCTGCTTGTCGGCTTTCGCATCAGCGGCAGCTTTCTCTTCTTTCGCAGCCGGAGCGGTCAGCAGCAGCTCACGCAGAGCGCCATCGATTTCATTCATCACTTCCGGGTTGTCCAGCAGGTACTGAGCGGCATTGGCTTTACCCTGACCGATCTTGTTGCCTTTGTAGCTGTACCAGGCACCGGCTTTGTCCACCAGTTTATGCTGTACACCCAGATCGATCACTTCACCGGCGTGGTAGATACCCTTACCGTACATGATCTGGAATTCAGCTTGTTTGAACGGCGGTGATACCTTGTTCTTCACAACCTTAACGCGGGTCTCGTTACCTACAATCTCATCACCCTGCTTCACAGAACCGGTACGACGGATATCCAGACGAACAGAAGCGTAGAATTTCAGCGCATTACCACCGGTAGTGGTTTCAGGGTTACCGAACATGACGCCGATCTTCATACGAATCTGGTTAATAAAGATCACCAGACAGTTAGCGTTTTTGATGTTACCGGTAATTTTACGCAGTGCCTGAGACATCAGACGCGCCTGCAGACCCATGTGAGAATCACCCATCTCACCTTCGATCTCGGCACGCGGGGTCAGTGCTGCTACGGAGTCAACAATCACCACGTCTACCGCGTTGGAACGTACCAGCATGTCGGTAATTTCCAGCGCCTGCTCACCGGTATCCGGCTGAGAGACCAGCATGTCATCCAGATTCACACCCAGCTTCTCAGCGTAGATAGGATCCAGTGCGTGCTCAGCATCAACGAAGGCACAGGTTTTACCCATCTTCTGAGCTTCAGCAATCACCTGAAGCGTCAGTGTGGTTTTACCGGAAGATTCAGGACCATAGATCTCAACGATACGACCGAAAGGCAGACCGCCAATACCCAAAGCAACATCCAGACCCAGAGAGCCAGTGGATACCGCAGGAATAGCTTCACGAGGCTGTTCGCCCATGCGCATCACTGCGCCTTTACCAAACTGACGTTCGATCTGGCCTAATGCGGCGGAGAGAGCTTTCTTGCGATTTTCTTGATCAGACATGACACACCTTTCGATTGAGATCCTTAAACTGCGGAATACTGTATATGAAAACAGTATAGGTGTACAGTATTCCCAGCGCCTATCTGAAGCACATTTTCAAAGTGCTTTAGAATCAAATAGATAGCGAAAAATCAGGATAAAAATTAAGCTTTAAGCCTGCTCCCTTAACCGGAAATTATCCCGTAAAACACTGGATAAAACCTATGTTTTGACAGCTCAGGGAACAGGTTGAAACGATAGTGGCAAATTATAACGGTCTGGCAGTCTGATGAAACTTTATATTGCGGAAAAACCCAGTTTAGGACGTGCAATCGCTGCGGTATTACCCAAGCCTCACAAGAAGCACGATGGTTACATCGAAGCGGCTAATGGTGATTGCGTCAGCTGGTGTATCGGCCATCTGTTAGAACAGGCTGATCCGGAAAGTTACGACCCTGCCCTGAAAAAATGGCAGCTGGACCGTCTGCCGATTATTCCAGATGAGTGGCAGCTGAAACCTAAACCTAAAACCCGCAAGCAGCTGACCGTACTGCGCCAGCTGGTGAAGAAAGCCAGCCAACTGGTTAACGCCGGAGACCCGGATCGTGAAGGACAGCTGCTGGTGGATGAGGTGATCAGTTATCTGAAACCACCTGTGAATAAGATCAAAAATGCCCAACGGGTACTGATCAGCGACCTGACTCCTACTGCAGTGAAAAAAGCGATTGCAAGTCCTCGCGCCAACCGTGACTTTATTCCTCTGGCCACCTCTGCCCTCGCCCGTAGCCGTGCCGACTGGCTGTACGGCATCAACCTGACCCGCGCCTTTACAGTGAAAGGCCAGCAATCCGGTTATAGCGGTGTGCTGTCCGTTGGCCGCGTACAGACTCCGGTGCTGGGACTGGTGGTACGCAGGGATCAGGAGATCGCCAATTTCCTGCCGAAAGACTTTTATGAGGTGCTGGCTAATATCCAACCCGCTGAAGGAGATCCCGTCAGCTTTACTGCCAAATGGATTCCCAGCGACGCCTGCCTGCCCCATCAGGATGATGAAGGCCGGGTGATCAACCGTAAGCTGGCGGAGCATGTGGTGCAGAGCATTTTCCAGCAGCCTGCCAAGGTCATCAAACTGGAAGAGAAACAGAAAAGCGAAGCGCCGCCGCTGCCCTTTAACCTGTCGCAGCTGCAGATCACCGCCAATAAGGCGTTCGGGCTTTCTGCCCAACAGGTGCTGGATACCTGCCAGAGCCTGTATGAAAGACACAACCTGATCACCTACCCCCGCTCTGACAGCCGTCATCTGCCCACTGAACAGTGGGGCGACCGTCATCAGGTTTTAGGGGCTATTGGCAATAATCTGGGTACCGAGCATCCGGCTGCGTTTGTCTCTAAGGCTAATCCGGAGCTGAAAAGCAAAGCCTGGAATAACAGTAAGGTGGATGCGCACCATGCGATTATCCCTACCGGAAAAAGCTCTGATATCAGCCGTCTGTCGGCAACGGAACAAAAAGTGTATCGCCTGATTGCCCAGTATTATCTGGCGCAGTTTTTCCCGGCTTACCGCTATCTGGCGCAAGTCGCCGAATTTGAGATCAAAGGCGGCCACTTTATTGCCAAGGCGCGACAGAATCAGGATCTCGGCTGGAAGCCCCTGCTGAAACAGGAACCCGAAGAGCAGCATCTGCCAGCTTTCAAACAAGGCGATATTCTCTGGTGCAGCCATGGCGAGTTATTAGCGAAGGAAACGCAACCACCGAAGCACTTCACCGATGCAACGCTGCTGGCCGCGATGACAGGCATCAGCCGCTTTGTGAAGGATACCGAGATTCGCAAAATTCTGAAGGAAACCGATGGCTTAGGCACAGAAGCTACCCGGGCGGGCATTATTGAGCTGTTGATAAAACGGGGCTTTATCCGTCGGCAGAACAAACTCGTTTTATCCACAGACTCAGGTAAGGCCCTGATTCGAAATCTGCCGGAATCCACTACTCTGCCGGATCGCACCGCCCAGTGGGAAAGCCAGTTAGACGCGATCAGCCAGAAGGCCAAGCGCTATAACGATTTTATGTTACCGATGCTGGAGGATCTGAAAGCGCTGGTCGATCAGGCAAAGGCTCAACAGATGAGCGGTCTGGCGGGACTGAAAGGTCAAAGCCCCTTTAAGAAACGGCGTAAAAGCAGTGGCAAGGCGGGAACGGGTGGTAAATCCGGTGCTGCAGGCTCAGGCAGAAAATACCCGAGCCGCAAACCAAAAGCGAAAACCTGAGCTTAACCTAGGACAGAAAACCGAGCAGGCGGGACAGGGCAGTATCTATGGTCTGCTCCCGCACCGCTTCACGGTCACCATCAAACAGAAAGCGCTCAGCCTGAATACTGTCGGCGTCACCCCAGGCGATCCAGACGGTGCCCACGGGTTTCTCCGGGCTGCCACCGCCGGGACCAGCGACGCCGCTGACGGAGACCGCAAAGGAAGCCTCACTGTTTACCACCGCGCCAGCAACCATCGCCTTAACCACCGCTTCGCTTACCGCGCCATGCCCGGCAATCACCTCAGCGGGTACATCCAACATGCGGCTTTTCGCCTGATTGGAGTAGGTGACAAACCCCGCATCAAACCATGAGGAGCTTCCCGCTACAGCGGTTAAAGCCTGAGCAATACCACCACCGGTACAGGATTCTGCCGTGGCCATCAGCGCCTGACGTTGGGTGAGCTGATCAGCCAGAGCCTCAATGATTGTGGTGCGTTGCGGATTATTCATAAGTGAGCCAAAAGCGTTCAGAATGGGAAGGCTATGATAGGGGATTCAACGATAGCATCAAAGGGATTGAAACAGCTGCTCCATCAGACGTTGACGATACCCTTCTTCGATCAGTTCATCCAGGGCGCTTTGCAGACGATCCACCACCTCATCCGGGGTCTCAGGGTTGATCGCCAGATAGTATTCGCTGGGATAGAGCTTATAGGCACGTTCCAGTTCTGACACACTGCGCCCCAACTTTTTTGCCTGATAAAGAAAATCCACTTCATCGCCGGGCACCAGATCATCACGACCGGCAAACAGCTTGGTCAGGTGAAGTCCTGCATGACTGTGCAGGTCCAGAATTGACGGGGGAACACCCTCTTTAAGCAGGAACGACTGTACTGAACCACCCCGCAACACGCCGATCCGATAAGGCGCAAGATCGCCGATACTATCGATCTGAATATCGTCTCTGTTTTTCAGGCGGAACAGGTAAACATTAGATTCAAATAAGGGGCCGACCCACTTAAAAAGTGGTGTGCGCGCAACGGTTTTATTGACCACATACAGGCCGGTATAGGGAATTCTCTGGGTGTTTTGATAGGCTCGTTTCCAGGGCTGTATCGATATATCGCAGGTCAGGTTCGCACGTTGAAAGGTCTCCCGAACCAGATCCGTGGCAATGCCGACTACCTGCCCATTTTCTGAATAGTTATAGGGCTCCCAGCTGTCCGCATAGAGCTTGATCTGTGCGGCGTAGCCTGCACTGCCAAACAGAACGCTCAATATAAATAAGATAATCCCGACAGACCGTTTCATATTTCTCCTAATCAACATCCCACAAACCTGATCCTGGCTTGCCGATAAACGAGCTAACTCTATGTCCAGTCTAGTACTAAGTTTCTGGGTTCTGAGAAATAATAAACCCGCTCCGGTATGCCAGAGCGGGTTTATGTATATCGAAATAAACAGGCATCGAAATCAACATCCATCAAGCAAGATAGCAGGTCTTGTTTGATGGATGTGACAGATTAAGGGTTAAGATCAAAGCGGTCGGCGTTCATCACTTTTACCCAGGCGTTTACAAAGTCGTGTACGAACTTCTCTTTGTTATCATCCTGAGCGTACACCTCAGCATAAGCACGCAGAACTGAGTTGGAACCAAACACCAGATCCACCCGGGTGGCGGTCCAGCGCACATCACCTGTGGTACGGGCAACAATGTTGTAACTGTTACGTCCGGTAGGCTCCCAACGGTAGTTCATATCGGTCAGGTTAACGAAGAAGTCGTTGCTTAACGCGCCAACCCGGTCGGTAAAGACCCCGTGCGCACTGCCGCCGTGGTTGGTGCCCAGCACGCGCATACCGCCGACCAGTACGGTCATCTCAGGAGCGGTCAGCCCCATCAGCTGAGCACGGTCGAGCATCATCTCCTCGGGCTGTACCGTGTAATGCTCCTTCTGCCAGTTGCGGAAGGCATCATGCAGCGGTTCCAGCACCTCAAAGGAATCCACATCGGTCTGTGCGTCAGTGGCATCGCCACGGCCCGGGGTAAAGGGCACGCTGACCGCAACACCGGCATCTTTAGCGGCTTTCTCTACGGCGGTGCTGCCCGCCAGAACAATCAGATCCGCCATGCTGACCGGTTTGCCAAAGGCGGCCCGGATACCTTCCAGTACGCCCAGTACCTTCTGCAGGCGCTCAGGTTCATTACCGGCCCAGTCTTTCTGCGGGGCCAGACGGATACGGGCACCGTTGGCACCACCGCGATAATCAGAACCCCGGAAAGTACGGGCACTGTCCCAGGCGGTGGCTACCATTTCAGAAATTGTCAGATCCGTAGCCAGAATCTGCTGTTTCAGCGTTTCGGTTTCAGCCGCCGTTGGCACATATTCCGCCGCCGGAACCGGGTCCTGCCAGATCAGCTCTTCTGCCGGTACATCCGGCCCCAGATAGCGGCTTTTCGGCCCCAGATCCCGGTGGGTCAGCTTGAACCAGGCACGGGCAAACACATCTTCAAAATACGCCTGATCGTTGCGGAAACGCTCGGCAATTTTGCGGTACTCCGGGTCCATTTTCAGTGCCATATCGGCATCGGTCATCACCGGCATACAGCGGATGGATGGATCTTCCACATCCACCGGCATATCTTCTTCGGCGATGTTCACCGGCTGCCACTGGTTGGCCCCGGCCGGGCTCTTGGTCAGCTCCCAGTCGTATTTGAACAGCAGTTCAAAATAACCGTTGTCCCACCGGGTCGGGTTGGTGGTCCAGGCCCCTTCCACACCACTGGTGACGGTATCACGGCCGATACCCCGGGTTTTATGGTTGTTCCAGCCAAGGCCCTGTTCGTGAAGATCCGCCGCTTCCGGCTCCGGCCCCAGATTGGTCGCATCACCGTTACCATGCGCTTTACCCACGGTATGACCACCGGCGGTCAGGGCGACGGTTTCCTCATCGTTCATCGCCATACGTTCAAAGGTAACGCGCATATCGGCGGCGGTTTTCAGCGGATCAGGCTGACCATCCACCCCTTCCGGATTGACGTAAATCAGGCCCATCATCACGGCAGCCAGAGGGTTTTCCAGATCCCGGGCACCACTGTAGCGTGAACCCTCACTGCCACTGGGCGCCAGCCACTCTTTTTCCGAACCCCAGTAGGTGTCTTTTTCCGGATGCCAGATATCTTCCCGGCCACCGGCAAAACCGAAGGTTTTAAAGCCCATGGATTCATAAGCCATATTACCGGCCAGTATCATCAGATCGGCCCAGGAGAGCTTGTTGCCGTATTTCTGTTTAATCGGCCAGAGCAGGCGGCGGGCTTTGTCGAGGTTGCCGTTATCCGGCCAGGAGTTCAGGGGCGCAAAACGCTGGTTGCCGGTGTTGGCACCGCCGCGGCCATCGGCCACCCGGTAGGAACCGGCGGCATGCCAGGCCATACGGATCATCAGACCACCGTAGTGGCCCCAGTCCGCAGGCCACCAGGGCTGGCTGTCGGTCATCAGGGCTTTCAGGTCGGCTTTTACGGCTTCAAGGTCGAGGGTTTTAAAGGCTTCGGCGTAGTTGAAATCCTCGCCCAGCGGATTGGTCTTGCGGTCATGCTGGTGCAGGATGTCGAGATTCAGTGACTTGGGCCACCAGGCCATCACGTTGTCGGATGCGCCTGTGTTCGCCCCGTGCATCACAGGGCATTGGCCGGTATTGGGTGTGTTCTGACTCATGTGCGGCTTCCTTCTATTTTCAGCAGAGTGTGGCAGTGGCCCCGTGGGCCGCCGCTTTTGATCAAACAACTGCTATAGAAGATAGTCAGAGTAGGCACTTAACCCAAATAGGTTATACCCATAACCGCCATAGTCATCAGCTATAGCGGTGTTATCCCTCGTCCGGCCAGATCAAAAAAGGGCTGATGAAAGCAACCGCAGCCGTTAAACCTTACGCTGGTGCAACTGCTTTTGCCGGGCGTCACTTTGCATGATTAAGTCCCGAAGCTGAGTGTTCTGTTTCATCAGATGCTCCAGCGCGGAACGACTCAGGGTGTACAGACGGGAAGGTGTCTGGGCAATCACGGAAAGATCCGGGTTACCTTCTTTCAGCAAAGCGGATTCACCGAAAGAATCACCGGCGATCAGGGTACTGAGGCGGTGCACCTCTCCGTTGTCGTGATATTCGAGCCGAACATTACCGCGACTGACCAGAAAGAGCCTGTTGTTGTGCGCGCCCTGTCGGATCAGATATTCATGTTTCTCCAGAGTCAGGGACTCACATTTTTCCGCAATCTGCCGGATCAGTTCCGCGGGCAGATTCGCAAACAGCGGAACCCGACTAAGCAGCAGTACCGGATCATCGTTCAGCTTCTGGATTGACTGACCGCGTAAAGCGTTCAGGCGTCGCTCAACATCGGTCTCGATATCTTCCGCCTGACCTTTAGGGATGCTGCCCAAACGGGCGTGCTCCCGGATGGTCTCCAGCCCTGCCAGTAGTACCACCCGCTTCCCGAGACGCTCCTGTGTCAGCAGCGCAATTTCGGGGAAATCATGGTTGAGATGGTCCAGCTTATCCACCGCCATTCGGTTCCAGTCGCGGTATTGCTGCAGAATCTGCTGCACAATGTCAGGCGGGGTCGATTCCAGATCCACAATACGTTCCAACGAGTTGATAACATGGTGGCTGCCCTGAAAATGCCCCCAGATCGTCTCGTAATATTGTGCAATATGCGCCACACGCAGTCGTTCAACCATGCCGCCAAGCAAGGGGTTATTGCCCAGCAGCTGAAAGATCCAGTGCTCGATATACTCCAAACGGCGATGATGATGTATACGATGAAAGCCATTTTCGTAGCGCAAGGTGTCACTCTGCAGCTCAAGGGTTAACAGCAGATGACGGGCTGTTGTTTCGCTCAGATTGCCCCGGTCATACATATCACTGTAGAAGGCTTTTTCCTCAGCAAAGGCGCGCAGAAAAAGCAGATTGGTCTCCTGCTCCTGCGTCAGTTTCTCGGCGCGCAGCTGATCAATCGCCTCTTTCGACTTAGCGATGGCTTTTCGGCTATGAAGACTGAGCCGGTGCGCTACCCGGCTGGAAAACAGACCACCCTTCTGTAACGCCGGCATACGATGCAAAGCGCGCTGATGAGTGAGCATTCTGCGCTCCAGCTTCTCCAGCTGATCAACAACGGAAGGCTGATCCAGTTTCAGCAGGCGCATCACAGGCTTAATGGTCAGCCCCTGCACCAGAAGTGTGAACAGTACCGCTCCGGTAACCAGCGCAATAAACAGGTCTTTGAACGGATATTCCGGCAAGCTCAGGACGATAGCCAAGGCGATAGCACCCCGCAACCCGCCCCAGAACATCATGAAGCGATAGCCCGCCCCAATCGGTTTTGTTCTGAACAAGCTACTGGCCAGAGGCACCAGCACAAAGACCACCAGCGCACGGGAAACCAGCATCGCCAGAACCACCCAAAGCACCAGATCCCACACCGATGCCAGCTCCGCCAGATCCACCTGCAGCCCCAGCAGTAAAAACAGCAGCGAGTTGGCGACAAATGCCAGAATGCTCCAGAACTGCTCGAGATGATCACGGACAGAATGAGCAATTCGCAGACGCCCCCAGGTGCCCACTGTCAGCCCTGCGCCCAGTGTTGCCATAATGCCACTGACATGCAGTATTTCCTCTGCGATCAGAAATGACAGATAGGCCAGAACACTGGTCAGACCGATATCGATAATGGGATCTGAATCCAGCCAGCCAATCAGTTGACCGGTTAGATATCCCAACGCGATGCCAAAGAAGAGTCCGCCGAAGCAAAGCACGAAGAAATCAACAACGCCATCGGCCAGGGTCTGGCCGGAAAACACGCCCGCCGCCAGTAAACCGATCAGAATCTTTGACAACACCAGCGCCGTGGCATCATTAAACAGGCTTTCACCTTCGATCAGTATCGACAGACGACCGGGCGCGCTGATCCGCTGGAACAGAGCGATCACGGCAACGGGGTCTGTGGCACTTAAGATCGCGCCAAGCAGCAGAGCGGCAACCAGATCGATGCCCAGAATCAACCAGACGATAACCCCGATCAACGCGGTAGACAGCAGTAACCCCGGAATCGCCAGCGTCATAATATGCGCCGCATTATGGCGCAGCTGGTTCACATTCAGGCCGTAACTGGACTCAAAAATCAGCGCGGGTAAAAACACAAACAGAATAAGATCCGGTGAGATACTGAAGACCTCTTCCGCTTTTGCCAAAACAGGAACACTGGTGCTGAAAAAGTTGATGCCGATACCGATCAGCACCAGCAATACCGTAAAGGGCAAGCCGCTTCGGCGCGAGATCTGGTAAATACCCAGCGCGATGAAAAGCAGGATAAATATAATGCCAACCAATTCAACAACGGGAGATACAGGTTCCAATGTAAACGCCTCAGGGTGGGTTTATCTGCCGGATAACAAACACCTGCAAATCATACGCCATCCATTCTTTCTGTCGAACAGAACCGGCCCCGAAAACAATCTTCGTAAAATCCCCGGCATTTCACCTGTAACCCTCTGACGCATTTCAGTAAAATGGCCGGTTTGTTATCTGCTTCAAACATACACTCTGTCTGCGAGCACACTTTGCGGGCTAACCACTGTCGATAGGAAATGCCGTGTCCAGCGAAAAGCATACGCCGATGATGCAACAGTACTTCAGCATCAAAAAAGATCACCCAAACGAGCTTGTTTTTTATCGCATGGGGGATTTTTACGAACTGTTTTTTGATGACGCCAAAAAAGCCGCCAGTCTGCTGGATATTACGCTGACGGCACGGGGCAAGTCCGGCGGTCAGCCGATTCCTATGGCAGGTATCCCTTTCCATGCGGCAGAGAACTATCTGGCACGCCTGGTGCGCGGTGGTTTGTCGGTGGCGATTGCGGAGCAGATCGGTGATCCGGCTACCAGCAAAGGCCCGGTGGAACGTAAAGTGGTTCGGATTCTGACACCAGGCACGGTAAGTGATGAAGCGCTTCTGGACGAGCGCAAAGACAACCTGCTGGTTGCCCTGACCCGTCGCGGCGAACTGTTTGGCCTGTCAGCACTGGATGTCACCAGTGGCCGTTTTACCGTCCAGGAGCTGAATGACGAATCCGCTTTGTTAGCCGAGATCCAACGCCTTGATCCTGCAGAACTGCTGCTGGATGAAGGTGAGGCCTTTGAGCCTCAGATCAGCCAGCGTAAAGGCGCACGTTTGGTGCCGCCCTGGCAGTTTGATACCGAAAGCGCCACCACTCAGCTGTGCCGTCAGTTTGAAACCCGTGATCTGGCCGGTTTCGGTTGCCAGCAGCTGGAAGTGGCGATTGGTGCTGCTGGTGCGCTGCTGGAATACGTTAAGGACACGCAACGTACCGGCCTGCCCCATGTGCGCGCGCTGCAGGAAGAATCCCGCGACGAGTGCATTCAGATCGATGCCGCCAGCCGCCGTAATCTGGAGATCGACACCAATCTGGGTGGTGGTACGGAAAATACCCTGGCTTCGGTACTGGATAACACCGCAACCGCTATGGGCAGCCGCCAGCTGCGCCGTTGGCTGAACCGCCCGATCCGCTGTCACGATCAGCTGCATCTGCGTCAGTCCTGTGTGCAGGCTATTCAGGACAGTTTCCAATGGCAGAGCATTTACGATCACCTGAAGGCGATCGGCGATATTGAACGTATTCTGGCCCGAGTTGCGTTACGCAGCGCACGCCCACGGGATCTGGCACGCCTGCGGGATGCACTGGGTGAACTGCCGGAGCTGACGGCACTCTTGGGCAGTATTGACGAATCCGCGCTGGATCATCTGCGTGAGACGATTATCGACTTCCCCAAAGAAGCCGATCTGCTGGCCCGGGCGATTATCGATAATCCACCGGTGGTGATCCGTGATGGCGGTGTCATCGCCGAAGGTTTTGATGCCGAGCTGGACGAACTGCGCCAGCTGAGCGAACACGCCGGTGATTTCCTGATCCGTCTGGAAGAGCAGGAAAAAGCCACCACCGGCCTGTCCACACTGAAAGTGGGTTATAACCGGGTACACGGCTATTACATCGAGATCAGCCGCGCACAATCCGATCAGGCTCCGGCGCACTATATCCGCCGCCAGACCCTGAAAAATGCCGAGCGTTTTATCACCCCGGAACTGAAAGAGTTTGAAGACAAGGTTCTGAGCAGCAAATCCCGCGCCCTGACCCGGGAAAAAGCCCTGTACGAACAGGTGATTGAGCAACTGAACGAAAACCTGATGGGTCTGCAGAATCTGGCGGTATCCCTGTCGGAGCTGGATGCGCTGAACAACTTTGCCGAGCGCGCGGAGACTCTGAACTTCTCCCGCCCGACACTTATGCGGGAAAATGGCATTCTGATCGAAGGTGGCCGTCACCCGGTGGTGGAGCAGGTTTCTGATCAGCCTTTTGTTCCCAACGATCTGACTTTCAGCAACGATGAGCGTATGGCGGTGATCACCGGTCCGAACATGGGCGGTAAATCGACCTATATGCGCCAGATCGCCCTGATTGTACTGCTGGCTCACACCGGCTGCTATGTACCGGCTGAAAGCGCCAAAATCGGCCCGATCGACCGTATCTTTACCCGTATCGGTTCTTCCGATGATCTGGCCAGCGGCCGCTCAACCTTTATGGTGGAGATGACCGAAACCGCCAATATTCTGAACAATGCAACGCCGTGCTCTCTGGTGCTGATGGATGAGATCGGCCGGGGCACCAGCACCTTTGATGGCCTGTCGCTGGCCTGGGCCTGTGCGGCACATCTGGCGCAAAAGCTGCGGGCTTACACCCTGTTTGCCACCCACTACTTTGAACTGACCGCCCTGCCGGAACAGTTTGATGGTGTCGTGAACCTGCACCTGAACGCCACAGAGCATAACGACAACATCATCTTTATGCATAAAGTACAGGAAGGTCCGGCCAGCCAAAGCTATGGTCTGCAGGTCGCGAAACTGGCGGGTATTCCACAGGATGTGGTGGGTCAGGCAAAAGAGAAACTGGTGCAGCTGGAACAGCAGGAGAGCCAAAGCAGCGGGCAGGTACAAACCATCTACACACCGGTACAGGACGACCTGTTTGCGATTGCTGAGCCGGACCCGGCACGGGAAAAACTGGACAGTATCAGCCCAGATGATCTGACTCCTCGTCAGGCTCTTGAGCTACTCTATGAACTGAAAGCGTTAGCAAAAGGGTAAGCCGACATGGCCTTTGTAGTAACTGACAACTGTATTCAGTGTAAATATACCGATTGTGTTGAAGTTTGTCCGGTGGACTGCTTTTACGAAGGGCCTAACTTTCTGGTGATTCATCCCGATGAGTGTATCGACTGCGCCCTGTGCGAACCGGAATGTCCGGCAAAAGCGATCTACTCTGAAGACGAACTACCGGCAGATATGCAGCACTTTGTGGAACTGAATGAGATGCTGGCGGAACACTGGCCAAATCTGGCAGAACGAAAAGATCCGTTACCGGAAGCAGAAAAATGGGACGGTGTAGAAAATAAGCTGGATAAACTGGAAGGTTTGCCGGACGGCATTGAATAACCTGGGAAGTTATTTTAACTGAGCAGAAAAAGAGAAGGGCGGCCTTGCCGCCCTATGTCCCTATGCCATCTAATCCATGACAGCGCCATCATCCTGATAGCTGACTTATCCTAAGTCTTCCTTGTGGCTTCCTCGAACTCTGCATCCTGCATCCCTGTTCGCCACTCATTCCATTCCTTTCCTTTAATCCTTATACCGGTTTCCTTTCCGGCTTGCTGTCATTCCCTGACTGCAAGTTAACTTTACCAAATATCCCGCATTTAAAAACCCACACCTGACAAGGTTATTGGCAATGACGGCCACATCAAAAATCATAACCAATTGTTTTTAAAGGGGTTTATAAAAACACCTCGAGATAAATCACCTTAATCTCTGCTATGTACTACCGATCTCTCCACACTTTGTAGGATATTTCTTACAAGCTAAGGAGAAATAACCCCAACCCATATCTTAAACGGTGGTCGAATCAGCAAAAAATGGGATCAATCCAGCCAGGAACGATATAGGAAACCGGTGCAAAGATAGAAAAAATCAGAATCGGATAGGCTTCAGCAAAACGAAGAGATAAAAATGATGTGATGCCAGAAAAGAGTCGGTGAAACAGAAATGGCAGCAAAGAGGTAACAGTTAAAATATGGGTGCGGAACTAAACAAGAAGGTGTTTGCAGATGAGAAACCAGACACAAAAAGAGAAGGGCGGCCTGGCCGCCCTTATCCCTTCCGTCTTTTCCATGACAGTGCCATCATCCTGATAGCTGACTCATCCTAAGTCATCCTTGTGGCATTCCTGAACATTAATTGCATCCTGCATCCCTGTTCGCCACGGGTCCATTCCTGTTTCCTTTACATCCCTGAATCCGGTTTCCTTTCCGGTTGCAGCCATTCCGTGTCTGCAAATTAACTTTAGCAAATTTCTGCCGGAGCGGAAGTGACCCAATAGGCCTGGATTAAGCAACCCCAAAAACCAGATATCACTAAGCTATTGATTTTAAAGAGCTTATAAAAAAACACCTCATCTGAATCTGCTTAAATCCACTCAACGCAGCGGTAATGACATCGGCGCTTGTACGATATCTCCTACAAAGCCATAAGCCATCTATCTCTTTTAGGACACGGGCATCACAAACAATAAAATGCTGCAGGCATATCGGAAGGCTTTGCAAACAAAAAAACCAGTGCCGGGGCACTGGTTTTTTTGCGCAAATTGCGGATTCTCAGAGAGGCCTAGTCTCCATCTTTGACATCAATCCGGTCTACCTTCTGGAAGCCCCGTGGCAACTTATTACCACGACGGCCTCTTTCACCCAGGTAGTGATCAAGGTCTGATGGTTTCAGTTTCAAATGACGTTTTCCGGCAAAGATCGTTAACGCATCATCGGCCTGCATCACGATCAGATCGCGAACAAACTCCTCGCGTCCGGCAGATTTGGCAGCCGGAATATCAATCATCTTGTTACCCTTGCCTTTACTCAGCACCGGTAGCTGATCCAAACGGAAAACCAGCAGGCGGCCTTCAGTGGTGACCACCGCGACACGGGCGTCATCTCCGGCAGGCACAGGCTGAGGAGGCAGAACTTCACAGCCCTTAGGAACTGTCAGCAACGCCTTACCAGCTTTTTTACTGGCCAGCATATCTGCCGAATCCACTACAAAGCCATAGCCTGCATCACTGGCCATCAGGAAACGACTCTTCTCTTCAGCAATAACCAGTCCCTGGAAGGTTGCACCGGATGGAGGGTTAATACGGCCGGTCAACGGCTCGCCCTGTCCCCGGGCGGAGGGTAGCGTGTGAGCCAGCAACGAATAACTGCGGCCACTGCTGTCGACAAAGACCACCTGCTGATTCGACTTGCCTTTACAGGACAGATGGAAGCCATCGCCGGATTTATAATTTAATGCTTCAGCATCAATATCGTGGCCTTTAGCCGCACGCACCCAGCCTTGTTTGGACAGGACAATCGTTACCGGGTCAGCACTGACTAATGCGGTTTCATCGAGGGCTTTGGCTTCTTCACGTCGTACCAGAGGCGAGCGGCGCGGGTCACCAAACTTCTCAGCATCTGCAGACAATTCATCTTCAATCAGCTGATTCAATGCACTGTCAGATCCCAGCAGATGTTCGAGCTTTTCACACTCATCCTGAAGCTCATCCTGCTCACCACGGATTTTGATCTCTTCCAGTTTGGCTAACTGGCGTAAACGCAGTTCAAGAATCGCTTCTGCCTGACGTTCGCTCAGCCCGAATCGGCTGATCAGCTCCTGCTTAGGTTCATCCTGAGTGCGGATAATATCGATCACTTCATCGATATTCAGATACGCAATCAGCAAACCTTCCAACAGATGCAAACGATCCGTTACTTTCTCTAAACGATATTCAAGCCGGCGTTTAACGGTGGCCCGACGGAAATTAATCCACTCGCCCAGAATCTGAACCAATCCTTTAACCTGAGGGCGGCCATCGGTCCCGATCATATTCAGGTTAACCCGATAGCTTTTCTCAAGATCGGTGGTCGCAAACAGATGCGCCATGACCGCATCAGTATCGACACGGTTTGAGCGCGGAACAATCACCAGACGGGTCGGATTTTCATGGTCTGATTCGTCACGCAGATCCACGACCATCGGTAGTTTCTTGGCCTGCATCTGAGCGGCAATCTGTTCCAGCACCTTGGCACCGGAAACCTGATGAGGCAGTGCGGTAATCACCACATCACCATCTTCAACCTGATAGATCGCACGCATCTTCAGGCTGCCCTTGCCTGATTCATACAGCTTACGGATATCCGCCTCAGGGGTAATGATCTCGGCATCCGTTGGATAGTCCGGCGCTTTAACAAAACGCATCAGATCGGTAATGCCTGCCGTCGGATTGTTGAGCAAATGAACCGTAGCCTGAGCCACCTCGTTGAGATTATGAGGCGGTATATCCGTCGCCATACCAACGGCAATACCCGTTGAGCCATTCAGCAGCACATGGGGCACACGACTGGGCAGAACAGCAGGTTCGTTTAATGTGCCATCAAAGTTTGGCAGCCAGTCTGCGGTACCTTGTCCCAGCTCAGAGAGCAGAAGTTCTGAGAACTTCGCCAGCTTGGCTTCGGTATAA
This sequence comes from Oceanospirillum sp., assembly GCA_048264105.1. Classification (GTDB taxonomy): domain Bacteria; phylum Pseudomonadota; class Gammaproteobacteria; order Pseudomonadales; family Halomonadaceae; genus Oceanospirillum. The sequence continues at coordinate 145,629 of JBLXDJ010000003.1, forward strand.
CGCATCGCCGCAAAAGACTTAGGGTCATCCGGCGAGCCCCAGTTACCCTGACCATCCACCAGTGGATAACGATAGGAAAACGGCTGCGCCATGAGCACCATCGCTTCATAACAGGCGCTGTCACCATGGGGATGAAATTTACCCAGTACATCACCGACCGTACGTGCCGACTTTTTATGCTTAGCGCTGGCTTTCAGGCCCAGCTCAGACATCGCATAAATAATGCGACGCTGAACCGGCTTTAAACCATCGCCAAGGTGTGGAAGGGCTCGATCAAGAATGACGTACATCGAGTAATCAAGATAGGCTTTTTCGGTGTACTGCTTGAGCGAAATCTGCTCAACGCCATCGAAGCCGGGATCTACAGGGTTAGTTGGTGCGCTCATCCGATTTGGTAATCCATTGATTGTTCACACGGAAAAAATTTCAATCAAGTCTATCTAACATCTGGTTATCTTTACAGGGTTCATGTCAGCACCGGCACAAGATTTTGTCGATAGCAGCAGGCCGATAACAACTCATTAAGAATCTTCTAAAGGTGCCGATAAAGTGAATCTACTCAGTTGATTCGGTTTCTGACTATAATCAACACGATATATGATCAATCTCATCAGCGTAATATCTTTACCAGAGCCTAATAACAATGATCCTGTCCGAATATAAATTTCGCCCTGAAAGTGACTCCCGCGCAGAGGAAAACTGCGCCGACGTGGCCAGCAAACTAAAGACCGCCTTTGCTGAAAGCACCGATATGATCGTCATTAACAATCTTCAGGTAGAAGTTTATGACCGGCAAATCACAGTTGATCATGCTGTTATTCATACCTATGGCATGACCCTGATCAACAGTCGCACCTTGTATGGGAAAATTGAGGTGAACTACCGGGGTGAGTGGTCGCGCAGCGTTAAAGGCCGCGACATTCCGATGGAAAACCCTATCGACCTTTATAAGCATGTCAGTAAAGCGCTGCGTGATGATCTGGTGAAAAATGTCGAAACCATTATGAGTAAGCATAATGGTGTGCAGAAAACCTTTGATGGTATGCCTATTGAGCTGATGTTTATTCAGGCGCCCAAAAGTGGATTGCAGGGCAACGGCATTAACTCCTCCGCTATCCTCTTCTCAGAACAGCTGACCCAAACGATTACCCGACACTTTAACTCCTACAAAAAACGCGTTTATCAGCAGTTTGGTGGCATGGATGTGTTCCGCTTTTTCTCATCAGACCTGTTTGCCTGCGGTGATTACCTGGTGGGTAATGAGATTGATCGTGACAGCTACCCTGTGGCACAACCGGATCAGACCGCAACACAACCCAACCAAGCGGGCAAAACACCCGGTAAGCGGATTATTGTACGCACCAAAAAACTGGGCGGTGGCCCCGGAGTTATCAAAGCCCGTACGATAAAACCGAGCCGGAAAAAACTCCTGCCACCGGAAGAAGCTGAAGAATCGAACTAGTCTCATCTCCTATCTATGCCCATTAAAAAAGCCGCTCAGATAAACTCTGACCGGCTTTTTTAATGGGATAAGAATAAGAGCGGGCCAATGCAGAATTAACCGCATCGGCCAACAATCGTCCTAGCGCAACTTAAACTGATCGACCATTTTTTCCAGATCAACCGCCAGTTTAAGCAGGCTTTCGCTAACCGCGACACCTTCGTTAGCTTCCGTCGAAGTCTGCTCGGCTATCGCACCAATCTCCTGAACACTACGGTTCACTTCGGCTGATGCGCTTTCCTGCTGTTGAGCTGATACCGTCATCTGGCCGTTAAGCGTGTTGATACCGGCCACCGCTTCAGCGATCTCCTGAAGGGAAGCGGACACTTTCTCAACTTCACTGACACTGGTATGCGTACTTTCCTGAGCACTCTGCATCACCTCTACAGCCTCGGCTACTTCCTGCTGAAGCTGCTCAATGGTCTGATGCACTTCCTGAGTTGACTCATGGGTACGGGTCGCTAACGAACGAACTTCATCTGCAACCACGGCAAACCCACGTCCGGCTTCACCGGCACGGGCAGCTTCAATCGCAGCATTAAGTGCCAGCAGATTGGTTTGCTCAGCAATCGAGGTGATCACATCCAGAACCGTACCAACTTCGTTACTGTAGTTACCCACTTTGCTGATAACACTGGCCGCCTGTTCAATCTCACCGGTCAGTCGACTGATCGCCGAGATTGCCGTACCGGTCAGCGCAGTACCGATTTTAGCCTGTTCATTAGCGCTGGCCGAGGCGTCGGAAGCACTTTCTGCGTACGCCTTAACCTCATGAGCATTGCTTTCAACCTGCTGCATCGCCGTGACAACAGTATCAGTGCCTGCCTGCTGGCTTCTTACCGCAGCGACCGTACCCTCTGACACCTTAGAAATACGCTCAGCAGCTTCTTTCAGCTGATGAGTGGTACCGGAAACCTGCTGCATACTGCCACGGAAACGTCCCAGCATATTGTTGAAGGCCGTAGCCAGAGCACCAATCTCATCATTGCTTTGCACATCCCGTACTTCAATGGCCAGATCAGATTGCTGTTCAACCTGCTGCATCACACTGCGCACGCGGTTTAATGGCGTAACAATCAGGCGGCGTAACAGATAAAGAATGACCATAAAGCCGGCAAAAAAGAGCACAACCTGAGTCGCCCCAAGACGCCACAGGTTAGCCGTAATATGATTATCCAGGGTTTCCAGTGAGTAGCTGACACGAACTGCACCCAGAACCGTTCCCTCTTCAACCACATGACACATCAGGCAGTTGGTGCCACGATAATCTTTACTGGCACGAACAGGGTTCAGGACCGTTAACACACGCCCCTCATCACCTTCACTGATATGAGTAATCTTTTCTCCGCCTAAAGCCCGGCGATCAAGATCATCGGATGCTTTCTCTTCAGGGCGACCCGCACCAAAGAACTTGGTGATCGCCTCACCCCTAATGACTCGGGCATCAACAACATCGGGTTGGCTCATCACCTTCTCACGCAAAATATCTCGGTTCGCGAGGGTGCCGGTAATCATCATGATGTTCAGGGCATCAAAATAGGAATCGGCAGTATCCTGCGTATGCTGCAGGATCACTTCCTCAACCATTGCCCGTTCATTACGGACACTGAAGACCATGGACACCGCAAGCACCAAAACAAAAACCAAAAGTAATGCGACTGTAATTTTGGTCTGGATGGAGGTTCCCGGGGAAGTCTGACTCATTATGCTCTCCGCCTTTTAAGCGCTATTTTTTTAATTCTAGTTAGTTTTAAATGACAGCTGAGCTTTGTATGACTTTTCGGAGAAAAAATCTTCACTCAAGGTCAAATAATAACATATATTTTTTCTATTTCTTTATAGGGCAATGGCAATCGGTTCAAAATGCCATGACTGGCTCTATTTGTACATAATCTAACCTACGGCTTTCACAGGAAAATGTCAGTGTCTGAAATCAAAACATCCTCAACAACTCCTGAACAGGTTATCGCCTTCCAGGGGCACCTGGGCGCATACTCTCATCTGGCCTGCCGCAATGCCCGCCCACAGTTTTCTCCGGTGCCCTGTGCAACCTTTACCGAAGCGATGCAAACCGTAGAAAAAGGGGATGCTGCACTGGCCATGATTCCGATTGAAAACTCAACCGCCGGCCGTGTTGAGGAGATCTATCGTCAGCTGCCCAAAACGCATCTCTCGATTATTGGCGAGCATTTTGAAAGCATCAACCACTGTCTTATTGCACTTAAGGGCTGCAGCCTGGATCAGATCAGAACCGTTTGCTCCCACCCACAAGCTTTAGCACAGTGTGATAACAATATTATGAAACTGGGGTTGGAGACGGATGTTAAGTCCGATACCGCAGGTGCCGCCCATGAGATAATGCAACTGCAGGACACCAGCCGGGCGGCGATCGCATCCTCTCTTGCCGCTGAACTCTATGGCATGGACATTCTGAAAGACAATTTTCAGGATCATGATGGAAATACCACCCGCTTTATCATCCTGTCCCGCGAGGCTGAAATGCCGGAGTATCGTCCGGGCCAGAAGTATCTGACCTCGCTGATGTTCCGGGTTCGTAACCTGCCTGCTGCGCTCTATAAAGCGATGGGTGGTTTTGCCACCAACGGCATCAATATGGTGAAACTGGAAAGCTATATGGACACCGGCAGCTTTCAGGCGACCTCTTTTTATATGGATGTTGAAGCTCACCAGTCCGAGCAGGGCATGATCAATGCGTTAGAAGAGCTGGCCTTTTTTGCGACCGATATCCGTATTCTGGGCACCTACGCGCCAAGCCCATGGCGACAGGCGCGCGGGGTGATCTCCTGATCCCGTACGCCTCAAATCCCTGAAGACAGGGGGCAGAACGCATAAAGGCAGGTGAGCTATGTTCAGCGCACCTGCCTTTATGGTGTATTCAGATCATTCTGACCTGCCAGAGCACTTACTGGTTGTAAGTCGCCGGGTCGATCCAGACCCCCAGAGAGTTACGATCAATCCAGTTACCCTGTTTGTTTTCTTTATAACGGAAGACAACAATATCGCCTTCACTGACTGACAGCTCAGGGTCTTCAGTCTGATAAGAATAAGTAACGCCATCCACAATTAATGCATGACGATATAGCTCCGGCATTCCAAGCCATTCCTGAAACGGTCCTTCCGTAACAACAGATTCCAGTTTTCCCTTACCTTGCAGTTTAGGTGCGCGTTGTCGGCGTGCTCCGGGACGGAAGTTACCAGCCATGAATGCTCCTCTATATGTATGAAACCAAAATATTTAAGCGATATGTTTAAGCCATTTTTTTAAGCCAGATGCCTAGAGCCAGAACCAGACTATAAACCTGTTCACCTGAGCGAAAGGCGAAGGATTATAGGCCTTATTTCTCAGGAGACAAGTTACAAAGAGACAAGGCCAATTACTTTTTTAACTGGTGGTTCAAAAACCAATGGGTAAACTAGCGTTTTTGGTCCCAAGCAAGGAATAAAACCTATGGAACTGTTTCGCGAAGTTCTTTTTGCACTCGCCGACTGGATTCGTCCCCACAGCGATAATATCGCCCTGGCTCTGATCGCTACTTTGCTGGTTGTATACGGTGACGAAATCAACCGGGCTGTGAAAAAGCAGCTGCGCCCATACCCTTATCTGGTTCGGCTTGTGGGTTTTGTTGTGCTGTGTGCTTTTGGTTATGGCGCTCTGACAGTTTATGCCACTCCCGTACTGGAGGACCTGATCAGCCGCATACCGAGCCTCTATCTGGCACCTGCAGTGGTACTGCTTTTTCTGGTCGTAGGACTACTTGCTGAGCGACGTCGTCAGATTTAATGACCTCAGACACAGGCAAGCTGCCAACCGAAATGACAGCAACCTTTAAAAAGTAGCCTGACAGAACCCGCACCGCAAGATAAGCTCCTACTTATACTTAAGCAGGAGCTAAACATGTCAGAGCCGTTCACTTTAGTTTTCCGAAAGGGGTTTTCAGTCGCAGGCCCTCAGGGCGAATCCGGCGAGCTTGCCGCTTTCTCCGACGCATCGCAGCGGTTGGCTCTTTTCTGGCTTTCTGAGCACACGGACCAGAGTCTTATGCTGGGTTATTTTGCCAATGAAGAGAGTCTGGAAGAGCGGGCTACACGGTTTATTGAAAAGCCACTGACCACACCGGCGTTAGCGCTGCGCGAGGCTGATGCTCAACAGCTCAGAGAGCAGGATTCTCCGGCGACGCTTCCGCCTTTTGAGGGGATCTTTGGTACAGCTTTTAGCGGCTATCTGGTCAAGCCGGACAGTGTAGACGAGTCAGATCAGCTGATGCTCTTCTATACCGCAGACTATCGCTCTGAATTACTGGGGGTATCTGACGCGGTGGAGACACTGCAGGTACTGACGGCTCATTATGACCGTCGTCGTTCGCAATGCCTGCTGTGCTGAAGACAGCACCACAGGCATCGGTTGTTATTGAAGCAATAGCGGGAATGCCTGAGGCCTACTCTTCGCCACCCATCGCTTCAACGTACTGGGCATAGTGCTCAGGAGCCAGATCTTCAAAGCGGGTAAACTGACCACGGAACGCCAGCTTAACGCTACCAATAGGACCGTTACGCTGCTTGCCGATAATCACTTCTGCGATACCTTTGTTCGCCTCATCATCCTTGTTATAGACCTCATCACGATAGATAAAGGCGATCACGTCGGCATCCTGCTCGATCGCACCGGATTCACGCAGATCCGACATCACAGGTCGCTTATTGGGACGCTGCTCCAAGCTACGGTTAAGCTGCGACAGAGCGATCACAGGGCAGTTGAACTCTTTTGCCAGTGCTTTCAGAGATCGGGAGATCTCCGAGATCTCACCGGTACGGTTATCTGACAGACCCGGCACCCGCATCAGCTGAAGGTAATCGATCATCACCAAACCGATATCGCCGTTTTCACGATGCAGACGACGAACCCGTGAGCGCATCTCACTGGGGCTCAGACCGGCAGTATCATCAATAAAGAGCTTCTTCTGTTCTAACAGGTTAACGGCGGACATCAGGCGCGGCCAATCGTCATCGTCCAGCTTACCGGTACGCACCTTTGTCTGATCTATTCGCCCCAGAGAAGAGAGCATACGCAGCATCAGAGAGTCACTCGGCATCTCCATACTGAACACGACAACCGGCTTGTCCTGCGTCAGGGTTACGTTCTCCACGATATTCATCGCAAAGGTGGTTTTACCCATCGATGGACGTCCCGCCACAATCACCAGGTCGGAGGGCTGCAGGCCTGATGTCATGCCGTCAAGATCACTGAACCCTGTCGCGATACCCGTCATGGAAGAGTCCAGACGGTAAAGCTCATCAATCTTATCAACCGTTTTCTGGAGAATAGAGACAACCCCTTCCGGGCCGCCCACTTTTGGCCGGTTCTCCGCAATAGAAAACACCAGCTGCTCCGCTTCATTCAGCAGCTCATCCGAGGTACGACCTTCTGTATCGTAGGCGCTTTCTGCAATTTTATTCGCGGCATGAATCATCTGACGCAGCGTAGAGCGTTCCTGCACGATGGTGGCGTAGGCTGAAATATTACTGGCAGACGGCGTGTTACGGGCCACTTCCGCCAAATAGGCAAGGCCACCCACCTGATCCAGCTCTTTACGGTCATCGAGCATTTCTGAAATGGTAATCACATCAAAGGGCTGTGCTCTCTCAGCCAGTTCCATCATCGCGTTAAAGATGATTTTGTGGTCACGGCGATAAAAGTCGTGCGCACTGATGCGTTCAGCAACCGCATCCCAGGCTTCGTTATCCAACAGGAGACCGCCGAGCACGGAGCGTTCGGCCTCAAGGGAATAAGGGGGAATTTTCAGGGCTTCAGTTTGCTTGTCGGTATCAGTTCGTTCAGCCATAAACCTGAGCTTCTCCTGGGCAAAAGCGGGTGTGGATAAAATCGTGAGCAGATAAGTGTATCTGAAAAAAGAGACCCGTAAAGATGGCAATAAGAGGGAGTTACGGGCTGTCCCTCAGCTCATCAGGAACGTATCAATAACAGCTCAATACGGTCTTAATCAGCCCTCTGTAACGCGCGAGGGGCAGCGCACAGAGACAAAAAAAGGCACTTGGGATAATCCCAAAGTGCCTTTTATAACTGATCAGCAGATCTTAGTCTTCAGCGGTCACGATAACGCGAACTGAAGTCATAACATCGCTGTGCAGCTGGATTGCAACGTCGAATTCACCAACGGTGCGAATCGGGCCTTCTGGCAGGCGAACTTCGCTTTTCAGTACGTCGATACCTGCAGCGCTGATTGCTTCAGCCAGGTCACGGGTACCGATAGAACCGAACAGCTTACCTTCGTCACCAGCTTTAGCGCCGATAGACAGTTCGATCTCACCCAGAGCAGCTGCACGAGCTTCTGCTTCAGCTTTGATCTCTGCAGCCTGAGCTTCAAGCTCAGCACGGCGGGTTTCGAATTCAGCAATGTTTGCTTCTGTTGCTACTACAGCTTTGCCGTATGGCAACAGGAAGTTGCGGCCATAACCAGGCTTAACGGTTACTTTGTCGCCTAAGCCACCCAGTTTGCCTACTTTTTCGAGCAGAATAACTTCCATCTCGTTAACCTCTTTCTCTTTTATGGCGCGTCGCTGTCTGAAGACTTCGTCAGCTTCTGACGGAAATTCAGACTGCTATCGAGCAGCGCCACAAAAATCATCAATACGTACAGTGAGTGTCCGGCGAAAAACAGCACAAAATAGAAGGCTGTCAGCCAGTACGAACTCAGTTGTTTGATCGCTACAACAGCGTGTACTAAAGCGATACAGGCGAAAACCAGTGGTAGCGTCAGTGATGGAATCCACTTGATCGCTTCGGGGGTAATACCCACACCAAAGACAACCAGCGTACCCAAAACCAAACCTGCCCAGACCGGAAGCCGAAGCTGATGAAACTCTTTCTGGAAACCACCCGGATTATACAGGCCAGCTTGCCAGAAACGGGCCAGCATAAGACTGCCCGTCATCATTAACGCGTGCACCGCCGAAATCACACCAGAGAAGAGTCCGATCAGAAACTGATCAAGCTCTACACCGGAGCGTTCTGCCAGCTCAGCCTCACTCAGAATCATTTCCCGGCTTGCCTGAGCAAGTTCGATCATCAATTCCGGTGGAAGCCACTGGACGGTACTCGCGGTTACAGCTCCAATACCGGCGCTTACCAACAGGGTTCGTGACCAGCTGACACTTTGTCTCAGCACCAGCGCCATAATAAAGGCACCAATAATCACGAACGCAGGGGTAAGATCACCCTGAGCAAACCAAAAGAGTGCAGGCAGTGAGCCCCAAAGCATCACCTGGCTGCCATCTTTGCCACCCTTTCTAAGGGTAACCACACTGACAACAGCGGCAGCAATCCAGAATAAGAATGGAACGGCTGCACTTAACGCTGTTGCGATAATCGCGTTAGTCCGCGATTTTAGTGCATATTCTGCGATAAAACGCATGCACCTGCCTTATATCGTTTTAAATCTTACTGGTGACCGTCAGTGTACGGCAGCAGAGCCAGGTAGCGGGCGCGCTTGATAGCGGTAGCCAGCTGACGCTGATAACGTGCTTTAGTACCTGTGATACGGCTTGGAACGATCTTGCCAGTTTCAGTGATGTAGCTTTTCAGAGTTTCGATGTCTTTATAATCGATCTGATCTACACCTTCAGCGGTGAAACGGCAGAACTTACGACGACGGAAAAAACGTGCCATGGAATATACTCCCAATAAGTCTGTTAAAAATTACTCTGCAGAGTCAGCAGCTGGAGCCGCTTCTTCTTTAGATTCAGCCTGGGCTTCCGGAGCACGCTCTGGTTTACGATCGTCACGACGATCTTCACGAGAGGCTTCTGCTTTTACCGGAGACGCTTCAGTTACAGCATTTTTAGTACGAACAACCAGGTTACGGATGATCGCATCGTTGTAACGGAAGATCTCAGTCAGCTCGTCAACAACTTCGCTAGTTGTTTCTACGTTCATCAGAACATAGTGAGCTTTGTGAATCTTGTTAATTGGGTATGCCAGGTGACGACGACCCCAATCTTCCATGCGATGAACAGCACCACCATTGTCCTGTACCAGGCTGGTGTAACGCTCGATCATTGCTGGAACCTGTTCGCTCTGGTCCGGGTGAACCATGAACACAACTTCGTAATGACGCATTATAGCTCCTTACGGTTTTACAGCTTCTCAAAGGGTTTGTTCCCCAGAAAAGCAAGGAGTGGAAAGAAACGTTGTTTAAAAACAACCGCGAGATCTTACAGACCCCGCTCTCTTGACGCAAGACAATTCGCCCGAAACACCTCTAAAAAGTAGAGATGCAGGAGAATATCAGGCTTTCAGCTGTCGCTGGCGAACGGCCTCATAGAGACACACGCCAGTGGCAACAGAAACATTCAGACTGCTGACTTCACCCGCCATCGGCAGGTTAACCAACAGATCACAGTGTTCGCGGGTCAGACGGCGCATACCCTTGCCTTCCGCCCCCATCACCAGTGCCACAGGACCGGTCAGGTCGGTTTCATACAACCCCTGATCTGCCTCACCCGCCGTACCCATCACCCAGACACCATGCTGCTTCAGCTCATCAAGGCAACGGGACAGATTGGTCACACTAACGACCGGCATCACTTCTGCCGCACCACAGGCAACTTTACGTACGGTGGCATTCAGCGTGGCCGACTTATCTTTCGGCACGATGACCGCATCAGCACCTGCCGCATCGGCGGTACGCAGAACCGCTCCCAGATTATGCGGATCAGTGACACCATCAAGCACCAGCAGCAAGGGCGACGTTTTCTCCGCCAGCTTGTCAAACAACCACTGCTCACCGTAGGTTTTCAGTGGCTTACATACCGCAACGACGCCCTGATGAACCAGACCGCCGGTCATCTCATCCAGCGCATCTCGCTCCATGAACTCCTGCCGAAGACCGATCTGTGATGCCAGCTGAACGATTTTATTCAGCTTCTCATCTTCGCGGCTTTTCATCAGATGCAGGCTGATCACCTGCTCAGGCTGACGCTCCAGCAAGCTGGTGACCGCATGGATACCGAAAACGGCTTCAACGGACGGCTTCTTAGGTGCTTTTCTTCTGCCTTGTGGCTTTTTACCGCCGCCATTCTGAGGGCGTTCATTTCTGTGCTGTTTCACTGACGTACCTGATTACAGTTTCTGGCAGCCTGATGCTGCGCTATCTATTTGCACCGGCTATACACGGCCTGATACGGAAACAGGGCTCTGATTAAAGAGCCCTGCCGGGTCGATCTTAAGATGGCTTAGCGGGAAGAGTTATCCTCCCTTTGCTATCGCCAGACTCTTAATCTTTTTTAGCTTTCTTTTTCTTAGGTCGCTTTCTCTTGGGAGCATCATTCAGCCCCGCACGCCCTTTTTCGGCTGGCTTCAGCTTTTTCTTTCTGCCGCCTTTGTGCTTTGGCTTACCGGAACCATCGCCCTGATCGCTTTTTTGATTTGGATGAGCTCCTGAATCATTTGAAGCAACCACTTTAGCAAGACGAGCCTCAGCATCCGTCAGATTGCGCTTACGCGGTTTACGTTTACGCCCTACGGAGTTGTCGGGCTGACTGGTATCCAGCTCAAAGTCTATCTTGCGCTCATCCAGATCAACACGGGCCACGATCACCGTCAGTTCATCGTTCATGCCGTAAACACGTCCGCTACGCTCTCCGCGCAAACGCTGTGTTAGCGGATCAAACTGATAGTAGTCCGATGGCAGGCCAGTAATATGCACCAGCCCTTCAACATAGATCTCATCCAGACGGACAAACAGACCAAAGCCTGTCACACCGGTTACCTTACCGGTAAAGCTTTCACCCACATGACCTGCCGTGTATTCGCACTTAAGCCACGCCAGCACATCATAGGTCGCATCATCGGCACGACGTTCCGTCATGGAGCAATGCTCACCCAGCTCAATCATCTGAGCTTCGTTGTAAGGCAGCCACTTTTCACGGGGCTCTGTCGGTGTGGTTTCACAACGCTGCAGATGACTACCGGTCAGATTGCTGCGAATCAGCGCACGAATAGCACGGTGCAGCAGCAGATCCGGATAACGACGAATCGGCGAGGTGAAGTGAGTATACGCTTTATAGTTCAGACCAAAGTGACCTTCGTTTTCCGGCGTATACACCGCCTGGGATAACGACTGCAGCAACATAGTCTGGATGTTACCGGCATCCGGACGATCGCCAATGGCTTGCAGCACCTCCTGATAATCTTCAGGGGTTGGCTTCATGCCACCGCCAAGCTCAAAGCCCAGCTCACCAAGGAAAGACTTAAGTTTCTCAAGACGCTGCTCTTTCGGGCCTTTATGGACACGGAACAGCCCCGGCACCTTATATTTTTCCAGCAAACGCGCAGACGCCACGTTTGCACAGAGCATGCACTCTTCAATCAGCTTATGCGCTTCGTTACGTACAACCGGCACGATGCGCTCAATCTTGCGGTTCTCATCAAAGACAATACGGGTTTCAACCGTTTCAAAATCGATCGCACCACGCACATCACGGGCAGCACGCAACTGCTTATAAAGCCCGTACAGGGTTTCAACCGGGTGAACCAGATCGCTGTATTTCTCTTTAAAAATAGCAGCATCCGGTAACTCAGGATCTTCCAGCAGCGCACCCACCTGGGTATAGGTCAGACGAGCCTGCGACTTAATAATACCTTCGCAGAAACGATAGCGACTGATCTCACCCTTGGCGCTGATACTCATCTCGCAGACCATCACCAGACGATCCACGTGAGGATTCAGGGAACAAAGGCCGTTAGACAGCAGCTCCGGCAGCATAGGTACAACCTGACCCGGGAAATAAACCGAGTTGCCGCGCCGGTGCGCCTCATGATCCAAGGGTGTATTAACGCCAACGTAATGCGAGACATCTGCGATGGCGACAAACAGTTTCCAGTTGCCGCTGCGTTTCTGCTCGCAATAGACCGCATCATCAAAGTCTTTGGCATCTTCGCCATCAATCGTGACGAAAGGAAGGTGACGCAGATCGACACGATCCAGCTTGTCCGCATCCTGTACCTGATCGGACATATCCCGAATCTGATCCAGCACCTCTTCAGGAAACTCATTTGGCAGATTATGTTTGCGAATGGCGATATCAATTTCCATTCCCGGGGCCATTTCATCGCCCAGCACTTCTTTGATCAGCCCCTGCACATGGGCACGACGGGCAGGCTGCTGAGTGACTTCAGCACAAACCACCTGACCATCTTCCGCGCCAGCACTCTGGCCCGGTGGAATCAGAACATCGTGGTGTAACTTAGGATTGTCCGGACGGACATAGCCGATACCATTGCGCTCAACAACATACCGTCCAACAATTTCGTGGGTGTTGTGCTGCAGCACTTCAACCACAGCACCTTCTTTACGGCCGCGGCGATCAACGCCTACAACCCGTGCCAGCGCCAGATCGCCGTGATAAACCGTCTTCATCTGAAAGTTGGACAGAAAAAGATCTTCACCGCCATCATCCGGCACCATAAAACCAAAGCCATCCGCGTGGGCTTCAATACGTCCTTTAACCAGCTGCATTTTTGAGATCAGTCCGTAAGCACCCTTGCGGTTACTCAACAGCTGACCATCACGCTCCATCGCCTTTAACCGGCGACGAAGTGCTTCAATATCGTTTTCACTGGTCAGCCCCATGCGCTCACAAAGCTGCATGTGGGTCAGAGGACGCCCGTAGTTTTCCAGCCATTCCATAATAAACTCGCGGCTTGGAACCGGGTTATCATATTTTTTGGCTTCACTTTCGGCCTGGGGATCCTGATTCACTGACCAGCGTGTCATATTATTTGCCTTTTTTATCAATCTATATCTTCTTTATTTGTCGTCTATTTTCATTTCATCACCAAAGTAACACTGATTATACGGCATGGCGAAGAAATTTACCTTTTTCACTGTTTTTTCTGCAAAAAACTCTTGCACATCAAAAAAACGTCCTTATAATACGCCTCCAGTTGTCCAGCCCAGGTGGTGGAATTGGTAGACACGCTAGCTTCAGGTGCTAGTGGCCGTATGGCCGTGGAGGTTCAAGTCCTCTTCTGGGCACCAACTCTTAATCTTAGGCAGATTAAGCGGTTGATGTGACAACTAGGTTGTTCTGAACAACTTTATGTTTTGCCTGTGCGTTGCGCCCAGGTGGTGGAATTGGTAGACACGCTAGCTTCAGGTGCTAGTGGCCGTATGGCCGTGGAGGTTCAAGTCCTCTTCTGGGCACCATTCCCAACGCAAGCAAAACAATACAAGCCTGATGAAAATAATCCCGTTAAGGGATTTTTTCGTTTCTGGGGTTTGTATTTATCTTCTCCGATGCCTCATCAGCCCGTTGACGACAATCCCTGCAACAACATCACGATAAGCCCTTTATCAAAACCACACGAACAAGGCCATCCGGCAGCATCCCATCAGGCCCTGGTGATTAACCTTGTTGTTGATAACGCGCCCCTGCTAATAACGCGAAGGCTTGCGGGCGACATCATTCAGACGCCACGGCGAACCATCCCGCATCGCTTCCAGCTTAACTTCCAGATTATCCGGCAGCTGATTAAAGAAATCGAAACCGGTGGCTTCTTCTATCTGATCAACACTGACCACAAACTTGGTTAATGGCTCACTGCCCCGAACATTTTGCGGCATCAGAAAAGCCAGCATACTTTTTGGTTGTCCCTGACCATCAAAACCCACAAAGATCTTATAAAAGGCATCCGGTACTTCTACCCAACTGTCTAAGCGCTCAATGTCCTGATCAAAGACAGGGCCTGTGACCACAGCGATCCGGCTGAACTGTTGCGTAAAATGATCAACTGCTGCTTCTTCCAACCGTTGCCAGACCTTACGATTCAGATCCGGTTTTTGCGGCACAATATTGGTCATCAGAAAGGTTTCTAGCTGAGCTTCCCGGCCATACAGTCTGGAAATTGCGTAGTTCGGCGCTAAGTGGCCACGATCATAGCCGGTTCGGGTGTAATCTCTGTGCTCAACCCGCCATACGGTCCGCCAATCTTCACTGAACTGCCCGGGGCGTTTGTAACGCTGATTCTTTTGTTCATCCGAGATCTCCTGAAGCCAGTAGGTTGCCCAGAGCGGGTTCATACGCAGATCTGAATAACCCACCATAAAACCTTCATTTCTTAATACCCGATACCAATGCTGCCAACCGGATTCCATTCGCTCCGGCATTCCGCCGTAGATAAAACCATTCCGAGAGTTCTGCTCCAGAAAATACCAGGCTGTACTTCCCAGAATCGCCAGCACCAACGCAAAAACAACAGGTATTGAACGCACACGCTTTCCCTATATTGGATTAAAAAGTAGAGGTTAAAAAAATGCCAAACCTGTTTCTATCCATCAGGTCTGGCACTTGTTGCAGTATTTTAGTCTGACCGGCTCACGATGCCGAACGATATTCCATATGAATCAGATCGAGAATCTGCTCCTGTTGAGCGATATCCGGTCGATATCCCAGTCGCTTCTCGACTTCCTCCTGCAGAGCGGCCTGAGCACCGGTCTCACCGTGCACAAGGATCAGTTTGGGTTGTTTTTTGAAATGCTGCAGCCAGCCGATCAGCCCTTCCTGATCGGCATGAGCCGAGAAACCACCGACAGTATGAACACTGGCTCCGACGGACACGGTTTCGCCCCAAAGTTTGACACTTTCAGCGCCTTCAACCAACTGACGCCCCAGCGTACCTTTCGCCTGAAAACCGACCATAAGCACTTTGGTATTTCGTTTCCACAGCTGATATTTGAAATGATGGCGAATACGACCACCTTCACACATGCCGCTACCGGCAATAATAATCGCACCCGATGTAATCCGGTTCAGCGCCATGGATTCTTCAGGGGTTTTGGTCAGTCTCAGGTTCGGCAGGCTATCCAGTGCCTGATTGTGAAGCACTTTCTGCTTAGCTTCTTTGTTATAAAGCTCGCAATGATTCAGATAAACCTCAGTGGCTTCAATCGCCATCGGGCTGTCGAGAAATATCTGCCAGCGCCCAAGGTTCCATTCTTCAAAATACTCACTGAACAGATAGAGCAGCTCCTGAGTACGGCCAACTGCAAATGACGGAATCAGAATATTACCTTTCGATTGCGCGGCTTCATTCAGAATCGCCCCCATCTCATCCATACTTTCCTGCCATGGACGGTGACAGCGACCACCGTAAGTACTTTCCATCAGCACCACATCGGCATTATGAATCGAGGTCGGGTTTCTCAAAATAGGCGCTTCGCTGTGCCCCAGGTCACCGGTAAAGACCACTTTGCGCTGATGCTTTCCTTCCTCCAGCCAAAGCTCAACTATCGATGACCCGATAATATGCCCGGCATCTTTAAAACGAATCCGGATGCCCGGCAAAATCTCATCTTCAACGTCGTAATCCATCGGCTGAAAACGCTTAAGGGCTTTTTCAGCATCCGCAGCCGTATAAAGAGGCTCCACAGGTGGCAGATGCTTACGGGCACGCTTCCGATTAAGCGTACGGGCATCGTGATCGTAAATATTCGCCGCATCACGAAACATAATGCCGCACATCTCACGGCAGACTTTCTGAGTGTAAACCGGCCCGGTAAAGCCCCGCTTCACCAGCAAGGGGATCCGTCCGCAGTGATCCAGATGGGAGTGACTTAATACCACCGCATCAATCTGTTTCGGATCGAAAGTGAAGGGTTCAGCGTTACGTTGTTCTCCATACTTGCCTCCCTGAATTAAGCCGCAATCCAGCAGAATTTTATATCGCCCAACCTGAACCAGATGACAGGAGCCGGTAACTTCTTGCGCAGCACCATGAAACTCAATATGCATAACGAACTCCTTAAGCAGAACACGACTCAAAAGTGGTCTGCTAACACTGCAAAACCTGATTAAAAAATACCGCTATTTCAAAGTTTTGACATAAATAAACACAATTGACACTTAGCAACCGTTCATCATCAAAAAGCACCAATTACCGCTAGATTACCGCTTATATAAGGGGTACAGTCAATCTACTTAACCACTTAACTGCATCAGCCTGTCAGCGAAAATGTCACTTATTAAATACGTCTTAAGCATCACTCTTTTCATCACGCTTTCTGTTCACCAACAGACGAGTTTTGCTGCCGGTAATTCGGAAGGAACCGACGATGCTCTGCAACACTTCCGACTGCTGCTTACCGAACAACTTAACCCAAACCGCGCCACTATCGAACGGGTTTTCAATCCGATTGGCGAAGGTCAGTCTCTGCTGGTTCGCGCTTATGTCTCAGGTCCTCAGGAGCTGGTCTACCGCCCACTGTTTACCGAATCAGACGACGGCAGCCTGGTGTCAGCACATCCGGACAGCTTTATCCTGCGCACACTGCCGGGTACAGAACTGAAAGAAGTTCTGATTAACTACGAAGCTGGCAAAAACCATTATGAGCTTTTCTTTGGCAACTTCCGCTACAGCGTTGAGCCGGACATGGCCGATGTAAACCACATCTCAGCCCGTAGTGAAGCCGCTCCGTTTCTTACTCAGAACTTCCAGACACTGTTTATCGATCAGCCATCAGCCGCTCTGGGAATCCGCTACCTGTTTGATCAGCAAAGTGAAAAAGGCACTCAGGCCATTATCCAGCTGAAGAAAGAGTACAAAGACAGCACAACCGGTGAACTGATGGTAAGCAGCGATGGTGATATTCTGAACCGCTACCGCTTTGAGATGTATGAAACGATCCATGTTGAGCCTGTGTACTTTATCGAGCAGTACCACCTGGATAAAACCGGCACCATCCGTTACTACATTCAGCCGGACGGCTTACAGAGCTACCATTTGGGAACGACCGGTGAAGAGATGCCCGGTGACTGGATCTCGCGCCAGCACATGCAAAAGCCACGCTTATTTCGTCCGGCTCAAACACCGTAAATAAGATCTGATCATCAGCAAAAAGACACAAAAGGCGGCATAAGACTTATGACCGCCTTTTTTTATCCCTGAAAGGGAGTATTCTTAGGACAAATATGATTTGCGCCAATGCGGGGTCAGATCCCTTCTGATTTGATCACGTGCATGGTTTACAACTACCGGGCGCTTTTTTTCGTATAAGAATAAGAGCGATCGGTGATCATTTTAAAAATAGCTTGATGATAAAAAGACCTAAGGTGAATCCTATGAAAAAACTATTAGCTGTTGCGGGTATCGTTGCGATGACTGCTTCCGGTTCTGTTATGGCTGCTGGCGATGCAGCGGCAGGAAAATCAAAAGCAGCGGCATGTGCAGCTTGCCACGGTGCTAACGGCGTAAGCATGGTACCTATGTACCCTAACCTTGCAGGCCAGAAAGCCCAGTATCTGGAAAACGCTCTGAAAGCATACAAAGCAGGTCAGCGCGGTGGTCCAACAGCTGCTCTGATGTCCCCTCAGGCTGCTAACCTGAGCGATCAGGATATTGCTGACCTGGCGGCATACTTCAGTTCTCTGTAAGTTTTAGCCAGTTCACTAAAAGGGTCCGGCCTGTGCCGGGCCCTTTGTCGTTTAGGAGACTTAAACATGCATATTAGTCGTCGCAAATTCCTGATGATGGCCGCCACGCTGCCCGCTATCCCGTTTCTCAGTCAGAAGGTACAGGCGGCTTTTCCTCTGTTATCGGAACGTGCCGCTGAAGCCAAAGCGCTGCACTACAAAAGCGATGTCAGCCGGGTAAAACATCCCAAGTACCAAAAAGGGCAGGTCTGCGCGAACTGCCAGCTTTTTAATCCGTTAGATAATGGCTGCGTACTCTTTTCCTCCAACAGCGTTGCACCGGAAGGCTGGTGCCAGGCCTGGGTTAAGAAGGTCTGACGCCCGGAATATCGTCAAGCAGATGACCAAAACATTGCCGGGCAAAACCAGTCCGCTAAGCTGCCGACGCATCTGAATCATCTTCAACCGGCCAGTGCAGTGTTTTCGTTTCTTCTCCATCTGAAATGGATTTCAGGTGGACAGGGAACCCCCACAGAAAATGCAGGTGCCGCATAACGTCCTGAGCAGAATCATCCAAGGGCCTGCGGTTGTACGCATAGTGATGCAGCATCAGAGATCGGTCTCCCCTGATGTCCGCTTCATAAACCTGAATATTCGGCTCCCTATCCCCCAGATTATATTGAGCTGCCAACTGCTCCCTGAGTTTGCGATAACCGGCGTCATTATGAATCGCCGCAATCTCCAGTTCTGAATCCTGATCATCATCGACAATGGAAAACAGTTTAAGATCACGCATCACCTTCGGTGACAGGAACTGCAGAATAAAACTCTCATCTTTGAAGTTCTTCATGGCAAAGTGCAGCGTATCCAGCCAGTCACTGCCGGCAATATCAGGGAACCAGACTTTGTCTTCATCTGTAGGCTCCTGACAAATACGTTTCAGATCCGTAAAGATAGAGAATCCCAGGGTGTATGGATTGATACCGCTGTAGTAAGGACTGTTGTATGGCGGCTGATAGACCACGCTGGTGTGAGACTGCAGAAACTCCAGCATAAAGCCTTCGGTCACCAGCCCTTCATCATAAAGGCGGTTCATAATGGTGTAGTGCCAGAACGTCGCCCAGCCTTCGTTCATCACCTGAGTCTGGCGCTGTGGATAAAAATACTGCGCAATCTTGCGCACAATACGCACGACTTCCCGCTGCCAGGGTTCAAGTAAAGGCGCATTTTTCTCAATAAAGTAGAGCAGGTTTTCCTGCGGCTCTGCGGGGTATCTTGCCCGATTATTACGTTCATCATCCTCATCGTGATTCATCTGCGGAATCGTACTCCAGAGGCGATTCACCTGTTGCTGCAGATACTCTTCACGCTCAGACTGGCGTCTTTGCTCCTCCTCTGCAGAGATCGGAGACGGCCTTTTATAGCGATCAACCCCATAGTTCTGCAGGGCGTGACAGGCATCCAACAGGGTTTCCACTTCCTCGACACCGTAGCGCTCTTCGCACTGACTGATGTACTTCTTAGCGAACAGAAGATAATCAACAATGGAGCTGGCGTCGGTCCAGGTACGGAAAAGGTAGTTTCCTTTAAAGAAGGAGTTATGGCCGTAACAGGCGTGAGCAATCACCAGAGCCTGCATGGTCATGGTGTTTTCTTCCATCAGATAAGCGATACAGGGATCCGAGTTAATCACCAGCTCATAAGCCAGCCCCATCTGTCCGCGCTTATAACCCTGCTCAACAGAGAGAAACTGCTTACCAAAGGACCAATGGTTATAGCCCAGCGGCATGCCGACGGATGAGTAGGCATCCATCATCTGCTCCGTTGTAATCACCTCGATCTGATTCGGATAGGTATCCAGCCGGAAGTCTTTGGCTATCCGGCGGATCTCACGATCATAGTCTTCCAACAGCTCAAAGCTCCATTCAGAGCTGGTTGAGAGAGGTTCACGGGTGTCAGTGGTCTTATCATTCACATCACTCATGCCTCTTTCCTCCTGAACAGCTCCCGGAATACCGGATAGATATCTGCCTCGCTGACGATCTGCTCCATCGCAAAGCGATCCGGGAATTTTTCTCTGACCCCTTCATATTCTTCCCACAGGGACTGATGAGCATGGGGGGTGATCTCAACATAGGCAAAGTACTGCAGCAGGGGCATCAGCTCCTGAGTCAGAATATTGCTGCAGTTGGTGGAATCGTCATCCCAGTTATCACCATCGGAAGCCTGCGCCACGTAAATATTCCACTCGCTGGGAGAATACCGCTTAGCAATAACCTCCTGAGTCAGGCGAATCGCACTGGAAACAATCGTGCCACCGGTTTCGCGGGAGTAGAAAAATGTCTCCTCATCCACCTCGGTTGCACTGGTATGGTGACGGATAAACACCACTTCAATCTTCTGATAGTTCCGCTCCAGAAAGAGATACAGCAGGATGAAAAATCGCTTGGCCATATCTTTATGGGATTGCGTCATCGAACCGGATACATCCATCAGACAGAACATAACCGCCTGATTGCTCGGCTGCGGCTCCTGGCGGAAATGGTTGTAGCGCAGATCATAGGTATCCAGAAATGGCACCCGCTCAATCTTCTGTTTCAGCTGTGCGATTGAGGCTTCCAACTCTTCGATACGAACCGGATTACGCAATAGCTCGTCTTTGCCTAACTCTTCTTCAAGAGCCGATTTCAGCTCTCTGAGTTTACGACGGCTTTTACTGGTCATCGCCCGCCGACGCGCCTGAGCATTCCGCATGGAACGGACAATATTCATATTGGAGGGCGTGCCATCTTTAACGATACCGGCGCGCACCTGTTTGACCGATTCCATATCTTTGAATTCTTTACGAACCAGATTGGGCAGTTCCAGACCGTCAAACATAAACTCCAGAAACTCATCTTTGGTGATGGAGAATGAAAACTCATCTTCACCTTCACCCTTGTTACTGGCTTTACCTTCGCCGGAACCACCACCGCCTCCGCCGCCCTCCGGCCGGCTGAAACGATCACCCTGCTGAAACTCCTTATTACCGGGACTGACGATCTCCCGATGACCACCTTTACCCTGCTGAAAAACAGGCTCGTTGATATCTTTGGTGGGAATATTGATCTTCTCACCATGCTCAAGATCGGTGATGCTGCGGCGGTTCACAGCATCTGTTACCGCCTTTTTGATGTGATTGCGATAGCGGCGCAGAAACCTCTGTCGGTTCACCGCGCTCTTATTCTTGCCGTTCAGGCGTCGGTCAATAATAAAGCTCATGCGGAGTCTCCTTTTACACCGGCCAATCCCCTGCCCCGAACAGAATATTCAACATTCCATCCGGAGCGGTTTCTGCTCAGCCGGACATCAACATCATGCCCGGCTGAAGCCTTTGGCGGGTTGATCAGTCTTTCAGACTTTTCAGCCGTGCAGACCGGTTACTGAGATTTACGCACGCGCAGATACCATTCCGACAGAAGGCGCACTTGTTTCTCGGTGTATCCCCGTTCGGTCATGCGGTCCACGAAATCTTCGTGTTTGCTCTGCTCAGACGAGGACGCTTTAGCGTTAAAGGAGATCACAGGCAGCAGCTCTTCCGTGTTGGCGAACATTTTGTGCTCGATCACGGTTTTCAGCTTCTCGTAACTCAACCAGGATGGGTTATTACCATTGTTCTGAGCACGGGCGCGCAGCACAAAGTTAACCACCTCGTTACGGAAATCTTTCGGGTTGCTGATGCCGGCCGGTTTTTCGATTTTTTCCAGCTCTTCATTCAGGGACTGACGATCAAACAGCTCACCGGTTTCAGGGTCGCGGAACTCCTGATCCTGAATCCAGAAGTCGGCATAGGTGACATAACGGTCAAAGATGTTCTGACCGTACTCGCTGTAGGATTCGAGATACGCGGTCTGAATCTCTTTGCCGATAAAGTCCACATAGCGCGGTGCCAGCCACTCTTTAATAAAGCGCAGATAACGCTCGCGAATTTCCGGTGCGTACTGCTCCTGCTCGATCTGATTTTCCAGCACATAGAGCAGATGCACAGGGTTAGCCGCGATTTCTGTGGCATCAAAGTTAAATACTTTCGACAGAATCTTGAAGGCAAAACGGGTCGACAGACCTTCCATACCTTCATCAACACCGGCATTGTCACGATATTCCTGAATCGACTTGGCTTTCGGGTCGGTATCTTTCAGGTTTTCACCGTCGTAGACCCGCATTTTGGAATAGATACTGGAGTTTTCCGGTTCTTTAACGCGGGAAAGAATCGAGAACTGCGCCAGCATTTTCAGGGTATCCGGTGCACAATGGGCGCTGTGCAGCGAACTGTTTTCCAGCAGTTTCTCGTAGATTTTCACCTCTTCGGAAACCCGGAGACAATAAGGCACCTTGACGATATATACCCGGTCAAGAAACGCCTCATTGTTTTTATTGTTCTTGAATGCTTTCCATTCGGACTCGTTGGAGTGCGCCAGAATCACACCCTGATACGGAATGGCTGACATCCCTTCCGTACTGTTGTAGTTCCCTTCCTGCGTGGCGGTCAGCAGAGGGTGCAGCACCTTGATCGGCGCTTTAAACATCTCCACAAACTCCATCAGGCCCTGGTTCGCCCGACACAGACCACCGGAGAAGCTGTAGGCATCCGGATCATTCTGGGAGAAGTCCTCCAGCATGCGGATATCCACTTTACCTACCAAGGCACTGATATCCTGATTGTTATCATCGCCGGGTTCGGTTTTGGCCACCGCAATCTGATCCAGACGCGACGGGTAGAGTTTAACCACACGGAATTTCGAGATATCGCCGCCATACTCTTTCAGGCGTTTCGCAGCCCACGGTGACATGATCGAGGTGGTGTAACGGTGCGGAATACCAAACTCTTCCTGCAGAATCTGGGCGTCTTCATCCGGATCAAACAGCCCAAGGGGTGACTCAAACACCGGAGAGCCTTTAATGGCATAGAAAGGGACGCGCTCAATCAGAGCTTTCAGTCGTTCCGCCAGCGAGGATTTACCACCGCCCACCGGCCCTAACAGATAGAGAATCTGCTTACTCTCTTCCAGCCCCTGTGCGGAATGACGGAAATAGGACACGATCTGTTCAATCGCCTCTTCCATACCGTAAAACTCAGAGAAGGCCGGATAACGACGGATCACCTTGTTGGAGAAAATGCGGCTCAGACGGGAATCTTTTGCGGTATCGATCACCTCCGGCTCTCCTATCGCCTGTAGCATTCGCTCGGCGGCAGAGGCGTAGGCCATAGGATCCTGCTTACAAATTTCGAGATATTCCTGCAGGCTGTACTCTTCCTGCTGAACCCGGTCAAAACGGTTTTGTACATGACTAAAGATGCTCATAATGGCCTCCTCGATACAGCCAAGCAGCAGAAGCGATGCGCTAAACCCGCTATTGCCCGGACCCGGTGAGTCCGGAGCGTATGAAACCGTTGGCTGAAACCTGAATTCGTTTGTGACGCACAACACCGGTTTCTCTCTGTTTGAAAGGGTTCCTGAAAAACCGGTCACATTTACAGCATAGTTGATATTGCCAGCTGTCAAATGCCCATTACGATTTCATGCACAATTAGATACTTTTTTAAAACTGCTTATATTTGTCCCGCTTAAAATAAAGCCGCAAAGCGATGATCCGGCCACCGGAATCCTTCCTATAAGAAAGTCTGCAGCACCTATACTGTTCAGAGTATCCGGCTCAAAGTAACAGGCAAAAACCAGCCATCGTCTGCCGGCAAGTGTCTTTCAGAGGAGGCATAAACGATGTACCTCTTTCTTATTACCGTGCTTCTGGCCTTTCTGGTGATCTCCCTGAGCCTCTGGCTTGCCAGCTTTCGCCATGAGCCTAAGTTTCATAACACCGAGCGGGATTTTGCCTGGGTGATGAGTCTGGTGCTCAGCGGTCAGGCTGACTACGATCAGTGGAGTTCTGTGATGCATATTCCTATCCGACACGACCTGCGCCTTGAAGCAGTACGTCAGCGATGCCTTGATATTGAAGAAAAATATTACCGGCACAGACCGGCTGAAATGGGCAAACCTGAGCTGATGTTTACACCACAGGGACTGAAGATGATTGAAGAGGAACTGAATCAGCTGAAGGAACAGGATTCAATCACGGCCTGAAATATCAGTCACTTACGTCAGATATAAATAACGAAGACTGCGCAAAGGCAAAATCAGCCCCGGCAAAATGAGAATGATTCACAAAAAACACCTTTACGCCATAAACCAAAGTCGTACAATAGCGACCCAGGAAGTAAGTACCGGACAGGATGCCTGACGTTACGTCACCGGCATCGGTCAAGAATTGGTATCTCATCTGAAATCGGTCCAAGAGGCGACCCATGAATACGGCGATCCGCGTAAACCGACTCCCCAACAGCTGCCTGAGCCATGATCACGAATACCACCAGTTGGTCGTGGCGTTATCTGGCAAAGCTGAGTTCGAGATTGAAGGTAATCAGGGCATCGTTACGCCCTGGCAGGGATGTCTTGTGCCTTCAGAACACACGCATTATTACGAAGGCATAGGTGCCAATAATCATCTGATTATCGACCTGCCCCATCGCCATCCCCTGCTGCAAAGCAGCGTGATCGACCTGAGCCGTCTTTTTGATACGCCGGGTTATTTCACCATCGACAGTAATCTGAAACTCTTTCTCTCCTTTATGCTGAAAGAGATCGAACTGTTTGGTGATGATCCGGGTACGGCAGACTTCCTCGCATTTGCGTTTCTGCACCGCCTGCACCAGCGAATCTTTCAGCAGGAAGCTCCGCTGAAACAGATCGACAGGGTGACACTGAAACTGGATCTGATTGATCGCTATATCGCTGAGCATCTGGCTGAAAAAATCTCCGTTGCACAACTGGCCGATGTCGCCTGTATGAGTGAAAGCCATTTTCACATCATGTTCCGCAATGTCGTCGGCATTACACCGCATCAGTATCTGATTCAGGCGCGCCTGAAAGAAGCTGCCCGACTGCTGCGCCAGTCCCAATCGCCACTAAACGATATTGCTGAACAAACAGGCTTCACCAGTCAAAGCGCCCTTGGCAATGCATTTAAGCGTTATTTTCAGCTGACTCCGGGCCAGTTCCGCAATCAACATTAAGCCTTTCGCTTTACTTTAAAGACCTCTTATTTGCTCACAATCAGAGCTTTTTGCAAAAAAATCACAGTTTTTTGCAAGAAGCTCCCCTCTTATCTCAATACAGTGGCCTCAGCGTGGTCTTCTATACCCTCGCTTACTGTCTCTCTATCTCAGATTGCACGCAGAGAGAGGACAACCCACAGGAAGTAATCGCCTCCAGAAGAGGCAAGAGCAGAAGTAATCATCTACCCTCTGTAGATATTGCTTGGCATTTGTTCTGCTGTACCGCATTGAATTCGGTTTGCTCCATTATGCTCAAACCCAATTCTGTCCGGTGTAGCCCGTTGGGTATTAGCCTCCATCAGTAGAGGTTCGCAAACACCATCCGGTGTGCCCATAAAAATAACTAAAGAGTCTGCACATAAAGGTAAACTACCATGGTAGAAACTAACGCGATTGTTGGCTGGACCTTTGTGGTCTATATCGCCCTGATGCTAGGGATCGGTATTTACGCCTACCGCAAAACACAAGATCTTTCCGATTACATTCTGGGTGGCCGTAGCTTAGGCCCTTGGCCTTCTGCACTGTCTGCCGGTGCTTCTGACATGAGTGGCTGGTTGCTGCTGGGCCTGCCGGGTTATGCTCTGGCGGCTGGTTTTGAAGCTTTCTGGCTGGCCGGTGGCCTGCTGGTGGGTACCTGGCTGAACTGGTTAATCGTTGCAGGTCGTCTGCGCGTGTACAGCCAACTGGCCAGTGACTCTCTGACGCTGCCTGAGTTCTTTGAAAAACGCTTCCGCGATAACTCTCACCTGCTGCGTGTTATCTCTGCGTTCTTCATCCTGATGTTCTTCCTGTTCTACACCAGCTCCGGTCTGGTTGCCGGTGGTAAGCTGTTCGCAACTGTATTCGGCATGGACTACTTCACTGCCGTACTGGTCGGTACTCTGGCTGTGATCACCTACACCTTCTTCGGTGGTTTCCTGGCGGTGTCCTGGACGGATCTGGTACAGGGTCTGATGATGGCGGCGGCTCTGGTCATCGTTCCTGTGATCCTGCTGGGTGAAACCGGTGGCGTATCCGGCACGTTTGCTGCGATGGAAGCGAAGAATCCTGAATTCCTGACGCTGTTCTCAGGTATGGACGGCGAGCCTCTGGGCATTATCGCCATCATCTCTCTGGTAGCCTGGGGTCTGGGTTACTTCGGTCAGCCACATATTCTGGCGCGTTTTGCGGCTATCCGTAGCGAAGATGACATCCCGACAGCCCGTCGTATTGCAACTGGCTGGACTGCAATCAGCCTGCTGGGTGCCTGCTTTGTTGGTTTTGGTGCCGTAAGCTATCTGGATTCCGGTCTTGCTGATGGCGAAACCGTATTCATGGTGCTGGTGAACGCTCTGTTCCACCCGGTTGTGGCAGGTATCCTGCTGGCAGCGATTCTGGCAGCGGTAATGTCCACTGCGGATTCCCAGCTGCTGGTATCCTCTTCTGCACTGACCGAAGACTTCTATAAGTCTCTGTTCCGCAAAGATGCGACTCAGAAAGAACTGGTTATGGTTGGCCGTGTTGCCGTTGTTGGTATTGCGGTGATTGCACTGCTGCTGGCCCGTGATCCGGATTCATCTGTACTGGGTCTGGTGTCTTACGCCTGGGCAGGTTTTGGTGCGGCATTTGGTCCAACCCTGATTCTGGCTCTGTTCTGGAAACGCATGACCCGTAACGGCGCTCTGGCCGGCATCATCGTTGGTGGTGTAACGGTTGTGGTCTGGAAACAACTGTCCGGCGGTCTGTTCGACATCTACGAGATCGTTCCTGGCTTTATTCTGGCCTGGATCGCAATCTACGTTGTCAGCCTGATCACACCTGAGCCTTCTCAGGAAATTCAGGCAGAATTTGATCAGGTTGCTAACCGCTAAAACCGGCAGCAAATGATCAGATAATGACCGAACAAAGGGCCCTCAGGGGCCCTTTGTTGTTTCTGATTCCGACCCCGTTCAATTGCCGAATAAAAAAACCGGCAGATAAACAAACCAGAAGATATCTGAGTTACAATCAGGCAGATCACTTTTTTCAGGTGAGTAAAAAGACCGCCTGTTACTTCGGAATTCTGGAAGAACCCATGCCTTCAAAAGCCACATCCAAAAGCAATTCTCCCGCCAAAGGACTTAACCACTGGCGCAAAGAACTGTTGAAAGTGTCGCTGCCCGCATTAGCCGATACCGGCGCACGCTTAACGCAAAAACTTAAGACGCCGGATGTGTCGCTGCATGAACTTGAGCAGGTTATCGCTGATGATCCCGTGCTCTCCTTCCAGATGATCGCTCAGGCAAGCCGGGTGCGAACCAACCCGGAGAATGATGTTCTCTCGCTGCCTCATGCGCTCTCCTTACTGGGCATGGACAAACTTCGCCCGTTGCTCAGCAAGGTAAAATATATCCGCTTTGATCCGGCGAAAACGGCTCATAACGCATTTCTTCAGGCATTGAATATCAGCCTGCATGCGGCGACTCAGGCCTATAAAATTGCGGAGCAAAAATCCCCCGGCAGTGGCGAAGGCAACTACTGGATCTCTCTTCGTCTTAGCTCTGTGTTCTGGCAACTGGCTCTTGCGTCGCCAAAGACCTATCACGCCATTGAGAAACGGGTTCAGACCGGCGAAAGCCGTCACAGTGTTGAGATGGAGCTGATGGGTTGTACCACTCAGCAGCTGACCCGCGCCATGCTGAAGGACTGGTATCTGAGTGAATACACCCAATCCAACCTGAACACACTTCTGGGAGCAAAACCCAGAATGCTGGCCACAATTTCCCGGTGTGCATGGCGTGAGGGTTTAGCGCCGGAAGTACCAAAAAGTGTTGGCCATTTTCTGCAAACACCCTGGACGGCATCGGTTCTGGCTCACTGGCTGGCACTGAACGCCGCCGTCAACTGGGCAGGCCCCAAAACAGAACGTATTGAGCGCATGATTGCCACCTACCTGCATCAGCACTTTGACGAGGTCGTGCCTTTCCTGCATCGCAATGCGGTACTCTGCTCTGCCAGCCATCAGCTTGATGGTGTATGGCTCCCTGCTATCAAACTGCTGCATCCGCCCCTTAAAAAACGTTCGCTGCCGAAGAAGACGACAGCAGATGAGGTGAAAAAACCGAAACGCTTCAAAGACCTTTCCAGTGATACCCGCAAGCGGGCGGAACTGAAGCCGGTGAGAGTACCGGCAGAACCACTTAAAGCCAGAACGAATCAGCAGCCGGTGGCCGCCTCATCAGCGCCCGAGCAGCCAAGGAAAACAGCAACGTCGGAAAGCAAACCGATTGCGGTTCAAACGGCACTCTTCAAGCTCTATTACCTGCAAACCGTTAAACAGCAGCAGGTTTTCTCCATCCACCAGATGATGGACGGTGCCAGTCAGGTATTACATTTTGATCTGGGACTGACCCGCTGCATTCTGTTTATGAAATCCCGCAGTCATGGCAGCGTTAAAGGGGTTTATGCCAAAGGATTTGATGACAACACGCCATTCGGCAAGATGACCCTTAGCGCGGACAGCAAACACCTTTTTGGCAAACTGCTGAGTAAACAATCTGCACTTTGGGTAAAACCGGAATCCCGACAGCGCTACATCAAAAGCTTGCCAAGCGGACTGTGGGAACACCTGCAGGAACCGAACGAGTTTGTTTTATCCAGTATTATGCTGAGAGGCAACGTGTCAGGGATCTTATATGCGGATACCAAAGGTTCAACTCAGCCTTTAAGCGAGTCTCACTACGCTACTTTCAGAGCCCTGGCGCAGGCTATCAGTCATGGGATGGGAACATTAGCGGATCAGAAGGAACAGCAACAACGCCAGCAACCGCCACTGACCTGAGCCTGAAACACCTCAGCCTTAATCTGATAACAGGCTGTTAAGGCTACTGAGTTTGTCAGTGGATGCGGTTCTTACGGAAAACCAGCTCAATATCTTCAAAACCAGCCCCTTTGGCGGCCTTCCCATCGGGGTTCTGAACCGGGTAATGATGGCGCTCAATATAGAGACTGGCGCGGGAGAAATCCCAATGTCCGACATGCCCCTCTCTGAGGTATTGTCCGACTTCAGCGGGCATCGTATGGCCCAGAACCGGCAGGGACAAACTTTGGCCAAAGCGAATCAGTTCATCCACCGCGCCAGCCTGCCCATATTCTCCAAGTCTTAAACTGACCCGCATCTCCTCAATGGCACCCATGCTGCCAATCGCCATATAGCGCAGGCTATGCTGATTGTTCACACCAAGATAACGCACCTGACTCTGACAACGCACCGAACCATCTTTCTGATGCTGGTACTGACCAGAGAGTGACAGATGACTCAGATAATGGCATTCGTCTGCCATATGGGCACTCTGGTAGATAGCGTCCGGCTGAAACATCGAGAAAATGCCATACAGCACCAGCCCAAAAGCAGAGCCGGCAATAAGGTAAGGTTTTGAGGAAGCAAGGGAGCTTTGTTCTGAAGCCGCAGATGGCTCGGATGTGACAACTGACTTTGCGGATCGACCGGTTCCTGACGAAGTAACCGACTTTGAAACAGGGCCGGAGGCAGACTGAAATACCGGAATCGACAAATGTACCGCTTTGCGGTTCGCATCCGGCTTCTGCCAGCCTAACAGTTTTGACGATTTCATCGGCTCGTTCTCCTTGCCACAGGGGCTATATAGATAACCATAGCCCATCCGTCTTGTCTAATCCTTTAGTCTAAAACAGTGGTTGTCGGGTCATCCTGAAACCGATAACAACTGCGAACTTACTGATACTTAACGATTAATCTGAAATTCTCTGACGGAGGGTTAACCTGAAACCCGCTCCGGTATCCACATCCAGTAATGACAACGAGCCTTTCAGTCGCTTCAGCGCTAACTCACGAGCTAAAGCCAGTCCGATTCCGCTGCCTCCGGTATCGCCACGGGTTGTAAAGAAAGCATCAAAGACATGCTCACGGTTCTCCGGCGCAATACCATTACCATTATCCTGATAAACCAGCTCAACCGCTTCCTGCCCGTCATCTCCTGCGAGCTGACGAACCGATATTTTAATCCGGTTCTCGTCGCTCAGCGCCCGGCCGGAAAAACCGTGTCGCAAACTGTTCATAATCAGATTCGACAACACCTGTGTTAACGCTCCGGCATCTGATGACATCTGAATACCTTCCGGACAACTTAACGTAATCTCAGGGACTTTCTTACGGGTTTCAAAATGCAGACTACGCACCAGATCCTGCAGCAGGTTTGCCAGATCAAAATCAATGATCGTTACCCCGGACTGATTATTCGCAATCGCTTTAAAGCTTTTCACCAGATCGATTGAACGCTGAAGGTTATCCCAGGTGAGCTGAGCGGCCTCGCTGCTTGAGTCCAGCTCTGCTTTGAGTTCACTCTGAGATATCTCGCCCTGTTCCGCCCGATCTTTCAGACGATCAATCAATTCCTGCAGATAACTAAGGCTACTGATACAGACACCTAAAGGTGTGCCTATCTCATGGGCCATACCGGAGATCAGAATATCGGAGGGAAGCGAATCAGGGTTTTGCAGCGAGGTGAAGGTTTGCTCACCTTCAGAGGGTTTCTCTGCGGCCATGGCATCCTGCTGGCCTTTAATATCACGGTAGGAACGCAGAGCAGAGAAAAAGAGCGTCACCAATTTGGTTTTGGTCAGCTCAGTTTTATCCTTGTAATCGTTGATGTCATAGCGCCGCACGACATCTTCTTCTGGGGCCTGCCCGGGCTGACCGGTGCGCAATACAATACGTACCGCATGGTTTCCCGCTTCTTCCCGAATGTAATGGGCCACATTAAGCCCTGCCTGATCATCTTCCATTACAACGTCAAGCAGCACCAGAGCAATATCCGGGTGCTGATCGATCATTTCACAGGCTTCTTTACCACTGAACGCGCTTATAAACTGAACAGGCAGGTCATCAAACTGAAAACCGGACATCACCATTTTGGTGACCTGATGTACGGCAGCATCATCATCTGCGATCAAAACCTTCCAGGCTGAACGAGCAGGGCTGCTGGCTGAGATTGCCGAGCTATCCGTTAATGTCCGACTGTCATTCATGAAAGCACTCCCGGTGATGCATCTGTCTGACTTCTTTTCCTCTATTGAAAGTAACGGAGTTCATAGACAAAAACAATTTATCCGCCAACGGAGTTACAGAAACCTGACACTGCTCAGAATTGTGCGCCTCTAGTTCATAATGGCAGACAGCTCATTTCTGAGTCGGGGGTCGAGCAGCACAGAGCTCTGAGGCAACCATTCTTTGCGCAACATCAGCTTACGAATCAACGCGTTAGAGCTAATTGCCTGCTGCCAGCTGCAGCCTTTAACGGCATTATCGGCGCAGGGCTGAGCGTACTCGTTCACATACTCCTGCCAGAATTCCGGCAGGAAACGGCGAACCGGTCGGCCGGTTTCTTCAGCAATATGCTCTGCAAGCGCCAGTCCACTGGAGTCCAGATCACCAAAGTGCACATGGGGAACATACTGAGGAATCATTTTCAGAACTTTAATCGCCAGATCCGGATAGTTCAGGGGAGCCCAGATCAGCATCAGATGCTCAGGAATATCCATATCGACAAATACGGAGAGGTTCTCAACGGTCATCACCATGTAAGGCTGCTCACCATCAACCTCTGTCAGCTCCATCACATCACGCTCAGGGATTGCGGCATGAGACATCAGCTGCAGCATCGGCCCCAACCGAATCGGCTTCAGCATCTTACGCACCAGATGCATATCAGTTGTGCCACGCACTCTTAACACCGCATCCTCACTGATACGGTATTTGGGCAGCAGGCCCTGTAGCTCATCGGAGATTTCAGCCCGTTCATCACCGCCATAAAGGGTGTTGTAGCTTTTCCGGTTCAGCCATACCGGCAGATCGAAGCGAGTATTGGTACGGATAAACTCAAGGCGACGCATGAATGCATCACGCTCTTCATCCTGCATGCTCATACCTGACAGCGCCAGCTCCTGCCATTGTGGCAGATTCTGATCGAGCATTTTGGGAAACTGATGACGCCCTTTGACCGTTAAGGAATAGGTATCGCCGCTCTCTGCGGGACTCAACCATTCAAGGTCAAGCAACTCACTGATCATGGGCCAGGTATAAACATCACGCCGGATACGTTCGGTCTTAAATAACGCAATCGCAGCGTCCCTTAATATCTGACTTTGCCAATCTACCGTTAATTCTGGCTGATCACTCATCGAAAACCTCTTCCTTACAGAATATGCGTAGCTGTGCATCATACCGAAAGGGCGTTCGGGGGAATAGCACCCGCAAAGATCCCCGGAGAATGAGGATCAGGGCGGGAGGTTCTGTCCGCAGCCGTGATGACGGCCGGATATCAGGCGTGGGCTAATTTCTGAGCAGGAGATACGCTGGCAACGGGACGCGCAGGGTTAAGCAGTAGCTGCTTTAACAGGTCATCTGCGATTCCCTGAAAATGGCCCCGGTCACCGGAAGCACGGGCCACCAGCATTGCGCCCTGAAGCGTGGCCAGGAGAATACGGGACTGAGACTGGAAGCCACCGGCAAACTGCAGCTCATGAGCCCGCTTGCCCTGCTCAAGCGTTTGGCCAAGCCAGCGCTCGGTTTCGCTGACAAAACGCTGCAGGTGCTCTTTTGCAAGGGGCGGTAACGCCTCAACTTCTGCCGATAGCATAGTGACCGGACACAGCTTCTCTTTGTCTTTGATGATACGGCTGTAGATCTGCGTAAATTCACGCAACCGGGCATGGCATGAGTCATGTTTGCGATCCAGCTGCTGCAAACGCTCCAGAAACTGGTCGACATAACGTGCACAAAGGCTGATCACCAGATCACCTTTGGATGGGAAGTGGTAGTGAATACTCGCTTTACGAATTTTGACCCGCTCGGCAATGTCCTGATAACTAAAGCCGTTAAAGCCCTGACGCTGCAGCAGATCCTGGGCAATGTCCAGAATACGCTCAGCCGTCGATGCGTTATTGTTTTTATTCATCTTGACCCTAAATAAGCAGCAGGCGAACGCCGATGCTCTTTTCTCTATTTTGTTATTGTCTGCACCCGGCCGGTTAAAGCCGACGCAATTTACGGATGGTGACAGTCAGACTGTCCAGCGTGCCTGTTATTTTTATTTCTGGCACGACGGAATCATCTTAGCATTAAGATGCGTGATCTATCATCTTACCGATAGGTATAAAAATGTGAAAAAACCATCTGCAGC
This sequence comes from Oceanospirillum sp., assembly GCA_048264105.1. Classification (GTDB taxonomy): domain Bacteria; phylum Pseudomonadota; class Gammaproteobacteria; order Pseudomonadales; family Halomonadaceae; genus Oceanospirillum. The sequence continues at coordinate 178,906 of JBLXDJ010000003.1, forward strand.
GGCCCTCCTCCTGATCCGGTGAGTCTTTACTTTTTGCCACAGGCCATCACAGAAGTGGTATTTTATTTTCTTCGGGGGGTGATAACCTCAACGATACCGCTTTAACCCGCAATCACAGACCGATTAACAAGCAAGGGCTTTAGCCTAAGGATGCCGATGTTAGAAAGTACTGACTATTTCAATCAGGTAATGATTATCCTGGGTGGTTCTGTGATCTCTACCGCACTGCTGCGTCGCTTGCGTCTGCCGCCGGTACTGGGCTATCTGGTGGTCGGTCTGCTTATCGGTCCCTACGCGTTTGAGCTGATTCCGGAACCGGATGATCTGCACTTTCTCTCCGAGTTTGGTCTGGTGTTTCTGCTGTTTTCTCTGGGGCTGGAGTTCTCCCTCGGCAAGATGAATGCCCTGCGTAAAACGGTATTTGGCCTCGGCAGTAGCCAGGTCATTCTCTGCAGTTTATTTTTCTGGTCGATTCTGCATTTTCTGCTCGGTCTGAGTTCTGAAGCCTCACTGATTATTGCCGGTGCTCTGGGACTCTCCTCCACGGCCATTGTGACGCAGGAGCTGACGCGCTGGAACGAGCTGAACAGCAACCATGGCCACTCGGCTATTGGTGTGCTCCTGTTTCAGGATCTGGCTGCTGTTGTCTTCCTGATTATGATTCCCGCTCTTGCAGGCACCAGTGACAACAGTTTTTCTCTGGCCATCGGCCTGATACTGCTTAAAGGCGTGGTGCTTTTTGCCGCCATGCTGGCCGTTGGCAAATGGCTGATGCCGTTTATCTTCCATGAGATCAGCAAAACCCGGTCGGAAGAGTTGTTTGTGATGACGGTGCTTTTGGTTGCCCTGACAGCCGCCTGGATCACCCATGCTCTCGACCTTTCGATGGCTCTAGGAGCCTTTTTAGCCGGTATGATGCTGGGAGAAAGTCACTTCAAACACCAGATCGAAGCGGACATCCGTCCTTTCCGCGATATTCTGCTGGGGCTTTTCTTCGTCACCGTGGGTATGCAGCTGAATTATCAGGTGCTGATCAGCAACCTGCACTGGGTTCTGCTGGGCAGTATCGGTCTGGTGCTGTCAAAAGCGGTTCTGATCACTATTCTGGCCCAGCTTCTGGGTAAGAGCCGGTCAACCTCAATCCGAACCGGACTGGTTCTGGCGCAGGGCGGTGAATTTGGTTTTGCTTTGCTGACATTGGCCTTAAGCAACAGCCTGCTGGAGCCAAAAATTGCCAGTTTGGTTGTTGCCATTATTGTCTTTTCTATCGCGGTGACGCCGTTTCTGATCCGCTACAACGCGAATATTTGTCAGTTGCTGATCCCCGATAAGCCCTACGAAGAGCCGCCACCACATAACTCCGAAGAGCTGGCCGAGGCAACGTCCGAGCTGGATCAGCACATTATCGTTTGCGGTTTCGGCCGTGTCGGCCAGACCGTCGCCCGCTTTATGCGTCAGGAAAAACTGCCGATTCTGGCACTGGATAACGATCCGATCCGTGTACAGGAAGCCACCGGTGGTGGTGAGAATATCTTCTTTGGTGATTCTTCCAGCCGTAAAGTACTGGAGGCGGCGGGCCTGCATCGGGCCAGCCTTGTGGTGATCACCGTCAACGAATATGAACAAACCCTGTCGATTCTGCGCAGCGTTCGGGCGTTAAGTCACCAGATACCTGTAGTTGTGCGTACACGGGATGACTCTCATCTGGAAGACCTGAAACAGGAAGGAGCCACCGAGGTTATCCCTGAGGCGCTTGAGGGCAGCCTGATGCTGGTGACCCACGTGATGACACAGATGCAGATCCCTTTCCGCCGGATTGCCCGCATGGTGCAAACCGCAAGGGAGCAGCGCTATCAACTGCTGCACGGCTATTTCCATGGCCGCCTGTCTCAGCTGCTGGATAAAGAGGGTAACCCCTTAATTCGGTTACACCCGGTTCAGATCAGTGACAGCTGCTACGCCCATGGCAAAACCATTGGCGAACTGCATCTGGATAACTGTCAGGTACAGGTACTCAGAATCAATCGCGGTGATATCGATATTGAAAGCCCGGAGGCCTCTGTCGTACTGACCAGTGGCGACACCCTGATCCTTCAGGGGATGACCGACCATATTGAGCAGGCTGAATCTTTGATTTACAGCGGATAATCGGTTTTATTTCCGACAAAGCAGGCATTGAAGCGCTATGCTGAACATGAAGCAGGAGCATCAAGAAAGCCCATCAGGGACGAGTAACATCCTGATTGCCGGAGTAACCCTATGCTGTTTCAGAATGTGCAGAACTACTACGAAAAACTGGTGTTAGAAGAGTTAACCGAGCGTGATTTTATGTCCGGTTACGAACAAGGTTATGTGGAAGATATCGCCTGCGTGGCACTGAATAATCTTCCGGTGCAGTATTTCCGGTTTGAAGTCGATATGGGCTTTTACATGGAAAGCGAAGATTATGTGCTGATGCGCAAACAGGTGAAACAGGCCGTCAATGATGCCGTTATCTTTATTAACGACAAACTGGCGAAAGAGAACGGCTGAAACGAAGCACGAGTGCGGGTCTTTCGACTAATCTTCACCAACATTGGCTGAAAGCAGAGGTGCTTTTCGGGGAAGATGCATACGCAATATCCCCGGTAGCGCCTCAAATCTCAGATGTTGTCCGGACAGCGGCTCACCATCAATATTGATATTCATACTCTGCTCGGCTTCAATTTCCAGCCAGGGCACCCGCCGGTGGATCATCTGATTCTGCATCACAGAGCCGTTATCCAACATAAAATACTGCAGCGTGTCCGTCAGAGTTTGCTGGTCACTTTTCGGCAGGATATTCAGATCAAGCAGGCCATCATCTAACAGGGCATCCGGACACAGCTCATGACCGCCCCCCGCCTGACGCCCATTACCCACACCCAATACCATAAACGCACCCTGCCAGCTGAAGCCCGGCGCTTTAAACCTGCCTTCAACCGCCGCAATGCTGGTGAACTTACTCATCCCTGTCAGTAGGTAGGCAAGACTGCCCAGCACCCGCTTAAGCTCATCCGGTGTTGCGGTTGTGATCTGAGTACCAAATCCACCGGATGCCATATTGAGAAAATACCGCTGATTCACTTTGGCCAGATCCACCGGAACCGGGCTGATATCGGTAATCAGCATCAGGGCTTCCAGAGGGGCTAAAGGGATACGGCAGCTGACAGCAAAATCATTGGCCGTACCCAGGGGGATCACGCCAAGAGAAGGCATTTCCAAACGCTCATCAGCGGCCATCAGGCCGTTAACCACTTCATTTAACGTGCCATCGCCTCCGGCAGCGACCACTGTATCGACACCCAACTGACGAGCCTCTCGGGCCAGACGACGGGCATCATTCTCTTCCCAGGTCACGCGAACATCGATCTTATAGCGGTGATCCCGCAGCAGTCGCACAGCATCCCGCAAAGCAACATTCTGCGCTTCTTTGCCGTGCAAAATAATACGGATGTGGTGGCGTTTATCTGCTGAATTCATGACCCGATATCTCTTATTCATCCGAAAAACGTTTTTCAGATCAGACCTGTTCTGTGGAAAAGCCGGTTTAACGGCCCGTTATAACAAAGCTGTGGATAAAGCCTGCATAGGCTGGGACTTTAACGGGAGTATACTGTTATTTCCGCTAAATGCACTGCTCCGGAAGGGGCATAACGTCTGGCTTGAAGGTGTGCAAAAGCCTGAAACACTGGATATAAAAACACCTCAAGCGGTTGTTTTTCATGTTTTTTTAGTTACACAGGAAACAAGCTGGCAGGGTATAAAGCAGTCCCCCACCGTTATGACAAAAAAGGGCAGCTATACACAAGTATCCGGTAAACAGCTGTGGATAATTGTGGGACAACTCAACCGATCGCAGGCGCAATCACTGCTGGAGACAACTGTTTATTTTTTAACCAGACAATAGTTAACCAACCATCCAAAGAGCACGCCCTGCCCCTAGCCGGCACTGGCGAATTTGCGCTAAAAACAGTAATCTCTGCAACCTCTGAACAACCGGTATGATCCTATCTTCTTCAGCTTGGCAAAACAGGAAGCTCTATGTCTGACATCACCACCCTTACTGACTTTCTCGACAAAACCGGGGCTAATATCCGAGTATTCGATATGGGCCGGCGGGTCTCTCTGGTGTCTGCCAATACCTTCTCCCGCTTTGAACAGTGCGAACTGCCCTATCCTCAGCCTTATATGTATCACGCCCGACTGGGCATTCTGTTCTGGTATCCACAGGCACCGGAACAACATTTCATCTGGTTCCTGCAGTTTCCTCTGGATGAACAGGGCTTCATTATTCAGGCTGCACGGGATGGTTTTCTGAAGCGCTTACTGGAAACCGTTGGCCAAAGTGCAAAAGATCTTTCCGACGACGAAAGTCAGCAGGCGCAGAACCTGATGAAAGATAACCCGCTGGCCTTCCAACCGGATCAGGAACGGATCGCTATTTTTAATGCCAAAGCAAAACTGGCACTGGGTCAGCCTGCCTCGCGCTTTCATGATCAGGCGGAAGAGTATTTCACCGGTCAGCGTGAGATGGACAACTGGGAAGATGTGGGCCTGCAGGGCATCGCCGACTTTACGGTTCGTCTTGAGAAACAGGACAATGCCGGAGCTCTGGCTAAGCATATCGCGTCTTTCCCGGATATTCCGTTCAGTGCGCTATGCCGTTGCCTAGAAAATGAAGCGATTGACCATAAACTGACCGCCGTCATCTGTGAGCGTGCAGAGAAGATGATTGCCGATCCCGAAGCAGATCGCCTAACCCTTGCCGCAGCTATTCGGGGCGTTGGTCATAGCCAGGCCAAAGGTCTGCGCGATGGCCTGATTCGTAGCGTTCTGGAAAGCAGCCACAGTGAAGATATCGAGATCCTGACCGTTATCGCCGCCCGTGCCTGGGAGTCACTGGAAAACCCCGAGTTACTCAAACCCTATCTGGAAAAACTGGCCAGCTGTTCCGCCGGTGATCAGGCCTTTATCAAGATTGTCCGCGACCTGATCTTTGTGCCGGGTCTGCGCACCCTGATTATCGCCCAGTTCCGGGACCCGGACCGCAGCGAAGCACTGAGCAATGCGATCGGCATGCTGATGAATAACACTGAGCAATAAAAAGCGCGCTCTCAAACAAAAAAAGAACCCGAAGCCTTAAGCTTCGGGTTCTTTTGTTTGTAACGGTTGTAGGATCGATGCAGGCTTTATTTCGCCGCGTCTAACCAGGCTTCCAGCTCATCCGCACCGCCGATATGCTCACCCTCAATAAAGATCTGAGGGGTTGTGCCACGACCTGAAACCGCGTGCAGCGTTGCCAGACTGATGCCATGACTGCCGACGGTGATCTCTTCAAACTTGAGGCCGTGAGCATTCAGAGCGTTTTTAGCACGGGTACAGTGGCTACAACCGGGTTTACCAATCAAAGTTACACGCTTAGGTGCCGCCACATCAGGTGCCAGATAGTTCAGCATGGTGTCCGCATCGGATACTTCAAACGGGTCACCCGGCAGATCCGGCTCAATAAACATCTTCTCAATCACACCATCACGCACCAGCATGGAATAGCGCCAGCTGCGATCACCAAAACCCAGCTCCCCCTTGTTCACCAACATGCCCATACCACGGCTGAAATCGCCATTGCCATCCGGCAGCATGGAAATATTCTCAGCATGCTGATCACCGGCCCAGGCATCCATCACAAAGGGGTCGTTAACCGACAGACAAATAATGTCGTCAATCCCCTGAGCTTTAAAAACCGGCGCCAGCTCGTTGTATCGTGGTAAGTGAGTACTTGAGCAGGTTGGGGTAAAAGCACCCGGCAGTGCAAACAGGATGACATTCTTACCCTTAAACAGGTCGTCAGTACTCAGCTGCACCCATTCATTGTTGACGCGGGTATTAAAAGAAACCTGTGGAACACTCTGACCTTCGCGATTCTCTAACATTGCCTATCTCCTTAGGTAATCTGTTCTCGCTCGGTAACCTTGGGGTTACCGCTGCAATTCGTTATATCCTCACTATAGGCTTATCACAAACATCAGAAAAATATAATTTTCACATCGCAACGATAGCCTGTGCCTATCGTAAAAAAACCAGCTCAAGCACTAACAACCGATACCAACAAAATAACTGCCAGCTGTGACGATTACCGCCTTTTTAAACTGATCATATTGTGATCATCAGGGCATCATGCTATCAATAGAGTCTTATTGTTTTAGCACATCTAACCAAAGCGAGAATCACCATGAAAACCATGATTATTAAATCCAGCATGACCAAACGCATGATGCGTCACACCATGATTAAAACTACCCATAGCGCTCAACCTCTACCGGAACATTTGTCTCAGAATTATCAGGATCATTATCATGCTGTCTCAGAATACGCTGGCTAACCCGTTCGACCTACCTCAAGCATCAGAGCTTTCCCGCACCCTATTTGATTTAGGCGATTGTTTTGGCAACCTCTGCCGACTCCCGCTGGAAAACGCGCTTCAACTCTTTCAATCTTCCCGTGCGCTATCTCACACCGATCATCGCCAGTTCGCCCAACAACTGGATACCAATATTCCGTTTGCCATCAGTCGTGAATGGAAAAACCATGTACTGCATTATCAGGTTTCTTTACATACCGAGACGAGCCAGCCTCTGCATCAGCACTTAACATCCCGCAGTCTGAGCAGCATTCCGGCGCAGTCTAAAAGCGCAACAAAAGAATGGCTCTACTTTGCCAGCCCCCTTAACCATCTCACCCAACTGGACTGGCAACTACTGTCACCGGAAGCCCTGAAACTCCGACGCCTTCAACATCTGGCCTGGTGGCTACAAAAGCAATTACAGGATGGCAGTCTGCTGGGTGATTTATTGCTGACACCATTGGAAGATCTGCCTCTGGGTGACGGACTGAATCTTAGTCCTGCCCATAGCTTTGCCCGGGTCGGAAAACAATCTTTGCCTAATCAGCAACGACTGCCGGCGTTGAACTTTGCCATCTTCCGGCAAGGGCGATTAACCGAGGGTTACGGGCTTTCTCCCCAAGCGTTATTTAACGCTCAGGATCAGCTGCAACAACTATCATCTGATCCTACGGTTGCAGAGACTGAACAGCCTTTGCTGGTATTGAATCAGCAGCAATGCCTGAAGATTCTGCAACTACTGCAGCAAGCATTCTGATAACACTCTGAGCATTCCGATATTGGGCGGTGACCCGGTTTAATGAAATACGGTGACAGCTAACGGCTACCTGTCATTGAAAAACACTGAACCGCCCTTACATAAGAACTAGCTAACCTATATAAGCTTTCCAGGCTCAGGCCGATATCTTCGTCTGATCCGGGACTTAGTCTTATCCAATATTTAAAATCAGGAATCCACCATGCCAGAGAATACAGCAACCCGCCATATCGTTTGCCCCCATTGCAGCGCCGTTAATCGTCTGCCAGAAGCCCGTTTAAGCGACAAACCAAACTGTGGAAAATGTAAAAAAGCACTTTTTACCGGCGAACCGCAGAACCTGACCCAGCAGACAATGAGCAAGGTGATCGCCAACTCTGATCTGCCGGTGGTAGTGGATTTCTGGGCTCCCTGGTGCGGCCCTTGTCAGATGATGGGACCGATTTTTTCTCAGGTGACACAGGAGCTTGAGCCTCAGGTAAGAATGGCAAAAGTGAATACAGAACAGGAACAGCAATTAGGTGCGCAGCTGGGTATCCGAAGTATCCCGACACTGGCCATTTTCAAAAATGGTAAAGAGGTGGCACGCCAGTCTGGTGTTATGCAACCGGCTCAGTTGAAGGCCTGGATTCAGGCAAACAGCTAAAATGAAAAAGGCTTTATCCCACGGGATAAAGCCTTTTATCTATCGACTTAGCCGACATTACTGCAGTGTGTGCAGCAATACCGGAGTTAGCCTTATTTCTTTGATTTCTTTTTCTTACGTGGCTTCTGTTCATCCGCAACGTCAGCATCAAACTCGGATTCAATCCGGCTAATCTCTTTATCCGATGGCACATAGACCACCTCGGACTCTGAAAAGCTGTCCGGCCAGGTTCTTTTTGACGGTGAAAACAACATCCAGAAGTGACCAATTCCCAGACAGATAAGAGAAAAGGCCCCGGCAAAAAAGCGCATCAGCGCCTGTGTCATTGAGATCGCACGGCCGTTATTGTTCTGAATCCGGATACGCCAGGCCTGCATACCTAAGGTCTGGCCTGTTCTGCGCCAGAAAAACGTGAAAAAGCCAAAGGTCACCAGAAAAAGAACACTCTGAAAGCCCGGACCCGCATGATCATTCATCGCATCAACCCCTTCGGGAAGAAAGGGCAAACGAGCAAAGCCCAACAACATCCAGATCGCGACAATAATCAGAAAATCATAGGTAATCGCACCCAACCGGCGAACCAGACCCGCAGGTTGCGTATAAGGTTGCTTAGGAAACTGGCGTCCACTTGTTGTCATTTATCAGCCTTAGCGTATCGGTAAAAGAGAAAGTTAAATCATAATCAGCCAGTGCGCCGAATCAGAATAATGCCGTAAAGCGCACAGCCAATGGCCGGGGTTAATACCGCCCAAACTGGGTCGAAACCATATACGACACTGGCCGGCCCTAAAATATCCTGAACATATTTCACAGCAAGACCAACCACCACACCGCTGAACACTCTTGTGCCTGCCGGCGCCGAACGTAACGGCCCAAAAACAAAGGAGGCCGCGACCAGAACCAAAGAAAAGATTGTTACAGGCAGTAGTGTTTTCTGCCAGAAAGCAATCTCATGTTCATGAGATTTCAAGCCCTGAGCATTTAAATATTGGGAGTATTTCCATAGGTCCGAAGGCGCGAGATACCGCTGTTCAAGAATGATAACCTTCATAAGATCAGGGGTCAGATCACTGCGCCAGAATATATCGCCCGAAAGAGTCTTATTGATCTTATTAGGCGTCACCTGACTTGTAACTGTATTCTCTAACAACCACCCCTTTTGCTCAAAGTCATAGTTCCCCGAGTCCGCAGACGTAATAGAGCTTAAGACCTGATCATCACCGGAAAAGGTATAACGCTGGATACCAAAGAGCTTCCCATCCGCCCGGATAGTACTGAAGTAAAAATAGTCCTGTCCATCCCTTAGCCAAACACCCGCTTTGTCTTGTGCTGCCAAATTAAAACGAGTCATGGCCCTGAAGTTTTGCGCACTAACCTCTGTTTTTGGAGCGACAAATTCTCCAATGAACATCGCAAAAGTAATAATCAGTAAAACAGGCTTCATTGCCGACCAAATAATACGGACAATCGATACGCCAGCGGCTCGAATAACAGCAAGTTCATTGCTGCTGGCCAAGCTCCCCAATCCCATTAAGCTGCCAATCATTACGCTGACCGGCACCAAGTCATAAAAACGACGGGGAACAGTTAGCATTATGAAGTAAAGAGCGTCCGTTAATTTGTATGTTGCTTTGAGGTTTTCAAGCTGATTCACCAGCTCCAATGTAAGATCTAACCCCAACAGCAACAACTGGACCACCAAAATAGCGACAAACACATTCTTGGCGATATAAAAGTCCAGCTTACTCATATTTTTGACTCCGCGTTACGTCCCGAATGGATCCATGTCGCAAGAGGCTCTTTTAGTAATAGATACGCTGCCAGCGAGATAAAAATAAAATGTACAGCCCACAAGCCAATAGATGCCGGAATCTGTTGTTTTTCAATCATTCCCTGAACAGAAATCAAGGCACTTAAATATAGGATATGAAGAAATACCGCCGGAAACAGCTTCGCAAAACGACCCTGCCGTGGACGAACATAACTAAGCGGAACAGCAATAAGCGTAACGACTAATACCATCAACGGCAGGGAAAAACGCCACTGTAAGGCTGACTGATGTTCCAACAGAGGGGAACCGATGAGTTTTGCCGTGGGTAGTTGGCGAACTTTATATGAAGGCGCTCTTTCCCGACTCATCGTCATACGCACCGCATAACGCTCAAATGTCATCAAAGAAAAATCACCGGCACCGGCGCGACCTTCTGTCCGTGCCCCATTTTCCAGAATCAGATAACGACTCCCCGTTATTTCATCCAGATACTGATATCCCTGCTCTGCTTTGAACACTGCGGTACGGCTTTCCCCATCACTCCCCATTACCTGCTGTGATAAGAAGACATTCTTCATTTTTGTATTCCCATCAGTCAGGTCTTCGGTATACACCACCTGACGACCAGAGAATTCCTGAAACCTTCCGGGCTTAATTGTCGAAAAATCAACCCGTTGCTTCTGAGTCTCAAGAATCTGCACCACCTTTGACTCACTCCAAGGGGTTAGCCAAAGACTAAAACTTGCGACCACAGAGGCCACTAACAGCCCCGTAAACAGGGTATAAGCCAATAGCCGGTTTGGAGAGAAACCACAGGCCATCAGCACGCCGATCTCATTTTCCTGATAAAGACGGCCATAGGTCAGCATCACAGAAAGAAAAAAGCCCAGCGGTAAGATTAACTCCAGAACCGAAGGAAATTGCAGCAGGAGCAGCGTCCAAAGGAAATCAAGCGAAAGGGATCCCTCGGCAACATCCTGAAACAAGCCGATAAAACGTCCACCCAGAATAATCAGCAGCAGAACAGCTGATACCGCAGCCAGCGTCAGCAGTACTTCACGAACCAGATAGCGAAACAGGATCAAAAGGCGCTCCTAGGGTGTAAAACGATTAAGCGATGTGCTTATTCAGGGTCGATAAAGCCAGCAGAGATCTCCATGCGTAGCTCTTTCCGTTACAACAGGCATTGCGTAAACTGTCAGCAGTCACCATATACTACTGAGTCAAACGGGCAAATTATCTAATAACAGACCGCTTTTGTCTTGCCTGTAATCATTTCCGAGTGGGGTTTTTATGTCCTTTAACGCTACAACTCAAGCACTATCCGAATTAACCGCCGATTGCCGAATCGTTTTTGTCGGTCATGATGCAACGCTGGGCAACAACGCTCAGCAACTGGACAAAGCCAGTGGCGGAGCGATCAGCCGCATTCTGGAACTGGGGGATTTCACCGGTAAATTTGGCCAGACCCAACTGCTGCCACAGGCCGGTGAGCTGAACGGCCGCCTGCTGCTGGTCGGTACCGGCAAAGCAGATGAACTGAAAGACGGTAAATTCCGTACCCTGATCAAAAATCTGATCACGGCCGTTAAAGAGACCAAAATCACTTCTCTGGTGCTGAGTCTGGAAGATGTTGAGATCAAAGGCCGCGACCTGAACTGGAAAGCCCGCCTGCTGGCAGAAAACACGGTGACCACGCTATACGTGTTTGATCAGCTGAAGAGCAAACAGGCCGATCCGTCGGCACTTAAAGAGATCATCCTGTCCGTTCCCGGTGCCGAAGGCGCTGTACAGAAAGCCTTGGATACCGGTGCTGCTGTCGGTGAAGGCATGAACCTGACCCGTACACTGGGCAACCTGCCGGGCAATATCTGTACGCCGGTTTATCTGGCACAACAGGCGGAAGAGCTGGCAAAAGATTTTGACGAGCTGTCCCTGAGCATTCTGGATGAAAACCAGATGGCTGAGCTGGGTATGGGCTCTCTGCTGTCCGTAGCCAAAGGCAGTGTCGAAGCACCTCGTCTGGTGGTGATGGAATACAAGGGCAATGGCGATGCCAAGCCTCACGTACTGGTCGGTAAGGGCGTCACCTTTGATACCGGCGGTATCAGCCTGAAGCCGGGCGAAGGCATGGACGAAATGAAATTCGACATGTGCGGCGCAGCCAGTGTCATGGGTACCATGGCAGTACTGAAGCAGCTGAAGCCAAAAGTTAACGTGGTTGGCGTAGTTGCCGCAGTAGAAAACATGCCGGCAGGCAATGCCTCCAAGCCGGGCGATATTGTTACCACCATGTCCGGCAAAACCGTTGAGATCCTGAATACGGACGCCGAAGGCCGCCTGGTACTGTGCGACGCCCTGACCTATATCGGTAAATACAATCCGGAAACCGTAGTGGATATCGCCACACTGACCGGTGCCTGCATTATCGGTCTGGGCCATCACGCGACCGGTCTGCTGGCCAACGATGATGATCTGGCTGCCGATCTGCTGGAAGCCGGTATCGATGCCAACGATAAAGCCTGGCACCTGCCACTGTGGGCGGAATACCAGCAGCAGCTGGACTCCAACTTTGCCGACATGGCTAACATCGGTGGCCGTCCGGCGGGAACCATCACAGCAGCCTGCTTCCTGTCCCGCTTTACCGAAGACTATCGCTGGGCGCACCTGGATATCGCAGGCACCGCATGGCACTCCGGTAAAGAGAAAGGCGGCACCGGTCGTCCGGTGCCTCTGCTGACTCAGTATCTGCTATCAAAAGCCGAATAACGTTTTACACAAAGCGGCTGTCTAAAGCTGAATAACTGCTTGTAAAACGGCAGTACGAAACAAAACCGCGCTTAGCTTCTAAGCGCGGTTTTTTCGTTCAGCCATCATTGCTCCGTGACCACTGGTCATCCATCAGGGTTCGTACCCCCCATGCCTCTGATATAATCGGCCCACAGCCCACGCCAGCAACAACCGCAGCAACAACCGGATATCCGCCATGACTCAAGTCGATTTCTACATCCTGCCTGCCACAGAGCCTGAAGCTCAGCTCAACTTTGTTTGTCGTCTGACCGAGAAGGTGCTGCGCAAAGGGCATCAGATCTATATTCAGGCAGCGGATGAGGCTCAGGCTAAAGAGATTGATCGTTTGTTATGGGAGTTCCGCCCGGACAGTTTTATCCCGCACCTGATGGTCGGCGATGAGAAAATTCAGCAAGTACCGGTAGCCATCGGCCACAGCGAAGACTGCGCTCACCATCATGATGTGATGATCAACCTCTGCCACCATGTGCCGGATCATTTCAGCCGTTTCGAGCGTGTTGCCGAGATTGTTTTCCAGCAGGAAAATCTGCTCAAAGCCAAACGTGACGACTGGCGCTTTTATAAAGAGCGCGGCTACGCACTGAACCGTCACGATATGCGGCGCTGAAGCCGCAGCATTTTGCTCCAATCATTTTTATCGCACAGCCCCTTACAGGCGGTTATCACAGCCTTAAACGCCATGTATAATCGACCGATTATCAAGTACTGATCCGTATCGAGTCCGAAACAGTCTCCAGTACGATCTAACAATTTCCGTTCGCTGCCCGCCTGTGTCCTTCTGACCTTTCAGCAGGCAGCCAACCTGATTAGCGGTGAACCAGACCTCCATGGAAAAGACTTACCAACCCGAACAGATTGAACGCACCTGGTATCAGAACTGGGAAGAGAACAAATACTTCCGCCCGTCCGGCGAAGGTGATGCTTATTCCATCGTGATTCCGCCGCCAAACGTCACGGGTAGTCTGCACATGGGCCACGCCTTCCAGCACACCATTATGGATGCGCTGACCCGTTACCGCCGTATGCAGGGCCGTAATGCGCTTTGGGTTGTGGGTACCGACCACGCCGGTATCGCTACTCAGATGGTTGTTGAACGTAAGCTGGCCGCTGAAACCGGCGAAAGCCGTTACGATCTGGGCCGCGAGTCCTTCGTTGAAAAGATCTGGGAATGGAAAGAGGAATCCGGCGGCACCATCACCAAACAGATGCGTCGTCTGGGCAACTCTGTGGATTGGGAAAACGAGCGTTTCACCATGGATTCCGGCTTCTACCACGCGGTACAGGAAGTCTTTATCCGTCTGCATGACGAAGGCCTGATCTACCGTGGCAAACGTCTGGTGAACTGGGATCCGAAACTGCACACCGCGATCTCCGATCTGGAAGTTGAGAACAAAGAAGTTAAAGGCAAGATGTGGTACCTGCGTTACCCGCTGGCTGATGGCGTTAAAACCGCTGCCGGTGAAGACCACATCGTGGTCGGTACTACCCGTCCGGAAACCCTGCTGGGTGATACAGGTGTCGCAGTTAACCCGGAAGATGAGCGCTATAAAGATCTGATCGGCAAGTTTGTTGAGCTGCCGTTGGTGGGCCGTCGTATTCCTATCGTGGGCGATGAGCACGCCGATATGGAGAAAGGCACCGGCTGCGTAAAAATCACGCCGGCGCACGACTTCAACGATAACGAAGTGGGCAAGCGCTGTGGTCTGCCGATGGTGAACATCCTGACCCTGAACGCCGACATCCGTGAAGAAGCTCAGACCTTCAACACCGATGGCTCCGTTAACGAAGAGATGGATACCTACATCCCGGAACAATACCGTGGCATGGAGCGCTTCGCCGCCCGTAAAGCGATCGTTGCCGAGATGGAAGAGAAAGGCCTGCTGGTTAAGATCGAAGAAAATGCCATGACCGTACCTTACGGTGACCGTGGTGGCGTGGTGATCGAACCGATGCTGACGGATCAGTGGTTCTGCGATGCCAAAACACTGGCCAAACCAGCGATTGAAGCGGTTGAAAACGGCGACATCAAGTTTGTGCCTAAGCAGTACGAAAACATGTACTTCTCCTGGATGCGTGACATTCAGGACTGGTGTATCTCCCGTCAGCTGTGGTGGGGTCACCGTATTCCGGCCTTCTACGATAACGAAGGCAATGTCTACGTAGCCGCTTCTGCGGAAGCTGCGCGCGAGAAATACAATCTGGATCTGGAAACCGAGCTGCGTCAGGACGATGACGTACTGGATACCTGGTTCAGCTCCGCCCTGTGGACCTTCGGCACCATGGGCTGGCCGAACGATATCGAGAAGATGAAGACCTTCCACCCGACCGATACCCTGGTGACCGGTTTCGACATCATCTTCTTCTGGGTAGCCCGCATGATCATGATGACCATGCACTTCATCAAAGATGAAGATGGCAAACCTCAGGTACCGTTCAAAAACGTTTACGTCACCGGTCTGATCCGTGATGAGAACGGCGACAAGATGTCCAAGTCCAAGGGTAACGTACTGGACCCGCTGGATATGATCGACGGTATCGATCTGGAAACCCTGCTGGAAAAACGCACCGGTAATATGATGCAGCCGCAGCTGGCTGAGAAGATCGGCAAGCGCACCAAAAAAGAGTTCCCGGAAGGCATCACCGCCCACGGTACCGACGCCCTGCGCTTCACACTGGCGGCACTGGCCTCTACCGGCCGTGACGTTAACTGGGATATGAAGCGTCTGGAAGGTTACCGTAACTTCTGTAACAAGATCTGGAACGCCGCCCGTTACGTGCTGACCAACACCGAAGGTCAGGATTGCGGTCAGAATGGTGAAGACGTAATTCTGTCGTTGGCAGACCGCTGGATCATCAGCTCCCTGCAGCGTACGGAAGAAACCGTCATGCGTCAGATGGACGAATACCGTTTCGATCTGGCCTCCCAGACCCTGTACGACTTTATCTGGAACCAGTATTGCGACTGGTATCTGGAGCTGTCCAAGCCGGTACTGTGGGACGAGTCCGAAGGTGAAACCGACGAAGAGAAAGCACAGCTGGCGGCTCTGAAGCGCGGCACCCGTGGCACTCTGGTTCGCGTTCTGGAAGCGATCATGCGTCTGTCTCACCCGATCATGCCGTTCATCACCGAAGAGATCTGGCAGCAGATCAAAGGTCTGGCCGGTAAAGAAGGCGACACCATCATGCTGCAGCCGTATCCGGCACCTGTGGCTGAACTGATCGACGAAACCGCCGAGGCGGATATCGAATGGCTGAAGTCTGTCATCGTCAGCATCCGTAATATCCGTGGCGAAATGAATATCGCACCAGGTAAGGAACTGCCGGTACTGATTCAGCACGGCAGCGACGACGACTTCCGCCGCCTGCAGGATAACTACGTATCTCTGTCCAAACTGGCCAAGCTGGAAAAAATCACCTGGCTGGAAGATGACGAAGAAGCACCGATGTCTGCCACCAAGCTGGTGGGCAAAATGGAAGTGCTGGTGCCGATGGCCGGTCTGATCGACAAAGATGCCGAGCTGGGCCGTCTGAAGAAAGAGATGGAAAAACTGCAGAAAGAAGTGGGCCGTCTGGAAGGCAAACTGGGTAACGAGAAGTTCGTAGCCAGTGCGCCGGAAGAAGTGGTTGCCAAAGAGCGTGAGAAACTGACATCTGCTCAGGAGTCTCAGGCGAAACTGCAGGAGCAGTACAAAAAGATCGAAGCGCTGTAAGTCAGCCTTCATCGGATACCCGCTCCAGAAAAGCCCGGTTCGCCGGGCTTTTTTACGCCTGTACCTCCCCCCTTTACACTCGTACTTTACACCTGTACTTCCCTCCGCCTACCCACAGCCGTTTCATCACAGGGCACAAGCTGATCAGGCGCAAAACCGATACAATTAGCATCTGTACACCCAACCAGTATTTACCTAAACTGTCTGCTTTTAACCGTTCCGCTCCCTGCCGCAGGATGAGGTCATTGTGGATAACTCAATTCAACATCACATTATGTATGTGCACGGCTTTAACAGCTCTCCGGGCTCCTTCAAAGCCCTGCAGCTGAAAGCCTTTGTCGAGCAAAATCAGCTGGATCTGAAATACCACGCCCCTATGCTCAGCCACTGGCCTGAAAAAGCGATGGACGCGTTGGAAGATCTGCTGGAGCAGATCAAAGCGGACGATCAGGCCAATGGCAAGATCACCCGTATTCTGCTGGTGGGCAGCTCATTAGGCGGTTTCTACAGCACCTACCTGATGGCCCGTTATCCGGGGTTGAAAGCGGTACTGATCAACCCTGCCGTTTTCCCGCAGGAGTTACTGCCCTCCTATCTTGGTCTGAACGAGAACCTCTATACCGGCGAACAGTACGAGCTGACTCAGGATCACATGCAGCAGTTACGCAAACTGCACATGGCTGAACCTGCCTGCACCCAGAACATTAAAGTGTTCCTGCAGACCGATGATGAAGTACTGGATTACCGCCGCGCTGAAAACTACTACCGTCAGGCGGATGTCACCATTATTGAAGGTGGCGATCATGGCTTCCAGAACTTTGAGCAGCATTTCACGACCCTGCTGGATTTTGCCGGGATCCGTTATCCGGAACAGCTGACCATGCCGGAAGAGGCTGAGGTACTGAAACTGCGGGAAACGGTGTAATCACACCCTGATAACCCCGCCCCAACAGAACTATCGAGCCCGATACGCAGCCATCACTTACGGCTACCGAAACAGATAAAAAGAATTTCAGGAACACCCATGAGTTCAGATAAACCGACACAAAGTTATAACGCCCAGGCCATTGAGGTTCTAAGCGGTCTGGAACCGGTGAAAAAACGTCCCGGTATGTATACCGATACCACCCGCCCCAATCATCTGGCGCAGGAGGTAATCGATAACAGTGTCGATGAAGCACTCGGCGGCTTTGCCCGAACCATTCAGGTTAGTCTGTATAAAGATGGCTCGCTTTCTGTAGAGGATGATGGTCGGGGCATGCCCACCGACATCCACCCGGAACACGGCGTCAGCGGCGTTGAGCTGATCCTGACCCGCCTGCATGCCGGTGGTAAGTTCTCCAACAACAACTATCAGTTCTCCGGCGGTCTGCACGGGGTGGGTGTTTCTGT
This sequence comes from Oceanospirillum sp., assembly GCA_048264105.1. Taxonomy (GTDB): domain Bacteria; phylum Pseudomonadota; class Gammaproteobacteria; order Pseudomonadales; family Halomonadaceae; genus Oceanospirillum. The sequence continues at coordinate 196,414 of JBLXDJ010000003.1, forward strand.
GGTAAACGCCCTCTCGACCCGTCTGGAAGTTTACGTTAAGCGGGGCGGAGAACAGCTGAAGATCGCTTTTGCCCACGGTGACAAGATTGAAGAACTGGAAGTGGTGGGCAGTGTTGGCAAACGCAACACCGGCACCAAGGTTCATTTCTGGCCGGAAGCCGGTTATTTCGACAGTCCTAAGTTCTCCGTCAGCAAACTAAAGCACAACCTGCGGGCCAAAGCCGTTCTGTGCCCGGGTCTGCATATCACCTTCTGGGACGAAAACACCAGCGAAACCACCGAATGGCAATATGAAGATGGCCTGACCGACTATCTGAAGCAATCCTCGGTGGATTGGGAAACCCTGCCGGCGTCACCTTTTACCGGTAGTTTCAGCGCCACCACAGAAGCCGCTGACTGGGCACTGCACTGGCTGCCGGAAGGCGGCGAACTGCTGACCGAAAGCTACGTTAACCTGATCCCGACGGCTCAGGGTGGTACTCACGTTAACGGTCTGCGTGCCGGTCTTCTGGATGCGCTGCGCGAGTTCTGCGAGTTCCGTAACCTGATTCCCCGTGGCGTAAAAATCACCCCGGAAGATCTTTGGGAACGCTGCAGCTACGTGCTGTCGGTGAAGATGCAGGATCCGCAATTTGCCGGTCAGACCAAAGAGCGTCTCTCCTCCCGTCAGACCGCCAGTTTTGTTTCCGGTGTGGTAAAAGATGCTTTCAGTCTCTGGCTGAACCAGCACACCGCAGAAGCCGAAGCGCTGGCGGAAATGACCATCAGCATCGCCCAGAAACGTCTGCGCGCCAGTAAAAAGGTCGCCCGTAAAAAGATTACCCAAGGCCCGGCACTGCCCGGCAAGCTGGCAGACTGTTCCGGTCAGGACACCGCACGCTCCGAGCTGTTTCTGGTAGAGGGTGACTCGGCAGGCGGTTCCGCCAAGCAGGCCCGTGATCGTGAATATCAGGCGATTCTGCCCCTGCGCGGTAAAATCCTGAACACCTGGGAAGTCAGCTCCGATCAGATTCTGGCCTCACAGGAAGTACACGACATCGCCGTAGCACTGGGTATCGACCCGGCCAACCCGGACCTGTCCGGCCTGCGTTATGGCAAGATCTGTATTCTCGCCGATGCGGACTCCGATGGTCTGCATATTGCGACCCTGCTCTGTGCGCTCTTTATCCGTCACTTCCCGGCGCTGGTCGATAACGGCCATGTCTTTGTTGCCATGCCGCCTCTGTACCGTATTGATATCGGTAAAGAGGTGCACTACGCACTGGATGATGATGAGAAGCAGGGCATTCTAGATCGTCTCGAAGCGGAGAACAAACGCGGTAAGGTGAACGTACAACGCTTTAAAGGTCTGGGTGAGATGAACCCGATGCAGCTGCGTGAAACCACCATGGATCGCAACACCCGTCGCCTTGTTCAGCTGACTCGCGAAGAACACGATGGCACGCTGGAAGTGATGGATATGCTACTGGCGAAGAAACGCTCCGGTGACCGTAAAGACTGGCTGCAGCAGTACGGTAATCTGGCGGAGGTTTAACCCTCTGCTACGGGTAAGGCTTAAACTCGCCCACGTACTCTATTTAAACTGGCTTTCTGAACCAAAAAACTGGCTCCCACGCTCTGCGTGGTAGCCTTTTTTTCTTGCCCCTCAAATATCTGAATCCTCAATACCGGAGCGTTATGAGCCTGTTTCTGCTGTATCTGGCCACCATCTTTCTGATTATCGCGACACCCGGCCCTTCGATTCTGCTGATCATGCAGCACTCAGCATCCTATGGTGTTAAGCGCAGCTTTTATAACGCCTTGGGCGGGGTCAGTGCCGCCCTGATTCTCATCGCCCTCTCTCTGGGCGGAGTGGCTTTTCTGGTACAGGGTATCTGGATTAACGTACTGTCGATTCTGGGTGCCTGTCTGCTGATCTGGGTCGGCATTAATAGCTTTAAGCCGATAGAGCTGAACGAGGAAGGCGAGCATAACGAAAGCGACAAAGAGCTTTTTAAATCCGCCTTCTATACCGGCATCAGCAACCCGAAAGACCTGATCTTTTTTGCCACCCTGCTGCCACAATTTATCATCACCGACCTGCCCTATTGGCAGGCATCGCTGTACCTTGCCTTCGGCTGGCTGGTGCTGGATGTCAGCATTATGATGGGGTACGCGCTGGGCGCGCATCTGTTAGCGCAAAAGCTAAGCATGGGGGCTCTGAACAAAACCCGGATGGTCAGTGGTGTGCTGATTACCCTGATTGGTGGCGCACTGCTGAGCACTAGCGCGTATCAGTTAGCCTAACGACAGGCTACTACCGACTTATTTTTGATCATTCAGCTTCATTCTCAATGACTTTCACGCAATTACGGCCAGAAGTTTTGGCTTCGTAAAGAGCTCGGTCAGCACGCTGAAGCAAGCTGTCCAAATCATCATTCGTTTGATAAAGCGCACAACCAAAACTACAGGTAATCTGAAAGTCCCGACCGTTATGTGTGATCGTTATGGCCTCAATTTTCTTTCTGATGCTGTCTGCCAGCTGAGACAGTTCATTCAGACTGGTATGAGGAGAAATAATCGCAAACTCTTCTCCTCCGATGCGGGCAGCAAAGTCTTCCGGTTGAATTGTGCCGATAATAGACTCCGCAATCGCCTGTAATGCCGCATCTCCACCGGCATGCCCATAGCGGTCATTCACACTTTTGAAAAAATCAGCATCTAACTGAATCATGCCACATGGGACATTGGTCTGCTCTGATTCGGAAATAATCTGCTTTCCAGTGCAGATAAAAGAGCGCCTGTTGGCAATATTGGTCAGAGCATCGGTGCGGGCTTCTTTTTCTGCACGCTGCTTCTCTGATTCCAGCTGCTGAGTTTTCTCATTTACCTGTTTTTCCAGCTCTGCAGCTTGATTTTCTACCAACGCCAAATAATTTCTTTCGGTCTGTTCATTTGATTTATATATCTGTCGAACCTGCAGAGTAAGCGTGATAAACAATAGGGTAATTTCAATAATTGCGGCCACAATAGGGATATGCAGCGCAGCGATATCCTGCACAAGAAGACCATTATCACGAAATGGGTAGCTTGTAACCGCATAGGTATATAGTAGCCATGCGCCACTAAAAATAAGTGCAAGGGGGTTACCTTGTCGCCACCGTAAGAAACCTGCAACGATCAGTAATGGGAAACCTATCATACTTATTTTTAAAAAATCGATACTTAACGTTTCCATCTGAAGAAATAACAGCGGCAGCTGAGACAATCCCATAAAGACGTTCAGTCTTAACAATATATCGAGTTTTGGCAGATGTTTTTTGGTTTCCAGAAAGGCACGCCCGAACATCATGGCAAAGGTAATCATCAAGCCCGAGTAGACCCAGAAATATTGGGTCAGATTCGTACTGGTTATCAGATTAGGAATTAAGCCGGATGTCTTTCCCCAGACAAGTATCGAAAAGAAAATATAGAGACTGTAATACAGAAAACTCGAACGCCGCAGGCTGATAAACAGGCTGAATGACAGCAACATGATAATCAGGAAAATACCAAAGGCCATACCGTAAAAGATAAGCTCAAGGTGTTTATTCGCTTCCAGTTCCCGAGGGTTCCAGATCAGAAAATCGACATAAACCGCCTGACCTATTTTATCGGCGGTTTTACCAAAGTATTGCCGGGTTTCGCCCGGTTCCAAGATCGTCTGAAAAACAGGACGCAGCTGATTTACCGGCCGGTTTATTCCCTTCTCTCTAATCGAAGAAAAGTCCTCATGAAAGCCGGATGATGACGAAACATCCCGTTGGTAGAGCCAGATATTTTCGGGCGTGTGGTTGAGATATTCCAGATGCAGAATCTGTCTTTCAAGACTCGTGTTATGCAGTTTAAAAGCGATCCAGACCGCACCTGCAGGATAACCGATCCCTGAGGAGCCTGACTCTACGACCTTGAAACGTCCCTTTTTTTCCAACACTGCAGCCTCGTCAACGGTTAGCTGATACTCAGGGTCTACGAGATAGGAAACATGAGGAAAAAGAGACACCCCGCTTTCAGAGCCGGTAATATTAACAGCAGCACCATACGTTAAAGGTGCCAGAAGCGCGCAGATGAACAGTATCATCGATGAAACTAATCGCTTTATTGACACGATATACTACGCCTCTATGCCTAAAATTTATTTAATCAAATCCATCATCATGATTACATTTTTTCGACAAACCTAATATAGGTTTAGGACAAAAAAGCCCGCTGTGATTACTCACAGCGGGCTTTTAAGGTTCTGCGTCTTAGCTAAAAATTAATCCAGCTGAGACAGATCCCGTACTGCGCCTTTGTCGGCAGAAGTTGCCAGCTTGGCGTAGGCTTTCAGCGCGGCAGATACACGACGCGGACGATCTTCAACCGGTTTCCAGCCCAGTTTGTCCTGTTCGGCGCGGCGTTTTGCCAGCTCTTCATCGGATACCAGCACATCGATGGTGCGGTTCGGGATGTCGATGCGGATCATATCGCCATTGCGTACCAGACCGATGGCACCGCCAGCGGCTGCTTCCGGTGAGCAGTGGCCGATGGACAGACCAGAGGTACCACCCGAGAAGCGACCATCCGTCAGCAGGGCGCAGGCTTTACCCAGACCTTTGGACTTGATGTAAGACGTTGGGTACAGCATCTCCTGCATACCCGGACCACCTTTCGGGCCTTCGTAACGTACGATAACCACTTCACCGGCAACCACTTTGTCGTCCAGAATATTGGCTACCGCTTCATCCTGAGACTCGGTAACGTGAGCCGGGCCTTCAAACACCAGAATGGACTCATCCACACCGGCAGATTTCACCACACAGCCATCCTGCGCGATGTTGCCGTACAGTACCGCTAAGCCACCTTCCAGTGAGAAAGCATTTTCCAGCGAACGGATACAACCGTTTTCACGGTCGCCGTCCAGTGTCGGCCAGCGGGTCGCCTGACTGAAAGCGGTCTGCGTCGGGATACCGGCAGGTCCGGCTTTATAGAACTCAACCACCTCTTCCGATGGGTTACGCATAATATCCCACTGATCCAGCGCGTCTTTCATGGTATCGCTGTGAACCGTTGGGGTATCGGTGTGCAGCTTACCGGCACGATCCAGCTCGCCCAGAATACCCATGATGCCACCGGCACGGTGTACATCTTCGATATGGTACTGCTGGGTATTTGGTGCCACTTTACACAGCTGAGGCACCACGCGGGACATACGGTCGATGTCCTTCATGGTGAAGTCAATTTCAGCTTCCTGAGCGATCGCCAGCAGGTGAAGAATGGTGTTGGTGGAACCGCCCATGGCGATATCCAGCGCGATCGCATTCTCGAAGGCTTTAAAACCTACGGAACGCGGCAGAACGCGCTCATTATCCTGTTCGTAATATTCGCGGGTCATCTCAACGATGCGGTGACCGGCACGTTTGAACAGCTGTTCACGATCCGCATGAGTCGCCACCACAGTACCGTTACCCGGCAGTGCCAGACCCAGCGCTTCCGCCAGACAGTTCATGGAGTTTGCGGTGAACATACCGGAGCAGGAGCCACAGGTCGGACAAGCGGAACGCTCAACCGCATCAACCATCTCGTCCGACGCGGTCGGATCAGCTGCCAGAACCATGGCATCCACCAGATCCAGTTTGTGCTCAGACAGTTTGGTTTTACCGGCTTCCATCGGGCCACCGGAAACAAAGATGACCGGGATGTTCAGGCGCATCGCAGCCATCAGCATCCCCGGGGTGATCTTGTCACAGTTAGAGATACACACCATGGCATCGGCGCAGTGCGCGTTCACCATGTACTCCACTGAGTCCGCAATAATGTCACGGGATGGCAGGGAATAGAGCATGCCATCATGACCCATGGCGATACCGTCATCGATCGCAATGGTGTTGAATTCTTTGGCAACGCCGCCAGCTTCTTCAATCTGACGGGCGACCAACTGGCCCATATCTTTCAGGTGTACGTGGCCCGGTACAAACTGGGTGAAGGAGTTCACAACCGCGATAATCGGCTTCTGAAAGTCATCATCTTTCATACCGGTTGCGCGCCACAGGGCACGGGCGCCAGCCATATTACGGCCTGCGGTGGAGGTCTTGGAACGATACACGGGCATGGGTAGTCCTCAGCAGCTTGGTGCAGGTAAAAGCCTTGTCAAAACAGGGGCTTTACCCTTCTTTATAGGTTAACTCTTGCAACCCACTTTTTTACCATTGTGACGCCGGTATGGCTAGGCATAGAGGGGGTTAAAACGGGCTTAAAACAGAAATTTTCACTGCAAAGCCTGTTCTATACTGGCGATAACAAACCGTTTTTATTGGATTTTGCTGGCCAGATCCCATTTTCAGCCGCACCAGAGACCTTTCAAACCGCTGAAATAACCGGATTCGACAGCCAGTTCACCACGTCAAAACGATCGGGGGAGCACACTATGCTTATCGGCGTACCGAAAGAGATTAAAAATCAGGAATATCGTGTCGGCATGACACCCGCCGGCGTCAGCGAACTGACCCGGGCCGGACATCAGGTCGTTGTGGAACATAATGCCGGTGAGGCGATCGGCTTTCCCGACAGCGACTATCAAACAGCGGGAGCCAGTATCGAGCCGGATGTTGCTGCTCTGTTTGATAAAGCAGAGATGATCGTTAAGGTCAAAGAGCCGCAACCGGTGGAATATGCTCGGCTGAAACCCGGCCAGCTGCTCTTTACCTATCTGCATCTTGCTCCCGATCCTGAACAGACTAAAGGCCTGATCAAATCCGGCTGTACAGCCATCGCTTATGAAACCGTTACCGATGCTCATGGCGGACTACCACTGTTGGCTCCAATGAGCGAAGTCGCCGGTAAGCTTTCGGTTCAGGCGGGCGCCCGTTGTCTGGAGAAATCCATGAGAGGCCGTGGCGTGCTACTGGGCGGCGTACCGGGTGTTGAACCGGGTCATGTCACCGTCATCGGTGGCGGTGTCGTGGGGGAAAATGCAGCCAGAATGGCGATGGGGTTAGGGGCAGAAGTTACGATTCTGGATCGCTCTATTCCACGCCTCAGAGAGCTTGAAGGCCGCTACAGTGGTCGGCTGAAAACCCTTTACTCCACACAGGAAGGGGTACTCGACTGCATTCGTCGCAGTGATCTGGTGGTGGGTGCGGTGCTGATTCCGGGAGCTGCAGCCCCTAAACTGATCACCCGGGAGATGCTGAAAGAGATGCCGAAAGGCAGTGTACTGGTGGATGTCGCCATCGATCAGGGTGGCTGCTTTGAAACCAGTCGGGCAACTACCCATGATGACCCTGTGTTTATCGAAGAGGATATTGTGCACTACTGCGTTGCCAATATGCCGGGTGCCGTAGCACGCACTTCAACGCTGGCACTGACCAACGCCACCCTGCCTTTTGTTATCGCGCTGGCAAACAAGGGTTGGCAAGATGCAATAAAAGACGATAACCACTTGATGAATGGGCTAAATATTCATGCAGGACAGGTAACAAACCAAGCAGTCGCTGAAGCTCTGGACTATGCTTACGTTAATCCGACTGATTTAGTCGGGTGATACAGGTCTTTTGCTTGGCTGCTCTTGCAGCAAATAAGGCGGGTAGCTTTTGAATGAGAAAAGCGAGCCCGCTTTTTTTTTGTTCCGCGCCATCAGGGATGCCAGACATCCTACAGCGTTTTAACAAACACCTTGGAGTTACGCTGCCAGTTATACAGCTCCTGACGGGCCCGTGGCAGGGCATCCACATCCGCCGGTTCAAAGCCCCGCTCACGGAACCAGTGGGCGGTATGCGTTGTTAAGACAAACAAGCGCTCCAGCCCGATGCGATTCGCACGCTTCTCAATATGCTGCAAAATCAGATCGCCCCGCTGGCCGCCCTGATACTGGCGATGAACCGCAACACAGGCCAGCTCACCGATACCATCTTCCGTAAACGGATAGAGTGCCGCACAACCGATCATCATGCCGTCCAGCTCGACTACGGTGAACAGATCAACCTCGTTCTCTAATCGTTCACGGGAACGGCGCACAAGCACACCCTGCTCTTCAAGAGGACGGATCAGCTCCAGAATACCGCCGACATCATCAATAGTGGCGTCCCGAACCTGTTCATACAGCTCCTGGGTGATCATGGTGCCGCCGCCATTTCGGGTGAACAGCTCCTCAATCAGGGCACCATCCTGCTGATAACTGATCAGATGTGCACGGTTTACGCCAAAGCGGCTGGTCTGCCATGCAGCATGGAGCGCAGCATAACCGTTAGCCGTTTCATCCAGCGTTTCAAGGCGTCGACCCGCTTCACGGGGCGGCATAACACGAATGACGTCTCCGGCATCATCCAGCAGACCCTGAGCGTCACTGAAGACCACCAGCTTATCGGCTTTCAGCTCAATCGCAGCCCGGGTGGCGACCTCTTCGACACTCAGCGAGAACACCTCACCGGTGGGAGAAAAACCCAGAGGCGGCAGGAGTACAATCGCGCCATCATCAAGCTGCCGGTTGATCGCACCGCAATCCACCTTGCGCACCTGTCCGGTATGACCAAAATCCTTACCATCGATCACCCCAACAGGTCGCGCTGTAATCATGTTACCCGTGGCAACCCGTAGCGAAGCACCATGCATCGGCGAGTTCGGCAGCCCCATAGATAATCGGGACTGAATGTCGATACCGGCAGAGCCTGCGCCATCCTTAACCGCGTCCAGTACCTCGTTCGTAATCACAGGTCTTGCACCCACGTACTCCAGAGACAAACCTCGTCGCTCCAGTCGCTCCATAATCTGAGGGCGGGCACCATAAGCCAGCACCAGACGCACACCCAAGCTATTCAGCAGGGCAAGGTCGTTGATGATGTTGGCAAAATTAGGATGCTGAATACCCTGTCCATCCAGCAGAACCACAAAGGTCCGGCCCCGATGGGCATTGATATAGGGTGAAGAGTTACGAAAACTGCGTACATAGTCACTTGTGGCCTGAAGGCAGTCGTTTGTCGGTTGAGCAGTTGAGTCCAAGGTCGCTAATCCCAGCAGATCAGAAAGAAAAGAAAGTATCCGCCCCGATTCCGAATACCGGAACCCGAACAGAAAAGCCCCCAGCATCAGTCCGTATTACAGAACCAGCCAGCGAGTCAGAATAAAACGATAACGCAGATGATTGTAGACGGGCAGCAGCCCCGAGAAAAGAAGGCCATAACAAAAAGGCCTGATCCTGCAAGCCAGAAACAACAATGGCCGCAATAAAGCGGCCATTGTGATTTTCTCTGTCAGAGGAGTTCTGCTTAGCTGAAGATACCTTTCAGCATAAAGAAGAAGAAGATCGACAGAGCAGCACCGGCTGGCAGGGTAATGATCCAGGACAGGAAGATTGTTTTCACAATATTCATGTTCAGAGCCGCCATACCTCGGGCCAGACCCACACCCAGAACCGCACCAACCAGCGTATGAGTTGTGGAGATTGGCAGACCGGTACCGGAAGCGATTACAACCGTCGTTGCCGCCGCCAGTGTCGCTGCAAAACCACGGCTTGGCGTCAGCTCAGTGATGTTGGTACCCACGGTTGCGATAACCTTGTGGCCGTACATGATCAGACCGGCCACGATACCACCGCCACCCAGCAGCAGAATCCAGGCAGGCATCACCGATTTACCACCGATCTCACCGCCACTCTCAACAACAGAAACAACCGCCGCCAGAGGACCTACCGCGTTTGCCACATCGTTAGAACCGTGCGCAAATGCCATGGCACAGGCGGTGAACATCATCAGAACACCAAACACCTTCTCAACGCTGGAGAAGTGGAACTCTTTATCAGCCTGCTCATCACGCTTAACAGATTTAAGCATCCAGATACCGATAAAGAGAACACCGATACCTGCCACAACAGACCAGAGTGCCGCTTCCGGGAAGCTCAGGTGCAGACCTACGTGCTTCAGACCTTTCAGCAGCGTCACCATGGCGATGATGAAACCCACCAGGAACATATAGAAAGGCACATAGCGTTTCGCGTTTGCGAACGGGTCATCTTTTTCAAGAATCAGTCCCTGAACACTACGGAAGAGCATAAAGGCGATGGTACCGGCCAGCAGCGGAGAGACGACCCAACTTGCTGCGATCTTACCCACCTTACCCCAGCTTACCGCATCCATGGAGATACCTACGGCTGCGAAACCTACGATAGCACCCACAATAGAGTGCGTGGTGGATACCGGCCAACCAAAGTGGGTGGCCACCAGCAGCCAGATACCCGCAGCCAGCAGAGAAGCCAACATACCGAATACCAGCAGTTCCGGGGTTCCGGCGAGCAGTCCCGGATCGATAATGCCTTTACGGATGGTGGCGGTTACTTCACCACCGGCCAGATAGGCACCGGCAAATTCAAACAGGATCGCGATCACAATGGCTTGCTTAATGGTAATCGCTTTAGAGCCAACAGAGGTTCCCATGGCATTTGCCACGTCGTTGGCGCCTACACCCCAGGCCATAAAGAAACCAAACACACAGGCCAGGATAATAAAGACATCGGCGTACTGAGCTAGAATCGACATAAAATAACCATTTGTTGTCAGATATAAGGTGGTTACTACCGGCGTTATTTCGCCAGCAAGATCTGTAAACGACTGCCAACACGCTCAGCGCGGTCTGACACATCACCAATCCAGTCGATGATCTTGTACATAAAGATCACATCTACCGGAGGCAGCTCGGTTTCAAGCTTGAACAACTGAGCACGCAGATCAACCTGCAGCTTGTCCGCTTCATGCTCACATACATCAATATCGCTGATCATCTTCTTCACCAGCTCAGACTCATGACGCCCGAAACCGGTCTCAATCAGTTCATCAATTTCATGCAGTGCACGGCTTGCGTGCTCGGCAGCTTTAACGGCTTTATCAACGTAAGCCACCATCGGTTCAGCCAGAGCCGCAGGAATTTTCATGCGACGGCCCAACATAATGCCGGCAATATCTTTGGTTTTGTTGGCGATCTTGTCCTGAACCGTCAGCAGCTCGAGAAGATCAGAACGAGGCACAGGCATAAACAGACTATCCGGCATATTGGTGCGGATAGCTGTTTTCATATCATCTGCTTCGTTCTCCAGGACAGCGATCCGTTGCTGTAGCTTTTCAGCCTGTTCCCAATCTTCTGCCAATACTGCCTGAAAAAACGGAATCAACTGTTCTGCACAGTTGAAAGATTTGGACATATGATCCTGCATAGGACCAAAGGGTGAGCGCCCAAAGAGCTTGGAAAATGGATTACTCATGTGGGTTTCTGCCTTGGAGTATGAATTTGGGCGAAAGTATAAGAGCTGTTTTTCGCCATGTCATAAAAAAATCCCAGTTTTGTCATCTTTAATTGACCTAACTGTCATGATTCTTTGGTATGCGCATTTTATATGTCAGTTATATTACAGCTTTATGACAGCCAAACGTCAGTTGCCACTTTTTTACCGACTCTCAGCCTAAAGGGTAAAACTCAAAAGCGGGCAAGGGGCTGGTATACTGGCAGAAATATCTGCAGCCCTTTATAACGACACCGGCTGCAGCTCACTTCTATTTCTGACAGCAGCTGCGACGAAAACAAAAACGAGGACATTATGGCCAAGGAAATTGAACTTAAACTGACCATTCCGACCCAGGCGGCACATTTGCTGCGCCAGCATCCGGTTCTGGGTCAGGCCGTAAGTTTTGATAGCAAGGTGCTGCAGAATATCTATTTTGATACCTCGGACCTGAAGCTGAATCATGCCCGGGTCGCCCTTCGAATCCGTAAAGCCGGTGATCTCTATATCCAGACCCTGAAAACCAGCGGCAGCGGTTCGGGCGGACTGCACGAGCGGGGCGAATGGGAGTGGGAACTGAGCAAGCCGGAACTGGATCTGAGCCTGATTGATTCCGATGTGCTGCCGGAACGCCTTGATACAGAAACGCTGAAAAACGAACTGAAACCCGCCTTCGAGACCAATTTTACCCGTCAGCGCTGGTTGCTGGCTGTCAGCCATGAGCACCTTAAGGCAGAAATTGAGTTAGTGCTGGATCAGGGAGAAGCGATTGCAGAGGGGCAGAAAGACCCGATCAGTGAAATTGAGCTGGAGCTTAAATCCGGTGATGCCGACCTGCTGTTTAAGGTCGCCCATGATCTGTCTGATACGGTTCCGCTTCTGATCAGCAATATCAGCAAAGCGCAAAGAGGCTTCCGTCTGTTTGCACCTCAACAGGCAGGATTGCGGACACCTCAGATCCCGCCGTTTGACGATGTTCACGGCCTGATTCGGGCAGCCCAGAATGAGCTGGACAGTTTTATCTCTGCCCGGGATCAGCTGGCCTTTAATCGCGACTGGGCTTTGCTGGATCAGCTTTATAGCAGTCTGCGCCAGCTTCGCTGGTGTTTACTGCATCTGAGCCGACTGTCCGGCATCCCATCCGAGCTGCATTTCCCGACCGCACTACGCTACAAGCTGCGTATGCTGAGCTATTCACTGGAACATCTGGCGACGCTTCATCAGCAGAAAGTAAGCTGGGAGCGACTGGAAAGCAGTCCAGCAGAGCTGCGCAACTGTGCCGATTTTTCCCTGCTTAATGAGCAATACCAGAGTCTGATGACCGGCCCATGGGTTGGTCAGACACTGCTGGAAGTGATGCAGTGGCTGTACCTGATGAACCGCGAGATGGATGCCACCGCCCTTGCTGACGGTGAAGCCACGTTTCAGCTATTGCTGAGCCGTGTCCATCTGCCCCGCTATCCGACCGACAAGGTACTCTGGTTACGCCAGCAGGCACCGCTGCTGCATCTGAGCCGCTGGATCGCCTACCAGTTCCAGCCACCGTCACTGGGGGTTAAAAAACTCAGTCAGCAGACCCATGAACTGCAACAGCTGATCATCCGTCTCAGCGGGCTAATGGCGGAAGAGATGTCCCTGCTGCGACTTGCCGATCAGCAAACTGTCGATGAGGCTCTGATTAAGCGAAATCAGGATGACCAGTACGAGCTGATTCTGGAGCTGGGAAGGCACGAGCTTAGCTTTAACAGCCTGCAGCAGAACCTTAAACGCTAAGCCGCAGGTATTAGCGATTCAACGAGGGCATTACGGCAATGCCCTTCATTCAAGCAACCACAATATTCAGAAGCGACCCATGGCTGCGGATAATAAAACACTTCCTGATGACACTCAGGTTAATGGCGCACCGGAAACCCTGCGCCAGAAAATCTACCATGTGATTTTTGAGGCCGACACCCCGATGGCCAAGGGCTTCGATATCACCCTGATTATACTGATTTTGCTCAGCGTAACCCTGGTGATTCTTGATAGCGTGCAGGCCTTCCATCAGCGCTGGCATCATGAGTTCTACATCATTGAGTGGTGCTTCACGATTATCTTCACCATTGAGTACATTCTGCGGCTGTACAGTATCGGTAAGCCTCTCAAGTACGCCACCAGCTTCTTCGGACTGGTGGATCTGCTCTGTATTATCCCGACCTATCTCAGCCTCTTTATCGCCGGAACCGAAGTTCTGCTGATTGTACGTCTGCTCCGTGTACTCAGAGTCTTCAGGATTCTGCGCTTACTGCACTATGTCGGCGAAGCCACTGCACTGGCGAAAGCGATGCAGGCCAGTCGCCGAAAAATCACCGTATTTATCTTCACCGTACTGACCATGGTGACGGTCTTTGGCTCACTGATGTATGTAGTTGAAGGGCCGGAAAGCGGCTACACCAGTATTCCGCGCAGCATCTACTGGGCCATTGTCACCCTGACCACCGTGGGTTATGGCGATATCACACCACAAACCAACTTCGGCCAGTTTCTCTCATCTATCGTTATGATTATGGGTTATGCGGTTATTGCCGTGCCCACAGGTATTGTGACGGTAGAGCTGTCGAATACCATGAAACGCCACATGCATCTGGTGTGTCATGGCTGTGGTGAAGAAGGGCATGATGCCGATGCGGATTACTGCAAACTGTGCGGAACCGAACTCTCCCGCCGGGATGGCCGCAGCCGTCATTTGAAGCCTATGCCGCTACCGGACAGACAGAATATTGATTCCGATGATGCCGCCGGCAACGAAAAAAGCAGATCAGAGGATGAACCTCCTACCACCCAAAAACCGGTTTAACCGGAAGTATTACCCTAAAACTTAAAAAGGCCTGCATCGCAGGCCTTTACTGTTTGAGTGATAAACGCTTACTTATCCCCGTAACGCTTTGCCACCGCCTCAATAAACTCTGGCTGAAGATCCACCAAGGCTTCTTCTTTCAGAGCTTCCGTCAGACCTTCGTAAAAAACATCCCGCTCTTTCACCAACTCAGAATGCCCGTATTCATTACTGTCCAGATGATAGACCTGCATCAGGCCATCATAGTAAAAACGCATGATTCTCTGAGCATCTTCATCGTTCTCTTTGACCGCTTTCTTCAGCTTGTGCATCCGGTTGGTGATGCGGGCCAGCATGCGTTTCAGGCGAAAAACGTAAAGCAGATCGGTCATGCGGGGATCATTCTTATAGAATGAGAACAACAGACTGGTGACCAGAATGCCGATAATCACACCGGACAGATTCAGGTAGAAATTACCACCTTCCGGATTACCCCAGGTCTGTACCAGCAACTGACCACTGGTCATCGCCGTTACCGCGAAGCAGATAATCAGAACAACGCTGACTTTCCGACTCAGTTTTAAATACTCTTGTTTATCAATCTCTTGTATCTGCATGTTTCCCTCATCGCTGGCGAAATAGCCACCTCTTAATCAGCCGTGCTATTTTAGCCCTAATTTGATGGCGGCACCCAGTAAAGGTTTCCCGATCCGATAAAACACAGGCTTAACAAGGTTGTACTGACAGATGACACCGAAAAACCTGATGCACCTGCTCTCCAATGATCACGCCTCCCATATTTTACTGGAGCAGCTGACCCATGCCTGTCAGGGCTCGCTGGTGATAGATCGCCAGTGTCGCATCGTCTGGATCAGTGACGCCTACCGCAAGCTGTTGGATCTGCCGGATACTCTGGATGCCGCCGGACTACCGGTCGAACAACTTCTGCCCTCATCCCAGATGCCCAGAGTGGTACAGACCGGCAAACCCATGTTTGTTGACCTGATGGAGATTAACAATCAGTGGTGTGTTGTAAACCGCCTGCCCCTGCGAAATGAGGCCGGTGACGTTGTCGGCGCACTTGGGCTGATCTTTCATAACGATCTGGATGAGCTTCAGCCTCTGTTTGATAAGTTTGCCCGTCTGCGTCGCCGCTTTGAAAAAGAAAACCTGCTGCGTACCAGTCGTTATCAGCTGGATGACATTATTGGTCAGTCCCCTCAGATCACCCAGATGAAGCGCCAGGCACAACGAGCCGCACAACTGGATACCACCCTGCTGTTGCTGGGTGAAACCGGCACCGGTAAAGAGCTGTTAGCCCAGGGGATTCATCAGGCATCTCCCCGACATAACGCCCCATTTGTCGGTATTAATATGGCCGCCCTGCCGGAACCTCTGGCAGAAGCTGAACTCTTTGGCACAGCAGCTGGTGCCTACACGGGAGCGGATCGCAAAGGGCGGATCGGCAAAATCCAGCTGGCGGATGGCGGCACCCTGTTTCTGGACGAGATCGCTGAGATGCCCCTTGCGATGCAGGCCAAGCTGTTGCGGGTTCTTCAGGAACGGGAAGTAGAAGCGCTGGGGTCGAATCGTCTGATCAGTGTTGATGTGCGTATTATCGCCGCCACCTCAAAGAATCTGGCAGAACTGGTGGAACAGGGACAGTTTCGTGCTGACCTTTATTACCGGCTGCATGTTCTGCCGATTCATCTGCCCCCCCTGCGCCAGCGTCAGGGAGATATCGCTCTGCTGGCTCAGCACCTGCTGGCGGATATTCAGAAACAAACCCACCTGCCGGAACTCCAGCTGTCGGACTCCGCTCTTCATTGGCTTAACCGCTACCACTGGCCCGGCAATGTACGGGAGCTTCGCAACCGCCTGGAACGTGCCTGCGTGATGGCTGAAGGCGAGCAGATCAACCCACAGGATCTTGGCTCCGATGACCCGATCTCAACGCTCAACCAGCTGAATCCGGCCTCAGCCGCTCCGGCTGAACAGAGCACAACTCCCATGCCAGAACCAGACTCAGAACCAGCCCCAACCGACCTGAAGACTCTGCAGCAACATCATGAATGTCAGTTATTAGAGCAGGCGCTGCAGCAACATCAGGGCAACCGTACCGCTGCAGCGAAAAGCCTGGGTATCTCAAGAGCCACCTTCTACAACCGGCTTCGTCGCTGTCAATCCGACCGTTAAACTGTCTAAAATCAGATCAAATGTCTAAATAAGTAGACACTAGAGCCAATTTATTAGACAAAAAGATATCAGCTTAAACCAAGAGATCTGCCTAACCTATTGTTTTAATAGCAGTTATCCAAGCTGGCCTAAACCTTGTAGTAATAACTCTAAGATTCAGCTCCTATGAGCTAACAACTTCTGAAAATAAAAATAATCTGAGAGTTATTAAAATGGACAAGTTAATCAGCGCCGAACAGGCGGCTCAGCTCATCAACGACAATGCCACAATCTCCACCGGCGGCTTTATCGGCATCGGTTTTGCCGAAACACTGGCCAAGGCGATTGAGCAGCGTTTTCTGGAAACCGGACACCCCAACAATCTGTCTCTGGTTTATGCCGCCGGTCAGGGTGATGCTCAAACCCGGGGCCTCAATCACTTTGCCCACAAGGGTCTGGTGAAGAAGGTGTTAGGCGGACACTGGGGACTGGCTCCGGGACTGGGCCGTATGGCGATGAATAACGAGATTGCCGCCTACAATCTGCCTCAGGGGGTTATCTGTCATCTGTATCGAGATATCGCAGCAGGCAAACCCGGCACTCTGACCCGCGTTGGCCTGCACACCTTTGTCGACCCCCGACAGGATGGCGGCAAGGTGAATCAGGTCAGCGAGGAAGATCATGTACAGCTGATGCCGATTAATGGCGAGGATTACCTGTTCTATAAAAGCTTCCCGCTGGATGTGGCGCTGCTTCGCGGCACTACGGCAGATGCTGAAGGTAATATCTCCATGGAGCGGGAAGCTCTGCCCCTTGATGGCCTTGCTATCGCTCAGGCGGTGCATAACAGCGGCGGCAAAGTCTTTGTGCAGGTGGAACGTCTGACCGAACAACATCAGCTGACGCCGGATCGGGTTCGTATTCCGGCAAGCCTGGTGGATTACGTTATTGTTGCCCCGGCGGAGGATCATCCGCAAACCTTTGCCGAAAGCTATAACCCCGCCTACACCGGCGAGATCCGCGTGCCTCAGACACAGGTCAATCCGGTCGAGCTGGATGCCCGTAAGGTGATCGGCCGTCGTGCGCTGCTTGAGCTGAAAAAAGGCGGTGTGATCAATCTGGGCATCGGCATGCCGGAAATGGTGTCACAGGTGGCAGCCGAAGAAGGTCTGCTCAGCAGTTTCACCCTCAGCGTTGAACCCGGTGGCATCGGCGGACAGCCCGCCAGCGGTCTTAGCTTTGGTGCGGTAACCAATGCGACCTCGGTTGTGGATCAACCGGCTCAGTTTGACTTCTATGATGGCGGCGGTCTGGATCAGGCCTTTCTGGGACTTGCGGAAACCTGCCCGGAGGGACATGTGAACGTCAGCCGCTTTGGCCCTAAGCTGGCAGGGGCCGGTGGCTTTATCAACATCACCCAGAACACACAGGAAGTCTTTTTCCTCGGCACTTTTACCTCCGGCACGCAGGAGCTGACCTTTGAAGGGGAGTCCCTCCAGGTGCTCAGCAACGGCAAACAGAAGAAGTTCTGCCAGTCCGTGCAGCAGATCACCTTTAACGGTGAATACGCCGCAAGGAAGGGCCAGAAAGTGACCTACATTACCGAACGCGCCGTGTTCCAGTTAACGGAGAAGGGGCTGAAACTCACAGAGATCGCACCGGGCGTCGATCTTGAAGAGGATATTCTGGCGCAGATGGATTTCAGGCCGGAGATTGCGGAGTATCTGATCGAAATGGATCACCGCCTGTTCCGCAAAGGCCCCATGAATATTCGCTACGCCGGAAGCACACCGGTAAAGCAACTACGCTCGATGTTTAAGGAAGTTGCTTCCCATCGGGCAACCTCTCCGAACACAAATGACAGCCCAGCCCGGGAACCGGCCTTGGCCAGCTAAACGGCTCTGTCTAAACAAAAACAAAACAGGCTGATGGGGCGGTAAAGCCCTCATCAGCCTGTTTCGTTACGGGTGTTGGGTAATACACCAGCGTGATGATCAGCAGCAGATCAATGAGTGGTATCACCTTTAACCGGCTGACTGGTCATCAGCTTGGTCACATATTCTGCACGACTGCTGCTGTTTACGGTTCGCTCTTTCTCATCACACCATGAGATCAGTTCTTCCACATCAACCGGAACTTTTACCACCTCAATCCCCTTGGCAGAAAATGTCACGATCATCTCTTCTGTTTTTTCGGCCCACTCCTGCCAGCTGCTTTCCAGCATGTTGGCATCTTCAGCGACTTCCAGAAAACGCTGCCACTGATCTTCTCTAATCCAACAAATGCCCGCCTGATGCTGTATCGCCATAATCTTGTCCTGTTATGCGCAAGGTAACTCGAATACGCGCCCCACAGCGAAAAGCTGCTGCAGTTCAAAACGCAAAATGAATATCAGACCCTAACACAGTTTTACTCAGGGTTTCAGTGACACCCGCCAGCCTTTTAGTGTCCCGGCCTCAGCTTAAAAGCTCTATTCTGATCCTGAAAAGCACTTTGTTTTAACAGCTCTTTTGGCATCAGCCCGTTTTCGGGCACAATAGAGTGACATGACAAGAGAGCCACTATGAAATCAGAGACTCCGGACCCAACGCATCTGCAGAAACTGCTTGCCCGTTGCCAGCAACAGGAGCCCAAAGCGCTGAAGGCGCTTTATAAAGCGACCTCTTCGCATCTGTTTGCCGTTTTGCTGCGTATCTTACGCAATGAGAGCCACGCGGAAGATTGTCTTCAGCAGGTGTTCCTTAAGATCTGGAACAGCGCCGGTCAGTACAATCCTGAGATTGCCCGCCCGATGACCTGGATGAATACGATCGCCCGTAATCAGGCTCTTGACTGGCTGCGCCGCCATAAAAATGACCAGCTGAATGACAGCGATGAGGTACTGCTGCAGCAGGCTGATCCTGCGGGACAGACTGAAGTGCTGGCCCAGCAGTGGCAACATTCCGATCAGGTGCATCACTGTCTTCGTGAGCTGAAAGATGCTCAGCGCCAGTGTATCGAACTGGCTTATTTTGAAGGCTATAGCCATCAGGAGCTGTCCGAGCGGCTGGACCAACCGCTGGGCACTGTAAAAACCTGGATTCGTCGTGGTCTTGAGAGGTTGAAATCATGTCTGAGCCCAATCATGTAACCGAACCCTATGACCTGACCTCACCGGAACAGCGTCATCTGGCGGCTGGCGAATATGTGCTGAATACACTGTCGCCAAGAGAAAAGGCATCCTTTGAAGCTCTGCTGGCTTTCAGCCCGGATCTGCAGGCCGATGTTCAGCAGTGGCGGGAACAACTTCAGGTTCTGGATTCCAGCCTTCAGCCGGTTCGGCCCCCTGCTCGTCTCTGGAAAAAGATAGAGCAGCAGATCGCTCCATCCAGAACCGGTTTCGGCCTGAAATTCTGGCAGCTGTCAGCGATGGTTTCGTTCTCTTTTGCCCTGGCTCTGGCGACGGTACTGCTGATCAAACCACCGATGATCAATGCCGATATGGCCGATCATCTGTACGTGGTGAACTCTCAGGAGAAACAACCCGCCTGGCTGGTTAATGCCAGCATGGATCGCAGTCATCTGATGGTACAAACCGTAAAGCCTGCATCCATTCCGGATGGTAAAGTCTGCAAGCTCTGGCTTAAGGTCGGCGATCAGTACGCGATGGTGGGTACACTGCCCCATTCCGGTCTGATCAAGCTGAATGTTCCCCAGTGGATGCAGACTCAGCTGGTCAATGCTCAGATTATTGTCAGTGTCGACCCGATGGACAGCGACAACAACCCTGATGAAATGGGACCGGTTGTCGATAAGGGCGGCTTTATGCCTCTGGAAGGTTCCCTGCGCCGGTTCTGATCCGGTCTCAGACAGGCTCTGGCACGGTGACGGATTCAAACCAGCACGTGCCGGATTCTCCCCCATGCAGGTTTTCTGCATCAGTAAAACCACCTCACTAACCCCAGCAATAAAGCGGGATAAGCTGTCTTAACGACGGCATTCCGGTTTTCCCCACAGAAGATGCCATCAAAACATGCTTTAGGACAATTTTATAACCTGCAATAAACCTACATGAACGCGCAATGTAACAGAAAGTTTAAACAATCACTGCTAGAATGAATCTTTAAAAACATAGGCATGGATGCAGATCTCCTCCGAGGCAGACTTGGCATCGATTGCATCCACCCAAGTTATACTTTGCAAGCCCAGAGGGAGTGTTATGAATCTTCAGGAATTTACAGTAAAGGCCCGCCTTTACTTTCTTATAGGACTAGCGGTGGTGGCGATGGCCATCCTCCAGTTTTTGTCGCTTCAGGATCACAGAGACGCCCTGTTTGAAGACTCCAACCAGAAAGTTAAAGCACTTGTAGAGTCTGCCCACACCATGATCTCCGGCTATGCTGCTCTGGCTAAATCCGGTGCTATGTCTGAAGAAGAAGCCAAAGCTGCTGCCAAGCGCTCTGTTCAGAATATGATCTATGCCGACGGCGAATACTTCTTTGTACTGGATTACGATGCCGTAACTATTGCCCATGGTGGTGATGCTAAGGTTGTTGGTCGTGATCTCTCCGGCGTTAAAACTCAGGATGGCCAGTTTGTCTTTAAAGATATCGCCAACTTGGGTCGTCAGGGCAAAGCGGATGGTTTCTTTACCTATCGTTGGCCAAAAGCAGGCTTCAACGAACCCAAGCGCAAAACATCCTACGTTAAAGTTCTGCCCGAATGGCAGTGGGTTGTCGGCTCCGGTGATTACATCTACGAAATCGAAGAACTCTTTGTTGATGAGCTGATCCATGCCGCTATTCAATTAGCTATCGTATTGGCCATCATGCTGGCGGTTGCTGTCGCAATCACCCGTTCTGTTACCGAACCTCTGGCCCAGGTCAGTAAAACCATGGATCAGGTTGCCAGCGGCGATCTGCGGGTTCGTGTCAACATGAAGGGCAAGGACGAGCTGAGCAGCATGTCCCGCTCCGTGGATCACACCCTGCAAACCTTCCAGGATCTGATCTTCCTGCTGACCAGCTCCGTCAACCAGCTGCAGGGCGCAGCGGAAGAGCTGGCCTCAACTGCCGAGCAAACCAGTACCGGTATCCGTCGTCAGTCTGAAGAGACGGATCTGCTGTCTACCGCAATGAACGAGATGTCTGCAACGGTTCAGGAAGTGGCTCATAACGCTAGTGCCAGCGCTCAGGCAACCAACGCCGCTGATGAAGAAGCTGACGAAGGTAACCACGAAGTAGAAGACACCGTTAACAAGATCACTCACCTGAGCCACGAAGTGGAAGAAGCTTCCCGTGTTATTCGTGCTCTGGAAAGCGACACCGAAGAGATCGGCACCGTACTGGAAGTGATTCAGGGTATCTCCGAACAAACCAACCTGCTGGCACTGAACGCCGCCATTGAGGCTGCCCGTGCCGGTGAAAGCGGACGTGGTTTTGCCGTGGTTGCCGATGAGGTTCGTCAGCTGGCACAGCGTACTCAGGATTCCACCAAAGAGATCCGCGACATGAACGACCGCCTGCGTAACGGTGCCCGTAATGCCGTGGAAGTAATGGAGCGCAGCCGTAAGTGGGCGGAGGAATCCGTTGGAGCCGCTACACACGCCGGTGAAGAGCTGAAAATGATTGTTCAGCAGATGCAGACTGTTCGCGATATGACCGCTCAGGTTGCAACGGCGACTGAAGAACAAAGCGCTGTTGCTGAAGAGATGAACCGCAATCTGGTGAACATTGTGAACGTTTCTGCAGAAGCAGCCACAGGTTCCGATATGGTTGCAGCCAGCAGTGAAGAGCTGTCGCAACTGGCGGTTCAGCTGCAGCAGAACATCTCTAAGTTCAAGTGCTGATCGGTTATAAATCAGGCTATCGCTAACCCGGCAGCCTGAGCTTTAACTGAACCAAAAAAGCCCCGCTTCATCGCACCTTAACCGGTGTTCTGAAGCGGGGCTTTTTCATGGATCATGACAGGCTGGTCGTTACGCCCTGATCAACCGGACAGCTCAGTCCTTGCTTAAAAGCTGAGAATCCAGTCCTTTAGGTTTCTCATTCGGCCAGTGCTGGTGGCGGTTAAAGTAACGCTCCAGCAGGCGGAAGATAAAGATAATCAGAGCACTGATCAGCAGATACATCACACCCGCCGCCAAGAAAATCTCCAGCGGAGTATAAGTACGGGCAATCACCGTTCGTGCCATACCGGTCAGATCCAGCAGCGTGATGGTCGAAGCCAGAGCACTACCCTTCAGCATCAGAATCACTTCATTACCGTAGGAAGGCATCATGATACCGAAAGCCCGTGGCAGCGTAATACGACGCAGCATCTTGGGATAGCTCATACCCAACGCTTTTGCGGCTTCGATCTCACCACGAGGGATCGACTGAATCGCACCCCGCAGCAGTTCCGCAATATAAGCCGCCGTGTGCAGACCAAAGGTGATCACAGCGCACCAGTATGGCTCACGCAGAATCGGCCAGAGCGCAGACTCCTTAACCCACTCAAACTGAGACGCACCGTAGTACACCAGAAAGATCTGGATCAGCAGCGGCGTACCACGAAAGAAAAAGATGTAGGCGTAAGGCAGAGCCCGCACCCAGATATTCTCAGACACGCGCAGCAGCGCCAGAGGGATCGCCAACAGAACACCGATCAGGCCGGAGAAAAATACCAGCTCCAGTGTCAGCAGCGCACCATCCATCAGTTTCGGGATATTCTCCCAGATAACAGTCCAGTCCCAATTCATGAGCGCGCCCCCTGATAACCACGATTGGCAAAGCGTTCCAGATAGTACAGACCTGCCATCGAAATTGAGGTCAGCAACAGATAGACACAGGCCGCCGCCAGATAAAAGGTGAACGGCTCTTTGGTATAACCTACAGCAACAGCCGCCTGGCGCATCAGCTCATTCAGGCCGATCACAGAAACCAGTGCGGTGTCTTTCAGCAATACCAAAAAGAGGTTACCCAGACCCGGTAGAGCAATACGCCATACCTGAGGCAGTGTGACCCGGATAAAGGTCTGATATTTGGTCATACCCAGCGCAACAGCCGCTTCTTTCTGGCCTTTAGGAATCTCCTGAAGAGCACTACGGAAAACTTCTGTGGCGTAAGCACCAAAGGCGATACTCAGCGCCGTTACACCGGCAACAAAGGGACTGAGTTCGATATATTCGTCATAGCCAAACTGGCTGGCAATCGCCATCAGAACCGCTGACGAACCAAAGAAGATGGTCAGAACCAACAATAATTCCGGCATACCCCGGACAAACAGGGTGTAACCATTACCGATTGCTCTGAGCGTTTTAGATGAAGACACCTTGGCAGATGCACCCAGCAAACCAAAAATCAGGCCCACTGCCAGACTGCACAATGCCAGCTGCAGCGTAACCCAGGCACCGCTGATAAGCAGATGACCAAAACCTTGCAGATCCATAGGAGATACCGATGACGTTAAGGATGAGGTTTAAAAAGTAATGGCCGCATGGCGGCCATTACAGATCAGACGTAACGCCCGGTCTTAGTAGATAGAGAACGGGAAGTACTTCGCGTTGATACGGTCATAAGTACCGTTTTCCAGAATCTCTTTCAGCGCTTTGTTCATTTTCTGGCGCAGTTTGTCGTTCTTGCGAACAGCGATGCCGATCTTGTCATCGATATCGATTTTCTCGCCTTTGAACTCAAACGCCTGACCGGATTCAGAACGCAGCCAGTCATAAGCCGGCAGCTGGTCAGAAACGATAGCATCCAGACGGCCGGAAGCCAGATCCAAGTATGCATTGTCCTGGGTGTCGTACAGCTTAACGCTTACTTTGTCGCCCAGATTGTCTTCCAGATACTGACCGGCGATGGTCGCACGCTGAGCACCAATCGCTTTACCGGAAACCATGTCAGGAGAGAACTTGCTCTTCTTAGGCGCAACAAAAATCAGGCTGTTGGAGTAGTACGGGTCAGTAAAATCAACCACACGGCTACGCTCAGGGGTGATCGACATACTGGCGATAATCGCGTCGTATTTACGCGCCATCAGACCCGGAATAATACCGTCCCAGTCCTGTGCAACGATGGTGCAATCGGCTTTCATCTGCTCACACAGAGCGTTTGCAATATCAACGTCAAAGCCCTTCAGTTTGCCGGACTCATCGATAAAGTTGAAAGGTGCGTAAGCACCTTCAGTTGCAATGCGGATTTTGTCCGCAGCCATACTGAAAGGAGCGGTAAGGGTCGCCGCAACAACGGCTACACTAGCCAGAGCATGCTTCAGATTCATTGTGGATTCCTCTTGGGATTTATTTTTATTTATTGCAGTACGCCGAAAACGCTCAGGGCTTATCGGGTACGGTTTTTAACGCCATGGTAAGGCACCATAAGCAGATAAAGCTTACAGATGGCTACTCAGGAACTCGCGACAACGCGCAGAGTCCGGATTGCCAAATACTTTGTCCGGCGGCCCCATCTCTTCGACCTGTCCCTGATGCAGGAACACAATCTGAGAAGAAACATCGCGGGCAAAACGCATTTCATGGGTCACGATCAGCATGGTGCGGCCTTCAGCCGCCAGATCGCGCATAACCGCCAACACTTCGTTAACCAGTTCAGGGTCAAGGGCAGAGGTCGGCTCATCAAACAGCAGAACCTGAGGGTCCATCGCCAGCGTGCGGGCAATCGCAATACGCTGCTGCTGACCACCGGATAACTGACTCGGGTAATTGTGACGCTTATCGAACAGTCCCACCTTCTTCAGCAGCTCTTCCGCGCGGGCAATCGCCTCATCTTTGCTACGCTTGAGAACGTGGATAGGTGCTTCAATGATATTTTCCAGCACGGTGCGGTGCGGCCAGAGATTGAAATTCTGGAATACAAAGCCAATTTCGGAGCGCATACGCTCCAGCTGTTTCTGATCGCTGGCTTCAAGCTCACCGTTCTTATTGGACTTAAGCTTCAGTGATTCACCGGCTACCGTAATCGTGCCGGATGAGGGGGATTCCAACAGGTTGATACAACGCAGGAAAGTACTTTTTCCCGAGCCACTGGAACCCAGAATTGAGATGACGTCTCCGTCACGGGCTTGTAGGGAAATACCTTTTAATACTTCTAGGGAGCCATAACTTTTATGGAGATCTCTGATTTCCAGAGCAACAGGCGCGTCGGACATGGGGTGCGCTTCCTGGTATCGAATGAATTGTGGATGTTTATTTTAATTTTAGTTCGGCGTATTAGACCAAGGTGTCATTTTTAAAGCAATCGTATGAAATTTTCCAGTCAATTTTCCTGAGAGGTCCGCTGAGCGAAAGCTAAATGTCGCGACTTCCTAAAAAAAGACAGGATAAGTTTCCTAAATTAAAGCGATTGTGCATAAACCCTGTGACAAACAATCACTTGTAAACCATATTTTACATACAGATATAGAGTCCAGATCGGGAGATTTATCGATGAAATCCTTTAAAAAATGGTTCGTTCTGCCCTGGATGCAAAATCAGACACCGGATGATAAACACTTTTACCGGCGCGGATTCACCCGACAGTATCTGGCCCGCAAACGTCGCTTAAAAGAACTCTGGATCGGATCAGGGGTGCTGGCACTTTCGTTTCCTGTACCGGCTTTTCTGGTGATACTGGGTCTGCTCTGCTGTTTTATCAGCTTTGCCTTTCTGGATGAGTATCCACTGGGGTAGCCCACACAACAGACTAAACCATGACCCTATAAGCTCCGCCCTGACAGGGATCATTTTGTTAGCTTTGCAGTCAAAGTTGTTAACAGATGTAAACCTATCAGCACTTCGGTCGATATAAACACCAGGGCGGATATTAAAGAGCCAGCAGGCGGGGTACATCTCAGGCCGCCATTATCAGCCTGAATAAGGTATAGGAGAGAGTCATGGTATTTGCCGTTTATGAACAGGGGATGCGCATTCAGACCCCGCGGAAGACGCTGCTTGGCCGCCGCGGAATTGATGCTGTAAAAGAGACAGATGCAACCCGCCGGTTATCCGATACCGACAGTGACTCCAGTCATCTGGAGCGCCTGGCAGAGCGCCCTTTTGAGCAGATCCAGCGCAGCGCCATTCAACGCCGCGATGAACATCCGGAAGATACGGAGCAGAAGCCGGAACCTTCCGTTGACCTCTCCAAGAAGGCCCTGCAGGCATATTCCTCCACCGAACAAAGCCATACTCAGGGTGATCGCCCCACCGTTAATGCCGCAATGATTATGTCGACGCCAATCATTGCCGCCGAGTTTGACCAGAACCTGCAGCAGGGCTGGCAACTGATGCAGCAACACCATGTAAAGCACCTGATTCTGCTTAACCGCAAAGGCGCTTTAATGGGAATGGTGTCAGACAAAGATATTCTGAAAGTCACCTCAGGTGTCGGTGATATCGATCTGGATGGCCGCAGTGCTGATGACGTAATGCTGGGCGATCTGATCAGCCGGAAACTACTGACCGTCAGCCCGGATGCCAGCTTGCTGGATATCGCCCACGCCATGCTGGAACAAAAGATCTCGGCCCTGCCGGTCGTTACGGCAAAAGATGAACTCAAAGGCATCATCACCCGAACCGATCTTCTGCAGGCTATGGTGAACGGCAAACTGGAAGCCTGGTATTAACCCCTCATGATCATCGTCAGGGTCATGACAGGAAATGATGCCTGAGTAAACTGCCTAATCTCTCAGGTCGCATGATTACAAATCCCATAAAAAAACCCTCTTTTTACGAGGGTTCTTTTTGAAACAGGGTTAACGCAGCGCGCCGACGAATCACTTCTTGGTCAGAAGTTGAGACAACTTGCTGTTAAGTCGTTTTTTCTCTTCTTTTTCCCGCACCTTCTTCTCTTTATCCAAACGCTGCTGACGGATGGTTTCCAGCTGCTCTTTGGCGTGCTCAGCCTCTTCTTCCGTCACAAAGCCTGCGTTATTACCGGTCAGGTCCATACGCACAGCACCGGTTTTCAGAACGCGCAGATAACGCGGACTACGGACATAACCGGCCAGCGCACGGCGAATCCAGTGATCAGGCAGAGATTCATCCTGAGCCAGATCTTCATGAATACCGATCTTCAACGGCTGAATCGTCACCGTGGAAAACGCCTTAGGGTAGCGCTCGCTCCAAAGCGACAGAATCGCTTTGGCATCAAATTTATCCAGTGCCGGCGGAGGTGCCGCTGCAGCAGAACCGTCATCAGCGGTCTTTGCCAGCGCCTCGGCAGCAGGCCAGTCTGCGGGATCAAGGGTCTCACGGATCAGTGCCCGAATCGCCTCTGAACTGTCCAGAGTCGCCCCCTCGGCCAGTGCTTTCAGACGTTGCTGAAGATCATGCAGGCGCTGCTCCAGCGTTTCATGATTCTGTTTCAGCGTATCAAGCTCAGAGCGCAGGCGCTCATTATCGGCTTCAAGCCCGGCAACAGCCTCTGCCGCAACGGGATCCGAAACATCCCCAGAGGATTCAATAACCGCTTCGGTCTGCTCAATCGCAGCCTGAAGAGCGGCTTCCTGTGCAGACTCAAGCTCGGCGCGGGTATCCGCCAGCGTTTGCTCCAGATGGTCGCATTTCTCCTGCAGATGACGGTTCTCTCCCTTGAGTCCGCTACAGGTCTGATTCAGCTCCGCAATCTTCTGATGATGACTTTTCAGAGCCTGAAAACTGCTGTCGGCTCGCTCACTGAGCTCGTTGAACAGATGTTCTAATGTGCTGGCTGATGCGTCACTTGGCATGGGCAATACCCTATCCTTTGTCTCTTAGGCGGCCATGCAGGCCGTTACGCCATGTTACCCTGCTGGCTGATAAATATAAAAGCCATAATCGTACTCGCCAGTGCCTTCTTTCTGGCACTCCTGACTGGAAACTTCCTGCCACTGAATCTCATCATAGTCAGGGAAGAAGGCATCACCCTCAACTTCCGCATGAACCTTAGTGATATAGAGTTTATTGGCATACGGCAGCGCCTGCTTATAGATCTCTGCACCGCCCATCACGATGATCTCTTCACCACCATCAATCAGGCATTGCTGATCTGCACGCTCCAGCGCTTCTTCCAGAGAGTGAACCACCACACAACCTTCAGCGGTATAGGAGGTATCCCGGGTCACAATAATATTGGTGCGCCCCGGCAGCGGGCGACCGATCGATTCATGGGTTTTACGCCCCATCACAACCGGCTTGGCCCAGGTACACTGCTTAAAGAACTGCAGATCTTTCGGCAGATACCAGGGAAGTTTGTTATCAACACCGATAGTACGGTTTTCAGCCATCGCCCAGATCAGGGCAACAGGTGCATCCAGCTCTAAAGACATGCATCTCTCTCTTACAAAACTCACCCGCTGAGCACTCAGCGGCTGACAACAATTTGAATTTAAACCGAAAACGGGTACTGAATCGCTTCGTGGTGCTGATAACCCACCACTTCAAAATCATCCAGTGTGACCCAGGTTTCCAGATCTTCCAGGGTTTTAATCTCAGGGTTGATCTTCAGCTGAGGCGACGGGAAGGGTTCACGTTTTAACTGTACGTCCCGCATCAGTTCCAGCTGATCTTCATAAATATGGGCGTTCACAATCTTATGATACGCCTTGCCCGGTTTGTGTCCGGTAATCTGAGCCATCAGCGCCAGCAGAGTAAATACCTGCACCTGATTAAAATTCAGCCCCAAAGGTACGTCGCAGCTGCGCTGGGTACTGTTCAGATAAAGCTTACCGCCCAACAGGGAGAAATGGTGGCTGTACATGCAGGGGCGCAGGCAGCCCATATCAAATTCGCCGGGGTTGTAGAAATTCAGAATCTCGCCACGGTCATCGACACCACGGCTCAGATCATCAACAATTTTTTTCAGCTGATCCAGATAGGTGCCATCGGGCTTGGCCCAGCTGCGACCCTGTACGCCATAAACCCGCCCCATATCATCCTCACCTTTGCGATGGGGATTATTCAGCCAGCTTGGGTTGTCATTGGCATTGGCGTTCCAGGTATTACAGCCAATCGCGCGAAACTCGGCAGCGCTGCTGTAACCTCGCAGATAGCCCAGCAGTTCAGCGATTGCCGCTTTCCAGAAACTCTTTCGGGTGGTAATCAGCGGAAACTGATTGTTTTCCACATCGTATTCCAGATCCGCGTTGATAACCGTCAGGCAGCGTTTGCCGGTGCGTTCGTTATCAACCCAGATACCTTCTTCTACGATACGACGACTAAGATCGAGATACTGCTGCATGGGGTATTCCAGAGTTTAAAAATTCAGGCGCGCTATTCTACATTAGCGCGCCTCTTTTCACAGATGTTAAAGGCTGATGGCGATTAAACCACAGCCCTCTTACTAGCCTTTTTAGCGATCAGGCTGTCTGATCGGCTCTTTTCTGATCAAAGATAGCCTGTTTTCTGCCCCAGGCGATCAACGCCAGCCCACCAAGAATCATCGGCAGAGAAAGCAGCTGGCCCATGGTCAGCCAGTCAAATGCCACAAAGCCCAGATGGGCATCCGGCTGACGAACAAACTCCATCATAAAGCGGAAAATGCCGTAACAGGTCAGGAAAGCACCTGAGATCACACCCCGCGCCGGCTTGGTACGGTCCAGCAGATTCAGAATCACAAACAGAGCGACGCCTTCCAGCGCAAACTGATAAAGCTGTGACGGATGGCGGGCCAGATTATCCACATGGGGAAACACCATACCCCAGGGCTGATCCGTCGGACGCCCCCAAAGCTCACCACCAATAAAGTTACCCACACGCCCTGCTCCCAGACCGATCGGCACCAGCGGCGCAATAAAGTCGGTCACGGTCAGCATATTGGCCTTCTTGCGGCGGGCAAAGACAATCATCGCAATGATGACACCCAGCAGACCGCCATGAAATGACATGCCGCCTTCCCAAACTCTCAGTAGCCAGAGCGGCTCAGAAACAAAGCGATCAAAGTTATAGAAGAACACATAGCCAAAACGACCACCCAGCACCACACCCACGGCACCGTAGAAGATCAGATCGCTGACATCATCACGGCTCCAGCCCAAACGGTGCGCGCGCTGTTTGGCCAGCCACCAGGCTCCGGCAAAGCCGATCAGGTACATCAGGCCGTACCAGTGAATTTTTAACGGCCCGAGAGCCACCAGAACAGGGTCTATCTGTGGGTATTGCAGCATGAAAAAACCTTAACGTCTGCTTTATAAGCTAACTCAGTAAGAAGCGGCTGCCGATAATCAGCAACAGCACCGCAAAAATCCGTTTCAGTGTATCCGAAGGCAGGCTGTGGGCCAGTTTTGCGCCCACTTTGGCAAAGATGACGCTGGTGGAGACAATGCCGATAAAGGCAGGCCAGTAAACATAGCCTGTCGCATATTCCGGCAGTAACGGATTCCCCCAGCCCTCTTCAATATTCACCAGCGCACCGACCAGAGCAATGGGTAATCCCACCGCAGCAGAGGTCGCAACTGCCGTCTGCATTTTAGCGTTACACCAGCTCAGAAAAGGAACGGTCAGAGAACCACCACCAATACCAAAGATCGCCGATGCCCAGCCGATGACGCCTCCCGCACCGATAAGACCGGGGCGACCCGGAATGGTTCGGCTGGCCTTAGGCTTGAGACCCAGCCCCATCTGAAAAGCGATCACAATGGCAAACACACCGATCACTTTCTGCAGCAGTTCACCGCTCATCATGCCTGCGGTTTTAACACCCAGAACCGTACCGAAAACGATACCGATGGCGATACCGGTAAACCAATCCCAGCGCACGGCTCCCTTCGCATGGTGGGCACGAATGGAGCTGATCGAGGTCACCACGATGGTCGCCAGCGATGTGCCAACCGCCAGATGGGTCAGCACCTCCGGTGAGATGCCCTGAGCGGCAAAACTGAACACCAGCACAGGAACAATAATCAGGCCACCGCCAATACCAAATAATCCAGCCAGCGTACCTGCCGCTGCGCCAAGCACCACATACATCAAAAGAGTTAACATAAAACAGGTCCGCTCCAGACAGAAAAACCGACAGCGCACTGTCGGTTCAGGTCATTAAAATTCTGATAACAGGGTGTCAGGCCGGAACCTGTCCCTCTTCATACTGTTGTCGCCAATGATCCACCCGGGAGCGCAGCTCAGACGGGTGGTAAGGTTTCGCCAGATATTCATTCATGCCCGCATCAAAGAAGCGCTGCCGCTCGCTTTCCAATACATTAGCGGTCAGGGCGATAATAGCCGCAGGCTGAAGCTGCATCGCTTTCTCACGCTCACGCCAGCGAATGGTGGTTTCAATGCCATCCATGTCAGGCATAAAGATATCCATCAGGACAACCTGATAGGTCTTTTCCGTCATCAGCTCAAGAGCATCCTGCCCGCTGTTGACCACATCCACTTCGTAGCCGACTTTCTGCAACGCAGACTTCGCCAGCATGGTATTCACCGGGCCATCATCCACCACAAGCACATGGGCCTGATTCTGGCTCTTCTTGGTTTTTGCCGCCGCCGGTTTCGACTCGGTCTCTTCGGTCAGCCAGTTGTCCCGTGTCAGGAACATCAGCGCATCCACTTTTTCTTTCAGCAGCAGACTCAAACGCTCCCGCTGATCCGGCTGCTCCTGCAACTGTTCTGCCAGACTGACCAGATTCAGCAACGGCGCTTCCAGCTCGCGGCGCATCGCCTGCAGATATTCGGTTTGCAGCTTGGACGCTTCCAGTGCGCGATCACGATCAAACTTCATCTGATCCCGGGTCTGATACTGCTCGGACAGATCAATCAGCAGGCCGATTAACGGACGACCGCGTCCCTGCTCCCGGCTTCGGGATAACTCGGTTGACCGGGAAAGCACCACGGACATCGGGTGACTCTGATCATCCGCATTGCTCAGCACCAGCTCTTTAGAGAAGAAGCCCTCTTCCGGTGGTGATACCGGAATAAATTCCGTTAACAGATGCCCCTTCAGCTCGCTTTCGCTTTTGCCAAAGAAGGTTTCAAATGCACGGTTACAGCCCTGAATCCGATACTCTTCGTCGGTATCAAAGACCGGCATCGGAATCCCGTTCAGCAGACTGCGGAAGTAATCCTGCTGCCTGCCGCTGGAAGCCTGATGTTCCGCCAGCTGATGTTTCAGCGCATCATTCTCATGGGCAAACCGATGCAGCAGATCCGCAATATTCTGAATCTCGGTCACCGGGCTTTTCAGGCTACGGGCCGGTAACGATTTACCTTCCAGCGCTGAACGGGCCACGCCATCAAAATAATCCAGCGGCCCCTGCATCTGCTGATACAGCTTGCGGCTGCGGGCCTTGTGAATCGCCAGATGCAGCGCAAACAAAATCATAATCAGCAGCAGCACCAGCAGGGCAATATCTTTCAGGTAATCATTAAACGCTTCTGCCCCCGCATATAGCTCTGCCTGAGGTGTAACCGCAAGCAGCTTCCAACCGGTCAGAGGAACCGTATTCCAGGCCACGACGCTGGGGTTGCTCAGCTCTATCTGAGCCAGTCCCGCCTGCTGATGAGCCACCAGACGAGACAGGTCGGTCATCTCAGGGCGCTTATACAGATTGAACAGTTCCGGCTTAAACTCGTTGGTCGTCACATGACGAAAACTGTACTGACCGTCGGTCAGCTCTTTCAGGCCAAAATCTTCTTCGCCTTCCGGCGGCAGTGCCAGAATATTGCCATCTTTGCCCACCAGCACCGCATAACCGGCCCAGGGCTGCGGCAGCGAGAACAGGCTGCTGATCAGTGATTCAACGGTAAGATCCAGTCCCACAACCGCTTCCAGACTGTCGCCCTTATACACCGGTGCGATATGGGAGATGATCCAGCCCATCCCCGCCGGATCCAGATACGCATCCGTCCAGACTGACTGGCGCTGAGGGTTGTGGGTTTTATCCGCCAGGTAGTAGAAACTGAAGGTCGTCAGATCCAGATCCGGGGCGAACTGATCAGCCACATCCTGATAGGGATAAAGGAAATTCAGATTGTCCGGTGTATTCAGGTAGACCTGCTTCACCAGCGCGTTTGCCTGTTGCAGATCAGCAAACAGATAGCTCAGGGGGAGTAACTGGCGGGTTTTTCTCTCCCGTGAAGAGAGATCCCGGGACTGAGTGGAGTAGTAAACAGCAACGCCGCCATCATCCTCAGGCTTCATCAGGACATTGTCATCGGTATAGGCCAGTGGGGTGACAAGATCCGGATCGCTGCCGGAAACCAGCGTGCGTTCCGTCTGGCGTTGCAGCACCTGCAGCTGACTTTGCACAGAACTCAGCCGGGCATTAACCCAATCCGTCTTGGACTGCAGCGCGCCGATCAGCTGTTGTTCATACTCTTTGCGGGAAACGTCCTGCTGGTTAAGACCCAGAAGAAAAAAGGTGCCCAGCAGCAGCAACAGAAAGGCTCCGTTGACCAGTATCAGCTGCACCATATTTGAGCGCACGTAGGCTTTGTAGATCCACTGTTTCAGCGAGATGCGCGATGCTTGTTCGGTCTCTGTCATGAGCTTCCCTGAATAAACCTTTTACCGGCAGAATTCATTTCTGAAGAAAAAGTATCATACACTGTCTGATAAGTTTTTTTTACTCAACATTTAAGTTGTCACTTTTTACGTAAAAAGCCATCTAACACCAGAATTTAACAGCACTTTCATGGAAAAACGCATGGCAAAACGCCTGCGTCGATATTGTTAAAGTCTGGCTAACGCTCTGCATCAGAAACCGGAAATTTGTTATGTGTCTTATCCTGTTCTCCTGGCAAAACGATCCTTACTATCCTTTGGTTATTGCGGCTAACCGTGATGAGTTTTATCAGCGGCCGACAGCGCCTCTGGCACCGTGGAAAAACAGCCCGGTTATTGCCGGTCAGGATCTGCAGGCGGGAGGCACCTGGCTGGGGATAACAGAATCAGGCCGTTTTGCAGCGGTGACCAATTTCCGGCAGGCCTCAGAGATGGGAAGCGCCTTCCCCGTCAGCCGGGGCAGGCTATGTCAGGACTTTCTGGAAGGGACAATGTCCACGGAGGATTATCTGACCGCTGTCCGCGATATCGCCATGGACACCGGCGGCTTTAATCTTCTGGTCAGCGATGGCAAAACACTGGGCTATGGCTGCAACCGTTTCGGTGCTGAAGAGGGTGCGCCCTATTACGATTTCAACCCCGCGTTAGCGGCCGGGCTTTATGGTCTGAGCAATCACCGGCTGGATACTCCCTGGCCAAAAGTAAGACACAGTAAACAGCTGATGCAGGCTTTTATGGCAGAGCTGCAGCCCTCCCATCAGGCCAGTCCTGCTAAACTGAATGAGAGCCATTTTTTGCAGGTTGTCGCCAGCGCCGATGAAGCTGAGGACCATGAATTACCGGATACCGGTATCGGTCTTGATAAAGAGCGCTTTTTATCTCCATCTTTTATCCGCTCCAGTCTGGACTATGGCACCCGCGCCAGTACAATACTCATCCGCGACCATGCCGGAGAGCAAACCATGATGGAACAAACATGGCTTCCGGGTGGACAAACAGGAGTAAGAACCCTGATCTGTCTTTAGATCAGACCGCCATCTTCCGACCACCGCACCAGTTACTCAGAAGGTAGTCTCTTGACCAGATTTCATCCATCTGCCTCATCAAGCGATCTGCGCCCTACATTCCTGTTGATGCCCCTGATAGCGCTGATGATAGTGCTGATCATCAGTCTGCTACCGTTTCATAGCGCGCAGGCCAATATCAGCAATGCCCCGGCCAAACAAAGCCTCAATGTTGAAAGCGCTTGGATCGGAGTAACGCTGCGAAGCCGCTTTGACGATGCCCGCTCCTACTTTGCGTCTCAGATCGCCCCTGCCTATCTGGATAATGATTTTAAACACATCTGGCTGAATGATGCCGGTGAAGCGGGTTCTGCCGCCAAAGAGCTGACCCGGCTGGTACGTATCTTTACGGCGATGGATGCCCCGGAAAAACCGAGCCCGTGGCTGAAGCCTTACCAGCAGTTTCTGCAGTTCCAGCAGCAGCCGATGGATCTTGCCCTGCCCCGCTACCTGCTGGCGACCGACCTGCTCTACAGCGAGATGTATGCCCGTCTGCGTCATGATATCGCCACCGAGCGTTTCATGCAGGCAGCTCAGAATGTCGATGGCCGGGTCACTCCTAAATCAACCGCCAGCCCCGGAATAAAGACGCTTTACAACGAGCTGGAACAGGAGCTGAAAACCGCCGCCCTGATCCCTATGGCTGAACGGGAAGATTACCTGACCCAACAGATACAACAGCTCTATCCCGAGTCCGAACAAACCGACGGATTGCTGAGTACGCTGGACTACTGGCAGACGCAGCAGGAAAGCCCCTGGCCGGAACTCTCTGCGGGAGAGCGCCTTGATCCCGGCATGATCCGCGAAAGCTGGATGCCGGTACTGATCGAGCAGCTGCAGCGTCTTCAGGTTTTGCCTTTGGATTACACGCCGGACTTTCCGGGACGGTACGACAGCCGGTTAGTCGAAGCGGTTAAGCGGGTTCAGGCGCAACACGGACAAACCGTGGATGGCATTATCGGACAGCAAACCCGTCAACTGCTGAACCAACCACCGCAAAAACGGGTGCTGCAACTGGCAGATAACTTCCGTCGCCTTTACTACCAGCCCAATTTGCGTAGCCACTTTGATGAATCCAAAACCGAATTCGCCGAACAGATCACGCCCGCTTATCAGGACAACGATTTCAAACCGATCTGGCTGAATGAAAAAGGTGAGGCCGGAAACGCCGCAAAAGAACTGGCCCGACTCGTAAAGGTTTTTGCCGCCATGGATTCGCCACAGAAACCACACTCGTGGCTTAAGCCTTATCAGCGTTTTCTGGCTCTGCAACAAAAGGCTTCTGAACAGGCATTGCCCGGGCATCAGCTGACAACAGACCTGCTCTACAGTGAAATGTACGCCCGTCTGCGTCATGACATCGCCACGGAACGTTTTATCAAAGCGGATGAAGATGACGACCACGAAGCCTATCGCTATGGCGGTGTGGCTCTGAACAGTTTTCAAAGTGTGCCCAAACCCTGGATGCAGGATCTGGAACTGGAGCTGAAAACCGCTGCCGCGCTGCCTCTTAATAAACGGGAAAGCTATCTGCAACGGCTGGTTAAGAAGTTCTATCCCGCCAGCGATCAGGCTCCTGTGTTACTGAATGCCCTCAACTATTGGCAGCAGCAGACACGTAAACCCTGGCCGAAACTGTCCATGGGAGAACGCCTTGATCCGGGCATGATCCGTGAAGACTGGACGCCGGTTCTGATCGAACAGCTGCAACGGCTCAAGGTGTTATCAAAGGATTACAGCGCGGCTTTTCCGGGACGCTATGATGGCGAGCTGGTAACGGCCGTTAAAAAAGTACAGGCACAGCATGGTCAGGCCGTGGATGGCATTATCGGCCTGCAGACCCGTCGTGTACTGAACCTTGATCCGCGCAAGCGTGTCCTCCGTCTGGCTCACAATTTCAGACGGCTCTACCATCTGCCAGCACGGCTGGGTGATCGCTATATGATGATCAATATGGCGGACTACAAACTGGAGCTGGTGGAGAAAAACAAACCCACCATGGAGATGCGGGTGATTGTGGGGTCGCCGGAACACCGCACGCCGATCATGAAGCAGGCGCTCACCTCTGTGATTCTCAGCCCACGCTGGAATATCCCGAAAAGTATCGGCGTTAAAAATATTCTGCCGAGGGTTAAACGCAACCCGGATTATCTGAAAAGCCGCGAGATGCAGATCGTGGATGGCTGGAACTCACCAGCCCGTGAAGTTCCCGTTGAACAGATCAACTTTAACGATTTTGCCGAAGACCCTGAACAGTTCCCTTATCGCTTTGTTCAGCTGCCGGGCAAGTACAATCAGCTGGGCTACGTGAA
Organism: Oceanospirillum sp.; assembly: GCA_048264105.1. Lineage (GTDB taxonomy): Bacteria > Pseudomonadota > Gammaproteobacteria > Pseudomonadales > Halomonadaceae > Oceanospirillum. Next base: position 233,481 of record JBLXDJ010000003.1, read on the forward strand.
ATTCCGCCTGTCGAACAACAAGGCGATCTACATGCACGATACGCCTTCAAAGCATCTGTTTAACCGTCGTGAACGGGCGATGAGTAACGGCTGCGTTCGGCTTGAGGATGCCCTGCCTCTGGTAGACCGGCTGCTGTCGGAAAAACCCTGGGGCTGGACCGAGGATCGGGTTCAGGAAGTGTTACGTTCCAAAGAGGAGCGTTACCTGAAGATGGAACCTTATCTGCCGGTTTACCTGATGTACTGGACGGTCTGGCAGGACGACAACGGACAGCTCCAATGGCGTGATGATATCTACAGCAAAGATCATCTGCCGAGTCCGGAACAGGTTGAGAAACTGATGATTGCCGCAAAAGAAAAGACCCGCTGACAGCGGGTCTTTTTTTGTCTCTGGCTCTCTCTGACTAACTGAGAGCTTTCGGTCTGGAGGTTTCCGGTCTGGAGGTTTCCGGTCTGATCGTTTCCGGCCGTAATAACCCACTATCAATGACGGGTTGCGCTTTTCAGGCTCATTGTCGGCTGCAGCAAAGCTCCCAGCCCCAGCTCACCCATAATTTCCGCCATGCGCAAAATCACCTCTTCCGACGTCTCCAGCTGCAGCACCTGCGCCAGCAGCGTCTCAGCATCGCTCTTCTTAAGCTGGCGGATCGCAGACTTCACCCTTGGCAGGTTGACCGCATTCATCGACAAGGCATCATAGCCCATCGCCATCAGCAGCACGGCACCACGGGGATCACCGGCCAGTTCGCCGCATAAACTCAAACGACAGGCCTGCCCCTGACAGGATGCCGCAATGGTATTCAGTGCGTTAAGTACCGCGGGGTGGAAACTACTGTAGAGATCCGCAACCCGTGGATTATTACGATCCACCGCCAGCAGATACTGGGTCAGATCGTTACTGCCGACAGAGAGAAAGTCGACATGACGGGCGATCTGGCTAACCTGATAGATGGTACCGGGCACTTCGATCATCACCCCGATATCCGGCCGCTCCAGTTTCAGGCCTTCCTCGCACAGCTCATTAAAAGCACGGTCGATCAGCGCCACAGATTCGGTCACTTCCGGCACGTTTGAGATCATCGGCAGCATGATATTCAGGTTGTTAAGACCTTCGCTCGCCCGCAGCATGGCACGAACCTGTACCAGAAAAACTTCGGGATGATCCAGCGTTACACGGATGCCGCGCCAACCCAGAAAGGGGTTCGCTTCATTGATCGGGAAATAAGGCAGGGCTTTATCGCCACCGATATCCAGCGTGCGCATCGTCACCGGTTGTGGATAAAACGCCTGCAGCTGTTCGCGGTAAACCTTTTGCTGCTCACCCTCGGAAGGGAAACGCTCACTGACCATAAAAGGCACTTCGGTACGGAACAGACCCACGCCCTCAGCACCATGGTTCAGAGAGTGGGTAATATCCTGCGCCAGACCGGTGTTCACCATCAGAGGCATCTTGAAGCCATCAAGAGTCACACTGGGCAGCCCCGCAAGATCTTCCAGCCCCTTCTGCAGCTTTTGTTCCGCCCGCATCAGGTTGCCGTACTGAATCAGCAGCTCATCGCTGGGATTGTTAAACACAACCCCCTGATAACCATCCACAATCAGTTGCTGGCCGTTAAGTAACCCCAGCGGCAGATCAACCGTTCCCATCACCGCAGGAATTCCCATGGCACGGGCCAGAATCGCAACGTGAGAGTTACTGGAACCCTGAACGGAAACCAGACCAGTCAGCTTCTCTTTCGGGATTTCCCCCAGCATGGCAGGGGTGACTTCTTCACTGACCAGAATCGCTTTATCGGGATACTCGATCTCTGCCTGTTCAATTTTCTGCAGATACGCTAATACCCGACGACCCAAGTCCCGGATATCGGTCGCACGCTCTTTCAGATAATCATCCTGAGACAATTCAAAGAAACGGGCATGGCGGGTCACTACCTGACACAAAGCACCCTGCGCCCAGTTACCTTCGCCGATCTTATTGATCACTTCCTGACCCAGCGCGCTGTCATCCAGCATACGCTGATAGGCTTCAAACAAAGCGCGTTCCTCCTCACTCAGACGCTGAGCAAGGCGACGGTTCACTTCATGGATATCATTGCGCACCGCAGACAGTGCTTCACGGAACTGCTCGATCTCAGCCTCAGGATCTTCAGGCTCACGATCGGGCACCGTATCCAGATTCGCCATCGGAATGATCACCACCGCAGAGCCGATGGCTATACCGGACGTTCCGGCGACACCTTTAAAGCAGGTACCATGAATATTGTTGTTCTGCGCCTGACCAAACAGACCGGAGGAACCGGTTGCCAGAGAATGCGCCAGCAGGCCCGCCAGCTGGGCTGAAACCGTGACCAGAAAAGCTTCTTCGCCCTCATCAAAGCGGCGTTTTTCCTGCTGCTGAACCACAATAACGCCGAGAATACGGCGCTGATGAATGATCGGAACCCCAAGGAAGCTATGAAAACGCTCCTCGCCGGTTTCTGCAAAATAGACATAGTTAGGATGCTGGGTGGCATCATCCAGGTTCACAGGTTCTTCACGGGTTCCCACATAACCCACAAGACCCTGCCCGGCATCCAGAGTCACCTGTTTAATGGACTCCTTTTTTAACCCCATACTGTCCATCAGCACATAGCGCTGCTGATCAGGGTCTAACAGATAGACCGAACACACATCCGTCTTCATCGCCCGGCGAACCCTGCGCACAATAATAGAAAGCGTCTCATCCAGAGTTCTGGCTGAGTTCACTTCCTGAACGATGCGCTGCAAGGTCTTGAGCATGGTAACCCTCGTTTTTTATGGGGTTGTCAGACGGAATCTTGATCCTGACGGTTATCGGTTAATAGAGGTTTAAACAGGTTCCTGTTATAACGGTGAGAAAGCTCTTTCAGCGCCCGGCGGTACACTTCCCGTTTGAAAGAAACCACCTGACCTAAAGGATACCAATAACTGACCCAGCGCCAGCGGTCAAATTCCGGTGACGGGGTATGGTCAACACAGATGCTGTTTTCACCACAGCGCAGCTGCAGCAAATACCACTTCTGTTTTTGCCCGACACACAGCGGCTTACTGTGCCGGCGAATCATTTTTCGCGGCAAACGGTAACGCAGCCAGCCCCGGGTTCGTCCAAGAATATGAACGTCATCAGCCTCCAGGCCGATCTCCTCTTTTAACTCACGATAAAGCGCCTCTTCAGGCGTTTCATGTTCTTTAATACCACCTTGGGGGAACTGCCATGCGTCTTGACCCACACGGCGCGCCCACAGCAGCTGCCCATACTGGTTCGTCAAGATTATACCGACATTGGGCCGGTAACCATCAGCATCAATCACGCAGATCACCTTGTATTTATATTGGTGCTATTGTTTCACAAAGCACCTGAGTTCTTCAATCAGACAACAGATCCTTCGCTTTGGCAAATCAATCCTGTCAGAACAATCCTTTACAAGCTTTCGGGCTCTGGGATAATCATTGCTTTTCATATCCACCTCGGCTCAATCCGCCCCCGAAAGCCGTCCTATTCAGATTGGAGAGCAGAACGTGAATCTGGCAATTTTTGACCTAGACAACACCCTTATCGCCGGAGACAGTGATCACGCATGGGGAGAGTTTTTAACCGAGAAAGGCATCGTTGACGCCCAGGTATACAAAGAGGCTAACGACCGTTTCTACGAGCAATACCAGAACGGCACCATGGATATCATGGAGTACCTGAACTTCTCTCTGAAACCTCTGGCCGAACATGAACCGGAGCAGCTGAGAGCGTGGCATAACCAGTTTATGCAGGAGAAGATCGAGCCTATCCTGCTGGATAAAGCCTTTGCCAAACTGGACTGGCACCGTGAGCAGGGTGATTACATTCTGATCATTACCGCCACCAACCGCTTTATCACCGAACCGATTGCCGAGCGACTGGGCGTACACGAGCTGATCGCTATTGAACCGGAGCAGATCAACGGCCGCTACACAGGCAAAGTCGCCGGTGTGCCAAGCTTTAAAGAGGGCAAAGTGATCCGCCTGAACAACTGGCTGGAAGATAAAGAGTTTGATCTGGCAGAGACCTGGTTCTACAGCGACTCCCATAACGATCTGCCTCTGCTACGCTTAGTAGGCAAACCCGTGGCGATTGATCCTGATGAAAGCCTGTTACAGGAAGCACAGCAAAAAAACTGGCCTGTTGAAAGCTTCCGTTAACATCGCTCAGCACACGTTATAACAGCCTCCCCGAGCAACCCTCCGTTATAACAACAGCACAGAGATCAGAAAAAGCGCCGAATACCGGCGCTTTTTTTTCGTTTATTTTTGGGACACAATCAAAACAAGTTATAAATATAAATCTTATGCAGGCAGAGCCATTATGAAAATCAGGCAACAGATCTTTGAAAATGATCAGTGGAATATCCTGTCCGATGACGGCGTTACCTCTCCCCAGCTGGTTCTTTATTTTGCCTCCCCTGAGCTCTGCCGCAACAGCACGCCTTTCAGGTCACTGCACACCCTGTTTCCTGATGCGACAATCGCCGGTCTCAGTACCGGTGGCGAAATCATGGCTGACGAGGTGTTTGATCACACCCTCGCCGCCACCGCCATTGAACTGGAACACAGTCAGATCCGACATGCGCAGCTTCAGCTGACACCTGATCTGACCTCTGCCGAGGCAGGACAACAACTGGCAGCACAACTACCCGCCGAGGGCCTGCGTCTCGTCTGGCTGCTCAGTGACGGCCTGATGGTTAACGGTAGCGAACTGATCCGGGGCTGCCGCGAAGAGATCCCCCAGAATGTGATGATCACCGGCGGCCTTGCCGGAGATGGCCCCGACTTCAACACCACCTTTACCGGCTGCAACCGGGAACCGGAACCCGGCCAAATCGTCGCCATCGGCTTTTATGGTGACCGGCTCCAGGTCAACAGCAGCAGCTTCGGCGGCTGGGACAGATTCGGCCCTCTGCGTACCATCACCCGATCCGAAGGCAATGTTCTGTATGAACTGGACGGCCAACCGGCGCTGAATCTGTACAAACATTATCTGGGCGATGAAGCCGAAAATCTGCCCGGCAGCGGGCTGCTGTTTCCTCTCTCCATACGGGCACCGGGGCAGGATGAGGGCGCTGTCGTTCGCACCATTCTCGCCGTGGATGAAAACGAGAACAGCCTGACCTTTGCCGGCAATCTGCCCGAAGGCTATTCCGCCCAACTGATGCGGGGCAATTTTGACCGCCTGATCGAAGGGGCGGCTCATGCGGCGGAACACCTGCAGCATCAGAGTGGCCGTGGACTGGCTCTGCTGGTCAGCTGCATCGGCCGGAAACTGCTTATGGGGCAGCGTATCAATGATGAGGTGGAGGTCGTTGCCGATATTCTGGGTTCCGATATCGCCCTGACCGGTTTTTACTCCTACGGAGAGATCGCCCCGGATGGCAGCACAGGTCTGTGCGAGCTGCACAACCAAACCATGACCATCACGCTGTTGCAGGAAGAATAAGATGCACAAACTTTTGCAACGCCAGTTAGCTAAAGCCCGGCGACGCTCCGGCTCGGATCAGCCGGATATGGACTATCTGCTGCAGCTGATCAGTGACAGTTATGATGAGGCTGACCGTGAGCACCGGCTGGCCGCGCGGGCAACAGAGTTGATGGAGCAGGAACTGACCGCACTGCATAAAACCCGAAGCGACCAGTCCCGCCAGTATTTTGAAACCGTTCTGAGCCGTATCGGCGATGGTGTACTCTTCCTCGACGCACAACAGCAGATCCAGGGCAGCAATCAACGGGCTGAAATTCTGCTGGATCAGCCCCTCGAACTCCTGCAGCAGCAAAGCCTTGAAGAACTCTTTACCCCGCCGCCCACTGAGGATCAGGCGCAGACCGAAACCCGGATCAGACACAACAACTGCCCGGTGGAGGTGGTTCTCAGCGACCTGCAGCATCACGGTCAGAAGGAATCCCTGCTGATCATCCGCGATATCAGCGAACGGGTTGCTGCAAGAGACAAGCTGAAACATAGCAAAGCCATGTTCCGGGATTTTGCCGAATCCTCCTCAGACTGGTTCTGGGAAACCGACGAAAAGCATCGCATCGTCTCACTAACCGGCTTTACTCCGGTGATGAAACGACTTGATCAGGAAAGCATGATCGGCAGAAGCCGTATGGAGCTGATGAACAACGCTCCTGCGGAGGTTTTCGAGAAACATATCGAAGACCTGAACGCCCACCGCCCCTTCCGGGATCTGGAATATGAACTGGAAGGCAGCGATGAACCGGTGCTGGTCTCGGTCAGCGGCAAGCCCCGCTTCGATGATGAGGGTAACTTTCTGGGCTACCGGGGAACCGCCCGGGATATTACCGAGCTGCGTAAAACCGATGAGTACCTGACACAGGTCGAAAACCGGCTGCGCACCGCCATCGGCAGCATCAACGAAGGCATCGCCCTGTTTGATAAAGATGATCGGCTGGTGCTGTTCAACCAGAGAAACCGGGAGCTTTACCCCGATCTGGCCGACAAACTGGAACTGGGCGTCTCCTACAGCGAGCTGGCCCACACGCTGGTTGAACGCAATGCCCTCTGTCTGCCCAGCGATCCTGAGAAGTGGCTGCGGCATCAGATCAACAAAGAAACCCGTTACACCGTACTGAGAAATACCGTAGAAACCCGTACCGGACGCTTTATACGGGCACTGGAATACCCCACCCCGGATGGCGGTACGGTGGGGATTTACAGTGATGTCACCGACACCCAGAAGCTGCAACAACAGCTGCGCTCGGAAAAAGAGCGGGCAGAGTATGCCAATCAGGCTAAGTCTGAGTTTCTGGCCAATATGAGCCATGAGATCCGGACACCGATGAATGCCATCATCGGCTTAAGTCATCTCGCACTGCACTCTGCCGACCTGTCACCGGAACAACAGGAGTATCTGGACAAGATTCATTACTCCTCCAAACAGCTGCTGGGCATTCTGAACGACATTCTGGACTTCTCTAAAATTGAAGCGGGCAAGCTCACCATCGAACCTCAACGCTTCAACCTGTCCGATCTGGTCTGTTCCGCCAATACCCTGCTACATCCGCTACTGGATAAGCGCCCTATTACGCACCATTGGCAGATTGCACCGGAAACACCGGTCGAACTGTTCGGAGACCTGATGCGGATTAATCAGGTGCTGGCTAACCTGATCGGCAATGCCGCCAAGTTCACCCATGAGGGACGAATCACCCTTCATATTTCAGCGCAGCCCAACCGCAGCAACCGGGAGCGTCCGCCATACCCGCAGGCAAAACCTATTGAGCTGATCATCGCCGTGGAGGATACCGGCATCGGCATCCCTGAGGATCAGCAACATAATCTGTTTACCGCATTTTCTCAGGCAGACGCCTCCATCACCCGTCAGTTCGGGGGGACAGGACTCGGGCTGGCGATCAGTAAACAACTTTGTGAAATGATGGCGGGCGACCTGAGTGTAACCAGCGAAGCAGGAGCCGGCAGCTGTTTCACCGTCAGGCTGCAGCTCTGGTCTCTTTCTGACCAGACTTTCAGCCGCGACGGCACGGATACCAGTTTACTGCCCCACGGAGCCTCCCATGGCAACGCATTCAATCAGAAGGCGAGCCTGAACCTGACAGGGCAGGAGCTATCTTCGACAAACAGCAGAACCACTGCGGCAAGCACAAGCCTCCCTACGACAAATATAAATACCACTGCGACCTCATCACCGATCCCGCAGAGTGCGCCTACAGATACGAAAGTCGCGACGCACACTGCAGCAACAGAACCGGTAAAACATCAGGTACTGCTGGTTGAAGATAACCATATCAATCAGATGGTTGCCGGACGTTTTATGAAGAAAATCGGTATCGGTTATGAGCTGGCAGAGAATGGTGCTCAGGCGCTTGAGAAGCTGGAACAGCAGTCGTTTTCTGTGGTGCTCATGGATCTGCAGATGCCGGTTATGGATGGCCTCACCGCCACAGAAAAGATCCGTAATGACCTGAAACTGAAGGAACTGCCCATCATCGCCATGACCGCCAATGCGATGCAGGGCGACCGGGAACGCTGCCTTGAAGCCGGTATGTCGGACTATATCTCCAAACCGATCGACTTTGCCGAACTGCAGCAGAAGCTGGAGCAATGGCTGCCCAGCGATCAGAAATAGGCTCTTGTAGTGTCACTGAACTCTGGTATTTCCTCTGGGTTCTTACATTCTCCTCCAGAAAAACAGGGTAAAAAAATGCCCCCATCACAGCATGGCTGCGATGGGGGCATTTGCTTTGCATCTCAGATTGAGGTGGCTGGCTGATAAGCCATCCGATCAGAACTTTGGCAGTGTCGCCAGAGATGCTTTGATCGCCTCTTCCGGATACTCGTAGTCTTCCAGCTCACCTTTAAAGAAGCGATCGTAGGAAGTCATATCAAAGTGACCGTGACCGGACAGGTTAAACAGCAGGGTTTTCGCCTCACCCGTTTCCTTGCAGCGCAGCGCTTCTTTAACCACAGCCGCAATCGCGTGGTTGGATTCCGGTGCCGGAACGATACCTTCGGTACGGGCAAACAGAACACCGGCTTCAAAGGTTTCCGTCTGGCCAACCGCCATCGCTTCCAGATGACCTTCATGGTACAGCTGGCTCACCAGTGCTGACTGACCGTGGTAACGCAGACCACCGGCATGGATACCCGGCGGCATAAAGTCATGACCCAGGGTGTACATCTTCATCATTGGGGTCAGACCGGAGGAATCACCGTAATCGTAGGTGTACTCACCCTTGGTCAGGGATGGGCAGGAGGTTGGTTCAACACCCACCAGACGCACCTCTTTACCGGCAGCCTTATCCGCAAAGAACGGGAACGCCAGACCACCCAGATTCGAGCCACCACCGGACGGTGCGAACACCATATCCGGATATTCACCCACCATCTCCAGCTGCTTCTTCGCTTCCTGACCGATAATGGTCTGGTGCAGCAGAACGTGGTTCAGTACCGAACCCAGCGCGTAGTTCGCTTCCGGATTTCCACCGGCTTCCTCTACCGCTTCGGCAATGGCGATACCCAGAGAACCCTGCGAGTCCGGGTCTTTCGCCAGTACATCACGACCCACCTGAGTCATATCCGTTGGGCTTGGGAATACATTACCGCCCCAGGTCTGCATCAGCAGGCGACGGTAAGGCTTCTGGCCGTAGCTCACCTTCACCATATAGATGCGTACATCCAGATCGAACATATTCCCCGCCAGCGCCAGCGAGCTACCCCACTGACCGGCACCGGTTTCGGTGATCAGACGTTTTACGCCTTCCTGCTTGTTGTAATAAGCCTGAGGAATGGCGGAGTTAGGTTTGTGTGAACCGGCCGGGCTGACCGCTTCATTTTTAAAGAAGATCTTACAAGGCGTACCCAGGGCTTTTTCCAGCTCAGTGGCACGTACCAGAGGCGTCGGACGCCACAGCAGCAGCTTCTCGCGAACCGCATCAGGAATCTTGATCCAGCGCTCGGCGGACATCTCCTGCTCAATAATCGCATTCGGGAAAATGGCACTCAGCGCTTCAGGGCCAACCGGCTGTCCATCCGGCCCCAGTGGTGGTGTCGGCGGGTTTGGCATGTCAGCCACCACATTGTACCAATGGGTCGGCATCTCATTTTCCGGCAACCAGATTTTCTTTTGCATACTTCCTCCAAATAATAACGGGGTTCCGGTGTTCTTATCTCTGCTTTGATTGCGCACCTGACAGGGCAGACAGGAGGCTGCAGTTATTTTTAGTGTCCGGTAACCGTGACCTTATTCCGCGATGTAGGCTATTAGGCATAAGCCCTGACGGGAACAAGGGAAAACAGTTTACATCTTAACCAATTAGCACCAAACCCCTACGGTTGTTTAAGCAGGTCAGGCCTGCCAGCGTGAGGCCGGTTACCAACAAAAAAAGCCTGCCACAGTGGGCAGGCTAAAAGCACGGTTAGTTCAGCAAGCAAGCTAGAGGCGGTGACGACGACCGAACACCGCCCGGATCTCTAACCGTATGACACAGAGTGTGTTTTGCTCGGTATCAGGTGCGGCTTAGCCGAACGCCTGAATACCGGTCTGAGCACGACCCAGGATCAGAGCGTGGATGTCGTGAGTACCTTCGTAGGTGTTCACCGCTTCCAGGTTCATCGCGTGACGGATCACGTGGAACTCATCAGAGATACCGTTACCACCGTGCATATCACGGGCAACACGGGCGATATCCAGCGACTTACCGCATGAATTACGCTTGATCAGAGAGATCAGCTCAACCGGGCAGTTACCCTCGTCCATCAGACGACCTGCCTGCAGACAACCCTGAAGACCCAGTGTGATCTCAGTCTGCATATCTGCCAGCTTCTTCTGTACCAGCTGAGTTGCGGCCAAAGGACGGTTAAACTGGATACGATCCAGCGAGTACTGACGCGCCGCGTGCCAGCAGAATTCCGCCGCACCCAGAGCACCCCAGGCGATACCGTAACGGGCTTTATTCAGACAACCGAACGGGCCTTTCAGACCTTTCACGTTAGGCAGCAGGTTCTCTTCCGGTACAAAAACATTGTCCATCACGATTTCGCCGGTGATCGATGCACGTAGTGAGAACTTACCTTCAATTTTTGGCGTAGTCAGACCTTCCATACCACGCTCAAGAACAAAGCCGTGGATCTCACCATCCAGCTTCGCCCATACCACCATCACATCAGCGATTGGCGAGTTTGTAATCCACATTTTTGCGCCGGTCACACGGTAGCCACCGTCAACACGCTCGGCGCGGGTTTTCATACCGCCCGGATCAGAACCTACGTCCGGCTCGGTCAGACCAAAACAACCGACCCATTCACCGGTCGCCAGTTTTGGCAGGTACTTCATACGCTGCTCTTCAGAGCCGTATGCGTAGATCGGGTGCATAACCAAAGAAGACTGAACACTCATGGCAGAGCGGTAACCGCTGTCTACGCGCTCAACTTCACGCGCTGCCAGACCGTAACAAACATGGTTTACTTCCGCGCAGCCGTATTTTTCCGGCAGGGTGCTGCCCAGAAGGCCCATCTCACCCATCTCGTTCATAATTTCGCGGTGGAAGATCTCATTACGGTTTGCCTCAAGCACCCGTGGCTGAAGCTTGTTCTGACAGTATTCACGGGCCATATCGCGCACCATGCGCTCTTCTTCCGTGAGTTGCTGATCCAGATTGAATGGGTCTTCCCAATTAAATGCGGCGCGTTGGCTCATGTTCGTTAACCTCTGTCTTTCTTTGGCTTTTAGAATTATTCGTTTACGAGATCGATAGAGAGATCTGATAACTCGAAGTTAGCGAGGGCAGAGCAATAAGTACAATATATGAATTGTATAATTTCTATAAGGAGGGGTTATCAGGATGACGCATGGGTCACTACTACGCCTTTACCTTCACTTCCAGGCATCAAAAAGCCCCGTAACCGGCTTTCGGTTACGGGGCTTCTTTTTATACAGCCAGTCTGTGCACGATTGGCAATCTGAAAGTGCTTACGCGAAGTTCGCGGCAGCCTCTTCCAGAATATGTTTGCCGATCGGGATCGCAGAGGTCGCAGCCGGTGACGGCGCGTTACATACGTTGATAGTGCGCTTGGTTTTCACGAACAGGAAGTCGTCAACCAGTTTGCCATCTTCCGATACTGCCTGTGCACGAACACCTGCCGGGTAAGCACCCAGATCGGATTTCTTGATGATCGGGCAGTACTTGTTCACTTCCTTCAGGTAGCCGCCTTTGAAGATGGAGTTCTTCATCTCGATCAGACCCGGCTTCAGGTTATCTTTCAGCACCTTCAGGATACCCGGATAGGTCAGCGCTTCGATGCTGTCTTTCAGGGAGATATCAGTTTTCTTATAACCTTCACGCTTCCACGCCATTACCGCGTTAGGACCTACGGTTACGGTGCCGTCGATCATACGGGTCAGGTGCACACCAAGGAACGGCATGCTCGGATCAGGAATCGGGTAGATCAGGTGGTTTACAACCTGATTGTGCTCAGGTTTCAGCAGGTAGTACTCGCCACGGAACGGGCAGATCTTGAACTTAGGCTTGATACCCAGCATACGCACAATGCGGTCTGCCATCAGGCCGGAACAGGAGATCATGTACTTACTGGTGAAGGAGCCACGGCTGGTGGTAACAACCACTTCAGAGTCGGTCTCTTTCAGCGCTTTAACTTCGCAGTTAAATTCGATATCACCACCGGCTTCACGAACTTTTTCCGCCATCACTTCGGTCACACGACGATAGCTGACGATACCGCTGGAAGGTACGAAGATGCCGCCGATACCGGTGATGTTCGGCTCACGCTCTTTCAGTTCATCCGCGTTCAGCCAGTAACGCTCGATGCCGTTGGCTTCGGTACGCTCCCAAAGCGCTTTCATGCGCTCCATTTCGATGTCATTGGTGGCAACCAGCAGCTTGCCGCACTCATCGTAAGGGATGTTGTTCTCGTCACAGAAAGCTTTAGTCGCTTTGTTACCTTCCAGACAGAATTTCGCTTTCAGGCTGCCCGGCGTGTAGTAAACACCGGCGTGAATCACACCTGAGTTATGACCGGTCTGGTGATTCGCTACCTGAGCTTCTTTTTCCAGAACCAGCAGTTTGGCATCCGGTTTTTGTTGCAGCAGTTGCATGGCTGTAGACATACCGACGATGCCGCCGCCAATGATGATGTAATCGTACATTCTGTTCCTCGCTTAGCGCGAATAGCTTCTGTAAGGCGAAATCTGACTTACAGAAATGCAGTGTCTATAAGGCAATTTACCCCGCCGGGAGCAAAGTGCTTCCAGGCAGGGTAAGGACCGAAGGATAACCCTCAGGTCAACCGGAAACCATCATGTTTCCGGCTTTTGCTTCCACGTTGTTTCACTAGTAACAGATCAACCGTTGACCGGATTACTGGCGTGGCTTGCGCAGGGTTTTCTTGTGCGTGAAGTAACCACGCTGACGCATCAGTTCACGACGCAGCTCCGGGTGTGGCGTGAACTTGTCACGGCCGTGCAGCCACATGTGGTTGTTGATCAGCAGGAAGCTACCTACAGGTACACGGATAGACTGAATACCTTTGCTGGATTCGAAAGACTCGCCCAGCTCAGACAACCATACACCTTCTTCCAGGTTTGCAGGCTGTGCAAACTGATCGATGTAAGAGGTGATTACGTCACCGTTTACATCCAGATCGAATACCGGGTGGTAGATGTCTTTAGAGATGTTCTTGCTTGGTGGTACAGCCCAACGGATATCGCGGTACGCCAGTGGGTGAGTAGAGAATTTCTCCAGATCTTCCCAGTCGTCCAGGTGCAGCAGAAGGGAGTTACCGCCTTCCATGTTCTGCTCGTCGATCTTCAGCATCAGGTTGAAGTCAGTGTCTTCTTCAACGTAAGTACCGTCGTTGTGCAGCTCCATTACGCGGTGTGGCTGACGCAGGTAACTGTCAGAGTTGTCCTGGTTCACAACTGCGAAACGTGCGTAGTATTTGCCGCTCATCGCGTCAAAGTTAGAACGACCCATCAGGTGAGAAACCGCCGTGGTGAAACGCACCATATCGTCAGCCTGGGATACATCATCCAGACCTTCAGGAGTGATCAGCAGCGCACCGGTCTGACGGTCAGTCAGCGTATCGGCCAGGAAACCCTGCAGCTTGTTACCGCACAGATCATCCAGAACTTTAGCAACACGGAAACGCAGGAAAGATTTATATTCCAGCGCCTGAATCGGCCACTCTTCGATCGCTGCGAAGAATTTCTCAACCGTTTCTTTGTTGAAGGTCAGTTCAAGAAGACGGCCATTGCTCTGCTCAGAAACAGAAACAGTGAAACCTTTGTATTCGGTGCCGGCAGTCAGGCCGTGGCGTTCGATAACAGTGCTCATTTGGGTGGCTCCTGCAGTATTTAATGTGCTGCTTAATAGGGGTTTTCGTTCAGTTCGGCTTCATTTTCGGAAGCCCAGAGGACACTTAAAATGTCTCGATGAACAAATAATATATTCATTATTTAAAAATATCTACATTTTTTATTATTGAAGATAGAATAGCTAAAAACATGGACTGAGTTGTAAGGCCTGCGACTCTGTTTATAATCAGCAGCATGCGCAAACCGATGGATAACCGGAAAGATGAATACGCCCGTGACAAACAGCACACCGTCTCATGCAACTACCAGCAGCGTTACCGATAAAGAGCTGGATGGCAGCAAGGCCAATCAGGCCACCATCGCCTATCGTTTGCTGAAGCAGGACATCATCAATGGCGCATACCAGCCCGGCGACAAACTGCTGATGAGTCATCTGAAAAGCCATTACGAGATTGGCGCAGGCCCGATGCGCGAGGCGCTGTCACAACTGGTGGCGGATCGTCTGGTCACGGCTATCAGTCAGCGCGGCTTCCGTGTGGCCGAAATGTCTGTTGAAGAGCTGACTGATATCTATGATGCCCGCGCCCACCTTGAAGCCCTGATTACCGGCCTTGCGGTTGAGCGTGGCGATGAAGACTGGGAAGCCGATGTTCTGGGCGAAGCCCATAAGCTGTCACGGGTTAATGAGGTCAACACACCGGAAGAGATGCTGCAGGTGTGGGATCGTCGCCATAAATCTTTCCATCAGGCGATTGTGAACGGTTGCGGCTCTCCGAAACTGCTGGAGATGCGTGCCTCCCTGCTGGATCAGGCGGAGCGGTATCGTCAGCTATGGCTGAAGCAGACCGTCTTTTCCCAGAACGCACTGGAAGGAAAACGTCAGGAACACGCAGAACTGGTTGATGCCCTACTGAACCGGGACAAGGCGAAAGCCACCGATCTGATGTATCACCATATTCTCAGCCCGATTGCGATTATCCGGGAGCTGTTACCCGCCAGCATCGCCACGGCTTAATGAGTACATAAAGCCTGACGGTCAAATCGCAGCGCTAAAAAAACCTCAGTCGCTTAAGCGGCTGAGGTTTTTTTGTGCCCTGAATGGCGCAGAGATCAGAAGCGGATTACCACTTCTTCTCATCCCGTACGACAAATACAGAACAGTTGGCGTGTCGCAGAATCTTCTCGGCATTAGAACCCAGCAGATAACTGGAAAGACCCGGACGACCTGCGGCAACAATAATCACCTCAGGTTTTACCTTGTCAGCCTCTTCCAGCACGGTGTCGTAAACCACGCCGGCTTTAACACGACACTTACCGCGCAGATGTTCCGGCACGTATTTTTTAAACAGGGTTTTCACTTCCTGTTTCATCGCCTCACGGGCACCCTGCACGGCATCGTCGGTAATACCGAAATTACCCTGATGCACCTGGGTCTGATCCACATAGATGCCGTGGATCTCACCTTTCTCATCACCAATCAGCTGTTGCGCCAGGGCAACGGCTTTCGGAAACATATCTTCATGTTCCAGATCCATAGGGATCAATACTGTGTTGTACATGATTCAACCCTTATCAGAGAAATCGTCAGCCCATGACCTTATTTGGCAGCCACATCACCAGATCCGGATTCAGCATACAGATGATCAGCACCATCAGTTTCAGCAGAATGAAAGGTGTCACCGATTTATAGATGTCGAGCATGGTGACATCCGGCGGTGCGATACCTTTAAGATAGAAGAGTGCGAAGCCATAAGGCGGCGTTTGTACCGCGATCTCAATGTTCAGAATCATCAGGATACCGAACCAGATCGGGTCAAAGCCCAGATCAACCACAATCGGGGTAAACAGCGGCGCACACATCAGAACGATGATGAATTCGTCGATGATGAAGCCCAGACCCAGCATCACCAGCTGCATCAGGATAATCACGCCCAGCGGCGGAAGACCCAGATCTTTGGTGAAGTTGGCGATCATGTCCTGAACGCCCATCAGCAGGTGGAAGTTACTGAACAGGGAGGCCCCCAGAATGATCCACATCGCCACGGAAACCAGCATCGCTGTTTCCATACCCGCCATTTTGAACATACCCAGGCGGAAGCGCTTGAAGAAGAAGGCCAGAATAATGGCACCGACCACACCGATAGCACCGGATTCGGTAGGCGTGGCAATACCACTGATAATACTGCCCAGTACCGCAAAGATCAGCAGCACAGACATAAAGCCATCACGCAGGGTGCGGGCTTTTTCTTTCGGCGTCATTTTCGCTTCGGCACCGGTACCCAGAGGCGCGCGATCCGGATTCATCTTACAGCTGATCAGGATATAAGCGACCATCACAATAATCGCCAGCAGAGCCGGGAACAGCGCCGCGATAAACATCTTACCCACGGAGTTCTGGGTTGATGCCGCGAACATAATCATAGGAACACTTGGCGGAATCAGGATACCCAGACCACCACCGGCCATGATCACACCCAGCGCCAGACGCTTGTCGTAACCACGATCCAGCATCGGCTTCAGCGCGATGGAACCGGAGGTCATGATACCGGCACCGATGATGCCCACCATGGCACCGATCATGGAGCAAACACCGATCACACTGATCGCCAGCGAACCACGAATTTTACCGATAACCAGCTGACTTGCGTTAAACATCGCATCGCCGATACCGGAACGGGTCAACAGCTGGCCCATGTAGATATAAAGAGGAATCGCCAACAGAATGAAGCTGAAGAGTGTCGCTTCAAAGGTATTTGGCATGATGTTGAAAATACCTTCGCCCCAGGTTGCATAACCCACGGCCATGGCGATACCGCCCAATGCAAAACCAACCGGCGCACCAAGGGCAAAGCTCACCAGAATACAGAGCAGCAGAATACCGCTGAGCAACTCAATTCCCATCTTCTGTGTCCTCTTCTTCCGGCTCAGCGATCAGCGCCTTACCCGCAATAACGTAATAAATATCTTTCACCATATTACTGGTGATCTGCAGCGTAATCAGTGCACCGGATACCACCAGCATCATCCAGAAATGATGGGTGTGCGGAGCCCAGTTACTCATTTTGCGATAGTTAAACTGCAGAGCTTCGCCAAATTTTTCATACGCGATCATCATCAGAACAAACATGAAGAATGCGGCGAGAATACCTGTCAAAACGTCAAAGATGCGTTTTGTCTTGGGTGAAACAGCCAGATAGAGGATATCAACATTAATGTGTGTCTTTTTCTGATAGGCATACGCTCCCCCTAAGCCCACCAAATATGCAAAGAGGAACAGGGCAAGATCCTGCGCCCAGATTGTTGGTTGATTGAAGAGGTAACGGGAACCAACCTCATAGGCAATAACGGCTGCCAGAAGGGGCATTAAAACAGAGACACTTTTCCCTATAACGCGCACCAACCGATCAATCCATGAGCAGTAAAATATGAATATTTTTTTGACCATAACTTTATGCCTGCAGTAAAAAAAATAAAGGGCGGAGTACGCCCTTTATTTATACATCGGAATATTGAATCCCACTAAGCGCCAGGCTTAGTCTTTTTTCAGGATATCAATCAGTTCCTTGCTGAATTTGTCAGCTTTTGCGTACTCGTCCCACAGAGACTCACCCGCTTTTGCCCATGCAGCTTTGTCAGCTTCGCTTGGCTCTGGGCTCCACTTCATGCCTTTCGCTTCCATATCAGCGATTGCTTCAGCTTCCCACAGACGGGACTTAGTCATCTGCTCACGAGCGTGAACAGTCGTTGCTGCTTTAACGATCGCTTTCAGGTCTTCCGGCAGTTTGTTCCAGGCTTTCTGGTTAACAACAACAGGCAGTACCTGTGCACCGGCCAGAGGCAGACGGTACATGTACTTAGCAACTTCTACGTGGTTACCATCGCGGTGGTCGATCAGGTTAGAACCGATAGAACCGTCGATTACGCCAGTAGCCAGACCGGTGTAGATCTCACTCCAGGTCATAGATACAGGAGATGCACCCAGGTTACGAACGAACTTGCCGTATGCACCCGGAGCACGCAGTTTCAGACCTTTAAAGTCTTCAACAGAGTTGATTGGCTTCTTGGTCAGCAGGTATACAGGTGGCTGGATGTACGGATCCAGGTAAACCAGACCTTGCTCGCCGTATGCACGGGTCAGAACTTCGTTCCATCCATCTTCGTGGAACAGAACGCTCAGTTTAGCAACGTCTGCAGTACCGCCTGGCAGACCTACTTCAACGATACCTGCTGGCAGTTCACCGGCATTCATCGGCTGGAAGTGAGCACCCATCGTGATCAGGCCGGATTTAACCGCGCCCAGAATACCGGTAGTGGAAACACCTTCACCAGCGTACATCATTTTCACGGAGATACGGCCACCGGACATCTTCTCGATGTTCTCAGCCATGTTGCCGTAAACTTCACCAAACGCCGTACCACGGGAGTACAGGTTAGCAAAACGCCAGTTGTGCTCGGCTGCTTGTGCAGTAGTGGAAGTGATAGCACCCAGGCCCATTACGGCGGCCAGGGAACCCGTCAGAATCTGTTTCTTTAGTTGACCGATTTTTTTCAGCATCTTTTTGCTCACTTTAATTGTTATGTCTTTCAAATTTAGGGGCATCATCTGCACCGGAATAACCATCTGAAGTGGTTTTTAACCGGATATAGGGTCGACGATTAAGAGGTCATCATCGGGACTGTGTCGAACGGCATCACAAACAGAAAAGAATGCTCAGAATGAACAGGCTCTTCATAGCAGCCGGGGAAAAGCCTGAATCCCCCAACCGTTTGTGAATGCTGCGTCACAGACTATGTCCGAAGGTATATAGACACGTTGAATAAGTAAAGAATATGACATTTATATTTATCATAATTTTTTTTGATAGCCAGACGAATGCATTATTGATGGGCAGGAATGGAAATAACTGCATCAGGCTGGTTCAGAAAGGAGAAATAAGTGATTGTTTTCAACAAGATAGCTTTTATTCTACGGTTAAAAATTGATCTGCCTCAGGGTAAAACCTAATAACCACACGGCCTTCAGGCCTATGAAAAAACAACATCGGTGAGCAACTGCTTCATTTTGGGGCTTTTTTTGTTTTCACCGTATTAACAAAATCTCTTCCTGCAGCGATTTTTTTTGCCTTTGCAAACTCAGAAAAGCAGAGCCTCAGAATAAAAAAAGGGCATGCCGCCCGGCACACCCTTTAGACCAAAGTTTAACACACTATATAGAGGGTAGAAGTTCTACAGCTCTCTTCCTGCTCTATTGATCAGCCCGCAGACCAGCGGAAGCTTATACTGCCGAAATCACCCCTTTCTCTAATAGCGCATTGATCTGTGCTTCGGTCAGACCGGTTTCTTCCAGCACTTTACGGGTATGCTCCCCCAGTAACGGGGCGGGGTTGTCGTAGGTGATGGGTGTACCGGACATTTTCAGCGGGTTGGCGACAGAAGGCGAGCTGCCACTTTCTGAGCGGGGATGCGGAATCTCGATCTGCATCTGGCGGGCTTTGATCTGTGGGTCTTCAAAGGCTTCGCCAATGCTGTTGATCGGGCCACAGGGAACAGACACCGCTTCCAGCGCGGCGATCCAGTCTGCGGTTGTCCGCTTTCTGACGAGGGGTTCCAGCAGCGCCACCAGAGCCTCGCGGTTTGCGACCCGCTGAGCGTTACTGACAAAGCGTTCATCCGTTGCCAGCTCCGGTTGTCCGGCTTCCTGACAGAACTTAGCAAACTGGGTGTCATTCCCCACGGCCAGAATCATATAGCCGTCAGAGGTTTCAAAACTTTGGTAAGGGACGATATTGGGGTGGGCGTTACCCAAACGGGTCGGAGAGTTACCGGACACCAGATAGTTCATCGCCTGATTGGCCAGACACGCGACCTGCACATCCATCAGAGCAACATCGATATACTGACCTTCGCCGGTCTGCTCCCGGGCAGCCAGTGCCGCCAGCACACCTGTGGTGGCATACATGCCGGTCAGAACATCCGTCAGTGCAACGCCCACTTTCTGTGGCCCCGCACCGGGACGACCATCTTTCTCACCGGTAATACTCATCAGGCCGCTCATCGCCTGAATCAGAAAATCATAACCGGCCCGTTTGGCATAAGGTCCGTCCTGACCGAAGCCGGTAATGGAGCAATAGATCAGCTTTGGGTTAACGGCTTTAAGGCTGTCGTAATCCAGCCCGTATTTTTTCAGGCCGCCGACTTTGTAGTTTTCCAGCAGGATATCGCTCTGTGCGGCCAGACTGCGGATAATCTCCTGCCCCTGAGGACTGGTAATATCCAGCGCCAGCGATCGTTTATTACGATTCGCACATAGATAATAGGCTGCCTCGCCCCGAGGCTCATCGGTCACAGGCATCCATGGCGGACCCCAGCTGCGGGTATCATCACCGCGCTCCGGCCGCTCAATTTTAATCACATCGGCTCCCAGATCAGCCAGCATCTGACCAGCCCAGGGGCCTGCCAGAATCCGGCTCATATCCAGCACCCGAATATGAGATAGCGCGCCCATAAGATTCTCCCTAATTCGCACGCTGCTCCAAACTGGAGTAGCTTTTCGCTTTATTATTTGTCTTATCCTTAGCAAATTAACGAGACGGGAATAATAATTACAATATATAGTAGGTATAGTTTTAATAACTAACGTGAATGGTGAGTCATGGATATTAAGCGCCTAAGGTATTTCTGCGCCCTGGCACAGATCGGTAACTTCACTCACACAGCCACCTACCTTGGCATCGCCCAGCCCGCGTTGAGTATGGCGATCAAAAAGCTTGAAGAAGAGGTCGAGCTGAAGCTGGTCAACCGTGCAGAACGCAAGATGGCCCTGACCTCTGACGGTAAGGTTTTGCTGCGTCACGCCCAGAAGATTCTGGGGGCTGTTGGCGAGGCGGAACTGGAGCTGCAGGAGCTTAAAGGCTGCGAAACCGGCACCATACAGTTTGGCGCATCCAGTATGCTCAGCTCTTACTATCTGCCGGAGATACTGGCACGCTTTAAACGCCAGTACCCGAGAGTACGTATCAATCTGGTGGAAGCGGGCACAGCATCCCTGCAACAGATGCTGTTAGAAGGTGAACTGGATATCGCTCTGGTGCGACTGGATCGCCCTCACGAGCAGATCCGAAGTGTGGAGCTGTTCCACGAAGAGATCGTCGCCTGCGTACCCAATGACCATCCTCTGGCCAATCACGCCACCATCACACTGGACACCTTTTGCCGGGAACCCCTGATTCTGTTCCGGGAAGGTTATTTCCTGCGGGAAGCGGTGAGTAAGTTCTCCAAGCAGCACCATATCAAGCTGGATATCCGCTTTGAAACCAACCTGATTGAACTGCTGAAATCCATGGTGAGCAATGGCGTGGGGATCAGTACCGTACTGTCCGGTATTATCCGGCCGGAAGATAATCTTAAGACAATTCCTTTTGACCCGCGCATCCCGCTGAATATCGGTCTGGGCTGGAAACGTAATCACTACCTGTCGAAAGCCAGCCGCGCCTTTGTCGATTTTATGCAGGAAAATCTGACGGAAAAGCTGATCACTGAGCAGGATGCCCTCAGCCCGCTGTCGAAAGACAATATGACACCGCCGACACTGCCGCTGGAACCCAAAAGCTAAGGGGTAGCCGATCAACCGGTATAGCGCAGACGACAGTTCCGACCCTGCGCTTTACTGCGATACATAGCAACATCAGCATTTTTGATCAGTTGTTTTGCATCCACCGCATCATCCGGATAGAGCGTCAGACCGATACTGGCCGAAACCTCCAGGCGAATATCACCTGTGACAAATGGCTGAACAACCGCCGCCAGTATCTTATCGGCGACATGCTCCGCTGCGGCACCATCGGCAATATCCGGCAGCAGAATATTAAATTCATCACCGCCGATACGGGCGATAACATCGCTTTCCCTCAGGGTCTGCTGCAAACGCAGGGCAACTTCCTTCAAAAGTTCGTCACCAACTTCATGTCCGTAATCATCGTTAACCGCCTTAAAGCGATCCAGATCCAGATAAAGCAGCGCCAGTGTATAGCGCTCCCGCTGAGCCTGTTTGAGTGCAATATCCAGCCGGTCTTTAAATAAGCGGCGGTTCGCCAGTCCGGTTAGCGGATCATAAAATGCCAGCCGCTCCATACGCTCCTGTTCCTGCTTCAGCGCGGTAATATCCTCGCTGACACACACTAGATGCGTCACTTCATTGTCACTGTTGCGAATCGGAGCAACGGAACTCATCACCCAGAAGGCATCGCCATTGCGGCCTTTAAAACGACGCTCTCCATGCCAGATCTCACCGGCCTGAATGGCTTCCTGAATTTTACTCTGCAACTCTGCATCTTCATCTTCTACCGCGATCAGGCTCATCGACTGGCCTTTCAGCTGCTCAAGACTGTAACCCGTTGCCTCAATCAGACTGTGATTCGCGTAATCGATCTGCTGCTGACTGTCGGCGATCACAACGAAACTGGCCGAGTACTCGACCGCCTGAGATAACTGATTGAGCTGCTCATCCATCTTGGCAGACTCAATGGCAATCGCCGCCAGATGAGCATTTACCATCATCAGCTCCATCTGCCCCGGCGTCGGATCAGCCGGTTGGCCGTAATAGATAGCGAATGTACCCAGCACCAGCCCCTGTCGGTTTTTCACAGGTAATGACCAGCAGGCAGCCAGCCCGGCGCGGGCGGTTAGTTCTTTAAAGCCTTTCCAGTAAGGATGATTCTGAATATCACTGACAATAACCGGACGTCCGGTAAAGGCCGCCGTGCCACAGGAACCGATCCCCTGACCGATCCGGATGCCATGCACCGCCTCATTATAAAAGTCCGGCAGGCTGGGGGCTGCACCTAACTGCAGGGTCTTTTTGTGCTCATCCAGCAGCAGAATAGAGCAGCGCAATCCCGGGTAGAGCGCCTCGGTAAAGACCACCAGCTCATTCATAATATCCTGCAAAGGCGCACCCTGAGCCAGCTTCTCCAGAATGCGGTTACGGTGCTTATCGATCTGCTCCATCTGATTTTCAGCGGTCTTATCTTCGCTGATCCCCAGCACACCCCATAGGTGTTGTGATTCATCAAGCAGAGGCAGTTTTTGGGTCGCCACCAGATGGCGCTCGCCATCAGATCCGGTTAACCACCGGGACTGGGTTTGAGGAGATTTGGACTGACGCACCTGTTCATCCTGCTCTTCCATAGAGCGATGCTCATCATCACTGGTAAAAATGTCCCGGGTTCGCTTACCCACAACCTCATCCCGCGAAAGTCCCAGAAAATCCAGATAGCTTTGATTACACTCTATGTAGACGCCCTGCTTGTCCTTGGCTGCCACCAGCTGTGGCAGATGGTCGATCAGATGGCGTAACAACTGATGACTTTCGGCAACGTGCTGCTGGTTCTGTTCTCTCAGTCGCCCCTGATCATTATCCCGATCATTGAGCCGCTGCAGGCGAAACACCTTAATGATAAGAAGAATGCAGAGTGCGCTGACAAAGATCAGCAGTCCCAACAAAAGTGTATGACTGGTTAAAGCGTCGGATGAGGTGGCAATATCTGATGCATTCAATGGTGTGTCTCTTTATCGGAAGCCGGTAGCTGGCTTATAAAAACCGTTTTGGGAGCGCCTGGATGACGAGGCTTTATTATGCAATCTGTTAATAAATATATAGCGCATCTACCTGATATCATACGCTCAATGTTTGCGGTCATACAGAGCGTACTGGCCGCTTTTCTGGGTGTTCAGAGTGAAGAAAAGCGCCAGCAGGACTTTCGCAAAACCTCTCCCTGGCCCTACCTGATAACCGGCATTGTGATGACACTGCTGCTGATTTTTCTGTTGGTCGTACTGGTTCGCTGGCTGACACAGAGCTGAAAACCCCGCCAACAACAGATGCAACACGACAGGCACAGCTCAACACAAAAACCATCTTTTACCATCATATTTGACCATTTTACCTGCAAATAAGCACCAGAAATCCTCTTTTTAATATTTCCCTCTGAAAAATTGCTGCCTGAAAAACCCCGTCTATACTCAAGCGTGTTCCATGTTAAAAAACAGGAAAGACCGGTGCTGAAAAACGCACCCTGTGCATTCCGGGCTCTGATAACACGCTACAGATCCATCCCACGGCAGAAGGTAACCCCCTTCTGACGCGACTCAGACAGAGCTGGGGATTACTTACAAGCCAACCGCAAAAAAATAAAAAGGTGGGCCTATGGATACTGTCTGCAAAAGGACGCAAACGTCCTGTACTGTGTTATTGCTGCGCAAATACCTGCCAACCGGCGTGCTGTTGAACCTGCTGCTGTTACAGCTGGCTCTGTCTCCCAAAGCCTTCGCCGATTGGGAACTGAATATGCCGGTGGGTGTGACCGAAATCAGTGCCTCGGTTTACAGCCTGCACATGATCATCTTCTGGATCTGTGTCGTGATCGGCCTGATCGTATTCGGCGTCATGTTCTGGTCCATTTTCCACCACCGCAAATCCCGTGGTGCTAAAGCTGCCAGCTTCCATGAAAGCACCACCGTCGAAATCCTCTGGACGGTAATCCCCCTGCTGATTCTGGTGGGCATGGCGATTCCTGCTACCGCGACCCTGCGTCAGATGTATGACACCTCAGATGCGGAAGTGGATATTCAGATCACCGGTTACCAGTGGAAATGGCGCTATCAGTACCTGAACGAAGAGATCGACTTCTTCAGCAATCTGACCACACCGAAAGAACAGATCAATAATCAGGCCGAGAAAAACGAGCACTACCTGCTGGAAGTCGATAACGCTGTGGTGGTTCCCGTCGGTCAGAAGATCCGCTTCCTGCTGACCTCCAATGATGTCATCCACTCCTGGTGGGTGCCGGATTTTGCCGTGAAAAAAGACGCCATTCCCGGCTTTATCAACGAGGCCTGGACCAAAATCGACAAGCCCGGCGTCTACCGTGGCCAGTGCGCCGAGCTATGCGGTAAAGACCATGGCTTTATGCCGATTGTGGTCAAAGCCGTGCCTCCTGAGGAGTATCAGGCTTGGGTCGCTGAGCAACAGTCTGCCAAAGCCGCCAAAACTGCTTCCGCCGCTAAAGAGTGGACACTTGAAGAGTTGGTCGCCAAAGGTGAACAGGTTTACAACACCGCCTGTGCGGCCTGCCATCAGCCTAACGGTATGGGTATTCCGGGAGCCTTCCCCGCACTGAAAGACAGTCCTCTGGCAACACAAGACAAAGAGGGTCACATCCATATCGTGCTGTTCGGTAAAGCCGGAACCGCAATGGCGGCTTACGGCAGCCAGTTTGATCATGTCGATCTGGCCGCTGTGATCACCTACGAACGTAACGCCTGGGGAAACAACACAGGTGAGATGGTCACGCCGCAGGACATTCAGCAACATCTGAAAGCGGGTCAGTGAGGAGAAACATCATGTCTGATATTGCACAGAGCACATCTCAAAGCCCGTCAAAAAGCGACCAGAGCGGGCACGATCATCACGGCCCCGCCAAGGGCATCACCCGCTGGATCTACACCACCAACCATAAGGACATCGGCACACTTTACCTCTGGTTCAGCTTTATTATGTTCCTGACCGGCGGCTGCATGGCGCTGGTGATCCGCAGCGAACTGTTCCAGCCGGGACTGCAACTGGTTCAGCCGGAATTCTTTAATCAGATGACCACCATGCACGGGCTGATTATGGTGTTTGGTGCGGTCATGCCTGCCTTTGTGGGTCTGGCGAACTGGATGATCCCCATGATGGTGGGAGCGCCGGATATGGCATTGCCGAGGATGAACAATCTGAGCTTCTGGATTCTGCCCTTTGCCTTCGCCATGCTGCTGTCGACCTTACTCATGGAAGGGGGCGGGCCAAACTTTGGCTGGACCTTCTACGCGCCGCTTTCCACCACTTACGCGCCGCCCAGTGTGACCTTCTTTATCTTCTCGGTACACATGATGGGGATCAGCTCGATTATGGGTGCGATCAATGTCATCGCCACCATCCTCAATATGCGCGCCCCCGGCATGACCATGATGAAGATGCCACTCTTTGTCTGGACCTGGCTGATCACCGCCTTCCTGCTGATTGCGGTGATGCCGGTACTGGCCGGTGTTATCACCATGATGCTGATGGATATTCACTTCGGCACCAGCTTCTTTGACGCCGGTGGCGGCGGTGACCCGGTTCTGTTCCAGCACCTGTTCTGGTTCTTCGGGCACCCTGAGGTCTACATCATGATCCTGCCCGCCTTTGGCATCATCTCCCATATTGTGCCCGCCTTTAGCCGCAAACGTCTGTTTGGCTACGCCTCTATGGTTTATGCCACGGCATCCATCGCCCTGCTCTCCTTTATTGTCTGGGCGCACCATATGTTCACGGTGGGGCTGCCGCTGGCCGGTGAATTGTTCTTTATGTACTCCACCATGCTGATTGCGGTGCCGACGGGGGTAAAAGTCTTTAACTGGGTCAGCACCATGTTCCGTGGGGCGATGACTTTTGAAACCCCTATGTTGTTTGCCATCGGCTTTATTGTGCTCTTCACCATTGGCGGTTTCTCCGGTCTGATGCTGGCGATCTCTCCGGCAGACTTCCAGTACCACGACACCTACTTTGTGGTGGCTCACTTCCACTATGTTCTGGTGCCGGGGGCGGTGTTCTCCATTATCGCTGGTGCCTATTACTGGCTGCCGAAGTGGACCGGCAATATGTACAACGAATGCCTCGGCAAATGGCACTTCTGGCTATCGATGATCGGGGTGAACCTGACCTTCTTCCCGATGCACTTTATCGGCCTTGCGGGTATGCCGCGCCGGATTCCCGACTACGCTCTGCAGTTTGCCGACTTCAATATGATCGCCAGTATCGGGGGCTTCCTGTTCGGCTTCAGCCAGCTGCTGTTCCTCTACATCGTGATCAAGTGCATCAAAGGTGGAGAAAAGGCAGAGGCCAAACCCTGGGAAGGTGCCGAGGGGCTGGAATGGGAAGTCGCGTCTCCTGCGCCTTACCACACCTTCAGTACGCCACCGGAAGTGAAATAGGGCTTTTGAGAGAGCGGCAGAGACCATCAGGGAGTCTGTCGCTTTACAACGAATAAACGGAGGGCAGTGTTATGTCATCTCCAGATTCAGATCAAACCAAGCCAGCGAGAAAGCCTGCCAGAACCGTGAAACGTCTGGTGCTGGCATCTCTGGGCATGTTTGCCTTCGGCTTTCTGCTGGTGCCCCTTTACGATGTGTTTTGCGACATCACAGGCCTGAACGGCAAAACCAGCGGTAAAGCCTATGCCGTAGAAGATGGCCTGCCTGTTGATAAAAGCCGCTGGGTCACGGTGCAGTTTCTGACCAATAAAAATGCGGGCATGAACTGGGAGTTTGAAGCCACCGAACGCAAAGTGCGGGTTCATCCCGGCGAGCTGCGCAAGGTCAGCTTTACGGTCGTTAACCCGACAACCCAGCGTATGACGGCACAGGCGGTACCCAGTGTCAGCCCGTCAGAGGGCGCTGAATATCTGTTAAAAACCCAATGTTTCTGCTTTGAACAACAGGAGCTGAACGGCGGTGACAATCAGCAGATGACCCTGCTGTTTCGGGTCGATCCAAGACTTCCGGAACATATCAGCACCCTGACACTGGCTTATACCCTGTTTGATATCTCCAGTAGCACGGATAACGCCCAGGCGCTGGCTTTACTTGATCAACAGGCTGAGTCGGGTACTCCGGCTCTGGCTTCAGACCTCTGAGGAGGCAATTATGGCAACCGTATCTCATACATCAGACGCACACGCTGAAGAACATCAGTCTTACTATGTTCCGCACCAGAGCCACTGGCCGATCGTCGCCGCCACAGGGCTTTTTCTGCTGATGTTCGGCACAGGCCAGATGCTGAACCATCCGGACAGCCCTCTGCGCTGGCTCTCTGTAGTGGGCGCACTCATCATTATCTGGATGTTCTTTGGCTGGTTCCGCAATGTGATCGAAGAGAGCATGTCCGGCCTCTACGATGAACAGATGGATCGCTCGTTCCGCTGGGGTATGGGTTGGTTTATCTTCTCAGAAGTGATGTTCTTTGCCGCCTTCTTCGGGGCGCTCTTCTATGTGCGCCAGCTGGCGGTTCCCTGGCTGGGAGGTGATGGCAGCAATGCGATGACCCATGAACTGCTCTGGCCGGAGTTTGTCGCCCAGTGGCCGCTGATGACACCACCGGATACCTCAGCCTATTCCGGCCCCCAGCAGATTATTGATCCCTGGCATCTGCCGCTGATCAACACCGTCCTCCTGGTCACATCCAGCGTCACCCTGACCATCGCGCACCATGCCCTAAGGGCAAACAAGCGGGGGGCGCTTGCCAGCTGGCTGGCACTGACGCTGCTGCTCGGTGCTGCATTTCTGGTGATTCAGGCGGAAGAGTATATCGAGGCATATACCAAACTGGGCTTAACCCTTGAGTCCGGCATCTATGGTGGCACCTTCTTTATTCTCACCGGCTTTCACGGCCTGCATGTCACCATGGGCAGTATTATTCTGCTGGTGATGTTGCTGCGGATTCTGAAAGGGCACTTTAGCGCGAAAGAACATTTCGGTTTTGAAGCAGCAGCTTGGTACTGGCACTTTGTTGATGTGGTCTGGCTGGGACTTTTCCTGTTTGTTTATGTCTTCTGATCCCCTCGCCAGAAACCTATCGCGAGAAACCTATCTGACTAACAGATCCCTCTTTTACCACGGAGCCTGCGAATGCAGCGCTCCGGTGGCAAAGCCCCAAACCAGCAGCATCAGCAACAACACCGTTAATCCGATCCGGAATTTCAACGAGGTCAGCAAGCGCACGCTGGCCAGCTCACTTTTCGGTTTTAGCAAAAACAGAAGACCGGCTGCTAAACTGAGAACAACCGCGACAAATAATACCGCTATCAATAACTTCAGCATGGGTGCTCCTGATACTCTGAATGAACGACACCTGATTCGGACAACGAACACATCTGTGCTGTTAAGCTTAGCTGCCTGACGGTGCGACAGCCAAAGCCGGATTTCTGATATGACGACATCGCCTCCAGAGAACAAACCACCCGATCATCGCGATAAGCCGCGCAGAGGTTCTCCCGAAAACCGGACATGCCAAGAACGCCAAGAAGCCGGTGATAACAAAGCCCTGCAGTTCCGTGGTGCTTATCTGATGGCAAGGCTTCCCGGACTGAGTTTTCATCTGCTCATGCTGGCGGTGATTGTGCTCTGTACCGGCCTTGGCTTCTGGCAGCTGGAACGGGCAGATGAAAAAGAACACCTGCTGGAACAGATCAGGCTGGGGCGCGCTCAGCCTTTGCCTCAGGAGGTACTGGAAGCTCAGCTCTGGAATAACACCTCATCGGCCCCCGCGCCTCTGGCGGTGCTGGCACCCTATAGTCAGTATCAGCTTTACGGTATTTACGACCCTGACCGCTCCATTCTGCTGGACAACCGCACCTATGAGGGGCGGGTGGGTTATCACCTGCTAACCCCTTTCCGGCTGATCGGAACCGCCCCCAATAGCGCGCCCCACTGGATTCTGGTCAATCGCGGTTGGATTGAAGCTCCCCGCTTAAGAAGTGAACGGCCGCAATTTGAAACACCTCTGCTACCGGTCAGTATTCAGGTTCAGACTAAAGCCCTGCAAAGCGATCTGCAGCCTGAACCGCTGAATCTCACCTGGCCGGTTCGGGTACAACAGCTGTCGGCCCTGCAACTCAGTGAGATTACCGGGCACCCTCTGCCGGATTATGAGTTCCGCCTTTCCGATGCCGGACAACCGGGTGTTATGGTTCCCCGCCCCACCAGCCCCAATATGCAGCCGGAGCAACATATCGGCTACAGCGTACAATGGTTCGCCCTCGCCTTTACCTTCATGCTGATGTGGAGTCGTCCGCTTTGGCGACGCAAAAGCCAATCAGCAAACTAGCTCTTTCTGTTCCCGCCTGAGAAGACGCCCTGCATGACCCGGCGTTCAAAAATAAAACCAGCACGCCCGCCAAGATTTGCTAGCTTTAAAGAGTGATCGCAGAAAAGACCTGCTTATTACTGCACGAATCCGGCAGCGGGTTAACCGGACAAATCTGACGGCTTTCCCGCCCGACAACATCGGAACAGATCTCTTAACAAAAATAATAACGCCCGGCATCGCCCTGCGGTGACGAGGTCAGGAGAATCTTATGTATGTGCTTACCGAACATGAGATCCGACGTAACCGTCGGCGCTTACTGCTTCTTATCAGCGGACTGATGGTGCCCTTCTTTCTCGCCTGGATCATGGTGCGTTTTGAGATCTGGCTACCGGCAAAAACCATTAACGAAGGTGAATTTCTGGCGGACAAAGCTCCTCTGCACCGGTGGCCGTGGCAGTCGGATCAGGCTTTTCCTGAATCGCTGAAACAACACTGGCTGCTGGTTCTGGTGACGCCGGACACCTGCAGCAAAAGCTGCACGCAATGGCAGGAAAACCTGCAACAAATTCATAAAGCTCTGGGCAAAGAAGGCGACCGCGTACGGCGGGTTTTGCTGCAACCGGTCAGCGCAGCAAATCCACTGCCTGCGCCGCTTATCGGTATGGGTGAACAGGATGTACGCCGCTGGCACGGACTGACCATGTCGACACCGGACTGGCTGGCCCGCCCCTGGCTTAAGGATGGCTATCAGGTGCTGGTGGTCGACCCCATGGGCAATCTGGTCACCGGTTATGCCGACAGCAACACGGGACGTGATCTGCTACGGGATCTCAGACGCCTGCTCAGAGCCTCATCAACAGGCTGACACCCTCAGGAATTTTAACGGAGGTGGGATATGTTCAGATCATATAACAACCTGAATCAGAGTCCCGGTCGTTTACTCAGCCAGAAAAACACCACATTACGCCGCTCAAGCCTGAGTGATGCTCTGTTACTGGCGCGGTTTGCTGTCTTACTGGCTTTTATTGTCGTTGCGCTGGGTGCCTGGACACGCCTTGTAGACGCGGGTCTTGGCTGCCCCGACTGGCCGGGCTGCTACGGCCACCTGACCGTTCCCACCAGCGAGCAACAACTGGCCCGTGCCGCAGAACTTTTCCCCGGTCATACGGTTGATGCCGCCAAAGGCTGGCCGGAGATGATTCATCGTTATGCTGCGGCCAGCCTCGGATTCGTTATTCTAATCTTGGCATTTCTCGCCTGGCGCTGGCGGCATGTGGCCAGCTATCCGGTCAAGCACAGTACCTTTCTGCTTTTTCTGGTCATCCTTCAGGGCATGTTCGGCATGTGGACGGTCACCCTGAAGCTATGGCCTCAGGTGGTCACCCTGCACCTGCTGGGGGGCATGGCCACCCTGAGCCTGCTCTATCTGCTCACCCTGCGCCTGAAGCGGCTTAAAGACAGAGCCGGTGATGAGGAGGGCTGGAGCGAAATCCGCTTTGATTCCCTGCTGCTGAAAGATACCGGTCAGCATGAATGGCTGCTGCTCTGGCGGTTACGTCACTGGGCCAGCATCGCTTTTTTACTGATCGTGATTCAGATCGCGCTGGGGGGCTGGACCAGTGCTAATTATGCGGCCGTTGCCTGCCCGGATTTCCCTCAGTGTCAGGGGCAGTGGCTGCCCAATCTCTCAATGGAGAAGGGCTTCAACTTTACTCAGCATGTAGGCCCTAACTATCTCGGCGGACAGCTGGACGGCGAGGGACGGGTGGCGATTCACCTGACCCACAGGATCGGGGCACTTGTTGTCTTTATTCTGGTGGGCGGGCTGGCGATCTATATGCTGCGCCGTCCGATGACCCTGTTGCTGCAACGGCGCGCCTTCTGGTTATTGCTGGCTCTGCTGGCTCAGATTGCCATCGGTATCAGTAATGTTCTGTTCTACTTCCCTCTCAGTCTTGCGGTATTGCATAACCTCGGGGGTGCGGTGCTGTTACTGACCATCAGTAATCTGCTCTGGTGCCTGAGTGCGATGCATCCACCTATTCCGGCCAAAGGAGTGATTCGTCATGCCTAGACTCGCCGCCCATCATCATCCAACCGCTGCTGGTCGCGCCAGCTTCAGTAGCTATTACAACCTGTGCAAACCCAAAGTGGTCGCCGTGATGCTACTCACTGCCGTTGTGGGTATGTTTCTGGCTGTTCCCGGCCTGCCCCCTGTGGATAAAGTGATTTTCGGTCTGATCGGCATCGGTCTGGCAGCCGGCTCTGCCGCTGCAATCAACCACCTGCTGGATGAAAAGATCGACAGCATTATGGCGCGCACGCGATATCGGCCACTGCCCCAGGGGCAGCTGCAGCCGGTTCAGGTGCTCAGCTTTGCCGCCATTATCGGCACACTGGGGATAGGCCTGCTCTTTGTGGCCGTGAATGCCCTGACCGCATGGCTGACACTGGCATCTCTGATCGGCTACGCGGTGATCTACACCGCTATTCTGAAACGGGCCACGCCCCAGAACATCACCATCGGCGGCCTTGCCGGAGCTGCCCCACCACTACTCGGCTGGACAGCCGTTAGCGGGCAACTCGACCCACACGGTTTACTGCTGGTGCTGATCATCTTCGCCTGGACGCCACCTCACTTCTGGGCGCTGGCTCTGCACCGGAAAGAGGAGTACGCCAAGGCGGATATCCCGATGTTACCGGTGACTCACGGTGATGCTTTCACCAAATTGCAAATCGTTCTTTACACCGTTCTGATGATATTGACCACAATATTGCCCTACGTCACAGGAATGAGTGGTCTACTCTATATAGCAGGCGTAATGATTTTGAACGGCCGTTTCCTGCAGTACGTCTGGGAACTCTATCAGGGTCGGGATAAACAAGCCGCGATACGAACCTTCTGGTTCTCGATCCGATACATCATGTGGCTGTTTGTGGTGTTACTGGCGGATCACTATCTGTTCATCAGCTGACCGGCGCTTATCTCATAAAGCGAAACCGTCATCAAAAGCTCTGACCAGATAAAAGCGTAACAGCCAGAACCTTTGCCCACTGCATGTCGCCTTTGCTGATAAAGCTACGGCAACCGGGAATTTTGCAGCGAGCAAAGACCGGATGAAATGATAACAAGCGCAGCCCGCGCTTAAAGATCTGTAAAAACCTGAAAAGGTTAGGAGGTCGTCATGTTTCAGCATCTGTTTGGCGTGATTTATCACCCGAAAGCTGAGTGGCAGCAAATTCGTGAAGAGAAATACACCTGGGTTGATTGCTATAAAAATGATCTGGTTTGGCTGGCAGCCATCCCACCCCTTTGTATGTTTATTGGCACCACCCAAATGGGCTGGAGTATTGCCGGAGGTGAATACGTAAAACTCACCGTCGCCAGCGCTCTGCCGATATCCATCGCCTTTTATTTCGCCCTGCTGATCGGCGTCTATGTGATGGCGAAAGCGGTGCACTGGATGGAAAGAACCTATGGTGCTGATGCCAGCTTTGACCGCTGCATGGTGCTGACCACCTATACCTCAACACCGCTCTTTATGGCGGGTTTTGCCGGACTCTGGCCCGTCCTCTGGTTTGTGGTCTTTGCCGGTCTGCTGGCCGTGGCCTATACCATTTATCTGCTCTACAACGGCGTTGAAACCGTGATGGAGATACCGGAAGAACAGGCCTTTATGTTTGGCACCTCGATTCTGACCGTTGGCCTTGTGGTACTGGTTGGCATGATTGTTACCACCGTTGTTCTCTGGGGCATGGGCATGATGCCGGTCTTTACCCACTAGGCATAAGCCTGACCCAATACCCAGCACAACGCACAGAACACCCCCACACCATCACAAGGATGTGAACCTGTTAGCCCGTAGCCTCACGATCAGGAGTGAGGTTCTGATCGCTATCCTCTGTAAAGCCATGTTCGCTTCGGGCCCTTTTCAGGGCCCGCTTTTTTTCTGACGCCAACACCACCGCAGACTGAAACTGCGCCATGACCTCATCGGTCGAATAGCCTACAATCGCGCCAACAGATCTCATGACAACAGATTGTCCGACAGCCTCTTCATTCCGGAATATTCATGGCTCGCAAGAAACAACGCTCAACCTCAAAAAACTCACCGCTGCCCTATCGCGATGGGGTACCGCCCAGCTATCTGATTCTGCCCTGCGATGAAGAGCATCCCAAGGGACGCTGGCCGGATCTGCTGAGTTTCCTGCAGCATCGCTTTCCCCATATCGAGGCTGAGGTGTTACGCCAGCGCTTAGCGAAAGGTGATCTGGTGGATGATAGCGGACAAGCGCTGACAGAAGATGCCGACTTTATCGCCGGTAAAAAAATCTGGTACTACCGGGAAGTACCCAATGAGCAGCCGGTGCCCTTTGAGGAATCCATTGTTTATGAAGACGATCTGATCGTTATCGCCGACAAACCTCACTGGTTATCCACCATTCCGGCCGGACGGCACCTGAAAGAGACCCTGCTGATTCGCCTGCGTAAGCGCCTTAATCTGCCGGACCTGGTTCCCGCACACCGATTGGATCGTGAAACCGCAGGTCTGGTACTGCTCTGCAAACAGCCGGAGCACCGTGGTGCTTATCAGACCCTGTTCCAGCAGCGGAACGTGCAGAAAACCTATCGTGCCGTGGCGGGGATCAACCCAGATCTGGAGCTGCCGCGAATCCACCGCAGTCTGATGGTCAAAGGTGATCATTTTTTCACCATGAAAGAAGCGGAAGGCGAACTCAATAGTGAAACGGCCATTGATCTGTTGCTGCGTCAGGGTGAACGGGCACTGTACGAGATGAAACCCCATACCGGACGCCAGCATCAGCTGCGGGTGCATCTGGCATCCATGGGTATTCCGATTGAAAACGATCCCTGGTATCCCGAGGTTCAGGCGGAAGCCGATCACGATGATTACAGCCATCCGCTCCAGTTACTCGCTTATACACTGGAGTTTACCGACCCCGTCACCGGTGAAGAGCGTTTCTTTAAAAGCCAACAGCAACTGACGATTCCTCATCCGGAAGCCTCTGACAGCTGATTCAAAAGCGGAAACAATTTAAGCTTCACAGAGCTGTAACAGCTTCTATTCTTAATAGACTCAAATTCGGATGACAGCGCTGATCAAGCAAGGACAACCTTATGTATAAGCTCGCTTTTTTCGTTCCAGAATCCCATCTCGAACCGGTGAAGAATGCGGTTTTTGAAACCGGAGCCGGTCGCATTGGGCACTATGATCACTGTTGCTGGCAGATCAAAGGTCAGGGACAGTTCCGGCCGCTGGAGGGCAGTCACCCTCATATCGGCTCTCAGAACGAGCTGGAAACGGTGGAAGAGTATCGGGTGGAACTGGTATGCGAGGACAGCCTGATCAAACAGGCGATTGCAGCGATGAAACTGGCGCATCCCTATGAGGAACCCGCCTATGATGTGTTCCGGCTGGAAGATCTGTAGAGAGCCGGAGGACATACCAGTAAAGAAATGCCAGCAAAGAAAAGCCAGCAATCAGCTGGCTTTGGCGGCTTCTATGGCCGCATAGAAACGGTCACGGTCTTCCTTGCTGACATCGCACTGATGCATCGGGAAGTGACCTTTCTTACGGTCTTCAAAATAGAGACGCAGGGTCTTTTCAATGGTCGGGAAGGCCAGCTCACCCCATGGAATCTCATCTTCTGAAAAGAGTTCCACTTCAAGGCTCTCAGGGCCTGCACCGTATTCCGGCTTTGGCAGATCCGCCAGAAACATCATATAAACCTGACTGATAACCGTGGTGTCGATCAGCACGTATAGATGGCTGACATTCACTTCGGCCTGTGCTTCTTCCCAGGTTTCACGGGCGGCCGCTTCAACCGTGGTTTCTTCATTTTCCATAAAGCCTGCCGGCAGCGTCCAGTAACCCAGACGGGGTTCAATCGCCCGTTTGCAGAGCAGAACCTTATCGCCATAAACAGGAATGGTACCCGCAACAATCTTAGGATTGTGGTAGTGAATCGTATCGCAGGCATCACAGATATGGCGTGGACGGTTATCATCATCCGGTATGCCGATCCGAACTTTCTCACCGCATTCGCTACAAAAATTCATCCTAAAGACGGTCCTTTATCCGAGCACACTCTGACAGAGTGTCTCTATCGAGCTAATGTCACCAGCGGCTGATGCCCCTGCCGTATTGAGCACAGAATACGGCAGAAAAACCCAATTGACTAGCGTCAAACTTTTCCCAGCAGCCGCTTTCTCCTTTAATATGGAGAGACTCCTAGGTAACAGGGATAACGCATTGTGACTGCTGAAACATCTGACAATCTGCCGCATCAGGCAACAAGCAGCTCCGTGGAAGAAAGCACCGATTATCTGGCGCTGCTCCGCCGTAAACTCGCCAACTTTACACCCGCCCGTATCAAAGGCTCTCATCCCGATGCTGCGGTTCTGATCGCTCTGACCGACAACCCTTTTGATCCGGAAATTATTCTCACCCGCCGCGCGTCTCATCTTTCCAGCCATTCCGGGCAGGTGGCCTTTCCCGGCGGCATGCAGGACAAAACCGACCGCAACCTGAAACACACCGCCCTGCGCGAAAGTGAAGAAGAAGTGGCCATGCAGCCGGATCAGGTTGAGATTATCGGCAAGCTGAATCAGGTGATCTCCCATATGGGGGTTCGGGTCACGCCCTGGGTGGGTATCGTGCCGGAAAATATTGAGCTGACCGCCAACGAAGATGAACTGGACGCGATATTCCGGGTTCCCCTGAGCTTTTTCCTGAAAGATGAACGCCACCATACCGATGTGATTCCGGTGGAAAAGAAAGCGATCTATGTGCCCTGTTATCACTTTGATGAATTTGTCATTTGGGGTCTGTCTGCCATGATGCTGGTTGATCTGCTGAAAACCGGTCTGGGAGCCGACTTCTCGCTGACCAAGGTGCCAACGGCGGGCAGCCCGTTACGCCATCTTGAACCGAGCAAACACCGCCGGGTTTCAGAATAAAAATACGCACGAACACAATAATCAAAAACATAACAATAAAAGAAAGCCCCACACGTAAAGGAGCCAACCGTGATCTACGATCTGGGAAACAAACGCGCTGAGTTCGCGTCCGAGGAACACTTTATCGCCCCGAGTGCCGACCTGATTGGAGACATTCGCATCGGCCATCAGGCCAGTGTCTGGTTTAATGTCACCATCCGCGCCGATAACGACACCATCACCATCGGCGAACAGTCCAATGTACAGGATGGTTCGGTACTGCATGTGGACGACAACATGCCGCTGATGCTGGGAAAAGGCGTAACCATTGGCCATAAAGTGATGCTGCACGGTTGCGAAATTGGTGATTACAGCCTGATCGGAATGAATGCGGTGGTTTTAAATGGTGCGAAAATTGGCAAATACTGCATAATTGGCGCCGGTGCTGTCGTTAAAGAGGGTATGGAGATCCCGGATGGCTCCCTTGTAGTTGGTGCTCCGGCGGTGATTAAACGCCAGATTACTGAAGCCCAATACAGCATGCTGGAAGCCAGCGCTCAACACTATGTTGATAACGGTGCCCGCTATCGGGAACAGCTTAAGCCCGGTTCTGAGACATAAGACGCTGGATAACCCCTGATAGCCCGATGCGGATACCAAGCGGAACACTCGCTTGCTTCCGGGTCGCCTGAACGTGATTAGCCAAAACGGCATTTGTCAGAGATCGCTTCTGTCCGGCAGACAACAGACGATCTCTACTGGAGTTTTTTGTGAGTCAGAAAGAATCCCTGTCTCAGGTTTCACAGCCTGAAACGAACCAACCTGCAGTCACTCCATCTCCCTGTGTCAGCATCTGTGCGCTGAATGATGAGGGCTTCTGTATCGGTTGCTATCGGGACGGCAACGAGATCCGTCTCTGGAACACCTACAGTAATGACCAGAAGCGTCAGGTGCTGAACAGCTGTCAGCGTCGGGCCAGTCTGGATCAGGCGTTCATCGCCCCGTAACCAACCTTGCGCTATTCCCGGTTGTGAAGAATCGTGCCGCTCGTCTAAAAACAATCATCTTCACATCCGGTTTCCGGCACGATCTTCCCAGCCCCGATCTCCTATTTCGTATTCACTATTTTGATGCCACCGGATCTGATGTCCGGCCAGGCCTGCCAACTTAAAGGATCTGATTTATGACCCATATCGGTACTCTGAATTCCATCGGGACTCCCCTTAGTCCGACCGCCACCCGTGTTCTGATGTGTGGCTGCGGTGAGCTGGGTAAAGAAGTCGTTATCGAGCTTCAGCGTCTGGGCTGCGAAGTGATCGCCGTTGACCGCTACGAGAATGCCCCGGCTATGCAGGTTGCCCATCGCAGCCATGTGATCTCCATGCTGGATGGCGATGCCCTGCGCCGTGTGATCGAGCAGGAAAAACCGCACTTAATCGTGCCGGAGATTGAAGCGATCGCCACCGACACGCTGGCAGAGCTGGAAAGCGAAGGTTTCAACGTAGTACCGACTGCCCGCGCAACTCAGCTGACCATGAACCGCGAAGGCATCCGCCGTCTGGCCGCAGAAGAGCTGGGGCTGTCCACCTCGCCTTACAAGTTCGCCGCTACCAAAGACGAGTACCTAGCCGCGATCAAAGAAGTGGGCATTCCCTGTGTGGTTAAGCCGATCATGTCCAGCTCCGGTAAAGGCCAGAGTCTGGTACGCTCTGATGCCGATGTCGATCATGCCTGGGATTACGCTCAGGAAGGTGGTCGTGCCGGTGCGGGTAAAGTGATCGTGGAAGGTTTTGTCGATTTTGATTATGAGATCACCCTGCTGACTGTTCGCCATGAAGGCGGCACCTCCTTCTGTGCGCCTATCGGCCACCGCCAGGAGAAAGGTGACTACCGTGAATCCTGGCAGCCACAGGCGATGTCTGAGGTTGCTCTGGCGGAATCCCAGCGCATCGGCAAAGCGATCACTGATGCTCTGGGTGGCCGTGGTCTGTTTGGCGTTGAGCTGTTTGTGAAAGGCGATAACGTCTACTTCAGCGAAGTATCCCCGCGCCCGCACGATACCGGCATGGTTACCCTGATCTCTCAGGATCTGTCGGAATTTGCCCTGCACGCCCGCGCAATTCTGGGTCTGCCGATTCCGTCTATCCGCCAGTTTGGTCCGGCAGCATCGGCGGTGATTCTGGTGGAAGGCAACTCAGAGCAGGCTCGCTTTGGTAATCTGGCGGCCGCACTGGCGGAGCCGGATACCCAACTGCGCTTGTTTGGTAAGCCGGAAGTGAAGGGTGAGCGCCGCATGGGTGTTGCTCTGGCACTGGAAAACAGCATCGACGCTGCCGTAGAAAAAGCCAAGCGTTCTGCTGCAGCGGTATCTGTTGAACTGTAACGGTTGAGCTGTAAACCGGTACCAGACCGTTTGCAATAATCCTGAAGACAGATCAGGAAAAACGGTGCTCTGGCCTTTTAAGGCTTTAGCACCGTTTAAACCCCGCCTCCGAACGATTAGAATAGTTCGCAACCTTATGAACATCTGAGCTTTTTCAGCACAGGTGATCAATCTATACACTGAATCAGAAGACAGATCCGACATGGAAAAACGCAGAGTTTTAACCGGCATCACCACCACAGGTACCCCTCACCTGGGTAACTATGTAGGTGCGATCCGCCCCGCTATCGAAGCGAGCCGTGATCCGAATAATGAATCTTTCTACTTCCTGGCTGACCTGCACGCTTTGATCAAATGCCACGATCCGAAACGCGTACAGGAATCCCGTCGCGAGATCGCCGCTACCTGGCTGGCCTTGGGTCTGGATACCGATAACTCTGTTTTCTACCGTCAGTCTGACATCCCTGAGATCACGGAACTGACCTGGCTGCTGACCTGCGTTTGCGCCAAGGGTCTGATGAACCGCGCCCACGCTTATAAAGCAGCGGTACAGGACAACGAAGCAGAAGGTGGCGCAGATCCTGACAAAGGCATCACGATGGGTCTGTTCAGCTATCCGATCCTGATGGCGGCAGACATTCTGATGTTTAACGCCACAGATGTTCCTGTTGGCCGTGACCAGATTCAGCATATCGAGATGGCCCGTGACGTTGCCGGTCGTTTCAACCACATCTACAAAGGTCAGTACTTCAAGCTGCCGGAAGCCCGCATCGAAGAAAGCGTTGCCGTGCTGAACGGGCTGGATGGCCGCAAGATGAGTAAGAGCTATAACAACACGATTCCGTTGTTCGTTTCTGAGAAGAAACTGCTCAAGCTGATCCGTAAGATCAAAACTAACTCACTGGAGCCGGGCGAGCCGAAGAGCACTGAGGATTGCACCCTGTTCCAGATCTGGCAGGCCTTTGCGGATGAAAGCCAGATTGCGGATATGCGCCAGCAGTACGAAAACGGCATCGGCTGGGGTGATATGAAGAACTCCCTGTTCGAACTGGTGAACGAGCACCTGAAAGAGCCGCGCGGCAAGTACGAAGAGCTGATGAACGATATGGGTTACGTTGAGGAAGTAATGCAGAAGGGCGCTGAAAAAGCCCGTGCAGAAGCGACTGACCTGATCGACCGTCTGCGTAAAACCGTAGGTTTTGGCTCTTTTGTATAAGCACCATAGGTTTTGGCTCTTATACATAAGCAGCTGGGTTCATTCAGTTAAGACTTAGTCCTTAAGCTGAATATTCCGAAAGCTAAAAAAATCCCCGATCAATGATCGGGGATTTTTTTTGCATCGGTGTTCTGACACTTATGTATTCTGCCACTTGCGGCGAATCGGTCAGGGTGACTCTTTATCCTGCCGCTCGGCGACAACCACCCGGTTTCGTCCAGCGAGTTTCGCCCGGTACAGGGCGTTGTCCGCCCGCAGAATCAGACCGGTCTGAGTTTCATGCTGCTGGCTGCTCTTAACCGACACCCCAAAGCTTGCGGTCACCACAGGGGCAACATTGCTGCTAGGATGCTGCAGACCCAGCTCTTCAATCTCCTTACGGCAACGCTCCGCCAGATGCTGAGCCACATCCAGATCCTGTCCCGGCAGAATAATACAAAACTCTTCACCACCGTATCGGGCCACCTGATAACCGTAGCTTTCCAGCTGACTTTTCAGGTAATCCGCCACCGCCATCAGACACTTATCCCCGGCCTGATGACCCAGATGGTCGTTATATTGTTTAAAGAAGTCGATATCAAAGAACACCAGACTCAGCGGCGTGCCCTGAAGCTCGGAGCGACGCAGCTCTTTTTCCAGCATCATATTGAAATGACGACGATTGGCGATACCGGTCAGTTCGTCGGTCAGTGCCATCTGGTTCAGCTTCTCAGCCTGCTTATTCAGCAGCGCTTCGCGCCGTACCATGGAGCTCACATCCTGCACCTCGATCACACAGAATCGCTTGCCTTCGGACTGCATCGGCTGGACACGGATCGACTGAGCGAAGCGCTCACGTCGCGCGCCCTCGCCACGATACAGCGGCAGTGGTGAGCGGTTAAGGCCGGGCGAAAGCAATGATGGCAGGCCCGATTTCAGCGCCTGTTCCACCGCATTATGGATACGGCACCCCTCAAGCTCGGGATAGCAGGCAAAGAGTTCTTTGCCCTGAAGATCTTCAGAGCTATCAAAGGCTTTGTTCAGCCACTGATTGATAAAATGTACCCGACACGTCTCGTCCAGAATCATCACACCGGACTGGAGAACGGCAAGTGCCTGTTCAAAAAGCTGCATAAGCGTTTTCAATTCCTGAAACTGTCTAACGAGCCTGAGTTAGCCCTGAACACCGGTTAAGAAGCCACGCAGCGCCTGCTGAAGATTGGCTTCAGACTCACCGCCCATAATAAAGGCCAGATAACCTTCCAGACTGCGGCTTTCAAGAGCCAGCTGAATCTGGATAAAGAGTACGGTCTGTTCGCTTTCCGGTTTCCGCAGAATCTCTTCCACAGAGGCCACCGTCAGTTCCGGCAGATCGCAGGAGAAGGTGTCCTGCAGCATATCGGCGATGGTGGAAAAACAGGCATTAAGAATAATATTGCCGATCTCGTTCAGCGCGTCCTGTTCAATCTCGCTCAGCTGCTCAATCGGCACCTGACTGCCCAGCATCAGCCGGACAATCTCAAGACTGGAGTTCTCCGGAAACATCAGCATCGCTTCACCGGAAAAACTACCGTTAAACATCTGACTGACACAGGTCAGGCGCTCGGCACCTATCCCCGGGGATAACAGTTCGATCACCCGCTGAATCGGCATAACGTGCACCACGGGAACACTCATGGTGACCGGTTCCTGGGTCAGCTCACTCAAAGCAGAAGCTGAACGGCCAACGCTGATATTAAAAATCTCAGCTAGGGCATCCAGCTCGAGCACGGTCAGATCATGCATTTTCCTGGCTCCAGATCGCCAGCGCTTTTTCAGCAACCGCCGGCGTTATGGGTTTGGCAATAA
Organism: Oceanospirillum sp.; assembly: GCA_048264105.1. Lineage (GTDB taxonomy): Bacteria > Pseudomonadota > Gammaproteobacteria > Pseudomonadales > Halomonadaceae > Oceanospirillum. The sequence goes on from JBLXDJ010000003.1 coordinate 275,601, forward strand.
AGTGGACACCCAGCTCTTCCGCCCGCGCCTGACTGGAGGACTGAATATTAGCTGACAGCAGAATCATGGTGGTATCCGGCAACTGGGGGCGCAGAATTTCGATCGCCTGAAAGCCATCCATCACCGGCATGTTGATATCCATAACAATCAGGTCAGGCGTTTCAGCCGTTGCTTTATCAACCGCCTGCTGGCCGTCTTCCGCTTCAACAATCTGCCAGTCGCTATCCGCCATGTTGATCATTTTGCTTAACATCATGCGGGACACACGACTGTCATCCACCACCAAAACCGTTTTGCTCATGAAACTACCTTAGGATTAAAATCTGAAAACAGAGCTGCCTGAAACTGACAGCCGAGTCGTTTTACAGCCGGGAAATATGCGGGGTGATTAATAAGCTGTCCTTTGGCTAATTTATCGTATCTTAGCGTAAAAAGCAGTATGAGACTGACCGGTTTATTCCGGCATAATCCGAAAAAGTTACAAGAAGTTACATTGAATAGCTGTAACCAACTGATTAAAAAGAAAAAAGCCGATCGGTTATCCCGATCGGCTTTTTTATCAAACTACCGGATGTTACCGACCTATTTGTAATCAGGCTCCGGCATATGGGGCAGCTTCTGCACAATATAGGTGTAAACCGTTGGCACCACATACAGTGTCAGCAGTGTACCGAAGGTCAAACCACCCACAATCACCCAGCCGATCGCCTGACGGCTTTCTGCACCGGCACCGGTGGCCAGAGCCAGCGGCAGGTTACCCAGCACCATGGCACCTGTGGTCATCAGAATCGGGCGCAGACGCAATACACTGGCCTCCACGATAGCATCAAACTTCTCTTTGCCTTCCTCGCGTAGCTGGTTAGCAAATTCAGTCATCAGAATACCGTGCTTGGTGATCAGACCGATCAGAGTGATCAGGCCGATCTGGCTGTATACGTTCAGCGTGCCGCCAGTGAATTTCATGGTGATCAGCGCACCCAGAATCGCCAGAGGCACCGTCAGCATAATCACCATCGGGGAACGGAAGCTCTCAAACTGAGCCGCCAGCACCAGATAGATAAAGCCCAGCGCCAGAATAAAGGTGATCATTAGAGAGTCACCGGACTCCATGTACTCACGAGCCTGACCACTGTAATCGAACTGAATGCCCTGAATGCCCATCTCTTTGGCGGTTGCTTCAACGGTATCCCGCAGCCAAATCAGCGCATCGCCCTGAGTCAGACCCGGCGTTAGGCTCGCCTTGATGGTTGCCGCACGCAGCTTGTTAAAGTGGTTCAGCTCTTTCGGTGCAACGGTCTCATTCAGCGTTACCAGATTCGATAACTGAATCATCTGGCCGGATGAAGAGCGCACGTAGATAGAGGACAGAGATGAAGGCGTAGCACGATCCGCATCCGCTACCTTGGCGATCACGTCATACTGCTCGTTACCGTCTTTATAACGGGTAATGGTGCGGCCACCCAAAAGGGTTTCCAGTGTGCTGGTCACATCGGAAATAGAGACGCCAACGGCCGCCGCTTTATCACGATTGATCTTCAGGTTGATCTGAGGCTTGTTCAGTTTCAGATCCACATCCGGATTCACCAGTTTGCCACTGGCGTACACCTTACCCATTACCGCGCCGATCAGCTTCTGCAGATCTTCAAAGTTGGCCGTGGACTGCACCACCAGCTCAACCGGACGAGCGATCGGGCTTTGTCCCAGAGAAGCCGGAGTAATCGGGAACGACATAATGCCCGGAATACCACCAAACATAGGACCACGCAGAGAACCGGCCACTTCCTGAGCGCTACGCTCACGCTCCTCCCAGTCTTTCATACCGGCGAAGGAGATCACGTTGCTTTCCGTCGGGAACAGACCGGTAATCACAAAGTAACGCTCAATCTCAGGCACATTAGAGAACACGCCTTCGATCTGGCGGCTGTACTTATCCAGAAACTCTGTTGTAGAACCTTCAGGGCCGATACCGAAACCGATAATGGTGCCCCGGTCTTCCATCGGCGAAAGCTCGCTGTTCAGGCTGGTAAAGGTGACATAGAGACCACCCAGACAAGCCACACCGACCAGCAGAACCACCGGACGCGCTTTCATGGTCCACTTCAGGGAACGGCGATAAAGATCGCCCATACCATCCAGCACCTTCTCGCCCCACAGATAGAACTTACCGTGGTTCTCGTGCTTCAGAATGCGGGAACACATCATCGGCGACAGGGTCAGCGCGACAAAACCGGATACCAGAACCGCACCCGCCAGTGTCAGGGCAAACTCAGCAAACAGCTTACCGGTGCGGCCTTCGGTAAAGGCCAGCGGGGTAAATACGGCAGCCAGCGTAATGGTCATGGCGACAACGGCAAAGCCGATCTCTTTCGAGCCTTTAAATGCCGCCTGAATCGGGTGCATGCCCTCTTCGATATGACGATAGATGTTCTCCAGCATCACGATGGCGTCATCCACCACCAGACCAATCGCCATCACCATCGCCAACAGAGTCAGGGTGTTGATGGAGTAGCCCAGCACATACATAAAGACAAAGGCACCGATCAGGGAAACCGGAATGGTCACCAGCGGAATCAGAGTCGCACGCAGAGAACGCAGAAAGATAAAGATCACCAGAATAACCAGGATCACAGCTTCCGCGATGGTGGAGTAAACCGCCTTAATAGAGCGGTCAATAAAGATGGATGAGTCGTAAGCGACGTTAACCTTCATACCTTCCGGCAGAATCGCTTCGATTTCAGGAATCATGCCACGAACACTGCTGGATACATCCAGCGGATTCGCCACAGACTGTTTTACCACACCCATCGCCACAGCGGTTTTGCCGTTAAAACGCACCGTACCGCGATCGTTAGCGGCGGCGATACGGACACGGGCCACATCTTTCACCCGTACCAGATAACCGTCGTTATTACGCAGAATCACCTGTTCAAACTCTTCCGGCGTTTGCAGATCGGTTTGCGCCAGCAAGGTAAATTCGCGGTTTTCAGACTTAATCGTGCCCGATGGCACTTCAAGGTTCTGACTGCGGATCGCATTGGAGATATCCGTTGTGGTCACGCCAAAGGCTGCCATACGGGCCTTATCCAGCCAGATACGCATGGCATAACGGCGTTCACCGAAGATACGCACTTCCGCGACGCCCGGCGCTGTCTGCAGACGGTCTTTCACCAGACGGTCAGCAAAGTCCGTCATCTCCAGCGGGCTATGATTCGGACTGGAAAACGCCAGATACATAATTGGCTGAGCGTTGGCTTCAACTTTGGCTACAATCGGCTCATCAATATCGGCCGGCAGACGACCCCGCACACGACCGACACGGTCACGCACGTCAGAGGCCGCGTTGTCCGCATCACGGTCCAGCTTAAAATTGATGGTGATCTGACTCTTACCGGTACTGGAAGAGGAGGTCATAAAGTCGATGCCTTCGATACCGGAGAGAGAGTCCTCCAGCACGTTGGTCACCTGAGATTCGATAATACTGGCGTTGGCACCTGTGTAGGTGGTGACAACAGAAACCGTCGGCACATCGATATTCGGGTATTCCCGAACCGAAAGACGGTCATAGGCGATCACGCCCACCAGCATCAGCAACAGACTCATCACTGTTGCAAATACCGGTCGTTTAATTGAGATTTCTGACAATACCATGCCGAAGATGCTCCTTGATTTAGCCGTTAGCGAACGGGCTTACTGGCCTTGTTCAGACTTAGGTTGGGCAGATTGCAGATTAACCGGCATCGCAGCTGCACCCGGACGCAGTTTCATCTGTCCGGCGGTTACCACGATGTCACCGGCATTAACGCCTTTGAGAATTTGTACACGGCCACGCTCACGGATACCGGTTACCACAGGACGAATCGCAACCTTGCCCTCTTCCAGTACGTACACCAGCTGAGCATTACCCTGAGGTACCAGCACCTCTTCTTTCAGCATCAGAGCATCATTAATGGTTTCCAGATTCAGGTTAACGCGGGCGAACAGGCCGGGACGCAGCTTGCCGCTATCGTTCGGCAGACTGGCAATCACCTTTACACTGCGACCGTTCACATCCACTTCAGGAGAAACCGCGAAAACTGTGCCTTCAAAATGCTCACCGGGAATCGCATCCAGCGTGACATCAACGCTTTGACCAACGGCAAGACCGGTCAGGTAAACCTCCGGCACCCGGAATTCAACCCGCATCGGATCAACAGAAACCAGACTCACCAAAGGCTGCCCCGGAGTCACATACTCACCAACACTCACTTCACGCAGACCCACCAGCCCGCTGAAGGGCGCGTTCAGCGTCATCTTGCCCAGACGCTCTTTCGCCAGAGCAACACCCGCCTGATCGATACGCAACTTGGCCAGTGCGCCATCACGGGTATTCACGCTACCGGCATTGTTGTTCAGCAGTTCATTGGCACGCTTATATTCCACCTCGCTCAGACCTCGGCTGGCTTCAGCCTGCTTAAGTTCGGCGCGCTGAATGGAATCATCCAGCTTAAACAGCGGCTTTCCGGCTTCAACAATCTGCCCCTCACGGAACAGAATACGGGCCACACGGCCGTTCACTTCAGGACTGATGGAAACGGTTTCATCGGCAGAAAGAGAGCCAACCACTTCCACCGTGCGTTCAAGTGTTTCAGCCTTGGCGATCTGAGCTTCAACAGGCATAGGAGGCCTTTCAGCTGCCTGAGCCTGAACAGCACTAAAAGAAAGAACACCGATCAGGGGTAATAGAGCCAGTGTCCGGGGAAGGGAGTATTTCATGCGATTGAGCCTCTGCTTATCCTTGAGCATGTTTTAAAAATGCCGCGGTCGGCGGCGTACAGTGAACCGGTCTCTATACGCAGCGCGGGGCAAATGGATTGATATTTTGAATAACGGACTATGATACTCAGCTTTAAGAAGCATCACAGGGGAACAATTAATCGGCATTAAGCCTGTGAGTAATATCCGGTACAGATCTGATATTTTAGGAGCTTTTCAGCGAAATTTTCGAATAATTACCGGCAGAAATACCTGACTCATCGCCAAATAAAAGGAAAGAAAAGGAAAAGCAGATCAGACCTCATCGGTTCTGGGAGCAAAGCAGAAACTGTTCTTCCCTTTCAGTTTTGCCTGATACATCGCCTGATCGGCCTCGGTGACCAGTTGATTGACGCCGGAATCTCCATCACCGGAAAACAGACTGATACCAATACTGGCCGTCACCGTCAGCTCAATATCACCGGACATGATCACCGGACGATTCATCTCCTGCAGCATGCGCATCAGTATCGGTGTCAGCTGGTCCTTACCCTGAACACCCGGCAACACCGCCACAAACTCATCCCCACCCAGTCGGGCCAGCGTGTCACCCGAGCGCAGCACAGATGATAAACGACGGGAAAGCTCTGTCAGCAGAAAATCACCGGCATCATGACCGTGGGTGTCGTTCACCTCTTTAAAGCCATCCAGATCAATAAAGAAAACCGCCAGACCTTTCTGTTCACGCTTGGTCTGCTCAAGGGCCATACCCAGACGATCAAATAAAAGCGCACGGTTCGGCAGGCCGGTCAGCACATCAAAATGGGCGATATGCCGGAGCTGCTCTTCATACTCTTTAATCTCGGTGATATCGGAAGAGAGCGCCACAAAATGGGTGCTATGCTGACCGGTACTTACCCGGCTGACCGACAGCAGCTCCGGATAACGCTCTCCATTTTTGCGCCGGTTCCAGACCTCACCACTCCAGTAACCCTGCTGCTGCATATTCGACCAGACCTCACGGTAGAACTCGTCGCTCTGATCTCCGGAATTAAGCAGCGTCGGCGGTTTACCAATCGCTTCCTCTTTGGTGTAACCGGTAATACGGGTAAACGCCTCATTAACGTCAACGATGATGCCCTTGTCACTCAGCACCATGATGCCTTCGCGGGCCTGACGATAAATACTGGCCGCCAGTTCCAGCTGTTCGGTTTTCTGCTTCGCCTCGGTAATCTCAAGGTGGGTACCAAACATCTCCAGCGGCTGACCGTCATAACTGCGACTGGCGACCCTCCCACGATCCAGCACCCAGATCCAGTGCCCGTCTTTGTGACGCATACGCACATCGCACTCATAAAAGTCGATTTCATCATCAAAATGATGCTGTAACTGTTCCTCCGAACGCTTCAGATCCTCCGGGTGAACCATCTTGCGCCAGGTTTCAATGGAGATAGGTTCCAGTTCCTGCAGCTGATACCCCAGCATACTGGCCCAACGCTCGTTATAACGGGTTTGTCCGGTCTGGACATTCCAGAACCAGGTACCGGCACGGGTGCCTTCAACGATATTTTCCAGATACTGATGCTCCCGCTGCAATTCATGCTGTGTGCTTTCGATGGTTTGCAGCATCTGGCGGATCGCATCGGTCAGCAGCGAGACTTCCTGATAGGGTGAGTCCAGACCAAACTCACGGGGGCGGGCATACTGCCCCTGATCCGACACAGCCTCAGACAGTAATTTAAGGGGACGGATAAAAATATGGCGCAGCAATAAAATCAGTACCAAGGACAGCACCAACAGCAGCACCAGCATGGAAACGATAATTTGCGTCAGCAGGGCATCAGAACGCTTACGCAGCTCGGCATCATTGGCATACACCCGCACAACGCCAATTTTCTCGCCGTTGAGGTCAAAAATATCCCGGCTTGTGTGGTAGAACATCTCGCGCTGCAGGCTTTCAGCCAGATCTGAGTCGACATCAATAGCAACTAAAGCGTCATCGACCTTATGCCAGCCGGAGGAGTAAACCTTCTGGCCGGTGATCTCACCCATTTTGAAGTCATCCACCATAATCGCCGACAGCGCAGAATGGTTGTGGGTATGCATTTCATGGGAGACCAGCTTGTCGTACTCATTCACCTGATAGGAGTCGATATACGAGGCCAGATTTCCGGACAATCGTTCCGCACTCTCTACCGTCTGGCCGATAATCTGCTGCTCCAGCTGATCTCGTTGCCAGTGATAGGTATACGCACCGTACCCACTGAACACCAGAGTCGCGCTGAGCAGCACCAACCAGGTGATCAGATAAAGAGACGAACGCTTCTGTTTACTGAAGTCGCGTGCAGTCACAAAATTAAACCGGAAAATTGTTCATAGAATCCATCACTCCACAGCAGCATCAAAAGAGCCGCATCAGTCTTTAGCCAGCCCCAGAACATTACGGCGGATCACAGGTAGCAGCCTTGCGATATTGCCTTTGGATACGGCCAGCACCTCAAGTTGCTGCCGACGGGGAACCGGCTGACCCGCCAGATGCTGCCCCAGAGAGCGAACCGCCTGGCTACCCATCAGGAAGGGCTGTTGCATACCGGCCGCCACCAACTGCTGATTCTGAATCATGTCGATAAACTCAGGTTCGGCATCAAAGCAGATCAGAAGAATCTTCCCCTCCTTATCTGCCTCACGGATCGCATCCAGTGCCGCCTGATAACGCTCAGACCCCTGCAGCCAGATCGCCTTAAGATCAGGGTTGCGACGAATCAGGTCGCGGCTGAAATCCAGCGTTTCCTGATAACTGAAATCATTCTGCTGATGGATATAGGCACTGGCTATACCGGATTCATTCAGGGCGCGTAAAAAACCCTGTGTTCTCAACTTGCCGTTCTGACGGGTCTGAGGAATGGCAATAATACCCACAGAGCCTGAAATACTGCGCTGTTCAAATGTCTTCGCCAGTATCTGGCCCAGCTGATAGGCACCGGCTTCGTTGTCAGACTCAATATAGCTGACATATTCGCCACCCTGCGTCCCGATATCAGCAATCACCACAGGAATATTCGCCTGATCAGCCAGTTTGAGCAGCGTCACCGCCGCGGAAGAGTTCGTCGGCGAGAGTACGATGCCATCGACCTTATCCCGGATCGCCTGCACCATGTTTTCCAGCTCTTTTTTAGCGCTGTTATCGGCACTCAGCACAATGGCCTCATCACCCTGCTCCAGCGCCTGATACTCCACGCCCCGCCACATGATATTCCAGAAAGGGATGCGCTGATCAGAGACCACATAGGCAAAACGCTGGCCCTCAGCTCTGGCGGCAAGGGCGCTCAGCATCAATAAGATACCGGTCAGAAACAGAACCCTTTTTTTCATCATCGCACTCCACGTTCTCTACTCATGTCCGTATCGGTCGCCGCACCTGCCCCTTCAACGATCAACATACCGGGGCAAGACAAAACACTAAACAACCGATCCATAATATAACTTTTTATAATACAGAGACATAACCAAAACAGTCACTCAAAATACTACTTAACATTCAACCACAAAAACACAGGGGTTAACCCTAAGATCAGGCGCTGAAACTCTGCCACAGCAGCCGTAACGCCAGCAGGGTCACAAGGGTCGCGAATCCCCGGCGGAACAGGTGTGCAGGGATACGATTCAGCAACTTCAGCCCCAACCAGGTTCCGATGGCACCGGCAGCCATCATCGCCAGAATCGGCAGCAACCAGTCCGTAAAGCTAAAGCCCACCGCACCAAAAACCGCCGCTTTCGTCATATGCTGAAAGGACATACAAGCTGAGAAGGTCGCGGTTGTGGATAGTTTGTCTTTATCCATCCGGTGGATAAACGCCGCCACCAAAGGCCCGGTCGCCCCGACAAACATGGAGATCAGCGTGGTCAGGCTGCCGGCAAACAGGGTTCGGAGTCCACTGAGCGCCAGCTTTTTAGGTTTGGGGCCCCAAACCATGTAGAGAATAAACACGGCCACCGCCCGCTGAATCCAGTCCACCGGCAGCTGAACCAATATCTGAGACGCGATCAGCGCCCCCAGCAAAGCCCCCAGCGAGAAACGCAGCACCATCGGCCAGTAGATATGAGTCCGGGTCATCAGCGCACGATTGGCATTGGAACCAAGCTGCACCAGACCATGCACCGGAATCAGTGCCAGCGGCGGCAAAATACCCGCCATCACCACCAGTAATAAAATACCACCGCCAATACCCATCGCCGCCGTGATAAAAGAAGCCAGTGCGCTGGTCAGCACCAGCCAGACCAGCTCAGGGTTTGACAGCCCCTCTGTTAACGGAGATGCCCAGATCGCCTGAAGTTCCTGCAAAAGCGTCCTTCCTTACCTAACTCGATGGATACACAGATAAAACCGAGCCATACCATACGCCTCTTATGGGACGGTTCAAATATAGGCTTTAGCCAAAAGCCGTTTTTCCTGCCCGAAGCTGCTTTCCTACCCCAAAACCTCCTGATGGCAAACATTACTGAACAGAACGGTCAAATTGCAGGCATAAAAAAACCCCTGTGATGCGATCATCACAGGGGCTTTCGACATGGGTAAGGCTCGGTTTAACTTCTTGCGGCAGCAGCCTGATGTTCTTTCAGTATCGGCGCGGATGTCGTCTTAACAACCACCTTGTCATCCGAACTGTGCTGCAGTTTCGGCTGAGTATTCTGCTGACGATAGCGACCAATAATCGATCCCATCACCACCGTCACCAGCAGCGACGCAAACCACAGCTCTGCACCGAATAACCACAGACCGATACCGATAGTAATCGCATCGATCACCAGCAGTGCCCAGCCACGATTCACACCCCAGGCACGCTCCATATAAAGCGCCAGTACGGTAAAGCCACCGGTTGACGCGTTATGCTGAAACAGCGTCACGATGCCGAAGGCCATCAAAGCACCCGCTGCCAGAGCACCCAGAATCGCAGAACCCAGATCCAGCACCACATATTGACCAATCAGGTCGGTCAGCAAGCCGATCAGCGTCACCGCCAGTGCGGTTCGCAGGGTAAATGCCCAGCCCTTTTCATAAAAAGCCAGCAGGTAAAATGGCAGGTTAATCACCAGAAAGACCTGACCAAAAGTAAAATCTGCCAGCAGACGATCACCAATCAGACCCACACCGGTAATACCACCAACGGCCACATGGCTGGACTGTAAAAACAGGATACCCAGCGCCATCAGAAAACTACCTTCCAGAATACCTAACCAGTTATGTGCATGACGTTTCATTCAGAACTCTCTTTAACGCAAAGATGAAGCAAGCGCCGGATCTCCCCAACAGTGTGTTTACCGGGGAAACGACGATTCAAGAAACGGAGTCAGACTCCGCAAAAGCGAAAAAAGGAGCGTCAGCTCTGGAAGACACGCTGCTGAAGCTGAGCTTCGCAGAAGAGAAATTCGTTGGGTTTACTTTTGGCGTTTTTAATCGCGCGGACAGGAGAAAGACGCAGCATGGAACAGCAACCACTTAATACAGACGCATAAGAACATTGGCGCGCCATGCACCAGTTCAGACACATCAGTAATTTAACGGAAGCTCTTTTAATCAATGCCGGACACACCCTGCTAAGTGGTAGGTAAACGAGGCGCGTATTGTACGAGCTTTAACGCCGGACGCAAGGGGTAAGGCCATCGGTTTTTCCGGATCACTGGAGAAGCTGTAAATCTGTTACTACGCTTACTAGCCACAATCAGTCTTACCCCGCATCAGCTCTGCAAGTCACGCGTAATTCCTACCGTATAGGGTGTTCGTTGCTGTACCGCCTTTTTGACATTAAGCGTGCGAATTACGCCTTAAAGCCAAAGAAAAGGAGCGCTTATGTTTAATCACAAATTGGCCGGAAAAATCCTCTACCCACTGCGAAATCTGTCGATACAGAAAAAATTATTCGGTGGGTTTGGCTTTATCATTCTTCTGCTGTTGATGGTGGCAGTAACAGGCCACCAGACTCTGATAGCCGTTGATAGCGAACACAAGGATCTGAAGCAACTGGACAGGATGGCCACCCTGATGGCCGATGCACGCATCGCCGAGAAAAACTATGTGATTCGCGAAAAACCGGCCGCCCTTGAGGAGAACGCCCGACTGGTGGAACAGTTAAAGCGGATCGCCCAGCAACGGGCCGCCTCAACGACAGATCCTGAAGCCACTGCTGTGCTGCGGGATATTGCCGCCAGCGTCGATGATTATGAAGCTGAATTTATGCGACTGGTGGAAGCCATCCGTACCCGACAACCGGATAACACGGTCGATACCATTGAGGCCAACCTGACCCGTGAGGCCAAACGACTGACCAATAATATTGATCAGTGGTACGACGTCCGTCAGGCCGTACTCGTCGATACCGTCAATCAGACTCAGTGGATTGTCTTTCTTGCGGCTGCTGGGGCATTGCTGATCGGCATACTGATCGCCACCGCCGTCACCAAGGCGATCAAAGAACCGATTCATGAACTGCTGGAAGTGATCACCCAACTGGCTGACGGCAACCTCAATCAGAGCATCAGAAGCCGTCGTCAGGATGAGCTGGGCACTCTGATGAATGCCACCCAGACGATGATCAATAACCTGCAGCAACTGATCGACCGCCTCAGTCAGGGCATCACTCAGCTGGCCTCCACCAGTGAAGAACTGTCATTAGTGGCGCAGCAAAATACCGAAGCGATTACCGAGCAGAAAAACGAGACCGATCAGGTGGCCACGGCCATGACCCAGATGGTTTCAACCGTACAGGAGGTGGCGCAGAATGCAGAACATGCCTCTGAAACCGCAGAAGAGTGTGAACAGCTGACCCAAAATGGCGGCCGCCTGATCCGCAACAGCATTCAGCAAACCGAGAATCTCGCGGATGAGGTGGAAGAAGCAACGGAGTCGATTCTGGAGCTGAAAGCGCAGAGCGATCAGATCAGCACCGTGCTGGATGTGATTGCCGGAATTGCAGAACAGACCAATCTGCTGGCACTGAATGCGGCCATTGAAGCCGCTCGCGCGGGTGAAGCCGGCCGGGGGTTTGCCGTTGTCGCAGACGAAGTCCGCACCCTGTCACAGAAAACACAGGAATCTACAGAACAGATTGAGAGTCTGATCACCAACCTGCAAAAAACCGCTGAACAGACCGCCAATAAGATGATGCACAGTTCTGAGCTGGCAAAATCCACCAAGGAACCGGCGCTGGAAGCCAGAACAGCGTTTAAATCCATTACCGAAGCCGTGCATCAGATTCAGGCGATGAATCAGCAGATCGCCGCAGCCGTAACCGAGCAGGGCACTGTGGCCGAGGACATTAACCGCAGCATTATCACCGTCTCACAATCGGCAGATATGACAGCAACCGCCAGTGAGCAGACACTGCAATCCAATCAGGAACTCAGTCGGCTGGGTGTTGATCTGCAGGATATGTCATCCAAATTCAGGCTGGCTTAATCCACCGCCTGCATCGGCACCATACTGAGCAGAGCCGACCGGACCCGCTCCACACTCAGATCATGAATGCAGGGATCGGTGGCTTTGTTTTTACTCTGCCGACAGGTCAGATCCTTGCAGGGCTGACAGCTTCGGTCACTGCTGACCGTGCGGGCTTTTGAAGCCGACTCCTTGTCGCCCTGCACCGCTTGCGGTGTGGATTGGTGAGTTCGCTGGTCATGATCAACCGACATAAACTCCTGCAGCTGTCCTGCGCCCTGCAGCATCACCAGAGGATGATTGAGCGCGCGACAAAGCTGGCTGTAAAGTGTCTCCTGAGCCAGAACCGCGCGACTCTCCGCCAGCAGATCCAGGGTGTCATCCCAGGCCAGACGACCACACAGATTACTGATCTCCATCTGGCGCTCACGATCCAATGCCGCACAGATCTGTTCACAAAAAGCCTGTTCTTTACGGGGGGCGATCAGCCAGACCTGCCAACCCTGATCAATCAGCTGGGCGGCCAGTTCAGACCAGCGCTCGGCAGGCCAGCGCTCGGCAGGCCAGCGCTGTCCGGATGAGAGATCACCACCGGGACAAAACACCACGGCGGGACGCTCCTGATCCAGATAATGTTCTTTGATCAGAGCCTGCGCGTTATCGGCATCGGCAAACACCTGGGGCTGAAAAGGCTCATCACTCATTTCCCCATGATCATCCGCCAACGCCAGATAACGGCTGCGACGGGTCGGAAACTTGCCCGCAGGCATCCAGCGGGGATCATTGATCAGTACAAACCGGAAGCGCCCCAGCTGACCACTGCGGCGGCCGACACCAGCCATCCAGGCCATAAAGGCGGGTTTCCAGCGGGAGGTAAATAACAGCGCCTGATCAAAGGGTTCAAACTCTTTCTGCCAATCTTCCAGCTGACGACCGGCGATCCAGTACAACTTACCGGCAGCATCAGCCGCTGGCAGTGCCAGCAGATCATCCAGTCCGTTCAGGCGGCGCGCCAACGAATGCAGCTGAACAGGCGCCATCAGGCTGATGCGACACTCACGGTGTTTACGGATCAGACGTTGGATGACACATTGCACATCCAGTAACGCATCCGGGGTTTCATCAGCAATCAGCAGAATTTTCATGACAGGCTCGTTTCGCTTACAGGGGATGGGGGATCACAGCATCTTACTGCCCGGGGCAGCTTTTACAAGTTTTCCGGGATCAGCGCTAAGAGGCTCGCAGAGAGGGTATAAGGGGTAATAACCCCCGAATACAACAATGCCCGCAACGCTCTGTAGCCGGAAGCGGCTAAAGGCAGTTACGGGCATTGATCGGCATAACCCGGCAGATTCGCGGATCTAGCTAACCGGAGCCAGCCACTCAGGATGCTCGGCTCGTTTACCGGTCACCTGATCAAAATAGAGACTCTGCAGTTTCTCGGTAATCGGGCCACGGCGGCCGGTGCCGATCTGACGACCATCCAGCTCACGGATCGGCAGCACTTCGGCCGCAGTACCGGTGAAGAAGGCTTCATCCGCGATATAAACCTCATCACGGGTGATACGCTTTTCGATCACATCCAGGCCCAGCTCCTCTTTCGCCAGCTCAATCACGGTGCGACGGGTGATACCATCCAGACATGAGGTCAGTTCTGGGGTATAGATCTTGCCGTCACGAATGACAAAGATATTCTCGCCGGAACCTTCCGCCACATAACCTTCGTTATCCAGCAGCAGGGCTTCTTCACAACCGCTACGCAGGGCTTCTGACAGCGCCAGCATAGAGTTCATGTAGTTGCCGTTGGCCTTCGCCTTACACATGGTGATGTTCACATGATGACGGGTGTAGGAGGAGGTCTGCACCTTGATGCCCAGCTCTTTTGCTTCCGGCGACATATAAGACGGCCACTCCCAGGCGGCGACCATAACATGCACTTTCAGGTTGTCTGCACGCAGCCCCATGCCTTCAGCTCCGTAAAACACCATAGGGCGCAGGTAGGCGTGATCCAGATTGTTGTCACGCACGGCAGCCAGCTGAGCTTCGTTCAGCTCCTCTTTGCTGAAAGGAATCTGCATATCCAGAATATGGGCCGAACGGAACAGACGGTCGGTGTGCTCCTGCAGGCGGAAAATCTGCGCGCCCTTGTCGGTTGCATAAGCCCGGACACCTTCAAAACACCCCATACCGTAGTGCAGGGTGTGAGTCAGTACATGTACTTTTGCATCTTTCCAGTCCACCATCTGGCCATCTAACCAGATCAGACCTTCACGTTCGGCCATAGACATATCGGATTTCCTTCAGCGTTTGGGTTGTTTTTTTATTTTAAATTGCTGTTTTGTTTTCGAATCATTATTCCGCGTTCAAGTTTCAGTATAAGAGGCTTTACGCCACCGGGCGGTCAGCTTTCCAGCAGACTCTGCCAGATGCGGGTCACGTTCGCTCTGTGATCGGTAAACTGATCCGCAGACACCACGCTCGGTATCTTCTGCATAGAAGCATCATGGGCGGCCTGACGGTACACCAGATAAGCCTCGCTCAGCTGGGCGACCTGCTCAGGCGTTAACAAGCCCACCTGTTCAACCGTCTCCAGAATACGCATGTTATCGGTCCACTGCAGCAGCTCAGGGTGTTCACTGCTGAAGCGTAGTACACAGTACTGGGCGATAAATTCGATATCCACCATGCCACCGGCATCCTGCTTCAGGTGGAAGCTGGTGTGCGTACCGGTCGCATCCGGCTTGGAACCCAGATTGTCACGCATCTTAATACGCATGGAGACAACGTCTTCCTTCAGCTGATTCAGGTCGCGCTCTTCAGTGAGAATTTCAGCACGCACCTCTGCAAACTTATCAGCAACCTCAGGACTACCGGCCACAACACGGGCGCGCACCAGGGCTTGTTTCTCCCAGGTCCAGGCTTCTTTCTGCTGATAGTCCCGGAAAGCTTTTACGGAGCTGACCAGCAAGCCGGAATTACCGGACGGACGCAGACGCATATCCACCTCATACAGCTGGCCGGATGGCGTCAGGGTGTTCAGAATATGAATAATCCGCTGCCCCAGACGAGTGAAGAAGACGCCATTATCGATGCTCTTCTTACCCTTGCTGTCACCATCGGTCACGCCCTGAGAGGCGGCGTCATGCAGGAACACCAGATCCAGATCCGAGCCGTAACCCAGCTCGATCCCCCCCATTTTGCCGTAACCGACAATGACAAAGGACGGGTCACAGGGAGTACCATCCTCTTTCGCCGGTACACCGTATTTATCGGTCAGGGTTTTCCATGCCATCTGCAGCACATATTCCAGCACCGCTTCAGCAATGTAGGTGAGGTAGTCACTGACCTTCATCAGGTGGCGGGTCTGGTTGATATCCGAAGCCGCCACACGCAGTACGTGAGCACGCTTGAAGTAGCGCAGCGCTTCCATCTGCGCTTCTTCATCTTCTTCCGGCAGACGCAACATCTGCTGGCGAAGATCATCACGCAGCAGCTCAATATCTGCCGGTGTATATAGGGTGGCCGGATTGAGCAGCTCATCCAGCAGGATCGGGGTTTTCGCCAGATGTTCAGCAATCCAAGGGCTGGCGGAACAGAGTTTAACCAGCTGCTTGAGGGCGCTTGGGTTCTCCATCAGCAGCACAAAGTAAGCACTTCTTCGCAGTACGGCTTCCACCAGCAGCAAGGTGCGCTCCAGCGTCTTGGATGGCGTACCGCATTCGGTCACCGCCTGCAGCAGCATCGGCATAAAGGCCTCGAGGCGCTCACGACCTTCCCGCTGTAACCCCTGAACGACCCGGCTGTTACGCAGGCTGTCCAGTCGGCGATAGGTGGTTTCGGCATCTTCAAAGCCCTGCTCTTCCAAGAGACGGGCACCGGCCTCGGGATCGTATTCGCCTTTCCAGAGCGCACCGAGTTCTGCGCTCTGACTGTCGTCCTGCTCCTCCTCATCTTCAGGAGCGGCAATTACATTCGCGAAGTGTTTACTGACTTTGCCCCGCTCCAGCTCCAGACGGGCCTCGAAATCCTGCCAGTTATCGAAATTCATGATGTAGGCCATACGCAGGCGCGGGAAATCATCTTCCGGCAGCGTCTGGGTTTGCTGATCCGCAACGCCCTGCAGGGCATGTTCGGCATTACGCAGGAAGAGATAACCTTCCAGCAGCTCATCGGTCACCGCCTGAGGAATCAGGCCTAGGCCGCTGATAATGGGCAGCACTTTACGGATTGA
The DNA here is from genome assembly GCA_048264105.1 of Oceanospirillum sp. Classification (GTDB taxonomy): domain Bacteria; phylum Pseudomonadota; class Gammaproteobacteria; order Pseudomonadales; family Halomonadaceae; genus Oceanospirillum. The sequence goes on from JBLXDJ010000003.1 coordinate 291,995, forward strand.
TCGCTCCTGCAGTTCGGTATCCCGGCCACCACGAATCAGCTGGAACACCTGAGTAATAAACTCCACCTCACGGATACCACCGGGGCCGAGTTTTACGTTAGTGATCAGTCCCTTACGGCGCACCTCGCGGTTGATCATCGCTTTCATATCCCGCAGGGATTCGATAGCAGAGAAATCCACATACTTGCGGTAAACAAAGGAGTTCAGCTCTTCCAGCAGTGCGTTACCGCCTTCAATATCACCGGCGATAATACGCGCCTTGATCATGGCGTAGCGTTCCCACTCACGACCCTGATCATGGTAATACTCCACCATGGCGTTATGGCTCAGCGCCAGCGACCCGCTTTGACCGTAGGGGCGCAAACGCATATCCACACGGAAGACAAAACCATCCACGGTATTGGCATCCAACGCGGCAATCAGTTTCTGACCGAGGCGGATAAAGAAATCCTGATTATCCAGCGAGCGGCTGCCACCCTGAGTCTGGCCATGTTTCGGGAAGCAGAACATCAGGTCGATATCGGAAGAGAGATTCAGTTCGCAGGCACCCAGTTTACCCATGCCGATAACCGACATACGCTGGGGTTGTGGCTCGCAGCCCTCCTCCGCTTTGGAGTGCGGGGTGCCCCACTTAGGTGTATAAAAATCGTACAGCCAGTTCAGAGCTTCATCGACACAGATATCCGCCAGATGACTGAGCTCTGCGGTGGTCTGCCACATATTGGTGGTAAAGGAGAAATCACGCCAGATAATGCGCATCATCATCTGACGGCGGAACTGACGCAGCGCCCGGTGCAGGTCATTTTCAGCGGCACAGTTTGCCAACTTAGCCTGCAGAATCTCCCGCATCTGAGCCGCACTCAGAGACTCGGTGAACCAGCCTTTTTCCAGCATCTCCGCCAGCAGGTAAGGAAAGCGCAGGGCGCTATCAACCACGTATTCGCTGCAGACGACGATCTTGTCGGCAAAGGGCAGCGCTTTAAGACCGGCGAACAGCTCAGGCTCCAGTCCATCCTGTAGTTTTTGCCACTGCTGATCCGAGGTGGATTTCAGATTTTCAGGCAGTTGTTGTGGGGGCTGTTGCGGGATGGATGATGTCATGGTGATTCCTTTATAGACCTAACATGAGCCGGAAGCTCAAACCCCGGATGCACCGGGTAACAATATCAAGATGCCGGACAATAACCGGAAAATGGCACCGGACAAATATGAGTCCCGTTTTACCAAAAACGACTGATCAGGATGCTGCCCCATGTCACTCCGGCAAAGACCAGTGCGACAAATACGCCTGCAGAACCGATATCTTTCGCCCGGCCGGACAGCTCATGGTGCTCCGGGCCGATACGATCCACTACGGCTTCAATGGCGGAATTGACCAGTTCGGCAACTAATACCAGCACACAGCAGCCGATCAGCAGCAGACGCTCAACCAGGGTTTCACCGAGAAAAACTGCCGCCGGAAAGAGAATAACGCAAAGCGCCACTTCCTGACGGAAAGCCGCTTCGTTGATAAAGGCCGCTTTCAGGCCTTTCATGGAGTAACGGGTGGAGTGAATCAGGTGGGTCAGACCGGTATGACCTGGTTTCATGCTGCTTTTTCCTAAACGTTCAGTCGACTGATCATAGCCGACCTTTTAACAGGGTTTAAATTCACCGATAGGGTAACAGATTCAGATAATCTGGTAGGCCTTCATCTGTTGAATCAGGGTCGCGATCACCACCTTCAGCACCACAATAACAGGGATCGCAAACAGCATACCGGTGAAGCCCAACAGAATAGAGCCCCCCATCACCCCGATGATCACCACCAGCGGATGCAGGCTGACCGCATTGCCCAAAACCACCGGCTGATAAACCGCATTATCTAAAAGCTGAGTAATACCAACGACCACCAACACCCAGATAAACATGCTGTCAGCGGTGATGAAACTTAAAAGCGGCGTGTACTCCTCAACCACCAACCCGTAGATCAGGCCGATCAAGAGACCGATACCGGGGCCGAGGAAAGGGATCGCATTGGCAAGGCCTGCCAGGGTGCCGATAACAAAAGCCCACTTGGCACCAAAGCCGATCACAAACAGCCCCACCATCAGGGTAAAGCCCACCAGTGTACATTCCAGAAAGGTGCCCCGCAGATAGCGCCCCAAAGCATCATCCACATTGTGGATCACCGTCAGCACCATCTCGAAATAGCGATTGGGAACCAGCAGCACCAGACTGCGCTTGATCTCTCCCTCATCCAGCAGAAGAAACAGAAAGACAAAGGGTGCGGCCATCCAGAGTGAGATCACACCACCAATCGCGGCCAGTAAGCCGCTGTTGGAACTGGCTGACGTTTCATCTTGTTTATCGGCCACTGTAACCTGAGTGCTCTGCTCCTCCGACTCTTCAATCGCGTGCAGGGCATCGTTCTTTTTATGCTGCTCGATATTGGCCAGAAAATAACGGTAATACTTCTGATCAAAACGATCCGCGCCAAAGCGATTGCGATAATACTCTTCAAACTGCTGACGTTCTGTCGGCGGCAGCATCAGCCAGCGATTAATCTGTTGCCAGAAGGGTTCGATCTCACTGCCCACCAGACTGTAAACCAGATTGCCTTTGCCGCTGTCATCCACCTGCATCAGCTGCTGGTACTTCTCGTTCAGCTTAAATTGAATACGGACCCTCAACTCCAGTTTGCCCTGCTCATCAGGAATGGCATCCCGGATCTGACCGGAAACCAGGCTGATAATCAGAAAAAAACCGGTAAACAGCAGCAAAATGGCGGCTGCCTTGGGGACACCGTAACGGCGCATACGCGCCAACAGAGGATGACAAAGGTAGGCCGCCAGCGCACCGACAATAGCGGGCAGAATCAGATCCCGCAGCGCCCAGACCAGAAGGGCAAAAACCGAGAAGCCGAGAAAGGTCGCCATCAGGAAAAAAAGCTTACGGCGTTTGGCTCGTGAGAGCGCGTCGTACTCAAGATTCATAAAGACCAACCTCAGGATTCATAGTGGCCTACCGTCTGGCGCAGATCAGAGAGCTGCTGGTTGGTCACTTTAAGACGCTGACCGATTATCTGCGCCAGCTCTTTCAGCACCTTACTGCCGATGGTGGCTTCTTTTTCGATCAGCTTGTTGAAGTCAGAACGGAAGAAAGCGATCGCCTGAGCATCTTCCGCCGCTACGGCCGAGGCGGAGCGTGGCGAATCATCCAGCAGCGCCAATTCACCCATAAAAGTGCCGGGGCCAAGGGAGGCGAGCAACAGATCTGATGAGCCCTCCTGAGGAATAACAATATCCACTTTACCGGACTTAATCACAAACATGGCAGCACCGGGATGCCCCATCTGGAACAGGCGTTCGCCATGGGCGTAATCCCGCTGATGGGCGATACGTGCCACACGTTTCAGCTCGCGCCGGGTTAGCTCGGAAAAGAGAGGAACCTGAGACAAAACCGTCAGCAGATCCTGTTGAGCCGGATCCTGATCTTTATGAAAAATATTATCCCAGAAGGCATTTAATCTGTTCTTGTCCAAGCCATTCCCCTTCGCTTTTTTTGTCCCTGTGCAAGCTTATCCAAAACATCTAACCAATGCGAAACTTTATACTTAAAGCCCATGAGAACAGGGCTTAGAGACTATTTCAGCTCTCTGTTTTGCCCTGCACAATGTATAATGCCCGCGCCCTAAATCGGAAGTGACTTAGAACAACGCCAATAAAAATAAAAAAAGTCTAAGCCTTTCAATAAATTACAAATAAAAACCGATTAACAATCCCAACTGCAAAGGACCTCCTCATGGCCCAGACCATAACCCAAGGCTTTTTGCGTAATTTTCTTGGTAATTCCCCTATGTGGTACAAGAAAGTTATTCTCGCCTTTCTGATTATTAACCCCATTATTTACATGACTCCCGGCCTCGGGCCCTTCGTCACCGGCTGGCTTCTGATCGTTGAATTTATTTTCACTTTGGCAATGGCCCTCAAATGCTACCCACTGCAACCCGGTGGTTTGCTGGCAATTGAGGCGATTGTCATAGGTCTGGCCTCCCCTCAAACGGTAATGCACGAAATAGAAGCCAACCTTGAAGTGATTCTACTGCTGGTCTTTATGGTGGCGGGTATCTACTTTATGAAACAGCTGCTGCTGTTTGCCTTCACCAAGATCCTGCTGGGAGTGCGGTCAAAACCCCTGCTCTCACTGTTGTTCAGCATTACTGCAGCAATCTTGTCGGCTTTCCTTGATGCTCTGACCGTGACTGCCGTTGTGATCAGTATCGGCGTGGGTTTCTACTCGGTGTATCACAAGGTTGCTTCCGGCAAACAGTTCCACAGCGACAGCCATGATCACGGTAATGATGGCTCGCTGGCAGAACAGCACCATAACGACCTGGAACAGTTCCGCGCCTTTCTGCGTAGCCTGCTGATGCATGCTGCTGTTGGTACGGCACTGGGTGGTGTTTGTACGCTGGTGGGCGAGCCGCAAAACCTGCTGATCGCCAAAGTGGCAGGCTGGAATTTTGTTGAGTTCTTCACCCGTATGGCGCCGGTTACCATGCCGGTTCTGGTGGTCGGCCTGATCACCTGTCTGGTGCTGGAGAAGACCAAAACCTTCGGTTACGGCATCGAACTGCCGGACTCTGTGCGTCAAATTCTGGAAGACTTTGATAAGCACCAGACCGAAAAACGTACCGGTAAAGATAAAGCCGCGCTGATCGTTCAGGCGATTACCGCATCCTTCCTGATTTTTGCGCTGGCTTTCCATATCGCAGAAGTTGGTCTGATTGGCCTTGCGATTATCGTGATTCAGACCGCCTTTAACGGCATTACCGAAGAGCATCAGATCGGTCACGCCTTTGAAGAAGCCCTGCCTTTTACCTCCCTGCTGGTGGTTTTCTTCTCGGTTGTCGCAGTGATCCACGAGCAGCATCTGTTCCAGCCATTTATCCATATGGTGCTGAGTCTGGAAACCAGCCAGCAACCGGCGATGCTCTTTATCGCTAACGGCGTGCTTTCCGCCATCAGTGATAACGTATTTGTGGCAACGGTTTATATCTCTGAGATTAAAGCCGCTCTGGATGCCGGAGATATCACCCGTGAGCACTTCGATATTCTGGCGGTGGCAGTGAATACCGGTACTAACCTGCCAAGTGTGGCGACGCCAAACGGTCAGGCCGCATTCCTCTTCCTGCTGACCTCAGCCATTGCGCCTCTGATCCGCCTTTCCTATGGCCGCATGGTGATCATGGCGCTGCCTTACACCATCGTGATGTCCGCCATGGGCTTGTATGCCGTTGTTTACTGGGTACATTAAAAACCCGGTAAAAGACAATAACGCAGGCAGACCTTCGGGCTTGCTTGCGTTCCAATAAAAAACGCTGCCGTTTTTGTAACGGCCGCGTTTTTTATTTTCTGCTTATAAATCAAAGCCTAGCAATTCAGCCCCCGTTCTATCTCCCGGCTTCCCTGCCCCGCTCTTACATTTCAACCTTAGTCTTACCCTTGCCTCATTCAAACGTATGTTTTAAATTCGTTAACCCTTGATCGGGGTCAGGTCAGAAACGCTTATCTTTGACCTTAGCTTTTGCAGGAAGCCCTGACAGCCACCGGATCAAAACAGATACAACCAAAACTGAAACAACCGAACCAAAAACAACAATAAAACCGGAGCCGCCATGACACTTTCTCAGCTTACCGAAAGCTTTATACCGGATAGTCTGCGACAGGATCAGGATCGACTGATTCATGCCCGAACCGTTGTCACCGTTGCCCTGCTGGCCGGGGTTATCGCGCCGGTATTCGCCATCAGCTACTTCAAGAACCACCATCCGGCCATGGGCTGGGGCATCCTCTTTGGTAGTGCAGGTCTGCTGTTAGGCCCGATTATGCTACGCATTACCGCACAGGAGCGCTGGGTGGCCGAAGGCGTCATCAGCTGTATGTATGCCATGGTGGTCTGGATGCTTTATGTGAACGGCGGGGTCATGTCGAGCAGTGCGCCCTGGATGGCCTCCATTCCCTTTGCCGCGATCTTCATCGCCGGACGCGGATCCGGTTATTTCTGGTCTGTAGTCAGCCTTGGCACCATTGCCGCGTTTCTGTTTATCCATCAGACAGGAACTCCGCTGCCGGAATCCCCTATTCCTGAGAGCCTGATACCGACCCAACAGGCCAAATCCCTGATCGGCATGAGTCTGATTGTGATTGTGCTGGCTCTGGCCTTCGATAAGGCCAAATCACAGGGCTTTGCTCAGCTGGAAACCGCCCGCAAGGCCAGCGAACAAAGCGAGCAGCGCATCGCTGAGATTCTGGCTCAGGTCACCTCATCGGTGCATCAGGCTGAAAATGTCAGTCGGGATGTCACCTCAAGCGCTCAACGTATCGCCCAAACCATGCAGCAACAGAATCAGGCCGTTGGCAGCATGGTGGATGAAGCCGACAAGATCGTGACCGATGTTTGTCAGCAGGCCAGCGATGCCGAGATTGCCGCCACTACCGCCAAGAAAACCGGCTCTGAAGCGACCGAGGGCGGCACCGTGATGAACGATGCGGTCAGCAAGCTGAACCGTGCGACCGAAGTGATTATGACCGCCGCCGAGCGACTGGAAACTCTGGAACAGAGCAGCAACGAGGTGAACTCTATCGTGGTGATGATTCACGATATCGCCGAGCAAACCAACCTGCTGGCACTGAATGCTGCCATTGAGGCCGCTCGCGCCGGCGAACAGGGCCGTGGCTTCGCCGTGGTGGCCGATGAGGTTCGGGGTCTGGCAGAACGCACCCGAAATGCGACACAGGATATCAGCGGAAAAATCCGCCTGATTGTCGATGGTACGGAATCCGCTGTCGCCGCGATGCGTGAAGGTAGTGAAGAGGTCCAGTCCGGCCAGAGCCATGCTCAGGCGGCACAACAGCAGATCCAGGCGATCATTCAGGATACCTGCCAGCTGGGACAGCAGATGCAGCAACTGGCATCAACCGGCCAACAGCAACAAACGACCTTCACCCATTATGCGGAGGAGATCCGCACCATCGGCCAACAGGTGTTACAACTGGCGGATGAGACACAACAAATTCAGAGTAATATCGAGCAACTCGACCAGATTATGGGTGAGCTAAGTCAGTCGGTCAGAGAGTTTGAGAAGGTGTAGACGTTTTTAGCGCTGATGAAGATCCGGATTGGTGTTAAATTGATTGTTTAGACACCAAACAGATACCTCATTAATGACAAAGCGTTATCGTCTACTTTTTTTAGGCTTACCGGCCATCCTGCTTACTGCGTGCGGGGAATCAAGCAACAGTAGCACCTCATCTGATATGTGCTGGAGCGTTAGTCAGTCATTAACATCCAGCACCGGCTCGGGTACAGATCCGTTATTGGCGGATCAATGGCACTTGGTTAATACAGGGCAAACGGCATACAGCAGTAGCGGCGGAACGGCTGGAGAAGATATTGATTTGCCCGGTTCCGTCTGGAGCGATGTCACCGGTCACGGTGTGACGGTCGCCGTACTGGATACCAGTATCGACTACAACCATCCGGATCTTTTCAACAATCTTAATACTCAAAAGTCCTGCCACTTTACCAACAGTTCATCGGCCGGCGACCATGCGACCTCAGTCGCCGGAATTATTGCAGCTGAAAAAGATAACGCTAAAGGCGGGGCTGGTGTCGCCCCGGATAGTACCGTTATCGGCCTGAATATTCTTAACAGCGACAATACCTATGCGAAATGGTCTGTTGCGCTGGGGAACGCTGCAGAGAATGCAGCCTCCGCTGCTGTCTTTAATCAGAGCTTTGGTTACTCAAAACTAGGCGGTCTCTTTTCCTACGATTCTACCTTTCACAGCTATTACCTGAACGGTGTCACGGCATTGCGTAATGGTAAAGGAGCCCTCTACTTCAAAGCCGCAGGGAATTACTACACCGATTATGGCAGTGTTTGCACTGACCCCGCTGTAAACGCCAATAGTAACGGGCTTCCCTGTCAGAATGCCAATATGGATCCGGATAACAACATCCCCTTTAATATGGTCATTTCTGCGGTTAACGCTTCGGGTACTTCCTCCAGTTATTCATCAACGGGCTCATCAGTCATTTTCTCGGCCCCCGGGGGGGAATATGGCACCGACAGTCCGGCAATCATTACTCCGGATGACCTGAACAATAGCTCCAGCGTAAACGGTCATTACGGATACACAGCTAAATTTAACGGTACGTCTTCAGCGACGCCAATGGCCTCCGGTGTTGCCGCACTTATTCTAGAAAAGAATCCAAATCTTGGCTGGCGGGATGTAAGACATATTATGTTAACAACAGCAGATCAGATTGATGCATCCAGAGCTTCATCCTCACTAAACCTGAGCAACGGCACTCTTACTACGGAACCGGGATGGCAAACCAATAGCGCAGGCAACAAGTATCATAACTGGTACGGCTTTGGCCGGATAAATGCCAATTCAGCAGTCTCTGCGGTAGGCAGTTACGGCAGTAATCTCCCTGCACAACAAACTAAGTACCAAACCTCTGGCACACTCAATCAAGCTATTCCTGACAACAGTAACACTGGAACCAGCCACATCCTCTCCGTGTCAGAGGCTGAAAAGTTAACAGTGGAGTCTGTACAGATAAAACTGATGCTTTCTCACCAGTATCTGTCAGATCTACAAATTCAACTAACCTCGCCAAGCGGTATGAAGAGTGTCCTGATGACACCAAGAAATGGCATGGGCACCAGCATAAGTAATAAAGAAATGGTGCTGCTCAGTCAGGCCTTCTATGGTGAAAACTCTCTGGGAGACTGGAAGCTCGAAGTGTTTGATACAAATGATGGAGACACCGGCACACTCCACAGTTGGTCAATGACCATCTACGGACACTAAGTTTACACAGCTCATTTTCACGAACACAGGATAGCAACGATGCGTTTATTAACTCTGATTCTCACCGGTCTGCTGGCTACGTTTTCGCTTTCGGCCTGTGCTTACGATGGCAAAAAACCGATGGCGTCACAGGATCAGCTGCCTGCTCACCTGAAAACCGGTCAGCAGATCCGTATTGAAAACAGTCACTATCTGATTCTGGATCAGGTTAAGGCCTATAACACCGAGAGTAAGTCGAACCAGAGAGCCGTTCAGAGTAATAATGCCGAGATCGGCCGAAAAGGGAGTTACAGCATTCAGTCAAAAGCCATCGCTAATGCCGATAGCCGACCGGTTGTCTGGAATCAAAGCACGCAGCGCTTTGCGGTTCTTTTGGATGAGCTGGGCCTGGTACTGAACGACAACAGCACCGCAGAGGCCATCGCCCGCCAATATGATATGACCCTGACGGTTCAGATTGAGCGTATGAACCGGGCTTACTTTCAGGTCGATGCCAATAAAATCCCCGATCTGATGCGCCAGCTACAACAGGACACCCGGGTAAAAACCGTGATGCCCAGCCTGCTGGAAAACAGCCGTCAACCGATGTGATACATCACGGCGGGTTACTCAGGATTGGGAGGCTTTCCAGTCCTGAGCAGCCTGAAAGCGCGCTTTAAGATAGACCATTAACTCATCCAGGGCTTCTTCCGCAGCGGTGGCATCACTTTGCTCAATAGCCTGATAAAGTCGCTGATGCACCGCCACCACATCCAAACGATCCCGGAAACGATACACCACCATATTGGTTACCGGCTGCATCGCCTCAATTACCGCATACATCAGAAACTGCAACATCGCATTCTGACAGGCATCCACCAGTGCACGGTGGAAGCGCACATCTGAGGCACAAAAATCCTCATCCGTCAGTGACTCCGATTGCTGCTGATCCAGTTCCTGTTGCAGCTGAGCTAACACGGACTTATCGGGATTCAGCGCCGCCAGCCGGACACAGGTTTTCTCCAGTTCATGACGTGCATCGGCAATTTCAGTCAGGCTGAACTGATCCATACTCGCCAGCAGGGTCGCCGAAGCTGTCAGGCTTTCACTGGCATCATCCAGAGAGGGGCGATTAACAAACGTACCGCCGGTCGGGCCACGCCTGGAACGGATCAGGTTCTGGGCGGCAAGACGTTTCAGCGCCTCTCGAATGGTCGGCCGCGACACCTGATAGCGCGCCGCTAACTCATCTTCGGTCGGTAAACGATCATCAGCCTTGAGCTGGCCGGACAAAATCGCTTCACGCAGTTGCTCGGAGATCTGCTTAGCCAGACTTTGAGTCATCAGGGGTTGGATTTTCACAACAAACCTCGGTGTAGAAACAGACCGGATACCAGAACAACCCGCCCGTATTAAAAAAAACGCATCAATGATGGATGCAGAATGCTGACGATATTAGCAGAACTCAACCCGTGACGCATCATTCTCCTATTTGTTTGACAAATAGGAGAATTAACAATTAACCTGTCAGCAAGTGATCAGCAGATGTCTTTTATCGACTATCCTGCAAACTAACCCAACAACCTTAATTTCACGATCTAACAAAGGTATGTCACCGATGAACAAAGCACTGGTTCTGGAACAGGAAGAGAAGAAAACACTGGCCGGCGTCCGCAATCTGGAAGCCAACGAGCTGCCGGAAGGCGATGTTCTGGTCAATATCGATTACAGCTCCCTGAACTACAAGGATGCGCTTGCCGTGACGGGTGCCGGTAAAATTGTCCACCAGTTCCCGATGGTACCGGGTATCGATCTGGCGGGAACCGTTGCTGAATCTGACAACCCTGATTACAAAGCCGGTGATGCGGTCGTGCTGACGGGTTGGAGCGTTGGTGAGAAATACTGGGGAGGCTATGCCCAGCAGATGCGCCTGCAATCCAAATGGCTGGTGCCGCTGGCTGAAGGTATGACCGCTAAACAGGCGATGACGATCGGTACTGCCGGCCTGACCTCTATGCTGTGTGTTATGCGCCTGCAGGAAAGCGGCCTGAAACCGGAACATGGCCCTGTGCTGGTTACCGGTGCGACCGGTGGTGTGGGCAGCATTGTAGTTGCTTTGCTGGCTAAACATGGCTTTGAGGTTGTTGCCGTCAGCGGCAAAGCCGACAGCGCAGACTACCTGAAACAGCTGGGCGCATCCGAAGTACTGCCCCGCAGCGAATTTGAAGAAAAGGCCCGTCCGCTGGACAAATCCCGCTGGGCTGGTGCTGTCGACACCGTTGGTGGCGATATTCTGGCCAAGGTACTGTCTCAGATGAACTACAATGGACGCGTGGCAACGGTGGGTCTGGCATCCAGTTTTGCCCTGAACACCACGGTGATGCCATTCATTCTGCGCGGTGTTGATCTTCTGGGTGTGGACAGTGTGATGATTCCATACGAGCGCCGCGTTCAGGCCTGGAACCGACTGGCCAAAGAGCTGCCACAGGAGATTATGGATCAGGTTTCCAACGAGGTTTCTCTGGAGCAGCTGCCTGAGCAGGCACAAAACATGGTTGAAGGTAAGGTAAAAGGTCGCGTACTGGTTAACCCTAACCTGTAACCTTTTAATCAGCCCACGCCTGTTTCTCAGGCAATAAAAAGGCCGTCATAAACCCGACATGAATATTCGGGTTTTGACGGCCTTTTTTTGTGCGAATCCTTCCGCGGCTGAGAACACTCAGCCCAAACGATCTCTTCCCGGCTATTAACCCAGGAAGTAACGAGACCAGAAAATGGTCGCTGGCAGGCAGTTCATGCCAATCAGAATCGCCAGAGCCGGAATCACATAGATAAAACCAGCTTCGTCACGGAAGTTTTCGTCATGATGAGACATTTCAAATCCTCACAGATTGATTTTTAAGAGAGCTGAGACTTGTTTCTTTTTTTAATAATTCTTATGGGTAACGCTTTTTTGACCTGAGTCAAAGTGTGACGGGCATTTTACGGAGATATGACGGACTGTCCAGTGCGACTTTAGGCCGGAAAGTTTAGTACTTTTCGGACTAAAGTCTTTAAACCACTGACCGCCCGCCTTCAACAGGCAGGATCACCCCTGTGAGATAGGGATTATCGAGGATATAACGGATCGTTTGGGTAATCACTTCCGCACCGGGCTCAATCTGCAGGGCAGACTTTTTCAGCGCTTTTTTCCGATATTCCGCATCATCATCCGGCTGAAACATAATCAGTGCCGGAGCGATGGCGTTGACCTTAATATCGGGGGCAAAGCGGGCGGCAAAGGATTGGGTCAGACTTTCCAGCCCCGCCTTACTGGCCACATACGCGCCATGCTTTTTTGAACCTTTGCGAACGACGGCATCACTCAGATGGATAATATCCCGGGGTCCCTGATGAGCCAGCAACAAGGGTTCACAGGCCTGATTGATCAGCAAAGGCGCCAGCATATGAACACTGAACAGGTGCTGAAAACCATCCGCCGTCTGCGCCAGGGATGCGTTATCCACACCCTTCTCATCCGGCAGCCAGTCCGAGGCGTTGTGGATAATCGCCCTGAGGCTTGGGGTTTCAGCTTTGAGGCGTTCGATAAAATCGAGAATACCGGTCTGATCACTGAAATCGGCCTGCAGGGTCACGATACCCTTGTTCCGGAGGAGATCCAGCTCAGGACGCTCGGTACGATAGGTAATAATCACCGGCTGGCCGCTATCGATCAGGGCTTCCGCCGCATGACGCCCAAGCCTTCGGCCGCCGCCGGTAATCAGCACCGGAGATTTTGTTTGTTCATCAGCCACAGCAAAGCCCTCAATCAACAGCGAGATCTAACCCCGTGGGGCATAGGCAAAAACATCGGAGAAAACGCATTCATCCGACAAGCCATACTGAATCAGGGTATCGGTCACGGAATAGACCATATTAGGTGAGCCACTGGCATAAACCGTCGCATCATCAAATTTGCCATGATCTTTAATCATGGCATCGTGCAGCATCCCCACGTGCCCCTGCCACTCCTGATCCGGCAGCAGATCCCCCACAACCGGTACAAAGTGGAAGTTTTCGTACTCCTGCTGCCACTGCTCCGGCAACTCAGCCATGTAAAGATCCTGCGGACGGCGCGCTCCCCAGTAAAGATAAAGTTGCTGGTCAGAACCCTGTTCAAAGGCTTCTTCGAGCAAGGCTTTCATCTGAGTAAAACCGGTTCCGGCGGCAACAAAAAAAGCTTTGTCTGTGCCTGTCGCTTTCAGGGTACATTCGCCTTTGGGCAGCTCGACCTGAATACTGGTTTGCTCCTGAAGCGTCTGCAGCAGAAGGCGGGAATTATCCCGATCCGGCAGGTGTTGAATATGCAGTTCAAGACGGCGTCCGTAAGGCCGGTTGGCGATAGAGAATGCACTCCGGTCGCCATTGGGCAGGATAATCTCAAGGTATTGTCCGGCAGCAAAGTCCGGTAGTTTTCCGGCGGGGGTTTGCAGCACAACACGATACACATCTGAGCTGCCGAGCAGTTCGACACTCTCAATCTGACAAGCCATTGTCTTCACTATAAATTCTCCTGGAGCCAAAACCCGATGCAGTTGAATCTCTGCCGGGCCTTTAGCCGCTGCCGTACAAAATAAAAACGTATTCCCGGGCGTTGCTGTCTGAAGACCTGAAGAGGTGCGATAAAAGACCTCACCTGCAATCAGCGTGCTTTCACACACTTCGCAAACGCCGTTTTTACAGCCTCTGAGCAGGCGAAATCCCTGTCGGCGAGCTGCCTCCAGAAAGTTCTCATCAGGGGCGACAGTAAAGCCTGCCGCTGGCTGATGGCAATCAATCCTGAAGGTTCGCTTATCTGCCATCAGGGCAGGCTGCTGTATCGGGGTCATGCTCGGAGTATTGTCTCAGGACGCTGGCTTATCAAAAATAGCCAGTTCGTCCCACAAGTCATCCACCCTTTGTTTAACAGAGGCATCCATCTCGATGGGTTCACCCCACTCTCGGTCGGTTTCACCGGGCATCTTATTGGTGGCATCCATACCCATCTTGGAACCCAGACGGGGAATCGGCGAGGCAAAGTCGAGATAGTCGATCGGGGTGTTTTCGATCATGGTGGTATCACGAGCCGGATCCATACGGGTGGTGATCGCCCAGATCACGTCCTTCCAGTCCCGCACATTGATATCGTCATCGGTGACAATCACAAACTTGGTGTACATAAACTGACGCAGGAAAGACCAGACCCCCATCATCACGCGCTTGGCGTGGCCGGGATACTGCTTCTTCATACTCACCACCGCCATACGGTAGGAACAACCTTCCGGCGGCAGATAGAAATCAACGATCTCCGGGAACTGCTTCTGCAGAATCGGCACAAACACTTCATTCAGCGCCACACCCAGTACCGCTGGCTCATCCGGCGGGCGTCCGGTGTAGGTGCTGTGATAAATCGGATCTTTACGGTGCGTGATGCGTTCCACGGTAAATACTGGGAAGCTCTCCACCTCGTTGTAGTAACCGGTGTGATCGCCAAACGGACCTTCCGGTGCCAGCTCATCAGGATAGATATGACCTTCCAGAATGATCTCGGCATTAGCCGGAACCTGCAGATCATTACCGATACACTTACCCAGCTCTGTCTTAGAACCGCGCAGTAAACCGGCAAAAGCGTATTCGGACAAGGTATCCGGAACCGGCGTTACCGCCCCCAGAATCGTTGCCGGATCGGCACCCAGCGCCACCGAAATAGGGAAAGGCTTGCCGGGATGTTCCTGCTGCCACTCACGGAAATCCAGTGCACCGCCACGATGGGACAACCAACGCATAATCAGTTTGTTTTTACCGATCAGCTGCTGACGGTAGATGCCCAGATTCTGACGCTCTTTGTGTGGCCCGCGTGTAATCACCAGCGGCCAGGTCACCAGAGGACCAGCATCGCCAGGCCAGCAGGTCTGAATCGGCAGTTTGTACAGATCAACATCATCGCCTTCGATCACCACCTGCTGACAGGCAGGATTGCGTACCTTCTTCGGCCCCATGTTGAGCACTTTTTTGAATACCGGCAGCTTTTCGATGGCGTCTTTAAAGCCCTTTGGCGGCTCAGGCTCTTTCAGATAGGCCAGCAACTTACCCACATCACGCAGCGCGGTGACGTTGTCTTCCCCCATACCCAGTGCCACACGACGGGGCGTACCAAACAGGTTACCCAGCACGGGCATATCGTGACCGATGGGATTCTCAAACAATAACGCAGGCCCCTCTGCCCGCAAGGTGCGGTCGCAGATTTCGGTCATTTCCAGATTGGGGTCGATTGGCTGGGTGATGCGCTTCAGCTCACCCATCGCTTCTAACTGATCAATAAATTCACGCAGATCTTTATAACGCATAGCTGTTCCTGATCTTCCTCTGGCGAAAAGCCGACAGGTTTAGACAATTATTTTGGCTTGGCGATGGCGCTCAATTAAGGCCGAGAAACAGAGTAAAAGCCTTTCGCCAGATACGAAAAAGGGCAAGCCATCGCTTACCCTTTTGTCAGGCTTTAAAGCACATTAAGTGACCGCTTATTTACGCTTCATCGCTTCAAAGAATTCATCATTGGTCTTGGTATCTTTAAGACGCTCAATCATGAACTCTATAGCACCGGTATCTTCCATCGGATTCAGCAGCTTACGCAGAATCCATACACGCTGCAGCTCATCCTCGGTCGTCAGCAGGTCTTCACGACGGGTGCCGGAACGACGGATGTTGATCGCCGGGTAAACACGCTTCTCTGCGATCTTACGATCCAGATGCAGTTCCATGTTACCGGTACCTTTAAACTCTTCGAAGATCACTTCGTCCATCTTGGAACCTGTGTCAACCAGAGCGGTTGCGATAATGGTCAGACTGCCGCCGTGTTCGATGTTACGGGCTGCACCAAAGAAACGCTTAGGTTTTTCCAGCGCGTGGGCATCAACACCACCGGTCAGTACTTTACCGGACGATGGAATCACAGTGTTGTAAGCACGGGCCAGACGGGTAATGGAATCCAGCAGGATCACCACATCCTTCTTGTGTTCTACGAGACGTTTGGCACGTTCGATCACCATCTCGGCAACCTGAACGTGACGGGCCGGTGGCTCATCAAAGGTCGATGCCACAACTTCACCACGTACCGAACGGGTCATCTCGGTCACTTCTTCCGGACGCTCATCGATCAGCAGTACGATCATATGGCATTCAGGGTTGTTACGGGTGATAGAAGAGGCGATGTTCTGCAACATCAGGGTCTTACCGGCTTTAGGCGGGGAAACAATCAGACCACGCTGGCCTTTACCCACAGGTGCCACCAGGTCGATAACACGCGCGGTAAGATCTTCTGTAGAACCGTTACCGATCTCCATAATCAGACGGTCATCCGGGAACAGAGGCGTCAGGTTTTCAAACAGAATTTTGTGCTTGGAATTTTCCGGCTTGTCGAAGTTAATCTCGTTAACTTTCAGCAGGGCAAAATAGCGTTCACCATCTTTCGGCGGACGAATTTTACCGGCAATGTGGTCACCCTTACGCATGTTGAAGCGGCGAATCTGGCTCGGAGAAACATAGATATCATCCGGGCCTGCCAGGTAAGAACTATCCGCAGAACGCAGAAAACCAAAACCATCCTGGAGAATCTCCAGAACACCATCACCATAGATATCTTCACCGCTTTTAGCGTGTCTTTTCAGGATGGCAAAAATAATATCTTGCTTGCGGGAGCGAGCAACGTTGTCAATACCCATTTCCTGGGCAAGGTCGATCAATTCAGGGACAGATTTTTGCTTTAATTCGGTAAGATTCATGGGTCGTCAGGGGCTTTGGTTATAGGAGCTCGGGTTTACGAAAATTCTGGCGAATGGCTTCGTTCAGACTGGGACTGACCAGCAGGTTGTTGCCGGTAGCAATTTAGGAGAAGGTATGCGGATGCATACGATATGGGAAGAAACATACCACCAATGTGGCACAGATGCCAGTGTTTAGCGGCATATATTGCGCAGACAAGAGAGCCTGCGCAATATAACAATCACTTACAGGTTGCCGTCAAGGAATGCAGCCAGTTGTGATTTGGACAGTGCGCCTACTTTTGTTGCTTCAACGTTGCCGTTTTTGAACAGCATCAGCGTAGGGATACCACGGATACCAAACTTCGGCGGAACATCAGTATTTTCATCGATGTTCAGTTTGCAGACTTTAACTTTACCTGCATATTCCTGAGCGATCTCTTCCAGAACAGGAGCGATCATTTTGCATGGACCACACCACTCTGCCCAGTAATCAACCAGAACCGGCAGATCAGCTTTCAGGACATCTTCGTCAAAAGACGCATCGCTAACATTTACAATATTTTCGCTCATTTAAATGCCTCCGGGGCAAAATTTACTGCTCTGTTAAACTGCCGCGGCAGTGAGCATAAAGATGACAAGAGCATCAGTGCGTTAAGTAAGCTTAATACTGATCCTACCCGGCACTCATACCTTTAATGAATAACGCTATCATAGCACCGGAATGCCTGACGGTAAAAGTTGGAATTAAGCATAAGCTAATAAATAACAGCGCTTACTAATACAGAGAAACGCCCAACTTTATCTCCCGACTCACCAGCACGCCTCAGCATGGCCATAAAGTCTTAAGAGACACTTAACGCTTTCGCCACACAGCTCAAAAGGCCTTATAAAAACAAGGTGATGTCACGGATTCGTCATGTGACACTTTTATGATCGTGCCATAATAAGGGAACTCAAAGCGTGACAGTAAGGCCAATAATAATGAGCGATACGGATAAGTCTGCCCCAACAACCCCGGAAGACAACTACGATAACGACCTGCTTGCCGCTATCGATCTGGGTTCTAATAGCTTCCATCTGATGGTGGCCCGCTGTGTTCAGGGCGAGATACGCACTCTTGAACGCCTTGGCGATAAAGTTCAGCTGGCCGCCGGTTTTGATCAGGACGGCAACCTCACGGAAGACGCTCAGCAACGGGGACTGGATTGCCTTAGCCGCTTCGCCCCCTTTCTGACCGGCATCAATCCCGACAATATCCGTATTGTTGGCACAAACGCCTTACGGGCCGCCCGCAATGCCCGCACCTTTCTGAACCGGGCTGAAAAAGTGCTTGGCCATCCCCTTGAGATTATCAGCGGCCGTGAAGAGGCCCGTCTGATTTATGTCGGGGCCGCGCATTCTCTGGCAACGCCTCAGGGCAGACGACTGGTCGCGGATATTGGCGGCGGCAGCACCGAATTTATTATCGGGGAAGGCTTTGAAACCAAGGCACTGGAAAGCCTGCACATGGGCTGTGTTGCCTATAGCAAACGCTTCTTTCCCGACGGACAGATCACCACAAAACGCTATCAGCAGGCAGTGCTTGCCGCCAAAAACGAGCTGCTCAATATTGTAAAACCCTATAAGAAGCTTGGCTGGCAACAGACCGTGGGAACCTCGGGCACCATCAAAGCCACTGCGGCGGTGCTGCAACAGAATGGCTGGAGTGACGGCCCGATCACCCGTGATGCGCTCACTAAACTCAGTAAAGTTCTGCTGAAATTCAAAGATCTCGACAGCGTTCAGCTGGAAGGGCTTCGCGCCGACCGGGCGAAAGTTTTTCCGGCAGGCGTTGCGATTCTGCAGGCGATCTTCGAGCTACTTGATATCGAAGAGATGACCTTTACCGATGGTGCACTGCGTGAGGGTGTTCTGTTTGATCTTCAGGGGCGCTTCACCGATCAGGATATCCGTGAACAAACGATATCCTCCCTGACCGAGCGCTATCACGCCGATCCTTCTCAGGCATCCGTGGTCAGTGAAACCGCCCTGCACCTGTTTGATCAGGTAAAAAGCAGCTGGAAACTGAAGCATGATGAACTTCGTCAGATCCTGCGCTGGGCCGCACAGCTGCATGAAATTGGTCTGGCGATCTCTCACAGCCAGTTCCATAAGCATGGTGCCTATCTGCTGCATCATTCCGACCTGCCCGGTTTTTCTCATCAGCATCAGGCGATGCTTGCAGTACTGGTACGCAGCCACCGCCGAAAATTCCCGATGGCCGAGTTCCGAACCCAGCCGGAATCACTGGAGCAACCTCTGATCTACCTGGCGATTCTGCTACGACTGGCGGTTCATCTGAACCACAGCCGCCCGGATGAAGCCAATTTAAGCGTTGAGATAAAAACAGACGGGAAACAAATACGACTGAACTTCCCGGAGGGATGGTTTGAAGATAACCCTCTGACACAAGCTGATCTGGAAACAGAGCAGGCCTACCTGGATGCCTATGGTTATAAGCTCTCATTCTAGAAGTAACGCCTGAGGACTAATACAGGAACAGCCATAACGAAAAAGAGCCGTTATCCCTTCAGATAACGGCTCTTTTCTTTAACCGTCCCCCGTGTCAGAACGGGGCTCGGCAATCAACCATGCAGCCTATCAGGATGCCGGTTTCTCTTTTCCTTTCAGCAGCGCCCGCAGAGGCCCTGAACAGCCGTAGCCGAGGAAAGCGATCAGCAGAACGGTTGCCGGATCGTAGGCGATCACGACAAAGATCAGCGCGATAACAAACATAGTCAGAAACGGCACCCGACCTTTCAGATCGATCTCTTTAAAGCTGTTATAGCGCACATTGCTCACCATCAGGACACCAACAGCCGCCACAATAAAGGCCAGCGCATACTTATAAGAGGTGTCGATCAGGTTCAGGTCACTGAAGGTCCAGACAATACCGGCAATAATCGCCGCCGCGGCCGGACTTGGCAGACCGATAAACCAGCGCTTATCCACAGACCCGATCTGAGTATTAAAGCGTGCCAGACGTAATGCCGCGCCTGCGACATAGATAAAGGCCGCAAACCAGCCGATTTTACCGATATCACCCAGCATCCAGCTGAAAGACACCAGCGCCGGAGCCACGCCAAAGGAGACCATATCGGCCAGGCTGTCGTATTCAGCACCAAACTCACTCTGAGTATTGGTCATACGGGCAACACGACCATCCAGGCCATCCAGAATCATGGAGATAAAAATAGCGATAGCGGCGTTATCAAACACACCATTCATCGCAGAGACGACCGCATAAAAACCCGAGAAAAGTGCACCTGTGGTAAACAGGTTCGGCAGCAGATAGATACCCTTACGGCGTACTTTCTTACCCTCTTCAACAGTTTCTTCTTCTACCTCATCCTCGCCCATCGACAACATGCGGGTCTCTTCCACAAAATCGTCACCGTGAGCTGCCTTGTTCTCAGATTGAACATTATCAGGCTGAGGTTGTTTCTCTTGATCAGTCATTGAAAAACCTATCACTAAAGATTGAAGCGGACATTCTACACTCTCTGGCCCGTCTGTCTCTATCGCTGTCGGGTGTTAAATAGTTACCAAAAGCAGGTAAACCCCCTCTTTTGACAGAAAAACTGTCCTGCGACAAAGGCTTTTGGCATCGCAAGGACACCGTCATAACTTTTCCGCAGGCACAAAAAAAGCCGGCATCAGCCGGCTTTTTTCAGATCAGAAAAGAAACTTAGTTCTTCTCTTTATCAACGATCTTGCTTGCAGCGATCCAAGGCATCATCGCACGCAGTTTCTCACCAGTCTCTTCGATTGGGTGAGCCGCGTTGTTACGACGACGTGCTGTCATGGATGGGTAGTTAGTCTGACCTTCCGCGATGAACATCTTCGCGTACTCACCATCCTGAATGCGTTTCAGCGCGTTGCGCATCGCTTCACGGGACTGCTCGTTGATCACCTCTGGGCCAGTTACGTATTCACCGTACTCAGCGTTGTTAGAGATGGAGTAGTTCATGTTGGCGATACCGCCTTCGTACATCAGGTCTACGATCAGTTTCAGCTCGTGCAGACACTCGAAGTACGCCATTTCAGGAGCGTAGCCCGCTTCAGTCAGGGTTTCGAAGCCCATCTTAACCAGCTCAACCGCACCACCACACAGTACAGCCTGCTCACCGAACAGATCGGTTTCAGTCTCATCTTTGAACGTAGTTTCGATGATACCGGAACGACCGCCACCAACGCCCATTGCGTAAGACAGAGCAACTTCTTTCGCTTTACCGGAAGCATCACGGTAGATAGCGATCAGATCAGGGATACCACCGCCCTTAACGAACTCAGAACGTACCGTGTGGCCCGGTGCTTTAGGAGCAACCATGATCACGTCCAGATCAGCGCGTGGCTCAACCTGGTTGTAGTGGATAGAGAAACCGTGAGCGAATGCCAGAGTTGCGCCTTTCTGGATGTTTGGCTCAATCTCTTCTTTATACAGCTGGCCCTGGAACTCATCAGGAGTCAGGATCATGACCACATCAGCAGAAGCAACGGCATCAGCAACGTCAGCAACTTTCAGACCGTGAGCTTCAGCTTTAGCGCGGGAAGAAGAACCAGCACGCAGACCAACAGTTACGTCTACACCAGAATCTTTCAGGTTGCACGCGTGAGCATGGCCCTGAGAACCGTAACCGATGATGGAAACTTTCTTGCCCTGGATGATGGACAGATCACAATCTTTATCGTAGTAAACTTGCATGTTGGCACGTCCTATTTTGATGTCTCAGAGCTGATGCTCTGAGCAGCAACTCTTGGAAATTAGTTTCTTTTTTTGTTGCCGGAAGATCGGGTAAACCCTCAGGACTTTCGTTTGTTAGCTAGGGTCGGCAGTAAAGTTCTGTCAGCTCTTGCGCTGTTCTTTATCGAAGGCGTTAACCTCTTTGGGTTGTTTTTTCGCCTTGCCTGTTCCTGTTGAGGCAAAGATAAACCAGCGCAAGCATTGCGTAAAATGATATATATGCAACAATATATCCCGTTTTTTGCAACACTGATTATTCCGCCCTTTTTTACCTGTTGTCTGAGGAGATTGCTGTTGGATACCCGACTGCTGAAGCACTTTCTGGCTCTGTCTGAGACCCTGCACTTTGGCCGCGCCAGCGAAGCCTGCCATATCAGCTCATCGGCACTGAGCCGCAGTATTAAGCAACTGGAAGACTCCCTCGGCGTCAGTCTGTTTGAACGGGACAACCGCACCGTCAGCCTGACCCATGAAGGGGTGAAATTTCAGAGCTATGCCCGGGAAGCCCTCAGCCAGTGGGATATGATCCGCAACGCACTGCTGGAAGATGCTCAGGAGCTGCAAGGGGAGCTGAGCATGTATTGCTCAGTCACCGCCAGCTACAGCTTCCTGCACGATATTCTGCGCCGATTCCGTAGCAGCTATCCCAAAATTGAAATTAAGCTGCATACCGGTGCGCCGGAACCCGCTGTTCACCGGGTTCTGAACGGCGATGAAGATATCGCCATTGCCGCCCGCCCTGACACCCTGCCCAACACGCTGGCCTTTAAATCCACCGGCCTGTCACCTCTGCTGTTTATCGCCCCCACCGATGATCCGGTGATCGCGCCTCAGTTTGCCGGTGATATTGAAGACGTGGACTGGGAGCAGGTGCCCATGATTCTTTCCGAGAAGGGATTGGCCCGAAACCGGGTGGACCGCTGGTTCAGTAACAAGGCGCTGAAACCCAATATTTATGCACAGGTTGCCGGTAACGAGGCCATTGTCAGCATGGTGAGTCTGGGTTTCGGTGTCGGTGTCGTGCCCAAGATCGTGCTGGAAAACAGTCCCTTGGCGAACACCGTTCAGGTACTGCCGGTGACCCCAACCCTGCCCGCTTTTGATGTGGGCGTCTGCGTGCTGAAAAAGAAACTGAAAAACCCTCTGATCGAAGCGTTCTGGGCGCAACTCTAGCCTCCGCTACAGGATCAAAACGTCCTCAAACCGCTATAGATTCTTGATGCAGGTCAAAAGCTATAGCGGTTTTTTTATATCGATTTTTCACCTCTGGCGCTTACGCCAAACGTCGTAAAAATACCAAAAAAACGAATAAATTCATTTCTCTGCAATTTCAGTTTCCCCTGAAATCACCTCTGCAAAAAGCGATACACAATGAAAAATATGCTATTGTTTTTTGTATCTCTTTCTACGATATTTCTTTCACCGCTGCTTCAGTGATGATCCAAAACAATCTGAAAGCTAACTCAACAACTACAAAAAAATTAGCAGGTGATTAGCAATGCACAGCAAAGACAAAATTGCGCATACCATGGAATTTCCACCAGAAACTCCACAACCGAACGTTTACCCGCTGCGTTGGGAGACCAAGTCTTCCAAAGTAGAAGAGATCTGGGATGCATCTCTGCGTGAGGCCTGGAACCCGAAAGACCTGCCCTGGGATACCTTCGACCCTTCCAGCTACTCCTGGGAAGAGCGCGAAGCGATGGCTTACTGGTGGACGCTGCTGTCTGTGTTCGATGCGTCTGCACCACCGGTTTTCGCTGAAGCCTTTATCAAAACCTACGAAGATCACGAAGAAGATGCAATCCGTCGTTGCTTCTTCTCAGTAACCCGCGACGAGCAGAACCACGAGCAGATGTGTGGTCTGGTGATCACCAAACTGCTGGAATCCCCAAGCCCGCTGGAATATGAGCCGAAGACCGAACTGGGTCGTCGTCTGCAGAAAAACGCCCGCTGGTTGTACTACAACGGTGGCCGTTACTGGAATGGCTACAAACAGGCCGTGCCTAAGTACAGCCTTGCGGTACTGTTCAGCTCCTTCCTGATGGGTGAAATCGCTGCGGCAACCATCTTCAAGCAGATGTCTGAAAGCTGTGAAGAGTTGGTATTTACCGAAGCATTCAAGAACATCGGTCGTGACGAAGGCCGTCACATGGCGATCTGCCTGTCTCTGATGGAGCGTGACTACCCGAATCTGTCGAAAGAAGACAAGTCGGTAATCACCAAGCAGATCCGTGCCGGTTATCTCTTCCTGTCGGCGGTACTGTTCGAGCCACCCGCAGAGTTCTGGGATCTGCCGGAAGACTTCATCGCCACCCAGCGTGAAGCAGAAGCCCTGTGCCGCGAAGCGGGCTTTGGTATCCCGACTTACGAAGCCAAACTGGAAAACTGGCGTAACGCCATGCTGAACCTGAAAGCGGTTCTGGATAAGTACGACACACCATTCCCAGCGATCCCTGAAGTGGATATCACCGGTGAAGAAGTGACTCAGGCTGATCTGGACGCCGCGGATATTATTCCGATCTTCTAAGTTCAGTCGCTGTTGCTCACTCAGCTGCTCTGCAAACTCTCCCTGGGGTTTGCCGGGTGGCTGTTTTTCGTCTGCTCCGCCTTCACTCAGCTCCACTCCTGTGTCGCACCCTGTCACGCAGAGCAGACCTTTTTCTGCAGGATGTCACTGTGATCTCCATTTTGCAGCGTTATTAAACCGGGTTGCCGCCAACCCGCATCAATGAAGGGTCAGCCATCAGGCCCGGAGGTTTAGTTATGTCAGCGATTCGTTTATCTCCATCCGGCAAACTCGTGGAAGGCAAAGCGGGTGAAACCGTTCTGGAAACTCTGGAAAACGCAGGTTACGCCCTGCAGAACAACTGCCGCGCCGGTGCCTGCGGCGAGTGTAAAGTTAAGGTTTTAGACGGCGAGTTTGATCAGGGTATGGTGCTGGATATGGCGCTGTCTCAGGAAGAACGTGCCGAAGGCTACGGCCTGATGTGTATGTGTAAGCCCCTGGGTGATGTACTTGAGATCGACTGGGGCACCGACGACGCCAAGCCTAAGTTATTCCCGCCCCGTGAGAATGTTCGCTGTGTCGTTGTAGACCGAATTGAGCGCACACCCCGTATCGCCGAAATCCGCCTGCGTCCGGTCGGTGAGCCGATCCGCTTCTGGCCAGGTCAGTATGTGTCGCTTTCCGACACCCAGAAAACCATCACGCCGCGCTCCTACTCCATTGCCAACGCGCCGCGTCCGGATGGTGAGATCGTGCTGCAGATTACCCGCGTGCCCGATGGTGCAACCAGTAACTGGGTACATGACAATGCCACTCCCGGTAGCATGGTCAATCTGGCAGGACCTTACGGCACCTTTATTGGTGACCCCGGCACCGACAATCCGGTGCTCTGTCTGGCGGCAGGAACCGGTCTTGCGCCGATTATGGGACTGACTGATGCGGCGCTGCGCCGAGGTTTTAACAAGCCGGTGCATCTGCTGTTTTCTGCCCGTAAAGAGGAAGATGTTTACTGCAAAGGCATGATGGAGCTGTGGAATGTGCGTCACCGTCGCTTCAAGTTTATTCCGACACTGACTCAGGAAGAGAAAGAGGGCTTCCAGCAGGGACGTATCCCGGAGCTGCTGCCTAAGCTGTACCCGGATCTGTCCAAACATGCGCTTTATATCGCCGGCAGCCCGGAATTTGTTGATGACTGCATCAAAGCGGCCAAAGCACTGGGCGCGCAGGATGAGATGATTCACACCGAAGGCTTCTTCGATCAGACCGCACCGGAAGTACCCGCAGCGGAACAGCTGGTCAGTGCTTAACGCCTAACTTAACGCCTAAAAAGTTCAGGCATAAAAAAACCGCTGATTCTTTGCAGAAACAGCGGTTTTTTATGTGCCGCCTGTAAGAACAGGCGGCACGGCATAGCCTGCAGATTACAGGCTAAGCACTTTCTCACCACGGGAGATACCGGAAACACCGGTACGCACCACTTCCAGAACAGTGCTCAGGCCGATCGCCTGAATGAAGGCATCCAACTTATCGTTTTCGCCCACCATCTGAATGGTGTAAGTCGTGCTGGTCATATCAACGATCTGTCCACGGAAAATATCCGTTGTGCGCTTCACTTCAGCGCGCTGAGCACCCACTGCCTTCACTTTAATCAGCATCAGCTCACGCTCAATATGCTGACCTTCGGTCAGGTCAACCAGCTTCACCACGTCCAGCAGCTTGTTCAGCTGCTTGGTGATCTGCTCAATCACCTGATCTGAACCGACCGTGGTCAGAGTCAGACGGGACAACGTAGGATCTTCCGTTGGTGCCACGTTCAGCGATTCGATGTTGAAGTTACGCTGTGAGAACAGGCCCACTACACGGGACAGCGCACCAGCCTCGTTTTCCATCAGGATGGAGATAATGTGTCTCATGATCAGGTACGCTCCGTCTTACTCAGCAACATATCACGCATCGATCCCTGCGGGATCTGCATTGGGTAAACGTGCTCTTTCGGATCGACCATTACGTTTACAAACACCAGCTCATCTTTCAGGGCAAAGGCTTTCTCAAGCGTCGGTTCAAGGTCTTCGATACGGTTAACCGTCATCGCCTTGTGGCCGTATGCTTCGATCAGCTTCTCAAAGTCCGGCAGAGATTCCATATAAGAGTGAGAGTGACGCTCTTTATAGTTCAGATCCTGCCACTGACGTACCATGCCCAGAGACTGGTTGTTCAGGTTGATGATCTTCACCGGAATGTTGTACTGCTTACAGGTCGACAGCTCCTGCAGCATCATCTGGAAACTACCTTCACCTGTGATCAGTGCCACATCGTTTTCCGGGTAGTTCAGCTTGATGCCCATAGCCGCCGGGAAACCAAAGCCCATGGTGCCCAGACCACCGGAGGTGATCCAACGGTTTGGCTTGTCGAACTTATAGTACTGAGCGGCAAACATCTGGTGCTGACCTACGTCGGTGACCACGTAAGCATCACCCTTGGTCACACGCCACAGTGCTTCAACAGCCTGCTGAGGTTTGATCGGACGATCTTCCTCAACCTGATAAAGCTCAGGGCGGCTTGCACGCCACTCATTGATCTGTTTCCACCAATCCGCCAGAGCGTCAGCATCCGGAGATGTTTTCGCCTGTTTCAGCAGATCCAGCATCTCATTCAGAACCGAATCCACCGGGCCAACAATCGGCACATCAGCGCGTACGGTTTTGGAGATAGAGGTCGGGTCGATATCCACATGGACAATCTTCGCCGTAGGACAGAACTTGCTCACGTTGTTGGTAGCACGGTCATCAAAACGGGCACCGATACATACGATCAGATCTGAATTGTGCATGGTCATGTTCGCTTCATAGCTACCATGCATACCCAGCCAGCCAACGCTTTGCTCGTCTGTCTGTGGGAAAGAACCGATACCCATCAGCGAGGTCGTTACCGGGAAACCCAGCTTCTTGGCCAGTTCAGTAAACTGTGCTGAAGACTTGCCCAGAATGACACCACCACCTGCGTACATAATCGGACGCTTGGCTTTCAGCATCATCTCAACCGCTTTTTTGATCTGACCGGTGTGGCCACGAGTCACAGGGTTGTATGAGCGAATCTTAACTTTTTTCGGATATTCGTATTCAAAACGATCGGTCGGTGCCGTCATATCCTTAGGGATATCCACAACGACAGGACCCGGACGACCGGTTGAAGCGATATAGAAAGCTTTCTTGATGATCTCAGGAATTTCCGAAGCGTGTTTCACACTAAAGCTGTGCTTAACCACAGGGCGTGAAACACCAATCATATCGGTTTCCTGGAAGGCGTCTTCGCCAATCAGATGACTCATTACCTGACCACAGATTACAACCATAGGAATCGAATCCATATACGCGGTTGCAATACCCGTTACTGTGTTGGTCGCGCCGGGACCCGAGGTAACAAGGACCACACCTGGCTTACCCGCTGCACGGGCGTAGCCGTCGGCCATGTGAGCAGCACCCTGCTCATGACGGACAAGAATGTGTTTAACCTTATCTTGGCGGAATATGGCATCGTAAATGTGAAGTGCCGATCCGCCGGGATAACCGTAGATATACTCAACGCCCTCATCCTGAAGAGAACGAACGAGCATGTCGGCGCCAGAAAGTAATTCCACCGTAGTGAACCCCCAAATTTGAGTTCCCCGTCTCTTGGGACTGCCGGGAACATCGAGCTAAAAGAATGCGTTCCAATTAGGTGCGGACTATGTGACTGATAGATATAAGGGCAGCCACGCGCGCGCTCCTGATCATGCAGGCTCATGACTAGGCTGCCTTACCTGGCACATAGAACCGGATAGGTTCTGCACTCTTCTTCGCACGGGTAAATGCGGGTCGGGGCGTCAGCCAGGCCTGGCGGGTAAACCTGGGCCTGCTATTCCTTCGGTGGGTAAATAAAGCCTGTTTACCCTTTCACGTAGATGGTCGGGGTTCGCCCTGTATCTACGCCCGGAAAATAAGGACAATTAGGTTCTAACAGCAGGTTAAAGATGTCAATAGAACAATAGGGCGAGTTAGGGGGTTGAGGCTGCTTTTTGGTGCAATGCAAAATAAAAAGCAGCTTTTTTAGTAAAATCATTCGATTAGGATTGATGCAACCGCACATTTTTTGAGGTTTTGTTCTTGGTTGAGCAATCTTTAGGTAGGTGAGAAACGACCTTACTTTAGGTCGTGTTTTTCGATGGATTTGCATGCTTATTTTTGGGCATCCAAACTTCCATTAATTGGATAAAACCTAGTAGCAATACGCTCTGCTTCAGACTCTGTCATCGCGTCATGAACAAATTTACGCTTTGCGATTAAGCGTATACATTGAAGCCCAGATTCATCATATTTTTCTAGTTTGACAAGATATTCATTACCGAAGTCTATATAAACGGGACATGTTGCCTCCAACCAAGTCTTCCTTGGTCGCACCCAATCATACTGATGATAACCACAATACGATTCTGCGACTTCCTCTTCAATTTCATCTATCCCATGCACTAATCCACCGCAGAGCGTAGCTTTTGTGGCAAAGGGATCGTCTTTGATCGCCTCTGAAAGCCGGAAAAATATTCCAGTATTAGCGCCATGCATATGCCTTTTGGCTTTATTCCAAACTAAGTCTTTAGCCAATTCAGATTTTGGATCAGGCAACATATGATAAATATCGAAGTTATCTCGGAATACAGAGCCATCAACAACCCAAACTAGATTTTTATAGAATTCTTCTCTTGATATCCTCTCGGAGTCAGTCATTGAAGAATGCTGAACTTCGATCACTATACCCGTTGGGGTTTTAATATCAGCTCTATGAATTTCGCCATCTTCTGCAACATGAGAAATCTCTCTACAGCTTAATGGAAATTTATTTTTCCAGTCTCTATGCCAAGAAGTTTCGTTTTCCCACCATGGATCACAGTCTCTTTTCCTAAAATGCGCCCAGTGATGTACAACTCTTGTCCCACACTTAGCTATTGTTTCTGCACCACAAATAGGACAAATCCCTCTCCCATTAGGGAAAGCCTCTACTCTTTTGTTATTCACCAATGCCAATTGCATAAATTATGCTCGAAATCTTGCGAATCAATTCAGAAATAAGTGTTACCTAAGAAGTGGATATCCATCTACGATCTGGCCGCCTCCATGCATGGGCGTTTACTGCTTTTTAATACAAAATCCCCGCTGTTCACCTCTGCAAACAGCGGGGATATTCAGGCTTTAATGTTTAGCTGACAGGCTGATCAAACAAACACCAGCTCGCCATCCTGCACTTCCACTTTGATGGTGTGGCCCGGTGCAAATTTTCCGGAGAGAATCTCCTGCGCCAGCGGGTTTTCCACCCAGCGTTGCAGGGCACGTTTCAGCGGGCGAGCACCGTAAACCGGATCGAAGCCAACTTCTACCAGCTGCTCCAGCGCATCTTCCGACAGCTCGATGGTCAGCTCACGCTCATCCAGACGTTGCTGCAGACGCTGCAGCTGAATCCGCGCGATGCCTTTAACCGCTTCACGGGCAAGGCTGTGGAACACGACCACTTCATCAATACGGTTGATCAGTTCCGGGCGGAAGTGATTACCCACAACTTCCATCACCTTGTCCTTCATCTCATCGTACTGCTCGTCCTTACCACCGTAGGCCTGAATCACATCAGAACCCAGGTTAGAGGTCATCACGATAACGGTGTTGCGGAAGTCCACGGTACGACCCTGACCATCGGTCAGGCGACCATCTTCCAGCACCTGCAGCAGAATGTTGAACACATCCGGATGAGCTTTTTCCACCTCATCCAGCAGGACAACAGAGTACGGCTTGCGACGCACGGTTTCTGTCAGGTAACCGCCCTCTTCATAACCGACATAACCCGGAGGTGCACCGATCAGACGGGCTACGGAGTGCTTCTCCATAAACTCGGACATGTCGATACGCACCATCGCCTCTTCGGTATCGAACAGGAACTTAGCCAGTGACTTACACAGCTCGGTTTTACCGACACCGGTAGGGCCTAAGAAGAGGAAAGAACCGTTCGGACGGTTCGGATCAGCCAGACCCGCACGGGAGCGACGCACCGCATTGGAGACCGCTTCCACAGCTTCTTCCTGCCCAATCACACGCTCATGCAGCGCACCTTCCATCTTGAGCAGTTTGTCCCGCTCGGATTCCAGCATCTTGCTGACCGGAATACCGGTCCACTTGGACACGACCTCAGCGATCTCTTCTTCGGTCACACGGTTGCGCAACAGCTGATGTTCGACCTCTTCAGCCTGAGACGCCATCTCCATGCTGCGCTCCAGATCCGGGATGATGCCGTACTGAATCTCGGACATCTTGCCCAGATCACCGGAGCGACGGGCGGCTTCCAGATCGAGACGGGCCTGTTCCAGCTCGCTTTTCAGCTGCTGAGTACCCTGCACAGCGGATTTCTCACTGCGCCAGATCTCATCCAGATCCGCGTATTCACGTTCCAGATCCTGAATAACACCTTCCAGATGCGCCAGACGCTTACGGGCAGCATCGTCGTTCTCTTTTTTCAGGGCTTCCCGTTCGATCTTTAGCTGGATCAGGCGGCGATCCATGCGATCCATCTCTTCCGGCTTGGAGTCCATCTCCATACGGATACGGGAACCCGCTTCATCGATCAGGTCGATCGCTTTATCCGGCAGCTGACGGTCGGTGATATAACGCTGAGACAGCTTGGAAGCGGCAATCAGCGCACCATCGGTAATATCAACACCGTGGTGCAGCTCGTAGCGCTCTTTCAGGCCGCGCAGAATCGCAATGGTATCTTCTTCGGACGGCTCATCCACCTGTACCTTCTGGAAGCGGCGCTCCAGCGCAGCATCTTTTTCGATGTACTGGCGGTATTCATCCAGCGTGGTCGCGCCAACACAGTGCAGCTCACCACGAGCCAACGCAGGTTTGAGCATATTGCCCGCATCCATCGCGCCTTCGCCTTTACCCGCGCCCACCATGGTGTGCAGCTCGTCGATAAAGAGGATGATCTGACCTTCCTGTTTCGCCAGCTCGTTCAGTACCGCTTTCAGACGCTCTTCAAACTCACCGCGATACTTGGCACCGGCGATCAGGGAGCCCATATCCAGCGACAGTACCTTCTTGTTCTTCAGACCTTCCGGTACTTCGCCGTTGATGATGCGCTGGGCCAGACCTTCCACGATGGCAGTCTTACCGACACCGGGTTCACCGATCAGCACCGGGTTATTTTTGGTACGGCGCTGCAGTACCTGAATGGTACGGCGGATCTCATCGTCACGGCCGATCACAGGGTCGAGCTTGCCATCCAGCGCACGCTGGGTCAGATCAACGGTGAAACGATCCAGAGACTGACGCAGCTCTTCGCTATTCGGGTCGTCCACGCTTTCGCCTCCACGTACCTGATCAATCGCTTTAGACAGGGATTCTTTGGTCAGGCCACAGCCACGTACCAGCTTACCGGTATCGCCTTTGTCCTGAGCCGCTGCCAGCAGTACCAGCTCACTGGAGATATAGCTGTCTTTGCGCTGCTGGGCTTCTTTATCCGCCAGATTCAGCATGCCGCCCAGTTCAGGGGACATCATGATCTGGCCGTCGCTGTTATTGATCACCGGCAGGGATTCAAACTGCTCGCGCAGTTCGTTGCGCAGCTTATTAAAGTCACCACCGGCCTGAGTGATCAGCGGACGGATCGAGCCATCGCGCTGTTCCAGCATCGCCAGTATCAGGTGAACAGGTTGCAGTAAGTTATGGTCATGGCCCACAGCCATAGATTGCGCATCAGCAAGTGCCTGCTGAAGTTTTCCGGTTAGACGGTCAACACGCATTTCGATATTCCTCGGTAGACCTGTGTAACCCCGTGATGTGTCGTCGGGCTTTTCAGCCGAAGTGTAGTCGGGGTTGCCGACAGGTGGGTTATTGCTTATACCGGAAAGATAGGGGCAAAAAGTGGGAGTTCAAGGCTGACGGGGGTTTTATGGCGGCAAAGGGGTTGATATGGGTCAGGATAGAGAGGCTTATTTGTCCTCAAGACCGTAGGTTGGATAAGCCGCAGGCGCCATCCGACATCATCGGGGACGATACCATTCGCTAACAGGAGTGCTCTGCTTATGCAGTGTCGGAAGGCGCGCCCACGGCGCTTTTCCGACCTACCGTTGCCTGCCCGATATCACTCCGCCAGCCAGATGATGCTGGCCATGCGGCCGGTCTGGCCGTCACGCCGGTAGGAGTAGAAGCGTTTGCGTTCGGCGTAGGTGCAGAATGCACCGCCGTAGACCTGATCGACACCGCGCTCCGCCAGTTTCAGGCGCGCCAGCTGATACAGATCCGCCATGTAGTGTTTCAGGCGGAAGGGGCTTGGCTCAAAGCAGTCAAAGCTTTGCGGCAGTTGCTCAACAAACCGCTGGCGGACTTCATCGCCGACTTCAAAGTGTTTACTGCTGATGGCAGGGCCTAACCAAACCAGCGTTTTTTCCGGTTCGATATTCAGCTTATCCAGTGTCGCTTCCAGCACGCCATCGGCTAAGCCGCGCCAGCCCGCATGAGCCACGCCCACTTTGTCGCCATCTTCAGAGCAGAAGAAGACCGGCAGGCAATCAGCGGTCATTACGACACAGGCATAATCGGAGTTAAAAGCGACGGAGGCATCTGCCTCGATATTCGGTGTGAAACTGTCGGCGACGATGGTGCTATGGGTTTGATTCAGCCAAAGCAGGGGCTGACCTTTACCGACAAAGCTTTGCAGATCATCTCTTGCCATGGCGACGGTGGCGGGATTATCGCCAACGTGTTCTGCCATGTTGAAGTGGTCAAAGGGGGGCTTACTGCCGCCCCTTTCACGGGAAGTGACTAAGGCCTTCACATTTTTCGGCGCAGGCCAGTGGGGGGCCATAAAGGCAAAGGCGTTACGCATTAGTCTTCCAGATCCGTTTCCAGCGCTTCCAGCAGTTTGAGGAAATCTTCGGGAAGATCGATCTCCCATTCCATCAGATCCCCTGTGGCAGGGTGCCAGAGTTCCAGCCGTTTGGCGTGCAGTGCCTGTCGGGTGAAATGACGCAGGCTGGCTTTCAGGCCTTCACTACTGCCCGCAGGCAGACGCATACGGCCACCGTATACCGGATCACCCACCAAGGGGTAATTAATATGAGCCATGTGCACACGAATCTGGTGTGTACGTCCGGTTTCCAGTTTACAGCGAATATGAGTATGGCCCCGATAGCGTTCCAGCACCCGATAATGGGTCACGGCGGGTTTGCCGGACGGGGTAACGGTCATGCGCTTGCGGTCTTTCTCATGTCGGCCAATCGGTGCATCGACCTTGCCGCCACCGGTCATCACGCCTACGGCAACAGCCTCATATTCACGCCCCATGGAGCGATCCTGCAACTGTTCCACCAGGGCATTCTGTGCCATCAGATTTTTCGCCACCACCATCAGGCCAGTGGTGTCTTTATCCAGACGGTGCACAATACCGGCACGGGGCAGATGCGCCATATCCGGTGCATGATGTAACAGGGCGTTCAGCAGCGTGCCGCTCTGGTGTCCGGCAGCCGGGTGAACCACAAGACCCGCAGGCTTGTTGATCACCAGAATGTCATCATCTTCGTAGACGATATCCAGCGCGATATCCTGAGCAACCCACTCTTCGTTATTCTCTTCAGTGGCTTCGATTTTCAGCTCTTCGCCGCCGGTCAGCTTCTCTTTAGGCTTACGCTGGGCACCGTTAACGGTCAGCTCGCCGGATTTGATCCAGCTTTGCAGACGGGAACGGGAGTAATCGGGAAAGAGTTCTGCGGCAATCTGATCCAGGCGGGAACCGCTCAGTTCAAAGGGGACAGTTGCTTGCAGCGAAATTGATTCAGCCATGGATGAGTAAAGGTCCGGGTAAGAGATTATTTCTGAGCGTTATGCCTGATCAAAGCATGAAACTCCGGCGGGCTCAGGGTGTCGAAAAAGGCTCATAACCGACCGATTCCAAACACGTATTTGTCAGCGGCCTGTGCTATAGTCATTCGCCGTCCATTCTACCATTGAAAACAGCTCTTTTGGTGATTATGCGTAAGCCAGTTTCTTTTCGTCATTATAAACGCTGTAGCCGCAACGCTCACACGGGCAATGCCATCAGCTTCGGCATTTTTTCCCGCCAGTCTTTGCTGGCTGTTTTCGCAGGTCTGACACTACTGCTGACCGGTTGTGCCGGTGACCAGTCTGCGGCGGATCTGGCTAAAGCGGAACGTACGCTTTATCTGGAAGCGCGGGAGGCTCTGGAAGGCAACAATTTCATCCGTAGCCTTGAGCTGCTGGAAACACTGGAAACCAAATATCCGCTGGGACGTTTCTCTGAACAGGCGGTGCTGGAGCAGATCTATGCTCAGTATCGTAGTCAGGATTTTGAAACGGCCCGCGCCACCGCTGATCGCTTTATCCGTCTGCATCCCCGCCACGCCCAGGTGGATTACGCCTATTACATGAAGGGTTTGTCCTCCTATATGGCAGGCCGTTACATGCTGGAAGGGCTGGAGCTGATCGACATTTCAGAGCGTGATCTGGGTGCGACCCGTGATGCCTTCACCGATTTCGATACCTTCCTGCGTCGCTTCCCGGATAGCCGTTATGCTTCTGATGCGCGCCAGCGCATGCTCTATATCCGTAACGTGCTCGCGCGTCGTGAGATCTTTATTGCCCAGTTTTATATCCGCAAAGGCGGTTATGTCGCGGCGATCAAACGCAGTCAGTTTGCGCTGGAAAACTATCCGACAGCCGGTGTTTCCGGTGATGCTTTAGCAACGCTGTCCGAAGCTTATCTGCATCTGGGCATGGAAGATGAAGCTCGTGAAACACTTAAACTGCTGAAGTCTCAGTACCCGAAACACAAGCAGCTGACATCCGGTGGCCAACTGCAGCTGATCAAGCCACTGGGCGAAGGCAGCAAAGCCCCCTGGGAAGCGCTGATTCCGGACGTGTTCAGTTAAGGTCAGCGACGTATCCCGCCCGGCAGCTAAAATGAATTTTACCGCCGTGCTGTACTCAAACAGATACTCAACTCAGTTTTAGGATGACATCATGGGCTTTATTCTTTTTCGCTTAATTATCTTTATCGGTATTGTCTGGCTGGGTATTCGCCTGCTGAAGGCTTACAACCAGAAGAAGCTGGAATCCCAGCAGAAAGAGAATATATCCGGGCAACGGTCATCAGATTCTCAACAGATGGTGCAGTGTCGCTACTGTAATCTGCACCTGCCGCAAACGGATGCCGTTAAACATGAAAGCCTCTGGTTCTGCTGTCATGAGCATAAAGAGCACTTTCTGGACGATGGTCCTGAAAAGAAATAGGCGCGGCTGATCTAAGACGAGCCAATCAGAATCGTTATAAAACAAAAAGGGTGTGGATAACCGAATCATTCAGTTATCCACACCCTTTTTTTGTCAGCCCGACCCACCACATCCTTTATGGCAGTTCTCTGTCGGGCTTAAATCATCTCACCTTCTTTTTCTTCCAGCCGGGCCTTGGGCTGATAAGGTGCCGGATCAATAATCGTCTGCTGACCCAGCAGCTGATTACAGAGCAACTCCGTGGCAGCAGGCGCTAATACCAGTCCATTACGGAAATGGCCTGCATTGATATGCAGGTGACCGATTCCTTCCACCGCGCCGATAAAAGGCACGCCATCAGGAGAGCCCGGCCTCAGACCACACCAGTGATGCTCTACCGGAATATCTTTCAGTGCCGGCAGAATCGCCTCTGCGCTGGCCTGCAGTGACTGGCGGGCTTCTTCTGTGGTTTGCTTGTTAAAGCCATCATATTCAAGCGTTGACCCGACAAGGATGCGGCCATCATTACGGGGGATCACATAGCGGCCATCCAGCATCACCACCCGATCCACCAGACCCGGCTCCGCTTTGTATACCATCATCTGACCGCGTACCGGCTCGATGGGAAAGTTCGGCAGCAGGTTTTCGCCGTCCTGACCCTCAGCCTTGAGCAGACCTGAGCTCCAGGCTCCGCTGCAAACGATTACCTGTCCGGCACTCAGGACGGAGGTATTCGTGTTCACACCAATCGCCTGACCATCCATTACCCGGATACTTTTTACTTCAACATGTTCCAGAATACGCACGTTCGGGCGTAGCTCCAGACTTCTCTTCAGCGCCTGTCCCAATCGGGGATTACGGATACTGCCCACTTCCGGCATCCAGATCGCCTGCTCTTTTCCGGGTGCGATATTGGCTTCGGTGCTGTAGATAAAATCCTGATCAACCTGATGCAGTGGCTGTTGGTATTTATCCGCCCATGCCAGCGCTTCGGCTTCATCCTCTACACGCAACATCAGCATGCCGCCGGAACGGAATTCAGGATCGATCCCGGTTTCTTCTGCCAGCTTCTTCGCCAGTTCGGGATAATAGCCCTGAGACCAGTTGGCCAACGCCGTAATCTCAGGACGGTAGCGCCATGGATACAGTGGCGAGACGATACCGCCACCTGCCCAGGAGGATTCTTTACACAACTCACCTTTATCAATAATGGTGACATCTGCACCGGAATCCGCCAGCGTACGGGCGGTCATCATGCCGATCACGCCACCACCGACGATCAGAAAATCGTTCAAGCTAATTGCCCTCACTATTTGTCTACTAGTTTCACTGTAATTTTAAGCTTTGGAGGTGTCTCATTAGTCCATTCAGACTCTGCTGTGAAAGTTTTGTCCGTTGGAATCAGGCCGCTGGTAAACAAAGAGAAGCTTCCGTTACCGTCCGCATCCAAAGCCATTATGTTATCCGGTAGAAAGCTATCGGCAACTAAATTAACAATCTCAGCCTCAGTAACATACTCGCCAGCATCAAAGTTAACCGTTACGGTTATCGTATATTTCTTTGAATACTCCGGCGCAACAATACTGGAACGAGCTTTCACACATCGACCATCAGTCGTTGCCTGAAATGGTGAGGAATCTCCCTGAACAACGCCATCATTGAACATGATATTCTCAAAGTTGCTTAGCAGATGATGTTTCCATGATACTGACAGCCAGCTGGATTGACTGTAGCTGCCCAAATAAATTGAGTCGCTTCCATCTCCACCTTCAAATACACCATTAAAGTCCCCTATAACGCATACAAAGTCATCCCCAGCCCCCATATCTACCGGCGAGTTATTATTTTTGCCGATATAGAGATAATCATCACCACCACCAAGCGTTGCACCTGAACTGTTCTTATCTTTCGTAATCCAGATATAGTCCGCCTGATCACCACTGGAAATAACAACGTTGGCATCTTTCCCTATACGGAGATAGTTATAACCGTCACCTAACGCTATTGGACCTTGATTGGCATCCTTCCCAATCTCAATAGAATCGTTGCCGGCTCCCGCCGTAATTTGAACATTGCCATCTTTGCCAATATCCAGATAGTTGTTGCCAGCACCAAGGTTTATATAATCCTTGTTGGCATCCTGAGTGATAATGACTTCATCACTACCGCTGCCCAGGTCCAGATTGCCGTTTAAGTCCTTGCCGATCAGAAGCTTATTATCACCATTACCAAGGTTAATATCCCCATTAGCATCCTTACCGATATCAATTTCATCGTCACCACTTCCGGCTAGGAGATTGCCATTCATATCTTTGCCAACAGCTAGGGTGTTATCCCCTTCCTGTAGGTTCAGGTCTCCATTAACATCTTTGCCTACATGAACTTTGTCATCAGAATCTGTTGTAACAGCAGTGCTGTCTCCTCCAAGATTAAGATCTCGGTTACCTGAATCATAAGTGGTATCACTTGTTGGGTTCTCTACCCCGCTCCAGCTCCCATCAGGGTTAACATTATCCTCAGCTACTGCGGTGACAATAACAACGGCTGGCCCGGAACTGCCGCTACAATCAGAAAAAACACATTGCGCCGCTTCTGCCCGAATCACATTATCCGCAGCACCTCCACCCAGCATGCGATCTGCATAGAGCACCGTTCCCAGCTGAACACTTTGTGCCCGGTTCTGGTTGTCATTCCAGGCAACTGTGGCGGTGTACTGATCGGTATCAGCCAGCCCTGCAACGGGGCTGACACTCCAGGTGACATCATAGGAGGCATTACCGGAGACAACGTCATCCTGACTGCCGGCTGCGGCAGCACCATGATTGATCCGGAGGTTCTCAACTTCGTTTTGCACAAAAGCCAGGGCCTGAGTTCTGGCTTTTGTGGTTGCCCCCGCCTGCAGTAACTCCCCCTGAAATTTCGCTGTTGCTGCCATACCGACAGAAACCACCAGCACAACGATCAGAATTTCAATCAGCGTCATGCCTGTCTGTTTTTTCTTCATCAGTTTGCCCTCATACCCGTCCATGGTATTCCTGCCTATGCGCCCCATATCACCAATCCCGCCAACTGCCCGGTATCCGGATAAAATCGGTCTGGGCAGGATCTGTGGAGTTTGGCGTCTGCAGCACACGAATCCTTTGTGTCCGGCTCAGGTCAGAATCCGATACAGCCGTTGCCTGCGCGGTTATCTCAACAACCCATTGCCCGCAGTCGGCACGGTCAGCCGGTTCAGGATCATCAAGACACTCCCTCAGATAGCTGACAGCCAGCGTATAAGTATCACTGCCGCTGACGATTGTTGTGTCATCAGCACTCAGATCATTATAGGTGGTGCCATCACCATCCAGGTCGGCGGCATTCCAGCTATCAAATGAGGGATCATTGGCATCCAGCCAGGCGATGCCGTACTCCAGCGCCGCTTCCGCTGCATAGCCTACTTCCTTGCTGCGATACTCATTGGCAGAGATCGCCTGCTCGGTCAGCAGGGTTCTGGCCCCCAGAAAGGTGATCACGGTCAGAGAGATCAGAAGCACAACCGCAAACATCAGGGTTGCGACACCGGCTTGTCGATTACGGCTAGAGCTAGGGCTTAATAAAGTAGCGGTCATTACGTACCCTCACTTTTCCGGTCACCGTTAAGGAGAACTCATCCTTAGTACCGCTGATGGTTACCTGAAGGTTGCGCTCTTCAATACAGGTATCTCCCGAGACACAGGGGTCGCCATCCGGAATATTAATCGCGCCGGGCTCTGCCAGAATATTACCGTTGCCATCGATATAGCTGATGATAAATTGAGTAATCTGAATATCGTCTTCAGTCAGGGATTCCCAAACATTACCCACTGCATAGTCACAGCCCGGATGGGGGCCCGCAGCCGTCACTGTCGCTCCCCTTCGCAGCCTTAGCCTTTGAGTATCATCGAGGCTGAAACCATAGTGATTCATACCGCCAGTATAGGGATCATTATCACCATCCTGATCATAACTATAGGTCACGCAGGAGCATTCATTTGCGGCATTGCAGTTCCACAACGTCAGGTTACTGACCGCATCGGTAAAAGGATTATCACGATAAAGGGTTTGCAGATTACCCATAGTGGCAGGAAGCGTACTATCGGCTAAACCACCGGCACGCTTCAGATCACTGAGAATAAGATCAAGACTGGCTCTGAGGTTATGATTCAGTTGTGCCTGTTCGTTGTTGTCACCTGAGGATTTAAGCGTCGTCAGATAGGCTGACATCACAGCCCCGACCAACGTCAGGCCAAGAACCAGAGAGATCAGAAGCTCCGGCAGAGTAAACCCTGACTGACGGGGCCTGTTGTTTCGAATTTTCACCTAGCAGCCCTCCATGCCACTCACATCACCACAAGCTCTGACACGCCCTAAGGTCGATACGACAACACCGCCCGCAAAGTTATCCGAAGAGAGTTCAAATGTGTCGCTATCGGAAGCCAGTCCGCGTACACCATCAAAGCTGAAGTTATAGCTGTCATCCATAGTCACACCGGAATAATCGTTGCTGGTGAGGTGACGGATCACCGGTGTTCCATTCACCGGCAGAGTACAGGCGTCGGCCTGTGTGGGGTTTGATGACGAGCAATCACAACCGGCAGACAGGCTAATTCCAACACACCAATTGGCACCTTCAGCGGCGGAAACAAAAATTGTCGTATTTCGTTTGATTGCTTCTGAACGGGCAAAAGCCAGCTCCTGCTTCAGATTGATCAACGCCCCGCGAACCCGCTCCTGCTCTATATATTCGCCCATATTAGGGGCCGCAAGCGCCGCAAGAATGGCAACGATGGCCAGCGTAATCAGCAGCTCTATCAGAGTGAATCCCTGCGCTCTCATATCAGCCTCTGTTTTTTCCCATATAATTGTCTTAACATGCCACGCAGACATTGGATTAACAAGCACTCATCATCGGTGCCTGCCATCGCAACCGGGTTCGTTTTTACCCGATGATCAGGATTAAAAGGGAACGCAGATGCCTGATTCCAAAACCCCAGAAAACGGATTTACCCTGATAGAACTTCTAATTGTGGTTGCCATTATTGGTATTCTGGCAGCCGTCGCCTATCCCTCCTATCAGAGCTACGCCTTTGAAAGCCGCAGAACTGATGCCCACACGGCCATTCTGCGAATTCAGTTAGCACAGGAAAACTGGCGCGCCAGCCACAACAGCTACAGCAATGAGATGGGCAGTACCGGTCTCAATACGTCCACCGGTTCCAGCGAGGGTTTCTACACCCTAGCTGTCAGCGATGCCAATGCAACAGGTTATAAAATAACCGCAACAGCGACAGGTTCTCAGACAGGCGATACCGGTTGCGGCAGCATAGTGCTGACCAAGTCCGCATCCGGAGAAACGAAGTCCCCGGTAAACTGCTGGTAGCAGATATAGCCTGCTGACCGGGTACAGAACGAAAAAAGCGCAGGCTTGTAAATAAACAAGACTGCGCTTTTTTGTTTCGTCTGCGGCCATCACATCGCTCAGCAGATGATCACCGCACTACTGACTGATATCTGTCAGCCGGAGTTCCTTCGGAATCGAAAACACTACATTCTCTTCCCGCCCGTCCAGCTCTACCGGCTCAGCAGCCCCCAGCTCTTTCAGACGATCAATCACCTGTTGCACCAGAATTGCAGGGGCAGATGCCCCGGCCGTGATACCGATTTTAGGCTCACCTTCAAGCCAGACAGGATCAATCTCAGAGGCATTGTCGATCAGATAGGCCTGAGTATTCATGCGCTCAGACAGCTCCCGCAACCGGTTTGAATTAGAGCTGTTGGGTGACCCCACCACCAGAACAAGATCACACTCTGTTGCCAACTGCTTCACCGCATCCTGACGGTTTTGAGTGGCGTAGCAGATATCATCTTTCTTCGGCCCCTGAATCTCAGGAAACTTAGCCCGCAGAGCATCAATCACCCGTGCGGTATCATCCATCGACAGGGTCGTCTGGGTGACAAATGCCAGCTGGGACGGATCACGCACTTCAAGATTCGCAACATCAGCCTCATTTTCCACCAGATAGATAGAGCCACCGGCAGTGGTATCGTAACGGCCCATGGTGCCTTCCACCTCCGGATGCCCCTGATGGCCGATCAGGATGCACTCCTGCCCCTGCTTACTGTAACGCAACACCTCAAGATGAACCTTGGTTACCAGCGGGCAGGTGGCATCAAACACTTTCAGGCCGCGACGATCCGCTTCATCCTGCACCGCCTTAGAAACACCATGGGCACTGAAGATCACAATGGTGTCATCCGGTACCTCGTGCAGCTCATCCACAAAGATGGCCCCGCGCTCTTTCAGATCATTCACCACAAACTTATTGTGCACCACTTCATGACGCACATAGATAGGTGGCTCAAAGGCCTCCAGAGCACGATTCACAATCTCAATGGCGCGATCCACACCGGCGCAAAAACCACGGGGATTGGCCAGTTTGATCTGCATCTGTGCCGGATTTACTTCGGTTGCTGACATGGGGTTCGC
Organism: Oceanospirillum sp.; assembly: GCA_048264105.1. GTDB lineage: Bacteria > Pseudomonadota > Gammaproteobacteria > Pseudomonadales > Halomonadaceae > Oceanospirillum. The sequence goes on from JBLXDJ010000003.1 coordinate 333,725, forward strand.
TCTTTAACAGTCAATCAGTTGTACAGTCGGTCAGGATAAAAGAAACCGGTTACGCTTCTGTAGCCTGCTCCGGGGCATCTTCTACCGCGATAATTTCCACTTCGAACTTCAGGGCACGACCCGCCAGAGGGTGGTTAAAATCGACAGAAACCTGCTCATCATCAAACTCAACCACCACACCCGGCAGCTCACCGTTTGCCTTGTCAGCAAAACTCAACATCAGACCCGGTTCCAGATTAAGATCCGGAGAGAACTGACTGCGCGGCAGTTTCTGAACATTGCTTGGGTTGTGCTGACCAAAACCGTGCTCCGGTGCAATATCAAATTCCTGCTTAGCGCCTGCCGTCAGACCATGCAGCGGCTTTTCAAAACCTTCCGGCAGATTGCCGTCACCCACGATCAGACGTACAGGGTCTTTATCAAACGTGCTGTCGACGGTTGCGCCTTCATCAGCCAGTTTCAGGGCGAAGTGCAGGGTAACCTGTTTGCCGGGACCGATCTGTTGTTCACTCATTCTTCAATTACCTTATTCGTTAGTCAGGCTGAACCTGAGCTCAGCATGGCAGGCTGCGATCAGACAGCCTGTTGAATTCGTTATCGCAGGGAAACCGGACTTAGCAGCCCGTTAGGCACCCTCAGTTTTTTTGCCACTTTCCGGATTGCGGATCATATCCACAATCAGCATACCGGCCCCTAAGGTGATCGCCGCATCTGCCAGATTAAAGGCGGGAAAGTAAGCGTTGTCCCAGTGGAACAGCAGAAAATCCACCACGTAGCCCAATAGGATACGGTCATGCAGGTTGCCCAGAGCACCACCCAAAACCAAAGCCAGCGCACAGGCCAGCCAGGTTTCATGACGTTTAAGCCTTGCCAGCCAGATCAGCAGGCCCGTACTGACGCCGACGGCAATAACGGCAAAAAACCAGCGCTGCCAGCCGGACTCACCGGCCAGAAAACTGAAAGCTGCACCTGTATTGTGTAACAGGGCCAGGTCAAACACCGGCAAGACATAAAGGCGCTCACCATAGTTAAAACTTCCGCTGACCCAGGCCTTGGAGATCAGATCCGCCGCCACGACAAACACTGCCAGCAGCAGCCACTTCAGCTGACTGCCTTTTTTTTCATTTTCCTGATTCATGCCTGATTCTGATTCCCGGCCGCCACTTTAAGTCTGTTGTTTATAACAGAGGCGCCCGCAGGCGCCTCTGAATTCCCTTTAATGACCTTGTTCAGACGTTTCCGTTCCTGAACCCAGCTCGCGACTTAAGCGAACTGACGCTGCTCACCTTCGCCTTCCGGCAGGTTGGTGACACAGCGGCCACACAGTTCAGGATGCTCTTCATTCTGACCCACGTCTTCACGGTGGTGCCAGCAACGACCGCACTTAGCGTGCTCAGAAGCTTTAACCGCGACCTTCAGACCGGTCAGCTCGGTGTCTGCCGCATCACCGGCGTCCGCCAGATCCGCCACATGGGCATCAGAAGTCAGCAGTACAAAACGAAGCTCATCACCCAGACCTTCAATCAGGGCTTTCAGTTCTGCATCAGCGTACAAGGTTACTTCTGTCGCCATAGAGCCTTTAACCGTACCGGCATTACGAGCATCTTCCAGAGACTTATTCACCGCCTCTTTCACATCCATGATGCGGTTCCAGTAATCACGGTTTTTCTCACCGTCGGCTTTCATTTCGAACAGACCGTCATACCAGGTGGTCAGGTAAACAGACTCTTCACGCTGACCCGGAATGTTCTCGTAGATCTCTTCTGCGGTGAAGGTCAGAATCGGTGCCACCCAGCGTACCAGCGCTTCGATGATATGGTACAGAGCGGTCTGACAGGAACGACGAGCCAGACTGTCCGGCTGCGTGGTGTACTGACGATCTTTGATGATATCCAGATAGAAACCACCCAGATCCTGCGCACAGAAGTTATGCACCTTCTGATAGATGCTCAGGAAGTGGTACTCGTTGTAAGCACCTTCCAGTTCACCCTGCAGCTGCAGCGCACGATCTACCGCCCACTGATCCAGTGACAGCATCTCTTCCGGTTTCACCATATCGGTTTCCGGGTTGAAGCCGTTCAGGTTGGCCAGCAGGAAACGTGCGGTATTACGGATACGGCGGTAAGAGTCAGCAGTACGCTGCAGAATCTGCTTGGATACCGCCATCTCGCCGGAGTAATCCGTCGCAGCAACCCACAGACGCAGGATGTCACCACCCAGAGAGTCGGTTACTTCCTGCGGTGCGATCACGTTGCCCAGAGATTTGGACATCTTGTAGCCTTTCTCGTCCACAGTGAAACCGTGGGTCAGCACCTGCTTGTATGGTGCGCAGCCGTTGATCGCGATCGAGGTTTTCAGAGACGACTGGAACCAGCCACGGTGCTGATCAGAACCTTCCAGATACAGATCCGCCGGGAAAGTTAGCTCTTCACGAGGGCGCAATACCGAGTGATGGGTCACACCGGAATCAAACCATACGTCCAGCGTATCGGTTACTTTGTAGTACTGGTCGGCTTCATCGCCCAGCAGCTCGGCTGCATCCAGCTCGAACCAGGCATCCATCCCCTCTTTTTCCATCAGCAGAGCGACTTTTTCCATCAGCTCCGGCGTATTCGGGTGCAGCTCATCGGTTTCTTTGTTGATAAACAGCGTGATCGGCACACCCCAGGTACGCTGACGGGAGACACACCAGTCAGGGCTTTGCTCAACCATGGATTCGATACGGTTCTGGCCCCACGCCGGGAACCACTGCACGCCCTTGATCGCTTCCAGCGCGTCTTTTTTCAGACCTTTCTCTTCCATCGAGACGAACCACTGAGGGGTCGCACGGTAGATCAGTGGTGTTTTGGTACGCCAGCAGTGCGGGTAGCTGTGCTCAAAGGCTTTGTGGTGTACCAGCTTACCTTCACGGGTCAGCGCATCCATCACCGGCTCATCAGCTTTGTACACGTGCAGACCGGCAAACTCGCCTGCTTCATCGCTGTATACGCCGTTCGCCTGCACCAGATTGATCGTGCCCAGACCGTAGGCTTTACCCGCCACGAAATCTTCCATACCGTGATCCGGTGCGGTGTGCACCGCACCGGTACCGGCGTCTGTGGTGACGTGGTCGCCCAGAATCACAGGCACCTGCTTGTCATAGAACGGGTGTTTCAGCAGCTGTTTTTCCAGCGCCTGACCGGAAGCGGTCGCCAGTACTTCATATTTGTCTTCTCCCCAGCGCGCCATGATGTCATCCACCATGCTTGCGGCCAGCACAAAGCGCTGATCACGCAGCTGTACCAGCGCGTAATCAAGATTTGCGTTCAGGGATACCGCCTGACTGACTGGCAGCGTCCAGGCCGTGGTGGTCCAGATCACAACCGCCACATCACCAGTACCTGCCGGATTGCCGAACAGTTCCAGCGCTTTCGCCTGATCGATAAAGGTATACGCTACATCCAGCGCGATAGAGGTTTTATCCTGATACTCAACCTCAGCTTCTGCCAGAGCAGACTGACCCACCACACTCCAGTAAACCGGCTTGTAGCCTTTCACCAGATGGCCGTTTTCCACGATACGACCCAGAGCACGCACGATGTCGGCTTCGGTCTGGTAATTCATGGTCAGGTAAGGATTTTCCCAGTCACCCAGAATACCCAGGCGGATAAAGTCAGCTTTCTGACCGTTTACCTGCTCAGCAGCGTAATCACGACATTTCTGACGGAATTCACGGTAAGGCACCTTGTCACCGGCACGGCCGATCAGGGTTTCAACCTTGTGTTCAATCGGCAGACCATGGCAATCCCAACCCGGCACGTAAGGGGCATCAAAACCCGCCAGCGTGCGCGACTTAACAATCATATCCTTCAGAATTTTGTTGACTGCGTGACCGATGTGAATGTTGCCATTCGCATACGGAGGGCCATCGTGCAGAACAAATTTTGGACGACCTTCACCAGCCTTACGCAGTTTCTCGTACAGGCCGATTTCATCCCAGCGCGCCAGACGGGAAGGCTCGCGCTTTGGCAGATTGCCGCGCATCGGGAAGTCGGTTTCCGGAAGATTGAGTGTATGTTTATAGTCGCTCATGGCTAAGAATCGCTGCTCTTTGTCAAATTATCCGGTACGGGGCTATCGGTTGACCCAGTATCAGGGAAGTAGGGTTTGTTTCTCTATGTCAGCAGCGGCGTTCACTCTGACATCGACTGAAAGATCAGCCGGGCATACCACTGGCCAGGGGAATTCCCTGATCGGCATGCTGTTCAAAATAATCCCGCGCATTCTGCAGATCCTTCATGATCTGCTCCCGCAGGGCGGCAACGTCAGAGAAACGCTGTTCGTCTCTCAACTTACTGCAAAAAGTCACCTGTACACGCTGCCCGTACAGATCACCATTAAAATCAAACAGATGCACTTCCAGTGCAGGTCTGACGCCATCAATTGTCGGGCGGTTGCCTATGTTGGCGACACCTTTATGCAACAGGCCATCGCCACCACTCATCAGAACGGTATAGACACCATGCAGAGCCGGTTGTTTGTCTTTCAGCGAAAGATTGGCAGTGGGCACGCCTAACTGGCGTCCCAGCTTGCGACCATGCAGCACGCGACCACTGATCTGATACGGCACGCCCAACAGTTTATTGGCCAGGACAAAATCAGAACCCGCCAGAACAGTACGAATCCGGGTACTGCTGACCCGCTCGGCCTCAACTTCAAAGGTGGTGGTATTCACCACATCAAAGCCCTGTTCCTGTCCAACCTGCTGCAGAAGCGCAAAATCTCCCGCCCGGTCACAGCCGAAACGGAAGTCATCGCCCACCACCAGATAGCGAACGCCTAGGCCCTGAATCAGCACCCGGTCGATAAATTCACGACCGGACAGACTGGCCAGTTTCTGATTAAACGGCAGGCAGAGAATACGATCGATCCCCTGAGCAGCCAAACGCTCGACCTTATCACGAAAACGGGTCAAACGGGCCGGAGCCTGACTGGAGGCAAAAAACTCTCTCGGCTGAGGTTCAAAAACCACCACCGCCGACGGCACACCTAACTCCAGCGCCTTTGCTTTTACCTGTCGCAAAATAGCCTGATGCCCAAGGTGCACACCATCAAAGTTGCCGATTGTGGCGACACAGCCCTGATGTTCCGTCCGTAAATTGTGCAAACCCCGTATCAGTTTCATTTTACTCCAGTTGCTCATGGCCAGTGGTCAGTCAGCTGAATCGCTGTTGGTTCTTCAGAATGCTTACCCGTATGCCGGCGGAGACAGCCGATTATCTATGCATACGAATTTTCTAAAAGAGACCGATTATAGCGAAATTACACGCTACTGCATCCCTTCTGGCACGGATTATCCACCTGTGAGGAAAACTCTGGACTAATGGCGAATATGACGTAAACGCATACCGGCCAAAACCAGCATCAGAAGGTAACTACCGCCACCGGCAACCACCAAAGCACCCAACCAGAGTACACGCTGCTGCCAGCCAAAACCGGCCCACTCACCAACCGCCGGCATCAGCCAGATCAGCACAGCAACCATCACGCCTGCCGCCGGAATTAGCTGCAATAAGTAACGACCCCAGCCCGGCTGCCAGACAAAAACACCTTCGCGGCGCAGGGTCAGCCAGAGCAGTCCGGCATTCAGGAATGCAGACAAAGAGGTCGCCAATGCGAGCCCGGCGTGATCCAGCCAGAACACCAGCATCAGGTTAAAGACCATATTGGCGACCATGGCGATAATACCGATCTTCACCGGTGTTTTTGTGTCCTGACGGGCGTAAAAACCCGGTGCCAATACCTTGATCAGCATAAAGGCCAGCAAGCCCATGGCATAGGCGCGCAAACTCAGCGCCGCCATATCCACATCATGCACCGTCATGGCGCCATACTGGAACAGCGTGAACAGCAAAGGTTCCGCCAGCAGCACCAGAGCCAGCGCCGCCGGAACGGCAATCAGCAGGATCATACGCACCGCCCAATCCAGTGTTTTGGCAAAGGCTTCACCGGACTTTTCAGCGTGCTTGGTGGACAAACTGGGCAGAATCACCGTGGCGACCGCAATACCGAAAACCCCCAGGGGCAGTTCTACCAGACGATCGGAATAATAAAGCCAGGAAACACTACCGCTGATCAGGAAAGACGCCAGCACCGTATCCAGCAGCAGGTTGATCTGACTGACCGAGACACCAAACAAGGCCGGTGCCATCAGTTTCATAATCCGACGTACGCCCTCATCCTTCCAGCGTACTTTGGGACGGGGCATCAGGCCGATACGCGCCAGAAACGGCAGCTGGAAAAACAGTTGAGCACAACCAGCAATCAGCACACCCCAGGCCAGCGCCATCACAGGCTCGTCCATATAAGGCGTCAGCCAGAGTGCAGCCCCGATCAGAGAAAGATTCAGCAGTACCGGGGTAAAGGCGGGAATGGCAAAACGGTCATAGCTGTTGAGGATACTACCGGCAAAGGCGGTCAGAGAGATCAGCAGCAGATAGGGGAAGGTAATACGCAGCATCTCGGCGGTGAGTGCCTGCTTTTCCGGCAGCTGACTGAAGCCCGGCGCAAAGACCCAGACCAGTATCGGCGCGGCGACAATCGCCAACAGGGTAATTCCCGTCAGAGTCAGCCCCAGCGTACCCGCCACGGCGTCGATCAGTCCACGCACCGCCTTCTGATCCCGCTGACTACGATATTCTGACAGGACAGGTACAAACGCCTGATTAAAGGCTCCTTCGGCAAACAGCCGTCGCAGAAAGTTCGGAATCTTAAAGGCAACGAAGAAGGCATCCGCTCCGGCACCCGCGCCAAAAAGCCCGGCGATAACAATATCCCTCATCAGCCCCAGCACGCGGGAGAGCAATGTCATGACACTGACTAACGCGCCTGAACGCAAAAGTCCCGGCTTTTTAACCACTTTGCCCGGCCCGACTGATGCTGCCGAACCTGTGGAGTTCTGGGGATCCTGTTCTGCCATTACGCTACCCTGCAATCAAAGAGACCAATAATCGACAAAAAGAGTGTTATAACCGAGGTTTACCAAATTTCAGGCACAAAAAAACCGGCCTAAGCCGGTTTTTTCTAAAGGTAAAACCTCTAAAATTATGCAGCCAGAGCTTTAACTCGCGCATTCAGACGGCTCTTGGTGCGAGCTGCCTTATTTTTAGAGATGATGCCTTTGTCAGCAATACGGTCAATTACTGGCTGAGTTGCATTGAACTCTGCCATAGCTTTAGCGTGATCACCCGCTTCAACTGCCGCAACAACGCGCTTGATATAAGTGCGCACCATGGAGCGCAGGCTTGCATTGTGATTGCGGCGCTTTTCAGCCTGGCGTGCACGTTTTTTTGCAGATGCGATATTCGCCACCGTTAAGCTCCTTGGAGAAATCGGTATAATTAAATTGAAAGACGCAGTATTGCGTTTTCCACGAATTAAAGTCTAATGTCTTTAGGGGTGCGCATTCTACGGTAAACCGAAGGGTATGAACAGCCTTTTTGACAATTTAGCACTCTTTTTTTCTTACAGCCGCCAGCCAAAGGCTATGCGAGCCATAAAAAAGCCCGGTTTTTTAGGCTCTGATTCACACCAGAACAAGATTATCGCGGTTGATCAACTCAGGATCGGCGACGTAACCGAGCAGGGATTCTATCATACTACTTGGCTGACCGAGGATTTTTAATGCATCTTCGTGATCATAATTGACCAGACCTTTGGCTATAAGCTCGCCCTGATCACTGACGCACTGCACCATATCCCCACGACGGAAGCGGCCAGTCGCCCGCTTTACCCCTACTGAGAGCAAGCTGGTATTTTTATCCCGCAAAACACGGATCGCGCCATCATCCAGTACCAGAGTACCCCGGGTTTGCAGATGACCCGCCAGCCAGCGCTTACGGGCAGCCCACGGCGTATCTTTAGGTAGAAACAGCGTACCGATTGATTCACCGGCTACAGCCCGCAGCAGAACATCCGGCTGACGACCGCTGGCCACCAGCGTTGTTGCACCGGAACGCGCCGCAAGGCCTGCCGCACGCACCTTAGTAATCATGCCGCCGCGACCAAGACGACCACCATCACCGGCCATTTCAGCCAGCTCAGGATCATCCGCCCAGGCTTCTTCAATCAGCGTCGCATCAGGATTTGAACGCGGATCCGCGGTAAACAGACCTTCCTGGTCAGTCAGAATGATCAGCGCATCAGCCTCAAGCAGATTCGCCACCAGCGCACCCAGCGTATCGTTATCACCGAATTTGATCTCATCGGTCACAACGGTATCGTTCTCATTGATAATCGGCACAACACCCAGACCCAACAGCGCTTTAACGGCGCTACGGGCATTGAGATAACGCTTACGGTTAGAGAGGTCATCATGGGTTAGCAGAATTTGCGCAGCTCTCAGGCCATGCCCCATAAACTGGGTTTCATAGGCCTGAACCAGCCCCATCTGACCGACAGCTGCCGCAGCCTGTAGCTCATGCAGTGTTGAAGGACGCTCCGTCAGTCCCAGACGACTCATCCCTTCAGCCACCGAGCCGGAAGAGACCAGAATCAGCTCAACACCTTGCTGACGTAACGACGCCATCTGATCAACCCAGGCGGTAATCGCGGGCAGATCCAGACCCTTGCCATCATTGGTCAGCAGAGCGCTGCCGATTTTTACTACGATGCGCTTGGCGCGCACCAGCTTTTCACGCTGAGACATCTTATATCTGGCCTTATCATTCAAAGCTGCCGTCACTCCGACGACAATTAATCCATGACACCCTAACCGGAAATACGCTTGATCTTGTGTTCTCTACAACCTGCAACAGCAGCCAATGCCTGTAGCTCTGCAACCCTGTAACGATGTAAACCTGTAAAAACAGTGAATACCTGCGAAGACGACAGGTACGCCTTACTTGGCGTACTCAACTTCTACATCGTAATCATCGTCATCAAAGTCGTCGTCATCTTCATCGTCTTCCTCAGCGGCAACCTGAGGTGCTTTACGACCATGACGACGCTCAAGATAGGCTTCAACACGGGCAACGGCTTCTTCTTCCATGCGCTCACGCATTTCAGCTTCTTCTTCCGCCAGCTCAGGGTTTTCTGCCTGTGCTTCCCGGGTTTCATCGATCCAGTTCATGATCTGCTGACAAACAGCCTGAGTACCTTCACTGCTGATGGCAGAGACACGGAACACTGGACCTTCCCAGTTCAGCTCGCTGATGATGCGCTCGCAAACGGCATCACGCTCATCTTCCGGCAGCAGATCCAGCTTATTCAGCACCAGCCAGCGCGGACGCTCGGACAGAGTAGGGCTGTACTGCTCCAGCTCACGGATGATCGCCTGAGCAGACTCAACCGGATCCGACTCATCAAACGGAGCCACATCCACCAGATGCAGCAGCAGACGGGCGCGGGTCAGGTGCTTCAGGAAACGGAAACCAAGGCCCGCACCTTCCGACGCGCCTTCGATCAGGCCGGGAATATCCGCCATAACAAAGTGCTTAAACTGGCCCAGCTTTACGACACCAAGGTTTGGCACCAGCGTGGTAAACGGATAGTTAGCCACTTTCGGCTTAGCCGCAGAGACAGAACGGATCAGGGTCGATTTACCGGCATTCGGCAGACCCAGCAGACCCACATCAGCCATCACCTTCATCTCAAAGCGCAGATTACGCTCTTCGCCCAGTGTACCGTTAGTGGTTTTACGCGGCGCACGGTTGGTACTGGTTTTAAACCGGGTATTACCCAATCCGCGACGACCACCCTGAGCAACGGTCAGCTCCTGACCGATCTCGGTGATATCACCCAGTACTTCCAGTGTGTCTTCGTCGATAACTGTGGTACCGACCGGCACCTGAATATACAGATTCTCACCAGCCTTACCGGAACACTGACGACCCTGACCACCTTCACCATTCTCAGCGCGGTAACGGCGCTGATAGCGGAAGTCGATCAGAGTATTCAGGGAATCATCACCCACAAGGATAACGTCGCCACCATGACCACCATCACCGCCGTCAGGACCACCTTTGGCGATATATTTCTCACGGCGAAAACTCAGACAACCGTTACCACCCTTACCGGCAGCAACGTGAATACTTGCTTCATCTACAAACTGCATGCTTATGCACTCTTAATCTGGTGTGTTGTTCCAGCTTTTCATCAGCTAACCCTTGCGGATCTGTCATCGGGCCGCATACCGACAAGCGGTTGCCGGGCGACACGAGTATCCCACCGATTGTTCATCCAGCCGTAGAAAAGCCCTGTATGTAAGATATCTGACTCAGTTATCCGATGCAGGTATTCGACACCTCAGATTAAACGGTGCCGATGGAAACGCTTGCCTGCAGTTCAGCGCTGCAGGGTCTGCCGCTAATCCTCTGATCTTATCAAACTGAACAGAGCACCATTAAATTATGGCAGATACGAAAAAAGCCCCGCACACGGCGAGGCTTTTTCAACCGATTAACTCGGTCTTACGCAGGTACGATCGTAATAGTCTTACGTTTCTTCGGACCACGTACTTCAAACTTCACTACACCGTCTGCAGTTGCAAACAGAGTGTGATCTTTGCCCATACCAACATTTACGCCAGCGTGGAACTTAGTGCCACGTTGACGAACAATGATGTTACCAGCTTTAACTACCTGACCGCCGAAGCGCTTAACACCAAGGCGTTTCGATTCGGAATCGCGACCGTTACGGGTACTACCACCAGCTTTTTTGTGAGCCATGAGTACTTCCTCGTTAAATTGATCTTGCCGGGCAGACTCCACTCCGTGAGTGATTGTTGAGCCTGACCGAAACTGAAATTGGTTTAGTAAAAATTAACCAGCGATGCCGGTGATTTTTACTTCAGTGAACCACTGACGGTGGCCCTGACGCTTCATGCTGTGCTTACGACGACGGAACTTGATGATAGTAACTTTATCACCGCGACCGTGGTTTACAACTTCAGCAGAAACTTTAGCGCCATCAACCAGAGGAGCGCCAACTTTTACGTCTTCACCGTTAGCAACCAGCAGAACCTGATCAAAATCTACAGTAGAACCGGTTTCCAGTTCCAGCTTTTCGATTTTCAGGGTATCGCCTTCTTTAACGCGGTACTGTTTACCGCCAGTTTTGATAACTGCGTACATGCTTGTTCTCCAAAAAACAGCAGTGCTTAGTGAGTTGGATGCTTCTTACTTACCTGCTTTGAATAGAAGCGCTCTGGCAACTATCGGACAGGGAGCAAAGACCGGAACAAAAGGGTTAAAACCTGCAATTTGCTCACGGTAACTAAGCAGGGCGCGAATTTTATAGCAAGAGACCGACAACGGCAACCTAAAGCGGGCGTTTTTAACGGATAAGTTCCGGGAAAAACAGCCAGTGTGCGGCAACAATCTGATAATTCAGCAAAACCCGGCGCTGACCGATTATAAAAGGCCGGATACCGGTGCTTTTCTTGACACCCTACCCCCTGCCCAATAGCATTCATGCAGCCCTTTCGGGCGATCTGACACCCTTGAGTTCATCAACGAGAAAAAGCAGTCCTGACATGCAGCCAAAGAGCGCCATCCACGATCTGGTAGCGGACGATTTCGCCGCACTGAACACCTACATTATCGACCAACTGCACTCCCGGGTGCCTCTCGTTGAAAAAATCGCCGAATACATCGTCGACAGTGGCGGCAAGCGCATGCGTCCTCTGCTGGTGCTGCTGACCTGTAAAGCACTGGAGTGCAACGACGACAAGCGCATCCCGCTGTCTGCACTGGTGGAATTTATCCACACCGCTACTCTGCTGCATGATGACGTCGTTGATGAATCCGACATGCGCCGCGGCCGGGATACCGCCAACAACAAATGGGGTAACGCCCCAAGCGTTCTGGTAGGTGACTTCCTTTATACCCGCGCCTTCGAGCTGATGGTGAACATCGGCCACATGGATATTCTGAAAATCTACGCCAACGCCACCAACGTGATCGCGGAAGGCGAAGTGCTGCAGCTGACCAACGTGCGCAATCCGAAAATCACTGAAGAACAATATATGACAGTGATTAAGGCCAAGACCGCCATGCTGTTTGAAGCCGCAACGGAGTCTGCCGCTATTCTGTCCGGCGCGAATGCAGAACAGCAAAAGATGATGGCAGACTACGGCAACTATCTGGGACTGGCGTTCCAGCTGCAGGACGATCTGCTGGATTACCAGGGTGATGCCGGAGCCATGGGCAAAAACGTCGGTGACGATCTGGCAGAAGGCAAGCCAACCCTGCCGCTGATCCGTGCGATGCAGGTGGGCACCGAGGAGGAAGCCAAGCTGATCCGCAAAGCGGTTCGCAAAGGCGGCCTTGAGTTCCTTGAGCCTGTTCTTGAGATCATCAACAAAACCGGCGCACTGGACTACACCGAACAGAAAGCACTGGAGATGGCTGACAAGGCCAAAGCCAGCCTGAGCTGCCTGCCGGACTCGCCATTCAAAGAGCGCCTGGCGCTGTTTGCAGACATGGCGGTTAAGCGCAGCAGCTAACCTCCCCCAGAGCGCTCTGAAAGCCCGGTACGATAAAAAGCACCGGGCTTTTTTCTGCCTGAAACCGGTACAGAAGGGTGAAACACGAAAAAATCGCCTTTAAAAACAAGGCTATAAAATACCTGTCACATTCCCCTATGATGCAGACCTGAAGCCTGATATTTTATAGGTATTAGGGTAATCACTAGGATCAGTTAAAGAGGCACAGGATCGCCTACTGATGAGAATCAACGGGCCTCATGAACGCGAAAAAAACCTCTTTAAATTCCTCAAATTCAGCCCAGCTGGCTGTGCTCGATAATCTGAGCATCCCGACCCTGATCGCAGACCGCCATGGCATGTTGCAATACGCCAACAAGGCCGCCCGTCACCTGCTCACTTACGGGCCGACAATCAGCCATCCCCTTTCCGGCAACGAACTCTTTAAGCGTCTGGACCTTGATCACAGCAAACGCCTGAAGCAGGCATGCCAACGCTTCTGCGACGAACAACTCAGCCTGACGTTTAACTATGGCGAACACCAGAAACGCGTTCAGGTGTTTATGTCGCCGCTGTCCACCAGCAATCTGGCCGATGAACTGCTGCAGATCACCCTGAAAGATGTCACTCAGTATGAAGCGGCTCAACACCTGCCGGTTCACTTTCATCAGGCGATGCAGCAGACCGAAGATATGGTCATGGTCACCGACTGTCATGGCAGCATTGAGTATGTAAACCCGGCCTTTATGAGTCAGACCGGTTATAGCGAATCGGAAGTGCTGGGTAACAACCCCCGCATCCTCAGCTCAGACGAGCATGACAAAGCCTTTTATGCCGAGATGTGGAAAACCCTGCGTGCCGGTGAAAGCTACCGCAGCATCTTTATCAATCGCCGCCGTAATGGCGAGCGTTATCACGAAGAAAAAACCATCACGCCGATTCGTGATGAAGACGGCCAGATCAGCCATTTTGTTGCAACAGGGCGGGATATCACCGACCTGATCAACAGCGAACAACGCCTTAACTATCTTCGTCGCTTTGACACCCTGACCGGCCTACCGAACCGGCAGCGACTTTCAGAACAGTTTGAACAGCATGTGATGCAGCGGCGCAAAACACCGATGGCGCTGTTTCTGGTGGATCTTGACCGCTTGAGCCGTATTAACGACAGCCTCGGCCGTCTGGCCGGTGATGAACTGTTGCGCATGACCGCCAACCGCTTACGCAAAGCCTTACCATCACACTTTGTCGGCCGACTGGGCAGTGATGCTTTTATGGTGATGGCAGAAGAGGTGCAAACTCCGGATCAGGCGGCCCATCTGGCGCAGAAGGTCCAACAGGTGATGGCACTGCCCTTTGAGCTGACACAGGCAGAACTCTTTATGAGCGTCAGCCTGGGCATCACCCTGTACCCTTATGATGGCGATCAGTTTGATGAGCTGGTGAATAAGGCCGACAGCGCCATGCACCGCTGCAAAGATCATGATCAGGCGTTTGGTTTCTTCACCGAAGACCTGACCCTGCAAACCCAGCATCGCGTCAAACTGGAGAACCAGCTTCGCCAGGCCTTGCTGCACAAAGAGTTTCATCTGGTGTTCCAGCCCCGGGTTGATATGGAAAGCAACCAGATCAGAAGTGCCGAGGTACTGCTGCGCTGGATCAAAGCCGATGGCAAGATGATCTCCCCGGGTGAGTTTATTCCGGTGCTTGAAGAGATGGGGCTGATTACCTCTGTCGGAGAATGGGTTCTGATGCGGGCCTGCATCTACGCCAGCCAATGGCTTAAAAAGGGCCATCCGATGCGCATCTCCGTTAACCTTTCCGCCCGCCAGTTGCGCCAGCCGAATCTGCCGGACATCGTAAATCGCTGTCTGGAATCCTCAGGTTTACCGCCGGAGATGCTGGAACTCGAGCTGACGGAAACCAGCATGCTGGAAGATGTTGAACACTCAATCAGTCAGCTCAGCCGGATCAGAGAACGTGGCACCCGCATCGCCATCGATGACTTTGGCACCGGTTACTCCTCTCTGGCCTATCTGAAGAAGTTACCGGCGGATACCCTGAAAATCGATCAGGCGTTCGTACAGGGACTGGATAGCGATGATGAAAGTGACCGGAATATTGTGCAGACCATCATTCAGTTGGCTCACAACTTCAATCTGAGCGTGACCGCAGAAGGGATTGAGACCGAGCAGCAGCTGGCGATCATCCGCCAGCTGGGTTGTAACGAAGCACAGGGTTTCCTGCTGGCTAAACCGATGAATGAAACCGAGCTGCTGACCACCAAACACCGTTTTGATAATCAGGCAAAACTCTCCCACCTCTGACCATCCACCTCTGATCAGCCGCCCCTGTACTGCCATTCTGTTGCAACAGACAGCGTAAGCGCCTAGGCCTACTTACCGTCGGATGATTGCTGTGCGGCTAAACGGCGCTGCTCGGTTTTCAGGCGCGCCTCCATATCATCCGGCCAGAGCGGTCGGTCTAACAGGAAACCCTGGGCGATATGACAGCCCTGCTCCTGCAGGTAATGCAGCTGCTCGGTTGTTTCCACACCCTCAGCCACGGTCAGCAGGTTAAGATTCTGAGCCAGGCCGATAATCGCACTGGTGATAGCGGCATCATCCGGATCCATCGGCAGATCCGTGATAAAGGCTTTATCGATCTTCAGCTTATCCAGCGGGAATCGTTTCAGGTATGACAGCGACGAGTATCCGGTGCCGAAATCATCCAGCGAGATCCAGACGCCCAGCGCTTTCAGCTCCGTCAGAATATCCACAGCCTGAGACGCACCCTGCATCAGAATGCTTTCGGTCACCTCAACCACCAGATTGCCCGCCGGGAAACCGGTCTCTTTCAGCGTAAACTGAATCTGATCAGCCAGCCCCTGCCGGAACTGTAGCGCCGAAACATTGACCGCGACTTCAATATCAGGGTAACCGGCATCACGCCATCGCTGCCCCTGAGTGCAGGCCTCCCGCAGCACCCACTCGCCCAGATCAAGAATCAAGCCGGACTCTTCGGCCAAGCCGATAAAGAAGTCCGGTGGCACCAGACCCTGTTCAGGATGCTGCCAGCGAACCAGAGCTTCAACGCCTCTCAGACGCATACTTTCCATACAGAACTGAGGCTGATACACCAACCTGAGCTCGCCCTCAGCAATGCCTTTGCGCAGGGCGTTCTCCATTACCAGACGATGGGATACATCGTCATTCATCTGCTGAGTAAAGAACTGATACTGATTACGCCCCTGACCCTTAGCATGATAGAGCGCCGCATCAGCATTCCGGAACAGCATCTCGAAGTTCAGCCCGTCTCCCGGATAAAGTGCGATACCAATACTGGGTGTCAGGGTCAGCTGGTGATTACCCAGCTCAATGGATTGTCCGACCTGCTGCATTATCTCCCGCGCCAGCACCGCAGCCTCGTTCGGATGCTCCAGCTCCGGCATGAGTACAACAAACTCATCACCACCGACACGGCTGACGGTCACGCCATCCGGCACCAGATCAGTCAGGCGCTTGGCAACCGCACAAAGCAGGCGATCACCCACTTCATGCCCAAGTGAATCATTCACATTTTTAAAGCGATCAAGATCCACAAACAGCAGAGCCAGATGAATCTTGTTATGGCGGGCAAAATGGATCGCCTGATCCACACGGTCTGCCAGCAGGCGACGGTTAGGCAGATCGGTCAGGGAGTCGTATTCCGCCAGATAGCGCAGACGTTTCTCATTGGCTTTTCGCAGTGAAATATCACTTAAGGTGGCGATATAGTTTTTGATCTCACCATGTTCTTTCACCATGCTGAGCGAGAGCCATTCAGGGAAAAGCACACCATCTTTACGACGGTTCCAGACCTCACCCTGCCATTGTCCGGTTTTACTCAGACGGGACCACATATCCTCATAGAAGCGCTCATCATGGGTGCCGGAAGCCATAAACGACGGATTCTGCCCAAGGGCCTCAGCCTCGCTGTAACCGGTAATTTCACTGAAAGCAGGGTTTACCGCCAGAATACGGTTACGGGCATCGGTAATAACGATGCCTTCCGTTGCGTTCTTAAACACCTGAGCCGACAACTCCAGCTCCCGGCTGTTATCCATCAGCTGAGCTTTCTGATATTCAATATCCTGCTCGTAGTTAATAAAGAGCTTCCGCAGCCAGCGGGAATACAGCAGCGCCAGAATCAGCGTCAGCAGAAGGCTCATCGCCAGCATCAGCATAAAGGTTGTTATCGCATCCTGGCTTTCAGCGTCCAGATTTGCTTTGTGCTCTTTCAGCATCGGAGCCAGATCATCCGGATAGATACCCGCAACCAGTATCCAGTCCCATTCCGGCACCACTTTAACCAGCGAACGCTTCGTCACCGGCCCACGGCCATCGGGATAGAACCAGTTATATTCAATAATACCGCCGCCGGCTGCCGCCGCATTCATGATGCTTTCAATCGCGGTTTGCTGCAGATCCCGTTTCACCGGCGTATCCGCCAGAACACTTAATGCCGTGTTTGCCAGAGTCTGTCCCTGCATATCCAGCACTGAGATATAACCGTTGTCTCCGAAACGGAAGTTTTCTAACCGGCGCAGAGCTTCCATCTTGAGGTCATTCTCAATCCGGTACAGATAATCACCCGCTCCTATGATCCAGTCGTAGGGCTCAAACAGACGGACATAGGCGATCTTATCTTCCATGAAGCGCTTGTTGCCCGGTGGATACCAGCGATAGCGGGAGAAGCCTGACTGCTCCTGATTCTGCACAGCATCGATCAGACCGCGCATGATGTAATGCCCGGTATCATCGCGATTATCATAGAGGGATTTGCCTTCCAGCTGGGGCGCTGTCGGCAGAAGAATGCAAAGACCGTCCAGATCATCAATAAAGAGATAACCCCGGCCATCAAAGAAACGGATGTTGCGTAAAGATTCACGAATCAGATGTTTAATTTCAGACTCAGGCAACCGCCCTTTGGATTCGTTATAAATGGATTCGGCGACCGCAATCGCCTGATCAACAAAGACTTTGGATTCGTCTTTCAGAACCTGCTCTGTCCGGGTACGCATGTACTGAATATAACTGACCGTAGCATTCAGCTCAGACTGCAGCAGCGTTTCCTGCTGCTCAAGGATCTCCTGTTCGAGTCTCTCCAGCTGCTGCTGTTTCTGGTCATGAAGGGTAAAGAGAAAATACCCGCTGACGATCAGGCTGAAGAACAGCACAACCGCCAGCATACCTACCGTTTGTAACCCCGGCAGACGCCGGGAATCTATCTCAAATGCCATATTCAGCCTTGTTACCGTTCCGGTCAGAAGCAGATAAAAACATTACGCCGACCGGTCATCAACACTACCCGAATGCCGGGATAGCCGATTATAAAACAGTACTACCACCATCAGATGCAACACCAGCGTCAGCCAGAGCAGGTGACTGATACTTTGCTGCAACACGCCCAGTATCAGCATTCCCAACACCGCGCTGACAATCATAAAAATAGCGTTATAGATATTATTGGCTGCGATCAGCCAAGCGCAGGACTCACCAGAGGACTGCTGCAACCGGGTATAAAGCGGCACGGCATAGCAACCGCCACCGATACCCATAATGCTGAAGGCGATGAGGCTTGTATACAGTTGCGTGCTCAGAGCCAACAACGCCAGCCCCAACCCGATAGCAATACTGCCCAGCCAATACAAACCGGTAAAACGCATTTTGGCATGCAGCGGCCGACTCGCCAGAGAACCCACACCCACACCGCCGGCAAAAAAGCCCAGCACCAGAGAAACAACCCAGGGCTCAGCTCCCAACCGGGTTTCAACCCACGCAGGCAGCTGTGTCAGAAGCGTTGCGCCAACAAACCAGAACCAGCTGATCGACCAGACCAGATACAAGCCCTCTTTCTGACGATGACATAGTTTCAGAGTAGCACTGAAACTCAGGGGTTCCGATGCTGGCTGAGCATTATCCAGCGGCTGGATCTTACGGCTCTGCCAAAAACCGATCAGTGCCAGCCCGACAATGGTTATCGCCACCAGATCTTTTGCCGCCAGAGCAACACCCAGATCCAACTCGCTGCTCAGCAATACACCGGCTGCCAACGTCCCCAGCAAAATAGCCAGGAACGTCCCCAGCTCAACCCAAGCATTGGCCGAGATAAGATCACCGTCACGAAACCAGGCCGGCAGAATACTGTATTTCACCGGTCCGAAAAGCGCCGACTGAGTCCCCATCAGAAACAGCAGAACCAGCAACACCGCGCCCTGATCCAACCAGAGCATCAAGGCTGCCAGCAACATAATCAGGCACTCTGCCATTTTAAGCCTGCGCATCAGCAGCGCATGATCATGCCGGATCGCAAGATTGGCTCCCACGGATGAAAACAGCAGAAAAGGCAGAATAAAAATCGCAGCCGCCAGATTATTAACCAGACCGACATTACCCAAGGGAACGGTCAGGATGCCGTAAGCGAACAGAATCAATAACGTATTTTTATAAACGTTATCGTTAAACGCACCGAAAAACTGTGTCAGCCAGTACGCTTTAAAACTGGAGTGTCGGCCTAAAAGCATAAATCTCTCCCTGAGGTCACGGTCATTCCCCGTTACAAAATAGCGCTACTCTAGTGCTTTTTTAGTGGGAAAGAAAAGACTACGCTTTAACCACCGAATATCAAAAAAAGCTAATCTATTGTAATGTGATTTTTCAATCTAAAACAGAAGGGAATGACTTATGAAAAACGTAGGCTCTGTCGACAAAATTCTACGCATCGTGGTGGGTCTTGCTCTTATCGCCATTGTTTTTGTTGGCCCGCAAACACCATGGGGCTGGATCGGTGTTGTGCCTTTGCTGACTGCTTTGCTTGGTTTTTGTCCGCTATACCGGCTGATCGGTCTGAACACCTGCCGAACCAAGTAACCGTTTCCCCCATGACAGGTAAAAAGCCCTGACAAGAATTATTCATGTCAGGGCTTTTTTTGCTTTAAACTAAGGCTCAGGACAGTTAGATTACCTTTTGAATCCAAAGAACAAATCATCAGGGCTGACAGACTTTATCCCGATCACACAAAGTCTCATGATGTTACAACGTGAAACAGTCTTTCAGGAGCAGTCGGCGCTAATATGGCTTCGTTACTCCCAACCTTTTACAAGCCTGCTTAAGATAAAATGGATGAGAAAAATTTAGCGCCCGGCGCTAGTTCAGCAGATACACCTAAAGACCTGCCGTCAGTGCCAGGGGTATACCCTGCGCACCATAAAATGACGCCTGCTGAATTGGCCGAAAAGGAAGCGGAACGCGAGCGCGACAAGATCAAGGCTGAATGGGAAGCCAAGCAAGCTGAAAAAAAGCAGGATGAGCGCAAAAAAGCGGAAGAAGCCCGCATCAAAGCAGAGCGCGAAAACCTGTACAAGGATCTTGAGACCCTTGATTACGAGCTGCTGTCCCTCAACGAATACCCCTCCGACTTTGAAATAGAATCGGCCCGGCGCTCCCGTATGGGCTGGTTTTTCGGTCTGGGTATCTCGGTATTTCTCTTTACCAGCTCACTGCTGAACCTGGTACACCCCTGGGTCGGTGGTATATCCGGCGGCATCGCTTTTGTACTCTGGCTTAGTCACGGCACCGGCATGATGCACTTTCTGCCCGGACTGTCCCGTTATCCGGAACTTCTGGCCAAACGTCGCCGTATCAAAAACAGCGTGACCGAGTACATCCAACAGATTGAAGGCAAGCGGGGCTTTATCCACCGTATCTACCCTTTGGTGCACCACAATCCGCGCCTGAGAGCCCGCAAGTTTCGCCGGATCGCCCTGATGTCGAAAGAGCACAACCTGATGAGTAATATGAAAACGCTTCAGGATGTTGCCCTCTATCACGAATATCTCGACGAATGCCGCAAAGCCGCTGAAGAGTATTTCCGCAAAGAGCGGGAAGATCAGATGATGGTTGATCTTGATCTGGACCCTAATGTCGAAGATCTCGAACAGGAACTGAATGACAACAAAGCCGACGATGCCGCTGAAGTATCCGACGCCCCGTCACCGGAAGCCAAGAACCTGAAAACCGGCAACACCACACTGAGCAAAGCGGATACGTCTCAGGGACAAAAGGATAAAAGCGCTGAGTCGTCCTCTGAGAATGTTGAGAACAACGCCAGCTCCGGTGCTCAATCCCCGGAGCAAGCCCCACCCCAGCAACAGGATGATCAGACTAAAAACAGCTGATCAACCAAGGCCCCAAGGAGCAAGCGATGACCGAACAACCATCCGCCCACCAGCATGTGGTGGTACTGGGAGCCAGCCCTAAATCAGAACGCTATTCCAATCAGGCTGTTCGGCTGCTGACAGAACACCAGCATCAGGTTACCGCGGTGAACCCCGCTTTTGATCAGATTGAACAGCAGCCCTGTGTTCACCAACTGTCCGATATTAATCAGCCCGTCGATACGCTGTCGCTCTATCGCAATGCCTCGCAGCTGGCAGAGCAGGTTGATGAGATTATTCAGCTGAATCCCGGCCGCGTTATCTTCAATCCGGGAACAGAATCCTGGGAATTGCAGCAGGCTTTGACTCAGGCAGGTATCTCCTGGCAGGAAAGCTGTACACTGGTGATGCTGCGAAGTGGTCATTTCTGACCTTCTCACAGCAACACCCGGTCATGCCGCAGGGATTCGGCTTTACGGGTAACAAAAACACTCATTAGCCCGCGCTTCTGATTAACCGTGACACCAGCCCGAAAGCGATAATATAAGATCCCCATGCAGACACATGCTCTTTCCCCGGAACGTCTTGCCGTTTTTGTTCCTTTTGCCAAACTTTCTGATGAACACCTGATCCTGCTCTGTCATCGCATCGAACTCTGCCGCCTGGACGAAGGTAAGGAATTAAGCCCCAAGGGTGATAATCGTACCGAAGAACTCTTTCTGTTAAGCGGCCGGGTCAGCATCTTTGGCGAAGACAGCAGCGAAATCACACTGTCTGCCGGTGATAACCGCAGCCGTTTCAGTCTGCTCAACCTTCGACCCAGCCCGAACCGCATTGTCTCTCAGACCCCGGTTGAATATTTCCTTATCGACAGCGAGCTGCTGCAGTCACTGCAGGCGGAATGCACCCATCCTTCTTTGCCTCTGACCGAAGTACTGGCGAACGACAACAGTCATCCTCTGGTTCTGCAGTTTTACCGCTCGTTACTGCAAAACCAGCTCTCTCTGCCGGCATTACCGGAGGTCACGCAGAAGGTCAGCCAGATCATCGTTGATGAAGAACTCAACGTTGACCGCATGGCCTCACTCGTTGCCGCCGATGCCTCTGTGGCCGCCCGACTGCTCAAGCTTGCCAACAGCCCGCTTTACCGTGGCCGGGGCCAGATCAGCCAGCTATCAGAAGCGATTAAACGTCTGGGCCTTAACGCCACACGCCATCTGGTACTCGCCTTTGCCCTACAGGACCAGCATCAGATTCCGGCGGCCAAATGGGTCAGAAAACGTCAGCTGCGTAGCTGGAAAGAGAGCATACAGCTGGCTGCGATCTGTTTCGTACTGGCGAAGAAGTGCACCCACATTCCGCCGGAAGAAGCGCTGCTGGCGGGTCTTCTGCACAATATCGGCGAGCTGCCCCTGATTCAGTTTGCCGACAAGTATCCGGAACTGGCGAACGACCCGGACTATCTTGATCAGATCATGCAGGAGTCACGGGGGCAGGCAGGGGCGATGATTCTGCACCGCTGGAATCTGCCGGTTTCTCTGATCACCGCCGTTCAGCACGTTGATACCTGGTTCTATGAACCGAATGCCACCGAAGCAACCCTGACGGATATTCTGATTCTGGCCCGGCTGCACAGCATCGCCATGAGCGACCGCTCTCCCTCTGCGCCATCGATCAGCCAGGTCCCCTCCTATGAAAAAATCGCACCCGGCCCTCTGACCAACCAGCAGCGGCTGGAGATTCTGGAGGATGCAAAAGACCAGATTATCGAAATCAGAAACCTGCTGAACCGATAGTCTGTTATCCGGTATAAAATCGACTTTTTCTCTTTTTGGGCATCTGCTCCACCGTACAGATGGGGTAAGATAGCCCCATCAATGATTTTTACATGCCGTCTTAAGGGACGCATGACTGCGGTATTATTAAGGAGTAGAGCGTGCGAGCACTGATTCAGCGGGTCGCCCGGGCAAAGGTTGAAGTTGATCAGCAGTGCATAGGTGAGATCGATAAAGGCCTGCTGGTCTTTATCGGCGTGGAAAAAGGTGACCGGGCAGAAGACGCCGACCGCCTCCTGAAAAAACTGCTAGCTTACCGGGTTTTCGCTGACGCGGATGAGAAGATGAATCTCAGTGTCACCGATGTCGAAGGTGGCCTGCTGTTGGTTTCCCAGTTCACCCTCGCCGCGAATACCCAAAAGGGTCTGAGACCCAGCTTCTCTTCGGCTGCACCACCGGCCGAAGGCGAGGAACTGTACAATTATTTTGTTGAGCAGGCCAAGAGCCTCCACCCGATCGTTGCAACCGGTCGTTTTGGTGCCGATATGAAGGTTGAGCTGTTAAATGACGGCCCCGTGACCTTCCTGCTGGAAACCTGAGCAACTCACTGACGCCAAAGGCAGAGATATGACACAACACTCCGCATCAAAAAAAGTAGCACTGGTTACCGGTGGAGGTCAGGGTATTGGCCGCGCGATCTGCCGCGGCTTACTGCATCAGGGCATGATTGTGGTCTGTGCCGATATCGACCTGGAAGCCGCCGACGAGACCGCCGCGCTTTATGCCGATCTGGGCACCATTAAAGCCTGCTCTCTGGATGTTGCCGATGAGCCCGTGGTTCAGGGTTGCATTCAGGAGATCATTGGTGAGTTTGGCCGACTGGATGTTCTGGTCAATAACGCAGGCCTGTCCACTCCCTTCAATGACCCGATTGAAGATCTTTCACTGGAAGACTGGCAGCGCTATCTGGATGTGAACCTGACCGGCGTTTTTCTGGTCAGCAAACATGCGGTTCCGTACCTGCGGGAACAACAGGGCAGTATTATCAATATCGGCTCTACCCGGGCCAATCAGTCTGAGCGGGATACCGAAGCCTACGCGGCAAGTAAAGGCGGTGTTATCTCCCTGACTCACTCGCTGGCGATCAGCTTAAGCGGCGAAGTTCGCGTTAACTGCATCAGTCCCGGCTGGATCGAGGTGGGCGACTGGCAGAAATCCCGTACCCGCATTGAACCGATTCACTCGCCGTCCGATCTGGCCCAGCATCCTGTTGGCCGTATCGGCAAACCGGATGATGTTGCCTATATGGTCTGCTATCTGGCGACCGATGTAGCCGGTTTCATCACCGGCCAGAACTTTGTTATCGATGGCGGCATGGGCATCAAGATGTCCTATAACGACAGCTGATTAAGCCGCAGTTAAGAGCGCAATAAACCCACCAAAAGGGCGCTGATATCAGCGCCCTTTTTGGTAAACAATGCTCTGATCCCGTTCTCACAGGAACGAATGCTCAGCCGATCAGATCTCCAGCTCAGCCTGAGCCTCTTCCAGCTCTTCCGACAGCAGCATCCACTCCTCCTCAATGGTTTCAGAAGCGGTACTGAGCTCACCCTGCTTTTTCAGCAGCACCTGCAGCCGGTCTTTATTTTCATCCTGATAAATTTCAGGTTCCGCCAGTTCCAGCTCGATCTTGCTGAGTTCGGCCTGCACCTTATCCAGTTCTGCTTCCAGCTTATCGACCTTTTTCTTCAGCGGCCGCAGTTGCTCACGACGCTGAGCCGCCAGGCGGCGCTCTTCTTTCCGGTCCCGCTTCTCTTCGACAGGTGCTGCGGAGTCTGTATCAGAGCCGTCACCCTGAGGCCCCCTCTGCAGCGCCAGCGTCCGGTTTTTCAGCCAGACATGGTAATCCTCCAGATCGCCCTCAAACGGCTGCACCGCACCATCACACACCAGCCAGAACTCATCAACCGTATTACGCAGCATGTGCCGGTCGTGCGATACCAGAATGACGACACCGGGAAATTCCTGCAGAGCAAAGGTCAGTGCCAGACGCATCTCCAGATCCAGGTGGTTGGTCGGCTCATCGAGCAACAGGAGATTCGGCTTCTGCCAGGCGATCAGCGCCAGCGCAAGACGGGCTTTCTCGCCGCCGGAGAAGCGATTCACTTCCGTCTCCACATCATCACCCCGGAAGCCAAAGCCACCGAGGTAGTTGCGGATCTCCTGCTCGGACACCTTCGGCGACAGGCGCTGAATATGCAGCAGCGCCGAGGCTTTAAGATCCAGCGACTCCAGCTGATGCTGAGCAAAGTAGCCCACCTGCAGATTCTCACCCGGCGTGTAGATCCCGGAGACCACGGGCAGGTCGCCCACCAGCGTCTTAATAAGGGTCGATTTACCGGCACCGTTCGGCCCCAGAAGACCGACACGCATCCCCGGCAGCAGGGTGAAGTTCACCTGATTCAGAATCACACTGCTGTCGCCGTAACCGATATTGGCATCATCCATCACCAAAAGGGGTGACGAAGTCTTCTCGGTGCAGGGAATGGTGAACTGAAAGGGGGAATCCACATGGGCCGGAGCGATCTTCTCCATACGCTCCAGCTCTTTCACACGGCTCTGCGCCTGCTTGGCCTTGGACGCCTTGGCTTTAAAACGACGGACAAAGTTTTCGATCTCGGCGATACGGGTCTGCTGCTTCTCAAACTGCGCCTGCTGTTGTGCCAGACGCTGCGCACGCATCACCTCAAAGGCAGAATAGTTACCGCGATAGAGGTTAATTTTTTGCTGCTCAAAGTGGGCGATATGCTCCACCACACTATCCAGAAAATCCCGGTCGTGGGAGATCAGCAGCAAAGTGCCGGGGTACTGACGCAGCCAGTTTTCCAGCCACAGGGTCGCATCCAGATCCAGGTGGTTGGTGGGCTCATCGAGCAGCAGCAGATCCGACGGCATCAAAAGCGCCTGCGCCAGATTAAGACGGATACGCCAACCACCGGAGAAGGACTGTACCGGCTGCTGGGTCTGCTCCATAGTAAAACCAAGACCTAACAGCAGCTGTTCTGCCCGGTTGGGAGCCGTGTAGCCATCCAGTGTCTCCAGCTCCGCGTGCAGCCGGGCGATAGCATGATTGTCACCCTCTGCTTCCGCTTTAGCCAGATCTTCCTGCACTTTGCGCAATGGCTTATCGCCGTCCAGAACATATTCCAGCGCGGTTTTATCCCGGGCATGAACTTCCTGCGCCATATGGGCGATACGTAACTGAGCCGGAATCAGCAGCTCACCGGCATCCTGATGCAACTCACCTAAAAGCAGTTTAAACAGACTGGACTTGCCGGCACCGTTGGAGCCAACAACACCGATTCGCTGACCACGGTGGATAATCAGGGAGGTATTTTGCAGGAGAGAGAGACTTCCCCGTTGCAGGCTCAGGCCTTCTAATGTAATCATGTGATTTTACTGTCAAAAATTGTAGCGTGCGGGAATTGAAGCCTGGATCAGATCGCGCAAAACAAAAAGAATAATGATGAGCCCGGAGGCCGGCAACCATGTCAGAACTTACCTTGGCGTATGATAACCCATTCTGGCGTTTTTCTACGAAACTCTATCGTCTTGAAAGTGTAGAGTCGGCCTGTATTTACCTGCAGGACCATCAGGGCGTCATGGTTAATCAGCTGCTGTTCAGCTGCTGGCTGAGTACACAAAACGTCTGCTTCACCGATGACTGGCTAAAACAGGTTGAACCGGTTCTTGGCTGGCACAATCAGTTTGTGGTGCCGCTGCGCAAACAACGCCGCCACCTGAAACCGATGTCCGGTGTTGAACCTCATCTGAAAGAGATGCGCGAACACCTGCTTAATGCCGAGCTGATCGCTGAACAACATGAACAGGCGCTGCTCTACCTGCTTTATTCGCTGAAAAAAGGCATCGAGACCTGTACCGACCGGGAAACCGCCCTGCGCACCAACCTCCGCTTCACACTCAAAGACGCCAAAATGACCGCCACAGCTCAGCAACAGCTTAAAAACCTGCTGGCTCTGGTCGTTGATGAGGATATTGCTCAGACTATCATTATCGGTCTGTCCTCTGATCTGAGCGACAGCTAGTTCAACGGTAATCCAAACAGAGATCAGCAGGGCAGCTATTGTTTTGAAACTCCTTATCAAATTACTTTTTGTTCTGGTTATCGGTGCCGTAATTGCTCCCTTGTTTATTAAAGGACCGGATGGTCAGCCGCTGATAAAGGTTACCGATCTGGTGCCTGCCGAAATAATTCCCGCAAACCTGGCCGAATCCCTTAATGCCTTAACCGGTTCCTCTTCCGGGTCACATCAGACTCCTCCTGCCGGGACAACAAACGGATCGATTTATCGCTGGCAGGACGACAAAGGCCAGTGGCATTACAGTGATATCCCCCCTGCACACATTAAGAGCGAAAATGTTACCCTAAAGCCTGTTAATACTGTTCCGGCACAACCGACAGAAACAGAGCATGACCGGAACGCTTTTTCTCAGAAAGAGTCCGACCAGAGAGTACAAACAGACAACGGCCAGAAAAGTCCTCAGGATCTGCTCTCCGATCTTCAGGATGGTCTCTCGCCAACCGATGCCGCTGCTCTGCTGGAGCAGGCACAAAAAACACAACGCATTATTCAGGAGCGTCAGGCACAAATTGACGCTCTGATGCAGAACCAATAGCGAATGGACGGCCCGGTATCGTTGACACCATACCCCCGGACAACAAACGCAGACCCCAATAAGGAGTTTTCATGAAAAAAGCGCTACTCACCCTGACCCTCAGCAGCCTGCTGGCCGCCCCGGTTATGGCGGACACTACCCCAACGACTGAAGAGGATCGCCTGAGTTATAGCCTGGGTCTGATTATGGGCCAGCGTCTGAAACAGGAATTCACCAACCTGAACGTCGACATGATGGCGCAGGCCGTGAAAGACCTGTACGCCGACGGTGATCTGAAGATGACCGAAGCCGAAGTTAAAGAAACCATGCAGGCTTACCAGCAGAAGAAGATGCTGGAACAGCAGGAAGCTCAGGCTAAAGCCGCTGAAGCGAACCTGAAAGCCGGTCAGGATTTTCTGGCGGCGAACGGCAAGAAAAAAGGTGTTGTGACCACGGAATCCGGTCTGCAGTATCAGGTTCTGACCGCCGGTAACGGTGCAAAACCAGCCCTGACCGATCAGGTTAAAGTGCACTATGAAGGTAAGCTGCTAAACGGTGAAGTATTCGACAGCTCTTACAAGCGTGGCGAGCCTGTGACCTTTGGTCTGAATCAGGTTATTCCGGGCTGGCAGGAAGGTCTGCAGCTGATGTCTGTGGGCAGCAAGTGGAAGATCTTCATTCCATCTGACCTGGCTTACGGCCCGGGCGGAACCGGTGGCCCGATCGGCCCGAACGAAACCCTGATCTTTGAAGTGGAACTGCTGGATATCAATCCGGAAGCTTAAACCTCTGATCTGAGGTTTAAACCTAAAAGCCCCGGACAAACACTTTGTTTGTCCGGGGCTTTTTTATGGCCAAAAAAAGAGCCGTAGCGGATAACCGCTACGGCTCTTTCGGCGCAGACTTCGGTTAAAACCGAAGCAGCAACTGCTTACTTATTCTTCGCGCGCTTACGCTCGTTTTCAGTCAGCAGTTTCTTACGAATACGGATCGATTCCGGTGTTACTTCTACCAGCTCGTCGTTTTCGATGAACTCCAGTGCCTGCTCCAGCGTGTGCTTGATCGGCGGAGTCAGCGTCAGCGCTTCGTCAGTACCGGAAGCACGTACGTTGGTCAGCTGCTTACCTTTAGTCGGGTTAACCACCAGGTCGTTACTGCGGGAGTGAATGCCGATCACCTGACCTTCATACACTTCTGCACCATGACCCAGGAACAGACGACCACGATCCTGCAGGTTAAACAGGCCGTAAGACAGTGTCTTACCTTTAACCATAGAAACCAGAACACCGTTCTGACGCTTGGCAACCTCGCCATCTTTAACCGTGTCGTAACGGTCAAATACGCTGGTCATGATGCCGGAACCAGACGTCAGCGTCAGGAACTGGCCACGGAAACCGATCAGACCACGGGAAGGAACAGTGAACTCAAGTTTCACACGACCTTTGCCGTCCGGCTCCATGTTAGTCAGCTCACCTTTACGCAGACCCATCTCTTCCATGATTGAACCCTGATGCTGATCTTCAACGTCGATCACAACATTTTCATAGGGTTCCATCATGATGCCGTCAACTTCCTTACGGATAACTTCCGGACGGGATACACCCATCTCGAAGCCTTCACGGCGCATGGTTTCAATCAGAACCGACAGGTGAAGTTCACCACGACCGGAAACGATGAATTTATCCGGAGAGTCACCTTCAGCAACACGCAGCGCAACGTTGTGGATCAGTTCCTGATCCAGGCGCTCTTTGATGTTACGGGAGGTCACGTACTTACCTTCTTTACCGGCAAACGGAGAATCGTTCACCAGGAAGGTCATGCTTACGGTTGGCTCGTCAACGGTCAGAGGCGGCAGCGCTTCAACCAGCTCAGGATCACACAGGGTGTCAGAGATGCTCAGGCCATCAATACCATTGATACAAACGATGTCGCCCGCATTCGCCAGATCCGTGTCAACACGATCCAGACCCATGTAGCCCTTAACGTTCAGAACCTTACCTTTACGCTCGTTACCGGCAATGTTCTTAACCACAACCTGCTGGCCTGGCTTCAGCTGACCACGGGTGATACGGCCGATACCGATAACACCTACGTAGCTGTCATAGTCCAGTGCAGAGATCTGCATCTGGAAAGCACCTTCAGGGTCAACATCCGGCTGAGGTACACGATCAATGATCATGTCCAGCAGAGGCTTCATATCGTCAGCCATGTTCTCAGGATCATCACCGGCGATACCATTCAGTGCAGACGCGTATACAACCGGGAAGTCCAGCTGCTCGTCAGTCGCACCCAGGCTATCAAACAGATCAAATACCTGATCCATAACCCAGTCAGGACGAGAGCCCGGACGGTCGATCTTGTTGATCACAACGATCGGCTTCAGGCCACGCTCAAACGCTTTCGAGGTTACGAAACGGGTCTGAGGCATAGGACCGTCCTGCGCATCAACCAGCAGCAGTACACAGTCAACCATAGACAGAACACGTTCTACTTCACCACCGAAGTCAGCGTGCCCAGGAGTATCAACAATGTTGATCCGGTAATCTTCCCACTTGATTGCGGTGTTTTTCGCCAGAATGGTAATGCCGCGCTCTTTTTCCTGATCGTTGGAATCCATAACACGCTCGGAACCAACGTCTTTACGATCCAGCGTACCGGAGAACTGAAGAAGAGAATCAACCAGAGTAGTTTTACCGTGGTCAACGTGCGCAATAATTGCGATATTGCGTAACTTATTGATATCTGAAGACATTCGGAGTATTTCGCCTGCTCAAAATAAGAGATCGGCCACACCAAACGATAGATAAACCCTAAAGCAAACCTAAAGAGCGAGCCCAGATCTCTGGAAGTTTTTGCTACCCGAAAGGCAGCAAAGTAAAAAATAAAAAGGTTGGAAATTGTACACACTTTACGGTTTCGGTTATATGAATTTCTTCGCCGGAACACGATATCCGCCGCATAATGTCACCAAAGCCCGCTAACTTTTAAGAAAAACAACCGCTTACGAATACACGCAACAACAGCGGCAGCCTCAGCGGGTAAAAAGTCGCTATTTTAACTTTCTATCTCGTCACGATTCGGTAAAATCCAGCCTTTTTTGTCGCTTACGACATTTTACTGCTGCTTTAAAAACGGGTGAGACATGACCAAACAACGCAGAGCCGTATCTCTGATTTCCGGCGGACTGGATTCCATGCTGGCTACCAAAGTCATTCAGGAGCAAGGGGTTCACGTAGAAGGGATCAACTTTTACACCGGCTTTTGTGTCGAAGGACACACTCACGCCATCCGTAAGAAAGACAAGGAAAAGCAGAAAAAGAACAGTTCTCTGTGGGTTGCTGAACAACTGGGTATCAAGCTGCACATCATCGATATCTCCGAAGAGTACAAAGATATCGTACTGAACCCTAAGCACGGCTACGGTCAGAACCTGAACCCCTGCCTGGATTGTAAAATCGATATGGTCGCCCGCGCATGGCAATGGTGTCAGGACAACGACTTTGATTTTGTCATAACCGGCGAGGTGATCGGCCAGCGTCCGAAATCCCAGCGTAAGGCCACCATGCCGATTATCGCCCGTGAATCTCTGGTAGAAGATCGTCTGGTACGTCCTTTGTGTGCCCAGCACCTGCCGGAAACACACCCGGAGCGTGAAGGCTGGATCAAGCGCGAAGATATGTACGACTTCAGCGGCCGCAACCGTAAACCTCAGTTTGCACTGGCGAAGAAGCTGGGTATCGATGAGTGGTCTCAGCCAGCCGGTGGCTGCTGCTTCCTGACCGATGCCAGCTACAGCAAGAAACTGCAGGATCTGTGGGATGCCCGTGGCGAACGCCGCTACGAGGTTGACGATATCATGCTGCTGAAAGTGGGTCGTCACATCCGTCCGGCGAAAAACTTCAAACTGATCGTCAGCCGCGAAGAGGGTGAGAATAACTTTATGCGCGGTTACCGTTCTCAGTTCACCTATCTTTATCCGACCAGCCACGGTGGTCCGCTGACTCTGATCGACGGCACACCGACCGAGGAAGATCTGGAACTGGCAGCACGCATCGTTGCCCGCTTCAGCCAGGGACGTAACGAAGATAAAGTAACGCTTGAAGTCGTGCGCGAACATAACCAGCCTGCACAGGTGGTACATGTAACGCCGATGCCAGCGGACGACATACCGGAAGAGTGGTACATCCACTAAAAGATCCGGCCTTCGTCTTTATAAAAACGCATCAGCAAAAACTGGTGCGTTTTTTTTCGTCTTTTTGTCTAGAATAAGCTCCATTGCACAATAAAAGCGCGTCTCTGGCCGTTAAGCTCCGTCCGGACCTGCGCTCCAGCCTCACCTTAGTAACAAGAGAGAAATCATGGCCCAGCATGAATTAAATGCCCGCAATCTTCTTTGCCCGATTCCGGTTATCCGCACTCAGAATAAAATCAGCGAACTGTCACCGGGCGACCATCTTGTGGTCTACTGTACCGATCCGGGCACAATGCATGATATTCCGGCCTGGTGTCGCGTACATGGTCATACTTTGGTCTCTAGCGAAGAAACCTCAGATGAGATTATCATCACTATCGAAGTCAACGACACCTAGACGCACCAAAATAGAGCATTGTTTTTGACTCGCGCACCAAAGAAGAACAAAGAAAGTCTTAAAAGGATGCATGGAAATCCGGAGTCACCAGCCAAAGCTGCGTAATACCTTGGATTTTAAGGCTTTTCACCATGTGGCATTCAATTTGCTTCATGGTAAGTAAATCGAAAGGCCTGTTTTGCAGCCCCTTTCCAACCGAAAGTGATCAAACAGCCAAAGACCCTTTGGCGGTTCACACAAGTTTTGACCGTTCACACCTATGTTGTGACAACCAAGCGAAAGCTCCATTGGAGGACAAGCAATGTCAGAGAACACCCTTAATCTGATCAAAGAACATGACATCAAATGGGTTGACCTGCGCTTCACCGATACCAAAGGTAAAGAGCAGCACGTAACCATTCCTGCCCGTTATGTAGACGAAGAATTCTTCGAAAACGGCCAGATGTTTGATGGTTCTTCTATCTCTGGTTGGAAAGGTATTAACGAATCAGACATGATTCTGCTGCCAGACGACAGCACCAGCTTCATCGACCCGTTCTTTGAAGATAAAACTCTGGTTCTGCGTTGCGACATCATTGAGCCTGCTACCATGCAAGGTTATGAGCGTGACCCACGCTCCGTTGCTAAGCGCGCAGAAGAATACCTGAAGTCCACCGGTCTGGGTGACACTGCATTCTTCGGTCCTGAGCCGGAATTCTTCATCTTTGACGACGTTCGCTGGGACTGCAACATGTCCGGCAGCTTCGTGAAAATCGATTCTGAAGAAGCGGCATGGAACTCTGAGAAAGCGATCGAAGGCGGCAACATGGGTCACCGCCCACGCGTTAAAGGCGGTTACTTCCCGGTTCCTCCGGTTGATTCCGTACACGACATCCGTGCCACTATGTGTAACGTGATGGAAGAGATCGGTCTGGACGTTGAAGTTCACCACCACGAAGTAGCGACTGCTTGTCAGAACGAAATCGGCGTAGCCTTCAATACTCTGGTTAAGAAAGCTGACGAAGTTCAGATGCTGAAATACGTTGTTCACAACGTTGCTCACGCGTATGGCAAAACAGCGACCTTCATGCCTAAGCCAGTTGTTGGTGATAACGGTTCCGGTATGCACGTTCACCTGTCTTACTGGAAAGACGGCGTAAACCAGTTCGCTGGTGACCAGTACGCTGGTCTGTCTGAAGATGCGCTGTTCGCTATCGGCGGTATCATCAAGCACGCTAAAGCACTGAACGCTTTCTGTAACCCGGGTACTAACTCGTACAAGCGTCTGGTTCCAGGTTTCGAAGCACCTGTTATGCTGGCTTACTCTGCCCGTAACCGTTCTGCTTCTCTGCGTATTCCTTACACCTCCAGCCCTAAAGCTAAGCGTGTAGAGGCTCGTTTCCCTGATCCGATCGCCAACCCATACCTGGCATTCTCAGCTCTGCTGATGGCTGCTCTGGACGGTGTTCAGAACAAGATCCACCCTGGCGACCCAGCAGATAAAGATCTTTACGATCTGCCTGCTGAAGAAGCAGCGGCGATCCCAACAGTAGCCTCTTCTCTGGAAGAAGCACTGGCGTCTCTGGATGCGGACCGTGAGTTCCTGACTAAAGGCGGCGTATTCACCGACGACATGATCGATGCCTACATGGAACTGATCAAAGAAGATGTTGCTCGCGTAAACATGACAACTCACCCTGTTGAGTTCGATCTGTACTACAGCGTGTAAGCTGATTATCAGCTGACAAGCTACCGCTCTTCTCTGAAGAGACTTAACCCCTGCCACGGCAGGGGTTTTTTTATGCCCGCAGATCGCAAAGCACCAAAATAGTGCAAAGCCGTACACACATTCTCATGAGCCTATCTGCCGAAGAGCCAACCAGCAGCCGAAAAGACGACTAAGAATAAACGGCCACTAAAAGCCCGGAACCAAAAACGCCCAATGATGGCACAGTGAATTTCAGCAGAAGGCATAGCGATGCACTATAGTTGTGCGTATAACCCGCCCATCCAAACTGTAATACCTAATAGGTGAAGACAGGAACGGCCTGCACCCGCCACCAGCCGCACCAAGCAATTATTTTTACAGACAATTTCTTCTGCTGGTGCGTTTTTTGCTGTTACTTCACTTTATCAGAGACATAAACGACAACGTCCCGGAGGGACAGCGTGAGCATGACCGATAATCATAAACTTCTGCTCGATAATCTCAGCACCGCCATTATTCAGGTCGACCATAAGCTTTGCTTAACCTACCTGAATCCGGCAGCAGAGATGCTGTTTGCCTGTGGAGCCAGTCGCGCCATCGGTCAGCCTGTCGATCAGCTGTTTATCGAAAACGACAGCACACCGGAAGCCTGGAAACAGGCCGCCGATGCCGGACACCCGTTTACCAAACGGGAAAGCCAGATTGTGCTGCCGAATGGCGTGCAAAACATTGTCGATTACACCGTCAGTCCGGTTCTGACACCCGAGGGCTACTGTTTGGTCGTTGAGCTGCAACCCCGCGACCGCTTGCTGAAGATCAGCAAAGAGGAAGAACTGCTGGCTCAGCAGGAAACCCTGCGTACCCTGGTAAGAGGTATGGCCCATGAGATCAAAAATCCCCTGGGTGGTATCCGGGGTGCAGCACAGCTCCTTGAGCGCCAGCTGCCTGAAGAAAGCCTTAAAGACTACACCGAGGTAATCATCAGCGAGGCCGACCGGTTGCGTAATCTGGTGGATCGCATGCTCGGCCCACGCAAGATGCCCAACCTCAGTCAGCTCAATATCCATAAAGTGCTGGAGCATGTGTATGCCCTTGTCTCTGCTGAATCGGAAGGCGGTATCCAGCTGGTAAGGGATTACGACCCCAGCCTGCCGGATCTGACCGGCGATCAGGAGCAGCTGATTCAGGCCACACTGAACATCGTCCGCAATGCGATGCAGATACTCGAAGAAACCGATCAGCAGGAAAAGCGCATCACCTTCCGCACCCGCGCCAAACGCCAGTTCACTCTGGGCGCAGAACGTCATCGCCTGCTGTGTCAGGTTGAGATTATTGATAACGGCCCCGGTATCCCTCCGGAGCTGATGGAAACCCTATTTTACCCTCTGGTAACCGGGCGGGCTGAAGGCACCGGCCTTGGCCTGTCTATCGCCCAAACGATTCTGCATCAGCATCACGGCCTGATCGAATGCGAATCGACGCCGGGGGAAACACTCTTCAGACTTTTGATTCCGTTGGAGCAGAAAAATGACCAAACCCTATAACGTATGGATTGTCGACGATGACCGCTCTATCCGCTGGGTGCTGGAACGCTCGATGGAGCAGGAGGGCATGTCCGTCAAAGTGTTTGAGCGCGCCGAAGGGGTACTGAAAGCCCTGAGTTCTGAAACACCGGATGCCATGATCACGGATATCCGTATGCCGGGTATGGATGGTCTGGAACTGCTGGCTCAGATTCAGGAGCAGCACCCTGCCTTACCCGTCATCGTCATGACGGCTCATTCAGATCTGGAAAGCGCCGTTGCCTCTTATCAGGGTGGCGCCTTTGAATATCTGCCCAAGCCCTTTGATGTGGATGAAGCGGTTGCTCTGGTTAAGCGTGCCATCAGCCACGCCAAAGAGCAGGAGCACCCGGCAGGGGAAGTTAAAGCCCTGCCCAGCACCGAAATCATCGGTGAAGCGCCGGCCATGCAGGAGGTCTTTCGCGCGATCGGCCGACTG
Organism: Oceanospirillum sp.; assembly: GCA_048264105.1. Lineage (GTDB taxonomy): Bacteria > Pseudomonadota > Gammaproteobacteria > Pseudomonadales > Halomonadaceae > Oceanospirillum. The sequence goes on from JBLXDJ010000003.1 coordinate 369,115, forward strand.
TCTCACTCCAATATCACCGTACTGATTAATGGTGAATCCGGCACCGGTAAAGAGCTGGTCGCCCACGCACTGCATCAGCACAGCCCCCGGGCACAGAACCCTTTTATTCCACTGAATATGGCGGCGATTCCAAAAGACCTGATCGAATCGGAACTCTTTGGCCATGAAAAAGGCGCTTTTACCGGAGCGAATACCCTGCGCCGTGGCCGCTTTGAACAGGCTGACGGCGGCACTCTTTTTCTGGATGAGATCGGCGATATGCCAGCCGACACCCAGACCCGATTGTTACGTGTACTGGCTGATGGCGAGTTCTATCGTGTTGGCGGCCACACCTCGGTACAGGTTGATGTTCGCATCATTGCCGCAACCCACCAGGATCTGGAAACACTGGTGGAAGAAGGACGCTTCCGTGAGGATCTGTTCCACCGCCTGAACGTAATCCGGGTACACCTGCCAAAACTGAGCGAACGCCGGGAAGATATTCCGAAACTCTCCGAGTACTTTCTGTCCAAAGCCGGTAAAGAGCTGGGGGTTGAACCTAAGATTCTGCTGCCGGAAACCATCGACTACATGCAGCAGCTCAGCTGGCCCGGTAACGTCCGTCAGCTGGAAAACACCTGTCGCTGGATCACCGTTATGGCCTCAGGCCGAGAGGTGCATCAGGACGACCTGCCCCCTGAACTGATGGAACAGAAACAGAGTGAAGGCGCCGGAAACAGTCGCTGGCAAAGTGCCCTGCATATGTGGGCAGATAATGCTCTCAGCGAAGGACACAAAGGGATTCTGGATACCGCCGTGCCTGAGTTTGAAAAGGTGATGATTGAGGTCGCCCTGAAACATACCGCAGGCCGACGCCGTGATGCCGCTGAGCTTCTGGGCTGGGGACGCAACACCCTGACCCGTAAGATCAAAGAGCTGAACCTCGATACCGGCGGTGAAGACGAAGAGCATTAAGTCTCCGCCGGATGATCAGCCCATACAAAAAAATCCCGTCAGCCTGAACATGTCTGACGGGATTTTTTATACACCCAAGAGGCTATTCAGAGTCAGTGCGCGTTAAACCGCACCTTCAAAGCCGGTCTGCCGCCAGGCCTCATAGGTGATGATGGATACCGCATTCGATAAATTCAGACTGCGGCTGGTGGGCATCATAGGAATCCTCAGCCACTGCGCTGAATCAAACTGCGCCAGCACCTCTGCCGGTAGTCCCCGGGTTTCAGGGCCAAACAGCAACACATCCCCCGACTGAAAACTCATATCCGTTGCGTATCCCTTCGCCTTTGTCGTGCAGGGAAAGATTCGCTTACCTTCCATCGCCTGCATAAAGGCATCAAAGTCCGGATAACGGGTCACCAGCGCCAGATCGTGATAATCCAGCCCCGCCCGACGCAGCTTTTTCTCCTCCAGATCAAAGCCCAGCGGCTCAATCAGGTGTAACCGGCAACCGGTGTTGGCACAGAGCCGAATAATGTTACCCGTATTGGGTGCAATCTCTGGCTCATACAAGGCCAATTCAAACATGACAATTTCTCCGGAATAACCACAGGCCTTGCTATACCTTGGTCTAAAATAATATTCAAACAGACTGACATCAAAAAAATAATCTGCAGACCTGCCATAAAACACCGATAGATCTATACTAAATACACATTAATAACGATAGAATAAAAACCATAAACGCACTAAATTAGCGCATCAATAAAACAATAAGAAACGCCCACTCCACATCATTTGAGGAAAACAATCATGTTAAGTCAACTCTCGGTCGGCAGGAAGCTGGCACTCATGTTGGCGATCCCCATCGCCGGGCTTTTAATCCTGTTCTTTATGGCTAAAAACGAACTCGATCACTTTGATAAAGGGGTCGATACCATCTATGAAGATCGCGTTGTTCCCTTAAAACATCTGTACGAGATCAGCGTCGATTACGCAGTGTATATTATTGATGCTGTTAACAAGGCCAATGCCGGTCAGATGACAGCCGAAGATGCTGTCTCCGGTATCGATAAAGCCACCAAGAGCATCGACGATAACTGGAAGCTCTACACCTCAACGAAACTAACTCCCGAAGAAGCACGCCTTGTTAAAGAGGCGGAACAACTCTTCAAGCCTGCTAACCAGTCCATTGCTGAACTGCGCAATTACCTGTCCGGCAAGTCCGGTATGATCCCGAATCAGCTGAACCAGTACGATGGTGAATTATATGCCACCATTGATCCCATCAGCGACAAGATCGCCGAACTGCTGGCATTGCAGCTCAGAGTTGCCGGCGAGCAGCGCCAGATCCTAAAAGAGAGCTATAACAACAACACGATTATGGTGATCATCGGCCTCTTCGTTATTATCTCAACCGTTGTCGGTCTGGGTCTCCTGGTGGCCCGCGCGATCACAGGTCCTTTGACTGCGATGCGTGACACCATCAATAACATTGAGAAAAACCACGATCTGAAGTTAAGAGTTCCTGCGAACGGTAGTGACGAAGTTGCCCAGATCGGTCAGGCAGTTAACGGCATGATGAACCAGTTCCAGCAGCTGGTTCAGCAGGTGCTGCAGTCGGTGAATCAGGTGTCTCAGGAAGCAGACAATCTGGCACAGGCCAGCCAGCACACCAGTGACGGCATGATCCGCCAACAGGCTGAGACCGACCATGTGGCAACGGCAATGAACGAGATGGTAGCCACCATTCAGGAAGTGGCACGCCACGCTTCAGAAGCTGAAAGCGCCGCGCAGACGACCAGACACGAGTCTGAAAACGGTGACCAGATTCTGCAGGAAAACAATCGCATTATCGCTTCACTGGCTGAAGAAGTGGAGAATGCCGCCACGGTGGTTTCCTCGCTTGAAAATGAAGCCCAGAGCATTGCACTGGTGATCGATGTGATTAAAGGCATCGCAGAGCAAACCAACCTGCTGGCACTGAACGCGGCTATTGAAGCGGCCCGCGCCGGTGAACAGGGCCGGGGCTTTGCCGTTGTTGCAGACGAAGTACGCAGCCTGGCCCAGAAAACCCAGGAATCCACTCAGGAGATCGAGGAAGTGATCGCCCGGGTTCAGGAAGGCAGCCGTAACGCCGCAACCGTGATGCAACGCAGTCAGCAGCGTGCCCAGGCAGGTCTTGAGCAAAGCGCCAAAACCAGCGAAGCACTGGCTCAGGTGACCCACCATGTCACCCTGATCAGCGATATGAACAGCCAGATCGCCACCGCCGTTGAGGAGCAGAGCGCTACCGCTGATGAGATGAATCAGAGCGTGGTCAATATCGCCGAGGTGACCCGGGATTCTACCGCTGCTTCACATCAAACCGCCGCAGCCAGTGAAGAACTGTCTCAGCTCTCTACAGAACTGCACGGCATGGTGTCACGCTTTAAGGTCTGATGCATAAATTGCCGGTCCGGTGGTAAAACCCGCTTTTTCCGCCGGATACTTACTCCTATAATGGAAGCAATTATCCGAATTAGTTTTATCTGCCGGTTTCCGTTCTAGCTCAACGGTAAATTGTTATCTATTCGTCAAAGTTTGAATGCGCCCTGTGAATAAAACCTTATTCACATTAAGCACTTAGGAGTGTTAGTTATGAGTCTGGATCTGCTAAACGAATTGGAAAAACGTGTTCAGTCTGCGGTAAGCACTATCGAAGACCTGAAACAGGAAATTGAACAGCTCAAGGATGAAAACGCTGCACTGACATCAGAAAAGGATGCCTGGGAAGGTCGTTTGGCTGAACTGTTGGGTAAATTCGATCTGATCGACAGCGCCGAATCTGAAACGTCTGATGACGCGTCTGATTTTTCTGCTGAAGCCATTTCTGCTGAAGAGAGCGCTGATCTTTCTGAGGACGATGCGCTGAACGAAGACCTTCAGGAAGAGACTCTGGCCAATCAGGCTTTTGAGCAGGACTTTGCTGATGCAACTGAAGAGTCCGAACAGAGCAACAATACCGGTCATAACAGCTTCTGATCAGACGGCTGTTTAAGGGTTTATGCCTGAAACTTTATAAGGCTTGTACCTGAAGAACCCTGAGATAAAAAAACCGGCCCTGTGACGAACCACAGGGCCGGTTTTTTATTGCCTGAGAAGCAAACAATCAGGCGGTCATCTTTGTCAGATCGCAGGACATCAGCACCGCGTTTTCCCGTCCTTCGCCGGGAACCGCATAGTAATCTTTGCGGATACCATCTTCGGTAAAGCCCAGCTTGCGGTACAGATGCCGGGCTGATGCGTTACTCTCCCGAACCTCCAACAGAATCAGTGCCAGATTCTGCTGCCGGGCCTGATCAATAACCGCCTCCAACAGAAAAGCGCCGATACCCTGCCCCTGCAACGTGTCCTGAACCGCAATATTATGCAGATGCCACTCATCAGCAATCTTCTGCAGCATGGCATAACCCACCAGACGATCCTGAATATAAGCCCCCAGCAGGGTATCGCCACGCTGCAGGCCCAGCTCAAACATCAGCTGAGTCCAGGGGGTCAGATGCGCTGCCCGCTCAATAGGCATCACAGCATCCAGTTCCAGAATGCCGACTTCGCGAATTTTCTTCATATCAGATTACTCTCCGCGGTTGGCGGCTGTTGTCTGCTGCTTACGTTCCAGCAAACGATAGAGCAGCTGGCGTTTTTCTGAAGCCTGAGTCATCACCTGAGTCAGACTGGCCGGATGATGCAGCGTTATATTCAGAAGACCCTCACTCTCCGCAATCAGTTCCGGCAGATCACCAAACCACCAGCATTCCTGATTGGGCTGACAGCCTAAACGCGCGCCACCCAGCAAGGCTCTGAAAATCTGTACAAACTCCTGCTCACGACAAACCGCTGGCATGCCGGTTAAAGGCCAGGAAAAAGGCATGCTGACCAGAGGCTCGCTGAAACCGACCAAGTGCAACATCGACTGCGCTAACGGCAAAAACAGCTGGTCTGAATCACCGTGTTCACCAAAGTGACTGACAATCAGCGGACGATTACCCTGCTGGCGGATAAACACCAGCTGAAGATGCTCCGGCACACGGTTAACCGTCGCATTGGAGCCTTCGGCTCCGGCCACCGCATCCATAGGATCAGGGGTATCTGCCGATGGCTGACTCGCTGTCTCTGATGGCTTGGCAACCTCAACCGCCGGTTTGTTTGGCGATGGCATACTGACCGATGACGGCTGGTTGACCGGCGCAGCCTCATCAGCCCCATGCTCATCCTGACGCGGACGCAAACGGGCCAGAGGGGATTCCTGCTTGGGAGCCTCATGATAGAAATACTCAGACGGCCGGGCGCCAGGCAGAGGCTGCCGTGGCATCCAGCTGACAACACCCAGCTGGCTCAGATAATCGAGCCGTTGGTTTTCATTGATCACGGGGCAGTTACTTCCAAGGTTTTCGGTGAACACATGATCTCAGCAAGAAAAAAAGATCATTAAAAAAGCGACAGGCATTATACCTGTCGCTTTCTGACTTGAATATCAAAGGCTGGGAATCCGCTAGACCGGTGAGCCCTGAGGATGTTTACGCTCTACCTGACTTTCCAGTGCATTCAGGGCGTGAACATAAGCCTTACCCGAGGCGATCACAATATCGGTATCGGCCCCCAAACCCGTCACCAGACGTCCGGCTTTATCCAGACGCACCGTCACCTCACCCTGAGAGTCCGTGCCACTGGTGATCGCATTTACCGAGTACAACTCCAGCACGGTATCGCTGTTTACAATCTGCTCAATCGCTTTGAAGGTCGCATCCACAGGGCCACTGCCTTCGGACTCAGCGGAATGATCCACACCATCCACACTCAGCACCACCTTCGCCACCGGTGTTTCACCGGTTTTGGACATCACTTCAAGGGTTTCCAGACGATAACGTTCAACCGCATTGGCAACACGGCTGTCACTCACCAGTGCCTGCAGATCCTCGTCGTAGATTTCATGTTTCTTATCCGCCAGCTGTTTAAACAGAGCAAAGGCGTGGTTCAGCTCGGCTTCTGAATCAAAGCTGATCCCAAGATCGGTCAGACGGGAGCGGAACGCGTTACGGCCGGAGTGTTTGCCCAGCACGATCGCATTGGTGTTCCAGCCCACATCCTGAGCCTTCATAATTTCATAGGTTTCACGATGTTTCAGAACGCCATCCTGATGGATACCGGACTCATGGGCGAAAGCATTTTTACCCACAATCGCCTTGTTCGGCTGTACCGGGAAACCGGTTACGGTGGAGACCAGACGGGAGGTCGGCACAATATGCACCGGATCGATCTGAGTTTGCACGGTGAACACATCCGGACGGGTTCGGATCCCCATCACCACCTCTTCAAGGGAGGCATTACCGGCACGCTCACCCAGGCCGTTAATCGTACACTCCACCTGACGGGCACCGGCCTGAACCGCAGCCAGCGAGTTAGCCACCGCTAAGCCCAGATCGTTATGGCAGTGCACCGAGAAGATCGCCTTATCCGCATTCGGAATACGGTTCAGCAGCTGGCTGATGGTGTCGGCAAACTGATCCGGAATCGCATAGCCCACGGTATCGGGAATATTGATCGTGGTCGCACCGGCATCAATAGCCGCTTCGATAATCCGGCAGAGGAAATCGATCTCGGAACGGCCGGCATCTTCACAGGAGAACTCCACATCAGAGATCAGGCTGCGGGCTTTTTTCACCGCACGCACCGCCTGCTCAATCACCTGCTCCGGCTGCATCTGCAGCTTGTACTGCATATGGATCGGTGAGGTGGCAATAAAGGTATGAATCCGGCCGGAGTTAGCGCCTGCTAACGCCTCAGCTGCCCGCTCGATATCAGCATCAAGGGCGCGGGACAGACTGCAGATGGTACTGTCTTTAACGGAATCCGCCACCGCTTTAACCGCTTCAAAATCACCGGGGCTGGCGATAGCGAAGCCTGCCTCGATCACATCCACCTTCATCTTTTCCAGATGTTTGGCGATACGCACCTTTTCATCTTTGGTCATGGATGCGCCGGGGCTTTGTTCACCATCCCGCAAGGTGGTATCAAAAATTACCAGATGATCGTTACTCATGGTTCTCTCCTGCAACCGGCACGGCATCCCTGCCACACCGTTTTATAGTCATTGCCCAAGGCTGCAAAGAGCCTCCGGCCTTTTATTTATTAGGTTTTATTTGACTATAACGCCGGGGCCAGACCTTGCCAACCGGAAGCAGAAGCGGTCGCCATCAGCCGTTAATCTGAGGATGAATCTTTCGACTGATGAAGCAGTTTTCTATTGCGCTCATACCGACGGCGCAGCCAGACCAGCAGGGCAGAAATCAACATCAGCGCTAACACCACACCCTGCCAGAACGTCGCTACCTCGTAGGTACGCATCAGAAAGATCACAATAAAACCGACCAGCTGGCTGCCTACCGCAGCCAGACGCAAACCGTCATTCATAACTTACCTTCAACTGTTGTTATTAAGAGCATGTTGTTATTAAGAGTGTCATTAAGGTCTGCCTGCCGGTGCCCCATAAATAAAAGGGGGAACCCTAAGCACAAACTGCGTTCTGAATCAGGATCGTTTACAATGCAATCCAATATCGTTTCACATTCACACCCTAAGTGTTCAAATTCAAACATTATGGCTGCCCAATGCTAAGAACAAGATCTTTTGCTGTCGCGTTTTCACTGGCTCTGTTCGGTGCCGGTCTCAATACTGCACAGGCTAACCTGAATGATAGTCAGGCCAACCAGAGCGCGGTTCAGGGAACTCAGATTGCTAACGCTACTCCACAGACGTCCGCTCAGGATACCGGCCTGCCGGAAGATGACATGCCACTGGCAGACAATGCAGCCATAGCAGCAGAAGGCAGCGAAAGCATGCTGGAACTGCCCCTGCCTATCTCCCGCGCCATTGAGCAGGGTATGGTACTGGAAAGCCAGTTCAATGCAGAGTCTGATCTGACCGGCTGGGTACTCTCGCTGGATGGGCAGTTTACGCTGGTGTACACCACGCCGGATAAGCGCACCCTGATCTCAGGTGCTCTGATCAATGAAGCGGGTCAGAACCTGTCTGAACTATACGCCCAGCAGTATTTCCCGAAACCGGATATCTCACTGCTGGAAGAATCCACCTATATCAGCATAGGTGCACCAAAAGAGGTGAACCTGCCGGATTCTGCGACAGCACAGGTTGCACCGGAAGGTGATAGCGCCGAGACAGCAATGACCACTGACGCTGGCGTTGCTGAGCCGGTTACAGAACAAACCGCAGAAGCCGAGCGCGTGATCTATGCCTTCTTCGATCCAAGCTGTCCTTTCTGCCATCTGGCGTGGAAAGCGTTCCAGCCCTACGTCGACAAAGGCGTGGAGATCCGCTGGATTCCCGTTGCCTTCCTGAATCCGGAAAGCCGCGACAAAGCCGCTGCGATTCTGCAGGGCAGCAATCCGGAAACCATGCTGGCCGAAAGCATGCGTCTGTTTAATACCGAAGAGCAGCCCGCCACATCGGTAAAAGAAACCTCACGCCGCCAGCTGCAGCACAATATGAAGCTGATGCAGCGCTTTGGTATTCAGGGCACGCCGGGGCTGATCTGGGCTGACGATAATGGTGAACTGAATATCCGCAGCGGCATGCCAAAACTGGATGAGTTCTCTCATATCACCGGCCTGCCGGAACAGCCTCAGACCGATCCTGAACTTTTCCGTTTTCGCTAAACGGTAGCCAATACCAGCATGGACGCTGTTTCACTCGGCCCCTTTATGCTGTCTGCCAAGGCGATCTACCTGATCGCCTCGGTTGTGCTGTTTTTTATCGGGGCCGAACTCCTGCAGTGGTTCTGGCGCAGACACGAACCGGATACCCGCCTGAGCTTTACCCACTGGGCGCAAAACTGTCTTTGGGCAGGACTTATCTCCGGTCGTCTGACCTATGCCCTTCTGCACATCGACAGTTACCGGCATGATCCTCTTTCTATCCTCTATTTCTGGCAGCCGGGCTACTCGCTGAATGCCGTTTTTCTGGCAACCGTTGCGGTAAGCCTCTGGCACTTTCGCGCCCTTAAGCCTCTGGCAGTAGGTCTTGGCTGGTTAACCCTGTCGGTTTCCATCTGGTTTGGACTCTCGTTTTTCTCACCTTTGAGCCAACCTCAGGAGCGCACAATCCCTCAACTGACACTGCCACTTCTGCAACAAAATGGTGATGTGGCTCAGGCACTGACGCTGGATCAACAGCAGGGCGCTGTGATCCTGAACCTGTGGGCCAGCTGGTGCGGGCCTTGTCGCAGGGAGATGCCATCGCTGGTGCGCTTTGCAGAAGATCATCCGGAGGTGCAGCTTTGGCTGGTGAATCAGGGAGAATCACCACAGATGGTACGTCGCTTTATTGAGAACCAGCTCAACGGGAGCAAAGATAAGCCGATTCCGGAAAAGCTGATCCTGTTAGACCCGAACCAGAGTCTGATGCAGGCGATTGAAGGGGTTGGTCTGCCGATAACCCTGGCCTATAAAAATGGCCGTCTTATCGACAGCCATATCGGAGAGGTTAATCACGCCCGCCTGAGAGAGATGGCTGAGGCGATCAGCACGGATCTGCTGCGCTAACCTTAAGGCAGTACCCGACACTCACTCCATTCGCAGCGAATCAGCGCCTGACGATTCAGGCCACAACTAACGTTGTAAACCTCCCTTGGCCACTGGCGCACCAGAGGTGTCAGCTGAGCCTGCTCACACAATGCCTGTTGTGCCAGACGCTCAGCAATAAACTGGGACCGGTCAGGACTCTGTAGCATCTCGTCATCGCTACTGGTCGGCGGATAATATTCGGCAGCCAGCTGTGCCAGCCTCGGCAGGCGCTCAGCCAGCTCCTCATCCACGGTCAGATCCCGCTCACCCTGCTTATATTCAGTCATCAGCGTGCGGCAACTTTCCAGATCCGTGTCTTCATCCACCAGATCATCACGGTTCTCCTGAGCCTCAAGAGAAGCCTGCAAACTCACCGACAAACCCAGCGTCGTTTCAATGGGGTTATACGCCCGCTCCACGGAATCCAGTACCAGCTTATTCAGACTCTGATCAGCCTCAACCACACTCTGACCATTACGCTGCCACCAGACCGTTTGCGCCTCATAGGCTAAGGGCATCAGTTCGGGATGTAAGCGCATACACTCACTGCTGGCCAGACGCAAGGTTGCATCCTGTGTCAGCACATTCTGAATCAGCGCCGCATCTTCCATCTGGCGCGCTTCAATATCCGGCATCGAAGAGCAGGCTGAAACCGCTAACGACGCAAGCAAAAGACCGGCCCGATTCAACCACGCTCGGCCCCTCTCTGATGCTGGCTCTGCCTCAGACCTGATTGTTTTTAGTGTGTTGGCTTCCTTCATAACCCCTCCGGCTCACTCCCTAACCTGATGCGCCGCCAATATACCCCCAACCTCAGATCTCTGATCTCTGATCCGAAAGGCTGAAGCGTCATGTCAGGCACAGCAGTGCTGATTTCATAGAAGAACATTACCGTCATTGTGCCAGAAAAAAGCCGCTTAAGAGGTATAAAAGCGAGCTTTTGCCGCCTTATTCACCGGAATAGCCTCACCTGAAAAGAGCGCCTGCCACCCGCTTCCGGTAAAAAGTAATACCTGATCCGCCACTTCTGATGATCTATGCTTGGAAAGCACTGGGGATCGGCGGGCAAATCCGTTACCATAGCGCCCTTTTTTTGCACCGCCCCATCTCGTTTGTAATCGAGTTTTACAACGCTTACCACGCTCAAAAGAGGTATACATGCTGCCCTACATTCCCGGACAACGATGGATCAGTGACGCTGAAAGCGACTTAGGATTAGGAACCATTCTGACCTGCGATATGCGAAGCGTAACCGTGCTGTTTCCGGCTTCGGGAGAGACCCGCGTGTATGCTACCCGCTCGGCTCCGCTGACCCGGGTATCCTTCTCCGCCGGTGACCAGATCGAAAGTCACGAAGGAGAACGTTTTATCGTTGCCACCGCTCTGGAAGAAGATGGCCTTTTGGTTTATATCTGCCTCGACGCTCAGGGCAATGAGAAAGAAGTGCCGGAGACGCACCTCAACAATCACCTGAGCCTGCAGAAAGCAAAAGACCGCCTGTTGACCGGCCAGATCGACCGCAACGACTGGTTCAACCTGCGTTACCGCACCCTGCTGCAAAGTGACAAACAGAGCCGGGCCGCGATTCAGGGTCTGTCCGGTGCCCGTATGGCACTGATTCCTCACCAGCTGTATATCGCTCACAGTGTTGCCAGCCGTTACGCACCACGGGTTCTGCTGGCAGATGAAGTCGGTTTGGGTAAAACCGTTGAAGCGGGTCTGATTCTGCACCGTCAGTGGCTGACCGGAAACGCCCGCCGCATTCTGATTGTGGTGCCGGAATCGCTGCAGAACCAGTGGCTGGTGGAGATGCTGCGCCGCTTTAATCTGCAGTTCAGCCTGTTTGATTACGAACGCTGCGCCCAGTATCCCGGTCAAAACGCTTTTGAACAGGCGCAGCTGGCGATCTGCAGTCTGGAACTGCTGACCGATCATCCGGAACTGCTGGAGCAGGCCGTTGCCGCTCAGTGGGACACCCTGGTTGTGGATGAAGCCCACCATCTGGAGTGGCACCCGGAAGCGCCAAGCAAAGCCTACCAGTGTATTGAACAACTGGCCGAGGACACCTCCGGCCTGTTACTGCTGACTGCAACCCCGGAACAGCTGGGCAAGGCCAGCCACTTTGCCCGTCTGCGCTTACTGGACCCGGAGCGTTACTCAAGCTTTGAACAGTTCGAGCAGGAAGAGGGCCAGTACCAGCCGATCGCCGAAGCCGTAGAAGCGCTGGAAGCGATCGCCGATGGCGAACCGGCTACTCAGACAGTTATCGCTCAGCTGCGTGACCTGCTGCCGGAGTCCGATGCTCAGGCACTGATTGAACTGATTGAAAACGACGAAGCCGATCTGGAACAGATCGATTCCGCCTGCGCGCAACTGCAGGGACAGCTGCTGGATCGTCACGGCACCGGCCGCGTTCTGTTCCGCAACACCCGTGACACCGTCACCGGCTTTAAACAGCGCCAGCTGCAGCGTCATCCGCTGGAACTGCCGGAAGCTTATGAGCCGCAGATGAGCTCACCGGAACTGCAGGCACACCTGAGTCCGGAACAGTTTATCGAAGATGCGCTGGTCACCGATAGCTGGGCAAAAGATGACAGCCGCTTCCAATGGCTGCTGGAACATCTGCACAACCATGATGACGAGAAAACCCTGCTGATCTGCCACAGTGCCGCAACAGCTCTGGCGCTGTCCGAAGCGCTGAAAGACGCCACCGGCCTGCACGCCCCCGCCTTCCATGAAGGCCTGAGCATTCTGGAGCGAGACCGTGCTGCCGCCTGGTTCGCCGATCATGAATCCGGCCCTCCGGTACTGATCTGTTCCGAGATCGGCAGTGAAGGCCGTAACTTCCAGTTTGCCCGCCATCTGGTGCTGTTTGATCTGCCACCCAACCCGGATCTGCTGGAGCAGCGTATCGGCCGTCTCGACCGTATCGGTCAGCAGCATGATATTCAGATCCATGCACCTTACTTTGAAGAATCCGGCCAGCAGGATCTGCTGGACTGGTACGATCAGGGGCTGAATGCCTTTGCGGCACCTTGCCCAGCTGCATCTGCCCTGTTTGCCGAGTTTGGTGAAGCCGTCTCTGATGCCATTATCAGTCAGGATGCCGAACGTCTTGAGGCGCTGACCGAAGCCACTGCACAGCGTCGTCAGGAACTGAACGTCGCCATGCAGGCCGGTCGTGACCGTCTGCTGGAGCGCAACGCCTGCCGTCCGCAGGAAGCCAAAGAACTGGTGGACGCCATTGAAGCTCAGGATGACCCACAAGCTCTGAACACCTGGCTGGAGAACGCACTAGATATCTTCGGTGTGAACAGCGAAGAAACCGGCGAATTCAGCTGGCACCTGACGCCGGGTGAGCACATGTTAAACTCGGATCTTCCGGGACTGGACAACGAAGACGGCTTTTCCATGACCACCAGCCGCGACTACGCGCTGCATCGTGAAGACCTGCAGTTCTTCAGCTGGGAGCACCCGTTTGTACAGGCGCTGCAGGAACAGGTTGTTTCCGGCAGCCTTGGCAATAACGCGGTCAGCATCTTCAAAACCAAGGCACTGCCGGAAGGCACACTGCTGCTGGAAGTGATCGCATCGATCCACTGCGCAGCACCGAAACACCTGCAGATCGGTCGCTACCTGCCACCAACTACCATGCGCTTCCTGCTGGATGAACGTGGTAACGATCTGGGCAAAAAGGTGAGTTTTGAAGGCCTGAGTCCGAAACTGGAGAAGCTGAAAAAAGCCACCGCGCGGGAAGTGGTGAAACTGCGTCAGGAGCAGATCCGGGACCTGGTGGATACCGCTGATGACAGAGCCAATGAGATTCTGCCCACCGTAATCGAAGAAGCGCAGCTGAAGATGCAGTCCCTGCTGTATCCGGAAGTGCAGCGGATGAAAGCGCTTCGTGAGGTAAATCCATCGATCCGTGATATCGAAGTGAAAGCACTGGAGATGGAGTATCTGGCCGTGGCCGATGCGCTGGAAAAAGCACGGGTGAATATCGAAGGTATCCGGGTGATTGTAACGGCATAACGTTACCAATCAGGGATAAAAAAGAGCCGCAGGGTTTAACCCCTACGGCTCTTTTTTTATTCGGTGTCCATGGTTCAGGCGATTAGGCTTCGGCGCTATTCATTCGCCATCGCCGCAGCCTGCACTTCAGGCTCGGGGGCTTCAGGATCAATAAGACCGGGGCGGGGCAGCAGTGGCTGCATCTTCTTATAAATCGCCTCAACCTGAGCTTTGTCTTCTGCCGATAACTTATCGTTCCAGGAAAACTCTACCGCCAGACGCCACAAATGACGGAAGCGCCAGCGCAGGCAAACCAGAAGCTCGGAGATTTCAGCCATCTCAACAGAGTCTATCTCGTCTTTGTGCTTCTCACCCCAGCTGAACCATTCGGATAAGTGCTCAGACCCCATACCAGCAGAGTCACGCACCCAGCGCAGCTGTGTAATGGTTTCCGAGACACCTCGGGCGATACGGGAACGGGGATAGTTGGATGCGATATCAAACAGCTCTACGGCAAGCTCAAACAGCTGGCTGACCTGATCATTCTGTCGGGCAACATCTTCAACCTTCACCTCCGGCAGCGCATTGACCGCATGGGAAGCGATTCTCGGATCTTTCAGAACCGCCAGCAGCGCCTCAACATTGCGCACACCAAAGGTACCCATGTTGACTTCCAGATAAGCATTCCAGGCCAGAATCGTTTTCTCCGGGCGCTGCTCATCATAGAAAATATCAAACAGGTTGTCTGACATTGCCACCAAGGGGGCGATCCAACTGATCTCTTTGGCCGGTTTCTGGGAGGGATAACCGGAACGATCACAGCGCTCCTGATGATCGGCAACGCCATCAAGGGCATCCTGATCATAAATCTTACGGCCATCCATAATGATACGGGCAACAATCGGGTGGGTTTTAAGTGCCCGCCACTGCTGATAGCTCAGGCCTTCCTTCCTGGTAGCCGCATCCACGGGGATATGCAGCAGTCCAATATCGTGACCCAGCCCCGCAGCAAAGGCAGAGAAATAACTCTGGTTAGGCAAGCCGAGGATTTTGGCCAAAAGCGGGGTCATCCATGCTGCAAACAGACTGCGCTTGTAAACATCAGGCATCACCTTCTGCATAACAGTAAGACGCTGCAGGATCTGTGCAGGAATCGGCTTTATAAAGAGAAGCTGTCGGATGGTGACTTCAAACTCGAAGTGCTGATGCAGAAGATTAAACTGAGATTCCGATTCCACCAGTTCCAGAATCTGATTCAGAATGTCGTAAACGGTAAGAGCATTAGCCACGCTCACGGACTGATCCAGCTCTTTCTTCAATTTATGCTGCACCAGATGACCAGCCACTTTCTGGTTAATCACCGCGCCTTTCTTCAGCAGCAGGACACCGTGCTCATTGAAGATATCTTCAGCTGCAGTCGCCGGGTTGGTTTTTTGGACATCTGCCAGATGGTTTACGTACTCATCGGTCTGATTAAGATCGTATTCGTTATTCTGTTCCGACATCCAAGCGCCTCTGATAACCCTTCACGTGAGCGACTGCCGCTCTGTCCCGTTTTTGTCTTTCATTCCATAATACCAAACTAACCCGCTTTGAAAATGTTTCTCGTGTGTTGCTTTAGTTACCGTATGAGTATCTGTTCCAAAGCAGGCTTCAGGGTTTGGTAACGGAACTCAAAACCCGCATCCTGAAGCCGATGGGGTACAACCCGGGCACCGGTCAGCAACATCTGAGACAACTCCCCCAGCGCCAGCTTAAGAACACAGGCCGGAACCGGCATCAGCAAGGGACGATGCAGTACCCCGGCCAGAACACGGCTGAAAGTGGCGTTGCGAACCGGCGTCGGAGCTGTGCCATTAAAAGCACCTTCAAGGTCATCCCGCTCCATCAGAAACAGAATCGCCGCAATCAGATCATCCCGATGCACCCAAGGCATATAGTGCTGCCCCGATCCGAGGCGTCCGCCCAGGCCCATTTTGAATGGCGTCAGTAACCTTGCCAGCATGCCGCCATCCGGCCCCAGCACCAGACCGGTTCTTAACAGACAGACCCGCACACCGCTTTGTTCAGCGGCCATCGCTTCACTCTCCCACTCCATACAAAGACGGTGAGCAAACTCATCATGGCTTTCCGAGGCCTCGGTTACCTCATCATCACCATGGGCTCCGTAAAAGCCGATGGCAGAGCCACTGATCAGTACCTTAGGTTTATGACTGGCCTCTTTGGCAAAACGTACCAGCTGGCGGGTTGGCCGAAGTCGGCTTTGCAGTAACTCTTCTTTACGGGCGTCGCTCCAGCGGTCATCCGCAATGGGGGCTCCGGCCAGATTGATCATCACATCAATGGGCTGATCCAACCACTGCAGAGGATCAGAAGCGGCATTCACCGGTCGTCCGATGATACCGTTAACCTGATCCGGCCGACGGCTAACCACGTAAAGTGTATGTCCCTGATCAAGCAGTTGATTGCACAGCGCCCGACCGATAAAACCTGTGCCACCCGTAATCATAATATTCATAACAGTGGTTCTCCTGCCGCCATTAGCACTTGATTGAGTATGATTTAAAACCGATAAATTTGTATAATTTTTTTATTTTGTATAACTCAACGATCTTCCTTCTACGCAACCGGAGAAGTACCGGATTATGTCAGACAACAATCTCACCTCATCTTTGTCTTCGTCACGACAAACCCTGCTGGTTTTGCTGGCTCACGGCAGTAGCGACCCGGCGTGGCAAAAGCCCTTTCAGGAGATGACCGCCAGCATTGCGGCAAACCAGCCGCACCCCGTAAGGCTTTGTTTTATGGAGCTTTGCGGCCCGTCACTGGAAGATATTGCCAATGAGCAACCTGCGGATCAGATGATTGATATTGAGATTCTGCCGCTGTTCTTCTCCGCCGGTCGCCATCTGAGACGGGATGTACCCCATCAGATTGCTGAACTGAACGAACGCTTCCCCAACCTGACCTTTACCCTGCATGACCCGGTGGGTATCCACCCGAAAATGACCGAGGCTTTAACCGCTATTGCAGCGGATCTCGATTTTTCCGACAAAAAATAATTGTACAATTTTATTTTTTTGTACAATTATAAGTAACAGCTATCTGACAAAACCCTGAACGCTTTAACCAGGGTTCTTCGCCCTTAACTCATTTGAGTGCCTAAAGAGGTCTGTTGCTATGACAAACGCCACCACAACGACATCACAAACATCAGGTTTTCCGGATCGTGAAATTCGCGTTGGCATCAGCCAATGTCTGCTGGGAGAGCAGGTGCGTTTTGACGGCGGCCACAAGCATGCCCGCTACTGTACCGAGACTCTGGCCAAGTACTTTACCTTTGTACCGACATGCCCTGAGGTTGGTGCGGGTATGAGCATCCCCCGGGAACCGATCCGACTGGTCAGCATGCAGGATGAAGTACGGGTTCGGGGTACAAAAAGCGATGACGATTACACCGAACAGCTGACAGACTTCAGCGAGCGGGCCGTTAAGCGTTTGTCCGGTCTGAGCGGTTACGTGCTGCTGGGCAAATCCCCCAGCTGCGGCATGGAGCGGGTCAAGGTCTATCGCGAAAACGGCAACCGGTCTGATATCTCTCAGGGCGGCGTCTTTGCGGAAGCCCTGATGCGCACCTATCCGGAACTACCGGTTGAGGAGAGCGGACGTCTGACCGATCCTCAGCTGCGGGAAAGCTTCCTGACCCGTGTTTATGCCTATAGCACCTGGCAGGCGATGGAAGAGCAGGGCATCACGCCTAAAGCGCTGATCGACTTTCACACCCAATACAAACCGCTGCTGATGGCCCACAACCAGCAGGCCTACCGGGATCTGGGCAAATGGTTGGCGGGTGTGGATAAAACCAGCGTCGAACAGAAAGCCAAAGAGTATCTGCCTAAGTTTATGGCGATTCTGAAAGAACCGGCCACCCGTGAAAATCACACCAATACCCTGATGCATCTGCAGGGTTATCTGAAAGAGAAGCTGACCAGCTCAGAACGCCAGAATCTGCGTCAGACCATTGATAATTACCGCACCGGCATGATCCCACTGATCGCGCCTCTGGTACTGATGCGTCATCTGTTTGAAGTGCACGGTTGCGAATATGCCGGTAACTATCGCTATCTATACCCTTACCCGGAAGATCTGGCGATTGATGGTGTTTAACACTCCATCAGTCTGATACCGATCGGTGCAATAAAGACGGCGATACGAATACGCCCCGTCAGGGGCAGCAGGAAAGACCATGAGCCAATCCCCCACACTCCATCCTTTCAGCACAACAGAAGTAACCAGCGATACCGATCGCTGGTTACCCATCCGGGAAGTTTCTGAACGTACCGGCGTCAACTCGGTAACGCTCCGTGCCTGGGAGCGTCGCTACGGCCTGATCAAACCCCAGCGAACTCACAAGGGACACCGCCTCTACTCAGAATTTGATATCGAACGTATCGAGCAGATTCAGCAATGGCTGAGCCGTGGGGTTTCTGTGGGACAGGTCGCTAAGCTGTTACCCCCCTTAACCGAACGGGAAGCTGCAGCCCGGGAATCAACTCCGGCAACACGTTCGGCGAACCCTGAACCGGACTGGCAACCGGTATTGGATGAATCCATGGAGGCGCTGCAACAGGGCAATATGATTCGCTTTGACCAGACACTGAATCAGGTCAGCGCCATCTATCCCGCGGCTCTGCTGATGCGTTTTTTCTGGCAACCGCTGCTGGCCAATCTGGCTGCGGAGCCCGAGGGCGAGCGCCGTCAGCTGATGCAGCTGCAGCTGGACAGCTATCTTCGCAATCGCGTCGGGGCGCGCCTGATGCATCGTAATCTGCAGACCAAAGAGCAGAAGCGTTTGCTGATCAGCCACCTGCCGACACTCTCCCCCAAGTTTGAACTCTGGCTGGCCGCTCTGATGTGTACCGACCTGAACATTCCCGTGCTGCTGGTGGATGAGTTACCGGGCTGGTCGCTACTGCACCTGATTGAGCAGCAGCAGCCCCTGAGCGGTGTTTTACTACTGGGCAATGAGAAAACCGCGCCCCTGAAGCAGAGTGAACAGCAACAGCTTAAAACGATGACCCCACCCTGCTGGCTGGCGGGCCCTCTGGCCAGAATTCAGCCGGACATCTTTACCGAATGCGGCTGGCAGATCGCTGAAGACTGGCCGGAGCTACTGAACGAGAAACGACAGGAGTTCTGATGCCATCAGCATCAGGAACACCTGGATTGAATCAGTAGAGACAGAATCAGAGACAAACAAGGAGGCGATATGGCACAACTGGTGTGGTTCCGGTCAGATCTGAGAATTCATGATAACCCCGCGCTCTTTACCGCCTGCCAGCAGGCTCAGCAAGAAGGCACAAGCGTTATCGCCTGTTTTCTGCGCCCCCTTGAGCAATGGCAGTCCCATGACTGGGGACAAAACCGGATGCGCTATACCGAGCGCTGCCTGCTGGATCTCAAGGATGAGCTTGAGGCGCTGCATATCCCTCTGATCTGTCTGGATGTAGCAACTTTTGCCGGACAAATCCCGGCACTGCTCCAACTGTGCCAGCAACTGAACTGCCATCAGATTTTCGCCAACGAAGAGCCGGAACTGAATGAGCGCCAACGGGATCAGCAGCTGATCGCTCAGGCGGAACCGGCGGGCATCCATTGCCAGCTGTTTCATGACCAGAGCCTTCTACCACTGGGCAGCGTGCTGAAAAATGATGGCACTCCCTATCGGGTTTACACGCCGTTCCGTAAACAGGCACAACAGATGATCGCTCAGCAGCCGGTGCAGACCTTTCCCGCTCCGGCTCCTGTGATCTCTGACGTTCAAAAGAGCCTGCAATCCAGGATCGATGCGCTGTCATTGGATCAGCCCGGACAGATGACGTTTCAGCCGCAAAACTATTCGGACAATCCGATCCAACAGCGCTGGCCCGCCACTGAAAAAGAAGCGTTTCATCAGCTTGAACTGTTCTGCGGGCAGCCGATCAATCGCTATAAAACTCAGCGTGATTTTCCCGCCGATGCCAAAGGCACCAGTCTGCTGTCCCCCATGCTGGCAGCGGGAAAGCTCTCCATTAAAAGTTGCTGGCGAGCTGCGGAACAGATACGACTGGGTGATCCCGCTGCGGCGGAATCGGCCAGCACCTGGCAGGGTGAGCTTCTGTGGCGGGATTTTTACCGCCATCTGCTGGTGCTTTATCCGGAGCTGAACCGTTATCAGCCGTTCAAACAGGAAACCCGACAGATTCACTGGCGGGATGCCCCTGACGATCTGCAACGCTGGCAAGAGGGCAAAACCGGTTTTCCACTGGTGGATGCCGCGATGCGCCAGCTGAAAGAAACCGGCTGGATGCACAACCGCCTGCGGATGCTGACCGCCGTTTTTCTGAGTAAGTACCTGCTGATTGACTGGCATGAGGGGGAGAGCTGGTTTATGCAGCATCTGATAGATGCAGATCTGGCATCCAATAATGGCGGCTGGCAGTGGGCTGCGTCTACCGGCACTGATGCTGTCCCTTACTTTCGGCTGTTAAGCCCCTACCGTCAGGCGGAACGCTTTGATGCTCAGGGTGAGTTTATCGCCCGCTTTGTGCCGGAGCTGGCAAAGTTACCCGCAAAGCAGCGCATCCAACCGAAAGGTTATGTGCAGGGCTATCCGAGTCCAATGGCCGATCTGAAAGAGGGAAAAGAAAGAATGATGGCGGCGTTTAAAGCGGTGAAATAACCGCTCCCGCAAAGAGCGGGAGCAGAACGGATATAAACCGGTTTATTTGAGGGTACGCAGCAGCGACTGCAGCTCAGCCACTTCCTGCGCCAGCTGACGGTTTGAAGCGCCTGATTCCTGAGCGGTTTCCTGATTGGCATGAGCCAGATCCCGCAACTGACTGATACTGCGATCCATCTCATCACTGGCGGCGGCCTGCTCAGAAATCTGGTTAGTAATCCGCTCGCTACGGGAGGTCACTTCCAGTACCGCGGCCACAACATCCTGCAGGGTTTCACCAGCGGAGACGATGCGGGCCGCACTCTCGCTGGCCTGCTGCTGACTGGCCTGCATACGCTCCACAGAGTCACCCACCAGCTTACGGATACGGTCGATACGCTCAACGATCTGCACCGTTGCTTCCTGCGTTTTAGACGCCAGCTGACGAACTTCATCGGCTACCACGGCAAAACCGCGTCCCTGCTCACCGGCTCGCGCCGCTTCAATCGCCGCATTCAGCGCCAGCAGGTTGGTCTGATCCGCGATCTCGGTGATCACCTGAACGGTTTTGGCCACTTCATTGGACTCAGTCTGCAGCACCTGTATCGCCTCGGAAGCCTGCTCAACAGCGACTTTAACCTCTTCAACATCCGCCACACCGGTACGAACCACCTCCCGGCCGGATTCTGCCTGCGCCTCCACCGAGCGCATCAGCTGGTTGATCTCCTGAATATCAGTTTCAACCTCATGGAAACCGGCGCTGACCTGATGCGCCGTGGAGACCAGGCTGTTCAGCTCGTTTTCCTGCTGGCTCATCGACTGATGAGACTGCTCAACCTGAGTTTCAGCACTCTGAGCCACCTGAGACAGCTCCTGAGTGGCTTCATCAATACGACCGGTAAAGGTGCGCAGTTTGGCGTCCTGCATACGCATCGCCAGTTCAATTGCACCAAACTCATCCATCCGGCCGGTATAAACCTGCTGGGAGACCGGGTTATTAATCACCGTCAGCGACTTACAGAACAGTTTTTTCAACGGCTGCAGCAGGATGTTCTGCCCGGCCAGAGCAAAGAAGCCCATTGTGCCGATGATAAAGGCCAGCAGATTACGGTTATCGATAAAAAATACCGCAATCAGGGAAAAGAGGGTCAGAAGCAATGTGAGCGCCAACGAACGGCCAAAGGCACTGAAACGTTTTTTCGGGCCGCCCTGCTTACCGGCATTAATCGCCTGATAGATCTGCTCGGCACGGTCGGTCACTTCATCTTCCGGCTGAACCCGAACCGACTGATAACCCACCACTTTGTCACCGTCATAAACCGGTGAAACATAGGCATCAACCCAGTAATAGTCGCCATTGATCGCCCGGTTTTTCACCACGCCGATCCAGGATTCACCTTTCTTAATGCGCGCCCAGAGGTCTGCAAAGGCAATCGGTGGCATATCCGGGTGACGCACCACGTTATGGTTTTTGCCGATCAGGGCGTCACGATCAAAACCACTGATGTCACAAAAAGCATCATTAGCAAAGGTAGTGATTCCTTTCAGATCCGTGGTGGAAACCAAACGACTCTGCTCGCCAAGACGGCGCTCATTTTGTGTAACCGGTAAATTCTTCTTCATACTGCACCTTGTGCAAACCCTACTGCCTCAGGCGATCTGGCATCAGACAACCGACAACGAACCCGATAAGTATCTGTCATAAATAGAGAAATCGCCCGCGCATTCTCTTTCCATGAATAAAATGCAGGTTTTCGGCGTTTCCATTGAAATTAAAAATCGCAAAAGTATAGCAAAATTAGCCCGTAAACAGCCTATTCAATGGTCATAAAGGTCTGATTTTCGTATCCGGGTCATCTTTTGACCATGGATAAGGCTATTTATTGACGGGGTATACGTGCAATATACCCCCACACGATTTAGACTATGCGCGACTATTTCTGACAGAAATCGAATAACAACCACTGGATTTTTTCTGTGACCAAGCAAAATTCTTACAACCGTGAAGAGTTGCTGCAATGCAGCCAAGGGGAGCTATTTGGTCCAGGCAATGCTCAGCTGCCTGCACCTAATATGCTCATGTTGGACCGTATCGTCAGTATTACTGAAGATGGCGGTGAACATGGTAAAGGCGAAATTATCGCTGAACTGGATATCACGCCTGATCTTTGGTTCTTTGACTGCCACTTCCCGGGTGATCCGGTGATGCCTGGTTGTCTGGGACTGGATGCTATGTGGCAGCTGGTAGGTTTCCACCTGGGCTGGTTAGGCAATCCTGGTAAAGGTCGTGCTCTGGGTAGCGGTGAAGTTAAATTCACTGGCCAGATCCTGCCGACTGCTAAACTGGTGACCTACAAGATCACCATGAAGCGCGTCATCTCCCGCAAACTGTGCCTGGGTATCGCTGATGGCTCAGTATCGGTTGATGGTCGTGAGATCTACACTGCAAAAGATCTGCGTGTTGGTCTGTTTACTTCAACGGATAACTTCTAATACAGAGGGCTAACCATGAGACGTGTAGTTGTAACCGGAATGGGCATCGTTTCCTGCCTGGGTAATGACGTTGCCTCCGTGCTTGAGTCCCTGCGTCAGGGTCGCTCTGGTATTAAATTCAACGAAGAGTATCGTGATCGCGGTTTCCGCAGCCATGTTTCCGGCTCCGTGGATATCAACCTCGATGAGATGATCGACCGTAAGCTGAAACGCTTTATGGGCGACGCTGCGGGTTATGCATACCTGTCTATGCAGCAAGCGATTGCAGATTCCGGCCTGAGCGAAGATCAGGTATCCAACGTGCGTACCGGCCTGATTGCAGGTTCCGGTGGTGCATCATCTGCTGACCAAGTGGAAGCAGCTGATATTCTGCGTGAAAAAGGCTTACGCCGCGTTGGTCCTTACCGCGTTACACGTACCATGGGTAGTACTGTATCTGCTTGTCTGGCAACGCCATTCAAGATCAAGGGCGTTAACTACTCCATCTCGTCTGCCTGTGCGACCAGTGCTCACTGTATTGGTGCCGGTGTAGAACAGATTCAGCTGGGTAAACAGGATGTGATCTTCGCCGGTGGTGGTGAAGAAGAGCATTGGACCCTGAGCTGTCTGTTTGATGCGATGGGCGCTCTGTCCACCAAATACAACGAGACGCCGGAAAAAGCGTCCCGTGCTTACGATGCAAACCGTGATGGTTTTGTTATCGCAGGCGGTGGCGGCATGCTGGTTCTGGAAGAGCTGGAACACGCTAAAGCCCGTGGTGCTAAGATCTATGCTGAAGTTGTTGGCTACGGCGCAACATCTGATGGCTACGACATGGTGGCTCCTTCCGGTGAAGGCGCACAGCGCTGCATGGAACAGGCAATGTCCACTGTTGAAGGCGATGTTGATTACATCAACACCCACGGCACCTCGACTCCGGTCGGTGACGTTGCTGAGCTGAAAGCGGTTAAAGCCGTATTTGGCGACAACAGCCCCGCCATGAGTTCTACCAAGTCTCTGACCGGTCACTCTCTGGGTGCTACCGGTGTTCAGGAAGCGATCTACAGCCTGCTGATGATGCAAAATGACTTCATCACAGCATCGGCTAACGTAGAAGAGCTGGATGAACAGGCACAGGGTCTGGATATCGTGACCGAATTACGTGAAGGCGTTAAGCTGAACCGCGTAATGTCCAACAGCTTCGGCTTCGGCGGCACCAACGCCACCCTGATCATGCAGCGTTTTGAAGGTTAATCAGCATCGCTGAATAGCTTTTAAGCTGCATAAAAAACCCGCGCGACTCTTAGTGAATACTAAACGTTGGAGCGGGTTTTTTTGTACCTGCAGAAACATCGGGTGTTAGACGAACTACAACACCCAAGCCAGAACCAACGGCAGGGTAATGACGCTGGCAAAGTTGCCCAGCAGCACGATAGAAGCAACCCGAGCCGGCTCCTGATTGAACTGTTCGGCGATCATATAGTTGAGCACGGCAGGTGGCAGGGCGCTGAAAACGATCAGAATCGCCAGTTGCTGCGGTTCAAACGTCCAGATGAAGGTAGCAAGCCATGCCATCAGAAGTCCCGACAGCGGGCAGAGAATTGCGCCTGTGATCCCCATCTTCCAATCCGACAGATCCACCGACAGCAAGCGCACGCCCAGCGTGAACAGCATCAGCGGAATTGAGATCTGCCCCAGCATATCCATCGGAATCGCCACCGCGTCCGGCAGTGACCAGCCCATAAAGCTAAAGATAAAACCAAGAATCGTTGCCTGAACCACCGGCATCTTCAGCATCGCCATCAGTTTGGTTTTATGATCCAGGATGTACAGACCGATACTGAAGTGCAGCAGCATCTCAACAATAAACACCATCACCGCCGCAGGCAGTGCAGCCTCACCAAAGGCCAGAACGATCAGCGGAATCCCCATATTACCGGTGTTGTTGAACATCATTGGCGGGATAAAGGTTTTCAGATTCCAGCCCAGAAGTTTCACAATCGGCAGCAGTACCACACCGGAACCCAGCACGATAAGCGCAGAAGCCAGCGCCAGATCCTGATAGGCAACCATGTCGAAGGATTTGTCCGCCAGCACCGAGAACACCAGCGCCGGGACAAAGACATCCATATTCATGCGGTTAGCGGTCGAGATATCCGTCGGCTTCCAGCGCCCGTAGAAGGCACCAATCGCCACCACCAGAAATAGCGGGAAAACTGTCAGTAATAACTTCTCAACCAGCACGCAATCTCTCCTCAGACACCGGTGATTTAAACGATAATGCAGCGCACAACCTGCCAGAACATAAAAGAAAGCCGGAGAGACTGCCAGTAGGGACAGAGGCTCCGGCCTGCTTTTTAAGGTTAACTCACCCCTTTGGGTGACTTAACGGGATTTGATGAACAGAATTTACTGGTCGTTCGGCACCATCAGTACCGGCACTTTCGTGTGCAGACCGATCTGCTGAGCGGTATCACCCATCAGCTTCTGCCCAAAGACACCATGGTGGCTGTGGGAGCCGATCACGATAAGGTCCGCCTGTTCAGACTTCGCCACACGCAGAACCAGCTCAGCAGGATTTGCTTCCTCAACCAAGATGCTGACGTCTACATCATCAGTATCCGGCAGACCATCCAGCTCCTCATCACGGAACTTAGCCACCCGCGCCTGCATGGTGTCGCGGATGCGAGCCATGCCCTGATCATGAATCTCATCCAGCGCTTCCTTAGGCAGGTAGTGCTCGATAATTGCATGACCAAACTCACTCACCGGCTCCAGGGCATGTACCATCACGATACGGGCCTTGTAAGTTCGCGCCAGATTAACCGCATGGCGGAATACCGGACGGGTATTCTTACCCAGAGTTGTGGCGTACACGATGGTCTTAATTTCCGGAAGCATAGTGTCCTTTCCTTTTTTGAGTCGGGCAGCATCACGCTGCCCTTGTTTGTCTAAAGCTAGAGCGTTCTGAAGCGGGCACTCAGAGCTTCCAGCTGTTCAGCGCGTTCATGCACTGCACGGCTGGCAGACACGATCTGCCCGGTTGCTTCATGGTTTTGTCCGATTTCGTGGGCGATATGGTCCATATCCTGAGCCATCTGGCTGGTGGTCTGGGCCACTTCACGCACGGCGTTCATAATTTCCTGAGTCTGATCAGCCGCATCACGGGTCTGTTGCTCAATAGCACGTACCGCTTCCACAGCCTGATCACCCAATGCACGCCCCTGTTCAACACGGCTGCGGCTCTGCTGCATCGCATTGATCACGGACTGGGTATCTTTCTGGATCGCTTCCACTTTCTCGGTGATATCCGTGGTCGCTTTTACGGTTTGCTCTGCCAGTGTCCGGACCTCATCCGCAACCACGGCAAAGCCACGGCCTGCTTCACCGGCACGGGCCGCTTCAATCGCCGCATTCAGCGCCAGCAGGTTGGTTTGCTCCGCAACACCGACAATCAGGTCGATCACCACATCGATCTCTTTTGAGCGTGCTCCCAGGGTTTCTACGGAGCTGCTGGCTTCATCAACCACTTCTGCCACATCAGCCAGCGCCTGAATCGCCTGACCAATCACCTGAGCGCCCTGATGAGCGGTTTCAAAGGCCGCATTGGCAGAGTCACTCACATGCTGAGTCGTATCGGCTACCTGATCTGTGGTCGCGCTGATCTCTTCCGTTGCTGCAACCAGAGAGCTACTGCGGGATGAGATAGAGCTGCTGCCATCGACAATCTGCTGCACAGAAGAGTCCATGCTATCGGCGGTTTGTTTCAGCTCATTGTTACTCTGTACCAGATGACTGATCACCTCGTTCAGGCCAGCTGTCATCGTATTAGTCGCCACCGCCAGCTGACGGAACTCATCCTGCTCATTGCCCTTTTCAGCCAGCTTATGGGTCAGATCACCTTTGGCGATCTCACTCAGCACCTCAAGGGTCTGTTTCACATTTCGTGTGATAGAAACCGCAACAGAGGTCACGATAGCGCCGATCACAATGGCCAGCAGGATGCTGCCCAGAATAATGGACCAACGGGCACTGGAAGCGGCTTCTGTCGCGTGCTGCTGTGCTTTCACCAGCAGGTTCTGCTCCAGGTAGAGACGCCCCTGCTGCATCTGATCCGAGATCTGCTGACGGTAACCGGCCAGCTGACCATCCAGCTCCGCAAGCTGCGTCCGCATCGCCATCACTTTATGCAGCGAGTCTTCGTACTTATCGACAAAGGGGAAGAAGATATCGTCGAAAGCCATCGCCCGGATATCGGTTCGCAGCTGATCCACAGAAGACTGCACAACCTTGCGCTGCTCATCGGTGGGATAGATCAGGAAATCTTTCTCTTTGGCGCGAACCTCCCGCAGACGGGCGGCAAAAGAGCCAAACACTTCGATCTCGCTGAGCAACGCCGCAGCACTTTCTTCTAACTGCCCCAGCTCACCGCTTGTGGCGCTGAGACCGTAGTTTTTACGTACCTGAACCCACTGATCGAGGGATTTCAGATAGGGTTCAAGCAGCTGTGTCGTATCGGACAATAAGGTTTTTGCACGGCCATCATCCACATTACCTGCAGCGGTATTAAGCTGGTTGATCGCATTGGCTTTAAGGTCACCAAGGGCGCTGTCGATCTCACCGATGGTGTCTTCATTAGCCGTTTCACGCAGTTTGGCAAATTGCAGTAGCTGAACTTCGAGGTTGGTTACCAGCTGTGCAACATGTCCCAGACGCACCACATGTTCCGATGCGCCGGTCAGAAGACCCAGACTGATAATGGAATAGATACCCATCGCACTGATGCCCATAATAACTACCAGGACAACGGCGATAAGCTTTTGACGTAATGAGAGATTAAGACTCATTGTCAGGGCTCCTTTTGATGCCTGTCACAGGAGGGTTAAACCTGATTCAGGCGGTACTTTTTGTTTTTATATAAGAGGCTTCCGATATTAACCTTAGCAGGCTAAACCGGAAACCGAGCCGTGATCTTTCCGTAGACACACATTTCAGAGCAGTGGAAACAGGCCTCAAATCAGCCTTTGGCGGCACTCAAACGGTCTACTAAATAGATAATAGACTGATATGGAATACCGCTGTGTTCGCTTAAACCGATCTCACAGGTTCTGCTGTTGGAGTAGCCTTCATCACAACCGGCGACGGCATCCGGCAGATCTTTCAATGCCGACGCGTTCAGTTCAGGTTGTGAGAAGCCTTTATCCCCGGCAAAACCGCAACAGGTAATATCCGGAGGTGTAATAACCTCATCGGCACAGGCTTTCGCCAGTGCGACAAATTTGTCAGCCAGTCCCATTTTGGTAGTGCTGCAGGTGATGTGCAGCGCAATACGATCTTTCTTTGCAGTTATCGTCAGGCGGGGCAGAACGAAGTCGTGAATAAATTCGACCTGTTCGTACAAGCGCAGACGGCTATCCAGTTTTTCACGCATTTGCATCAGGCAGGGACTGGTGTCGCAAAACACCGGATATCGCCCGTTTTCGGTTGCGGCCAGTAATGCTTTACTGAGCTGCTCCGCTTTGGCGTCTGCAGCATCAAACTGACCTTTACTCTGAAATGGCATACCGCAGCACTGATCACCTAAATGATCAGGGAAGATCACTTCAAACCCTGCTTTATTCAGCAGGCTCATAGCAACTTCCGGCGTGGATCTGTCCTCACCCTGATTGCGTGCCGCCCCCATAATGCGGGTGGCACAACTGGGCAGATAAACTACCCGGTTATCATCCGTCTGGTCGCTGGTCACCGTATGCGGTGCTGCGGCCACGTCCCCCTGCAGACGTTTTTCCGGTTGATTCAATGGCATACGCTTTAAGATGTCGTCTATCTTAGGCGAAGCCTTGGGCATGGATGGAGTCCACTGCTGCACACGATTTCCGGACACTTTACGTGCCGCTGAAGTGATGGCCGACATATTTTTACTACCGACCAAAGTATGCATTCCGTCTGCAATCTTTAGCATGGCGCGGGAGGTGTTGGCAACTGTTTCAAAGTGACCGGCGATCCATTTTGCGGTTCCCGCATAGCCTTTGTTGCGCTCATGGCGCAGGCTTCGGGTCAGATCACCGGTGTTAATATTCACCGGACAGTTCATCTCACACAGGCCACATCCGGCACAGGTGTCGATGCCCTGATAATCGTATTCGCTGACCAGTTCTTTCAGACGTTCGGCGTCCTGCTGACCGCTGCCACCCTGTTCAGCACTGTCTTCCAGCCGGTTAATCTCACGCCAGATCACGATACGCTGACGGGGGGTCAGACTCAGATTGCGCGACGGACAGGAAGACTCACAGAAGCCACACTCAATACACTTGTCGATCAGTGAATCTGCCGGTGGCAGTGGTTTCAGATTCTCCAGGTGCAGGTTCGGATTACGGGTCAGAATCACATCCGGGTTCAGCATATGTTCAGGATCAAACAGCGCCTTAAGCTGCCACATCAGCTCGTAAGCATCTTTACCCCATTCCAGCTCCACATAAGGCGCCATATTACGGCCGGTGCCGTGCTCGGCTTTGAGAGAGCCTTTGTATTTCACCGCCACCAGATCAGCCACTTCATCCATCAGCTGCTGATAACGCTCAACCTCTTTCGGGTCATCAAAGCCCTGAGTGAACACAAAGTGCAGGTTGCCTTCAAGGGCATGACCAAACAGCAGGGCTTCATCGTAGCCGTACTTGCGGAACACCTGCTGCAACTCCAGCACGCCTTCTGCCAGCTGCTCAATAGGGAAAGCCACATCTTCAATAATCACCGTGGTGCCGGTCATACGGATCGCGCCCACCGCCGGAAAGAGCCCTTTACGGATCTTCCAGTAAAGCGCGTAAGTGGCGGCATCTTCGGTAAATTCGATAGGGGCAACCGTTTCGATATCGGCAATGGCGGCGGTGACTTCGGCCAGTTTCTGATCCAGCTCGTCACGTTCACTGCCGCGTACATCCACCAAGAGTGCTGCCGCTTCATCACCGAGGGTTTTCAGAATCTCCGGCATACCGGCCTGATCTTCCACGGCGCGCAGACCCGCGCGGTCGATCAGTTCAACAGCCGCCACAGGTGTTGGCTTCATCGCCGTCACGGCGCGGCAGGTGGATTCCATATCCGGGAAGAAGATCAGCGCTGCGGCTTTAAGGGGATGCTCGATCACCGTGCGGTAGGTCACCTCGCTGATAAAGCCCAGCGTGCCTTCCGAGCCGATCATCAGGTGTTTCAGAATCTCAAACGGATCGCTGTAATCCACCAGCGAGTTCAGGCTGTAGCCTGTGGTGTTTTTCAGACGGTATTTATGACGAATCAGGTCGGCCAGTTGCTGGTTATCACGGGTTTTCTCACCCAGGGCTTTCAGCTCAGCCAGCAGGCTGCCGTGACTCTGTTCAAAGGCTTTGCGACTGTCGGCATCTGCCGTATCCAGCAAGGTGCCGTCCGCCATAATAACGCGCATATTCTCAACGGTGTTATAGCTGTTCTGTGCCGTTCCACAGCACATACCGCTGGCATTATTCGCCGCGATACCGCCAATCATAGCGGCATTGATCGACGCCGGATCCGGGCCGATCTTACGTTGAAAAGGCGCCAGTAGCTGGTTGGCTTTACCGCCAATCACACCGGGCTGCAGGGAAACAGCATCACCGTGACCATGAATACGATAGCCGCGCCAGTTGCTGCTCAGCTGAACCAGCACAGAATCCGTCACCGCCTGACCGGAGAGACTGGTTCCCGCCGCACGGAAGGTTACCGGCAGATTACGGACAGCGGTCGCTTTAAGAACAGCGATCACCTCATGCTCGTTATCCACCCGAACGACTAACTGGGGTATCAGCCGATAGAAGCTGGCATCGGTGCCATAGGCCAGAACGCGAAGTTCATCGTGAATCAGACGCTCCGGACTGATAAAACCGCTCAGTTCGTTATACAGCTCTTGGTAGGCTTGCTTCATCGTGGTGATACCCTGCATCAATAATCACGGGATACCGCTGCACAACGCCTTGTGTCAGCGGCTCCGCTAATCGGCCACTCGTGACATCGAAGTCCTTCCCTGAACAGTTAAAGGCTTCGGTGGTGGCTCTTTTTCAACGTTTTTTCTTACTTTGGTTTGTTGCTGGTTTACTGACGAACCAGTACCACCAGCTCTTTCGGGCCGTGTACGCCGTAGGCCAGCGTCTGCTCGATATCGGCGGTCTTGGACGGGCCGGAGATCAGCAGCGCATTGGTTGGCATAGCCTGCCCTTCTGAAGCACCACCCCAACCTTCGGACACGATCACTTCATGGAAGGTGTTCTTCAGCTGATCCGCATCGACCACGGCAAAGTGAATCGGCGGCACCAGCGTCATCAGACGGGGCTGGTCCGTATCCGGCCAGAGCACCAGAGAACCGGTTTCCGCGATCGCACCGCGTACATCGGTAATGGCCGCATCAACATTGGAGAACAGCTCACCCTTCCAGCCTTCAATCGGCTGATCGTAAGCCAGCAGCTCAACATCACCGTCGGCAAGTGCTGCCCGGGTATCCACACCCACCTGTGCCTGCATCGGCGTCAGCAGATTTTTCACCTGCTTTTCGGCCATGAGTTCTTTCAGCTTTTCCAGCCAGTTATCCTTGCTGACGCGGTGAACTTCCGCGTGTACGGATTCGATCTTCTGCTGGAAGAGATCCAGCTTTTCACTGTCACTCCACTGCTTTTCAGTGACGACGGAGAAGTCGCTGACCGGAGCCGTCAGCGCACCATCACGACGATGGCGCAAACGGTTTAAAATCGCATCACGGGCGCTCATCACTGATCTCCTCCGTTCTCTTGTTTATTGCCTTCAGAAACACTCTTCTGCTGACGGGCCTTCATCTGCTGATGCAGGGTGGTGGCTGCCAGTTTGGGCTTGGTACGACAGTTGGTCCAGGCACCCAGATTACTTGGCATCAGCCCACGGAAAACCGTGGCAAGACCAGTACCGGTACGGTACAGACCTCCGTGCTTGTGCATTTTCGCCCAACCTTTCCAGATCAGAGGTTCCATGCCTTTACGCTTGATACCCCGACCTTTAACGGTGGAGTTGTCATGGTCTTTATCACCGGCAACAGATTCTTCCCGCAGACGTACCAGCAGTTTTGGAATCGGAATTTTCACCGGGCAAACTTCACCACAGGCACCGCACAGCGACGATGCGCTCGGCAGATCTTTGGCATCATCCATGCCCACCAGATGCGGCATCAGAATCGAGCCGATCGGCCCCGGATAGGTGTGACCATAAGCATGGCCACCAATGCGGGTGTACACCGGGCAGTGGTTCATACAGGCGCCACAGCGGATGCAGCGCAGGGTGTCTAAAAGCTCGTCGTCCTGATAGATATTGGAACGACCGCTATCCACCAGTACCAGATGCACCTCTTCCGGCCCATCCAGTTCGCCTTCTTTGCGCGGACTGGAGATCATATTGAAATAGGTGGTGATGTGCTGGCCGGTAGCCGAACGGGTCAGAATCGATAACAGAGGCGCAACGTCCTCCATGTTTTCCACCACTTTTTCGATACCGGTAACGGCGATATGTACCGGCGGCACGGTGGTGGTCAGGCGACCATTACCTTCGTTTTCCACCAGACACAAAGTACCGGTTTCAGCCACGGCAAAGTTAACACCGGAAACACCAACATCAGCTTTCTCGAAGCGTTCCCGTAACTGCTGACGGGCTTCTGCGGTCAGATATTCCACATCACGGGATTTGTTGGTGCCGGTTTTTTCGTGCATCAGATCAGAGATCTGATCGGTATTCTTATGGATCGCGGGCATGATGATGTGCGACGGGGTTTCTTCCGCCAGCTGCACGATATATTCGCCCAGATCGGATTCCAGCGCCTCGATACCATGCTCTTCAAGGTAATGGTTCAGCTCCATCTCTTCGCTGACCATCGACTTACCCTTGATCACGCTTTTAGCGTTTTTCTCGTTACAGATATCGAGAATAATTTTGCAGGCTTCATCACCATTTTCCGCCCAATGCACCTTCACACCGTTAGCGGTCAGGTTAGCTTCCAGCTTTTCCAGCAGTTCCGGCAGTTTGGACAACGCACGCAGACGAATAGCCGCGGCCAGTTCACGGGTACGCTGCAGCTCGTCATCAGATGGAAACGCCAGCTGGCGTTTGTCCATCAGACCATCCATCGCCTTACGGAAGTTAGCGCGGATCTGAGGATTGGTAATCGCCTCGTGCACACGGGGATGGAACTCCTGAACCGAACCCTGGGTGGCTGACTGATTATGACTCATGGCAACGTCTCCACAGGAAGCTGGCGATATGCTCGCCCTTAAATTTCCGGTCCATGTGCTCAGCCGCACCTGTGATATTCATCATGCAGCCGCAGTCGCTGGTGATCATGGCATCGGCACCGGTGGCATCAATCGCTTCCACCTTATCGGTCACCATCGCTTCGGAAATCTCCGGATGACGTACCGAGAAAGCACCGCCAAAGCCACAGCACTCCTTAACGCGCGCCTGCTCAACAACCTCAACATTGGCCATCTTATTCAGCAGAGCCGGACCCACTTCACCCAGTCCCATTTCACGACGGGCGCTACAGGAGGTGTGCATCGCCACCTTAATCGGCTCACCTTTGTCTTCGATCTGCATGTGGCAAACGTGCAGCAAAAATTCAGTCAGCTCGTAAATACGACTGGCGACATCGTTTGCCAGCGCCTCTTCCGGATGACCGGCAAACAACTCCGGATAATGCTCGCGCATCATGCCCGCACAGGAGCCGGATGGCAGCACAATCAGATAATCCTCAGAAAACAGCTTCAACTGGGCAGCAGCAACTTCCCGGGCCTGATCGTGATAACCCGAGGTATACGCAGGCTGACCACAGCAGGTCTGATCCTGCGGGAAGATCACTTCGATGCCTTCCTGCTCTAACAGTTGAATACCGGCCATACCTGCATCCGGGTAGAAAAGATCCACCAGACAGGTGCCAAAGAAGTAAACCTTCTTAGGTTTTGGGGGATAAAGCTTAATACTGCTCATCGCTAATACACTCGTATTATTCAGCGCTGTGGGACACGCTATTTGTTCTAAGCATCCAGAGAAGTCAGGCCGTGGAGTTATCTGAGCCGGCACTGTGTCCTTGAGGTTTTCACGTGGTCAGGTTTGAGCTACTGACCTAAGCTGTCGGGTCGGTAAACCAGCCCTTTATTCTGATCAGCCTGCACCCGGGCGGGTGCAGGCCAAAGACCCTCGACTTAGCCGTAAGCCATCGCCGGCAGCCAGAGCACCAGCTCAGGCCAGGCAACAATAATCGCCAGTGCCAGCAGCTGAATCATGATGAAAGGAACCACACCTTTATAGATATCAGACAGCTTCACATCCGGTGGGCAAACACCTTTCAGGTAGAAGATGGAGAAGCCCACGGGCGGTGTCAGGAAGGATGTCTGCAAGGCCATCGCCACCAGCATCACAAACCAGACCAGCTCAGGGTTATCCACCACACCGTAACCATCGATATCCAGACCCAGTGCAGAGATCACAGGTGCCAGCAGTGGCAGTGCAATCAGGGTGATCTCGATCCAGTCCAGGAAGAATCCCAGCAGGAAGATGATCGCCAGTACACAGGCAATAATGCCGTAGGTACCGAATGGCAGACTGGTCAGCCAGTGTTCGATCAGCTCATCACCACCCAGCTCACGCAGTACCAGCGCGAAACAGGTCGCACCCAGGAACACCGCAAAGATATAAGCCGTGGTGTTGTATGAGCCCAGCGCCACTTCTTTAAAGACTTTCAGGTTCAGCTTTTTGTTATGCCATGCCAGCAGGGTCGCACCCAGCGCACCCACACCGGATGCTTCCGTCGCGGTCGCAATACCCGCGAAGATAGAACCCAGTACCGCAACAATCAGCGCAACCGGTGGCAGAATGCTTTTGAACACGGCAAGGATCATCTTCATCTCAACCGGCTTGGCATCTGCCGGCAGAGGTGCTGCAGAAGGCTTAAAGATGCCTACGGACAGAATAAAGACCACATACATAAAGCCCAGCATCAGACCCGGAATCACAGCCCCCATGAACAGATCGCCCACGGACAGTGCCAGCTGATCCGCCATGATCACCAGCATGATAGATGGCGGAATCAGAATACCCAGCGTACCGGCAGAGGCGATGGTGCCCAGCGCCAGCGGCTTGGAGTATTTCTGCTCCAGCATCGCAGGCAGGGACATCAGACCCAGCAGTACAACCGACGCACCCACAATACCGGTGGACGCCGCCAGAATAATACCGATCAGAGTTACCGTAATCGCCAGACCACCACGAACGCGACCAAACAACTGCTGAATCGAATTCATCAGTTTTTCAGCAACACCGGAACGGTCCAGCATGATGCCCATAAAGATAAACATGGGCAGGGCCACCATGACCCAGTTATCCATAATCTTATATATTCGGTTCACCACCAGACTCAGGGTGAGCATATCCAGACCGGTAAAGGTATCCAGATAGATATCCGAAAGATAACCGATAAAGGCGAACGCCACGCCGACGCCACCCAGAACGAATGCCACCGGAAAACCGGTGAACAGCAACACGATGAAACTAAGGAACATCGCGATGACAAGAATCTCATTTACTTCCATCTGACGAACCCCTTACTCACCTTTTACCAGACCAACCACATCACGCATCAGGCGCGACAGACCAGCCAGGAATAACAAACCAAAACTCAGCGGAATAATCGACTTAATCAGCCAGCGATAAGGCAGACCGGTCGGAGACGCTGAACTTTCATTGATCCGCCACGAGTCATAAACAAACGGCAGACTTGCATCGAATACCACATAGATAAAAGGGAACATCAGAAACAGAATGCCAAAGATCTCCCACAGGCGCTGAGCCCGGGTACTGAGTCGCATGTGAAAAAGGTCAACCCGGATATGGGAGTTGGTCACCTGAGCATAGGAGATACCAAACATCACACCGATTGCGTAGAGGTGCCACTGCAGCTCCTCCAGTACAACAAGACCATGATTAAAGCCATAGCGCAGAACAACCTGCACAATAATGACCGCCATAAGCACGACATAGGCCCAAGCGAAAATCTTGCCTGCTGACAGGACAATTTTGTCCAGAAAGTCAGCCAGAGGCACGTTAACCTTGGGAGAGGACGTTGTGTGAGACACAGCCACGCTCCTGAAAACATCTTTGGGGGATTAAATGGCACTAAAAAAGGCCGGACTTGTTTGGCCTGTGGTCTGCAGAACCGTCAGACAAGGCCTTTTTCATTCAATCACAGGGCAGGGTGCTAAACACCTCCCCTTATTGGGTTAAGGCGCCGGAAGCTCAACGCTTCTGACGCCTTAATCCTCCCGGGCTCAGCTTGTGGAAAGCCGTTCCCGAATCAACAGATTACTGCTGACGTGGCAGGTAACCGTTGCTACCCCACAGTTTGTAGCCTTCACGGAACTCGCTCAGGTCATCCCACACCTTCTTGAAGAAAGCATCGTTTGCGGCTTCTTCCTGGGCAACTTCAGTCCATGCAGCTTCAAACGCATCCAGCATGGTGTCGTTCCACTTCATGATTTTCACGTTGTTCTTCTCAACGTTCTCTTTCATTACCGCGAACTGCTTAGCTTCACCTTCAGCGAAAGAGTCAGTCATGGATGCTTTACATACCTGATCCATAGCTGCCTGCTGACCTTCAGACATCTGATTCCATACGTCTTTGTTGATCAGAAGTTCAAAGATGGTGGACTGCTGGTGCCAACCCGGGAAGTAGTTGTACTTCACGATTTTGTGGAAACCTACACGGGTATCAACCGATGGCGTGGAGAATTCGGTTGCATCGATTGCACCTTTTTCCAGCGCCGGGAAGATTTCAGAGCCAGGCAGCAGAGAGGTGGAAACACCCATCTTCTCCATTACCTTAGCGCCCAGACCGAAGAAGCGCATACGCAGACCTTCCAGATCTTCAGGCTTCTCAATCGGCTTAGAGAACCAACCGGACGTTTCAGGTGGGTTGATCGCACAAGGCAGTACTTTTACGTTGTAGCCTGCCTGATCATACATTTCCTGATACAGCTTCAGACCGTTACCGTAGTACATCCATGCCATGTACTCACCGGCATCAGGACCGAAAGGAATAGCGGAGAAGATAGGGGATGCCGGGATTTTACCTGCCCAGTAACCTGCCGTGGTGTAACCGGCATTGATCTTACCGCGGGATACCGCATCCAGAATTTCGAAAGGCGCAACCAGCTTGCCTGGCTCATACACTTTCATACGGATGGACTTGTTGGTTACCAGAGCAACCTGCTCTGCTACCTTAGGAATTGGAGTACCCAGACCCGGAAGGCTGGTTGCGAATGCCACTGGCACTTTCAGAAGAATTTTTTTATCAGCTGCCTGAGCGTCCAGAGCAATACCTGACATAGCTACTGAAACAGAAGCGGCGGCCAGAGTGGCTTTCATCATTTTTTTCATGATTGATTCCCGTGCGTTTGGATTTGTTTATTGTTATCAGTCACCAGGCCGCTCTGTTCCTGCTATATTCAGAGACGCTTACCCGGTAAATCCTCAACAGAACCAAATTGGTCAAACCAATTTACAAGATTCAGTTAGCAAAGATAGTTACCTTCGCCACCTCTTGTCAAATCTCTTTGCACCAAGATGCAACTTTAGACTCACACACTGCCCTTCAATAGCGCCCTGCCGATCTGGCAAACCATATAAAACGCCATATAAAGCCCAAAAAATCACAAATAAAACGCCAAAAAAGCAAAAAAGGCAGATATTTCCTCTTTTTTGCGCCCTTAAAATCTATTTTTCGGGAAATTTATTGTGCCCCCGCAGCATTTGACAGCCCTATTCTTTGACACTAGCATTGGTATTACCAATTTATACCCAATGTTTTTTTAGGGCTTAAGGTTGCCAAAGACCTCCGGCACCCCCATCTAAGCGGCTTTATATTCACCAGCTGGCTCTTCAACAGCTCATTTAGGTTTACCATAGTGGAAAGCAGCAACTACCGTCGGGTTAAACAACCCAAAATTTCTGACATCATCATGCAACAACTGGAAGGCATGATCCTTGAGGGAACGTTTAAACCCGGACAGAAGCTGCCTCCGGAGCGGGAGCTTGCGACTCAATTTGAGGTATCACGCCCCTCGCTGAGAGAAGCGATTCAGAAGCTGATCGCTCGTGGCCTGTTGTTCAGCCGTCACGGCGGAGGGACTTATGTCTCAGAACAGCTGGGTACCTCTTTTACCGATCCGCTGCAGGATCTGCTCAGCTCCCACAATGAATTTCTTTACGATCAGCTGGAATTCCGTGACGCCTTAGAGGGTATCTCCGCTTACTACGCCGCCCTGCGCAGCACCGAAGCCGATAAAGAGATGCTGACCAAGCGCTTCAACAACCTGATGGCGGTGTATGAAAAGAACGATCCGGTTCTGGAAGCCAAGGTTGATGCTGAGTTTCACATGGCGATCGCCGAAGCGGCGCACAATGTCGTGCTGCTACACACCCTGCGCGGCCTGTTTAACATGCTGGAAAAGAGTATCGTCTCGAATCTGAAAAACCTGTTCGAGAAAAAAGAGTCCCGCCCGATACTGCTGGAGCAGCACAAGGCGATGTACGATGCCATTATGGAAGGCAACCCTGAAAAAGCCCGTGCCATGGCTCACGAACATCTGGTCTTTGTGGAAGACAGCCTGCTGGAGATGAGCCGTCAGGAAACCCGCGTTGAACGCTCCCTGCGAAGAGCCCAGACCCAGCCGGTATAACAATGCCCACAACATCCGCACCCGCAAAACTGCCTCCGGAAAATACCGACAGCAGCAACCTGTTCAGCACCCTGGGCATGTTGCTGCTGTTTGTCTTTCTGATCTGGCAGGTTGCCAGCTGGACAGAACACTACGAACTTAGCCAACTGGAAGCTCAGGCCAGTAATGAGCTCACCCTGAATATCGCAAGCCTCAGAGGTAAGCTGGATAAGTATGAGTTTCTGCCGGAGATTCTGGTGAACAAACAGAATCTGGCAGAGGTGTTGCGGGAACCGGCTCCCGATACGATTCAGCAGCTCAACGCCACTCTGAAAAACTTCAAACAGATTACCGATGTCTCTGATATCTACCTGTTAGACGATGAAGGCACCACAATCGCCGCCAGTAACTGGCAAAGCCCTAAAAGCTTTATCGGTCAGAACTTCAATTACCGCCCCTATTACCAGCAGGCGATTAAAGGCCAACCCGGCCGTTTTTATGGCCTGGGCACCACATCCGGTGAGCGGGGTTATTACTTCTCTTACCCTGTGTTCAGCGGGCCATCACCCATAGGTGTGCTGGTAGTTAAAATTGTGGTGCGGAATCTTGAGATTCCCTGGAAAGACCCCGCCACCGAATTCATAGTGACCGACCCGGACGGGATCATCTTTATCAGCAGCAATCAGGAGTGGTTGCTGAGCAGCATTCAGCCCCTGAGCGATGAAACCCGTCGACATATCCGGGATTCCAAACGCTACGGCGACAAAGAGATTGCGCCACTGGCTTTTAAAGTGGCAGAACCTTTTGGCGAAGGTCAGCTGGTCAGGGTCGCTTCCGGCACAGAAAGCAACAAGGCGCAGGTTAACGCTTATCTGCAGTTTAACCGCCCGATGCCTAATGCCGGTTGGCATCTGCATATTCTGAAAAACACCAAAAGCGTCCGTACCGAAATTCTGAAAAACAGCCTGCTGGCCGCCGGTATCTATATGGTGCTGGTACTGCTGACCCTATACAGCCTGCAGCGCCAGCGCATCCAGCGGGAACGGATCCGCCATGACCGCGAAACCAAAAGAGCGCTGGAAGCCAACGAAGGCCGCATCCGCGCGATTCTGGATAACACCAAGGCCGGTATCATTACCATGGATCGCAAAGGGCGGGTGGACTATATCAACCCCTCAGCAGAGGTGCTGTTCGGTTACCAACTGCATGAGCTGTACGGCAGCAGCTTCTTCGACCTGATTCCGGAGCAGATTCAGCACGAGTGCCAGCAGGCACTCTCCCACGCCAGTGGTCAGCCCATTGAAACCCTGGGCCTGCGCAAAGACCGTCATCAGGTGCCGATCGAGATTATCGTCAGCATGATGAGTCGCGGACAGGGATCGGACTACATGATCACCCTGCACGACATTACCGAGCGGAAACAGCACGAAGAGGCACTGCAGGCGGCCTATGACGAGATGGAAAGCCGGGTTGTCGAGCGAACGCAGGATCTTACCGAGACCAACCAGCGGCTGAAACAAGAGATCGAACAACACCGGGATACCACAGAAACCCTGCAGAAAACTCAGGACGAGTTGATTCAGGCTGCCAAACTTGCCGTACTGGGTCAGATGAGCGCCAGCATCAACCACGAGCTGAACCAGCCACTGGCCGCGATCCGGGCTTATGCGGAAAACAGCGTCACCTTTATCGAACGGGATCATCCCGATATGGCACGGGAGAATCTTGAACAGATTGTCGAGCTGACCGACCGTATGGCCGCCATCAGCGCCCAGCTGAAACTGTTTGCCCGTAAGAGCGAAGGTCAGCTGGCTGCCGTTTCAGTTCAGGCCACCATCCAATACGCTCTGCGCCTTTTCCGCCCCCAACTGGAGAAAGAGCGGGTTACGCTGGATATCAGCCTGCCGGAACAGGATCTGTTTGTTCGCGCCGATGCGGTGCGGCTGGAGCAGGTGATCGTCAACCTGATCAGCAACGCGCTGCTGGCGGTCTCCGGTCAGCAGAACAGAGCCATTGCCGTCAGCCTGAGCTCTCACCTGTCAGCGGAACAGGCGCAGATTCAGATCGATGTGGCCGACAGTGGCCCCGGTATTGAAGATGAACATCTGCGCCAGATCTTTAATCCCTTCTTCAGTACCCGGGAAGGGGGCAAAGGACTGGGGCTGGGGCTTTCGATCTCCTACCGGATCATCAGTGATTTTGGTGGTAGTATTACCGCCATTAACCGGCCTGAAGGCGGAGCGATTCTGAGAATCATACTGCCCGTTGCAGAGACGCATGACACAGACCGTCAGCTTCCGCCCTCATCACCGGACACCCCGACACCGGAACCATCAGCACCGGAAAAACGATCCTATCGATAACCCTCAGGCATCGATAAAGGTCAGAAACAGCCGATAACAGCGAGAATTGTATGACCCAGTCCACCGACGTTTTTGTGATTGATGACGAGAAACATCTGCGGATAACGGTGGCTCAGACCCTCTCGCTGGCCGGTTATACCCCGAAAAGCTTCGATAACGCCGAACACGCACTTCATCAGCTGTCACCGGAATGGGACGGCGTCATCATCTCCGATATTCGTATGCCGGGTATGGATGGACTGGAATTTATGCGTGAAGCCCTGCGCATCGACCGGGATATTCCTATCATCCTGATCTCGGGTCACGGCGATATCTCCATGGCGGTCAGCGCCATCCGGGAAGGTGCGTATGACTTTCTGGAAAAACCCTTCTCCAATGAGCTGCTGCTGGATGTGGTCAAGCGCGCGGAAGAGAAGCGTCGCCTGACTCTGGAAAACCGCCAGCTGAAACAGGATCTGGAAGTACACAGCGCTCCCGGCCCCCGCATCATCGGTAAAACCCGCAATATGCAGCAACTGCTGCGCATGGTGGGTCAGGTTGCTCCCCTGCAGACCGATGTGCTTCTGTTTGGCGAAACCGGTGCCGGTAAAGATCAGATCGCCCGCTTTATGCACGAACACAGCCCCCGTCAGGGCAAAAACTACGTCGCCATCAACTGTGGGGCTGTACCGGAATCCATTATTGAATCCGAGCTGTTCGGCCATGAACCCGGTGCTTTTACCGGTGCTCAGAAACGCCGCATCGGTAAGTTTGAACACGCCAACGGCGGTACCCTGTTTCTGGATGAGATAGAAAGCATGCCGCTCTCTCTGCAGGTGAAGCTGTTACGTGTCCTGCAGGAGCGCTGCATTGAGCGTCTGGGCAGTAATGAACTGATCCCGCTGGATATACGCGTCATCGCCGCCACCAAGGTGGATCTGAAACAGGCGGCAGAAGAGGGTAACTTCCGGGAAGATCTCTACTACCGGCTGAACGTGGTCACGCTGGAAATTCCGCCCCTGCGGGAGCGTATGGAAGATATTCCCCTGCTGTTCCAGCACTTTGTACTTGTGGCATCAAACCGTGTTGGCCGCGAAGCACCGCCTCTGGATGGAGGTCATATTTCCGTGCTGATGAGCCACAACTGGCCGGGCAACGTGCGGGAGCTGCGCAATCTGGCCGAGCGCTATGTACTGTTAGGGGAAACCTGCGATTACAACCTTGAACAGCTGATGTACGGCGAAGAATCCACCGCCCCCCTGACCCTGCCGCAACAGGTCGAGATGTTTGAGCGCAGCCTGATCGAACAGGAACTGGCCCGCCAGAAAGGCTCCATAAAACTGACCATGGAAGCCCTCGGCCTGCCGCGAAAAACCCTGTATGACAAACTGAAAAAGTACGGCCTGAAACGGGATGACTTTACCTGATCACCGCCAGCAGCAGACCACCTGAAACAGATCACCGGACAGATACCTCATTTGTCCGGCCAAACCGAAACCTGCTAACCTGCGTAGTAAGACCCATAAAAAACACGGGGTTACTCTATGTCATCGTCTCAGTCACCATCAGCGTCATCAAACACTACGTCGGGCAAGTCATCAGCCCCTTCCATCGCCATTATTGGTGCCGGTCTTGCGGGTTGTACACTTGCCCGTCAACTGGCCGATGCCGGTTGCCTCGTTACTCTGTATGAGAAAAGTCGTGGCACCGGTGGCCGTCTCGCGAGCTGTCGCATCGGTAATGACACCGCCGATCTGGGTGCCAGCTGGCTGGAGTGGGAAGCCAGGCCCTCTGCGCATCAACTGCCCTTTCAGGACTGGCTCTCCGAGCAGGAAGCCGCCGGTCATCTGCATCTCTGGCAACCCATCACTCAGAACTTCCAGCGGGAAGCGCAACCCGACCGCAAACGCTACGTGGGCAATAACCGGCTTAGCGCACTGACCCGCAGTCTGATCGACCATGACGGCATCACTCTGCACAACGAAGTCAGAATCGAATCCATCACCCCTAAAATCACCGTCGGTGGCAACAGTCTGGTGCTGCATGATACTCAGCACGAACCGATCGGTGAGTTTGATCAGGTGGTGGTTGCCACGCCCGCGCCTCAGGCCGCGCCCCTGCTTAAAGCAGAACCCGCCTTGCAGGCATTAGCGCAACAGGTTGAGCCGGATGCCTGCTGGACGCTGGTACTGGGCTATGAGACGCCACTCAGCACGCCTATCGAACTATTTGAGGGTGAGCACCCCATTTTACGTCGCGTAGTACGGGACAGCCGTAAACCGGGGCGTCATTCATCAGAGGATGTCTGGGTGATTCAGGCCAGAGCCGACTGGAGTCTGCAGATGGTGGATGATGAGAAAGAGCACGTACAGAAAGATCTGGAACACGCTTTCCATCAGCTGATGCAGTCTCAGCCGGTTGCGGACAGCGCCCGCTGCCATCGCTGGCTGTACAGCACCTGCACCAGCCTGAATCTGGATTCCGGTTTTCTGCATGATCCGCAAACCGGACTTTCTGTTTGTGGTGACTGGCTGGCGGGATTCGGTTTTGAGGCCAGCTGGCAATCCGCTATGGCACTCAGCCACGCCCTGCTGACTGATCTGAAAAGCACGACCTGAAGAAATAATTCCAACCGACCGACTACCAATTACCAACTACCAACTCTTCTGCCAGCTCCAGCGCACTCTGGGATCTGTCATCAGGTACCAGAGTTCGCTGATGGGTGGCGCGACGGTAATAATCAGCCCCATCAGCAGGCTCAGCATCAGAATGGTATTACCGATGTTCTGGTAGTCGAACAGCTTAAACGCGGTTCCGAAGGAGCGTTTGATGCGCGCATTGGTCAGATCCACGCTATAACACTCATCCAATAACAGATGGATCAGATAGCCGATCAGCAGGCTAACCCCCATCAGCCAGCTCACCTCTTCCGATAACCCCACCGCCCGATAGGCCAGAAACGCGCCAAACACAGCAAACAGGCAACCCGCTAGCAGGGAGTGAAAGATCCCCCGATGCAC
Source organism: Oceanospirillum sp. (assembly GCA_048264105.1). Classification (GTDB taxonomy): domain Bacteria; phylum Pseudomonadota; class Gammaproteobacteria; order Pseudomonadales; family Halomonadaceae; genus Oceanospirillum. The sequence continues at coordinate 412,939 of JBLXDJ010000003.1, forward strand.
AGTAAAACGGGCGAAGATATACCAGACGCCATAACGCACTGCGATAAAACTGGTGGTGCCTGCCACCCATAAGCCTGCGATAGGAACTTTGTCCGCCAGTGCGACAACAGACAACACTGCTGCAATCCCACCCAGAATAGAAAACAGCGCCCGCACCACATTGGAATAATCCGAGTCGATATCCGGCAGAATGCCGCCAATCATCACCAGACACCAACCGGCAATCGCTTCGTTCAGCGTCATCAGGTTGGTCACTAACGCGCCGGATAACACTAAACCACCACCCAGGGCAGCGCCCCCCAGATGGGTCTGAAAATTGGCCATGGCTAACACCCACAAATCACACCCGCCATCACAGGGAAAACGGGGAGAGAAACCGCAAAATCATCTGATGATTAAATCAAGAAAAAACAAAAGGTTAACCATTAGAAGCATAGCGATTACTGGAGATAAAACCAGTAATAAATCCGGTGTTATTGCAGGGCATTCAGAGGGAGAAAAGCGGGGAAAGTGAATACAGAGTGAGCATGCTGATCATGACTCACTCTGTCAGAAACAGAAACGATCAGGCGGGTTTAACGTGCAACTCAAACAGATCAGGATCCAGCCACAGGTTAGCCTGTTTCACTTTTTTATAACGCAGATCGACCGATAACAGCTGCTTCAGCTGTTTGCGATCTTCCGGGCTGGCATTACAGCCCGTGATCACCTGCTTCACCAGCCCCGGCGGGAAGTTAAACAGGTAAAAATCCTGATGACCGGCATTGGCGACCTTGTCTGCGGATTCTTTCGGCCGTACCAGACGAACTTCCTGCTCAAAGCTCCAGCCTTCGCCACGGTAAAACAGTGACGGGAAAGGCTGCACACGGGCCTTAACCGATGGTCGTTCATTGGAGTAGGTCACAGGGCGCAGCACCTGTGGCTGCTCTTTATGTTTCGGATGCATAAAGTAGCTGTGGCCACCATCCAGCTCCACCACAAAGCCTCTGTAGTTGTCACCGTAGCGTTCCCACAACACAGGATTATCCGGTGACTTAAACAGACGACAGACCGCAAGGGATTCGAGTTTTTTCGGATCCGGCAGCTTTTTCACTTTCGGCTGCTGTCGCTGACGCATCTGCTTTTCAATCGCCGGACGTTTCTGGGCAGCCTGCTCGCAGAAATACTCTTCTGTGACCAGCGCCTGCATGTGCTCCGGCAGCGCAGCGTACTGACGGCGCAGCTCAGCCTGAAAGTCATCATTACTGATCGGCGTCTGATCCGGTGCTTTGCGAACCGAAGGCCGGTTGACCTCAAAGGGATCCTGACGCTCAACAGCACCGCTAAAGTGCAGGCGGTTATTACGCAGTACATCCAGATGGCGGAAAGAGAGGTAAAGATAGAGCTTCATTGCGTGTAGTCGTCCCGGAGATCACTAAGTCAGAGTGCCATCAGCCTCAGCCCGATGGACAAGCCAGATCATAACACTCTGTCAGCGCTTTCGGGATACGTCGGGCTTTGCCGTTGCTCATATAGGTGCAGACGTAATGGCTGTAGGCTTTGAAGAGTGTCCTGCCGTCACCGATGCGTTTGAGTTCAAAACGGCGGAAGGCGCTGATGCGGTTATGACGCTCCAGCCAGGTCGCCATGATCAGCTGATCGCCTTCATGGGCGGGAGCAACATAATCCAGCTCATGCCGGTGCACCACCATGGCCACATCCCAGGCTTCATAACGCTCAAGGGTAATACCCAGCTGATGGAGATGCGCCCAGCCTGCTTCCTCCAGCCACTTCAGGTAGACCGCATTATTCACGTGGCCGTAATGATCGATAGCATCAGAGGAAACGGTAATGGGTAGCAGAAAAGGTTGCTGCTGTCCCTGTTCCGGCAACAACCAGTTCAGGGAATCCGCATCTGCTACCGACCTGTTATCCACAACCTCCTGTCCGGCAGTCGGTGTGGATAACCTGTTTTTATCGCCTCTGGTATCAGTCACGGAAAACGCGGACAACCAGAGATTTCAGATAAGCAGTCTCCGGAATAGCCGGATGTACCGGGTGATCAGCACCCTGATGACCCTGTTCCAGAATCTGCGCCTGACGATCTACGTGGCGGGAGGTGCTGCGCACGATGTCGATCAGACGATCATAGGCCAGATGCATCGAGCAGGACGCGGAGATCAGAATGGCATCTTTTTCCAGCAGGCGCATCGCCAGCTGGTTGATACGCTGGTAAGCCAGCTCACCGTTTTTGATATCTTTGCGGCGTTTGATAAAGGCAGGTGGGTCGAGCACGATGACATCAAAGCGCTCACCTTCCTGAATCAGCTGTTTCAGGGCTTCAAACGCATCCCCCAGCATGGTTTCCACTTTATCCTGTACACCGTTCAGCGCGGCGTTCTTTTCCACTTCATCCAGTGCGGTTTCAGAGGCATCCACGCAGAGCACAGAGCTTGCGCCAGCGGCGGCAGCCTGAACACCCCAGCCACCCACATAGCTGAACAGATCCAACACTTTTTTGCCTTTGCAGTAGTGCTGAAGACGGGCACGGTTCATACGGTGATCGTAGAACCAACCGGTTTTCTGACCGGTCAGAATCGGCACATGGAACTTAACGCCGTTCTCTTCCAGATACACCTCATCCGGCAGCGTACCACGGGCGACACGGGTCTCTTCTTCCAGACCTTCCAGCTTACGCATACCGCCGTCGTTACGCAGTACAATCGCCTGCGGCTTAACCACCTTCTCCAGCGCGTCCAGAATATCCTCTTCCAGCACCTGCATACCGGCGGTATTCAGCTGTACCGACAGCACATCGCCAAAACGATCCACAACCAGACCCGGCAACAGATCACTCTCCCCGTACACCAAACGGTAGTGCGGTGTCGGGAACGCCAGCTCACGCAGACCCAGTGCGATCTTAATACGGTGCACCAGCAGGGATTTGTCCAGTACCTGCTCCGGATCCTGACTGATCATACGGGCACAGATCAGGGTCTGCGGGTTGATATAAGCGGTGCCCAGCACCTTGCCGTTATAACCCTCAACGATCACCTGCTGACCAGCGGTGTAATTGCGCAGCGGCGAGATTTTAGTGTCGACTTCGTTGCTGTACAGCCAGATATGACCGGCACGGATACGACGCTCAGCGTTTTTACGCAGGCGCAGGGTGGCAAGGGGGCTTGATGACATGATCTTCTCTCTTTGGCAGAGTGGGATGCGTATTCTGTTGAGCGCCGGAGGATTAATCCGGTCGTTTCAGACTCATTTGCGCGGCATTATAACCAAAACAGGCAGGGTTTCCCCTGCCTGTTTTGTTGCCCGACGGACTATTTGTGCAAAGCTTTACACTTATTTGGCGTCTGACTTATCCAGATAAAGGCCGCCTTTACGCTCGCTCAATGCTGCAAAACGCTCAAGGGCTTCATCATCAGCAAAAGCCGCCGCCGGAACCCAGATATAGTTCACACCACGATAGAGCAGAAAGCCCCGGGGCGTGCGCACTACCTTAGTGATCTCATCCCAGCCAAACTGACCTTCTACTTTATCGCCGGTTTTAGCGCCGACACCGTCATCATCAATCAGCAGGCTGATCTCTTTGTCTTTCTGGTCACTCTTCTGAAAGCGGCTCAGCAGCAGTTTTCTGTGCATACGGCCACGAATCAGAAACCAGTACACCGCCAGAATCAGCGCCATAGAGTCTGCGGGCTGAAAGCCACGCTCCAGCATCATAAAGATACTGAGCAGAATCAGCGCACCCACCACAAAGGTGATCATCTTGTCTTTGGTATTACCGGCACCCAGACGCGTGTGCTCGTCACTGGCTTCCAGATAAACCTGCTCACTCCACAGGTATTTAATTTCAATGGCGGACATAAGGTCTCCTGTTAGGTTGGCCGACGCTATCGCCATGCCATCATTATTGCGTTTTCCGCACCCGTAATGCGCAGCTCCGGCAATAAGTGTTTTCCAAAATTAAGCATTAAAAAAGGCGCATAGCATAGCAGAGCGCCGGACAGGATAAAGCGAAGATAAGAGCGCTGCGCCGTTTCAGGCCTTGGAGGTTTAAATCGGTGACTTAAATCGGCGGCTTAAATCAGTGGTTTAAATCACACGAACCTGAATCGGATGCTGTTTACCCTTCATCGTAATATCCCGATAGACCGCAGGCAGATTTCTGAAGAAAATATCATCATCTCTGGCGGACTCTTTAACGACCTCCTGAGAGATCAGGAGTTCCCCGCCAAGGGCCGCATCACAGAGGCGTTTCGCCGTATTCACCGTATCGCCGATAATATCGTAACTGCGCACCTTCTCGCCGCCGATCAGGCCTTCCACCAGATCACCGTAGTGAATACCCGCTCCGACGGTTAAGCCATAATCCTCCAGCAGTTCCGTCAGGAGCGCTCTCAGCTCTTTACCGGCAGCCACCGCCCGCACAGGCCGGTCAAACACCGCCATAATCTCATCACCGGTATGCTTCACCTTGATCGCTTTGAAGCGATCACTCACAGGCTCTGCTGCCGCAAAGCAGTCATTGAGCATCGAGACCACCTGCTCCGGGCTCTGGCGCTCACTCCAGGCGGTAAACCCCCGAATATCCATAAAGAGCACCGCTCGCTTTTTACGGCTCAGACCCAGCACCTTCTGGTTACCCACCGCCTGATCCAGCAGATCCCGACCCAGCAACCATTCAGAATAAACCTTAAGCTGGTCTGCCGTGACCTGAAGCGTCTGCAGATAGCGTTGGGCGGTCCAGTAACTGAAGCCAACGATCAGACCCAACAGCACAATCACGATGGAAACAAACAGATGGCTGTCGTCACTGAAAAAGTGCATCACCCCTTCAAGGCTGGGAGCGCCATGGATTTCAAAGATGATATACATCACCAGCAAAATGGAGGTGCGGGTGAGATGTTCCGCCAGCAGGGCGTAAAGACGCAAGCCCTGGGGCAGCCAAAGCTGAAGTTGTTGCAGACCACCCACCAGAAGGGCGAAAACCCAGTAAGCGATATGATTCGGAGATTGCCAGAAAGCCGCGCCCTCAAGGGCGACTTCAATCAGCGTATAAACCGCAGGGCCGATCAGGTTGCCCAGAAAGGGGGAAGGACGTCCTTCGTACTGGCGGCTACCTAGCCACCACGCCTGAACCAGGCAGGCCAGAATCAGCGTGTAGAAATCCGGCTCGAAGACATAATCCGAGAATCCTTCAATCAGCAGTTCGAGAATAATATTCGCTAACGGAAAGTGGATACTGTTAGACAACAGCTCCAGAGCCACGCTATGGCTTCTGCGCCCCCGTAAACGGGCTTCAACGCCCTGAAGGGCCAGAGGGTCTGAACGGTGTCCGGTTTGCTGACGGGCGGTCATGGTAATCCCTTATTAGCGGCTCAACGGCTATCGGCTCTGCATCACTGATCGTCTGATTCTATCGGCCTTAAATGAAAGAAACCTTAAGACGGAGAAAAATCTTAAGGTTTCAGACCGGCTTCGGCTCAGGCCAGATGCACCTGCGCATTTTCCGGCAGACCATCCCGCTCACCCAGCGCCTGACGCAGCAGCTGTTTTTTCACCAGCGGGGTGTTGTTCACCAGACTCATGCCGGTATTACGCAACCAGCGCAGCGGCAGAGGAACCGGGCCGTAGAGACGTTTAAAGCCTTCCATCAGCGCCATCATTTTCAGGTTGTCCGGCATGCGGCGGCGCTGATATTTGCCCAGCGTCTGCTCAATACCCAGCGGCTGTTTGCGCTGCCAGGCCGCGGTCAGCTCTTCCACCAGGGTAGCGGCATCCAGCAGGCCAAGGTTTACACCCTGCCCCGCCAACGGGTGAATGGTATGAGCGGCATCACCGGCCAGCACCAGCCCCGGCTGCCAGTAGCGTTTGGCATGACGCTGACGCAGCGGGAAGCTGAAACGGGGATCACAACTCAGCACCTTGCCCAGTTTGTGTTCAAAACTAAGCGAGAGTTCAGCACAGAAGCTGGCGTCATCCAGCGCCATCAGACGGGCACACTCTTCCGGCGACGTCGACCAGACGATAGAGCAGTAATGCGCGTCACCGTCGAAGGTGATCGGCAGCAGCGCCAGCGGCCCAGTCGGCATAAAACGCTGCCAGCAGGTGCCCTGATGAGGCTGTTCCAGTTTAATCGTGGTAACAATCGCTTCGTGGTCGTAGTCCCATTCCCGGGTTTCAAAACCACCCCACTCCCGCAGGCGGGAGCGGGCACCATCGGCGGCAACAATCAGACCAGCCTGCAATACACGGCCATCCTGAAGGTACACCTGACGCTGGGTCCCGTTCTGACCATTTTGCTCCAGAGCCGGGCTGATACCTTCAATACGGATACCGCGATGCCAGTGAATATTGTCAAACTGCTTACTTTGTTCAACGAGGGAGGTCAGCGTGACGCTGTTCTCTACGATATGACCGATGTTTTCCGCAAAAACATCGTCACAGTTAAATTCGATATGACCTGTGCCATCGGCTTCCCAGACCTTCATCTGCTGGTAGGGTGTAACGCGATTTTCGATCATGTCACCCCAGGCGTTCAGGCTTTCCAGAAACAGTCGGCTGGCTTCCGTCAGCGCACTGACCCGGGGATCAACCCCCTGAGGATTCCACACGGGTTCCTTGTCCGCCGCTTCCAGAATCGCGATCTTCATACCGGTTGGCGCGACGCCACAGGCAACCGCAGCACCGACCATGCCACCACCAACGACGATCAGGTCGTACTGCTGTAGGTTCTGATCGTTTTGCTGATTCGTATCCATCAGAGCTCTCCTGCCTGTTTCTGTATGCGTGTATCTGCGGACTGTTTTTCTGCTATAAGCTGTTTCAGGCGCACTGAGGAGCCGCCAATCCCCATCGCCTGACGGGCAAACCAGCGCTTGGCGGGTTTCAGTCGATCCAGCAGCATCAGGCCTCCGGCTCTGAGGTGACCCAGCACAGGATTACCGTTAGCAAACAGCCGGATCAGACCATCGCTGAAACCGATAACCGCATCCTGATCCTGCTCGCGGCGCTGCTGATAACGCTGCAGCACGGAAAGACTGCCCAGCGCTTCACCGTTTTGCGCCGCTTCGTGCAGCACACCGGCCAGCTCGGCAACACCTCTTAACGCCAGGTTGTAACCCTGACCCGCTACCGGATGCATATAGTGGGCAGCATTACCCAGCACGGCTAAACCGGGACGCACCTGTTCGGTGGCACGCACCAGCGTCAGCGGATACTGATGGCGCTCACCGATGCGTTCGATATCACCCAGACGGAAACCGAACAGCTGCAGCAGCTTCTGTTTAAATTCCGCTTCGGTCAGGGCGTTTACCTCGTCGATCTGATCAGCGGGAACCGTCCAGACCAGCGCAATATCTTTAGCCCCCGGCAGGGGCAGCCAGGCCATAGGGCCATCCGCGGTAAAGCGTTCAAACGCCCAGTTTTCATGGGGCTGACTCATGGTGAGATTACAGACGATCGCGTACTGATCATAAGGACGGACATGGTCGCTGATATTCAGCTGCTGCTTAAGGCCGGACTGGCCCCCATCCGCCAGCACCACAAGACCCGCTTCAATGATGCGCTCTTCGCCATCATCGCTCTTTAGGGCAAGCTGATGACGCTCTGCCTGAACCTCAAAACCTGTTACCTGAAACGGGCACAGCCATTCCACATGCTGCGCCTGTTTAACGCCGCTTAACAGGGTCTGACCCAGAGCGATATTGGGTGCGACATAACCCAGCGCATCCACATGATGATCCGCTGCATTGAGGCGGGTTGCGCCAAGATGGCCTTTGTCGGAGACATGAATCTGTTTAATCGGTGCAACGTGGGATTCCAGCTGCTGCCAGAGGCCGATCTGCTCATAGATATGACGGGTACCCCAGGAGAGAGCGGTTGAGCGGGCATCATAGCTGGTTTTGATCTCAGCCGGCTCACCTTGAGCGTCTGCTTTGCCCGTTGGGCTATGGGCGGTGGCTACCGCCTCGACCACGGCAATCGACCAGTTATGCTCACGGGCAAAACCTTCCAGTGCGCAGGCGAGACTCGCCCCCACTAAACCACCACCGATAATGGCAATATCGTAAGCGGGTATCTGACGGGCTTCGTGAGAAGCCGAAGCGGCTGTTGTCACCGGTTGTCTCCTGTCTGTGACCTGTTTCGGGTCGTATTCGCTATGCGGTCAGAGCAACGCCCTGACCGGCCATAAGTGCTTCAATTTCTGCAATATTTTTCGGTACACCCGAGGTCATCACCTCAGGGCCGGATTCGGTCACAACGACATTATCTTCAATACGGATGCCGATTCCGCGCCAGTGCGCATCTACCGTCTCATCGTCATGGGCGACGTAAAGCCCCGGCTCGACAGTCAGCACCATACCCGCCTCAAGCGGCCGTGACTGACCATCAATCTTGTAGCGACCGGCATCATGCACATCAATGCCCAGCCAATGGCTGGTGCCGTGCATAAAGAAACGACGATAGCTTTCCGATTCGATCACATCATCCAGCGTTCCGGTCAGAAGCCCCAGATCCAGCAGCCCCTGACAGAGTACATTCAGCGCCGCGCGGTGTGGCGCATGGCAATCCAGCCCCACCTGCACCTGATCAATCGCCGCATACTGGGCTTCCAGTACCACCTGATAAAGGGCGGTCTGCTCGGGGCTGAACTTACCGGATACCGGGAAGGTCCGGGTGATATCCGCCGCATAATGCTGCAGTTCACAACCGGCATCCACCAGTACCAGATCACCGTCATTCAGCGGCTGACTGTTCTCGACATAGTGCAGAATGCAGGCGTTAGCTCCACCGCCAACAATGGTGTTATAAGCTGGAGCACGACTACCGGCACGCATAAAGTGATACAGGTATTCCGCTTCCAGCTGATACTCCATCATACCCGGCGTACATACCTGCATCGCCTTACTGTGCGTGGCCGCCGAGATCTCAGCGGCCCCTCGCATAATGTTGAGTTCCGCCTCACTTTTAATCAGACGCATCTCATGGATCAGGGGCAGCAGATTATGCTGCTGCTCCGGAGCGACCTTACCGGCACGGGCTTTCTGACGCAGCTGCTGGCACCAGTCATTGATACGACGGCTCAACGCGTCATCTCCCTGCATCGGGTAGAACAGATGCTGCGCGCCATCGAGCAGTTCCGGCAGCTTTGTATCCAGCTGATCCAGCGTGTAAGCGGCGCTCATACCGTAATCGTTTTGTGCCGCCTCCTGACCGATACGGAAGCCTGTCCAGACCTCCTGCGCACGATCTTTCGGCAGAGAAAACAGATGGCTGTCGCCCTCTTTATGCCCCGGCGTTAACACCAGCCAGGCATCCTCTTCGGCAAAACCGGTCAGATAGTAAAAATCGCTGTTCTGACGGAAGGCGTAATCCGCATCGTTATTGCGGTAGCGGATCTCTGCTCCCGGCATGATCGCCACACTACCCTGGGGTAACTGGTCGATCAGACGCTGACGCCTCTGGGCGTATTCTTCAGCGGGGATAGCATACGTTTCCTTTGAGGCGATGATGTTGCGGTTTATCAAACCTTCCTCAGTCTCAGACTGTGGATTGATGTCAGTTTGCGTCATATCGACTCCTGTCGTTCAGCGTCGGTGCCACCAGAACATGATGGCATGTGCGTTATACGGTTCTGTCCGGTTTCAGAGGCAGGCTTACTGCAGTTTTTTAGCGTCCTGAGCGGCTTCATCTAACTGAGGCGCAGATGGGTTACATTCGGTATAGAGCATCATGGCGGTCATACGGACGTATTCACTCACGGCAAACAGATCCTGTTCGTTCTGTTCGTCCTCATCCAGTGATTCATCCATCTCAGCGATCTTTTCCAGATCCTTCAGGGCATCTTTCAGTTCAGTGGAAAGCTTGCCTTCCCGGAAGTGTTCATTGTCCGCCAGTGCCGACAGAAAGCCCTCACACCACTCCAGCAGAGTCTGCATACGCTCGTTAAGAGAGAAATCCTCATCGGCGATCAGCAGCTTAAACCCCAGATCCTGATCTTTGATGCCGGTTTCGGTCTGTTCCAGCAGCTCCGCCAGCTCAACTTTTGATTCATCTGAATCCAGCTCAGAGACCTCCATAAACTGCATCGCCTGACGCAGCCAGGTATCCAGATCCGGAGCTTGTCCGGCACAAAGCTGGCCACACAGATCACCATGCAGCTCTGCGGGTGCATGCAAACAACCGTTGCGCAGAAACAGATCACTGATGCGGGCAAAAACAGGCTGTTGAATCTCGGTTTGCTGTTGTACGTCTGTCATAGCTAACGCCTTCTCCGGCAGGTACTTTTTAAGTGTTTCGGTAAAGTATTTTTAAAGTGTATCGGTGAAAATACTAAAGCGATTTCGGTAAATCCGTTGGTCATAATAGGGAACGGGATCACGAATCATCATATTGATGCCTATTTTGACGATAAAAAGCTCATTTGTCAGGAAGTTAGTATTCATTCACGTGAATTGACCGGTTACAATCGCAGATCTATAGTACGGTTATCCTCAGCTAAAGATAATTTTATGGACACTGACGATTTAGATCAGTTGGAAAAACAGATACATGACCTGCTGTTAATTTGCGTTGATCTGCGCAAAGAGAACGAACAGCTGAAACAATCTGTTCGCCAACAGGCCACAGAATTGGACGCGTTGATGCAAGAGCGTCAAGCCACGGAAGAGAAAGTCAGTTATCTTTTAACCCGCTTAGGGCCATCGGAGCCACAAGATGAGTGAAACACAGAGCAGTCAAACCGTCGAAGTTAAAATCCTCGAACGTAGTTATGTGGTCGGCTGCCCCGATGATAAGCAAAGTGATCTGGTGAACTCTGCCAAGTATCTTGACCGTAAAATGCGCGAAATCCGTGATACCGGCAAAGTGATCGGTACCGAGCGTATCGCTATTATGGCGGCCCTCAATATCGCCTATGAGATGCTGCATGATAATCAGGGAAGCAAAGATTCCCAGGAGCAGATTCAGCGCATCAACGAGAAACTCTCGGCAGCGATTCAGGCACTGCGCCAGGACGATAAAGATACCGACGCGGCCTGATTTTTTATTCGGTCTGCGTTATACTCCTTTCCATTCCTGGGGTGTGCGCCAGCTGTTTACGTCCTCGAGCCTAATTAAGAACCCAGGGAATCGTCCGTGAGTACCCGTGTGCATGTCCGCGCGACGGAAAGCCTTAGGTACTTCGATGATTACCCACCTTGAACCTAATTGGTTCAAGGGCAACGACAGCAGCGGCACTCTGGGGCTTTATCCCCTCTCTTTCCAAAATTTCCCCAAGTCTATTCCGGTCTGACGATGACAGCGACCTCTTCACCATCACCTGATATGTCACCTGAATCTCTGACACTGAACCGAACTCAGCTTCGTCGCGAGATGCGTCAACGACGTCGCGCTCTGAGTGTTGCGGAACAGAAAAAAGCATCGGAACGACTGAAAACTCAGGTACTGGCACTGCCGGAATTTCTGCGGGCAAAACGGATCGCGATCTACCTGCCGAATGATGGCGAGATCGACCCGACACAAGTGATTGAACAGGCACGTAAAATGGGCAAAGTCTGTTACCTGCCGGTACTGCAACCACTGGTGGAAAACCGACTCTGGTTTGTCCGTTACGACCACCAAAGCCCGATGATCCGCAACCGTTTTGGGATTCCTGAGCCGAAACTGAAAGGCTATGCTGATAAGAAAGTGAATCGCTGCCGACCGGAAGATCTGGATCTGGTGTTTTTTCCGCTGGTCGCATTTGATGAGCATGGCGGTCGCATGGGTATGGGGGGCGGCTTCTACGACCGAACCTTCGCGTTTACCCGCCATCGGCAGTTTGGTAAACCCTCACTGATCGGGCTGGCCCATGAGTGTCAGAAAGTGGATGATCTGCCCATCGCCGACTGGGATATCCCACTGCAGGGCGTGGTCAGCGATCAGGCCACATACCGCGCCTGATCACCAACACATCCGGTTAACCGGCTCAGGCCAGCACTTACAGGCCCTGACGATAACGCATCAGCTCCTCCGCCGGCATTGGTCGGGCAAACCAGTATCCCTGATAGCAAGGGCAGCCTAAACGGCGTAAAAACTCATACTGGGCTTCGGTTTCCACACCTTCTGCCACCAGATCGATATCAAGGCTGAGTCCCATCTGCAGAATCGCTTTCACCAACTGAGCATCCTTCTCGTCATCAACCAGATCACGAACAAACTCCTGAGCGATCTTAATCTGGTCGATATCCAGATTTTTCAGATAGCCCAGCGATGAATAGCCGGTGCCAAAATCGTCGATAGAACAGCGCACGCCCAACTGTTTAAGGCGGGAGAAGGTCTCATCCAGATTGGCGCCGGATTTCAGGAAGACACCTTCGGTAATCTCCAGCCAGAGCTTGTCCTTCGCGGCAGGGTAACGATCAAGCGCCGCCTCGATATGACCAATAAAGGATGGATGGGCAAAATGGCGTGAGCTGATATTGATCGAAACTTCGCACTCACCCATCGGTGTACCCAGCCAGAGCTGCATCTGATGACAGGCTTTCTGCAGCACCTGCAGCCCCAGATCCACGATCAGACTGCTCTCCTCTGCCGCACCGATAAAGGCTCCGGGGCCGACAATTCCCTCTTCCGGATGATGCCAGCGAACCAGAGCTTCACAGCCCACCATTTTTCCATTGTTGTCATGCTGCGGCTGATAGAAGAGCACAAACTGATCCTCTTCCAGCGCAATCCGGATCGCTTTTTCCAGCTTCAAACGCCCAAGAACTTCCACCTGCATATCCGGTTCGTAGAAGGCAAAAGCCCCCTTACCGGCACTCTTGGCACGGTACATTGCGGTGTCTGCCTGCTGAATATAACCCTCTGCTTCGATATCCGGCTGTGGCAGATGGGTAATACCGATACTGGCACTGACCTTGTGACTGTGCCCCTTCAGATCGAAGGGTTCTTCCAGTACCCGAAGGATTCGCTCGGCGACATGAGCCGCCTGATCCATCGCCTGCTCGACCGAGGGCAGCCCCTCCGGCAACAGGAACAGGAACTCGTCACCACCAAAGCGACTGAAAATATCCTCGGCTCTCAGGGTGTCGGTCAGTCGCTCAGCCACCGCTTTCAGCAACTCATCGCCCATGTCATGCCCCAGAGAATCGTTCAGCATCTTGAAGTTATCCAGATCCATAAACATCAGGGTGCTGTAATCATGGTGTCTGCCACAATGGGCCAGCTGCTGTCGCAGGGACTCTATAAAGAGGTCGCGGTTGGGTAGCTCGGTAATGGAATCGTAATAGGCCAGATAACGGATTTTTTCTTCGCTGGCTTTCTTTTCGGTGATATCTAGAAAAGCAGCGACATAGTGACTGGTTGAGCCCTGCCCCATCGCATCAACAGCGGTAATCGTCACCAGTTCAGGGAAGATAGTGCCATCTTTGCGCTTATTCCAGATTTCGCCATGCCAATGCCCCTCCAGCAACAGCGACTGCCATAGCTCGCGATAGAAGTTATCGCCGTGCCGGCCGGAGCGCAGAATATTGATCTTCTGTCCCACCACCTCATCACTGGTGTAACCGGTGATCTGGGTAAATGCCGAGTTAATGCGCTGAATCACCGTGTCTGCGTCGGTAATCACAATGGCTTCGTGGGTTTCAAAGGTGATCGCGGCCAGCTCAAGCTCCTGTGCCGCCCGACGCTGATCGGTAATATCCCGGGCAACAATCGACAGATAATGGTTACCTGCCCCCTTGTTGCGTCCCATCAGGACACGCTCACCTTTCAGCGACAGGTAACGCGTACCCTGCCCCTGTTTCGGACGCAGAGCACATTCAATATCAAGCCGCTGCCCTCTGAGTGCCGCCTCCAGCGCCTGCTCAACAGCCCCGGCCTGATCCGGTTTTACCTGCTGCAGAAACAGCGTGTCACTGGCGTCCTGATCACGGGGATCAAGCCGCAGCAAACGATAAAGCTCATCGGACCAGGAGTGCCCCAACCCGTTATGCGCCCACTCCCAGCTGCCCATCTGGGCAATCCGCTGGGACTCCGCCAGCAGCTCATTACTCTTTTTCAGCTCTTTGGTTCGCAGGTGAACCTGACGCGAGATCTCTGCCGAGCGCCCCGCCAGCAGCAGAAGCACGCCCCCCAACACCGCTGACATAAAGAAGCCACCGGTCAGCACAAAATAAAGCCCCCAAGAATAGCCGATCAGCTGTCGTGAAGCCTGCTGTTCCAGCACCCAGGTATCGCCACCCACTTTAATTTCTGACCGGTAACTGAGTTCATCTTTTTCATCGGCTTTAAAACCATCGCTCAGATAGTAAAGCTGCTCAGGCTGAGCCGCCGGATAAAGCTTCACCCGGTTCAGCTTAAGGTCGTATCGTTTCAGAACCTCATTGATCAGATCCCCGATACGCACCACAACCACGCCATAACCCGCCAGAGCATCAAGGCGTTCACCTTCACTATCCGGCGTACTCTTACTGTGGAAAGCCGGCAGGAAGATCAGAGCGCCCTGCTGTTCACCCGTCTCCTGCACCAGACGGATCGGAGCCGTTGAACTGGCAAGGCCGGTCTGCACCGCTTTTTCCAGCGCATCACGCCGCACCGGATTCGACAAAACATCAAAGCCCAACGCCGCCTGATTCACGGCAAAGGGTTCGATCAGGGTGACAACCACATAGCTGTCACGCTCTTCCGCACGGATAAGGCCATAAACCGGATGCCGCTCCTGAATCATAAACGGCACATTGCCGTAAACCTCGCGCATGTGCTGCACAAAGTCGTTCCGTTCATGCCCTTTCAGATAGATATTCCAGGAGAGTCCGTGGAGGCTGTTCTGACGGCGTAGTGCTTCATCAGCAAAACGCCTGAAGTTTTCCGGTTTGAGATCAAATTCAGAATGGATAAAACCGCGCAGGTCATAGAGCAGGCTGATATGGGCATCCATCTCGGCCTGCACCGCAAGTTCAAACGCCCGCGCCTGCCCTTCAAACCGGCTGCGTTGGCTCTCTTCCTCTTTTTCCAGCCCCTGACGGTACATCAGAATGGTAAAGACAATGATCAGCACCAACGGAAATCCGACGGAGAACCGCTGAGAGCGCCAGTGTCTGCGCGGCAAAGCGAACGCCAGAAACATCAGAGGCGCAAACACAATGACGCCAATGGTGTCACCAACCCACCAGGTCAGCCAGTTAATCTGCGCCCCTTCAAGGGCCATCACGCCGGAACTGACCAGAAAACCAACACTGAAGGTCGCACTGACCAGACAACTTACCGGCCCCGCCAACAGCAGAAAACGGACGATATCGCCGGTTCGGTTAAGTCGGGTCGGGTAGCCGACAAAACGCCGCACAAGGTAAGCACCGACCAGGGCCTGAAAGGTCGAGGCACTGGCGATCCAGCCAATCGCAAGGGCACTGGAGAAGGAGGGCAGAGAGAAGCCATGCTGGTTAAGGATATTCACCAGAAACGAGGCCAGCCAGACGCCGACAAGACCTGGTGTTCGCCAGATCAGGGCGGAGGCCAGAGCAACACCGGATGGCGGCCAGATAGCAGTGGCATAACCGGGCGGAATCGCCAGCTGTAAACCCAGCAATCCGGCGAAGATATTGACCGATATAACCAGTAAAACAACCAAGAAAAAGTGCGGCACAAGCGTTCCTTAGAAAAGCTTCATCGTTCCAGCCGAAGGCTCTGGAGAGGGCTTTGTCGATATATTTTCCCCAACTTGGAGATTAGCACGCTGAAAACAAAAAACCCCACGACATTAGTGTGGGGTTTTTTAAGATCGGCAACATCCGGTAAAGGTGCTTGCTGATTTGATTTCAGGTCTGGTTGGTGAGGTTACTCACCAAAGCGATAATACGCTGACAAATTATCAGAGCAGTCCCTGCGCATAACTTGTCACCACGACCCCTAATCCAAATACCAGTATCAGCACTGTTACCAGATCAGGTTGTTTTCTTTTCATGGTTGTTCCCTGCTTTTTTTCACTTTGAGGCTAAAACCAAACAGAAAGGAGAAGCCTTTGATGTCGGGCACAAAACCACCGAAATCTGCGGCTACCCTCCCATTCTATAGAGGTGCTATTGCTTTGCAATATATACCTCATTTACCCTTTTTATCGGCAGATGCCTGCCGTTTTTCAGCACAAATGCTGATTATTAAGACTACAAAGCAAAAAAAGCACCAACCTTTGCTATAGCGCAAAATACGGTCACAAAAACTTACTGCAGAAACAGATGATAAGCCGGATTTTCGCTCTCATCCCAGTAGCGATATCCGATACGGTCCAGATATTCGGTCACTTTCTGCTTATCATTTTCCGGCACCTGCATACCGATCAGCACACGGCCATAGGCTGCGCCATGGTTGCGGTAATGGAACAGTGAAATATTCCAGTTCTGACCCAGATTATTCAGGAAGTTAAGCAAGGCTCCGGGACGCTCCGGGAACTCAAAGCGGAACAGCTGTTCATGTTCGATATCATCGTTACGGCCACCACCCAGATGACGGATGTGCAGCTTGGCCATCTCGTTATCGCTCAGGTCTGTGGTCGGATAACCTTCCGCTTCCAGGGACTGAATCAGCTCCGCACGGTCATCGATATCCTTCAGCTGAATCCCAACAAAAATTTTGGCGTCTGAACTGTCGGAATAGCGGTAGTTAAATTCCGTCACCATACGACGACCGACAATTTTACAGAACTGCTTAAAGCTGCCCGGACGCTCAGGAATGGTCACCGCCAGAATCGCTTCGCGTTTTTCACCCAACTCTGCCCGTTCTGCAATATGCTGCAGACGATCAAAGTTGGTGTTAGCACCAGAGTTAATGCAGATCAGCGTCTCGCCTTCGACATTGTTCTGCTGCACGTATTTCTTCAGCCCCGCCAGTGACAGCGCACCGGATGGCTCAGAAACCGCACGGGTGTCTTCAAACACATCTTTAACCGCTGCGCAGATCTCATCGGTATTCACCGTGATCACATCATCGACAAAATGCTGGGCGATACGGAACGGCTCTTCGCCGATCTGTGCAACCGCAACGCCTTCGGCAAAAATACCCACCTGATCCAGCACCACACGCTCACCGGCATCCAGTGCCGCTTTCAGACAAGCCGCATCTTCCGCTTCCACGCCGATCACCTTGATCTCAGGGCGCAGATATTTCACATAAGCTGCGATACCGGCAATCAGACCGCCGCCACCAACAGGAACAAAGATGGCATCGATATCCGCCGGATACTGGCGCAGAATCTCCATCGCCACCGTACCCTGACCGGCGATCACTTCCGGGTGGTCGTAAGGTGGAATATAGGTGTAGCCCTTCTCAACCACCTGCTCCTGAGCATATTGGGACGCTTCGGCGAACGCATCGCCTTTCAGGATCACCCGGGCACCACGGGCCTTGGCGGATGCCACTTTAATCTCGGGGGTGATTTTAGGCATGACGATAGTGGCTTTAATGCCCATGTGCTTGGCGGCCATCGCAACACCCTGAGCATGGTTACCTGCTGAAGCGGTAATCACACCACGGGCTTTCTCTTCTTCAGACAACTGCGCCATCGCGTTGTATGCACCGCGCAATTTGAAGGAGAAAACCGGCTGCAGGTCTTCACGCTTAATCAAAATCGTGTTGTTCAGGCGCTTGGAGAGAAAACGGGCCTCGCTCAGAGGGGTTTCTTTGGCTACATCGTATACACGAGCCTGCAAAATGCGCTTTACGTATCTTTCCAACATCTATTTCTTCACTCTCTGCACAACACGATAGATTCGTTATTTATAGGGCTTTTCTATAGGGGCGACTATCTTATGCCTTATGGCAAGATAACGTCTACAGCTTACCGGGCTTAGCCCGTATAATGGACGGGAATTTTGCCCAAAAGCGTTTAAAACAGATCTTAATCAGGCTCAGGTCCACCCATGACTCAAGACGAACTGAAAAAAGCAGTTGCGGAAGCAGCGCTGGAAGAAGTTAAAAAAATCATCGATAAAGACAGCATTGTTGGCGTAGGCACAGGCTCTACTGCGAACTTCTTTATTGATGCACTGGCCACCATCAAACTGGATTTTGACGGTGCCGTTGCCAGTTCCGAAGCGACCCGAGAGCGTCTGCAGGCTCATGGTATTACCGTTTATGACCTGAATGGTGTTGGTACCGTGCCGGTTTATGTCGATGGTGCCGATGAGGTTAACGACCACCTGCACATGGTGAAAGGCGGCGGTGGTGCACTGACCCGCGAAAAGATCATTGGCGCAGCCTCACAGAAATTTATCTGCATCGCCGATGAAAGCAAACAGGTGCCGATTCTGGGCGGTTTCCCACTGCCGGTTGAAGTGATTCCGATGGCGCGCAGCTATGTGGCCCGCGAGCTGGTAAAAATGGGCGCGAACCCGGTTTACCGCGAAGACTTTGTGACCGATAACGGCAACGTGATTCTGGATCTGTACAACTTCCCGATCGATGATCCTCTGACCATTGAGCAGAAGATCAACAACATCACAGGTGTTGTGACTAACGGTCTGTTTGCACTGCGTCCGGCTGATGTTCTGCTGCTGGGTTGCAGCGATGGCGTGAAACGCCTGACCGCTAAGTAATACCCCCGCAGAATCGAAAAAGGCAGCCATGGGCTGCCTTTTTTATGACCTGATCAGAACAGGCTCTCTTCATACATCTGCTGAATCAGCACCACCTCGTGCATATTATCTGCCAGCGCCTGAACACACTGCGGACACAAACGGCTTTCCGCCATCTCCTGAAGAGTCGCCAACGCCTTTTCATTACTCCAGGGTTCTTTATAGGGCCGGCGCGAGGTCAGGGCATCAAAAATATCTGCCACCGCAACAATTCTGGCTTCTAACGGTATCGCATCTTTTTTCAGACCAAAGGGATAACCGGAACCATCACACATCTCGTGATGATAGAGCACGATATGCCGCAGAATACGGCTGGACTCTCCCTCCTGAATCGCATGATGCTCAAACACATCTTCCAGCATCTGAGCGCCCTTGATGGTGTGAGTCTGCATCTCTTTGTATTCATCATCCGTCAGCTTACCGGGCTTGAGCAGGATGCTGTCCGGAATCGCAATTTTGCCCAGATCGTGCACCGGCGCAAACTGAAACACCTGCTCCACAAACTGATCATCAAAGCCAAAGTCCGTGGCAATATGGTGGGCGATAATCCGGGAGTAATAGCCCATGCGCTCCAGATGCTGACCGGTCTCCTCATCACGACCACAGGAGAGCGCCAGCGCCGACTGAACCGCGGCCTTCAGGGTTCTTGCCTGTGCGATCTCGTCGTGCACCAGCATAGTGATCAGCTGGCCGATCAGCTCCAGATGGATCAACTGATGGCCGACAAAAACATCGGTCTTGCGGGAGTTAAAAAAGATAAAGCCCATAAAGCTGTCGCTATAGCGCATCGGCAGAGTACAGCTGGAACGCCAGCCCTGACTCAGCAACAGCTGGCTATGATGACTATCGCTGTCATTGAAGCAGGACAGGTCATTGATAATACGCGGAGTCGCCGTCTGACTGAGCTGTTTCAGCGACGGAACTGTATTCAGCCGCGCCTGATAACGGGTGATCGCTTCATCAGCATGACTGGTGGAATAGTAGGTCTTCAGCATATCCGTTTTTTCGTCATAAACGGCGACCGAAAAGCGCTGCACATCGGCACACAGAAGTCTGAGCTGCTCGGCCACAGCGATCAGCTTACCTTCCAGCGTGGTCTGTTGTTGAAACACCTGCCATTGGCTGGGAAAAAACTGCAAGGCACTCTCCTTCTTATTATTATTGGCCACACCTGAAATGTTCTGGCCAGTACCAGAGATATTGCTGCTTATTACCAAAAAAATTGGCCAGTACCATAGATATAAAAGAAGCCCGTCTCTGACCAGAGACGGGCTTCACTTTTTACCAGAAGATAGACCGCTTATTGACCGGTGTCAGCTTGCCACGGTTCCTGCCACCTGAAGGTGTACTTCCTGATGCTCATTTCTCAGTGACATCTCAAAGCGATCACCCGCATTGAGGGCAGCAACACCTGCCGGTGTTCCGGTCAGAATCACATCACCCGCTTCAAGAGTGAAGATCTGACTGATATAGCTCACCAGTTCCGCAACCGGCGTAATCATCTGATCACAGCTGCCCTGCTGACGCAGCTGGCCGTTCACGCTCATGCTGATCTCAAGGTGCTCATCGCAGACCGGCTCACAGGGAATAAAGCCCGACAGAGGAGCGGAACCATCAAAGGCTTTGGATACTTCCCAGGGATGGCCTTTCTCTTTCAGCTTGCTTTGCAGATCACGCAATGTCAGATCCAGCGCCAGGCCGACACCCACAATATTGGTCATCGCCTGATCCGGGCTGACCTTACTGATGGTGTCACCTACCAGCAGAGCAATCTCGGCTTCGTGATGACATTCGCCCTGACCCGCAGGCAGCTGCAGGGGTTTGGTGATATCAACCGCAGCAGTTGCCGGTTTAATAAAGAGCAGGGGTTTAGCGGGAATCGGATTGTTCAACTCTTTGGCATGCTCGGCATAATTCCGGCCGATGCAAACGATTTTACCGAGGTTCCATGGAGTCGGCTTGTTATCAGCCCATTGCAGGTTAAAGGCCATGGCAGAAGTATCCTTATTTCAATAGCAGTAAAAATATGTGGGTTATGGTTTTTATAGTTTATGTGTTTTCCGACAGGAGCATAACACCTGAAGGGGATTAAAATACTCCCCCATTTTTGGCATAAAAAAAGCCTGATCTTACGATCAGGCTTTCAGGTTCAGCCCTCAGTCCGAAAGACTCTGAGAAAGTGCGTCAGAGACAACGACTGTCTGAATAAGGGTGCCGATCACAGTCCAAAGAAGGGCTGCATCAGTTTCGGAATCCAGCCTTCAAATTTCAGCGGTGCATCGGTCACGATCAGACAGATACAGTCCTGATCCCGGTCAGCAATCGGCTGGTGTTTGATATCCGGATCCAGATCTGCCACATCACCGGCGCAGAGACGACCGGTTTCATCGCAGTAGGAGCCACTGAGAATCAGAGTCAGCTCACTACCGTTATGACCATGACTGGGCATGCAGGTCCCCGGCGAAATCTTCAGCAGTCGAACCGCCTTGTCTTTGGCAAACTCCGGCTGGTCAAATTTAATCTGACTGATACCCGGCGCTAAACGCTGCCAGTTCTGATCGGTTTCCAGCCATTTCGCTACAGGTTCTGCCCACTCGGGCAACCAGTCAGGACGTTTGACCGGAATCTCTTCCGCCTGTGAGATCGGGTCTGAATCCAGCAGATCCAGTTTGGCAAAAATATCATCCACACTGGCGTTCATACTGGCCTGCGGCAGATGTTCCAGCAGATCACCACCGATCGCTTCGGCATCAGCAACCCGCTGACGGCAATGCTCGCAACAGGCCAGATGGCACTGCAGCAACATCTGAGAACCGGCACTCAGGCTACCCGAGGCGTAACTCATCAGTGTGGCATCATCCGGATGGTGTTTGGGCGCTGAGTTCAGCTGAAAGTCCGGCTCCCGGGACAGGGCAATTTGATTCTGTTTCATAGTGACTCTCCCCCGGCAAAACTATCCGCTGCCAACGACATTCTTAACTTCTTAAAGGCCAGACGAAGCCCGGACTTTACACTACCGATCGGGATCTCAAGGTCCGCAGCAATTTCGCTGTGACTCTTGCCCTGATAGTAGGATTTATAAACTAACTGAGCCTGCATAAGCGGTAATTCTTTCAAGGCATCTTCTATATGCTTTTTTGAGCTCTGCCAGCTGTTGTCATCCTCACTGGCCTGCTCCTGATGGTTCAGCAGTCCTTCATGCTCATGGTAGGAATCGGTGCTGTTTTCCAGCTTTCCCCGTCCTGAACGCTGCTGATCGATAAACAGATTACGGGCGATACAGAATATCCAGGTAGAGGCTGCTGCCTTTGCAGAATGATACTGCTCAGCTTTACGCCAGACCTGAAGCAGGGCTTCCTGAGCCAACTCTTCAGCCTGAGCGTCAGACAGTCCGAACCTGAGAAGATAGGTTTTCACCCGCGGAGCAAAATGCTGGTACAGGGCAGCAAACTGTTCACGGTCGCGGTTTAAACCCACTTCCGTCAGTGCCTGATTCCAGTTCTGAGATGCTGATTGCACTTTTTCCATCCGTTCTCTCCCGTTATCTGCATCCTTCTACGCATCCGTTTTGTTCCGGATCACTCAAAAGTGCTAACGGGTTGATGAATTTATGTCATTAGAGATGATCAATGGCGATTATATGGTTCAAGATGACATGTTTTGTGAGCGGTTTCACGCTACGGTACTAAATAAGCTAAGTTGAAGACAGCAGAAGCCATTTTGAGTGATCTGCTTATTTCACGCCGCCGTAAAGCCATTCAACGGAATCTGAATCATCAGTCTTATGGGAGCATCCTTTATGGTCACCACAGTAACCGGCCACTCAGTGTCCGACATTTCAGCATCTGATGCACTGTCATCCGGCGGCCAGCCCGGTGGCAAAACGGTTGCAGTAATCGGCTCGGGTATCTCCGGTCTGTCTGCGGCCTGGCTTCTGAGCAAAAAACACTCTGTTACCCTCTTCGAGAAAGATGACCGCTTTGGCGGCCACTCCAACACAGTCACCGTAAACACCAAGGATGGCACAATTCCGGTGGATACCGGTTTTATCGTGTTCAATCCGGTGAACTACCCCAACCTGACCGCACTGTTTAAGCATATTGGCGTTGATGCACCAGAAACCGATATGTCATTCGCGGTATCCGCTGAAGAGGGACGTATCGAATACAACGGCAATGGCCTGACCGGTATTTTCCCGACGCTGGGTAATGTCTTTAACCCCCGTATCTGGCGCATGCTGAAGGATACCCTTCGTTTCTATAAAGAATCCGGCAACTGGCAGGATAAGATCTCAGAAGAGATGACGCTGGGCGAACTGCTGAAAAAGTATAACTACTCCGATGATTTCCGAGACCTGCATCTGATCCCGATGGGTGCTGCGATCTGGTCTACACCTGCCGATCAGATGATGGACTATCCGGCGCTGGCCTTTCTTAACTTCTGTCAGAACCACGGCCTGCTGCAGGTTGATGACCGCCCTCAGTGGCACACCGTTCGCGGCGGCAGCCGTGAGTATGTCAGCAAGCTGATCCGCGAGATTCAGCCTGCAGCATTCTGCAATCGCGGTGCCCGTCAGGTGATTCGCCCCAGTGGAAAAGCCGGTGAAACCGACAAGGTAATCGTGGTGGATTCCCGGGGTGAACAGCGGGAATTTGATGAAGTGGTTATGGCCTGCCATGCCAATGAGGCCCTGCAGCTACTCGCCAGCCCGACCGAACAGGAACAACATCTACTGGGTGCTTTTGGCTACCAGCGCAACAAAGCGATCCTGCACAGCGATACCCGCCTGATGCCGAAGAACCGCAAGGTCTGGTCCAGCTGGAACTACCTGCGGGGCAGTGATGGCGAACTGCACAACCAGCAATCGCTGGCGGTCAGTTACTGGATGAACAAGCTGCAACCGCTGGAAACAGATGAACCTCTGATCGTAACCCTTAATCCACCGGTAGAACCGGAAGAGGGCAGCATCCACTGCAGCTTCCTCTACGATCATCCGGTGTTTGATAAGAACGCTATGGCCGCCCAACAGGAGCTGCACAAACTCCAGGGCCAGAATCACACCTGGTTCTGCGGCGCTTACTTTGGCTTTGGCTTCCACGAAGATGGTCTTCAGTCCGGTCTTGCCGTTGCCGAAGCACTGGGAGGCCTGCGTCGTCCATGGCAGGTCGAGAATGAATCGGGCCGTATTTTCTGGCCGGGGCATGTCTCCACCCAAAAGCAGGATGCCGGGAATGCCACGGATAGCCAGCCAGTGAACAACGCTGCCATGACCGGCTCCGGCCCGCAATCCAGCGCCAGCTAATCGAGGGATACGACGATGACGCATACAGAATCAGGGCAGGCGGACATACGCAGCCGCCTCTATTACAGCACCGTGATGCACGACCGGGTTAAACCGGTACGCCACCGCTTTGTCTATAAAACCGGCACTTTTTTGCTGGATCTGGACGAGCTGAAACCGCTGGAGCAATCTGCGGGAAAAGCACTGGGGTTGCGTCTTTTCGGCTATAACCGCTCCGGTCTGTTCAGTCTGTATGACAAAGATTACGTCACCCATAAAGGCGATTCCCTGAAGCAGCATGCACAGCGTCTGCTGGCAGAAAACGGCTGCGATCCGGCCAAGCGCATTGAACTCCTGTGTATGCCGCGTCATCTGGGCTATAGCTTTAATCCCTTGTGTATCTTTTTCTGCTACAACGCAGCCGGAGAGCTCTACACAACCCTGTATCAGGTCAGTAACACCTTCAGCCAGAAGCATATCTATTCGGTAGAGGCCAAGCCGGTGCAGGTCGGAGAGACCACTTCCCTGCGCCATCAGGCTGACAAAGTGTTCTACGTTTCGCCTTTTATCAATATGGATTGTCAGTACCGTTTCCGCATCGCCACTCCGGGTGATGTGCTTAAGGTGCTGATTCGTCAGGAAGACAGTGAAGGCTTGCTGTTAAATGCAACCCTCACCGGAAAGAGCACGCCACTGACCGCTAAAGGTCTGGTGTCGATGGCGCTTAAACGTCCCCTGTTTACCTACAAAGTCATTGCGGGCATTCACTGGGAAGCCCTTCGCCTGTGGCTGAAAAAGATTCCACTGGTGAGCCGTAAAGGCATCCCTCATCCCCCGCTTGTGTCCAAAGGCCAGCCTCTGGCAATGACAACAAAAGAGGAATAAAACCATGCTGTCCAATTCACGCTCGACCACTCAGGCGCAAGCCTCAACAGAAAGCTCTGCCGTGTCAGCCTCAGGTTTTACCCCGGCAGCTTCATCCCAGAGCCAAAAGGTTACATCCCGTCCGCAACAGGATGTGGAGATCCGTCAGATTCGCCACCCGTTCTGGCGCTGGCTGATCGCCACGATGCAGAAAGCTCATCTGAGCCGCCTGACACTGGTACTGCCGGACAAACGCTCGGTGCATATCGGCGAGATGTGTGACGGTATTCCGGCACCGACAATCCGTATCAACAGCACGGCTGCGGTTCGCAAAGCTTATATCTCAGGTGTGCTTGGCTGGGGCGAAGCCTACATTGAAGGCGACTGGGAAACCGATGATCTGCTGCAGGTCACCGAGTGGGCGATGCACAATGACAAGGCGCTGGATGCTGTCTTTGAAGGCAGTGCTTTTGGTCGCTGGCTGCACCGCTTACTGCATCGTCTGAACGACAACAGTCTGAAGGGCAGTCGCCGGAATATCTCAGCACACTATGATCTGGGCAACGATTTCTACGCTCAGTGGCTTGATCCCAGCATGACCTATTCCTCAGCGCTGTACGAAAAACCTCATGAGAGCCTGCAGACCGCTCAGCACAACAAGTACGACCGTATTCTGGAGCTGCTGAATATTCAGTCTCAGGACAAGGTACTGGAGATCGGTTGTGGCTGGGGTGGCTTTGCCGAACGCCTGCTGACCCAACATGAAGAGAGTCAGTACCACGGCGTAACCTTATCCACAGAGCAGCTAGCCTGGGCTCAGCAGCGACTGAAAAAACATGCTGTGGATAACCGGGGTGAAGCGACCCTGACCGACTACCGCATGATTGAAGGTCAGTACGACAAAATAGCCTCCATTGAGATGCTTGAAGCTGTTGGCGAAGCCCACTGGCCAACCTATTTCAAAACTCTTTATGACCGGCTGAAACCCGGTGGCGAAGCGGTGATTCAGGTGATCACCATTGAAGAAGACCGCTTTGAAAACTATCGCAATAATGCCGATTTTATTCAGCGTTATATCTTCCCCGGTGGCATGCTGCTGACACCTCGCGTCGTGCAGGAGCAGGCCGAACAAGCGGGACTGGAACTGAATCATCAGCAGGCGTTTGGTCAGGATTACGCGAAAACTCTCTCCGCCTGGCGTGACAACTTTGAAGCGGCCTGGGAATCCATTCAGCCACTGGGTTTTGACGAACGCTTCCGTCGTCTGTGGCGTTATTACCTCTGCTACTGCGAGAGCGGTTTCCGCCACGAGAGCATCGATGTTTACCTGTTCCGCCTGAAAAAGCCGGAGTAATCCCATGAATAGCCGCAAAGTGCCGACTGCTCCCTTATCCGGAAAACGGATATTGCTGAGCACCGTTACCGCCGCCATTCTCACCCTGAGCAGCAGCCTGCAAGCGGCTGAGCTGCAGACCGCTGAAAAACAGCTGAAACCTCAGGCTGCTTTTCACAGTCTCAGCCACTGGCAGAGACTGTATGGCGACAGGCTTGAATTCTCGGTCACCCGAAATGAGAAACCGGTCGGCAGCTACGAGGTTGTCTTCAAAGGTTCTGAGACTGACTGGCAGGTAGAAAGCCGCATGGCGCTTGATTTTAAAGCCTTTCTTTTCTTCTCCTACCGTTTCCGGTATCTGGGCGTGGAGCAGTGGCAGAATAATCAGATGACCGCTTTTACCAGTCGGGTTGACCGCAACGGCGAGCTGAGCGAAACCTTTCTGCAACGCAGTCAGGATGCCAGCGGCCTGCCCTTCTGGCGCGGCGGTTTGCGGGAAGCTCAAAAGGGCGAACCCGCTAAAGAGTCGGTTAGGCCTCTGACCAATGGGGCGCAAAATCTGGCCTTAAGTAATCACTACAACCGCGGCATTATCGGCCAGTCCCAGCTGTTTAACTCGCTGACCGGCGAACTGAATCAGATCCGGGTGCTGCAGGAGGAGAGAGAAACGGTATCCGATGGTCGTGATCAGGTTATGGCCACCCGTTACCGCTACACCGGTGACCTTGAGGATACCTGGGTCTGGTATGCCGACGACCATCGCTGGCTGCGGATGCGCTTTATCGCCGATGATGGCTCCACCATTCAGCTGAACTGTCAGCGTTGCTACCCGGACTGACGTTCCGTCACGCCAAACCTGTGCGACCCAAACAGCACATCTGCCCGTAAGACCTATCTGTCTGTTAACCATCAGGCGACACATTCACTGCCAAGCTATGAGGTGTTTATCATGTCTCAGGAACTGATCTGGATTACCGGCGCCAGCCAGGGTATCGGCAAAGCACTGGCTCTCGCCTACGCTAAAGCGGGTAACACCGTTGCGATCAGTGCCCGCAATCAGGATAAACTTCAGGAAGTGGTCGATGAAGCCGCCAGTCTGACCGGGCGCATCCTCGCCCTGCCCTGCGATGTCACCGATAAAGAACAGGTTACTGAATCCCTGAACCAACTGATCCAGCAGGAGCGTCTGCCGGATCGGGTGATTCTTAACGCCGGCACTCACCAGCCAATGGCCGCCAGCGAGTTTAAGGCCGAGACCGTCAATAAACTGCTGACGATCAACACCATGGGAGCGGCCATTCCACTTGAAGCACTACTGCCTCATTATCTTGAGCAGAAACGCGGCCAGATCGCCATTGTCGCCTCCGTCGCCGGTTATCGCGGCCTACCTACTGCCAGCGCTTATGGTGCCAGCAAAGCGGCGCTTATCAATCTGGCGGAGTCTCTGCGCTCAGAGCTTTACAGCTCGGGGGTCGATATCCGTCTGGTGAACCCCGGTTTTGTCAAAACACCGCTGACCGATAAGAACGAGTTCGATATGCCGTTTCTGATCAGCGTGGAAGAAGCCGCCCGCTCCATCACCAAGGGTCTGGCCGGTAAAAACTTTGAAGTGGTTTTCCCAACCCGCATGGCCATTGCCATGAGCCTGCTAAAATGGTTACCTGATCGTATCTTCTTTCCAATGATCAATAAGGGTACCGGCCATGGACGCTAATACCGAAGCACGTCAAAACGCTGAACTCACAGCTGATCAAAATGCCGACCAACAAAACGAGCCGGATCAGCTGCATAAGCAACTGCATCAGTACTTTGAACTCTTCCAGGGCGCGCAGCACACCAGGCCGCTGGCTGCTGCTGATATCGCCCATCTGGTGCATCCGAATATCGTCTTTAAAGATCCCTTTCAGCGTATCAACGGTCCGACTGCGGTTTGCCATCTGCTGAACCATTTCCACAGCTCCGTTAAAGACGCACGTTTTCTTATCGAAGCGGTGTTTGAACACCCGCAGCATGACCCGCTGCACAACCGGCATTATCTGGTGAAATGGCACTTCAGCGGCCATCTGGGCACCCTAGGCCTTTGGGAGTTTCCCGGTGTCAGCGAGATTGAACAGGATGAGGAAGGACGTATCACCCACCACACCGACTTCTGGGATGCGGGTGAGCACTTCTACGAGAAACTGCCATTTTTCGGCAAGGTGATCGGCTGGATCAAAGCCAAAGTCGCCAATGCGGGGAAGGGTTGAGCAAAATCAGCTTTGAGGCGGATTGCCTCACCAAACCGGCACACTCGAAAACTGGCTCCCACGCTCTGCGTGGTAGCCTGAGACTTATGCATTCCCACGCGGAGCGTGGGAACGAGAATACCTGACTTCCTCCCCTGTTCGATTCCACAAGAAAGCTCTAAAATTAGCGCTCTGCTTATTATTGGAATTGCCGGACATGGATAGCATTCTCAGCGAACTACAAACTCGCCTCAAAAGCCCTTTCTTTGCATATTTTCTGGTTTCTTTTGTAGCCTTTAATTGGGATCCACTCTTTGTACTCTTTTTCGATAGTGGCCTGGTTTCGTATCGCGTGGAGTATTTCAGAGACGTTACGGATTTTTGGTCAGCCGTAGTCTGCCCATTTTCGCTCGCAGCACTGTATATGGTCGGCTACCCATGGCTACAGTTCGGCTTTCTAAAAATAAACACCAAAGCGACATCCATGCAAAGTCACCTCAAAATCCAAGCTGAACATCATGCTATTGTTGAAAAATCCCGACTAGAAACAGAAAGGAATAAGCTTCTTGAGCAACGTGAAGCAGAACTGATAGAAAGAGCGAAACGAGACGAGAAAGTAAAAGAAATTGAAGATAAGGAACGTCGTAAAAAGCTTCAAGAGGACGTTGATAAACTCAGAGAATCAGCGGATAGCACAATGGGCTCAAAATCCGAAAACCAAATAAGCCCTGAACAAGAAACAATGTTAAGAATTCTTGCGAGAAATGGCGGCTCTGCATTTGAGGAAAATCTAGCCATGACGTCCCCTTTTAATGAGATAGAAGCTCAATTCTACTTAGAAGACATGGTGAAGAAAAAAATATTACGATCCATCCCAAGGGCTGATGGTAGGTTATATGAAATGAATACCCCAGCAAAACAAATTGTTGTGGAGAAAAAACTCTTAGCTGAAGATTAGATCTAAAAAAACGCCCGGCTGTTTTCACAGTCGGGCGTTTTTTATTCGGTTCTGTCAGAGTAAAGCGTTACAGCAGATAACTATCCACCATACCCACCAGCTTGCCGATCTCAGGTTTGGTCATGGTGTCGTTGGCACCGAGGCTGAGGGCTTTATGGCGGTTCTCTTCGCTCATAATGGAGGAGAACATCAGAATCGGTGTGGTGCGGTAAGCCTTACCTTCCCGCAGGCGCTTAACCAGATGCAGGCCATCCATACGCGGCATCTCTACATCGGAAATCACCATGCTGACCAGATCGCTTACCGGCAGATTTTCCTCTTCTGCCACCAGCTCAAACTCCTGCAGCATCTCATAAGCATCAGCACCATCTTTGGCGGCGATGACGTTATAACCGGAGGTACGCAGGGTGGTTTCGATCAGTTTGCGGATAAAAGCGGAATCATCCACCACCAGCAGGGTATTCGCCTGACGCTTGGCAGTCATACGGTCATCGATGATCACTTTGCGATCTTCTTTAACATCGTATTTTTCCATGCTCAGTTCCGGGTTGATATCCGAGATGATCTTCTCGAAATCCAGAATCATGATCAGGCGGTCATCACGACGCACAACCGCAACAACGCAATCCTGCTCGCCGCTTTCAAGGAACTGGCTCGGAGATTCCACTTCTTCCCATGAGATACGATGGATACGGCTGACGCTGTCCACCAGAAAACCGTTCGCCATGCGGTTAAAGTCGGTGACGATAACGTTTTTCGTTTCAAAAGCGCTTGGGGTTTTCACACCCAGCCAGCCACCCAGATCAACCAGCGGGATCAGGTTGTCGCGCAGGGAAAATACGCCAACAAGATGGGGCTGAGGATTGGGATAATCGGTGGTTTCAGGAACCCGGATCACTTCACGGACTTTAGCCACGTTAATACCGTAGTGGCTGATTTTTTCTGTACCGTCGGGGCGTTGCTTACGTAGCTGAAATTCGATGATTTCCAGCTCGTTGGTGCCACTTTCTAACAGGATCGCTTGTTTTTCCGGGCTAACAGCGTTCATAAGCTCCCTCTCTGAAGTTCCCTTTATAGGCTAAATCGTCTCTATCATCCGGACACATCTCCGGATAGTAAGACTGCTGCTCTATCGCCAAACTGAGGCGTTTATAGTTTATCGCGACACTTTAACAGAGCAACAAAAAATAACATATTAAATTTAGGGTTAATAAACAGTAAAAAGCCCCTTAACCCGCGCCATTACTGCACGGATTAAGAGGCCTTCAGGTGTTATCAGTCAGATTTAAGGCGCTGAATTAACGCTCAAAAACCACCTGACCATCCACCAGTGTTACCTGTACCTGTCCTTTCAGCGTTTCACCGGTTAGTGGTGAGTTTTCGCCGGCGGTAAACAGGTTGGCATCGCTTACCTGCCATTCGCTTTCGGTATCGAAGATCGACAGATCCGCAGGTTGCCCTTCCGCCAGCTGACCGGCAGCCAGTCCCATCGCATGAGCAGGGCCGGAGGTCAGTCGCTCCACCAGCTGTGGCAAAGTGAGAACACCGCTATCAACCAGTTCAAGCCCCTGACTCAGCAGGGTTTCCAGTGTCGCCATACCCGGTTCAGAAGCCGCAAACGGAGCCATCTTCGCAGCTTCCTCGTGTGGCAGGTGTGCCGAGCTGATCACGCTTAGAACGCCATCACGCACGCCCTGACGCAGCGCATCCCGATCCGCTTCACTGCGCAGCGGTGGCTGAACAAAGAACTGGCTGTTGTAGCCGTCGATTGCCGCTTCGGTATAGGTCAGATGAGCCATGGTGGTATCTGCCGTAACCGGCAACCCTTTGGCCTGCGCTTCCGCGATCATCGCCACCGCCTGCGCGGTAGACAGAGCGCTGAAGTGAATCCGTACACCGGTCACTTCCACCAGATGCAGGACACGGGACAGACCAATCGCTTCAGCAGCGGCCGGAATACCTGCCAGACCAAGACGGCTGGCCAGCGCGCCTTCATGGGCAACACCTTCGCCACGCAGCCAGGAATCTTCCGGATAGAAGACTACCCGCAGATCAAAGGTGGAGGCGTATTCAAAGCAACGACGCAAGATCAGCGTGTTGTCGATCGCCTGTCGCATATTGGTCACAGCAACACAACCGGAATGCTGCAGACCCGCCATATTACTCAGGTGTGTCCCTTCCAGATTTTTGGTCATAGCACCAATCGGGCGGACTTTTGCCTGACCGATCAATTCCACTTTATCCATAATCTGCTGCATAACCGCAGAGCTGTCGATGCAGGGAGAGGTATCCGGACGACAGCAGATGGTGGTATAGCCACCCGCCAGTGCCGCTTTGGTTTCGCTACGCAGATTACCTTTATAACTTGGGCCCGGCTCACGCAGATGCGCGCCAATATCGATAAAGCCCGGTGCCACAATCTGACCTTCAGCGTGCAGCGTGCGCTCTGGGGTAAAGCCTGCAGGAGCCTGACCCAGCGCCAGAATACGGCCGCCATCGATATGAATATCAGTCACCTGATCCAGCTGCTGAGACGGGTCAATCAGACGACCACCACGGATGGTTAATTTCATGCAGAGGCCTCCCCGTTTGCTGCATTTTGGTTTTCAGAGTTTGTTTCTGCGGCTTTCGCTTTCTGCTGAGTCTGACCGCTGACCGCCATGGACATCACCGCCATACGGATCGGAATACCGTAACTCACCTGATTCAGAATCAGGGACTGCGGGCCATCAGCCACGGCAGATTCGATCTCCACGCCCCGGTTAATCGGCCCCGGGTGCATCACAACCGCATCCGGTTTGGCGTAGCTCAGTTTCTCCGTCGTCAGACCGTACAGGCGATAAAACTCGCTTTCACTCGGCAGCAGGGCGCCGTCCATACGCTCTTTCTGCAGACGCAGCATGATCACCACATCCACATCTTTCAGGCCATCTTCCATACGGGTGTACAGGGTTGCGCCCATCTCCGCCAGAGATTGCGGCAGCAGGGTTTTCGGGCCGATCAGACGAACCTCTTCCGCACCCAGAATATTCAGTGCCTGAATCTGCGAACGCGCCACGCGGGAGTGCAGAATGTCACCGACAATCGCCACCTTCAGATTGGCAAAATCACCCTTATGTTTGCGGATGGTGTACATATCCAGCATCGCCTGAGTCGGGTGCGCGTGGCGACCGTCACCGGCGTTAATAATGGCAACATTGGGGGAGATCTGGCTGGCGATAAAGTGCTGGGCACCACTGTCAGCATGGCGGATAACGAACATATCGCTGCCCATCGCTTCCAGATTCTGCAGCGTATCCATCAGGGTTTCCCCTTTGGATGTGGCCGAGGTGCTGATATCCAGATTCAGTACATCCGCAGAAAGCCGCTTGGCCGCCAGCTCAAAGGTGGAGCGGGTACGGGTACTGTTTTCAAAGAAAAGGTTTACTACGGTTTTACCCCGTAGCAGGGGCACTTTTTTAACCGACTGCTCGCCCATATTGACGAAGGAATCAGCGGTATCGAGGATCTCTTCCAGAATCTCTTTGTTTAAGCCACCAAGGGTCAAAAAGTGGCGCAGCTTACCATCCTCGGTCAGCTGGACAGATCGGGGATCTGTTGTTTTCAGGGGGGCGGTTGTCGGCTTCATCGGTAGTTCTCACCAGTCAAAACAGCACGTAAACATTCAAAAGGGCACGTCAATTCCAAAAGGACAGGTCTGATGCTCAAAAGGTACAGACCTGATGCGTCGCGATTTTATAAACAGCAGACGTAGAAAAACGGCAGTGAAATCACTGCCGTTTTAAATAAGGGTTAAGCCGAGGCCGGCTCTAATAACGCTAAGGCCAGAGGCTCTGCGCTCAGTTTAATACGCACGCCTTCCGGCAACTGCAGACGCATACCGGTAATGTCGGGCTGCATGGGCAGCTCGCGTCCCGGCAGATCCAGCAGAGTAACCAGAGTCACCGAATCCGGACGGCCATAGTCAAACAGCTCATTCAGGGCAGCACGGATAGTACGGCCACTCATAATCACATCATCCACCAGCACGATATGACGGGATTCCGTCGCAAACGGCAGGTTGGAAGGTTTAACACTGGGGTTCAGGCCGACGCGGGTGTAATCGTCACGGTAAAACGAAATATCCAACGTCCCCATCGCTTCACTCAGACCCAGACGCTGGTGCAGCTGTTCTGCAATCCAGACGCCGCCAGAGTGAATACCCACAAGGGCGATATTGTTCAGCCCAGTCTTCTCAAAACGCTGACGCAGGGCATCAGCCATCTGATCCAGCAGAGGCGCTACCTCCGGCAGATCCTCATTGGAACGTATCACTAAACCTTGAGTCGCATTGGTCATGGGTAGTCCTGATCCTTGATAAGTCTTGCGCCTTTAGAAAGCGGTGGCGTGTCTTGGGCGCAATGTAACATATTGAGATTGTTTATCCCTGAGGGGAATCAAACCAGGCTTCTAAAATCAGCTGGGCGGCGATGCCATCCACCGGATTCTCTTTATAGCTGCCTTTATGCCCCAGATCTTTGGCGATGCTTTTCGCCTGTTTGGTGGTACCTCGTTCATCGACACCAAACCAAGGCTTACCGTACTGACCGTAAAGACGATTGCCGAACTTGCGTGCCCGGCGACTCATTTCACTTTCGGTGCCATCCATATTGATCGGCAGGCCAACAATAAAGGCATCCGGCTGCCACTCATCGATCAGTTTTTTCAGCACTTCTTTATTGGGGATACCATCTCTGGCCGGAACCGGTGCCAGTGCGGTTGCCGTACCCAGCATCTCCTGACCGACAGCGACACCGATACGGGTAGTGCCGAAATCAAAGGCCAGAAAAGTGCGCTGGCCGATGTTATCTTTCTTTTTATCTGTAGCGCTCATATCAGGCGTGGCCTGCCTGTGAACTCATCAGATTGATATCGATTCCCAAAAGACCTGCAGCAGCCTGCAGCTTTTGTTCTGCAGGCGCATCAAACAGTACCGGAAGAGTCGCCGCACAGGTCAGCCAGGTGTTGTCCTGCAGCTCTTTCTCAAGCTGTCCGCCTTCCCAGCCGGCACAACCCAGGGCGATCAGAAACTGCTCCGGCCCACGGCGATTGGCAATGGAGTCCAGAATATCCACGGAGGTGGTCAGCGCCAGCTCATCTGTGACCTGCATACTGGATTCCCAGTCATCGGCTGAACCTGTGTGAATAATAAAGCCACGCTCATGATGCACCGGGCCACCTTCCATAATGGCCGGCACGATCTCTTCCGATTCCGCCAGACCGCTATTCGGGTTAGGCAGCTCCAGCTGAGCAAACAGCTCAGCAACCGGCAGCTGAGACAGCTGCTTATTGATCACAATACCCAGAGCACCATCTTTGTTGTGTTCGCAGATATAGGTTACGGTGCCGGCAAAATTGGAGTCTTCCAGATGAGGCATCGCAATCAGGAAGTGGTTACGCAAACTTTGAAACTGACTCATCACTTAACCTTTGTCTCTTGCCAGGCGGGGTTCAGCCCGCCTCGCCAAATAAGTTGCCATTCCCGAACTGCCAGGTACGGATAATCTCGAGAATGTCGGTCCGCTCGCGTATGGAGCGGGGGAAGGGGGCAAAAGGTGCGGCTAATCGCACAATCTCCAGTGCCGCCTCATCCAAAGCCGGATGGCCGGAAGATTTTAAAATCTGTGCCTCTTTGACACTACCATCCGGATTGAGTGCAACCAGCAACCGTAAGCGACCCGTCAGGTTTTCTCTGCGGATACGCTCAGGATAGTTCAGGTTGCCGACCCGTTCGATCTTCTCCTGCCACTGCCGCAGATAAAAGGCATCATCCGATGCTTTTGCAGTCAGCGTTGAAATGGTTCGCACCCGGGGGCGCTTGGCATATTGTTCTGCCAGAGCTTCCTGCTCTGCCTCCAGACGGGCAATCTCAAGACTGCGCGCCAGAAGCGCCTGAGCATCGCTCAGATTAGTGATCAGAGGCGGCGCTTCTTCCGGTACTTTTTCCGGTACTTTTTCCGGTACTTCTTCCGGTACTTCTTCAGTTTCCGGTTCAGGCTCTACTTTGGGAGCCTTTGCCGTCGTCACAGGTTCAGGCTGAGCCTTAGGTTCCGGTTCAGGCACAGATTCCGGCTTCGGCGGAGGCGGAGATGCCGCCGCCGTTAGTGGCTCCTGCTCCCGCTCGCTCAGGCCACTGGCCTGCTGATCCTGTTCCGCAATATGTTTTACCGGCTCTTCCACCGGTTTGGATGGCACCTTGCTCAGAGTAACATGCAGCACACTGGACAGACGCTCTTTCGGCTCCGGCGGATGAACGCCCAGCCCCGCCCAAACCAGAAAGTGGATCGCAGACGCCAGCAACAGTGTAAAGGCGATCCGATCCACCGCCCGCACCTGACTATCCGGGTGTGTAATGGGCGGTAATGCACCTGTGGTCATCGGTGCTTTGGCTGAACTGATAGCATCCCTGTTCACCGGTTTCGACCTGAGCCTTTAAGCGGAACGCTCGGCCAGTTTAGCGGCGATGACGTCCATCAGGTCTCCGGCGATATCCAGTCCAAACTGATCGTTCAGCTCACGCACGCAGGTCGGGCTGGTGACGTTCAGTTCGGTCATGTAGCCACCGATCACATCCAGACCGACAAACAGCAGGCCTTTCTCTTTTACAACCGGAGCCACCTGTTCGCAGAGCCAGTAATCACGATCGGTCAGCGGACGACCAACACCGGCACCGCCAGCAGCCAGATTACCACGTACTTCGCCCTGAGCCGGAATACGCGCCAGGCCATAAGGCACAGGCTTGCCATCCACCATCAGGATGCGGGTATCGCCTTCAACGATTTCCGGCAGATATTTCTGCGCCATAATCTGGCGACTGCCCATCTCGGTCAGAGTTTCCAGAATCGCACCGATGTTGAGGCCATCTTCTTTCACCCGGAAAATACCGGTGCCGCCCATGCCGTCCAGCGGTTTGAAGATCACATCACCGTGTTCTTTATGGAAGCCACGCAGAATATCTTCCCGACGGCTGACCACCGTTGGCGGGCAGCATTCAGGGAACTGCTGGGCGAACAGTTTCTCGTTGCAGTCACGCAGGCTCTGAGGTTTATTCACCACCAGTACGCCTTCACGTTCTGCCTGTTCCAGCAGGAAGGTCGCATTCAGAAATTCGGTATCAAACGGCGGATCCTTACGCATCAGCACCGTATCCAGCTCCGTCATGCTGGTATTAACCGGCTCACCCAGTTCAAACCAGTGCTCCGGATCACGGAAGACTTTCAGAGGCTGCATCACAGCCATCGCTTTGCCCTGCTGCAGATAGAGATCCTGTTGCTGCATATAGTACAGCTCCCAGCCTCTGTCCTGAGCCGCCCAAAGCATCGCCAGTGTGGTGTCTTTTTTGTAGGTGATCGCCTCGATCGGGTCCATCACCACACCTAGTTTGATCGTCATATCCGCTTTCTCCCGACCAATGCCCGTTCGTGATCAACAGGCATCATAAAAAGATTGGTTGCTGTGGGTACCTTCAGCTTAAAGTGCCTTCGGCTTAAAAATCGCCCCACAGATACTGCAGTACACTTAATGCGGCTACAGGTGCTGTTTCTGTGCGTAAAACCCGTGGCCCAAGAGCCAGCGGGTGAAACCCCTCAGACTCCGCCAGTGCAATTTCCGGCGCAGACAAACCACCTTCCGGGCCGATCAGCAGCGCGACCTGCTCCGGTTTGTCATAACCACTGAGCTGCCGCTCGGTTCTGTGATGCAACACCAGCTTAAGATCCGCCTCAACAGAGGCCAGCCAGTCCTGCAGGGCCACCGGCGGGTGAACCACAGGCACACGGTTACGCTGACACTGTTCACAGGCGCTGATCGCCACCTGCTGCCAATGCTGCTGCTTCTTAGCAGCGCGGTCGCCTTTCAGGCGCACATCACCGTGTTCGGTATAGATGGGGGTAATTTCGGTAATTCCCAACTCGGTCGCCTTCTGAATCGCATATTCCATGCGATCACCCTTGGAGATGGATTGAGCCAGAGACACCTTAAGGGGTGACTCTTTTTCATCCGGGTGAAAGGTATCAACCGATACGGTCACCGAACGCTTGCTGGATTCTTCGATGGTGGCAGAAAAACAGCCGCCCTCTCCGTTAAAGAGAGTCAGCGGCTGTCCGGCCTTCATACGCAAGACCAGCCCGACATGGCGGGCAGCGGCTTCATCAAGAGGAACCGACTGCCCCTCAGTGAGGGGCTGGGGACTGTAGATACGTGGTGTGGCCATTCAGATTAAGCGTTACCTGCCTGCTCCTGCTGACGCTGAACCGCATCGGCATACAGAGCATCAAAGTTAACCGGAGCCAGCATCAGGGCAGGGAAGCTGCCACGGGTTACGATGTTGTCTACCGCTTCACGAGCGTAAGGGAAAAGTACGTTCGGGCAGAAAGCACCCAGAGTGT
The DNA here is from genome assembly GCA_048264105.1 of Oceanospirillum sp. Classification (GTDB taxonomy): domain Bacteria; phylum Pseudomonadota; class Gammaproteobacteria; order Pseudomonadales; family Halomonadaceae; genus Oceanospirillum. The sequence continues at coordinate 450,628 of JBLXDJ010000003.1, forward strand.
GATGCAGCTGTGCATCTTCCAGCCCCTGAATGAAGAACAGACCTGCTTGCTGGATCTCTACCAGAAACGCTGTTTTCTCTTCATTGGTTACCGTTACGGTCAGAGAAACCACCACTTCGTACAGGTTTTCACCCACCTGCTGACTGTTGCTGTTCAGGTCAAACTGAACCTTAGGCGCCCAATCCTGCTGGAACGTAGCCGGAGCATTCGGGGACTCAAAAGACAGATCTTTCAGGTAGATACGCTGTAATACGAATTGTGGTTGGTTCTGTTCTTCACTCATGGTGCTTCCTTAAAATTATCGGTGCCGAAAACGGCTTCTCTCAAGATTGCCTGACACGCATTATTATTGCCGGACACTCACTCAACCCGCAGACACCGGAGCGATTATCCCGCTAACAGCTGATCCAGCTTACCGGTTTGTTCTGCAGCAAAAAGATCATCGCAGCCACCCACATGGGTTTCACCCACCCAGATCTGCGGCACAGTGCGACGACCACTGTTCTTCATCATTTCCTGCATTTTGGCAGGCTCACGCTCGACATCGATTTCAGTAAAGTCGACCTTTTTCGACTGCAGCAGACGCTTGGCCTGAACACAGAACGGACACCAGGATTTACTGTAAATCACTACATTTTGCATAAGCTCACCTTTGAATAGCAGAAGATATATTGGCGTACCCCATAGGTGGGGTTTTCAAAAGGCACTTGCAAGTCCGGACAGAAAAACCGCCTCTGAAGCCTGCAAGCCACCGTTAAAAACAATATATCAGAAAAAACTAATCAACCCTATCCGGATCAATCATCACAGCAGGTGCCAGCAACGCATTGCTGAACCTGCTCACAAGGTGATCTTATTTAGTGACAACCGGCAGGTTGTCGTTTTGCCATGCGTTCATACCACCGCGCATAACCGCTGCTTTTTCAAAACCAGCTTTGTGCAGTTCGCTAACCGCTGCCGATGCAGTGCTGCCCATTTTGCAGACCACAATAACCGGCTTGTCTTTGTAGTTTTCCAGCTCGCCCAGACGATCTTTCAGGCTGGCCATGCTGATATTGACCGAACCGGCAATATGGCCGCTGCGGAAATCACCACGGTCACGGATATCCAGAAATACACCGTCTTCGCGGTTAACCAGCAGTGTTGCCTGCTGATTGCTGATCGCTTTATTACCGGTGGTGAACTCATATCCCAGCCAGAGAATCAGCAGGATCGCAAATGTACCCACCATCATCCAGTGGTTGTTGGCAAATTCAATAAACTGTTCCAACTTCTTTCCTCGTCAGCCTTTCATTGGTCATGGATGCACAGATTGCCTCAGGTGCCCGAACAGCCTCCGGCGACAAAATCACCCCCGGCAGATCCAAGCAGAAGCCCCGTAGGACACTGGCATTTAAGGGCAGTTAGTATACACAACCTGATAAAGATTTAACCGTCCCAAAAGCGCTGGTTTATATACTTTTTTCATACCTTTTCATGAGTAAAGAGACGGGGAAAGAATTTGGGAGACCCTCGGCATCTGGGGTATGATGTCCGGCTACTGCGAAACGTCTGTCAGGACGTGAAACTTTTTCTCTGAATCTAACGCGACCCTGAAAATATCATGTCAAAACGTACGCCTGTTGCTCTTATTATTCTGGATGGTTTCGGCCATAGCGAAATTGCCGAAAACAACGCCATCGCCAACGCCAATAAACCCGTTTGGGATCGCCTGTGGGCGCAATATCCGAACGCTCTGGTGGAAACCTCAGGCATGGCAGTCGGCCTGCCGGACGGCCAGATGGGTAACTCCGAAGTTGGCCACATGAATCTGGGTGCAGGACGTACCGTTTATCAGGAATTTACCCGCATCACCAAAGCGATCAACGACGGTGATTTCTTCGAAAATGAAGCACTGGTAGCGGCTATCGATAAAGCAGTTGCAGCGGACAAAGCGGTTCACCTGATGGGCCTGCTCTCTCCGGGCGGCGTACACAGCCACGAAGACCATATTCTGGCAGCCTGCAAAATGGCCGCAGAGCGGGGCGCGAAAAAAGTTTATGTTCATGGCTTCCTGGATGGCCGTGATATGCCGCCACGCAGCGCTGAAGACTCCATTGTTAAGACCGATGCACTGCTGAAAGAGCTGGGTGTGGGCTTTGTTACGTCCCTGATCGGTCGCTACTACGCCATGGATCGAGACAACCGCTGGGATCGTGTTGAGTCTGCCTACAACCTGCTGACTCAGGCTAAAGCCGAGCACGTATACGATAACGCTCAGCAAGCACTGCACGCCGCTTATGAGCGTGATGAAAATGACGAGTTTGTCGCCGCCTCCAGCATCCGCCCGAATGGCGAAACCGTTAAGATTGAAGATGGCGACACGGTTCTCTTTATGAACTTCCGTGCCGACCGCGCCCGTGAGATCACCCGCAGCTTTGTTAACGCAGACTTTGACGGCTTTACCCGCGAAGTGACGCCAAAGCTGGCGGACTTTGTCATGCTGACCGAATACGCCGCCGACATTAAAACCACCACCGCCTTTCCACCGGCAAAACTGGTGAACACTCTGGGCGAATACATGGCGAAACAGGGCAAAACTCAGCTGCGTATCGCAGAAACTGAGAAATATGCTCATGTGACCTTCTTCTTCAGCGGTGGCCGTGAAGATGAGTACGAGGGTGAAACCCGTGTTCTGGTTCAGTCGCCACAGGTCGCCACTTACGACCTGCAGCCTGAAATGAGCGCACCGGAAGTGACCGACAAACTGGTCGATGCTATTAAGAGTGGTGATTACGACCTGATCGTCTGCAACTACGCTAATGGCGACATGGTGGGTCATACCGGTAAATACGATGCGGCAGTTAAAGCGGTTGAAGCGCTGGATGTTTGTCTGGGTCGTGTCACAGACACTCTGCTTGAAGTAGGTGGTGAGTGCTTAATTACGGCTGACCACGGCAATGCCGAGCAGATGGTAAATCCGGAATCCGGTCAGGCTCAAACCGCGCACACCACCTTCCCGGTACCTCTGGTTTACGTCAATGAACGTGCAGAATCTGTGGACCTGAAAGATGGTCGTCTTTGCGATATTGCCCCAAGCCTGTTAAAAATCATGGGGCTGGAGCAGCCGGCAGAGATGAGCGGCCAGAATCTGGTCAACTTCTCCTGAGGCTTCAGACAGAACAGGTAAAGAGCCGGTATCCCCGGCTCTTTACGGTTCAACAAAACTGCCCCGTTAAGGGCAACGGATGTCGCCATCATTGATGATAAAAAAGAGCCGCTGGATCTGTGCTGCAATTAAATAAGAATCTGAACACCAGACACCTCCTTCTTCCCGTACAGCTGATCAGCTGCGCGCTGGCATTTCTGTTGTTAGCCTTCACTCTTTTGACCAGCGGTCAGGTTCTGGCTGCCGACAAAGAGGTTTCCGCGCAACAGCTGAAAGAGCTGAACAGCCGGATCAAGACCCTCGAACAATCCCTGAATCAGGTAAAAGGTGCTAAAGCTGAAGTGCTGAAAGAGCTTCAGGCTTCCGAAGAGAAGATTGCGGATACCGCCAAAGCGATCCGCAGCAACCTTGCCAGCAGTAAGCGCCTGCAAAGCCGCCTGTCAGAACTGCGCGCCGAGAAAGGCGACCTGAAGCTGAAGCAGAATCAGCAGAAAGACTATCTGGAAAAACAGATCCGCTCCGCTTATGCCATGGGCCGTCAGGAATACCTCAAGGTTCTGCTCAATCAGCAACAGCCGGATCAGGTATCCCGTGTTTTGCGCTACTACGACTACATCAATAAAGAACGCAGCCGACATATTGATGAGTATCTGGAAACAGCCCGCAGTCTGAACCGGGTTGAGAAAGAGATTCTGCAGAAGGATTACGTGCTTTCAACCACCCGCAGTAAACTTGAAGCGGATCGTGGCCGTTTGAAAGCAGAGCAAAAAAAGCGTGAAACCCTGGTCGCGCAACTGGATAAAGAGATCTCCGGTAAAGGTCAGGAACTGGTGACACTTAACCAGGACAGAGCCCGTCTTGAACAGTTACTGGAAGAGGTTCGGGAAGCGATCGTCAATATCCCGATGCCGAAGGACACCCGCCCGTTCAAATCGATGCGTGGCAAACTGCCATGGCCACTGAAAGGTCGCGTTGCCTACGCCTTCGGCAGCGAGCAGATTCGCGGCAAGCTGCGCCGTAATGGTATGGTGATCCGGGGGAATGAAGGCACTGAAATTAAAGCGATCCACTCCGGCCGTGTTGTGTTCGCCGACTGGCTGAGAGGCTATGGTGTGCTTCTGATTCTTGATCACGGCAACGGCTTTATGAGCCTCTATGGCCATAATCAGTCCCTGCTGCGGGAAGCCGGTGACTGGATTCATGCCGGTGAAAGTATTGCCACCGTTGGCCGAAGTGGCGGACAGAGCCGAAGCGGCCTTTATTTTGAGATTCGTGAAAAAGGCGCTCCCCAGGATCCTATTATCTGGCTGGGACGACGCTGAACATCGGTTTGATCCGTATCAGAACGATCTGATTATTAACCCCGGAATTAATCACTGAGCAATCCGGGCAGAAGGAGTTATCCATGAGCACCACGCGGACCACACTGGGAATTAGCCTTGGCCTGCTGCTGAGCCTGACCAGTTTTAATCTGTTTGCAGACGATAGCCTGTCCGCAGAAGCCCGTGCCTATGAGGCTCAGGAACTTCCTCTGGAAGAGCTGCGCACCTTTGGCGAAGTATTTGAGCGCATCAAACGTGCTTATGTTCACGATGTTGATGACAAAGAGCTGCTGGACAACGCCATTCGCGGCATGATTTCCGGCCTTGACCCTCACTCTGCCTACCTGACGCCAAGCGATTATGATGAGCTGCAGGAAAGCACTCAGGGTGAGTTTGGCGGACTGGGGCTGGAAGTCGGCTCTGAAAACGGCTTTATCAAGGTCGTGACCCCGATTGATGACACACCCGCAGCCCGCGCCGGTATTCGCCCCCATGACCTGATTGTCAAAATCAACGATACACCGGTTAAGAATCTGCCCCTGAACAAATCGATCGAGCTGATGCGCGGCAAGCCGGATACCAAGATCCGCCTGACCATTATGCGCGATGGTGTTGATGCTCCCTTTGAGATCACCCTGACCCGCGCACTGATCCGTGTGACCAGTGTTAAAAACCGCATGCTGGATGAAGGCTACGGCTATATCCGTATCACTCAGTTTCAGGTGCACACCGGCGAAGAAGTGGTCAAAGCCCTGAACAAGATGCACAAGGAATCCAACGACCAGCTGAAAGGCGTCGTGCTGGACCTGCGTAACAATCCGGGCGGTGTGCTGCAGGCTGCTGCCGAGGTGGTCGATGCCTTTATTACCGAGGGCATGATCGTTTACACCAAAGGGCGTCTGGACAATACTGAACTCAGCTTTGAAGCCACACCTAACAACCCAAGTCGTGGCGTACCGCTTATCGTACTGATCAACGAAGGCTCGGCTTCCGCTTCTGAGATTGTTTCCGGTGCTCTTCAGGATCATCAGCGCGGCATCATCATGGGCACCCAGAGCTTTGGTAAAGGCTCGGTTCAGACGATTCTGCCTTTGGGTGGCGATCACGGTCTTAAGCTGACAACAGCACTTTATTACACGCCATCCGGCCGATCCATTCAGGCTCAGGGTGTGACACCGGATATTGAAGTAAAACCTGCTCGTCTGACGCCGATTGAAGCTAGACTTCAGATAAAAGAAGCCGATCTGGAAGGGCATCTTGAAAGTGGCCAACAGCCGCCTGCTAGCGCCAAACCGAAGAGCAATACGACCCTTGCAGAATCCGATTACCAGCTGTTTGAAGCACTCAGCCTGTTAAAAGGTATGCACCTGTTGCAAAGCAAGCTGAACCCAAACAACTGACACCCTGACCGGCGTCCCGGCTTTTAATATCAGATCAGGCTGCCATAAGACTCAGCCCTAACAACGACAATTATGATGACATTTTTCCAACGCGCCGCCCGATCACTTCGTAAACTGCTACCGACAGGGGCTATCAGCCTCTGTCTGCCGGGGGTTATTGTTGCAGGGGCCGGTATTATGGCCGTCTCTGCTCATGCTCAGGCCTCCAGTTCACCCACTATCACCCTGATTATTGATGATATTGGCTACAATCTGCGCAATGGGCTGCGGGCCGTCAATCTGCCGGGGGCGGTCTCCTATGCGGTTCTGCCTCACACCCCCTACAGCCAGCGACTGGCCAAAACGGCACATCAGCAGGGCAAAACTGTCATGCTGCACGCCCCAATGACCAATGTTCATCAGCGTGAGCCGGGGCCGGGCACTCTGAGCCCCAGCATGAGCCGTGAGACCTTCGATCAGGAACTGAAAAATGCGCTGGCAGATATTCCCTTTGTGCAGGGCGTTAACAATCACATGGGCAGTGAACTGACTCAGGACAGTGAACGCATGCAATGGCTGATGGAAGAGGTCAGCAAGCGCCGTTTATTCTTTATTGACAGCCGGACGACCGCAAAATCAGTAGCGGCCGAAACGGCACGCTCCAACGGCGTACCCAGCATGAGCCGCGATGTGTTTCTTGATCATATCCGCACACCGGAAGCCGTTAATGAAGCGTTTGATACTCTGATCCGCAAAGCGAAACGCAACGGGCATGCGGTCGGTATCGGCCACCCCCATCGCATCACGCTGGATATGCTGGAAGACCGCCTACCGGAACTGCAGGCTCAGGGGATTCGCCTGATCTCGGTTCCTGATCAGCTGGTGGCTATGGGGCAGATCTATCAGGATATCCAACCGGCCTTTATATCCCCGAAAACCCTTACCCCAAGCCGCAGCCCCGCCTTCTGGCGCAGTGAGATTCAGCAGCTGACACGCTACAAAGAAACCGATGTCACTCACCCCAAAGTGATTCGTAGCGATGTGATTATTCGCAAAAAGAACCAGGAACGTCACGCCCCGGAACGCATTGAAAAAGAAGCCGTGCAGCGTAAAAAACTGCTGCCGGAAACACCGGAAGGCAAGCCCTTCCCTGTCATTCAGATGCCGCAAACCACATCCGGACAGGACACCGAGCGTGATATGTCGCTGCAACCGGTACATCGTCCGGACTGGCTGACGCCCAAAGAGAAACAAAGCTGGACGACACCGGTTTCGCAATAACGGCCAGTCCCGGCATCCCAACCTCTATTCCCATACTTTTAACAGGCAGAGTAACCACCTAAATGAGTGCTTTTTTCCAACAGCTGAAAGACCTTGCCCCGTGGCAGCAAACCGCATTCGCCGCCGCTCTGGCTGAACGCATGTACCCTAACTACGCCCTGTTCTGTCAGGTGACGGAGCAGGATGAACAGGCCGAGGCATTAAAAAAGGGGCTGATGCTGATCTGGGAACAGTTGGCGAACAAAGAGAGCAAAATCAATTTTGAAGTTCAGCTGGAGAAACTGGCGGATCTGATCCCCAATGATGCGGACTATGAAATGTACGGTGTTTACCCGGCGATTGATGCCGCCATGGCGGCTCATACCGCGATGGAACTGGCGATGGGCACTCAGGCTGAGGAAGTAACCCGTGTCAGCCGACTGATGCGCCAGACCATTATCAGCTTTATCGATGCCACGGAAGAGCTGCCGGAAGATGAGAAAGCCCGCCGCAAGGTACTGAATGATCACGAGCTGATGCAGTTTGATCGCGAGTTTCAGGATGAGGTTTTAGCGCAGATCAGCGCCATGAAGCACCCGCATAAAGACCGCCTGAAAGAGCTACGCATGATGGCGCAGAACGATGGTGTCAGCTGTCTGGGCCTGGCTGTTTAATCAGATTTCACCCGATATGCAGCCAAAAAATAACCCCCAATGCCGGCAATCCCGTCATTGGGGGTTATTTTATCGATTCAAAAACGTCCGGGTTATTCTGCGGGAGCACCTGATGTTTCGGGCGCAGCGTCTTCAAGTTCCATCTGTTCAATATCCGATTCAAACATCAGATTGCCGCTGCTCATCAGATCCTGATAGGCGTGATAGCCAAAGCTCACACAGATCACCAGAACAATGGCTGGCACACTGACATAAACCTTCCTGTAGTGACGGGCCACAAACAGCAGGAAAAGCCCTACCTCAATAAGCCCCAGCCCCAGCACCAGATAATCACCAATGCCGCTAATACCACTGATCACAGGGTTATCATCGGCAGTGGACGTTCCCAGAATTTCCATGCTCACAACGCCGGATCCGTTCAGCATGCTGATCACAAAGATCACCAGCAGCCAGGCCAGTGCGATGCGTTTCTCGTGGAACAGCGCCTGAAAGAACAGGGTACAAATGGCAAAGATAAACGCCAGAAACGCACCGGCCAGATACCATTGATAGGCGATAAACTGCTCTGTGGACATGAAACTTCCTTTAGCTTGAATGGAACATGCGGGAGATTAGCTCCTGCGGCTTAAACAAAAAAACCTGCCCCTTTGTCACAAAGGGCAGGCCTGGAATCATCAGAGTTACTTCTTCAGCCAGCCATTACCCAGATCAATCAGGTTGCCCGGCTTGGTTTTCTCAATCACCTTTTTACCGGCAATTTTTTCCACTTCCTGCAGCGTGATGCCATTCTTGGCTGCCAGATCTTTGTAGACCTGGGTACGCTTCTGATTAACGTCATCAACCAACGCCTTAACACCAGCTTCCGGTTTAACAATACCCAGATAGCCGGTATAACGCTCACCGACCCAGCCGTTATCTTTAGCGACATCCAGATCCAGCGCGTATGCCGGAGAGGCCAGAACCAGCGCCAACACCATCGTAATGAAGAGTGCTGCCAGTGAAGAAGCCCACTGCTGTGGTGCCAAGCGGTTATTGCTCATCTTGTTATCCATCAGGTTAGCTCCTTAGAAAAGATCACTGTCTTCGCTGAACATCTGATCCAGCTCTTTATCAACCTTGACCCGGATTTCATGGTCAATCTTAACATTCAGGTTGATGGTGATCGGCTCTTTAGCCCCCACCTCGATGCGCGGTGTACAGGCAGCTACAACGCTGATAACACCGGCTAAAAGTAAAAGTCTGAGTATCATTGATACATCCCTTGTGCTGATTCGCTGAGCGATTTATCGATCTGATCGCTTAATCGCAGCGCCTTAAGTAGCGTCAGAATATTCTGTTCGCTGGTAAAATTCAGATTAACCGGCTGTGATTCTGCCCGGTTCTCACCTTTGATCGTTAATTCAGCGGTCAGCTGACCATCCGCCTCCATAGCGATGTCGCCCTGCAACAGATCATAGTGCAGGTGGTTCAGGTGCTTTAACTGACTGGCTAACACAGGTTGCTGCTGCAACATCGCCTGCCATGCCGGGTTATCCTGAAGAATGATTTCACCCTCCTTACCGATAACCTGACCCTGACGTATAGTCACACCCTGATCACTGAGTAAAAGCGGTAGTGTACCATTGAGCAGGCCGGTTACCTTGATCTGCTTATCACCCAGAGCAATTAGCTGGCTAAGATCCAGCTTGTCCAACATCAGATCAGAGGTCTTATCTTTACTGAAGGGATAATTCAGTTGAGCCAGATGAACCGAGCCGCCCAGTGTATCCGCTGAGAACTCAGTCACCTGAGCCTGTAATGGCATACTCTCATCATTCAATACCCCGGATGCTTTAAGATCCATCCCAAGACGGGTTAGTTCCACACCTGCAAAAATCCGATCAATCGATAACCGTGTTGGGCTCACTTGCCACTGTCCACCGGAAACAGTCGCTGCCATCGGCAGTGTGACACCGGAAAATTCATAACCTTTCGCCTGCCCCGTCAGCTGTTTAACATCCAGCGTGCCGCTGCCTTCTACCTCAGAAAGCCAGTCATCGCCACTCTGAGCAGACAGACGAAACAGTTCCTGCTTCGGAATCACCAAGGATACAGCAGCATCGGTCACTCCATCGGTGATCTGAGCGCCTGACGGCAACGCCATCCACTCGGCTAAGCGGGCAAGCTCGACCTGTGTTTGCGTTTCCACACGCAGATGCTGCGGACCCAATATCAGGTCGACGCTGAATTCAGGAATCATCTTATTGGGTGCGCTGGCACGGCTACTGATCAAAGACATTTGCTCCACCAGCTGAGCATTAAACGAGCCCTCAAGCTCAGCGAGAAGCTGTGGCGTGTTTTCAGTCGCAAGAGGCCCGGAAAACTCAAAACCTGTGTTATAGGGTAAGCGGAGATTCTGCTTTAAAGCGGGATGGCGAATAAGCGTTTCTCCCTTGCCCTGATGCGTTAACGCCCAGAGAGCTTTATCAGCATTAGGATTATTCAGCCTCAAAGACCAGCTCCCCCGGTGCTGCAAAAGAGGGTACTCCAGCTGAGCAGGAGCCCAAAGCACCGCATCATCTCCCAGGGCAGGATTAAGCGAGAGTTCACTCTGTTGGATCTCCACCTGTGCCTGCTGAATAAGCGCCAGCGGTTGATCAGGTGCTGCCAGATAAGCAGGAACATCCAATGCGACATGGGTGTTCATCAGAAAACTGAGATCAAGCTTTCGGGACTGATTAGCGAACTCGGACCGGGGCTTCAGCTCTGCGGCAAAATCACCAAGCAAGGTGAATCTCAGCCTTTCCGGTGTAACACGGATCTCCGATAAGCTAATACCGACAGCCGGTGCCTGGGTGTCTTCAGGCTGCCAGCGGGCGTTAAGCCCACCAAGACGCAGCTGTTTGCTACCCGGATAGACGCTAATCGCATCACTAAGCTTAAGACTGAAGCGCCCGCCCTGCCCGAGAGACGTCGGATCAAGCCCCTTCAGCCATTGACTCTGACTACGCTCCTCATGCCCCGCCAACATCCTCAGGCAATCCCCCGGCAGCACCTGCTCAAGCGCATCACCGAATGAGAACCGGATCTGCTCCTGAGCCTCCATCTCCGTTTTTGAACTCTTATTTCCGGGGGCAGCATTGCCTGCATCGTCACCGGTCAGATAACTCAAACTTATCGAGCGGGTATCAAAGGCAAGGTTACAAGGTGCGATCCCCTGATATTCGAAAGCGGGCAGTCTGATGGCGAGATCAGCCCGCGGGGGCTTAAATAGCAGTGCCAGCCGGATATCCGCACCGGTCATCACAATCGAATGCTGCTCCAGTGACTGCTTTGCCTGTTGCAGTATTGCGCTGACAGATAACCATGGTGGCAATGCCATCAGGTTCTGAGCAAATTGGCGAGGGTGCTGCAAAGAAACATCAAGCTTGTGTTGAACCGGGCTTAACTGCCCCCGCAGATCAAACACAAATTGATTTGCGGCGCTCCCCTCTTTAACGGCCCCTTTTGACGTGAGATTCAGCTGCCAATAAGCCGTGTCTTCTTCAGAACCAATAGCACCTCTGAAATATTGCAGGCTGATGCTGTGATCCAGCGGCAACCCCTGAATATTTAAGGATCTGATCGTCAGGGTATGTAGCTGATACTGCTGGCGGAATGCTTCCAGCTGGACGAAAACAGCATCGAGTTGCTGGTAAAACTGCTGGTACTCAGGTCGTAGACTTAGCTCGCCTTTCTGCCAGCCGGAAAGAGGCGATGCCTCAGTGACGGCGTCATGCGGTGTAGGGCTAACAGTGCCCACAATCACCGTTTTTGGCGCGCCAGCACTTTGGGGATTGTCTTTTGACGCCGGCAACTGATCCGGCAAGCGAATATCCAGCCGATCAAGAACCAACCTGCCTGATAAGGGCCATGAAACACCCTCAACCGTCAGCGTGCTGTTTTCAGGGCCGGATAATGAGAGCTGCTTAAGTCTCTGCCAGCTTTTTAACTGAACCGACTCAAGCCGAAAACTATCTGCCGGGAAGTCTGCTAAGGGTTCTGAAAAAAAGACGTTATTAACAACGGAAGGCAGCCAGCGTTCGTGGCTGTAAGCAAGAATGGCTATAAAAAGAATCAGAGACAGAAGACAGCCCAACACAATGGCTGAACCGGTTATCAAGAGCTGCCGAAACTGCATAACGCTGCGCCCCTGTCCCTGGACAAGCTAACGGATGCGCCTAAAGGCGCATCTCGATTCCCTGCTCCGCCATAAAGGCTTTGGCTTCAGGAATGGTGTGCTCACCAAAGTGGAAAATACTGGCAGCCAGTACGGCATCTGCATGGCCTTCAGTAACACCATCGGCCAGATGCTGCAGATTACCAACACCACCAGAGGCGATCACCGGAATCGGGATCGCATTACTGATCGCCCGGGTCACTTCCAGATCAAAACCGTTTTTGGTGCCATCGCGATCCATGCTGGTCAGCAGAATCTCACCGGCACCATAGTCATTCATCTTAATCGCCCACTCAACCGCGTCGATACCGGTTGGCTTGCGGCCACCATGGGTGAAAATCTCCCAACGACCCGGCTCACCCTCGGCACTGACACGTTTGCAGTCAATGGCAACAACGATGCATTGGCTACCAAAGCGTTCAGCCGCTTCACGGACAAAGTCCGGATTAAATACCGCAGCAGTGTTAATGCCCACTTTGTCGGCACCGGCGTTCAGCATACGACGGATATCTTCGCAGGTACGGATACCACCACCCACGGTCAGCGGGATAAAGACCTCACTGGCGATCTCTTCCACCATGTGAACGGTGGTTTCACGGTCTTCATTACTGGCGGTGATATCAAGAAAGGTGATCTCATCCGCACCTTGTTCGTTATAGCGTTTGGCAACCTCAACCGGGTTACCGGCGTCACGGATATCAACAAAATTCACGCCTTTAACAACGCGGCCTTTGTCCACATCCAGACAAGGAATAATTCGTTTGGCCAGTGCCATGTTCGGCTCCTGTTCTCTATAAATCCAAAGTGATGAGACGACTGAAGCGTTATGCCTGCCAAAAGCTGTATCGAATTTTATCTGTAGCCGCCATGGATGGCGGCGGGCGAGAGCTCGATTCAGGTATGAACCGACGCACGCCAGATAAAAACGATAGCAGCCTTTATTGCGACGGGCGCTGAATCATGCGCTTTTGCCATCCCATTCAGCAAAGTTCTTCAGCAGTTGCAGCCCCGCATCGTGACTCTTTTCCGGGTGGAACTGCACGGCAACCACGTTTTCGTGAGCCAGCGCCACATGGCAGGTTTTGCCATAACGGGTTTCACCAATGACCTGAGACGGATCCGCCGCTTCCACGTAGTAGCTGTGGACAAAATAGAAGCGGGCATCATCTTCAATACCCTTCCAGATCGGGTGGTTGCGGGTGTGTTTAACCCGATTCCAACCCATGTGAGGTACTTTCAGTTTTTCGCCATTGTCATCTGTCAGCGGATCACCGAAGAAGCGCACATGGCCTTCAAACTGTCCCAGACAAGGCACGCCACCGTTTTCTTCGCTGTCCTGCATCAACGCCTGATAACCCACGCAGATACCGAGGAAAGGTTTACCGGAAGCGATATTTTCCTGCACGACTTTATCCACACCCAGGCGACGAATCTCCGCCATGCAATCGCGGATAGCACCCACACCGGGCAGCACCACATGCTCGGCGTTACGGATCACTTCCGGATCAGAAGTCACCACCACCTGCTGATCAGTAGCCACATGCTCCAGCGCTTTCGATACAGAGTGCAGATTGCCCATGCCATAATCGATAACAGCAATTGTCTTCATCATAAGTCCTTAAATGCGCGCTTACAGGCTGCCTTTAGTGGATGGCATCATACCTGCCATACGCTCATCCATCGTCAGTGCCATACGCAGGGCACGACCAAACGCTTTAAAGATGGTTTCAGCCTGATGGTGTGCGTTGTAACCCTTCAGGTTATCAATATGCAGGGTGACTCCGGCATGGTTCACAAAACCATGGAAGAACTCTGAGAACAGTTGGGTATCAAATTTACCGATGCTGCCCCGGGTAAAATCAACATTCAGACACAGCCCCGGACGTCCCGAGAAATCGATCACAACGCGGGAAAGCGCTTCGTCCAGCGGTACATAGGCATGGCCGTATCGGGTCATACCTTTTTTGTCACCCACTGCTTTGGCAAAGGCCTGACCGAGGGTAATCCCCAGATCTTCCACGGTGTGGTGATCATCGATATGCAGATCCCCTTTCGCCACGATATTCATATCAATCAGACCATGACGGGCGATCTGGTCGATCATATGCTCCAGAAAAGGGACGCCGGTATCGATATTAAGCTTGCCGGTGCCATCTAGATTCACAGAAACCTTAATTTGGGTTTCCAGGGTGTTACGCTCTACGCTTGCGGTACGCTCCGCCATGAAGATTCTCCGGAGGACTTTGTTATTCAAGAAAACGTGAATTATAGAGAATCTGACCTGCTATCCGCTACAATACTTCCGCAGACTCTGCGCTTTATTCATGCAAGGTGCTGCATGAGGGTCAGACCCAGCCTATTATGCACCATTCAGAACGCTTTTTATGTTCAGAAAGCGCTTTTATCTATCTTTCGGAGACGCTGTATGCCCGTTTTATTAACTGTTGTTAATGACAAGACTGATCAAGCCTGTGTTGAGCAACTGGAAAAAATCTATACCGATGCTCAGCCTGAACGTCTGGCACAGCTTCCGAATGTCGATTCTGCGAAGAGCTTTGTAGAAAATATCCTGCAAAGTGCGGATCATGATTTCTATTGCGGCCTCTTTAACGAACGCCTGATTGCAGCTCTTGTTGTCAGCAAACAGGACGATTACTGGCAGGTGAGTCACCTTTGTGTACGAAGTGTCACCCGCCGCCGGGGTGTCGGCAGCCGCCTGCTGACACTGGTCATTGAAGCTGCAAAAGCAGATAACAAAGCGATCAGGGTTCCGGCCGACGCCTTGATGACGCAGGATCATATTATTCTGCAGCGCATGGGTTACACACTGAATGAAGCGGGTGATTACTACCTGCTGGACCTGCGCTAACAGAGCAGACGAATCACGCAAACACGCAAACGACTTAATACCGAATAACCAAGACTGAACAACAGGGAAGGAATTAACGTGCGACTCTTGTTTAAAACCCTACTTTATCTGGTGGGCCTGATCGTTCTGCTTCTTGCAGGCGTTGCGATCTATCTGACGCAGTTCTTTGATGCCAACCAGTACAAACCTCAGATTCTGGAAGCCGCTGAAAACGCGGGTGTACCGCTGGAGATTAATGGTGAACTGAATGTCACTGTTTTTCCCCGCATCGGTCTGAACATCAATGAAGTTGCCGTTAAACTTCCCGATTCAACCGACACCACACTGGCATCAGTCAATCAGGTTGCGGTCTCTGTTAAAGTGATGCCACTGCTATCCGGCAGCGTGGAAGTTGACCGGGTCATTGTGGATAAACTTGAAGCTGATCTTGTTGTGGATAAGACCGGCACAGGCAACTGGCAGGCCCTGATCCCCGAAAGCTCTGACACCCCGGAAACGGCTGAAGCTCAGGCGAACGAAGGCTCGCAGGAAGCACCGGCTAATACCGATGCAGATGCAGCACCAACAGCCCTGCCTGCTATCGCGATCGGCGGCATCGATATTACCAACGCCCGCCTTAGCTTTACGGATCAACAGCAGGATATGAGTTTTGCCGTTAAGGAGCTGAACTTCACCAGTGACAATGTTCAGCTTGGCGAAAGCTTCCCCATCAGTTTCTCAACGCAGGTCTCCAGCAGCAATCCGAAGCTGGATGCCACGCTGCAGCTGAATGCCAGTGTTATGGCGGATCTGGAAAATGAGCTTTTCCGTCTGAGTGCTCTGGATCTGCAGCTGAATGCCAACTCGCCACTCATTCCGGGCAACAAAGCTCAATTAGCCATCCAGGCTGATGCCGAAGCCAATCTTAAGCAGGACAGCGCCCGCCTTAATGCCAGCAAGATCAGCGTCAATGGTATCAATATCGCACTGAATACAGAGGTTAATCAGCTGACAACAGCTCCCGCAGTTAAAGGTGATCTGAAAATCAGCCAGTTCAACCTGAAAGACACTTTGGCTCAACTTGAGATTGTTCTACCGGAGATGGCGCGGAAAGATGCGATGCATGCCCTGGCATTATCCGCAAATTTTGAAGCCTCTACAGAATCAGCTGCAATCAAAAACCTGTTGATCACACTGGATGACACCCGCATTGATGGTGGCGCTTCAGTGACACTGGCTAATCAGGCGATTGTTGCCCAACTGGATATCGACAAACTTAATGCGGATCACTATCTGCCACCGGTAAAAGAAGAGGAAGAGGCTACTACAGAAGAAACAACCTCTTCAGAACCCGTACCTGAAACTGATCTGCTACCGGTTGAACTGATCAGAACACTCAATGCCGATGCTAAAATCAACCTCAATCAGTTAACGATCAAAAAGCTGGATATTTCAGATATCCAGTTGGCCGTTACCGCCAAAGATGGGGTTGTCGACCTCAGTAAAGCGAACGCCATGTTATATGACGGTAGCATTACCAATAGCGCCAGACTGGATGTCCGCCCGACACCTCT
This sequence comes from Oceanospirillum sp., assembly GCA_048264105.1. GTDB lineage: Bacteria > Pseudomonadota > Gammaproteobacteria > Pseudomonadales > Halomonadaceae > Oceanospirillum. The sequence goes on from JBLXDJ010000003.1 coordinate 467,031, forward strand.
GACCATCAGCTTCCAACACAAAACCTCCGGCGTTCAGATCACCCCGATTCTGGCACAGATGGTTGAGTTTGAAGATGTAACCGGGGTCGCCAATGCCAGTGCCAACTTCAAGACCAAAACCAATCGTATTTCGACGCTAATGAGCAACCTGAACGGCAAGGTCGATTTTGATATCCGAAATGGTGCCTTCCTGGGCACCAATCTGGCAAAAGAGATGTGCAGCGCGATAGGCGACGCTAAAAAGGCTCAGTGGTCAGCCAATACGGACTTCACTTCGCTGAAAGGCAGCATGGTCTTTAAAAACGGTGTTGGTCAGAACAAGGATATGACGATAGCAACCCCAGGCATTTTGCTGACCGGTTACGGTAACCTGAATCTGCCTAAAGAAACTTTTGCTTATAATATGGGCGCTCAGATCACCGACGCCAACGACAAAGTCTGCACCGTTAAGAGCAACTTCAAAGCAGTTCGCTGGCCGGTTGCCTGTAAAGGCAGCTACGGTACGCCTTTTGATATCAATTGTGGACTGGACAGCAGTGCCATCGGTGACACCATCGCTAAAATTGCTGAGGCCGAAGCAAAAGCAGCCCTGGATGCCGAGAAAGCACGACTAAAAGCTGAAGCTGATGCCGAGAGAGCTCGCTTGGAAGCGGAAGCCAAGGCTAAATTGGATGCTGAAAAAGCTGCTGCCCGAAAGAAAGCGGAAGAAGAGGCCAAGAAGAAACTCAAAAGCCTGTTCTGATAAAGCACTAAGCACGCGCGATTGCCTGTTTTCACTTCAGGCAATCCTTCGCTACAATGGGCTAAACCAAGTAAAAGGGTCGGGATTACCGGCCCTTTTCTGTATAACCTGATCAATGCTTCAAGCACAGGAAAATCCCTTGGATCTTTCAGTTACCCCTCATGATGCACAAAAGATCTCAGACGCCATTCTCGACTGGTACGATCTCCATGGCCGTAAATCCCTACCCTGGCAGCAGCAAAGAACCGTCTACAGGGTCTGGTTATCTGAGGTGATGCTGCAGCAAACTCAGGTCGCTACCGTTATCCCTTATTTTGAGGCCTTTATCAGCAAGTTTCCGACGGTTCAGTCCCTTGCCGAAGCGGACATTGATGAGGTTCTGCATCTGTGGACCGGACTTGGTTACTACGCCCGCGCCCGAAATCTTCACAAATGCGCTCAGGCTATTACCGAAAAATATCAGGGTGAATTTCCTGAGGATCCGAAGCAACTCGAAGAATTACCCGGTATCGGTCGCTCAACTGCAGCGGCCATTGTTGCTCAGGCCTATAACAAACGTGCGGCTATTCTGGATGGCAATGTAAAGCGCTTTCTGGCAAGACTGCACTGCGTACCCGGTTGGCCGGGGCAGGGTAAAACCTTAAAGGCACTTTGGGAACTGGCGGAACATTACACGCCGGAAAAGAACTGTCAGGCCTACACTCAGGCCGTAATGGATATGGGAGCATTACTCTGCACCCGCCGTAATCCCAAATGTGATTCATGCCCGATAAATAACTGGTGCGCAGCCCGAAGCACCGCCAGCCAGCATGATTTCCCTCACTCAAAACCGAAAAAAACCAATCCGGTTCGACAAAGTAAGCTCTATCTGCTGTCGGCACCTGAGTCTGGCTATCTGCTGCTGCAACGACCACCATCCGGAATATGGGGCGGTCTCTGGAGCCTTCCGGACTCAGCAGAGGTTGAAAATCTGTTGGGCTGTATCCCTGAAAGCGGAAAACAGGAATCTCTGGAGCACAAGTTTTCTCATTTCACACTCAATGCTGAAATTCATTATTGCCAGCTGAACTCTGACCAGAAGAAACAGCTGGAATTTAATATCAGAGAACAGGGGCAACGCTGGTACAACCCCGAACAGCCGGATAATATCGGGCTTCCGGGACCGATACATAAGCTGCTACACGCCTTACCCTCCTGAGGCTTAGGCATACCAACGCCATCACGACACCATTAATACGAGATGACTATGAGCCAAACTATCTTTTGCAAAAAATACCAGAAAGAACTCGAAGCGCTGACCCTACCTCCTTTTCCGGGCAAAAAAGGGCAGGAAATTGTGGCGACTGTCTCCAAGCAAGCCTGGCAGGAGTGGCTGAAATACCAAACCATGCTGATTAATGAGAAACACCTGAACATGATGAGCCCGGAAGCAAGAGAATTTCTGAGCGCTGAAATGGACAAGTTCTTTGATAATTCCGAAGATCTCGAACCTGTTGCCGGATATGTGCCCCCGGAAAGTTAAAAAGCCATTAAGCGACTGTATTTTTTTAACTTTTTTTGAAAAAAAAGTTGACGCAAAAAAGGCTTTCCTGTTTAATACGCCTCGTTGGCCGGATAGCTCAGTTGGTAGAGCAGAGGATTGAAAATCCTCGTGTCGGCGGTTCGATTCCGTCTCCGGCCACCACTCTTTTGCTGGGGTATAGCCAAGCGGTAAGGCACCGGTTTTTGGTATCGGCACTCCCAGGTTCGAATCCTGGTACCCCAGCCATCTTTGCTTCAGATTTATCGCTTTTATAAGCATTGCCGGTATAGCTCAGTCGGTAGAGCAACTGACTTGTAATCAGTAGGTCCCGGGTTCGACTCCTGGTGCCGGCACCATTTCAGCACTTCTTATCTTCCCATAAGCTGATAACCTCCCTTGAAGCATCGATATGGCCGGATAGCTCAGTTGGTAGAGCAGAGGATTGAAAATCCTCGTGTCGGCGGTTCGATTCCGTCTCCGGCCACCATATCTGTTGGGGTATCGCCAAGCGGTAAGGCACTGGATTCTGATTCCAGCATCCCCAGGTTCGAATCCTGGTACCCCAGCCACTCCTCTCCTGAACAGACTCCAAACAAAGCACTAAAGCCTTTTGCGTCTACCTGTATTTCGCATACACTTTAGTTATTGTTCTGCATTCAGGCGAAAATCATGTCTCTTAGCAACAAAATCCTGTTAGTCGATAACTCGCCAATTTTCTTAAATATTCTAAGAGAAGCCATCTCGGCTGAATGCGACTTTCCTGCTGAAATCACACTTGCCTCTAATTACAGCGAAGCGAGTCAGCATCTGACTGAATGCAAAAACTGGCTCACCGTCGTCAGCGGTTATGAGCTAGCCGATGCTCCGCCGGGTGCATTTATTCAGAATACTCTGCAACACAATATACCCACCATTGTTTTAACATCAGCTCAGACTGCTGCCGACAGAGAACAAGCCCTCAGCCTTAACATTGTCGACTACTTCCCAAAAGATGTTAATTGCTTCGCGGATGTTGCCCACCTGATCAACCGCTTAAGAGACAATCACCGACATACTATACTGATCGTTGATGACTCACCGGCGTTTTGCTCATTTGCTGAAAGCCTGCTGCGCAACCAGAACTATCAGGTTATTGTCCGCAACAATTCTCAGGATGCCCTTCTGAGCTTAAAAGAAACGCCAGAGATCAACCTGACCCTTATTGACTACATTCTTCCGGATATCGATGGCAGCAAACTGATTCCCCAGATTCGCAAATTGCGCAGTCCGGATAGCCTGCCAATCATTGCTATCTCGGCATTCAATGAGAAAAATATCGCCGCCCGCATGATCAAAGCCGGCGCCAGCGACTTTCTTCTGAAACCTATCGATCACGAAGAACTCTTGATGCGGATCCGCAACAGCCTTCGATTGGCCGACCAGATCAAAATTGCTGAAGAGGCCCGCTTTGATGCCGAAAGAGCCAATCAGGCCAAGTCACATCTGCTGTCCCGCATCAGCCACGAACTTCGCACCCCTCTGAACGCAATTCTCGGCTTTAGCCAACTATTAAGTGATGATGATAATCTGGACAATGATCAGAAAGATGCCCTGCATGAGATCAACCATGCCAGCCACCATCTGTTACACATGATCAATGAGGTGCTTGACCTGAGCCAGCTTGAAACTGGCCAGGTTAAACTTCACCCCGGAGAAGCAAGCGTTTCGCAGCTTATCCACGAGACAGCCAGCATGTTCACCGCTATAGCCGATCAAAAGCAGATTGCTATTTCGCTGCCCCCCCGGAAGAACCCGGAAGATGACATCATTCTTACGGACCCACAGCGCCTGAAACAGATCCTGATCAATCTCATTAATAACGGCATCAAATACAACCGGGTCAATGGTGGACTAAGAATTTCAGTGACCAGTAACAGCAGCAATATCACCATTAATGTAGCGGATGACGGCCTAGGCATACCGGTGGGTAAACTTGAGGAACTGTTCCAGCCTTTTACCCGACTACACGACAAAAGCCACGATATCGAAGGCAGTGGCCTGGGACTATCAATCTGTAAAAATCTGGCTGAACTTCTGGAAGGTAGTATTCAGGTGCAAAGTACCCCGGGTGAGGGCAGCATCTTTTCTCTGACCCTGCCGAGATCTCTGGAACACCGAATCCCTGAGCCTGAGTATTTTATTTAGCGGCTATCAGAACGAAAAAAGCCCGGAGAGATCCGGGCTTTTCTTTTATCGAGATCGTTTAATCAGAAGACCTCATCGGGGGCTAACTCAAAGACCCGCTCTTCAATCTCAAGATTGATCTCACTTCCCTGAGCTTTAGCTTCTTCGTTCTGCTCCTCAAGGAAGCTGATGGCACCGTTTTCTTCATTGGCACCCTGATCAACCACAATCTCCACCCGGCGGTTTTTTGCCCGGCTTTCACGGCTGTCATTCGGCACCAACGGCTTGGTATCTGCAAAACCGATCACCTTCATCCGCGAGGTCTCCACCAGATTATCCAGCTCTAACTCAAAAGCCACAGATGAAGCTCGGGCAGAAGAGAGATCCCAGTTTGAGCGGAAACGATCCGTATTGATCGGGATATCATCGGTGTGACCCTCGATCGTAATTTTACCCGGCGTTGCAGCCAGCGCCTGACGGATCTTATCCATCACCAGCTCAAACTGCTCTGACAGCACCGCACTCCCCGGTGAGAAAGAGCCTTTCTCTTCCACCCGGATAATAATATTACGCTTGCGGGACTCGACCTGAATCTTGCCCTCTTCAATCTCTTCTTTAAGAATTTGCGCAATCGCCTCGGCATCAGCCTGAGTCTGTGACTCCTGATCCGTTACCGTGGATGTATTTTCGGTTCTCAGATTTGGCTCAAGCTCAGTGGTTTTTTGCTGAATGATCTCAAGAGGATTAGGGTCAGGCTTACCGGGACTATAGTGCTCCATAATAACACTTGTCCCCATCGGAATATCGTTGGCCTGAACCTGACGCTGAATACCATAGGCCTTAGACAACTCACCGGCGAGACGCTTGAACTTAGTGACATCCATCTCAGAAAACGAGAGCAGAAGCACGAAGAAACACATCAAAAGAGACATCAAGTCTGCAAAGGTCATTACCCAGGCGGCAGCCGGTGGGGGGCAATCACACTCTTCTACATCATCACTCATACTGGAATCCTGAAACACCTAACGCCGTCTCTCTGGCAAAAACACGACCAAAGAGGGTAATCATCCTGTTTATTCCTGAGCAGCCGGCTGCTCAAACGTCGCATCTTCACGCACACCAGCCGGGAGATAAGTCCGCAGCATATCTTCAATAACACGCGGGTTCTGACCGGACTGAATCGCCAACAGCGCATCAATAATGATCGATTGAATCTGCGCTTCTTCAGTCATGCGCAAGGTCAGCTTGTCAGCGATCGGAATAGCGATCATCGTTGCCATCATAGCCCCGTACAGAGTAGTCAACAGAGCTACCGCCATGGCAGGACCGATCGATTTAGGGTCATCCATGTTAGACAGCATCTGCACCAGACCGATCAGCGTACCGATCATCCCCATCGCAGGACCAACGTCACCTATGGAGGTAAAGACTTTCGCCCCCCACTTGTGGCGCTCAAGTGTCATCGCCCGGTCTTTGCTGAGCATGGTACGCACGACCTCCCGATCCTGCCCATCAACCAGCAGCTGCATACCATTTTTCAGGTATTTGTTATCGACTTCTTTATCTTCCAGAGCCAGCAGACCACCTTTACGGGCGACCTGAGCAACATCAACCAACACACCGATAATTTCTTCTGTGGACTCCAGCTTAAAAGCAAAAGCCTTAGCTGCGACCTTAATCGCCCCCAGAAACTGCCCCAAACTGTACTTGGCAAGAACAACGAACAGCGAACCACCAACAACGATAAGAATGGATGGAATACTGACAAAAATGACGGGGTCGCCACCGAGAACCATTGCCATAGCAACGATACCGATTGCGCCGATAATACCAAGCAGGGTAGCTATATCCACAGAGAACTCCTTGGTTCCTTGAAATGAAGTTGATGGCTCTAACAAAGAGATAGCACATAATCAGGCTAAAACGCCTTTGTAACATTATGCAACTTTATAAATTCCTGCGGGTATAATAGCTGCTTTTCCTCATGGGTTGAATGGCTTTAGCGGATGAGGTGCAAAGCATTTGGCACCACAAAAAGCAGGTTCTCTTATTTACTTTACTACTAAATAGTCAACCCATTGATTTAATTAGAGTTTATAATCACGGCTTTATTCATGCACTTTTCGCTATTGAACCAATGGATATTCTCCGGTAACGTCTGCCGGTTTGCGCTTAGCGGTACAGATTGGAGGTTTGGTGATGGCTCAACCCAAAGCAAAAGATTTTGCGGGTAAAATGGCTGAATTAGAGCACTTAGTTACTCAGCTTGAGGCCGGAGACCTGTCACTGGAAGAATCTCTGAAAGCCTTTGAAGGCGGTATTCGCCTGATCCGGGACTGCCAGAGTAAGCTGACTCAGGCAGAGCAAAAGGTGAGTCAGCTGCTTGAAGAAAACGGCCAGCTGACCGAGACACCATTGTCGCCACATACCCTGACGGAATAAAAACCCAACGTGAGCATCCAAGAACAACTTAAACCTCTGATGGAGCGTTCTGACCATCAGCTGGATCAGATCCTCTCTGCATCTTCTTCTGCTTCCGGGCAGCTGTTAGACGCGATGCGTTATAGTGTGTTTAACGGAGGCAAACGCTTCCGCCCCGTTCTGGCTTATGCAGCCTGCAAAGCGATTACCGGACGTATTGACGCAGCCGATGCCTCTGCTGCTGCCGTTGAGCTGATTCACGCCTACTCTCTGGTGCATGATGATCTTCCCGCGATGGATGACGATGACCTTCGCCGCGGCCAACCGACCTGCCATATCAAATTCGACGAAGCGACAGCGATTCTGGCCGGTGACGCACTCCAGACCGCCGCCTTCTCGGCGCTTCTGAACCATAACAACCCTGAACATCTGCCTCTTTTATTGGCAGAACTGAGTCATGCCAGTGGTGCACAGGGAATGGTGGCAGGCCAGATGATCGATCTCGCGTCTGTTGGTCAGACCCTTGATGTTTCTGCACTGGAAAATATGCATCGCCATAAAACCGGTGCTCTGATATGCGCCAGTGTGCGTATGGGCGCTATAGCGGGTGGTGCATCAGAGTCTCAGCTGAATGCTCTGACAATCTATGCAGAAGCCCTTGGCCTGGCATTTCAGGTTCAGGATGACATCCTGGATGTGGAAGGGGATACCCAAACATTGGGCAAGCAGGCCGGAGCAGATGCTGCGCTGGACAAACCGACCTATCCGGCACTTATGGGGCTGGAACAAGCCAAGATCAAAGCCCGGGAGCTGATCGACAAAGGGCTGTCTGCTCTGGACTCTTTTGGCGATGAAGCCCACCTTCTGAGAGAGCTGGCACGCTACGTGATTCAGCGTAATCACTAAAAGCGGTTACTACAAAAAATAAGCCTATGTCTGACTACACATTGTTTCAGGAAATTCCGTTAACCCGCCCTTCCACGCCCCTGCTTGATCAGGTTGGCCTGCCGGAAGACCTGCGCCAGCTGGATGTAAACCAGCTGCCTCAACTGGCGAATGAATTACGCGAATTTTTGCTTTATTCCGTAGGTCAGACCGGGGGGCATTTTGGTGCCGGCCTGGGTGTGGTTGAACTGACAGTCGCTCTGCACTATGCCTTTAACACACCGGATGACCGACTGATCTGGGATGTGGGCCATCAGGCATACCCTCATAAGATCCTGACCGGCCGTCGCGAGCAGATGCACACAATCCGCCAATACGATGGCATCGCGGCGTTTCCGAAGCGCGCTGAGTCAGAATTCGACACCTTTGGTGTCGGTCACTCCAGCACCTCAATCAGCGCCGCGCTGGGCATGGCCGTAGCCTCACGCGAACAGGGTCTGAACCGTCATGTTGCCGCCATTATCGGCGATGGCGCGATGACCGCAGGCATGGCGTTTGAAGCCCTGTCTCACGCCGCCCACGTTGATGCCAACATGCTGGTGATTCTGAACGATAACGAGATGTCGATCTCGGAGAATGTCGGCGGCTTTGCTACCTATCTGGCCAAGATTCTTTCCAGCAAAGCCTATACGAGGATGCGAGAGGGCAGCAAAAAAGTGCTGTCCAAGCTGCCAATGGCCTGGGAACTGGCGCGAAAGACCGAAGAACATATGAAAGGTATGGTATCGCCCAGCACCCTGTTCGAAGAGATGGGCTTTCACTATATAGGACCGATTGATGGTCACGATGTGCATTCACTGGTTAACACCCTGAACAACATCAAAGACCTGAGCGGCCCGCAGTTCCTGCATGTGATTACCCGCAAGGGTAAACGCTTTGCTCCCGCTGAAGCCGATCCGATCGGTTACCACGCCATTACCAAGCTGGAAAAAGAGCACAACTCTGAAGCCAAAGAACCCGCTGTAAAACCAGCGCCTAAGCCTAAATCAAAACTTAAGTACTCCAATATTTTTGGGCAATGGCTTTGCGATATGGCGGCTGAAGATGAACGCCTGATGGGTATCACCCCGGCGATGCGGGAAGGCTCGGATCTGATCGAGTTCTCCAAGCAATACCCTGAGCGCTACTTTGATGTGGCTATCGCAGAACAACACGCTGTTACACTGGCGGCCGGTATGGCCTGTGACGGGCTGAAGCCGGTTGTAGCGATCTACTCAACCTTCCTGCAGCGTGGCTATGATCAGCTGGTGCATGATGTCGCGGTTCAGGATCTGGATGTACTGTTTGCCATCGACCGTGCCGGCCTTGTCGGCGAAGATGGCCCGACTCACCACGGTACGCTGGATCTGAGTTTCCTGCGTTGCGTCCCCGGTATGGTCATCATGGCTCCGGCGGATGAGAACGAAACCCGTCAGATGCTCTATACCGGTTATCAGTATCAGGGCCCTGCAGCGGTTCGCTATCCACGTGGCACAGGCCCAGGTGTTGAGATTCAGCAGCAGATGACGGCATTACCAATAGGTCAGGCTGAAAAGCGCCTCTCCGGCAGGAAAAATGCTCAGGGTAAGAAGGTTGCCATCCTGGCCTTTGGCTCCATGGTGGCACCCGCGCAGGAAGTCGCCGAGAAGCATGGCTATGGTCTGATTAATATGCGCTTTGTTAAGCCTTTGGATCAGAATGCCATTCTGGAAGCCGCCAAAGAGTACGACCTGTTAGTAACCGTAGAAGAAAATGCCATTTCGGGCGGTGCCGGTAGCGGCGTTATTGAGCTACTGATGCAACAGGCGGTTATCAGCCCTGTGCTTAATCTGGGCTTACCGGATCGCTGGGTAGATCAGGGCAGTCCGGCTCAATTGTTGCGTGAATGCGGGCTTGATGCAGAAGGTATCGAAACCAGCATCCAAGCCTATCTGAGTAAGCTGGGCTAAACCGCTAAACTCTCAGTACAGCGTGAGATAGCAAATACAAAAAAGGATGCCCATTGGCATCCTTTTTTATTATAGCCGATAGCTGGTTGCCCCGGATCAGATATCCACAGGCTTGGTGCGATTGATATCCACATCGTCTGCCTGAGTAAAATTATCCAGATCCATCATGTGGCCCAGCTTACCCGCTTTTGTCGCCAGATAGCCTTCGTTGTGAGGATTCATACCGGTCTGAATCGCCACCCGCTCTGCCACTTCAACACCATAATTGGCCAGCGCTTTCACCTTGCGCGGGTTATTGGTCATCAGGCGAACCTTCTCAACACCCAGATGGTTCAGCATCGGCTGACACATCGTGTACTCACGCATATCCGCACCAAAACCAAGCCGCTCGTTCGCTTCAACGGTATCTGCACCGGCATCCTGCAGATGGTAGGCCTTAATCTTATTCAGCAGCCCGATACCACGACCTTCCTGACGCAGATAGAGGAGTACGCCACGGCCTTCTGTTGCAATACGTTTAAGGGCTTCCTGTAACTGATAGCCACAATCACAGCGCATACTGAACAGGGCATCACCGGTCAGACACTCCGAGTGAACCCGCGCCAGTACCGGCTCGCCATCGGAAAAGTCGCCCATGGACAAAGCCACATGATCTTTTCCGGTTTCCGGATCTTCGAAGCCGTGCATAGAAAATACTCCCCATGGCGTGGGTAGCTTGGAGGATGCAATAAATGTTACAGACACGGTTCACCTCTACCGGATATCAGAAGGGCAACTATTCTAGCAGCGAGTTGACATTTGTCATCCTTTCAGCCACTTAAAACTGTGTTAACCCAAAATTCGACTTAAGTGCTATTGCTCAACTTTACCTGCAGGAAGTTTGACTTTTATGCTAGCGGGAGACCCTGTCTCCGGTACAATAGGCACAAATATCCGGCAGCGGAAACTCACTTTCCGCAGGCCGATGTCATACGTCTAAACCGGTTTATGAGATCATGACTGAACTGAAAAACGATCGTTTCCTACGCGCTTTGCTGCGCCAACCTGTCGATGTAACCCCTGTCTGGATGATGCGTCAGGCAGGCCGTTATCTGCCTGAGTACAAAGCAACCCGCGCACAGGCTGGCAGCTTTATGGATCTTTGCCGCAATGCCGATCTGGCCTGCGAAGTGACCATTCAGCCTCTGGAGCGATTCGATCTGGATGCCGCCATCCTGTTTTCCGACATCCTGACCATCCCGGATGCGATGGACCTTGGTCTCTATTTTGAAGAGGGCGAAGGCCCTAAATTCAGAAAGACGGTTCGCACCCAGGCTGATGTTGACGCTCTGCCCATTCCGGATGCCAACAAAGATCTGGGCTACGTGATGAATGCGGTATCAACCATTCGGAACGAGCTGAACGGTCGTGTACCTCTGATCGGTTTCTCCGGTAGTCCGTGGACGCTGGCCACTTACATGGTTGAAGGCGGTTCCAGCAAAGAATTCCGTCATATCAAAGGTATGCTGTACGGCCAGCCGGATACGCTGCACCAGCTGCTGGATAAACTGGCTGAGTCCGTAACCAGCTACCTGAACGCTCAGATTCTGGCAGGTGCTCAGGCAGTGCAGATCTTTGATACCTGGGGTGGCGCACTAAGCACACCTGCCTATCTGGAGTTCTCCCTGAAGTACATGGAGCAGATCGTACACGGCCTGATCCGTGAACATGAAGGCCGTAAGATTCCTGTGATCCTGTTCACCAAGAATGGCGGTCAGTGGATCGAGCATATCGCCGCTGCAGGTGCTGATGCTGTGGGTCTGGACTGGACTACAGAACTGAGCGATGTTCGCGCCCGTACCAAAGGCCGCGTTGCTCTGCAGGGCAATATGGATCCTAACGTCCTGTTTGGCTCACCGGCGGGCATTAAGGCTGAAGTTGCCCGCATTCTGGACAGCTACGGTTATGGCAACGGTCATGTATTCAACCTGGGCCATGGTATCAACCAATTTGCGAATCCTGATCACGCTAAGGTATTTGTTGATGCGGTGCACGAGCTGAGTGCGCGTTACCACCAGTAAGGCTATCTTTTACTGAAGCAGGGAATTTCCCCATCGATCCGGAGCAGATCCGGTAAGGAAGTAGTATGAACACAGAAACGCGTTCGGAACCAACCTCACATCAGGATCTGTCACCGGAGCATGAGCTGACCAGCCTGCAACTTCAGCTGGAAACCCGGGAACGCCTGGTTCGTCTGGAAGAGGAAAATCGCCATCTTCGGGAAAGGGTGACCGACCTCAACGATAAGCAAAAGCGGCTTCGCCAGAGCTTTGATGATGACCGGTCAGCCAATCAGCAACAGCTCAATGATCGCGCCGGAAAGCTGGGGCAGAGGATAGACACACTCAGTCGCCGGTTGGATCGTCTGTTCAGTTTCTGGATGATCTCGACCATGCTGCTGATGCTGTTTGCCGTTGCCATCATGTTTAAGGTTGGTCACTGAGTACCTGTTCCGGATTTAGCTTCAGTAAAAACGAAAAAACCGCGACCTTGCTGATAGCAACTCGCGGTTTTTTTATGGCTGACAGAGATGATTACTTCTCTTTCGGTACCCGTCCCATCAGATAAAACTCGGGATTGGGCGGCGTATTGGTCAGACTGACCAAGCGGTTGGACAAGCCAAAGAAACCCGTAATAGAACCGATATCCCAGATATCATCCTGGCTGAAGCCAACAGACTGCAGCTTTTGCTCCCACTCATCATTCAGCTCGCCCACCTCCTGAGAGATGTACATTGCAAAATCCAGCATAACCCGCTCACGCTCGCTGATATCTGCGGTCTTATGGTTGATAGCAACCTGATCGGCAACCAGCGCATCTTTGCTGTAAATACGTAAAATAGCGCCATGAGCCACAACACAGTACAGACACTGATTGCGTGAACTGGTCGCAACAACAATCATCTCTTTTTCTGCAGGGGTCAGAGTATCGGATTCACGCTCCATCAGCGCATCGTGATAATCAAAAAACGCACGGGCTTCCAGTGGGCGATGCGCCAGCATCAGAAAGACATTCGGTACAAAACCAGCCTTTTCCTGAACCGCCAGAATACGTTCTTTAAGATCATCCGGCAGGTGATCAATGGTTTCCGGAACCGGAAAACGACTAAGAAACTGAGCCATACTCTTCTCCTTACTCTTACTGAGCTTTATTGTTATCACACTATTGTGCCTGCCCGTCACCGCAAGCCATAGTTATATTTGTAAGACAAATAGAGTAATCAAGCAGTTACTGATACACAAGTGCCACAGATGACTTAAGGGTCAGTTTTGAGATAGTTATAGCTGATAATCAGCCGGTAGAAGTTGATGCCGTTATTATCGCGATACATGTAGTTATTGGAGTAATGACGTACGCCAAAATCCCACTGCCAGCGAGGCGTAAAGTACCCGCCAATACCCGTGTACTCGGTAAATTGCAGTGCGCCGCCAAGATGCTTATCACCAATAACCTCATTGGCAATCAGGCTTAAACCCAACGAAGTATCCACATAACTCAAAATGCTGTTTTCGGAGAAGTTCCAGCGAAAACCCTGAATAAAGTCGAGAGTATTGTTGGCTGAATCGTGGGATAGCTTCTCACCATCCTGCTGCCACATGGTGTAGCTGAACTGCTTATAGCTGCTCAACCAGAAACTGTCAGAGAACTGATAGCCTGCGTCCTGATCCCAACGCAGGGTGATCTCATTGGAAATAATTTTATTTGCGGGCCCTGTTCCTATAGAGAAGGAGTCGGCTCCCGCTACATTCGATGCCGCAACAGCGCCCACCCAGATAGGAATTCCCAGCCTCCAAACCGATGATGGCGGCTCTGCGGCCAGTGAAAATGACGAGTTCAGGACAAGACAAATTGAAAGGACAATCAATTTCGTTGTTTTAACTATCAGAGACATGACAGCAAGCTATCCTCGGGTAAATCACAGGTGTGGCCACATGCTAATAAAAACGGGGACCTAATGCCCCCGTTTTTATTGATCCGGAAATTAAGCAGCCGCTTTAAGGGCCTGATCCAGATCCGCCAGAATATCATCGATATGCTCAATACCGATCGACAAACGTACCATATCTGCAGATACACCTGCAGAAAGCAGCTCTTCATCATTCAACTGGCGGTGGGTCGTTGCTGCCGGAATCGCCGCACAGCTTTTCGCATCACCAATATTAACCAGTCGCAGAATCAGCTGCAGAGCATCATAGAATTTAGCTCCCGCTTCACGGCCACCCTTGATACCAAAACTCAGAATACCGGAGGCTTTACCCCCCATATACTCTTTGGCCAGAGCATTATCTTTATGATCTGCAAGGCCTGCGTATTTTACCCAGCTCACCTGCTGATGATTCTTCAGGAACTCGGCGACTTTCTGGGTGTTCTCGCAGATACGCTCAACACGCAGAGAAAGTGTTTCCAGACCCTGCAGCAGATTCCATGCACTCTGAGCTGACAGTGCAGCCCCCATATTACGCAGAGGTACAACACGGGCACGGGCGATAAAGGCAGCCTCACCCACGTCACGGGTATAACTCACACCATGATAGGAAACATCCGGCTCATTCAGCAGAGGGAAACGATCCGCATGCTCTGCCCATGGGAATTTACCGGAATCAACAATCACGCCACCGATGGTCGTACCATGACCACCAATATATTTGGTCGCTGAGTGAACAATAATATCAGCCCCCTGCTCAATCGGACGCCACAGGAAAGGTGTCGCAACGGTATTATCCACAATCACCGGCACACCATGTTTATGAGCTATCTCAGCCAGTTTGGCGATATCCACAACGCCGCCGGATGGGTTACCGATAGATTCGCAGTAAACCGCGCGGGTTTTTTCATCGATCAGCGCTTCAATACCGGCAAAATCATCTTTGTCAGCAAAGCGTACTTCAATCCCCTGACGCGGCAACGTGTGGGCAAACAGATTGTAGGTTCCACCATACAGCTCGCTGATGGAGACAATGTTGTCACCGGTAGATGCGATGGTCTGAATCGCATAGGTGATCGCCGCCATGCCTGAGCTGACCGCCAGTGCTGCAATGCCGCCTTCCAGGGCAGCAATACGCTGTTCAAGCACATCGCAGGTCGGGTTCATAATGCGGGAATAGATGTTGCCGGTTACCTTCAGATCAAACAGATCTGCTGCATGTTGGGCATCATCAAAAGAGAATGAGGTCGTCTGGTGAATCGGCACTGCAACTGAGTTCTGATTATCAGCGGTATAGCCATGATGAAGGGCAATCGTTTCGGGTTTCATAGGGATGCTCTGCTCCGTCCGTGACAGTTATTATGTGTCAGCACTTATTAGGTATGCCTTTTATCGGCAGCAGGTATTAACACCGCTGCTCAATCGGAAAATCATGACCGAGAATACACTGCACCGCAATAGGCAATTACTGACCACCAGACCTGTCGTCAACGACCCTCATTGGGTGTATATTTATACACCTAGTAAAGACCAGAATACCCGGCACCATCGCAACGAAATACCGACCCGAAGCATAAGGCAGCACAATGGCAAAAGTAAAAACCGGTTTTGTTTGTATCGACTGTGGTGCGGACTATCAGAAATGGCAGGGACAGTGCGGTCAGTGCGGACAATGGAATACCGTACAGGAGGTTCGTCTCGGCAGCGCCTCAACCCGTAAATCCTCTCCGGCTGCGGGTCGCAGCGGCTATGCCGGTGCGGCTGATGGTAAAATTCAGGATCTGTCTGAGGTCAATCTTCAGGAGCTGCCACGCTTCAGCAGTACCATCAGTGAGTTTGACCGGGTTCTCGGCGGTGGCATGGTGCCTGGCTCAGCCATTCTGTTGGGCGGTCACCCGGGAGCGGGTAAATCAACCCTGCTATTGCAGGTCCTCTGCCAGCTGTCTCAACAGATGTCAGCCCTCTACATTACCGGCGAAGAATCTCTGCAACAGGTAGCCATGCGCGCACAACGCCTCAACCTGCCCACTCAGGGTCTTAAGATGCTGCCTGAAACCAGCGTCGAAGCCATTCTGAATACCGCTGAACAGATGAAACCCAAGGTTCTTGTGGTGGACTCGATTCAGGTTGTACATCTTGATGATATCCAGTCCGCCCCCGGCAGCGTCAGTCAGGTCCGGGAGTGTGCTGCAGCACTGACCCGCTTTGCCAAACAAACCGGTACCGTGCTGTTACTGGTGGGTCACGTTACCAAAGATGGTTCTCTGGCAGGCCCTAAGGTGCTGGAGCATATGATCGATGCCTCCCTGCTGCTGGAAGGCTCAGAGGACAGCCGCTTCCGGACACTGCGTGGTCAGAAGAACCGCTTCGGCGCTGTTAATGAACTTGGCGTATTCGCTATGCTGGAAAATGGCTTACGGGAAGTCAAAAACCCCAGCTCTATCTTCCTGAGCAGAGAAGAAGAGGAAGCGCCAGGCAGCGTTGTGATGGTGATCTGGGAAGGTACCCGCCCGCTGCTGGTGGAAATTCAGGCGCTGGTGGATGAGTCTCATATGGCCAACCCACGCCGTATCAGTGTCGGCCTGGATACCAACAGAATGGCGATGCTGTTAGCGGTTCTGAATAAACATGGCGGTCTGTTTACCGGCGATCAGGATGTATTTGTTAACGTTGTAGGCGGGGTCAAAGTGCTGGAAACCAGTGCGGATCTTGCCTTGTTGCTGGCGGTGGTATCCAGCCTCAGAAACCAACCGCTGCCTCATGATCTGGTGATATTTGGTGAAGTCGGCTTATCAGGAGAGATCCGCCCCGTCCCAAGTGGTCAGGAACGCATTCGCGAAGCGGCAAAACATGGCTTCAAACGGGCGATTGTTCCTAAAGCGAACATGCCCAAATCGGCAATCGAAGGGATGGAGGTTATCGGCGTGACCAAGCTTTCTGAAGCGTTGGATGCTTTATAGACGGTTTAATCACCCTGATACAAAAATGCCCCGACTGAATCGGGGCATTTCTATTCTGCATTATGGCTATAAATCTACTTCAATACCGGCACTGATCTGCGTCGCATCATCACGCAATTGAGTGTAATCAAACGTCAGAACCAGTTCGCTGGACATCTTCAGTGTTAATCCACCGCCATAAGCCTCTCCTTCTGAAGAGAAACGCTCCGAATAGGCGCCGTTTGCATCAGGGCTCTGAAAGTTATAATCAATTTCAACGTAGCCATACTTCATATTCAGATCAATCCAACTTCCCACCGGATGGATAACCATCAGATAGGCTCCAGCTGTTGAGTAATCAATATCTAAAGGTGATATATCGCTTCCGTTCTCAACCCCACCCAAAAAATCAGCTTCTGAGTACTCCAGTTGGAAGGCCCAAAATGAACTCATCCGATAACCCAGAGTATAGATAAGGGGTTTCGCTTTTTTGGTATCCATACCGTCCACCTTCACCTCTCCTCCAAAAACCCCCAGATAGCCATGACTGGTCGCGGCAAACAGGGAAGCATGGAAGAGCATCAGGGTTGTGGCCAGTAATGCTCGGATCAAAACAGAACCTCACTAAGGTTATTTACCATACAAAGCGTCTCATAATTTCATTCTGATTTCCGTGACTCCATGCAAAAAAGAGGGATATGAAACTATTTTTTACAAAAAAAGCAGGTTAAACCTGCTTTTTAGAAACACCTTGTTACGTTCCTCTCAATGACTAACCCAACAGCAAGCTGTCATCACTCAGCTCTTCACCCTTGGTTCTTGAGAACAGAGCCAGCAGATCCGGTACATCCAGCCCTTCCCGCTCAGTGCCCTCAACATCAAAGGCGATATTACCTTCATGCAGCATCAGGGTACGATCACCAACATCCAGTGCCTGGCGCATAGAGTGTGTCACCATCAGCGCTGTCAGATTCTGCTCTTCGATGATGTTGCAGGTCAGCTCCAGTACAAAAGCCGCGGTTTTCGGGTCAAGTGCTGCCGTGTGCTCATCCAGCAACAGGATCTTCATCGGCTGAAGGGTTGCCATTAACAGACTGACTGCCTGACGCTGACCACCGGACAGCAGCCCCATGCGATCACCGAGACGCTTCTCCAGCCCCAGACCCAGTCGCGCCAGTCGCTCTTTGAAGATCTCCTGATACTCATGGCGAATCGACCGACTTAGACCCCGACCCAGGCCCCGTTTCAGCGCCAGAGCCATATTCTCTTCAATAGTCAACGCTTCACAGGTACCTGCCAGTGGGTCCTGAAACACCCGGGCAACCAGACCCGCACGCTTATTGGTCGGCCAGCGGGTTACATCCTGATCATCAATCAGAATCTGCCCCTGATCCGCCAGTACCTCACCGGCCAGAGCGTTCAGAAAAGTGGACTTACCGGCACCATTGCTGCCAATCACGGTAACGAACTGACCTTCCGGGATGGTCAGATCCAGGCCACGCAGCGCCCGATTTTCCAGTGGTGTGCCCGCACCGAAGGTCACCTCAAGTTTGTCGACCTGAATCATGCCTGACCTCCTTTACGCTTCAGCAGTTTCATTCGCGGCATCACAATCGCCAGCGTCACCAGCACGGCGGTAATCAGGTTAAGATCCTGAGCCTTCAGGCCGATCCAGTCCGCATTCAGCGCCACAGCAATCGCCAGTCGATAAAGAATCGCCCCGATCAGGCAGGCGAAAATCCAGCGGGCGATGGTGCGTGTCGACATAATCGCCTCGCCACCGATAACCGCAGCAAGACCGATCACAATGGTACCCACCCCCATGGTGACATCCGCTGTACCCTGACTTTGCGCGAACAGTGCACCAGCCAGACCCACCATGCCGTTTGCCACGGCAACACCGAGAATCGTCAGGCGACCGGTGTGTACGCCATTAGCACGAGCCATTTTCGGATTAACGCCGGTCGCCCGCATCGCCAGTCCCAGTTCTGAGGTCATAAAGCGCACAAACAGCAGATAAACCACCAACACAAAGCCGCTGAGGATAATCGGATTAATCAGATAGAAAGGGATATCCCAATTCTCAAACGGCGTGAAAACGGTCTCATCACCAAGCAACGCGACGTTCGGCCGCCCCATAATGCGCAGATTGATCGAATAGAGCGCAATCATCGTCAGAATCGAGGCCAGCAGATTCAGGATCTGCAGCCGGACATTAAGCCATGCGGTCACCGCGCCAGCCATGCAGCCGGCCACCATTGCCATCGCGGTCGCAAGCCATGGGTTCCAACCGGACACAATCAGAATAGCGGCAACGGCAGCACCCAGCGGGAAGCTGCCATCTACGGTCAGGTCCGGAAAATCCAGCACTCGAAACGCGATAAAGACACCAAAGGCAACCAGACCAAACAGCAGGCCGGATTCCACAGCACCAAAAAAGGCAATTGAACTCACGATGATTCCGTTTAAAGGTTAAAGACTCAGTTGAGAGCCGTTAGTCGGCCGCGCTGCACGTGACTTTCTCACGATGGCACTGCACCGGATAAATCAGCAAAGCCCTGAACGAGAAAAAGCGGCACTTACGTCCGCTTTTCTCAAAGCCTGCCTGTTACTGAATAACTTTCTTCGCTTCTGCGATCAGAGACTTCGGCAGCGTCACGCCCATACGCTCAGCCGCTGCCGGATTGATGACCAGATCCATGGTATGAACACCCTCAACCGGAATGTTCTTTGGCGACTCACCTTTCAGGATACGCTCTACGATCACACCAGTCTGACGGCCTACCTGATAGTAATCAAAACCTACTGCTGCAATAGCGCCACGGTTTACGGAGTCGGTGTCACCGGTAATCACAGGAATATCCGCACGCTCAGCAACTTTAAGTACCGCTTCCAGCGCAGAGATAACAGTGTTGTCGATCGGCAGATAGATCACATCTACTTTACCCACCAGAGAACGGGCTGACGCCAGAACATCAGACGACTTGGTCGCCGCCGCTTCTACCACGGCCATACCCTGCTTAGGTGCCGCTTCATGAACCATCTGTACGGAGCTGACCGAGTTCGCTTCACCGGGATTGAAGATCACACCCACTTTTTTCGCGTTTGGAACGATCTTTTTAACCAGCTCCATATGCTTATCCATCGGCAGCATATCCGTGGTACCAGTCACCCAACGGGTCGGCTTGTCCAGCGCTTTAACCAGCTTGGCACCGACAGGATCGGTCACGGCAGAGAAAACCACCGGGATACCCCGGGCAGCCGATACCGCAGTCTGGGCAGACGGCGTGGTGATTGCCACGATCACATCCGGTGCATCACCGGCAAACTTCTTGGCAACCTGAGCCGCTGTTGCTGGGCTACCCTGAGCGCTTTCGTAGTTCCATTTCAGGTTTTCACCCACAACATAACCACGCTCAGCCAGCTCATCCTGAACGCCCTGACGGATAGCATCCAGAGAAGGGTGCTCAACAATCTGAGTGATCGCGACAGAAGCATCAGCCTGTACCAGTGAACTTGTCAGGCCAGAAGCCAGCAGCAAAGAGCCCGCAATAAACTTACGAAGTTTGGTTTTAAACATGGTCGTCTCCAGAGATTGCAACTGACATTGAGTTGCCTGAAACATTAGGGCGATCTCACATGGCTCGTCACTGAACCTGCAAGCTGTTTTTTTATAATAAACACTTCGGCAATGCCGGAGGTTTGTAGTCGATTATGCGGTAAAACGGCAAAATATGGAGCGTAACTATACCTTAATATTCCCTATGATCGAAAATGATGCCGGACAAAAATTCGGCGCACAGATAAATTGCCGGAAAAATAAATGAACACATCCCCCCGCACCGTCAAAGAGGCGCTTTATCTGGTTCTGCACCAGATCCCTGAAGGGCGTTTTACCACCTACGGCCGACTGGCAGAACTGATCCCGATGGCAACCTCCGCAAGACAGGTCGCCCGTCTTCTGAGTCAGCTGCCGGAAGGCACATCTCTGCCCTGGCACAGAGTCGTCAACAGTCAGTTCAAAGTGTCTGAATTTGGTAAGCGGGATGAGCAACTCAGCCGGCTGCGGTCGGAAGGACTTCTGGTGTCAGACAGAGGAAAACTATCCCCTGACTTTGTTTGGCCAACCCCGTGAAACAGGAATGAAACAAGACCGGATCAGAAGAACCCGGTACTAACTGAGAAGCGGTCTGAAATTTTTTACCAGCGCAGGGGGAAAAGTGAGTCAGATTCATTGATAAATGAGGAAATCTTGAACAGAAATTACAAAGGGTTGTGTTACCATGTTGCGCCTGTTGTTGGGATAAGTAACAAAATATCCCTGTTACCCCTGCGAAACGCAACAACGCCTTCTGTGAAGAAATCCCCTGCACAGAGTTGACCCGCAACAGAAGTTCGCTACAGCTTATTTCAGACCGGCGATCTGCCGTGACCGTTAGAGGGTTCCAGCACCATGGCTACTACGTCTCTTGACAAGAGCAAGATCAAAATTCTTCTTCTGGAAGGTGTACACCAATCTGCCGTTGATAACTTCAAGGCTGCCGGTTACACCAATATCGAATATCACGCTGCTTCACTTCCGGAAGAACAGCTTAAAGAATCGATCAAAGACGCCCACTTTGTCGGCATCCGTTCACGCACCCAGCTGACCGAAACTGTTTTCGATGCTGCTGAAAAGCTGGTTGCCGTAGGTTGCTTCTGCATCGGCACCAATCAGGTTGACCTGATGGCAGCGATGGTTCGTGGCATTGCAGTATTTAACGCACCTTACTCCAACACCCGCTCTGTTGCAGAGCTGGTACTGGCGGAATCCATCATGCTGCTGCGTGGTGTACCGGAGAAAAATGCGGTTTGTCACCGTGGTGGCTGGCAGAAGTCTGCGAAGAACTCCTTCGAAATCCGTGGCAAAACCCTGGGTATTATCGGCTACGGCAGCATCGGTTCTCAGCTGTCGGTTCTGGCTGAATCTCTGGGTATGAAAGTGATCTACTTTGATGTGATCACCAAACTGCCGCTGGGTAATGCGGAACAGGTTGGCAGCATGAAAGAGCTGCTGAACACGGCGGACATCGTATCCCTGCACGTACCTGAAACCGAAGCTACCAAGTGGATGATGGGCCCGGAACAGTTTGCTGAAATGAAGCAAGGCTCCATCTTCATCAACGCCGCACGCGGTACCGTTGTGGATATCGACGCGCTGGCCGAAGTGGTTCGCAGCGGCAAACTGCTGGGTGCTGCCATTGACGTATTCCCAGTTGAGCCACGCTCCAACGATGACGAGTTTATCTCTCCACTGCGTGAGTTCGACAATGTGATCCTGACCCCGCACGTGGGTGGTTCCACTATGGAAGCTCAGGAAAACATCGGTGTTGAAGTATCCGAGAAGCTGATCAAGTACAGCGACAACGGTACAACCACCAGCGCGGTTAACTTCCCGGAAGTGGCGCTGCCATCTCACCCTGGCAAGCACCGTTTACTGCACCTGCACGAGAACGTGCCGGGTGTTCTGTCTGAGATCAACAAGGTGCTGTCTGACAACGGCATCAACATCTCCGGTCAGTTCCTGCAGACCAACGAGAAAGTGGGTTATGTGGTTGTAGATGTTGAAAAAGAGTACAGCCCACAGGCACTGGATGCACTGCGCACCGTAACCGGCACCATCCGCGCCCGGGTTCTGTTCTGATAGAGCGATCTCGACGCCTGATCATCCATAATCAGGCCTCAAGGTAGCCCAAAGCCCGCCCCGATCACTGAAAAGGTGATCCGGGCGGGCTTTTTAACGCCCCGGCTTTATATTCTGCTGTCGTTTTTTTTGCTAATCTGCCTGCACGGTTAGTAAGCATTATGCGGGTTGAGAGTTATAGGGTGTCTTATTCACCAAATAACTTCTCCCCTGTCTGATATTGTTATCAAAGGATCTGGAATCATGAAAAAAGCATCTTGGTTAAAACTGTCTGCTCTGTCTCTGGCGTTAGGGCTTGCAGCATGTGGTGGCTCGCCTGAAAAAGAAGAAGCTCCGGCAGCACGCGCATACCCTGCCTGGATTGATCAGCCCGTTGTTGCTGATGGTATTGCAGAAAGCGCCTGCGTCAGCTCCAGCGGTAACATGACTCTGGATAAAAAGCGCGCTACGGCTAACGCCCGTGCAATGATCGCTCAGTCCATTGAGACCCGCATCAAGGCCATGGACAAGACTTACCAGCGCGTTACCGAGAGCGAGCAGGAGATGACCTCAGGCTCGACCTTTGAGAGTGTTTCCAAACAGGTTACTGATCAGAGCCTGAGCGGTACCAAAGTGGTTGAAAGCGGCTACTTTAAGATCAATGAGAAAAACCAGTACTGTGTGATGGTTGGCTTTGGTCAGCAGCAGACAAAAGAAGTGTTCGACAACGCGATGAAAGCGGCGAAAGCAGAAATGAGCCCAACCTCTGAGCGGGCCATGTACGAAGAGTTCCGTGCCTATAAAGCTCAGCAGGAGCTGGAAGAGTCTCTTCGCTAAGCGCTGATAACCTCATGAGGTTAGAAAAAACGGGCTTATGGCCCGTTTTTTTTCATTCCGCCCATAAACCTTACCTTCCGATCTATTACGTTTCAGGCTCACTATGACCTCTTATCACCCGGATCCCTGCCCCCTCTGTACTAACAGCAGCATCGAGCACTACGCTCAGGACAAAAAGCGTGATTACTGGCAGTGTCTGACCTGTGACCTGGTCTTTGTGGATAAATCACAGCAGTTGAGTCATGAGGAAGAAAAGGCGGTTTATCAGCAGCATGAAAACAATCCCGAGGACACCGGTTATCGCAAGTTTCTCAGCCGGATGTCACTGCCGGTACTAGACCGGATTGCCCCGGCAAGCCACGGACTGGATTTCGGCTGCGGTCCCGGCCCCACCCTGTCACTGATGTTTGAAGAGGCCGGGCATACCATGGCGGTGTATGACCCCTATTTTGCGCCACATCCGGAAGCGCTCAGGAAACACTACGACTTTATTACCAGCACTGAAGTGTTTGAGCATCTGTCAGCCCCAAAACAGGTGCTGGAACAGCTGCTTCCAATGCTGAAGCCCGGAGGCTGGCTGGGAATCATGACCAAACGGGTGATTGATCAGGAGGCATTCAGCCGCTGGCACTATAAGAACGACCCGACCCATATCACCTTTTTCAGTGATCAGAGCTTTCGCTGGATCGCCGAGCAATACGGACTGACTCTCTCTATCGTCGATCAGGATGTGGTTCTGCTGCAAAAAACGGCCTGAAGCAAACAATCAGGTTACCCATAACCCACGTCGGCATTTAACGGCGTGGTACTGGCAACAAAGACGCCATTACCTCTGGCAACTTCTTTGTCCCGCTCATCGTAAACCACAGATTCTGCGATCAGCTGGTTCTTACCCCGGTTAACCACCCGGCCCTTTGCCGTTAACCGACCTTTATTAACCGGGCGTAAAAAATACGTAGTGAAGCTGGAGGTCACGACAAAAAAGCGCTTTTCCATAGAGTTGGCCGCAAAATAAGCCGCATCATCCAACCCTTTAAACAGAACGGAGCCGTGTACAGCGCCAGCCGCATGAAAAAAACTTTCCTGCACCTGAAAGCTGATCTCCGCCTCACCTTTATCGACACAGATCTCCGGCTGATAAAGATCGTTACAACGACCGGAAAGGTACATACGTTCCAGTTTCTGATAGTGCTCCGGCTTAGACATCTGCTCCTGACTCACTCTGTTTCTCCTGTTATTACTCAGCGATAAGCCTGCATCATATCAGATGCCTTGACCTGAGAGCGGTGCGCATCCATGACCCCATGTGCTCCCGGCCTGTCATCAAACGGACACCCCCGCGTCAGCTTACTGTCATTTAACCTGCCTATGGTGACCACAAATGCGTCTAAAAGGATGAGTCTGTGGTTAATAGCGAACATGTTGCCGGAACTGAAAAGCTGGTCGAGACAGAGAAGACAATCAATATCGAGCGTATTGTCAGCGACAAATTTCCCGCGATCCGTCGCCGGAATCCCCTGCTCAAAAACGGCCTGTTTCGTTTTCTGCGCTGGCTCTCACGGGAACACGAAATTAACCGCTTTATGACCCGCCATCAGGACGCCAGCGCACCGGAGTTTGTCGATCATGTGCTGGACTACTTTGACTTCAGCCTGTCGATCAATGAAAACGAACGGGAAAATATTCCAACAGAAGGCCGTGTCGTCGTGGTCGCCAATCACCCGATCGGTACTCTGGATGGCCTGGCGCTGCTGAAACTGGTCCGCAGTGTGCGCCCGGATGTCCGTATCGTTGCTAACGATATTCTGATGCAGTTTACCCCTCTGCAACCTCTCCTGCTGCCTGTGGATAATATGAGTCAGACCGGCTACAAAGAGAGCACCGCCCGTATTGTAGACGCGCTGAAAAACGATGAAGCCGTGATTATTTTCCCCGCTGGCGAGGTTTCCCGGGCGGGTGCGGCGGGTATAAAAGACGCCCGCTGGCAAAGCGGTTTTCTGCACTTTGCCCGCAAGACCAATAGCCCGATTTTGCCGATTCATCTTGGCGGCCGTAACTCCTCTCTGTTTTACAGTCTCTCCACACTGGCGAAACCGATCGGCACTCTGATGCTGATGCGGGAGATGTTCAGGCACCACAAAGCGACCCTGCCGGTGCGTATTGGTCAGCTGATCCCGCTCCCTCAGCTGGATATCAACGCGTTGTCGAACCGGGACAAAATCAAGCTACTGAAAAAGCATGTCTATCGGCTGGCTAAAAACCGCAAACCCCTGTTCCAGACTGAAAAATGCATCGCCCATCCGGAAGATCGCCGCATTCTGCGTCGGGAGCTGAAGCAATCACAGCTGCTGGGTGAAACCAAAGATGGCAAACAGATCTATCTGTTCGACAGTTTTCGCGACTCGGTACTGATGAAAGAACTGGGACGCCTGCGGGAGATCTCATTCCGTAAAGTTGGTGAAGGCAGCGGCGAGAAACGGGATCTGGATAAATACGATCACTATTACCGCCATATCGTGCTCTGGGATGAGGAAGAGCTGGAGGTGGTCGGTGCTTACCGTATAGCAGAGGCCCATCAACTTATTGAACGTGAAGGCATAAAAGCACTTTATTGCAGCAGCCTGTTCTCATTATCCCCAGGGCTTACCCCAAAACTGAATCAGGGCATAGAACTGGGCCGAAGTTTCGTTCAGCCTAAATACTGGGGTAAACGCAGTCTGGATTATCTCTGGTTTGGTATCGGAGCCTACCTGCGCCACCACCCTGAGATCCGCTATATGTTTGGCCCTGTCAGCCTGAGCAACAGTTATCCGCAAGCGGCCAAAGATCTTATCGTGCACTATTACAGCCACTATTACGGTGCCGAACATCCTCTGGCCAGAGCTAACGCACCTTACACACTGGGCAGTGCAGAAAAACAGCAGATGTATGCTTTATTTGCCGGCAATAATGCTCAGGATGATTTTCAGATCCTGCGTGAACAACTGGATCATCTCGGTGTTACCGTCCCGACACTTTACAAGCAATACACGGAACTCTGTGAGCCCGGTGGCGTCGAATTTCTCGATTTCAGCGTTGATGCCGATTTCGGCTACTGCATCGACGGTCTGATCATGGTTGAGATCGACAAGGTCAAAGAACGAAAGCGGGAGCGGTATATCAATGCAGGTCTTGAAAAAACGCCGGCCTGATGACTCCCCACCCCAGCGTCATTAAGAAATGTCCCGTCACTCATCCTCCTATGACTGGTGGGTTTTATTGTTTCGCACCCGCACAAAATATCAGCCATAATACCCTTACAAAAACGATGTCATTAAAACGTCGCAGGGCTGTCAATGCTTTGGCATTTTAGCCCGTTAAGCTCGCTAACAAATTGAAAGCACGTTCTGCCAAACCTGAAAAATATGGAGTAAGAAAAATGTCCCTATCCCTTAAAGGTAAAAAAGGAATTGTCGTTGGTGTGGCAAATAAAGACAGCATCGCCTTTGGTTGTGCCAAAGCACTGCATGATGCCGGTGCCGAAATCGCCATGACCTATCTGAATGAAAAAGCCCGTCCTCATGTCGAGCCTTTGGCTGAAGCCGTCAACGCAAAAATCTTTATGCCCTGCAATGTTGTTAAGCAGGATGAGCTGGAACGCCTTTTCAAAGCAACGGAAGAAGCCTGGGGTAAGATCGACTTTGTGATCCACTCTATCGCCTGGTCACCGATCGATGAGCTGCATGGCCGTGTTGTGGATTCCACCTCTGAAGGGTTCAGCAAAGCGATGGACATCTCCTGCCACTCCTTCGTTCGCATGGCAAAACTGGCCGAGCCTCTGATGAAAGATGGCGGCTCCATGATCACCATGAGCTACTACGGTGCAGAGAAAGTGGTCGATCACTACAACATGATGGGGCCAATCAAAGCGGCACTGGAAAGTTCAGTGCGTTATCTGGCAGCAGAACTAGGTGAGAAAAACATCCGCGTAAACTGCGTCTCTCCGGGTCCTATGATGACCCGTGCGGCATCAGGTATTGATCACTTCGACAAACTGGTTGAAAGCGCTGAAAACCACTCACCGCTGCGTCGACTGGGCACCACCGCAGAAGTAGGCAATATGGCCACCTTCCTGGTCAGCCCACTGTCTGAGGCCGTGACCGGTGGTGTTCACTACGTGGATGCCGGCCATCATATTATGGCCTAAGCTCCAATCTGAACAAAAAAGCCTCTGCAGGCATCACCTGCAGAGGCTTTTCTGTTAATGCAGCAGCGAAAGCCCGGAGCTTCACCGCTTAGTATTCGTATACCCGGTTACCGCCTTCCTTCTGCGCCCGAATCAGGGCCCGCTCTGCTTCGCTGATCAGCAGGTCATAACTTTTGTTTCCGCCCAGCATGCTACTCACTCCGAAGCTGACTCCCTGCTGCTCGCCAAGTTCGCCATCAATCTGCTGCTGTAATGCCATCGCAAGGCGCATACCATCCGATGAGTCTGTCGAACTACACCAATAAGCAAACCCTTTATCGGGCATAAAGCAGGCCAGAACATCATCCGGCAAGAGATGGCGCATCGCGCCTGCAACGGTGCCAACCTGTTCCGGCTGAACAGAAGCGTTGTGATCTGAGGCATCAAAACCGATCAGAGCAAAGGTATTTGGCGTATTACTGTCCAGTGCAGCCAATTGATCCCGAACTCTCTGCTCAAACGCCTGCTGACTTAACAGACCTGTCGTAGGATCCTGCTCAGCCATCTCTTTCAGGGATGCATGGGAATGCTCAAGTGCTTCCGCCTGGGTACAGATCTGATTAATCATAAGACGGACACTATCGAGAGTTAGCGCGTCTGACTCCGCCGGACGCCGGATAACAACATCCGGCTGCATACGCTCAACCGCAGCCAGAAAACGCTGACTATCCTGACGAACCTGCTCGGCCATCTCTTCCAGAGAGGAAGCCAGCTGGTTGTAGGACTCCGATATCTCAGCCACTTCCTTGCCACCATCAACAGATAACCGATGACTCAGGTTACCGTGCCCGCTGGACAGTTCCCGCATTGAGGCAACCAACTTGCGAATCTGAAGGTTAACGCTATGGACAAAAAAGATAACGATAACCCCGATCGTGATCATCACCAGAATAAGGTTAACCAGACTGGAATACTGAATATCTTTCACTTCCTGCCGGAGTGATTCAAGGTTCAGACCACTGCCCAGAGTCCATTGCCAGGGTTCAAAATAATCGGCATAACTGGTTTTGGGCAGCAACGTGCTTTTATCCTGCGGATCCGGCCACTGATAATTCACAAAGCCACCGCCATCGGCAGCAACTTCATACAGATTCCGCACCAGAGGTAAGCCTGTTGGATCCTGCATACCCAGAATATTGGTACCGACCAGTTCCTTAATGCCGTTGCTGATTGCAACGCCGTGCTGATCCCCCATGAAGATGTAATTCCCACCGTCATAGCGAATGGCAGAGATAGCTTCCAGCGCCAGCGCCTGGGCTTCAGACTCCGTAAGCTCCCCTGAAAGCTGACGCTGGTGATAACCGGAAAGAATGCTCTTGGCGACCTCAACCACATGCTGAACATTGCCTTCGTAGCAACTTTGAATAGCATGACGGGAGTTAGTGCTTTCAAGATAGGAATTAGCCAGCATACCACTGGCGAATAACCCCAGAATCAGCCAGACACGGGTAGAAATGGATGTACGTTTCATGTACTGGAATCTCCGTCACACCTGTCGTCCCTGCAGGCGGTAAGACAACGCGTAAAATGGGTAATAAATTGTTTCAAGATTAATGCATCTTTAAGTTTATTCAAGCAGCGGCCTGTTTAAAATCCATACAAAATGTGGACTTTTGTAGTTTCAACATAGCGGATCATGGGGCCATCCGGTAAAAACTTTGCTGCACTCATGCAGGAGCCTTAGAATAGGCCGGATTACGCTCCTAAGGAAATCTGATGGCTAAAAAACACTATCCTGCAAGCTTCTGGCATCCCAGCTACTGGCCAACATGGACAGGGTTCTTTTTTATCTGGCTAGCCGCTTTTATGCCCTGGCCGGTCAAAAGAGCAATTGGACGTGGCTTAGGCTACCTGTTGTGGGCACTAGCCAAGCGTCGCCGCCATATTACCGAAGTCAATATCAGTCTGTGCTTTCCTGAGCTTAGCTCACAGGAACAAAATAAACTGGTGAAAGATGTCTTTATTGCCAATGGCATCGGCCTACTGGAGACAGCAACAGCCTGGTTCAGAGATCCTGAATACCTTCGCCCCATTACCCGCATCAAGGGCGGTGAACATCTTGAAAATGCACTTGCTCAGGGTAAAGGGGCTATCATCATCGGCATCCATTTCAGCACCCTGGATTTAGCCGGTGCCATCAACAAGCTGGGCTTCGATATTGATACCTTCTATCGCAAGCATAACAACCCGGTATTCGAATGGATCATGACCCGGTCCCGTAAACGCATCTATGGCGCAGCCATTGACCGCCATGATTTAAAGGGTGCTCTGAAACGCATAAAGAGTGGCCGGGCTATCTGGTATTCACCGGATCAGGATTTTGGCCGAAAAGTCAGTGTTTTTGCACCCTTCTTTGGTGTTGAAGCAGCCTCAATTAAGATGACCGCACGCCTGTCAAAAATGACTGGCTGTGCAGCGGTGCCTCTCGCCGTGCGCCGTTTAGAAGATAACAGTTACGAACTGGAATACTTCCCGGCCTTAGAGGGCTTCCCCTCAGGGGATGATGTAGCCGATGCAACCCGCATCAACAGTATTATCGAAGGCATTATCCGCCAGCATCCGGAGCAATATATGTGGATGCATCGTCGCTTCAAGACCCGGCCGGAAGGTGAAAAAGGCTTTTACTAGCAGGCCTTCGTTATATTTACCCCTCTGATGTATCATTGGCCTATTCGGGTCTTTTACAGACCCACATTTGCCCATCGCTACTTATCAAGATTATTACCAGGAGCATTTTGCTGCTATGGCACAGTTTGTTTACACCATGAACCGTGTGGGAAAAGTTGTCCCACCGAAGCGTGAGATTCTGAAAGATATCTCACTATCCTTCTTCCCCGGTGCAAAAATCGGTGTGCTCGGTCTTAACGGTGCGGGTAAATCTACCCTGCTGCGTATTATGGCTGGCGTTGATACCGAATATAACGGTGAAGCCCGTGCACAACCCGGCATCAATGTGGGTTACCTGCCCCAGGAGCCTGAGCTGGATAACAGCAAAAACGTTCGTGAAGTGGTTGAAGAAGCGCTGTCTGAAGTGAAAGATGCTCAGGCACAGCTGGATCTGGTTTATGCCGCTTACGCCGAGCCTGATGCTGATTTTGACAAGCTGGCTGCGGAGCAGGCGCGTCTGGAAAACATCATCGAAGCATCAGACGCTCACAACCTGGAGCGCAAACTGGAAGTGGCGGCTGAAGCATTACGTCTGCCGGACTGGGATGCCAACGTTGCCAACCTGTCGGGTGGTGAACGTCGTCGTGTAGCCCTGTGCCGTCTGCTGCTGTCCAACCCGGACATGCTGCTGCTGGACGAACCAACCAACCACCTGGATGCTGAATCCGTGGCATGGCTGGAGCGCTTCCTGCACGAATATAACGGCACCGTAGTGGCGATTACCCACGACCGTTACTTCCTGGACAATGTAGCAGGCTGGATTCTGGAACTTGACCGTGGCCACGGCATTCCATGGGAAGGCAACTACTCAAGCTGGCTGGAGCAGAAAGAAGCTCGTCTGGAGCAGGAAGCCAAGCAGGAAGTGTCCCGTCAGAAATCGATGAAATCGGAGCTGGAGTGGGTTCGTTCTAACGCCAAAGGCCGTCATGCCAAGAGCAAGGCCCGTCTGGCACGCTTTGAAGAGATGCAGTCTCAGGAATTCCAGAGCCGTAACGAAACCAACGAGATCTACATTCCACCCGGACCTCGCCTGGGCGACAAAGTGGTTAACTTTGAAGGTGTTACCAAAGCCTTTGGCGACAAACTCCTGATCGATGATCTGAGTTTCAGCGTTCCTCAGGGCGCTATTGTTGGTATCGTCGGTGGTAACGGTGCCGGTAAATCGACTCTGTTCAAGATGATCGCCGGTGAAGAGCAACCGGATTCCGGTACAGTTGAGATCGGTGAAACCGTGAAGCTGGCCTTTGTAAACCAGAGCCGCGAAAACCTCGACGGTTCCAAGACAGTTTGGGAAGCCCTGTCTGACGGACAGGATATCCTGACCATCGGTAGCTATCAGGTGCCATCCCGTGCCTACGCCGGTCGCTTTAACTTTAAAGGCAACGACCAGCAGAAGTTTGTAAAAGACCTGTCCGGTGGTGAACGTGGCCGCCTGCATCTGGCCCAGACCCTGAAACAGGGCGCCAACGTACTGCTGCTCGATGAACCGTCAAACGATCTGGATATCGAAACCCTGCGTGCACTGGAAGAAGCGCTGCTGAACTTCCCGGGCTGCGCCTTCGTGATCTCCCACGACCGCTGGTTCCTTGACCGTATCGCCACGCACATCATGGCGTACGAAGGTGATTCCAAAGTGGAATTCTTCACCGGTAACTACACCGAGTATGAAGCGGACTACCACAAGCGAGTGGGTACTGACGTACCTAAGCGTGTGAAATATAAGCGTATTGACGCGTAAATATAGAGCCAAACGTATTGACGCTTAAGGCTTTATCGCCAAATAAAAAACGGAGCCCTCGGGCTCCGTTTTTTATATCTGATGGCCAGACCAGATCTTAATAATCTTCGTAGCGATTATAAGTGCTCACCTTACCGTTTTTATCCATGGCATAAACCGAGAAATCATCCTTACGGGCACCGTCAAAATCCATACCCGGCCCGCCGGATGGCATTCCCGGAACCGTCAGCAGATGGATATTATTCTGAGACGCCAGCAGGGTCTTAATATCCTGCGCCGGTACATGACCTTCAACCACCTTGCCGTTCACGACAGCCGTATGGCAGGAGGCTCCCTGAGGCGGTACACCATATTGTTGCTTGATCGGATTAACGTCATGCATCTCGATAGACTCAACCTGAAAGTTATGATCTTCCAGATGATCAATCCAGCCCTTACAGCAGCCACATGTCGGACTGTGGTAAACCTTGATGTTGTAAACCTGATCGGTTTTCCCTTCCAGCCAGACCGGATCAGCCGCCTGAACCACAGCCAGATTGCCCATCAACATCAGACCACCTGTCAGGCCTAATAACACTTTCTTCATCCGGCTATCTCCATAATTCTTTTCATCGAACATTTGTTAAGCATATTACTCTGACCGGAATTTATGCTGATCTATCCCGGCAAGACTCCCATTAACGTAAGCCCGGCAGCCATAAAAAAGAAAACCCCGATCACTACAAAGTGATCGGGGTTTTCTATGCCGGGGATATTCAGCGATTAGTCACCATAAATAACCGATGGTAACCAGGTGGCCAGTTCCGGCCAGATGGTCAGGGCCAGCAACATAGAGACCTGAATCAGAATAAACGGAATCACGCCTTTATAGATGGCAGAGGTAGGAACCGATGCCGGTGCTACGCCCCTGAGATAGAAGAGGGCAAAACCAAACGGCGGTGTCAGGAAAGAGGTCTGCAGGTTAATCGCCATCATGATACCCAGCCAGATAGGATCTAAGCCCATCATCATCAGAACCGGTGCAACAATCGGCACGACAACAAACGTGATCTCGATAAAGTCGAGGATAAAGCCCAGCAGGAACATCACCAGCATCACGATGATCATGGCACCAACAACACCACCCGGCATCTGTTCAAACCAGTGATGGATCAGCTCTTCGCCGCCAAAACCACGGAACACCAGCGAGAAGATCGACGCGCCGATCAGAATCAGGAAAACCATCGAGGTAACATTGGTCGTGGAACGCACCACTTCACCCAGCATTTTCAGATTCAGCTGCTTCTGCATGGCGGCAAGAATTGCGGCACCAAAAGCGCCTACACCAGCCGCTTCCGTCGGCGTCGCCGCACCGGTCAGAATAGAACCCAGAACCGCAACAATCAGCACAATCGGTGGTACAAGACCTTTCAGCAGGATCACTGCCAGAGGCTCCTGTACATCACGGTCGGCCTGAATCTGTTCACGGCTAACCGCAGGCGCGGCTTCCGGCTTCAGCCAGGCAACCACCACCATATAAAGGATATAGGCAGCAACCAGCAGCAGACCCGGGATCATGGCACCAACAAACAGATCACCAACCGATACCGTTTTCGGGCTGAATACGCCCATATTCAACTGTGCCTGCTGGTAAGCACTCGACAGTACATCGCCCAGCAGAACCAACGCGATAGAAGGAGGAATAATCTGACCCAAAGTACCTGTGGCACAGATCGCCCCCGTTGCCAGCGATGGTGAATAACCACGCTTCAGCATCGTTGGCAGAGAGATAAGCCCCATGGTGACAACCGTTGCACCCACAATACCGGTACTGGCCGCCAGCAACATACCAACGACAACCACAGAGATACCCAGACCACCACGCATAGAGCCAAACAGCAGCGCCATCGCATCCAGCAGGGTTTCAGCAACTTTGGATTTCTCTAACAGCACCCCCATCAGGACAAAGAGGGGCACGGCAATCAGCGTCTGGTTGGTCATAATGCCATACAGACGATTCGGGAAAGCTTGCAGGAAGGCGGGGTCAAAAGCACCGAAAGCCATACCACCACCGGCAAATACCAGCGCTGTACCTGCCAGCGACAAGGCCACTGGATAGCCGAACATCAATACTACGCAGACCGCAGCAAACAGAAACAGAGGCAGGAACTCAACCACTAGACTTTCTCCTCATTTACGTGATGTTCAACCTGCGGGCCTTTGCCCAACAGCACCAGAAGATTGCGTAACGCTTCAGCAATGGCCTGTAGCAGCATCAGACCAACCATCGCCAGAATCAGGGTTTTCAGCAGATAAACGCCGTGTATCCCACCGGCTTCCGGCGAACCTTCCATCACGTGCCAGGAGTTCATAACATACTGCCAGCTGATCCAACCCATAAAGGTCATCACAGGAATCAGCAGGAAAACCGAACCGAAAAAATCGACTCTGGCTTTACGTTGTGGCGACATCTCACGGTAGAAAATATCCACACGTACATGGCCATCGTTTTTCAGGGTGTATCCGGCCGCCAGCATAAAGACAGCCGCATGCAGATACATCACCGACTCCTGCATCGCAATGGAACCGGTATTAAACAGATAGCGCAGTACAACAACCGCAAACATAACGATCATCATGGCAAGGGTTAGCCAGGAGATAGATCGTCCGACAAGCTCAGTCACAGCGTCAATTTTGTTGACCACCTGACCCAGAGCTCCAGAACCATTTGTCATGGTCGACCTCTTCTTTTAATTAGTTGTTAGCCCATATTATTTTTTAAGGCATTCGCTCATATGGCTTTCCCGGGGGAGGGGAACGACGACACCTTTATTAACTGCAAGACTAATTGCTTAATTTGCAGAGTAGCCTTTCAATCATACTCTGTACCCTCCGCGTGCGAAAAGTTTTCATTCAGAGCTTTTTAGAACAATTACGTCATATTTAAGACATAAAAAAACCGGCCATACAGACCGGTCTCGGTATAAATCACCTGATCAATCAGCTTTTACGCTCTTTATCGATCAGAAATTCGGTGATTTTTAGCATATTTGTCCAGCTACCTGCTGTACTGGTATCGATACGATATTTTCCATTCACAACAATGGCAGGTACGCCCAGCGCCTGATAACCCCGGATACGGGCACCAGCCTGATTGACCTTAGACTTCACACCGAACGATTTCAGCGCGCGTTTAGCATCCTTCTCGGTCACACCGTATTCCGCAAAGAACTCAGCCAGATCGTCAGAACTGGTCAGACGCTGATTCTGACGGTGGATACGGTTGAAAAAGTCACTGTGCAGTTTCTCACCAATACCCAGAGCTTCTGCCGCGTAGAAGGCGTTAGCATGGGTTTTCCATACTTTGCTGAAAGTCGCTGGAACACGCTCAAAGCGAACATCTTCCGGCAGTGTCTCAATCCACGGTTCGATGTACGGCTCAAACTCAAAGCAGTGTGGGCAGCCATACCAGAAAAGCTCTGCGACCTCGATTTTGCCCGGCTCCGAAACCGCAACCGGCGTGCTCAGCTTGATGTAATGCACACCTTCTTTAAAGTCTTCGGCCTGGGCCGTCAGAGAAACCGCTGCAAACAGAACAAATGCGCTGAACTGCTGAATCAGTTTTTTTACCATTGCTTCAAATCCTATAGAGCCTGAGCGACAGCGCGCCCGGTAATGTCAACGACTGAACTTTTATGAACAGCCCTGTTATCACAAGAAGTTATGACGATAACTTACTATACGCCGCGAAACGGATAAAGTTCCCGATCCCATGTTGCACGACCTGATAGACAGACACAAAAAAAGGGCCTTGCGGCCCTTTTTTCAACTACGGGGTCTTAGTTAAGACCAAACACGTAGTTAGAAACAGCTTCGATGTCCTGATCGCTCATTTTAGCAGCGATAGCGCGCATCATGTTGTTCGGATCGTTCGCACGCTCACCGTCACGGAACTTCTTCAGAGCCGCTGCAGTGTACGCAGGGTTCTGGCCGCTCAGTACAGGGTACTTAGCCTGCTCGTTGCCCATGCCATTCGGAGAGTGACAAGCAGTACAGGCCGGAATGCCTTTCGCCATGTCACCGGCACGGTACAGTTCCTGACCGCGCTCTACCAGAGCAGGATCAGCCTGACCCAGGTTCTTAGGCTTAGCAGCAAAGTAAGCTGCAACGTTCTGTGCATCCTGATCACTGAAACCAGTAACCATACCGGTCATTTCAGGAACCTTACGAGCACCATCACGGATTTCCATGATCTGCTTCGCCAGGTAGCTTTCATGCTGACCTGCCAGGCTTGGGTAGTTAGGGATCATAGCGATACCCTGAACACCGTGACAACCAGCACAAACGGCTGCTTTTGCTTCTCCTGCTTTTGCATCACCAGCGGCGTGCGCAAAGCTTACCAGGCCAAGAGTAACTGCCAGACTTACCAGTAATTTCTTCATTGCTAATCCAATCTTGCTAATTTTAAGGTGATTACTGTTATTTTCCTGAGGCTTACCAGAGTCTGTTTCTCTGAACAGCTAAGATCTCTGATAGGCCGAAACCTTGGGAGGCTCCTGCCGGAAAGCCCTGGCAGTGCCAGATCAATTTATCCGCCCCGTGTTTACTTAACAACAAGACGTTTCTATTCGTGCCAAATCAACCTGAATGGTACACTACCATCTAAAAAGTGGTGGCATTATATACTAATCCGTAGGGAAACGTGAACGCCCCATATAACCTGTCTTTTGCCCCATTAGTTGAATACGCCATGACTGAAGTTTCAAGCCAAGACCAGAACAACGCACAGAACCAAACCACCACTGATGATCGCGCGCCAAAACTGAACTATCAGACGGCGAGCTTTATGATCAGCGCCCCGACTCTGGCGCAGTGTCCTCCGGACTTTGGAGCCGAAGTTGCCTTTGCCGGCCGTTCCAATGCGGGAAAATCCAGTTCAATCAATACCCTGACTCAGAACTCCCGACTGGCCCGAACCTCTAAAACACCGGGGCGCACGCAGCTTATCAACTTTTTTGGCCTGCACAACGGCACAGATCAAAAACTGGTGGATCTGCCGGGTTATGGCTACGCCAAAGTACCGGAGAAGGTCAAACTGGAGTGGCAACGCCACCTGTCCGAGTACCTGCTCAATCGTCAGGTACTACGCGGTATCGTACTGGTAATGGATATCCGCCACCCGCTGACCGAATTTGACCAGATGATGCTGGAGTGGGCGGATCAGGTGAACAAACCCGTTCATATCCTGCTGACCAAGGCTGATAAGCTCAAGAAGGGTGCCGCCAAAAAAGCGCTGCTGGAAGTGAAACAAGCCCTGCATGAGTGGGAAGATCTG
Organism: Oceanospirillum sp.; assembly: GCA_048264105.1. Taxonomy (GTDB): domain Bacteria; phylum Pseudomonadota; class Gammaproteobacteria; order Pseudomonadales; family Halomonadaceae; genus Oceanospirillum. The sequence goes on from JBLXDJ010000003.1 coordinate 504,098, forward strand.
GTCAGCGTGCAGCAGTTCTCTGCCCTGAAAAAAGATGGCGTGCCACAACTACGCCAGAAGCTGGACGAATGGCTTCAGCTGGAGCTGCCTGAAGCTTAAAAGCAGCGCATCAGTTTGATAAAAACCAGAGCCCGGCTCTGGTTTTTTATTTTTCGGCATATGACTTATCGAGTTGCGTCACGGCCTGATGCAGCTGACTCAGGCAATCGACACGGGCGTCATAAAACGCAGGGCTTTTGGCTGAGGGCTTCACCTGCACCCAGAGCGTTCTCATTCCCATCCGATACGCCCCTTCAATATCATGCTCAGGATTATCCCCGACAAACAGGATCTCCTGCGGCGCGCACTTCAGATGATCCAGCACTGCCTGAAAAGCTTCCGGATCAGGTTTTGCAACTGAAAGCCCCTCGGCGCTAAAGGCAAAATCGAACCACTCTCCCAACGGCGTCTGAAAGACATCGGCATTACCGTTACTCAATGCGCCCACAATATACGTCCGTTTCAGGCCTTCTAATGCCTCAAAGGCATAGGGGAAAGGCTCAACCTTATTGCGGTATTGCCAGAAAACCGCAAATGCCTGCTCCGCAAGCGCTGCCGCCTCATCATCGGAATAACCCGACAACCGCAGGCACTCATCCATCGCCCGCATACGGGAACGGGTGACAAAGTGAGTCAGCTCGGAATGACGGCGAGCAAGGCTCATGCGATAACCCCGTAACTCACGCTCGGTAAAACGGGCGGTCAGCTTCGGCGCATGCTGATTCAGCCAGTGATAATGGGCGCGCTCCGCCTGCACAATCACGGGATTCACATCCCAGAGGGTATCGTCCAGATCAAAAACGACCGCTTTAATACTCATGTTTCTGCTTAACCCTCGTTATCCTGTTTCTTTTTACGCTGCGCTCTGGGGTGCGCTTTATCGTAAACCTGTGCCAGATGCTGATAATCCAAACGGGTATAGATCTGGGTACTGCTGATATCCGCATGTCCGAGTAATTCCTGCACCCCCCGCAGGTCACCGCTGGATTCCAGCAGATGACTGGCATAAGAGTGTCGCAGGCGGTGGGGATGCAGCCGGTCGGCAATCCCCGCATCCTGTCCGGCTTTTGCAACCCGCTGCTGAACCGTTGTCGGCGAGATCCGGTTGCCCCGCTGACTGATAAACAGCGCGTCTTGCTGATCATTTTTCAGCCACTGCCCGCGAACCGACAGCCACGCTTTTACCGCATCTGACGCCTTACGCCCTAACGGCGACAAGCGCTCTTTACGTCCTTTCCCCAACACCCGGATCTGTTGCTGGGGGAAATCCACCGCACTCAGATCCAGCGAGACCAGCTCACCCAAACGCAACCCGCAGCCATAGAGCAGCTCGAGCATGGCGCGGTCTCTGATCGAAATAACAGAACCCTCCGCCGATTCACCTTTGGGGTCAGCAGAAGGCTTGTCCAGCAGCCCCTGCAGCTGATCAATATCCACAGGTTTAGGTAGTAGCTGGCCGGCTTTCGGCGCACGCAGGCCATCGGCGGGATTCGTAGTCAGGATCTTTTGTTGCATCAGGAAGTTCAGAAACCCCTTAATGCTGGAAAGGTGTCGCTGAAGGGAGCGGGGCGTTAAACCCTGTTGGTGGCGATGGGCGAGATAATGCCGAATCTGCTTACGGCTCAGGTGGCACCAGTCATGCTGAAAACCCTGCTGCTGCAGGTAAGACAGAAACTGCTCCAGATCCCGCCGGTAATTACTCAGGGTATGTGGTGAGCCCTGCTGCTGGGCAAGGCTTACCAGAAATTGCTCAAGATACGGATCAGACGATGGGGCAGGATGATCCATTAGAGCACCTTAACCGCAGAGATTTAGCGCAGATGATGCAGCAGACGGGCAACCACATCCGCCACATAAGCGGCAAACTCAGTGCCCATTTCTGACCGGAAATAGTCCGGGTTTTCACTACCCAGTAACAGATAGCCTTTTACATCATCCTGATTGAGCGGAATCACCGCCGCTGAACCATCAGCGACCATGCCCAGCTCAAACAACTGCTCCAGCTGTTCTGCAGAAACCTGACCACAGAAGGTGCGGTTACTCTGCAGCAGCGCCTGAATCAGAGCCGTCAGGCTGTTATCCGCCTGAGTCACCAGCTGCGAGGTATTGATGGTGTCATCACTGTTCGAGTCGGTCAGAACCAGTCGGCTATGACCGGTGCCAAAACTGTTGCGCAACTGCTCGGACAGGGTCGAAGCCAGATCATTCAGATCATCAGCCTCCAGCAGCGCCAGAATTAACCGGCGCACGCGGGACAGCTGCATATCGTTGTGACGCGCGGTATCCAGCAGGTCTTCCAGATGATCTTCACGATCAGCCAAGCGTTCCCGCATAAGAATCATCTGACGCTCTAACAGAGAAACCGCCGAGCCACTGGCGTGGGGCAGGCTTAATTCCAGCAGCAGATCTTCATGCTGCTGGAAAAATTCCGGATTCTCTTTCAGGTAATCAGCAACCGCCTGAGCATCAATCACGCTTTTTGAGTCTGAACCGCTCTTGGAGAATGTCATAGATAGATCTGTCCTTCAAAAACCCGTGCCGCAGGGCCCGTCATCATGACGGGTTGACCTTCACCGGACCAACGGATTTTCAGTGTACCACCAGGAAGATGTACCTCTACCACTTCATTTAGTAACCCTTGTAACCGTCCTGCAACAACAGCGGCACAAGCTCCTGTTCCACAAGCCAGGGTTTCACCGGCTCCGCGCTCGTAAACCCGCAGACGAACTTCGTCCCGGCTCACGATCTGCATAAAGCCTACATTCACCCGGTTCGGGAAACGCTCGTGGCTTTCAATCAGCGGGCCAAGGCGTTCTACCGGCGCGGTATCCACATCATCCACTACCAGTACGCTATGGGGATTGCCCATAGAAACCGCACCGACGGTATAGGACTGACCATCAACTTCCAGCTCATACTTTTCCTGCTGAGCATCAGCAACAAAAGGAATCGCGTCCGGTACCAGTCGCGGCTCGCCCATATCCACGGTCACGCCGCCATCATCGGTCAGGTTCAGCTGAATATTGCCACCGGAGGTTTCTACATTAATGGTCTTTTTGCTGGTCAGGCGCTTGTCGTAAACAAAGCGGGCAAAACAGCGTGCGCCGTTACCACACTGCTCAACTTCGCTGCCATCGGCATTAAAGATACGGTATTTGAAGTCCATATCCGGGTCGGTCGGCGGCTCCACAATCAACAACTGGTCAAAGCCGATACCAAAGTTACGATCCGCCAGCTGCCGTACCTGATCCGGAAAAATTTTCGCCCGCTGCGAGACCAGATCAACCACCATAAAGTCGTTGCCCAGGCCATGCATTTTGGTAAATTTTAAAAGCATTTTGCTTGATCTCCTGCGGAGCCAGCCCAAAATCGGCTCGCTCCACTGTTCAATCGTTTTTGCAAACCGATCGGGTTACTCAGGCCGGAAGAACATTTTCACCGGCAATTTGCTGTTCAAAGGTTTCGCGACGACGCACCAGGAAGCTCTGATCACCATCCACCATCACTTCAGCAGCACGATTACGGCTGTTGTAGTTGGAAGACATCGCAAAACCATAAGCACCGGCTGAGCGCACGGCCAGCAGGTCACCCTGTTCCAGCGCCAGCTCACGATCTTTACCGATAAAGTCACCAGTTTCGCAGATCGGGCCAACCAGATCATAATTTGATGTTTTCGCATCTGCCGCCGGTTGTACTACCGGAATAATATTCTGCCAGGCGCTGTACAGTGACGGGCGCAGCAGATCGTTCATGGCCGCATCAACAATGGCAAAGTCTTTAGCTTCAGTCGGTTTCAGGTATTCCACGCGGGTTACCAGAATACCGGCGTTAGCAGCGATGGAACGACCCGGCTCCATAATCAAGGTCAGGTCGCTGTCACCCAGACGCTCCAGCACCTTGGTGGCGTAATCCCGTGGCTCCGGTGGCGTTTCATCGTCATAACGAACGCCAAGACCACCACCCAGATCCAGGTGTTTAATGTTGATGCCTTTCTCACCCAGCTTAGCAATCAGGTCCAGCAGACGGTCCAGTGCATCCAGGAAAGGGGAGCTTTGAGTCAGCTGAGAACCGATATGACAATCGACGCCTTCCACTTTCAGGTTAGGCAGGCTGGCGGCTTTCAGGTAAACCTCTTCCGCACGATCAATAGAGATACCAAACTTATTCTCTTTAAGACCGGTGGAGATATACGGGTGCGTCTTGGCGTCAACATCCGGGTTCACACGCAGAGAAACGCTGGCCTGCAGCCCCATGGACTCGGCAACATCATTCAGACGATCCAGCTCAGCTTCAGACTCTACGTTGAAGCACTTAATACCCACCTGCAGCGCACGACGCATTTCATGCGCCTGCTTACCCACACCGGAGAAGATCACCTTGGCCGGATCACCACCAGCGGTCAGGACACGCTCCAGTTCACCCACAGAAACGATATCGAAACCGGCACCCAGACGCGCCAGCACATTCAGCACCGCCAGATTGGAGTTGGCTTTTACGGCGTAGCAGATCAGGTGCGGCTGGTTCGCCAGCGCCTCATCATAGGCGCGGTAATGGCGCTCAAGCGTTGCGCGGGAATAGACATAAAGCGGCGTACCGTATTGCTCAGCCAGCTGGTTTACCGCGACATCTTCTGCAAACAGGGTATCGCCCTGATAGTTAAAAAAATCCATAACTGTCTCACCGAAGTGGGTATCTGCCCGCAGCAAATACCAAAAATTTGAAGTGAGCAGGATGACAACGCATCCTGCACAACATAAGCCTTATTGTGCCTGCGTATTCGCAGCCGCCGGCTCTTCCGGCAGATAGAGCGGGCCTTTCTGACCACAGCCCGCCAGCGCTAATGTCACAAGACACAGGCTCACAATCGCTTTAAAACGACGCATATCAGCTGCGTGCCGCCAGTGCTTCGCGACCGCGCTTAACGGCTGCACGAACCTGATCCGGAGCGGTGCCACCGATATGGTCACGGGCGCTGACCGAGCCTTCCAGTGTCAGTACTTCAAACACATCTTCAGTGATGGTATCGGAGAACTGCTGCAGCTCTTCCAGGGTCATCTCACCCAGATCTTTACCAGTTTCGATGCCGTAGGCTACAGATTTACCCACGATCTCATGAGAGTCACGGAACGCGATGCCCTTACGAACCAGATAATCCGCCAGATCGGTTGCGGTAGAGAAGCCGCGCAGCGCCGCTTCACGCATCTCGTCTTTACGGGATTCAATAGCCGGAATCATATCGGCGAACGCACGCAGAGAACCCTGCAGGGTATCGACCACATCAAAGATCGGCTCTTTGTCTTCCTGATTGTCTTTGTTGTATGCCAACGGCTGAGACTTCATCAGGGTCAGCAGCGAGAACAGGTGACCAAAGACGCGACCACTCTTACCACGCACCAGCTCCGGCACGTCCGGGTTTTTCTTCTGCGGCATGATTGAAGAACCGGTGCAGAAACGATCCGGCAGGTTGATAAAGTTGAACTGCGCCGACGTCCACAGCACCAGCTCTTCCGACATACGGGACAGGTGCATCATGATCAGGCTCGCCGCCGAGGAGAACTCAATGGCAAAGTCACGATCGGATACGGAATCCAGCGAGTTCTCTGTCGGGCGATCAAAGCCCAGCAGCTCAGAGGTCATGTGACGATCAATCGGGTAGGTCGTACCCGCCAGCGCTGCAGCGCCTAATGGCAGAATGTTGATACGCTTGCGGCAATCCTGCAGACGATCGTAATCACGGTGCAGCATCTCAAACCATGCCATCAGGTGATGACCAAAGGTCACCGGCTGTGCGGTCTGCAGATGGGTAAAGCCCGGCATAATGGTGTCAGCTTCTTTTTCAGCCAGACCCAGCAGGCCTTCCTGCAGGCGGTTCAGCTCAGCGCTGATCACGTCGATCTCATCACGCAGGTAGAGACGGATATCTGTCGCCACCTGATCGTTACGGGAACGACCTGTATGCAGTTTCTTGCCGGTAATACCGATCTTTTGCGTTAAGCGCGCTTCGATGTTCATGTGAACATCTTCCAGTTCCACAGACCACTGGAACTCACCGTTTGCGATCTCTTCACGGATCTCGGTCAGCCCCTGAATAATCTGGTCGCGTTCTTCTTCAGTCAGCACGCCAACCTTGGTCAGCATTTTCGCGTGGGCGATAGAACCCTGAATATCCTGATTCGCCATACGCTGATCAAAATCAACCGACGCGGTAAAACGCGCAACAAACGCATCCGTCGGCTCATTGAAGCGACCGCCCCATTGCTGGTTAGTGGCCTGTGCCGATGAATTCTGTGCACTGTTCTCTTGCTTAACGCTCATTTCAATTCCTCATGCCGGAGACTCTGCCTGTAATGCCTGAGCCACCGGCAGGGTAATCGCCGGCGCGTCCTTCAGGCCGCAGAGGTAAGCTAACTTTTGTCAGCATTATAACAGTAAGGCCGCTCAGAATGGCATGGTCATATCCCCTGATATTTCGCTTTAATCGTCAGATTTTATGGAAAAAAAACCGCGAAATGATTTGTATCGGTGTCTATTGCAGACGGCTTTGTTAGAATCAGTGCAACGCCCATTTTTGGTGGCCTCCGGCCTCACAGCCATCCCATGCAGCCCCATTGCTGCAAGCATCAGGGAATGCCACCCACAGACAAGCAAGAGTTTCTATCTCCATGAGCCAACAAGTTATCCGTATCGCCACCCGTAAAAGTCCTCTGGCCATGTGGCAGGCTGAGCATATTCAGGCCCGCCTTGAGGCGCTGCACCCCGGTCTGAAAGTTGAACTGGTGCCTATGAGCACACAGGGCGACAAAATTCTGGACACCCCTCTGGCCAAGATTGGCGGTAAAGGCTTGTTTGTGAAGGAGCTGGAACTGGCGATGAGCGAAGGCCGTGCCGATATCGCCGTACATTCCATGAAAGACGTGCCTATGGTACTGCCGGAAGGTTTTGCCCTGCCGGTGATCTGCGAACGTCACGCGCCAACCGATGCCTTTGTTTCCGCAAAATACGCCAGTTTTGACGAGATGCCGCAGGGAGCCGTACTGGGTACGTCCAGCCTGCGCCGTGAACTGCAGGCCCGCGCTAACCGCCCGGATCTTGAGGTTAAAAGTCTGCGCGGCAACATCCAGACCCGTATGGCGAAAATGGATGCCGGTGAATATGACGGCATTCTGCTGGCCACATCCGGCCTGCAGCGCATGGAGCTGGACGAGCGCATCCGCCACGAGATGACGCCGGAACAGAGCCTGCCAGCCGTTGGTCAGGGCGCACTGGGTATCGAAACCCGCGAAGGCGATGCCGAGATCATCAAACTGCTGGAACCGCTGAAACACGAAGACACCTGGAACACCGTACGCGCTGAACGCGCCATGAACTGTCATCTTGAAGGTGGCTGTCAGGTGCCGATCGGTGGTTACGCGGTACTGGTCGATAACGGTGAAAACATTCACCTGCGTGCTCTGGTTGGCGAACCGGATGGCACCAAGCTACTGCGCGCCGAGAAAACCGGCCCGGTTTCCGATCCGGAAGCACTGGGTATCGCCGTGGCCGAGATGCTGATCGAACAGGGTGCCAAAGAGATTCTGGACAAGGTTTACAATCGCGCCTGATTCATCACAGCCGAAACCAACGTACCGGTCAGCACCTGAGCTGGCCGGGCTTTAACCTGAACGCCCTGACCCGATTAACGTTTGCGCCGCAAGGACTGACAGCACCTCCATGAACAGCCAACGCCTGCTAAGACATTCTGATCAGCAACCGCTGAAAATCGCTGTAACCCGCCCCAACGGACAGGAAGCAGCCCTGATGCATGAGCTGAAAGCAGCCGGTGCCGAGCCATACCATATTCCTCTGTTGGCCATTGAAGAGCTGGAAGAAACCCCGGCAGACCGCAGCACCCTGCTGGATCTGGATCTCTACAGCAAGGTGATCTGTGTGAGTCCGGTCACGGCTAATCTGTTTCTCGACCGGCTGGATCAGTACTGGCCGCAACCGCCGGTTAAGGTGCTCTGGGTAACTCCGGGGGCAGGAACAGCCGCTATTCTGGACGATTACGGTCTGCCCGTGGTCTACCCTGAACAAGGCGACAACAGCGAAGCGATGCTGACGTTACCGGCACTGACCGACGTGGCCGGAGAGAAGATCCTGCTCTGCAAAGGTGAAGGCGGTCGTCCACTGCTGAAAAGCACGCTGGAAGAGCGGGGCGCTCAGGTTAAAGAACTGTTTTTCTACAAGCGCGTTTGCCCGCCGATTCTGAGCGCCGAACGCGAACTGCTTCAATCCGAATATTTTGATGTCATCCTGATCAGCAGTCTGGATGCCCTGAACCATCTGGTTCAGCTGGCCGGAGCCGAGCCCGGTCTGTTTAATACCCTATTACTGGTTTCCAGCCCACGTTTGCGACAGGAAGCCCGCGCCATGGGCTTCAAAAAAATTGTCCAGGCCAAGGGCGCAGGCGGACAATGGCAACAGGCCGCACTGGAATCCATAGCCAGTCAACGCTAAGCATGAGGCGATGCAATGAGCGATAAAGAAAATAAAACCACGGACACGACGTCGACCGATCAGCCCGCTAACGACACGCCCGAGCAAAAAACCTCTGCGGAGCAGGGCACTGGCTTTGTGATGGTTGGCGACAGCAACACTGAAGCTGCCAGCGACAAAAAAGAAGATGCCAAAAATTCTGATGATGCAAAGCCTGAACAGAAGGGTAATCCGGAGCTGAAGAGCGAGCCAGAACAAAAGAAAGAGACAAAGGCGGAAGCGGCTCCTGTGGATAAATCGGCCGCTATGGATAAAAGCACATCTGTGGATAAAACCTCTGCTGCTGACAAAACCAATAAAGCCGAACCGGCTAAGAAACCCAGTGCCAGCGAAAAGCCAGCGACGGCAAAACCTGCCTCAACGGGAGCGCCAACAGCAGAGAAGCCTTCCGGTAAAGGCGGCTCTGTTATCGCCCTTAGCGCACTGATTATCGCCCTGGGTGCCGCTGCCGCCTCCGGCTACACCTTCTGGCAACAGCAGGAAAAAACCGCGCAGGCACTGGCGCAACTGAACGAACGCAACAACCAGCTGGAAGCACAGCTGAAACGTCAGGTTCAGGCTCTGAACAGCCTGCAATCACTGCCAGCAGCCACGAATCAACTGGGGCAGCAGACACAAAAGCTGCAGCAGGAACAGACGGAACAGCGCCAGAACCTGCAGGAACTGGCAGGTGCTTTTGCCAGCACTCAGGGGCCTAAGCCTTCTGACTGGCTGCAGGCCGAAGCGGAATACCTGCTGCGTCTGGCCAATCATCGTCTGCAGCTGGAAGGGGATCTGACCGGAGCCAAAACCCTGCTCAGCAGTGCCGATGAGCGACTGGCTAAAGCCGATAACCCGGCGCTGTTTGCCGTGCGTCAGGCGATCGCCAACGAGCTGGCAGCCCTGAATAGCATCTACACACTGGATCAGAGCGGTATCTACTTCAAACTGAGCGCACTGGAAGGGCAGATCGACCAGCTACCGCTGCCGATGAATCCCGCCAACCGTAGCGCCTTCCGCCAGACCCAACTGGAAGACAATCAGGAACAGAGCGTCTGGCAGACCCTTTGGGATGAAGCCAAAACGCTGGTGGTGGTTCGCCACAGAGATGAAAAGATCACACCGCTTCTGCCGCCGGAAGAGAGCCTCTATCTGCGCCACAATCTGCGCCTGACCCTGCAACAGGCCCAGATCGCACTGCTGAAAGAGGAGCAGACCCTGTATCGCACCCTGCTGGAACAGGCCAGCAGCTGGGTGAACACCCACTTCGATCAGGACTCCGCCCGCACCAAGAGCGTATTAACAACACTGAGCGAACTGTCTGCGCAGAACATCCGTCAGCAACGTCCGGATATCTCCGCATCACTGAATCTGCTGCGTGACCTGCAGAAACAACGCTTCAGCAGCAGCGTTCCTGTCTCACAGACTGCAAGCGAAACCGATACCCCAACCGAAACCACAGCAACGGAGGCACCTGCATCATGAAACGCCTCTATATCGCTGCGATTTTAGCACTGGCAGGGGGCATGTTTGCCGGTCTGCTGATGCAGGAAGATCCCGGTTATATTCTGATCAGCTGGGGCAAAACCACCATCGAGATGTCCTTCTGGATCGGTGCGCTGCTGTTTGGTGCGGCACTGGTCAGCTTTCACCTGCTGATGCGCCTGCAATCCGGTGTTCGCCGCCCACTGAAAAGCCTGAATGTTTTCTCCGGTGCCGGGCGTGACAAGCGCGCACTGAAAGCCACGGTAAAAGGTCTGCTGCTGATGGCGGAAGGCCAGTGGCGCAAAGCAGAACGCCTGCTGAAACGCTCCGCATCCCGCTCCGGCGCGCCTGTGATCAACTATCTGGCAGCCGCCCGGGCAGCACACGCTCAGGGTCGTTATGAGCAGAGTGATCAGCTGCTGAAAGAGGCCCTGGATAGCACGCCGGGGGCAGAAACCGCCGTATGCCTGTCTCAGATCGAGTTTCAGATGGAGCGCGGCCAGTACGAGCAGTGTCTGGCGCAGCTGCTACGTCTGCAGAAGAAAAACCCCCGTCACCGCTGGGTACTGAAAACCCTGCTGAAGGTCTATCAGAAGCTGGAAGACTGGCAGGGACTGAAAGCACTTTATCCACAACTGCTGAAACAGGACATTCTAACGGATACCGAAGGCAGACAGCTGATGATCCGCCTGCATCTGGCGCTGCTGGAGCAGAGCCAGAATCTGTCTCAGGAAGATTGCCTGGAAGCGATCCAGAAGATCTGGAAAGAGCTGCCATCAGAGCTTAAGAAAGAGCAACAGCTGACCGAAGCCTACGCCCGTGCCCTGCACGACTGCAAAGCCGACATCCTGCTGGAACGCTTTATTACCGAGCAGCTCCGTCAGAGCTGGCAGGAACAGCTGGTGATCATCTACGGTCTGCTGGAAAAAGGTGATGTACGCCAGCAGATGCAGCAGGCAGAGCAGTGGCTGAAGAAGCACAGCGACAGCGCCGCGCTGTATCTGACCGCCGGACGCATCGCCCTGCGCAACCAGCTTTGGGGTAAGGGGGCGGACTTTATGGAAGAGAGCTTCCGCCTGCAGCCTCTGGCCACCACAGCTGCTGAGTTAAGTCGTCTGTACTCTGCGATGGGACGCACCAGCAAGAGCCGAACCTACTACCGTTACTGTCTGGATCTGGCGGGCTACAACCTGCCGGGCCTTCCGATGCCGAAAAATACGGTGCGTTAACTCGCGACAGATCGTTTGGCCGCTCAATGAAAAAGGCAGATGAATCATCATCTGCCTTTTTCTTGTCCGCAAGATACGAAGCCGGTGATCAACGACGGCACTTCCCGAACTGATAACGGATAGTTGATAACTGATCTCTGGTTAAAAAAATCGACCTTTCGACAGGCAAATGAAAATAATTCTCAAAAACACTTTACAGACTTAATGAGAACGCATATCATTTACTCAAGCTTAAGGATTCGCCAAATCACTAAGCCTATTTAAATCAGGCTCCGGCAGGTTCAGGTTCCCGCTGTAGTTATTGAGAGTCTGGTTTATCTCCTCATCAAGCTAATCACGGTCTCGCCCGGTGGACTCCCATCCCCGGGCATTTTTTTGTCTGCTATTCAGAAACCCCATCAGATCCGCTCAAAGTTCAACGCGTTCAGAGCCTTACCACTGTTAGATGTATACGCTAGAGGCATTCGTTAGAGGCAAAAAAAACAGCCGCACCTTTCGGCTACGGCTGTTTTCTGATTAAGCTTCAATAGCAATGAAGCTCAGATCTGAGGAGGCTCAAACCTTAAGTATCAATCTTCTTCAGGCTTAAAGTCGGTTGAAGTGCGCTTGCGGATCATGCCAAAACCAACACTCTTACGCTCAACAGGAGCTACGCGCTTCTTGGCAGCGCCCTCAGCAGATTTCTTCTGATGGCGTTTCTGCGCTTTCTTCTCCTGTCCCTTCTTCTTCTCTTTCAGGGATTTCTTTTCAGCGGCAGTCTTCGGCTTCTTCTTACCAACGGTCTTGCCGTTAGCACGCACATCTTTCGGGCCTTTGTATTTGCCTTCCAGACCTTTCACCTTAACCTCGTCAAAGCGAACCTGAATATAGCGCTCAATCGCGGCTTTCAGATTCCACTCATAGGAGGTGATCATAGAAACCGCGGTACCGGTTTCACCGGCACGACCGGTACGGCCAATACGGTGAACATAATCGTCACCTTTGCGCGCCATATCGTAGTTGATCACCAGCTCAATGCCGGAGATATCCAGACCGCGGGCCGCAACATCGGTGGCCACCAGCACATCGATATGGCCCCGACGCATCAGGTTCATCACATGATTACGCTGATCCTGCGTCAGCTCACCATGTAAAACACCGGCACGCAGGTCTTTATAACGCAGGAAGCCACCCAGACGATCCGCATCCACCCGCTTGTTCACAAACACCAGCGCTTTCTGATATTCACGGTCGTTCAGCAGACGCACCGTCATGGCATCTTTATGTTTCGCATCATCCGCCAGCAGGTATTGCTGGGTGATATTTTCATGCTGATCACGAACCGTGTTAACCAGTACGGTTTCAGGATCGGTCAGCACGCGGTCAGCCACTTCACGAATACCCTTACGGCTCAGTGTGGCTGAAAACAGCATGGTTTGGCGCTCTTTGCGGCAGAAGTCGACAATTTTCAGCACTTCTTCGCTCAGCCCCATATCCAGCATGCGATCCGCTTCATCCAGAATCAGGTATTCCAGATCATTCAGATCCAATGAATCCTTTTCCAGATGCTCAAGAATACGACCCGGTGTCGCGATGATGATTTCCGGATTCTTGCGCAGAACCGCTTTCTGGAATTTGAAGGTTTCACCGCCAATAATCCAGGTCGCTTTGATATGGGTAAAAGCAGACAGCTCAGTGAAATGCTTATAGATCTGACGCACCAACTCACGGGTCGGAGCCAGAATCAGCGCCCGGGCACCTGAGTTAGGGGCGGCATTTTCCAGAAACTGATGCAGCATCGGTAATAAAAAGGCTGCGGTTTTACCGCTACCGGTTTCTGCACTGACCAGCAGATCTTTTTTTGTCATCGCCGCCGGAATCGCTTTTGACTGAACCGGAGTGGGTTCAGTGAAAGCCATTTTATCCAGCGCCTTCATCAGGCGTTCATGCAGGGAAAGCTCGGTAAACAAAGATTACACCTCAAAAATACTTTACAGAATCAATGCGTTAGGCCACACAAAACGGATCAGTATTCCGGTGAGGTTTTAACGCTTTTGATTGGGGGAGATCAGAAGCCTGATGAAACTCAGACTCTGTTAATTTTTACTCGTTAAGATTGCTGCGAAGCATAGCACAGCCGCCGCCTCAGGCAGATAAAAACCGTTTCTGTTTTGGTAAAAAAGGCGGTTAAAACCGCCTCTTTCTGTAAAAAGATCAGGATATGCCGTGAAAGCCCCGTACCGGTCAATCGGCCAGTGTGAACTGATCGCCACTGTCACCAAAGCGGGACGGCTCACCTTTTTTACTGGTGCCCAGCTTGATCATCAGGCGCAGGTCGTTCGGCGCATCGGCATAAGCGAGGGCATCATCATAGGTGATCTGCTCTTTCTTATAGAGCTCGTACAGCGCCTGATCAAAGGTCTGCATCCCCAGTTCGGTGGATTTCGCCATCACCTCTTTCAGTCCCTGCACATCCCCCTTGCGGATCATGTCTGATACCAGCGGGGTGTTAAGCAAAATTTCGATGACGCCCTTGCGGCCTTTACCGTCCGGTGTCGGCACCAGTTGCTGAGCCACAATCGCCTTCAGGTTGAGGGAAAGATCCATCCAGAGCTGATTATGTTTCTCCGGCGGGAAGAAGTTGATCACCCGTTCCAACGCCTGATTGGCATTGTTTGCGTGCAGTGTCGCCAGACACAGATGACCGGTTTCGGCAAATGCCAGGGCATACTCCATGGTCTGGGAGCTGCGCACTTCACCGATCATAATCACGTTGGGAGACTGGCGCAGAGTGTTCTTCAGGGCGATCTCGTAGCTTTCCGTATCGATGCCCACTTCCCGTTGGGTGACGATGCTGTTTTTGTGCTGATGGATAAACTCAATGGGGTCTTCGATACAGATAATATGGCCGCGACTGTTTTCGTTCCGGTGCTGAATCATGGCCGCCAGAGAGGTGGATTTACCGGTGCCGGTGGCCCCGACAAACAGAATCAGGCCGCGTTTTTCCATCGCCAGCTCACTGACTTTTGCCGGCAGATCCAGATTTTCCAGTCTCGGCACTTCAAACTCGATCCGGCGCAGCACCATGCCCACCTGATTTCGCTGATAGAAGGCGCTGACCCGGAATCGCCCGACCCCGGAAGCACTCAGAGCAAAATTACACTCCCGATGCTCAAGAAACTCCTGCTCCTGTTCAGCGTTCATCACCCCAAATACCAGATCACGGGCCATATCCGGTGTCAGGGCGCTATTGGCCAACGGCACCAGTTCACCATTGAGCTTCATGGAGGGCTGCATGCCGGTGGTGATAAACATATCAGTGCCTTTTTTGTCGGCCATCACCTTCAGCATCTTGTAGAACTTATCCAAAAGCCCCTGTTGACGGGGGGTGCGGGTTCGCTCAAGATGGGAATCAGACACAAATCGCTCCTAGAAATCCTTTTAACCTATTGAAATAATTACATAAAATGTAATTTCAGACCAAAAACACCAAACCCCACAGCTCATCAGCCATACAGCTGTAAAACAGATATTACACTTACAGAAAAATTACAGCTGACAAGATGTTCAATATTACATAAACAGATCCGGATTGACGGCCTTCTCACGGGCGGTTTCCAGCGAAATCTGTCCTTTGTTCAGCATCAGTTTCAGACACTGATCCATGGTTTGCATCCCCTGTCCGCCGCTGGTCTGAATCACCGAGTTCATCTGAGCGATCTTATCTTCACGAATCAGATTCCGGATGGCGGGGTTAGCCGTCATAATTTCATGAGCTGCAATCCGGCCGCCGCCTTCTTTCTTCAGCAGCGTCTGAGACACCACTCCCTGCAGGGATTCTGACAGCATGGAGCGCACCATGGATTTTTCCTGTGCGGGGAAGACATCAATAATGCGGTCGATGGTTTTCGCTGCCGAACTGGTGTGCAGGGTGCCAAAAACCATATGACCGGTTTCTGCTGCCGTCAGCGCCAGCCGGATCGTTTCCAGATCCCGCATCTCACCCACCAGAATAATGTCCGGATCTTCACGCAATGCTGAGCGCAAGGCGTCACTGAAAGTATGGGTATCCCGATGCACTTCACGCTGGGTAATCAGACATTTTTTGCTTTCGTGGATAAATTCGATGGGATCTTCAATCGTTAGGATATGCTGGTATTTCCGGTCATTCACATAATCCAGCATGGCAGCCAGTGTGGTACTTTTACCGGAGCCGGTCGGACCTGTGACCAGCACCAAACCACGGGGCAGCATCGCCAGCCGCTGGAAGATCTCGCCCATGCCCAGCTGATCCATCGGCAATACCGTACTGGGAATGGTTCGGAAAACAGCACCGGCACCCCGGTTATGATTGAAGGCGTTAACACGAAAACGGGCGATACCGGGGACTTCAAAGGAGAAGTCGATCTCAAGGAATTCTTCATAATCCCGACGCTGTTTATCATTCATAATGTCATACACCATGCGGTGTACATCTTTATGACTGAGGGCGGGTACGTTGATACGACGCATATCGCCATCGGTGCGTATCATCGGCGGCATGCCGGAGGAGAGATGCAGGTCTGACGCACCTTGTTTTGCACTGAAAGCCAGCAGTTCGGTAATATCCATGGCCGAAAAGATCCAAATACGTGGGTTTGCTCTATATCCCCGTTATCATTCAAACCACCACTTGGGATACAGAATTCAGATGACAGCTTCTCATATTGCCAGAAATCTCACTGAGGTGCGCCAGCAGATCGATACCTGTTGTGCGCAATATCAACGAAATTCGGCGGATGTCACCCTGCTGGCGGTGAGTAAAACCAAGCCGGCCGAACTGTTAAAAGCAGCCTACGATGCCGGTCAGCGGGATTTTGGCGAGAACTACCTGCAGGAATCACTGGATAAACAGCAGGAGCTGGCAGATCTGGATATCATCTGGCACTTCATCGGCCCGATTCAGTCCAATAAAACCCGCGCCATCGCAGAGAACTTTCATTGGGTGCACAGTGTTGATCGTCTGAAGATCGCACGTCGACTGAGCGAACAGCGCCCGGCGGAACTACCGCCGCTGAATATCTGCCTGCAGGTGAATATCAGCGCCGAAGAGAGCAAATCCGGTATCACGGTTGAAGAGCTGCCAGAACTGGCCAAAGAAGTTGCCGCCCTGCCCAACCTGACCCTGCGGGGTCTGATGGCGATTCCGGCACAGGCAGACTCGCTGGAAGATCAACGCAAGCCACTGGCGGCACTGCGCAAGGCGCTGGAGGCGATCAAGGGCGACCATCCGCAGCTGGATACCCTCTCCATGGGGATGAGCGGTGATCTGGAAGCCGCTATCGCGGAAGGCTCTACCATGGTGCGCATCGGTACCGCCATTTTTGGCGCGCGGGATTACTCCAACCGAGCTTAAACGTATTCAGCCAAGATCGTCACACGATTCGTCACAGATACCGCATATAACACGCAATTTATCAGCAGATAACAGATTCAGAGGTTTAACATGCAAGCAGCAAAACTCGCTTTTCTGGGTGCGGGCAATATGTCCGGCAGCATCATCGGCGGCCTTCTGGCTAAGGATGTTCCGGCAGAAAACATTATCGCCACCCGCCGCTCTGAAGAGCGTTTAGCGGAACTGAAATCCCAGTTCGGCATCATCACCAGCAGTGACAATAACGATGCTGTTGCTAAAAGCGATGTGGTGATTCTGGGTGTAAAACCTCAGATGATGCAGGATCTGTGCAACGAGATCCGCGAGCAGGTGCAAAAGAGCAAGCCGTTGATCGTTTCTGTGGCTGCGGGCCTTAAATCGGAAACGCTGGAACGCTGGCTCGGCGGCGATGTTGCCGTGGTTCGTACCATGCCGAACACTCCTTCACTGTTGGGCTGCGGTGCCTCCGGCCTTTACGCCAACAGCAAAGTCACCGATATTCAGAAAGAGCTGTCTGAAAAACTGATGCAGGCAGTAGGCTTGGCACTTTGGGTCGATGAAGAAGAGCAGATGGATGCGGTCACCGCCGTATCCGGCAGCGGCCCGGCGTATTTCTTTCTGGCGATGGAAGCCCTGCAAAAAGCCGGTGAAAGTGTAGGCCTGAGTGCTGAAGTTGCCGAAAAACTGGCGATTCAGACCGCTCTGGGCGCAGCCCGTATGGCTTCTGAAAGCGAGCATGATGCGGCAGAACTCCGTCGTCGCGTGACCTCTCCGGGTGGCACCACCGAGCAGGCACTGAATACCTTTAACGCAGGTGGCCTGACCGAGCTGTATGAGAAAGCAGTAAAAGCGGCGGCGAACCGGGGTAAAGAGCTGGCGGAACAGCTGGATAACTGATCCTGCAACGGTGACATCCGGCTAAAGGCAGTTATTTCTCAGAATTAAGCTGGAAATAATCGCCTTCGCCTCCATACAATAGAAATACAAGCGATTTAAGTGAATGCCGCCGTATTTTCCGGCTGCAGAACAAGACTCAAAACCCAGCTTTGGAGCACTCGCGTGATGGGACAATCTGTAGGTAAT
Source organism: Oceanospirillum sp. (assembly GCA_048264105.1). Taxonomy (GTDB): domain Bacteria; phylum Pseudomonadota; class Gammaproteobacteria; order Pseudomonadales; family Halomonadaceae; genus Oceanospirillum. The sequence goes on from JBLXDJ010000003.1 coordinate 521,840, forward strand.
GCCGGCGTCTTTCTGGTCATGACCCTTGTTAATCTGTATCTGTTTATTGTGATGCTGCGCTTTATTCTGCAGTTCTCGCAGGCCGATTTTTATAACCCGATCTCTCAGGCGATCGCCAAGGCGACCTCTCCCTTGGTGAACCCGCTGCAAAAAGCACTCAAGCCTGTCGGGCGCGTCAGTATCGCAACGCTGGTTATCGCGTTTTTTGTCAAACTGGTGGGTATTGCGCTGGTCTTTATTATCGCCGGACAAGGGGTTCCACCTGTGGTGAACCTGCTGCTGGGTTCTCTGACCGGTGTCATCACCACCTTGCTGGATATCTACTTTTACGCCCTGATCGGCTCGATCATTCTGAGCTGGGTTGCGCCACAAAGCAGCCATCCGGGTGCCATGCTGATCTTCCAGATCACAGAGCCGGTCATGTCACCGGTACGCAATATTCTGCCCTCCATGGGCGGGCTGGATCTGTCGCCGATTTTTGTCTTTATCGGGATCAATGTGCTCGAAATCATGGTGATGGGTACGCTGGGTCAGGCATCCGGTATGCCACGCTATCTGATTGCCGGTCTGTAACGCTCCCGACAGACCTTTTTCAGCCTTTGAAAAGAGCAGCAAACGCTGCTCTTTTTTCGTTTTGGCATCCTGCCGTAAGACCAAAGTAAACAACGATAAGCCATTATTTTTCTTCTGAATAAAGCGCTGCCGTCTGCAGCAACAACTGTGTTACAGTGAACCTTTCCGTGGCTTGTGCCCCTGTACTCTGAACGCGCCTGTTTCAATACCCGAATGACTGCAACCAAAACCCTGTTGCAAAACTTCTGAACCGGCGATGGCAGGGGAGGCTAAGCCGCCCGCAGACATCTTGATTGAGGAAGATCCTGGGAAATGCCTAATGCGATTCCTGAAGATTCTGTCGGTATTGTCGAACCGCAGATTGCCCGCTTCGACACCCCGCTGGAACTCACCTGTGGCCGTACGCTGGACAGCTACGAACTTATCTATGAAACCTACGGCACACTTAACGCTGATCGCTCCAATGCGATACTGATCTGTCACGCCCTGAGCGGCACACACCATGCGGCCGGTTATCACTCGATGGATGACCGGAAACCCGGCTGGTGGGATGCCTATATCGGTCCCGGCAAGTGTATCGATACCAACCGTTTTTACGTGGTTTGCCTGAACAATCTGGGCGGCTGCAGTGGCTCTACCGGCCCGACCTCTATTGATCCGGCCACCGGAAAGACCTACGGCCCGGATTTCCCGGTTATGACGGTCACCGACTGGGTGAACAGCCAGATGCGTCTGGGTGATTATCTGGGTATTGATACCTGGGCAGCTATTGTTGGCGGCAGCCTCGGTGGTATGCAGGCGTTGCAGTGGTCCATTAACTACCCTGACCGTATGCACAATACGGTGGTGATCGCGGCAGCCCCCCGTTTGTCGGCCCAGAATATCGCCTTCAACGAGGTCGCCCGTCAGGCGATCATGAGCGACCCTGAATTTCACGATGGCCGCTATGCCGACCATGGCACCATTCCCCGCCACGGTCTGCGTCTGGCACGTATGGTAGGGCACATTACCTATCTGTCTGAGCACTCCATGGGCGATAAGTTTGGCCGCGACCTGCGCTCCGACAAGATCAACTTCGGCTATGACGTAGAGTTTCAGGTGGAAAGCTACCTGCGCTATCAGGGCGATACCTTCTCGGAAAGCTTCGATGCCAACACCTACCTGCTGATGACCAAGGCGCTGGATTACTTCGATCCTGCAGCCCGCTATGGTGGTGACCTGTCTAAAGCCGTGGCTCAGGCGAAGAGCAACTTCCTGCTGATCTCCTTCAGCACCGACTGGCGTTTTGCTCCGTCACGCTCTGAAGAGATCGTTGATGCTCTGACCGAGGCCGGTCGCAATGTCAGCTATGCCTGTATCGAATCCCCCCACGGTCATGACGCCTTCCTGATTCCGAACGAACGCTATGAGGCTGTCTTCTCAGCCTTTATGAATCGGGTCGCCCATCAGGCTGAAGCAACTGACAAACGTGAAGAAGGGGAAAAAGCATGCATCTGACACGCCCTGACTTAGCGATTATCCAGAACTGGATTCAACCCAAAAGCCGTCTGCTCGATCTGGGTTGCGGTAGCGGCGAACTACTGGATTTTCTGCAGCATAAAAAACAGGTTTACGGCTACGGCCTTGAGATCGACGATCAGAAGATCACCGAATGTATCGCCAAAGGCGTCAACGTCATCGAGCAAAACCTTGATGATGGCCTGAGCAACTTCAAAGATCAGAGCTACGATGTGGTCGTGATGACTCAGGCGCTGCAGGCGATGAAGCGCCCGGATCTGATGCTGGAAGAGATGCTGCGTGTGGGTAAGGAATGTATCGTGACCTTCCCGAACTTCGCCTACTGGCGCTGCCGTTTCTATCTGGCGGTCAAAGGGGAGATGCCGGTTTCCAAGTCTCTGCCCCACACCTGGTACAACACGCCGAACATTCACCTGTCCACGTTCCGGGATTTTGAGCAGCTGTGCAAAAGCCGCAACCTGCGCATTATCGATCGTGCTGTGGGCAACAGTGAGCATGAAAGCCACTGGGCTACCAAGTTATGGCCAAACCTGTTCGGTGAAGTGGCGATCTACCGCGTTACCCGTTAACCGGAACCCAGCTGAAAAGCCGAAGTCAGACAGGCAAACCAACCGTTTCTGTGGAGTTTCACTATGCACGTATTAACTTTCAATCGCATGCTGCTCAGCGTTATGGCGGGACTGGCTCTGATGCTGAGCCTGATCACTCCGGCACAGGCCGAGCAATATGAGCAGGTGGGTGATTACCAGATCCATTACAATACCTTCACAACGGGGTTTCTGCAGCCGGAAGTGGCTCAGGCCTACGGCATTGTCCGTAGCCGCTATCAGGCGATGATCAATATCTCGGTTCTGAAAAAACAGGCAGATGGCCGCTACAAACCGGTAGAAGCACTGGTCACCGGCGACGTGGCTAATCTGGCCGGTCAAAGCGTTAATCTGGCGTTCCGTACCATTCGTGAACCGAATGCGATCTACCAGATCACCAGCTTTAACTTTACGGAAGACGAACCAACCCGCTTCCGTCTGAAGGTGCGCTTTGATCCCAATATGGAACCCTATGATCTGAGTTTTATCCGCCGTTTTTATGGTGAATAAGCCCGCCGTCCCTTCCGAATAAGCCTCGTTCCCACGCTCTGCGTGGGAACGCCGATATAGAGAACAGATCCCATGAGCCAGAAATTAGTCCTCGCCAGCGGCAACAAAGGCAAACTGAAAGAGTTTGGTGAAGTGCTGGCACCACTGGGCTTTGAAGTTGTGCCCCAGTCCGAATACAACGTACCTGAAGTGGACGAAACCGGCCTGACCTTTATCGAAAACGCCCTGCTGAAAGCCCGTGAAGCCAGCCGTGTCAGTGGCCAGCCTGCGATGGCCGATGATTCCGGTATCGAAGTCGATGCCCTTAATGGCGCACCGGGTATCTATTCCGCCCGTTTTTCCGGTGAAGGTGCAACCGATGCCAGAAACAACGCCAAGCTGCTGGAAGAACTGAAAGGCCTGCCTGAAGCTGAACGTACCGCCCGCTATTGGTGTGTGCTGGTTTATCTGCGCCATGCCGATGACCCGACACCGATTATCGCTCAAGGCAACTGGGAAGGCCGTATTCTGGAAGCACCGGAGGGCGAAGGTGGCTTTGGTTACGATCCACTGTTCTTTATCGAAGAGCAGGGCTGTACCGCTGCAGCCATGAGCCGGGAAGAGAAAAACAAACTCAGCCATCGTGGCAAGGCGACACTGGATCTGGTCAGCCAACTGAAAGCCCGTGGCTAAACGCTCTCTGCGCCAACGCGATTAATAGACTGACCGGATCTGAATATGACTCTGCCACCGTTAAGCCTCTACATTCACATCCCCTGGTGTGTTCAAAAGTGTCCCTATTGCGACTTTAACTCCCACGGCGTGGATCGCTTTAAGGCTGCAACCGACACACCTCAGGATGCAGGCCTGCCGGAGCAGGAGTATATTGCCGCTCTGATGCGGGATCTGGATGCGGATCTGGCGGGGGCACAGGGGCGACCTCTGACCAGTATTTTTTTTGGTGGCGGTACGCCCAGCCTGTTTTCACCGGAGGCGATCGGACAGATTCTGCAAGGGGTCGAACAGCGCATCCCTTTTGCAGACGATATCGAGATCACCTTAGAAGCAAACCCAGGCACCGTAGAGCAGTCGCGTTTTGAAGGTTATCGCGAAGCCGGTGTAAACCGGCTCTCCATTGGCATTCAGAGCTTTGATCCTGAGCAGCTGAAACGCCTTGGCCGCATCCATAACAGTCAGGATGCCATCCGCGCTGCCGAAAGCGCCCGCAAGGCCGGTTTTACCCGCTTTAATCTCGACCTGATGCACGGTCTGCCGGAGCAGACCGAAGCCGAGGCTCTTGCCGACCTGCAACAGGCGATTGATCTGCAACCGGATCATATCTCCTGGTATCAGCTCACGTTAGAACCCAACACCGCTTTTTATCAGGCACCACCGCCGTTACCGGATGACGATACCCTTTGGGAGATTCAGCAGGCGGGGCAAAAACTGATCGCCAAAGCCGGTTATCAGCAGTATGAAGTTTCCGCCTACGCTAAACCCGGTTCCGAAGCCCGTCACAACCTCAACTACTGGCAGTTTGGCGATTACCTCGCCATTGGCGCGGGTGCTCACGGCAAGATTACCTGGCCGACAGCCGACGGTGGCCTTGAGATCGTCCGAACCAGCAAGCAGCGACACCCCAAACAATATCTGAACGCCGTGGATTACACCTCTCAGCGCACAACGCTTGAGCCGCAGGAACTGCCGGTAGAGTTTCTGATGAATGCCTTACGGCTGAAAGAGGGTGTGGATGAATCACTTTATCCACAGCGTACCGGACTCCAACTCAGCAGCCTGTCACCGGAACGGGAGAAGCTGCAGCAGATGGGATTACTGGAAAACGGCACGGGCAGACTTAACACCACATCAGAAGGCTTTACCTATCTGAATGCGGTGCTGGAGAGTTTTCTGAGAGCAGATTAAAGCAACCATTAGCCAGCTGCACCGTTTCAGGCAGCAGCGGCTAATGGCGTTCAGGATTGTTCTAACAGCCCATGAGTCACCGGATTCGACTGCGATAACTTTTTCTCAAGTTCGGCAAGGGGAAGTGGTCTGCTATAGAGAAAACCCTGACCGATATCGCAGCCACTTGCCATCAGAAAGGCCGCCTGTTCCGGCTGCTCGATCCCCTCAGCTACCAGGCTCAGGCCCAGCTGCTGCGCCAGCACAATAATGGTTCGGGTAATGGCGCAATCGTTCCGGCCATGGGGCAGATCTTTTACAAAGGCACGATCCACCTTAAGCACATCAATCGGCATCTTTTTCAGATAAGCCAGAGAAGAGTAGCCGGTGCCAAAATCATCAATGGCAAGACTCACGCCCAGAGCTTTCAGCTCATGCAACATGGGCAGCATGTCATTCATATTTTCCATCAACATGCTTTCGGTAATCTCTAACTCGATCCACTTAGGATCGACCCCGGTCTGCTGCAGAATGGTTTCCACCTGACTGACAAAGCCCGGATCCTGAAACTGACGTACCGAAAGATTGACCGCCATACGAATCGGCTTACGCCCTGCCTTCTGCCAGGTCACAATCTGCCGACAGGCGGTTTCCAGTACCCAGTGGCTGATCGGAAGAATTAAACCGGTCTCTTCGGCGAATGGAATAAATTCCAGTGGGGGTATCAGGCCTCGCACCGGATCATTCCAGCGGATCAGGGCTTCAACACCGATAATGCGCTGATTCTTCAGACACACCTTGGGCTGATAATAAAGCTCCAGCTCATTGTTCTGCATCGCTTTTCTCAGGCGAACTTCCAGATCCAGACGCTTCTGCGCTTCCTGATTCAGCTCTTCCGAGAAGAAATGGCAGTTACTGCCGGTTTGCTGCTTCGCCTTGTACATTGCCAGCTCAGCATTGCGCAGCGCTTCGGTTGTGCCCGATGCATCCTGTGGCAAAAAGGCCACGCCGATACTGGCGAAAGCGTTAATCGTATGCGGGCCTAATTTGACCGTACGATTAAACTGATAGCAGAGCTGATCAAGCCAGTCGTTGAGTTTTTCCCGACTGCTGGCACGGTGCAGGATAGCAAACTCATCACCACCTAAACGCACCAGTATATCTGAGTCACTGACCACGACTTTTAAGCGATGCGCTGCCGTTTTGATCAGGCGATCCCCCATATCGTGACCGAGAGAATCATTAACCCGCTTGAAGTCATCCAGATCGATAAAGACCAATACGGTCTGACGATCAAAACCCGAGGCTTCAGATTCGGCAAAGAACTCATCCAGATTATCCAGCAGGAACTGACGGTTCCCGAGGCCTGTGATCGGGTCGAAAAATGCCAGCTGCTGGATTTTTCGGTCGGTTTCCCGCTGTTCGGTCAGATCCTCTCCCACCGCCACCAAACCTGTGATGACGCCATCATCAGAAGCGACAGGAGAGACGGAGAGGCTGTTCCAGAACAACTCACCATTTTTACGACGGCATAGCAGCTCACCATGCCAGGGCTTACCCTGACCGAGGGTTGCGGCCAGATGACGACGGACTTCAGGTGAGGTACGACCTGCAGAAAGAAAGTCTACATGCCGCCCTATGACCTCATCCGGTGAAAAGCCGGAGACGCGGCAAAACTGCCAGTTCACATATTCAATTTTGTAATCAGCCCCCGTCAGCATCACGCTGCTGCCACTCTGATCCAGCGCATTGGACAGCTTCTCTTTCTGCCGCTCCGCCTCCAGCCGGTGAGTAATATCGTGAACAATCGAGTACAACAGCTTCTGACCGCGATACTCCACCGGCCCACTGTGTACCTCAACATCACGCAGTTCACCAGAAGCTAACTTGTGCCGGAAAATAAAGTGATTTCGCTCCTCCTGCTCCGCATCCACCATCGCCTGAACGATCTCTGTTTCTGACATCGCATTGATATCCGTGGCGTGCAAAGAGGTGATCTGATCGTGGCTATAGCCATAAAAGCGGCAGGCGGCTTCGTTCGCATCCACTACCGCACCGGTTTCCGGGTTGATCAGTAACTCAACAACCCGACTGCCTTCAAATAACTGCCGGTAGCGTTGCTCACTTTCACCCAGTTGGCTTTCAGCTGATTTGCGTTCGGTAATATCGACCAGATAACCGTTGAATCCGGCAGGCTCGCCGGTGTCGGTCCATTGGATCATGGTGACATCCATCACCCAGATATAGTGGCCGTCCCGGTGACGCAGGCGATAGTCTTTGTGGGTAAAACGCGAGGTACGGGTATCCAGAGCAAGGGACACCTCGTTGGCAACAAGATCAAGATCATCAGGATGTATCAGATCAGAATAGGTCAGCTGGTTATCCAGAAACAGATCAGCTGAATAACCCAGCAGTTCTGCGACATTATTTGTCACAAAGTGCACCGGCCAGGGATTACCCTCAACAGGTTGAGTTCCCCATTTAAAAACCACCACCGGCCCGGTATCAAACAGACTGGGGTCGATAAAAGCCTTCCCTTGCGTATCCATTGCCTACTCCGGCCTCGCTCTGACTGCACATCTTGCTGCAGCGATCTTGTTATTAGAATTATGAGAAGTGATACCCGCTGCAGGTTATAAAACCATGACAGGAAAGTATCTATATAGGGCAAAAGCATAAAGAATGTCAGGGTATACCCTAACCCAAACAAAAAAGCCCCTGCAAGAGGGGCTTTTCAGGTTAGCAGTAATTAACCTGCTTTTTTCTGCAACCACTGATCAAGGGCAGCAATATCATCTTTTTTCAGTGTTCCGGCAGCCTGTTTCAGCTTGATCAAACTCACCAGATAACTGTAACGGGTATCCAGATAAGCGGTCTGGGCGGTGTAATAGGCTTGTTCCGCCTGCAGCACATCAACAATGTTGCGGGTACCCACTTCGTAACCGGAACGGGTCGCACGCAGGGCACTTTCAGAAGACAGCAGCGCCTGACGACGCGCCTCAACCTGCTGAACACTGGTCGTCACCTGAATATAGTAACTGCGGGCATTCAGAGCAGCAGAGCGGCGCGTGAGCTCTAAACTCTGCTCAGACTGGTTCAGGTAATGGCCAACCTTGTTGATGTTGGCGCTGGTAGAGCCACCGGCGTAGATCTGCCAGCCCATCTCAACACCCACAGCCAAGTTGGTCAGGTTTGTCTCGCTAGCATCATCTTTATCGCTGTAGGCAAACTGAGCCACCCCGTTAACATATGGCAGATAAGCTGACTTGGCAGCTTTCACTGCGGTCGTTGCGACATCTTTCTGTTTCTGAGCCGCTTTGACGTCCGGGTTATTAGCCAGCGCCAGATCGATCCAGTACTGAACGGTTGCCGGTTGCGGCGACTTAACCGGGAAGTCTTTCGCCAGCGTATTCAGCTTGCCGTAGCTCTTACCGGTCAGCAGCTGCAGGGATTCTTCGCTGATCAGCAATGAACCTTCTGCTCCGATACGGGCGGCACGGGCACCGTCGTAGGCAGCCTGAGCTTCATTCACACCGGTAATCGGAATCAGACCCACTTTGAACTGCTGCTTAGCCTGTTCCAGCTGGCGTTTAATCGCTTTTTCCTGGGCCTGATATGAGGTCAGACTGTCCTGAGCACGCAGCACACTGAAAAAGGCCTCTGTAACTCGCACCATCAGGTCCATCTCAGCGGTCTGATACTCGTAGCGGGCCTTTTCGGTTGTCGCTTCAGCCACACCAATCTGGGCGATATTACCCACATTCAACAAGGGTTGCGTAAGCGTTACCGACAAAGCCGTTTCAGTATAGCTATCAGTGATATCCTGTTTCATCCCTCCCTGGATAGCAGATCCATCTGGAGAGTTGTTCATCAGACTACCACCAGCAGTAATCGTTGGCTTCACGCCCGCCCAGGCTGCACTCTCATCTTCGATAACCGCATTCAGTTCAGACTGGGCTATTTTCAGCTGGTAATCGTTCTCTAAAGCATCCTGATAGACGCCGGATAGGGTTTGCGCCTGAGCATGAATACTCAAAGCAGAGATTAAAGCCGCTGAAATAGCGGTAAGTCGTCGCATGGTCTGCTCCTGCACGTTATCAATTTGATCAGATAAAGCGGTTAACAGTGCCTCTGCACAGAAGCACCTGAAATTCATAAGTCATCAGACTCCAGTGTAACGTAAAAGCCACTGCAGCCAATCAGCAACCACTCTTCATAGTGGCTGCCAGCTATTTTAGATCAATCTAATATATTTGTTAACCAAAAACAATATTCGGCCGGTAAGTCTCGCAGAGGCTTACGGCTCACCCAAGTAAGATAATTAATCGAAATTACATCTTTAGGCGAAGATCGCCGGAATAATTCAGAAGATAGGCAAAAATGAAGAATTAAGCGGCCAGATTGATCTGACGTGCCAGTTGCTCACCCAGTTCAGGGGTTTCTACAACACGGTACAGATTGGTCGCCTGAGCAGGACGCACAGCAGTGACCTGCTGAATATTGGGAAAAACATCCGACAAGGCCCGCAGGAAACTGAAATAGCCGCCATAACCGGAGATCATGGAATGATTCATTGCTCGGTTAACCGCCATCGCCGTTTTACGGGCTTTGGAGTCTGCTTCCAGATTCTGACGCAACATATCGACCTGAGCATTGCTGTCGATACCCTGTACATCGGAAGCATAGAGAGGTGTCGTTAACAAACTCAACAACATAGAGAACTGCCCACCCTGCGAATTATGCAGGGCGGTGTTCATTGACTTAGCAACACCGGTAGACTGTTCTAGTTGATTGACGATTTTCATCGGATAACGACCAATAAAATAGGATTGTCCATCAGCTATCGGCAGCCCGATAAATATCTTTACAGTTTTCGCCGGTATATTTTTTATTAACGCCCAAAAGGCTGTTTTTCAGGCTCCAAAGCACTGGACATCCTCTGCCGGTCTACCTAGACTTTGTGCCATCTTGACGGGGTGCATGGTTGGCTGAGATCGCAGATATACTGCGGAACCCGAAGAACCTGAACTGGGTAATTCCAGCGTAGGAATCGAGACAATGAATCCTGAGCTTTCGCATCTGACCGCTTTATAAGAAGCAACCGAAGCGATAAGTCACAGAGCAAGCAAGAGAACAGCCGCCTAAGAAACCGACTGTTCAGCTCAGGATTCCCCTCCGGCACAGCCAACCCCGCACATCGTCATTGTTTAAACGTACTGGTTAACACTGCATGTTTCTCAGTTCCGCCGACACAGATGACGGTAAAAAGGTAGGTAAGATGCCAAACTCTCAAAATAATCAGAGCAATCCGAACACGCCTCAGGGCCCTCTCAACCAGACAGCACAGGTTGATCAGGCTTCAATTCAGCCGTTCCCGAACTCACGTAAAATCTATATTCAGGGTTCCCGCCCTGATATTAAAGTACCGATGCGCGAAATCAGCCTCAGCCCGACCACCGGCAGCTTCGGTAATGAAGAGAACGAGCCACTGCGCGTTTACGATACCTCTGGCCCTTACAGTGACCCGGATGTTCAGGTGGATGTGCGCAAAGGTCTGCATCCGCAGCGTAACCCCTGGATCGAAGAGCGCGACGATACCGAGATCCTGCCGAAACTGTCTTCCGAATACGGCCGCATGCGCGAAGCCGACCTGACGCTGGAACCTCTGCGCTTTGATCTGCAGCGCAAACCCCGCCGCGCCAAAGCCGGTAAAAACGTTACCCAGATGCACTATGCCCGTCAGGGTATTATCACCCCAGAGATGGAATACGTTGCCATCCGAGAAAACATGAAGCTGGCAGAGATGCGTGAGCAGCACCAGCTGAATGAACAGCATCCGGGTCAGTCCTTTGGTGCCGCCATTCCCGATGAGATCACGCCGGAGTTTGTCCGTTCCGAGATCGCCCGTGGCCGTGCGGTACTGCCTGCCAATATCAACCACCCGGAAATCGAGCCGATGATTATCGGTCGTAACTTCCTGACCAAAATTAACGGCAATATCGGTAACTCAGCGCTGGGCTCTTCCATTGAAGAAGAAGTGGCCAAGATGACCTGGGGTATCCGCTGGGGTGCCGACACCGTGATGGACCTTTCCACCGGTAAGAATATTCACGAAACCCGCGAGTGGATCGTGCGTAACAGCCCGGCACCGGTGGGCACCGTACCGATTTATCAGGCGCTGGAGAAAGTAAACGGCGTGGCCGAAGACCTGACCTGGGAAGTGTTCCGCGACACCCTGATCGAGCAGGCGGAACAGGGTGTGGATTACTTCACCATCCACGCCGGTGTGCGTCTGGCCTATGTGCCGCTGACCGCCAAGCGTATGACAGGTATCGTTTCCCGTGGTGGCTCCATCATGGCGAAATGGTGTCTGGCGCACCATAAAGAGAGCTTCCTGTACACGCACTTTGAAGAGATCTGCGAGATCATGAAGGCGTACGACGTGACCTTCTCGCTGGGTGACGGTCTGCGTCCGGGTTCTGTTTATGATGCCAACGATGAAGCTCAGTTTGCCGAACTGGAAACTCTGGGCGAGCTGACTAAAATCGCCTGGGAACACGATGTTCAGTGCTTTATCGAAGGTCCGGGTCACGTGCCGATGCATATGATCAAAGAGAACATGGACAAGCAGCTGAAAGAGTGTGGCGAAGCACCTTTCTACACCTTAGGCCCTCTGGTGACCGATATTGCGCCGGGTTATGACCACATCACCTCCGGTATCGGTGCCGCCATGATCGGCTGGTACGGCTGTGCCATGCTCTGCTATGTAACGCCAAAAGAGCACCTGGGTCTGCCGAACAAAGACGATGTTAAAACCGGCATCATCACCTATAAGATTGCAGCCCATGCAGCGGATCTGGCCAAGGGCCACCCGGCAGCGCAGGTGCGTGATAACGCCATGTCCAAGGCGCGTTTCGAGTTCCGTTGGGAAGACCAGTTCAACATCGGCCTAGACCCGGATACCGCCCGTAGCTACCACGATGAGACCCTGCCGAAAGAGTCCTCCAAAGTGGCGCACTTCTGCTCCATGTGCGGGCCAAAATTCTGCTCCATGAAGATCTCACAGGAAGTACGTGACCTGGATGCGGAACAGGTCGCCGCCATCAACGCTCAGGCAGAAGAAGGCATGCAGGAGAAATCGAAAGAGTTTCTGGAGAAAGGCTCCGAGCTGTATCAGGAGGTGTAACGCCGGATTCATCCGCTGAATAGCGGTCTTTGATTCAATTTCTGCACCAACCAATAAAGCCTCTGCAAATGCAGGGGCTTTTTTCGTTCTCAGTGAACTGAATTTACCGGATAACGTATACGGGTAATATGTGTTTGATCTATGCTGCTCTAATGCCACGGTAAAACGTCACCGCAGATACTACCCTTCAATCGTGGCCACACATACATTCAGACCGGACGGACCTCATCTATGCAACCCGACGCCGATAGCTGCAACGGTACAAGCCATCATCAGACACTTCAGGATTCTGATCTGCCCAGCTGTGATCGCTGCCGCGATAAACCACCTCTCTCTTTTACCTTCAGTTTTGCTTTTCAGCCCATTGTCAGCGCCAGCCAGAAAAAGACCGTTGCCTATGAGGCCTTAGTCCGGGGCATTAATGGCGAACCTGCCGGAACCATTTTTCAGCATGTGAACGACGATAATCTCTATCAGTTTGATCAGGCCTGTCGGGTCACCGCCATCAAAAAAGCGGTTGAGATCGGTCTCGCGGATCAGGATGCCCTTCTGAACCTGAACTTCACCCCTAATGCTGTGTATCAGCCGGAACTCTGTATCCGCACCACGCTGGAAGCCGCCAGAAAGTATGGTTTTCCATTAGAGAAAATTGTCTTTGAGGTCACCGAAGGTGAAGAGGTCAAAGACAAGCAGCATCTGGTCAATATTATCGATGCCTATAAAAAGATGGGCTTTAAAACCGCCATCGATGACTTTGGCGCTGGTTACTCCGGCCTGAACCTGCTGGCGGACTATGAGCCGGATACCATCAAGCTCGATCGGGAGCTGATTATCGATATTCACCAGCACCCCCGAAAGCAGGCGATCATTCGCGGGATCATTATGGTCTGTGAAGAACTGAATCTGGAACTGCTGGCGGAAGGGGTTGAGCTGCAGGAGGAATACGAATGGCTGCGGGATCAGGGTATCGATCTGTTTCAGGGCTTCTACTTTGCCCGCCCCGGCTTTGAAACCCTGCCCGAGGTTTCTGCCAGTCAGTTCTGATTTCACCATTAAAACGCACCGGGCGGAATGACCACGCTCAGCTGACAACCTGAACCGGAGACCCAAAAACTGCGTACCAAACGCAGTTAAAGCAGAGAAAATCAGGCAGAGGGTGAAGCGGATGAAGGTTTTGATATGCGCCGGTAATGGCGGAGTCGGGCAGGGGCTGATCCGAGCGATCCGTGAACGCTATCCCGATGCAGAAATCGCAGCGACCTACCGAAGCCGCAAACCGGAAAACACTTCCGCAGATGTGCACTGGTATCAGGCCGATCTAACCCACAGGGATTCGGTTGGCAAACTGGCTGAATCCGTGACTCAGGTGGACTGGCTGATCAATTGCGCTGGTTTCCTTCACCATCACACCCATGATGGCTTTCAGGGGCCGGAAAAGAGTATCCGCCAGTTTGAGCCGGATTTCTTTCTGCACAATATTCAGCACAACACCCTGCCAACACTGCTGTTGGCACAGCACTTTTCCTCAGCCCTTAAAAAAAGCACTCGCGGGATATTTGCCGCAGTCAGCGCCAAAGTCGGCAGTATCGAAGATAACCGCTTAGGCGGCTGGTACAGCTATCGCGCTTCTAAAGCCGCTCTCAATATGGCACTGAAAACCCTGTCTATCGAGTGGCAACGAAGCCATAAACAGCTGTGTGTTGCGGCCCTACATCCCGGCACCACAGATACCGGCCTTTCCGAACCTTTTCAGAAAAATGTCCCCGAGGGCAAACTCTTCACCCCAGAGCAAACCGGCCATTACCTGCTGAATGTGCTTGAACAGCTGACACCGGAACAAACCGGCTCCTTCTTCAGCTGGAATGGGGAGACTCTGCCATGGTAAGCCCACAGCAAACCCATAAGCCAAAACAACCCGTTAAACGGGGCTTATATCTTTTCGGTCACGATATGCGGCTGGAGGATAATCCGGCGCTGAATCACCTGATCAGCCAATGCGATGACGTCCTGTTCGTCTACCTGCTGAATCCTGAACTGACCAAGGCCAGCCACCACGGCTTTCCAAGACTGGGACAGCACCGCTGGCAGTTTATCTGGCAATGCTTAAGGGATCTGAATCAGCATCTGCAGCGCTTTGGTCATGCTCTGCATCTGATTCAGGGCGACCCCGATAAAGCGATTCCGCCCCTGATCGAAAAACACCGCATTGAGTTGCTGGCGGGTAGTTATAACAGTGGCCTGCAGGAAAGCCTGTTCTGGCAGGCATTACAGAAACAGGCGGAGTGTCAGGTCGTTACGCTGCATCAAAACAGCTTATTCACACCGCAACATCTGCCGGTGTCTGTGGATAAGATACCGAAACAGTTCACTCCCTTCCGCAAGCTGGCGGAAGAACAACTTGTGCCTGATCCGGTCTCACTGGACGACAGATTGGCACAAACCAAACCCATCATCGTGGCCGAAGATGCCGGGTCATGGCCAGAAGCACCGCCACTATTATCGGATTATCAGCAGACCAGCAGCCATCAGGAACGCCCCATTCAAGGTGGCTGTGAAGCCGCCTGGAATCATCTGGATCACTTTATCTGGAAAAGCCGCGCTATCGATCACTACAAACAGACCCGAAACACACTGGATGTTGTGCAGCAGCCGGATCATGTCAGCCTGCTCTCCGGCTGGCTCGCTCAGGGTTGTTTATCTGGCCGTCAGGTCTGGAGTGAGATCAGGCGCTACGAGCAGCAATTTGGCGCGAACGAATCCACTTACTGGTTAAAATTTGAGCTGCTCTGGCGGGAGTTCTTCTACTGGAATGCCCACCGTTTACAGGCGGACCTTTATCGGTTTGGCGGAGAAAGGCGCAAAAAGCCTCTGACCAGCTTCTACCCTCAACGCTTTAAAAGCTGGTGCGAAGGCAGCACGGCATTTCCTATTGTTAACGCCTGTATGAAACAACTGAAAGCCACCGGCATGCTCTCCAACCGGGGCCGCCAGATTGTCGCCAGTGCTCTGGTCAACGAGCTGCAACTGGACTGGCGCTACGGTGCCGCCTGGTTTGAACATCTGCTGGTCGATTACGACCCCGGCAGTAACTACGGTAACTGGCAGTACATTGCAGGGGTCGGCGCAGACCCGAGTGGCGGTCGGCACTTTAATCTGGAAAAGCAAAGCGCCGAGTTTGATCCCGAAGGGGATTTTATCCACCGCTGGCAAGGCAAAGAAACGGCCTTTAGCGATGCGGTAGGTATCGATGACTGGCCGATCCGGCCCTGACTTTTCTCAACCGGCAAAGCACTCTCACCAATACCCGCAAAACAGATGCCTGATTTTCAGTCACTGAAAAACCTTTGCCTGTCCCGTCTCTGTGTCTATTATCAATATTGCTGCAACGCACAAATAACCATAAAAAATAATGCCAGCTCATCACAGAGGACTCCATCATGCTCTATCAACTGCACCACAGTTACAGTCAGGTTGCTCAACCCATTCATCTCTGGGCTCAGGCCTGGCGCAAGCAGCTGTCACTGCCCTGGAATCCTCTGCGCATCACTCAAACCGGTAAGTTGCTGACTGCCGCAGCAGAACTGATCGAACGCTGCACCGACAACTACGAAAAACCCAGTTTCGAGCTGCCCTTTACCGAAGTAAACGGGCATCAGGTGCGTATCCGCGAAGAGATCGTTCACACCCTGCCGTACTGTAATCTGCTGCATTTCCGCCGCTCCGGTGAGTATCAGCACCCTAAGCTGCTGATTATTGCTCCGATGTCCGGCCATTACGCCACCCTGCTGCGGGGAACCGTTGAACAGTTTATTCCCGATCATGAGGTCTATATCACCGACTGGGTTAACGCCCGGGAAGTGCCGCTGGAAGAGGGCAGTTTCAGCTTTGATGACTACGTGCGCTACCTGATCGAGTTTCTGCAGCTGTTAGGCCCGGATACCCATGTGATCGGCGTCTGTCAGCCCAGTGTGCCCGCCATTGTGGCAACGACGGTGATGTCAGAACAAAACGATCCCTGCGCCCCTAAATCCCTGATTCTGATGGGCGGCCCGATTGATACCCGCAAAAACCCAACGGAGGTAAACGATTACGCCTCCGGCAAGGATTACGAGTGGTTTCAGGATCAGGTGATCTGCACGGTACCGGAGGGTTATCCCGGTGCTGGTCAGCGGGTCTATCCGGGTTTTATTCAGCTGTCCGGCTTTATGAGCATGAATCTGGATAGCCACGTGAATAAGCACTTCAAGTTTTTTGGCGACCTGATCAAGGGTGATGGCGACAGTGCCGAGGCCCACCGCAAGTTCTACAACGAGTATCTGGCGGTGATGGATCTGCCTGCGCCCTTCTTTCTGGAAACCATCAAAAAGGTGTTCCTCGATCATGACCTGCCAAGGGGCGAAATGACCTATCAGGGCAAAAAGATTGAGCCGACGGCAGTCACCAGGACTGCGCTGATGACCATTGAAGGCGAGAACGACGATATTACCGGTATGGGGCAGACGGAAGCCGCCCACGACATTCTGACCAAGATCCCGAAAACCAAGCGCCAGCACTATATTCAGCAGGGCGTGGGGCATTACGGCATCTTTAACGGCCGCCGCTTCCGGGAAGAGATCGCTCCAGAGATTAAGGCCTTTATGCAGAAGGCCTGAAACGCGAAAGCCCCCGATACCTTATAAGGTCTCGGGGGCTTTCATTTTGGTCATCAGAAATTCTGACGCTGAAGATCAGCTCACCTTGCGGTAGATGATATCCCATACGCCATGACCCAGACGCTCACCACGCTTTTCAAACTTGGTGATCGGACGGGAATCCGGACGCGGTACGTAATCTCCATCGGTCGCGGTATTCTCGTAGCCTTCTGCCACCTGCATCACTTCTACCATGTGCTCGGCGTAGTTTTCCCAGTCCGTTGCCATATGGAAGCGACCACCCACTTTCAGCTTTTTACGCAGCAGCTGAACAAACTCAGGCTGTACGATACGGCGCTTATGATGGCGCTTTTTATGCCACGGGTCCGGGAAGAACAGCTGCAGCAGATCCACCGAACCATCCGGAATGCACTGGTTCAGAATCTCCACTGCGTCATCCTCGTAGGCACGCAGGTTGGTCAGACCAGCATCTCCGGCTTCCGCCATCAGCTTACCAACACCCGGGGTATGCACCTCGATACCGATAAAGTTGTGATCCGGCATGGTCTTCGCCTGTTCAAACAGGGAGTGCCCCATACCAAAACCGATCTCGATCACCAGAGGTGCATCACGACCAAACACCTGTTGCGGGTCGATTTCACCCTGCTCCAGGGTCAGACCCCATTTTGGCCAGAACTCATCCATGCCACGCTGCTGACCGGCAGTCATACGGCCGGTACGCAGTACAAAGCTGCGAATACGGCGCTTATGCTCTTCAGGCGTTTCGTTCTCTTTTCTTTCCTGGCTTTCTACCGGCTGCTCAGAAACCTCAGCCTCGTTTACAGCTTGATTCGGGTTTTGAGCATCAGTTGCATCAGACATTGTCGTTCTTTAAACCTGTATGGTGTTGATTAAAAAATGGCGACAGATCCGCTATTCAGATCTGCCTGGATTTCAGCACGGCCCCGATTAAGGTCCCGTGCAGACAGATCAGCCAATCAGACCTTCTAACGGCGATGACGCACTGGCGTACTTCTTACGCGGCATACGACCGGCCAGATAGGCTTCGCGACCGGCTTCGATCGCTTTACGCATGGCAGAAGCCATCAGCACAGGGTCTTTAGCAGCCGCAATCGCAGTGTTCATCAGAACCGCTTCGCAGCCCATCTCCATCGCGATAGCCGCATCAGAAGCCGTACCGACACCCGCATCTACCAGTACCGGAATATTAGCGCTTTCCATGATGATACGGATGTTATGCGGGTTCAGAATACCCAGACCGGAACCGATCAGAGAGCCCAGCGGCATGATGGCGCAGGCACCCATATCTTCCAGCTTTTTCGCGGCGATCGGATCATCGTTGCAGTAAACCATCACATCGAACCCATCAGAGATGAGAGTCTTCATCGCCTTCAGGGTTTCTTCCATATCCGGATACAGCGTCTTCTGGTCACCCAGCACTTCCAGCTTCACCAGTTTGTGGCCATCCAGCAGTTCACGGGCCAGACGACAGGTACGCACAGCATCTTCAGCGGTGTAGCAGCCTGCGGTATTCGGCAGAATGGTGTACTTGTCCGGGGTGATCACATCCAGCAGATTCGGTTCATCCGGATTCTGTCCGATATTGGTACGACGCACCGCAACGGTGACAATCTCTGCGCCACTGGCTTCAATTGCCAGGCGGGTCTCTTCCAGATCTTTATATTTACCGGTACCTACCAGCAAACGGGACTGATAGCTTTTGCCTGCGATGGTCAGAAGATCGTCTTTGTTGATCGAATCAGTCATCGAATGATTTCCCCTGTCTCTGTTTGTTATGTTTTTGGTCAAGCGCATCCGTCACAACGGACGTATCAGCCACCGCCGATGGCATGAACAATCTCAACCTCATCACCCGCATTCAGGCGGGTTTCCCCATGCTGACTACGGGGCACGATCTCGGCATTAATCTCTACCGCGATCCGCTTTCCGGTCAGCTCCATTTGGGTGATTAAATCAGCCAGTGTTGCCTGTTCAGGCAGCGTTTTAGGCTCACCATTAACCAGTATCTGCATGGGTTTTGTACCTGATCTGTCGGTTATTCTTGTGCTTTCTGAACACGCGGCATGAAATCCGGCCCGATGAGCGCTATATTGCTTCGCGCCATTTGCTTATCCATCAGAGATAAGCCCTGCCAGCAAGAAACACTGAACACGCCGCTGCCGTTGAAAAAAGGCTGATATTGTACCTCAAACCTTGGGCTTTGCGGCCTTTAATCCGGAGTAACCTGATGCAAAATCCCGCTGACACCCCGAAAAAAACACTTTTTTATTTTTACGGTCTTTTATGGCTGCTTGCCGGATTACTGGGTGCGTCTGCGGTCTTTCTGGATGCCTGGCTGAGCCATGGCTTCAGCAGCAGTAACGAGAATATTCTGAACAGCCTGCAAACCGCTGTGCGCTATCAGCAATTTAACAGCCTGACGCTGGCACTGAGCTTGTGGATCGCGGGCGGAGCATTAAGACAGGGGAGGGCGATGGGCTGGTTCAGTCTGCTACCGAGTATCTTCTTCCTGCTGGCGATTTTTGCCTTCAGCGGCGGCATTTATGGCAAGAATCTGCTGGGGATTGCCACAGGAGCCATCACACCAACCGGTGGTTTTCTGATGGCTCTGGGCTGGTTAAGTCTGGCACATTACGGCTTTTATCAGCACAAACGCTGATTATCGGACGTAGGATGAGGCTAAGGACACGTAGTGGCCGAGCCCATCAGTAAACTTCGCAATTTGATGGGCATGCTTCGCTTTGCGCCATCCTACGCCCTTTTTGTCGTCCTTTAGAGTGACAAAACCGGCGCGGATTACCGAGGCGGAATCGAATAGGTCGCGGTGACGTGAGCCACCGGCTCGTTATCGCCTTCTGAATAGATACTGATCTCACCCACCGCGAGACGCTTACCCAGCTTCAGCAGGCTGGCCTCGGCGATAATCGCCTTGGCCGGTTCCGGCTTTCTCAGGAAGTTGATATTCAGGTTGGTCGTAACGGCCAGCGCCACCGGCCCGATCTGCCCGAGAATCGCGACATAGAGACAGATATCCGCCAGCGCCATCATGGTGGGGCCTGAGACGGTGCCGCCGGGACGCAGATGAGCATCGTCCACATCCAGTCGCATCACGGCACTGTTCTTACCCATCTCGGTGACAACACCGATATGCTGGGGAAACTCTTTGTGCAGAAATTGGGTGATCTCATCCACTGTCATTACGGTGTCGGATGATGCGTGTTCTGCCGATGATGCTTTTGTAGTTGTAGTAGTTGCGGCGGTCATAACGACTCCTGAGCCTGTTTTTATTATGACGCTCAGTATGCCGCTGCTAACAAGCCTGTGCCCAGCGTCTGTTGTGACTCTCTGTTCACAGTTCTGTTATTCACTCATTCAGCCACCTACTAAATCAACCATTCAGACGGCCACCCATCTCCTGCGCCAGATCCACCGCGTAGTTGTCGGTCATGCCGCCGATAAAATCCAGCACCCGACGATAGGCTTCATAACGGTCCCAGCCGGTATCCGGAATATTCTCACCGATCAGTGACAAGACCCGCTTAGACTTAAAACTGAGTGCCTGGGCTGAGTCTGCGGTCTTAAGCTGACTGAGCTCTTCGACCGCACCGCAGAAGCTCTCCAGCAGGACTCCCAGCGTGGTGTACGCACCGATCTCCAGCTTTGCCTTGCGGGGATGATCAAAAATCCGCTGCTGTGCCATCTGTTTGGCCTGAGCCACTCCCTGAGCGATATCCGGCGGGCAAACATCCAGCAGATCCTGATTAAACTGCCCGGTTAGCAGCTCATCCTGATGCTCGACAAAGGCCTTGGAGACAGCGGCCACAACCTGCTCCATCGCAGCTCCGCGCAGAGCTGCCACACGTCGCCGGTTAGAGGCTTGTGCTAACTGCTGATAGCCCTCCGGCTCGCCACCGGCGATCTGCAACAGAAGCGTTTCCACCTCGTCATAAGCCAGAATTTCCATCTCAAGACCATCTTCCAGATCCAACAGGGCATAGCAGAGATCATCCGCCGCCTCCACCAGATAGACCAGCGGGTGACGACACCAGCGCTGATCGGCCAGCCGGATCAGCCCCAGTGCATCAGCGGTTTCCTGCAGCATCGGAAGCTCAGTCTGGTAACAGCTGAATTTACCGGCCTTGTTGGCCTGAGTCGCCGTCCAGGGATATTTCAGAAAGGTGCCCAGAGTGGCGTAGGTCAGCTTCATACCACCGGCAAACTGGTTGTACTCCACCTGAGTCACCATACGGAAGCCCTGAGCGTTACCTTCAAAGGTGATCAGATCGGCTTTCTGCTCCGGAGTCAGGCCATCAAGCCGCCCCTGTTTTTCCGCCTGCATAAACCAGTCACGAATGGCGTATTCACCGGCATGACCAAAAGGAGGATTGCCAATATCGTGAGCCAGACAGGCACTTTGAACGATGACACCAAGATCAGCAGGAGCGATATGTGCAGGTAATTGGTGGCGAAGACTGTCGGCGACCATCATACCCAGGCTTCGGCCAACACAACCCACTTCAAGGCTATGGGTTAGACGGGTGTGAATATGATCGTTTTCGGCAAAGGGGTGAACCTGAGTCTTGCGACCCATACGGCGAAAGGAGCCGGAAAACACCACGCGGTCGTGGTCTTTATGAAAGGGGGAACGCCCGACATCATCAATACCATGCCGGGACATACCTTGCAGGCGCTGGCTGGAGAGCAGCCGTAGCCAGGACATCTTCTGTTGACTCATGCGCTGCTCCTTAAAGCATCATCATAAGCCAACAGATTGCCGCTAAATCAGTTTCAGATCAAAGGGCTATGATCAGAAATTCATAATAAAGCCGAAGTTCAGGCTGCTTTCCAGATCACCTGATGAACCACCGACCTCAACTGACATCTTGCGCCAGCCCAGATAAACATCCACATCCTGGAGCGCCTGATAATAAGCACGCAGCGACAGATCGGTCATACCATCAATATCACCGAATGACACAACCTGAGGTGCAAAATACATGTGGCCACCAAAGCGCATCTGCTGCAGCTGTGCAAAGGAGACACTACCCTGAGCACCCAAACCAACCGCTGCGCCATCAACATCGCCACTACCGGTTATGCCATAAACACGGCCACCAACACCCACGCTATAGGTCGCGGTATCTTCCTGAGTGTGCAACCCCAGATGACCTACCAGAGTATCTGAATTCTTTTCTTCGTGATAAAGAGCACCTACGGCCATACTCAGACGGTTCTGAGGCAGCGGCGCATCGTACTCGGCACGGATGGTTTCATTGTTGATATTCAGGTCAATGGTGGCTGCCTGAGCAGTTACCGCCATACCTGCTGTTAGCGCTGCTAAAGCCAGTCGTTTCATCACAAACCTCGGAAAATAGTTAAGCAAATTTAGTAAGTCAGAAAATCTCAGTGCGGCCTAATATAAGGCATCCGGCGTTATTGAAAAAGCACCAACAAAATACCTGATTGGCACTTTTTCATTACCGGATAGGATCAGATACCGTACTGTTCACGATATTTGCGGATCGCATCGGCATGTTGCTGAGCGTTGTCATCACCTTTCTCATCCAGATACTGGAGTACCTGTTCCAGCGTGATGATGCTTACGACCGGCATATTAAAGTCACGTTCGACTTCCTGAATCGCAGACAGTTCGCCTTTACCGCGTTCCTGACGATCCAGAGCGATCACTACGCCACCCGGCTGAGCACCATTGGCGTCGATAATCTGCATCACTTCACGGATAGCAGTACCGGCGGTGATCACATCGTCAATAATCAGGACTTTGCCTTCCAGATCCGCACCCACCAGAACACCACCTTCGCCGTGGTCTTTGGCTTCTTTACGGTTGAAAACATAAGGCACGTCACGGTCATGGTGATCGGCCAGTGCAACGGCTGTTACGGCTGCCAGAGGGATACCTTTATAGGCCGGACCAAAGACAACATCATATTCAACTTTTGATGCAGAGATCGCCTGCGCGTAGAATCGGCCTAAACGGGCTAAAGCCTGACCCGATTTGAACAAACCCGCATTGAAGAAATAAGGGCTGATTCGGCCTGATTTGAGGGTAAATTCGCCGAAACGTAGTACATTTTGCTCAATTGCAAACTCAATAAACTCGCGCTGGTAGTCTTGCATTCATTAAACTCCGGTGGATTTGGCTGCTGAGTATTTACCAAAACGTCTAAAGCTCGGGTATCATACACGCTCGTCGTAGCAGGAACCACGTATGAAGATCATCAACATTAACTTAAACGGCATTCGCCGGGCCGTAGACAGAGGCTTTCTGGACTGGCTTCAGCAGCAGGATGCAGACGTTATCTGTGTACAAAATCTGCAGGCCAAGTCCTATGAACTGGACGATTCCGTCCTGTATCCTCAGGGCTATGAAGGCTACTTTTTCGATGCAGATCAGGACAACTTTGGCGGTGTTGGCGTTTATTGCCGCAAACTGCCCAAAGCGATCATGACAGGTCTTGGTTTTGAACAGGCGGATTTTGAAGGCCGCTTTATTCAGGCCGACTTTGATAAAGTCAGCATCGCGTCTTTTCTGATGCCGGACAACAGCGACCCTCAGGCAAAATATGCCTTTATGGAGCAGTTCAACGAGTATCTGAAAAAACTGCGCCGCAAGCGCCGTGAGCATATTATCTGCGGCAGCTGGTATATCGCCCACAAAACCATCGATCTGGCAGACTGGGCTAACAATCAGGACACACCGGGCTTCCGCCCCGTTGAGCGTGCCTGGCTGGATCAGGTATTCGGCCCGATGGGTTTTCTGGATGCTTTCCGCGAAGTAAACCGCGAGGAAGACCAGTACTCCTGGTACCCGGAACTGGATAAGCCACGCAACCGTCAGGATGGCTGGCGTATCGACTATCAGGTAACCGGCCCGAATATGCGTCGCAATATCGTCAACGCATGGTTCGATACTCAGGCCAGTTTCTCTGAGTTTGCACCGCTGGTTGTCGAGTACGATATCGAGCTGTAATTTCTGTCGTTACGGGTAGCAGCAGACAGAAGTTAACCTGCACCTGCCGGACTTTTTGTGATCAGATGTCTTTACCAGGACGATGATCAACTGAGCACAAAAAGCAGGGTTCTGGCTTACGATGAACGCGGCGTGAATAAAAGCACCAACAATCGCCGCCCAGAAGGTGCAGTGGTAGATACAGAAAAGCCCGTGTCGGTTTCGCAATTGCGAAAACAACACGGGCTTTTTCGTGCCTGACGATTCAGTGAAGCATCCCGTCAGGCAAACAGCATCAAAGTAACGGATTACTCCGCCAGTACCTGCTGCTGAATCTCAAACAGCTCGTTACAGCCTTTCTTCGCCAGTTCCAGCATCGCCAGCAGCTCTTCCTGAGTATAAGGTGCGCCTTCTGCCGTGCCCTGAACCTCGATAAAGCCGCCCTGATCGGTCATCACCACATTCATATCGGTTTCAGCGGTAGAATCTTCCGGATAATCCAGATCCAGAACCGGCATACCCTTGTAAACACCCACCGAGATCGAAGCGATCATCTGCTTCAGCGGATCACCCTTAATCATCTTTTCACGCTGCATCCAACGGATCGCATCCACCAGCGCCACACAAGCACCTGTGATCGACGCCGTACGGGTGCCGCCATCCGCCTGAATCACATCACAGTCGATCTGAATGGTGTTCTCACCCAGCTTACCCAGATCAACAGCCGCACGCAGAGAACGACCGATCAGACGCTGAATCTCCTGAGTACGACCAGACTGCTTGCCACGGGCCGCTTCACGCCCCATACGACTACCGGTAGAACGCGGCAACATACCGTATTCCGCCGTGACCCAACCCTGATTTTTACCACGCAGAAAACGGGGAACAGACGCATCAACAGAAGCGGTGCAGATCACCTTAGTATTGCCAAACTCCACCAGCACAGAACCTTCTGCGTGACAGGTATAATTACGGGTGATTTTCACCTCGCGCATCGCATCAGATGCACGTCCGCTCGGACGAGAAACCATAGAACACCTTTTCGTTTTTTAAATAGAAGAATGAAACAGACTGCACCGAAGAAAAACGTTATCGCATAGAGAAATCAGCAAAACAGCAGAGGCCAGACAGCCTGTCGCTTGAAGCCACCGACACCCACCGGTACAGCCATTCCGTATATAACAGCCATCCCCGCGTAAACAGCATCGGCGCAAAGATCAGATGTCGCAATTATACACGTTAAGACCTGCCACGCAGAGACTTTCCCCGCCGCCCCTCATCTTAACCGCTGCCTGAAACGCACCGCGCTAAACATTACCTTCCGCTTTCGCTAAACTAACCCCAACTGAAAACACGATTGAAGCAGCGCTGATCTCATCGACACATCAGCCCACCGCCTCAACATCCGACCGGAGCACCGCAATGACTCACAGCATGACCGCCTTTACCCGTCAGGAAGAACAGCATCCCTGGGGCACTCTCAGCTGGGAGATCCGCTCGGTAAACCAGCGTTTTCTGGAACCTCACTTCCGCCTGCCGGACACCCTGCGCGAACTGGAACCTGCCATTCGTGATCTGCAGCGAAAAAGCCTGAACCGGGGCAAAGTGGAATCCGTACTGCGCTTCCACCCCGCTCAGGTCAGCGAAACGCTTAATATCGACGAGCAGCTGGTTAAGCAACTGGCCAGCGCCGCTGAAACCATCAGCAGCCACCTGAACAAACCGGGTTCCATCAACCCGCTGCAGATCATGCAGTGGCCGGGAGTTCTTCAGAATGAAGAAGTGGATGCCGATCAGCTGAAAAAAGCCGCCCTTGATCTGTACAAGAAAGGTTTGAAGGACCTGATCGCCATGCGTGCGCGGGAAGGGGAAGAACTGGCCAACCTGATCAACCAGCGACTGGACGGCATCGACGCCATCGTCGTACAGGTACGCGCCGCACTGCCGGGGATTCTGGAACGTCAGCGCCAACTGATTCTGGATAAACTGGACAGCATCAAAGACGACCTCGACCCCGCCCGCCTTGAGCAGGAGATGGTACTCGTCGCCAATAAAACCGACGTCGCCGAAGAACTCGACCGACTGGAAACCCACGTTAACGAAGTGCGCCGCACCCTGAAGAAGAAAGAACCCGTGGGTCGCCGCCTCGACTTCCTGATGCAGGAACTGAACCGCGAAGCCAACACACTCGCCTCAAAGTCCATCGTCACCGAGACAACCCAGTGTGCCGTTGAACTTAAGGTGTTGATTGAGCAGATGCGCGAGCAGATTCAGAATATTGAGTGATCTCAGCTGATTCAAAGCTTGCATCCAGCCCTTTCGCGGGGGCTGGCGCGTCACTCAGACCCCCTAACCTATTCAGAGTGCTGCTCGTGAACCCATCTGTTTCTCATATTACTCATCTTGATAATCTTGCCAGCATCATCGAACAGGGACGTTTATGGTCAGATGCTAAAAGAATCGAGCTGGGCCTGACGAATCACAACATTGGTTACAACCACATCAAGCAGCGTCGTTTGGTGCGTCCCGTTCGGGTTGCCGCCGGAGGCACGATAGGGCAATACGTACCGTTTAACTTTTGCCCCCGATCCGTGATGCTCTACGTGATTCATAGAGGTCATAATGACTATAAGGATGGGCAGGATCAGATCCTGCATTTAGTCAGCAGCGTAGAGACGGTCCGCCTGAACAATCAGCACTGCTTTTTTACCGATATTCATGCTGACCTTGATTACGCGGAACAGATCGACGATTTTAGCCGTCTAAGTGAACTAGATTTTAAACGTATTATTGAAGAAAAATATTGGCAGGACTTTAAAGAAGAGAAGCAGGCCGAGTTTCTTGCATTCGAATCAGTAAACTGGGAAAGCATCAGCCGAATTGGCGTAAAATCAGAAGAGATTGCGAACAAAGTGCAGCAACTGATAGCAAGCTGTACTCATAAACCCACTATTGATGTAAAACCGAGCTGGTATTACTAGGAGGCAAAAAATGATCAACTATGTCACCGGTAATATTCTGCATGACCAGTCAGATGCCGTCGTCAATACCGTTAATACAGTTGGTGTAATGGGAAAAGGGCTAGCTCTGCAATTCAAAAAAGCCTTTCCTGACAATTTCATCGCTTATAAAAAAGCCTGTGATAACAATGAGCTAAACACTGGCAAAGTATTTTCTGTATCCCTTAACAGCATTAACCCTCCTTATTACATTATCAACTTCCCGACCAAGTCCCACTGGAAAGCTAGTTCCAAACTGGAATACATCGAACAAGGGCTAGAGGATTTGCTGATTGAAACAGATCGGCTTGACCTGAAATCTGTCGCTATACCAGCTCTAGGAAGTGGGCTGGGCGGTCTTCCATGGCACGAAGTTCGTGACCTAATTGAGGAAAAGCTGGCCAGTAAGCCTGATATCGAATGGCGGGTTTACCCCCCACAGTCCGCACCCGATGCCAAAACAATGATGGACAGAACCTCGCGCCCAAAAATGACACCCGGCCGAGCTGCTGTTTTAGGCGTAATAGAGCGTTATAAATCCACTGGCTTTGATTATCGACTTTCACTGCTTGAAATACAGAAACTGGTTTATTTTTTAGTGGAATCAGGTGAACAACTTAATACCGTAGTGTTCAAAAAGCACTTTTATGGCCCCTATGCGGATGTTTTACGCCACGTATTAAACCGGATGGAAGGCCACTTTATTTCAGGATTTGGCGATGGTAAAAACAAACCTGAAACCCCCATAGAACTGAAACATGACGCTGCTTTGGAAGCTTTAAAGTATTTGGAGCAACACCCTGAAACTAAACATCGATTTGAACGCGTATCCAGACTTATCGAAGGGTTTGAGTCACAAAATGGTATGGAATTGCTGTCCACTGTTCATTGGGTAGTTACCAAAGAATCTGAACAACCTCTCAATGCCGAAGAAGTAGTTCGCAAGGTTCACTCATGGAGCCCACGTAAAGCACAAATGAAGCCAGCTCATATTTTGGCGGCATGGGAAAGACTTAAGAAACAGCAGTGGATTAGCTAAACCTCACCTTTAACCAAGGATGTACCATGGCTCGCCGGAATTGGACGAAAGACGAACTCTATATTGCCCTTCGCATATACTGTGAACTGCCGTTTGGGCAGTTCCATCAGCATCAGCCTCGTATTATCGAAGTTGCTCAAAAACTTGATCGCACGCCATCGGCATTGGCGATGAAACTGTGCAATATCGCTAGTCTTGATCCAGATATCCAAGATTCTGGGCGAAGCGGTTTGAAAAGCGCATCTGCGCTAGATCGTGAAGTCTGGCGGGAGGTTAGCAGTGACTGGGAGGCTTTTCTGGATCAAAGCGAGCAGCTATTAGAACAGCAGCACATAGCACCGCCAGAACCTGAGCTGGACGAAAAAGATACCGGCGTATATACAATTACCACGAAGGGAAGAAGAAACCAGAGCTTCTTTAGGAAGTCTGTGCTGAGTGCATACGATCACAAATGCTGCATCACCGGCATTGATAACCCCACCTTCTTGGTCGCTAGCCATATCATTCCTTGGCGGAATAAAGACCACCAGAATCGAAGGCTCGATCCCAAAAACGGACTTTCTTTATCAAGCATTCATGACCGCGCCTTTGATCAGGGGCTTTTGACGCTAAACGAGCACCTTGAAGTCGTTCTGTCGCCGAAGCTACTCAAACTCGATACTCAATTTGCCCGTGATAGCTTCGATGCTTTTGCAGGTCAGCAAATTCTGATGCCAAATAAGCTAGCTCCATGCGCTGAGGCACTGGCATTTCACAGGGCTGAAATCTTTCAGCCCTGATCCTGCTTCAACGCCCTCACACAATCGGCAGATAAATATCCGTTATCAGCTCGTGCTCATCCACTTCCGGGAAGAAGTTGTGGTAGTGGAAATAGCAGGGGCTGTCGCGGAGTTCTTCGCCGCTTTCCGGTAGCCATTGCCCGTACAGGTAATAGACCTTGGCATCCAGTCCTTCGTGGGGGCCGTGATGGCGCACTACCGCGCAACGGCCTGCGGCCATGGTTTTGTTGATAATGCCAAAGGCATTTTCCGGAACCGGTTGCGGGACTTCGCCGGCGATATCAAAGCGGAAATCCTCCGGTGCGGTATTTTTCGGATCGCACAGAATAATGCCGAAGGTTTTACAGCTGGCGATGGGGGAGTAGCCGGTTTCGATGCGCCACTGACGGAACTGTCCGGCGGAGGCCATGACAGTTTCCATGGGGCCTTTGTGTTCCAGTACGGCGATCTGCATCTCGGGTTGGGTCACGATATTGACGTTCACAGGTGTCTCCTGTTGATGATCGGGTGTCGGATTTTGGTATTGGCGGTTCCAGAGCATCCAGTCGGCCTGATGGCGAAATTCGCTGGGAGACTGAGCAAAACCCCGTCTGAAGGCACGGGTAAAGGACTCCGGGCGTTCAAAGCGGGCATCAAAGGCGATATCGGTAATGGGGCGATCCGGCTGAAAGGCCAGCTGGTAAGCCGCCCGTTTCAGTCGCAGTTGCTGCACAAAGCGGGTGACGCTCATGCCCATAAACTGGCTGAACTGCCGGTGAAAGTGATAGCGGGAAAAGTGCGCGACCTGACTCAGCTCATCCAGAGTCAGATCACGATCCAGATGCTGGTAGATGTAGTCACATACCGCCAACATACGTTGCTGATAGCGCTGCTTTGCCTGATTCACTCCGGCCCCTGATTATCTTGTTTAATGTTGTTTGCTGCGGGCCAAAAGCCTGCGTTCTGCTGAAGGAACCACCTTCTGACACCAGTATGCGATGACGCTGCAGGAACAACCTGACCCATCTTGCGCTTTGTGCTGCCCAACCTGTGCCATCCAAAATGCGCAAAGCCGAAATTGGCTGCTTTTATTCTGCCGAAACCAGTAAAAACCCTCAGTACAACATCGGCAGGATCTGGCATACTTGCACCTAAGATACTCCTTAATTAGCTGCATCGTCTGCCCCTTCTGGCAGGCTTCATGATTTACAGAACGGATCTCTGTTATGCCGGTAGCCTTAAAAGTCCTTCTGATCCTTATCCTGCTGCTGGCAAGACCTGCCCTTGCCTCAGACCATATTGTCCTGATCGATACGGATCAGGTTAATCTGAACCATTTTCAGATGGGTTACTTTGTTGATACCACCGGCTCCCTCCCGTTTGAAGCGGTGCGCCAGCAGACCTTCATAGACTCGATCAATAAGCTCTCCCTCGGTACCGGCGCAAAAACTACCTGGTCTGAGATTCAGATTAAGAACCTCACCGATCAGCCCCGCCGTCTTTTTCTGCATCACCCTTATGCCTATCACAACCGACAGGTGGTGTTTTATGAGCAGCAGGGCGAGGGCTTTAAACGTCAGTTACTGGATCTGGATAAGGCGGATAAAAGCCCGCTGATGTATCGGGGCAGTGCGATTTTTGAATTTCAGCTGGAGGCGGGGCAGAGCAAGCAGCTGTATGTGAAAAGTGTCTCATTCTCCCACCAGTGGTTTTCTCTGCTGATTCTGGATGAAGATCATTCCCGTCGGGCACTGCTGGGTATTGGCGCTCATAATGATATTGCGCTGATGGTGGGTGTTCTGCTGGCTCTGGTGATCTATAACTTCCTGCTGTTTTTCTCATCCAATAAGAAAGAGAACATCTATTACTCTTTCTATCTGGTTTCCGGCGCGATCTGGGTTGCGCTCTCCTATGGCTTATTTGCCAGCCTGTTTGATCTGTACGGCGAACAAACCCTGCGCATGCATCTGACGCTGATCTCGATGCCGATCTTCCTGATCCTCTTTATGATGGATATTTTCCAGACCGGAAAACGCTACCGTACCGAGCATCGTTTTTTGCAGCTTATCCTACTGCTTCTGGTGGTCGATTTTGCCTACGGCATCTTTGATATTGTCGGCGCATTACGCCACGCCAGCTCTCTGGCGGCTCTAATGATGCTGGTGACCATCACCGTCAGCATCTCCCTGATGCGTAAGGGCGACCCGCTGGCGAAATACTTCCTGATCGGCCACAGCCTGTTTGTACTGTTCAGCGGGGTCGCCGTGCTCTTCTACAAGGGCATCATCAGCTTTAACTATGTCAGCAGTCACGGTGTTGGCATCGGGATTATGCTGGAGGCGCTGATGCTGGCCTTTATCATCTCCTACCGCATTAAGATGCTGGAAGATATCAAGGCGTCTCAGGATGAGCTCAGGCTGATGGCGGTTACTGACCCGCTAACCCAGCTCTACAACCGCCGCTACTTTTATACCGAAGCCAACTACCTGCTGGAGCGCGCCCGTAACGAGCAGACACCGCTTTCATTACTGATTCTGGATATCGATAAGTTTAAGCAGATCAATGACAGCCACGGTCATCCGGTAGGGGATCAGGTTATTGTGCTGCTGGCGGATCTGTTGCGGAAAAACAGCCGGGAAGAGGATCTTATCGCCCGTTTTGGCGGCGAGGAGTTTGTGATTCTGCTGCCCAAGGCGGGGCAGGATGTGGCCGAGAGACTGGCAGAGACTCTGCGCAGCACCGTTCAGAACAGTCCCGTCAGCCTAAGAGACGCCGAGCCGCTGAACTTCACCATCAGTATTGGCGGCGTTGCACTGGATACCCAGCGGGAAACCATCGAAACCGCACTCAATCTGGCGGATATCGCCCTGTATGAAGCGAAAAACTCCGGCCGGAACTGTGTCCGTTTCTCGGATTGTCAGCCGGAAGCGTTTGAGCAGGAGATGATCAGGCCCTGAGTCGGCCTCACCCTTCTAGCGGAGCCGCTCCTAACAGTCGCATCTGCGCTGCAATACCGATAAAATCCCTCTTCAGAATACAGGCTTTAGGAATCCGACATGTCTCAGAACTCTGCGCTTCAGAATACGGCGGAAAACAGCTCCAAAGGTACGCTTTATATCGTTTCAGCACCCTCAGGTGCCGGTAAATCCAGTCTGGTGACGGCACTGCTGGAACAGACCCGCGACATTAAAGTGTCCGTATCTCATACCACCCGGGCACCCCGCCCCGGTGAAGAAGATGGCGTGAACTACAATTTTGTTTCTGTCGATCAGTTTAAAGCGCTGCTGGCTGAAGAGGCGTTTCTGGAACACGCCGAGGTTTTCGGTAACTTCTACGGCACCTCCCGCATCTGGCTGGAAGAGCAGCTGAATGCCGGAACCGACATCATTCTGGAGATCGACTGGCAGGGCGCTCAGCAGGTTCGCAAGCTGATGCCGGAGGCTGTGGGTATCTTTATTCTGCCGCCATCGAAAGAAGCACTGCAGGAGCGACTGGACAACCGCGGGCAGGATTCCGCCGAAATTATCGCCGGACGTATGGCTCAGGCGGTCAGCGAAATGTCTCATTTTGATGAGTATGACTATGTCATCATTAATGACCGTTTTGAAGTCGCCTTAAATGAGCTGCGATCTGTTATTATTGCCCAGCGCCAGCTTCTGAAAAGTCAGCAGCTGCGTCAGGGTCAGCTGATCAGTGATTTATTGGCTTAAACCTCACGATTGCTGGGATTAAGTTGTTGCTGATCTCTTGTCAGAGAAAGCCGTAATTCAGTAAACTGGGCGATTCTCTGCTGGTTGTAATTATTTATTTGGGGATACCAAATGGCTCGCGTTACTGTTGAAGATTGTTTAGAAAATGTAGAAAACCGCTTTGAACTGGTTATGGTTGCCAGTAAGCGTGCTCACCAACTGAGCACTGGCGGTAAAGATCCTATGCTGGCATGGGAAAACGACAAGCCAACCGTAATGGCTCTGCGCGAAATTGCAGAAGGTCACGTAACCAGCAAACTGCTGCGTGATGCGAATGCGATCGGTCGTGAATTCCAGGGTGACGACGAGGAGTAAGTCGCCTATGTTGGCACAGATAAAGACCCCCTATCCCGGCAGCTTTATTAGCAAATCAGTTTAAGGAGCTGCACTGTGTCAACGATTGAAGACTTAGTGGATCGCCTGCGTGGCTACCTGAAACCTGAAGAGATTCAGCAGGTACGCCGGGCTTATTACTTTGCCGAGCAGGCCCACGATGGCCAGCGCCGCCGCAGCGGTGAGCACTATGTGACTCACCCGCTGGCGGTTGCCACCATTCTTGCCAATATGCACATGGATCATCAGAGTCTGATGGCCGCCATGCTGCATGATGTCATTGAAGATACCCCGGTCACAAAACAGGCCATCGCCGGCCAGTTTGGTGAAACCGTAGCGGATCTTGTCGATGGCGTTTCCAAGCTGACCCAGATTCATTTCGAGGACAAAGCCCTCGCACAGGCGGAAAACTTCCAGAAAATGGCATTGGCCATGGCGAAGGATATCCGCGTGATTCTGGTGAAACTGGCGGACCGGCTGCACAACATGCGGACTCTGGGCGCTTTACGCCCGGACAAGAAGCGCCGTATCGCCCGCGAAACCCTCGATATTTATTCTCCGATTGCTGCCCGTCTGGGTATCAATACCATACGCACCGAGCTGGAAGAGCTGGGTTTTGCCGGTATGCATCCGATGCGGCACGAGCGCCTGAAGCGCGCCGTACAAAGCGTACGTGGCAACCGCAAACAGGTGATCCGTGAGATTCAGAATGCCCTGCAGACCTGCATTGATGATGAAGAGTTAAGCGGCAAGGTTTTTGGCCGCGAGAAACATCTGCTCAGTCTGTACCGTAAGATGCGCGCCCGCCGTAAGTCCTTCTCTGAAGTGATGGATGTGTACGGCTTCCGTATCGTGACTGACAAGGTCGATACCTGTTACCGCATCTTAGGCGCTATTCACAACCTTTATAAGCCGGTTCCAGGTCGTTTCAAAGATTATATCGCTATCCCCAAAGCGAACGGCTACCAGTCTCTGCATACCTCTCTGATCGGTATGAACGGTATCCCGATTGAAGTTCAGATCCGTACCCGTGAGATGGAGTCGATGGCCAACAACGGTATCGCTGCTCATTGGCTGTACAAATCAGAACAGGAAGATAACGCCAAAGGCATGACAGGAGCCAGTCATGCCCGTGCCCGTCAATGGGTGAAAGGCCTGCTGGAGATGCAGCAACGTGCCGGTAACTCACTGGAGTTTATCGAGCATGTGAAGATGGATCTCTTCCCGGATGAGGTTTATGTCTTTACGCCGAAAGGCGACATTATGGAGCTGCCATCCGGTGCCACCGCCGTGGACTTTGCCTACGCAGTGCACACCGATGTGGGTAACTCCTGCGTGGCAGCCCGTATTAACCGTCGCCTGTCACCGCTGAGTGCCCATCTGGAAAGCGGTCAGTCGGTGGAGATTATTACCGCGCCAAGCGCACGGCCAAATCTGGCCTGGCTGAGCTTTGTAGCCACCGCTAAAGCGCGAAGCGCGATTCGCCACTATCTGAAGAATCAGCAACGTGCGGAATCGGTTTCTCTGGGCAAACGCCTGCTGAACAAGGCGCTGGATGCCTTCGACAAGCAGTACGATGATATTCCCAAGGCTCAGGTCGATGCCCTGCTGAAAGAGTTCCAGTACGAAACCGAGCTGGATCTGCTGGATGCGATCGGTCTGGGTAACCGTATGGCCTTTGGCGTTGCCCGCGCCTTAATTGGTCAGGAAGGTAACTCTGCCGAGCAGGATCCGTCACCGGCACCTACCAACAACAAGCTGGCGATCAGTGGCACCGAAGGCATGGTGACCTCCTATGCCCGCTGCTGTCATCCGATTCCGGGCGATCCGGTTGTCGGTCATATCAGCAGTGGTCGCGGCATTGTGATTCACATGGATACCTGCCGTAATATCGCCGACATTCGGGACGACACCAACCGTTGCGTACCGATGGATTGGTCTGATGGTGTCTCCGGTGACTTCACCGTGGTGATCCGTGTTGAAGCGGAACATCAGAAGGGCTTTATCGCCTCTCTGGCTGCACTGATCACCGAGGCAGACGCCAATATCGAGAAGATCACCACGGAAGAGCGGGATGCCCGTCTGACCATGGTGAATATCGAGATGGGCATCACCAACCGGGTTCATCTGGCCAAAGTGATGCGCCGGGTCCGCACCCTGACCAACGTTAGCCGCATCACCCGCTCGCGTCGCTAACGAACCTTTTACAGTTCATCTTTTCAAAAACAGCAGATCCTTGTGATCTGCTGTTTCGGTTTTCTGATCCGGTTTTATTAACCAGAACAGGCAGAGCATAAAATAAAGACAACACAAGAACGCAGCACATAAGAAAACGGAGATTATGCAATGAGTAATAAAGGTGTTATCCACACAGACAAGGCTCCGGCAGCGATCGGAACTTATTCACAGGCGGTAAAAGCAGGCGATACCGTTTATCTGTCCGGCCAGATTCCTCTGGTACCGGAAACCATGGAGATCATCTCTGATGATTTCGCCGAGCAGACCGAACAGGTATTCAAAAATATCTCTGCCGTGGTTGAAGCCGCCGGTGGTCAGCTTTCCGATGTGGTTAAACTGAATATCTATCTGACCGATCTGTCTAACTTTGCCACCGTTAACGAAGTGATGGGCCGTTTCTTCAAACAGCCTTATCCGGCACGCGCCGCAGTGGGCATCAAAGAGCTGCCAAAAGGCTCTCTGGTTGAGATCGAAGGTATTGTGGTTCTGTCTTAAGAGATTTCGCCCGATACCGACATAAAAATGGCCACTGTCGCTTCCGATGGTGGCCATTTTTTTCGGCTGATATGAAAGGAGTTAACGCCGGATCAGCTCTGTTCCGCCTCTGCCTTAATCTGAGCTTTGACTTCCTGCAGGGCTTCACGATAACCATCCCGATAGGTGGGATAGGTGAACTCATAGCCGGTACTCAGTAACAGGCTGTTGTCACACACCTTGCTGGTCCGGCGGCGGGTCGGGGATTCGACGGTTTCTGTCGGAGTAACCTGCAGCACATCCGCCATCCAGCTCATCACCTCAAACAGCGGCACCGAGCCTTTGTCAGTCGCCAGATAAACCGGCTCCGGTGTTTTGCCCGCTTCCACCATGCCGATCAGATGCGCCAGCACTCCGGCACAATCTTCACTGTGAATACGGTTGGTGTATTTCACCGGCACTTCCGGGGCGATGCGTCCCTGACGCACCTGGCGAATCAGCATGTCGCGTCCCGGTCCATAAATGCCGGAGAAACGCACGCAGCTATGATTCAGGCCGCTTTTGCGCAACGCCTCTTCAGCTTTCAGCATAATGCTGCCGGCAAAACCCGACGGATGAGGCTTAGTGGACTCGTCCACCGTTTCACCCTCGGTCTGACCATAAACACTGGTGCTGGAAACAAACAGAATATGCCTGGGTGACTGCTTACTCTTTTTCAGCCAGCGCAGCATCTGCTTTACGCCTTCCTGATAGGCGCTCTGATAAAACTCTTCCGAGAAACCTCCGGCAGCCACCGAGTAGATAATGTAATCAGGCTTCAGGGCTGGCGATTGATCAGACAGTGCCTGCCAGGATTCAGGGTCAGCAACATCCAGCGTTACAGGCTGTACGCCTTCCGGCAGATTCTGCGGATTACGACGCGCACCATAAACCTTATGATTTTCTGCTAATAAGCGGCGGGCAGTCCGACTACCAATATCGCCGCACCCTACAATCAAAATCTCCTGAGCACTCATCTTTCTTCTCTCCCCGGGAATCTCTATTATCTGATTAATCCGGCGTCTGACAGATTGGCCAGCACGCATCCTTTGCGAAGTTGTGATTTAAAGCCGTGTTAAGCTTTTTTACTTTTAAGTGGTATGACCATCATACAAGTAAAGCGTGCTGTTAAACCACTGCCATCAACCGCCGGACTGTGCCTGAGCGTTTTTCTCAGGAGCACCCGTATCAATCATCATCAGCAGATGGACAGGACATGCCAGCCAGCAAAACTGCCGCCAAATCCGGTAAAAAGCCCAGCCCTTCCCGATCAGCACTGGGCTCGGAGCAACTGACTCAGCCGGTCACGGTGCTGAAAGGCGTAGGG
Source organism: Oceanospirillum sp. (assembly GCA_048264105.1). Taxonomy (GTDB): domain Bacteria; phylum Pseudomonadota; class Gammaproteobacteria; order Pseudomonadales; family Halomonadaceae; genus Oceanospirillum. The sequence goes on from JBLXDJ010000003.1 coordinate 558,694, forward strand.
GCGGCGCTGGCAGAGAAGCTGGCTAAACTTCGCATCCACAGCGTTGAAGATCTGCTGTTTCATCTTCCTTTACGGTATCAGGACCGTACCCGGGTCACTCCCATCGGCATGATTCGTCGTGGCGATGAAGTGGTAGTGGTCGGTCATGTGGCTCTGGCGGATGTCACCAAGGGACGGCGACGGGCGTTGGTTGTGCGGCTGAGCGATGGTACCGGCAGCATCACTCTGCGTTTTTTCCACTTTAATATGGCGCAGAAGAATCAATTTCAGAAAGGAGCGCTGGTGCGCTGTTACGGGGAAGCCCGTCCCGGTTCCAACGGACTGGAACTCTATCACCCGGAATACCGGCTGGTGGCTCAGGATCAGCCGGTTGAGATGGATGACCATCTGACCCCGATCTACCCGCTGACCGAGGGGCTGACCCAGAACCGCCTGCGCCAGCTGATTCATCTGGCTCTGGCAGAACTGAAGAAAGCGGAAGTGGTCGACTGGCTGCCCAAAAGCCTGTTTCCCAACCTGCCTTCACTGAAAGAATCCCTGCAACTACTGCATGAGCCACCGCCGGATGCTCCGGTGGATGAACTGACCCTGTACAAACATCCCAGCCAGCACCGTCTGATTATGGAAGAGCTGATCGCCCAGCAGCTGAGCCTGTTAAAGCTGCGCCAGCAGCATAAACACCACAAAGCCCCGGCTTTCCGAAGCACAGGCAAAATGAGTCAGCAGATGCTGGCTCAGCTGCCGTTCCCACTCACCGGTGCTCAAAGCCGGGTGATCAGCGAGATCCGGCAGGATATCCAACAGGCCAGCCCTATGTTGCGACTGGTGCAGGGCGATGTGGGTGCCGGTAAAACACTGGTGGCTGCCATGGCGGCACTGGAAGCGATTGAAGCCGGTTATCAGGTTGCGGTGATGGCTCCTACCGAGATTCTGGCGGAGCAGCACTTCAATAACTTTACCCAATGGTTTACCCCTCTGGGGCTGGATGTTGCCTGGCTGGCGGGCAAGCTCAAAGGCAAAGCCCGACAAACCCAACTGGAGCAGATCGCCGGTGGCGCTTCTCTGGTGGTCGGGACGCACGCTCTGTTTCAGGAAAGTGTCGAATTTAAAAAACTGGGGCTGATTATTGTCGATGAACAGCACAGGTTTGGTGTTCATCAGCGCCTGAGTCTGCGTGAGAAAGGTCAGAAAGGGGATCTCTACCCACACCAGCTGATTATGACCGCAACCCCCATCCCCCGGACGCTGGCGATGAGCGCCTATGCAGATCTGGACACCTCGGTCATCGATGAGCTACCTCCGGGGCGTACACCGATTGAAACCGTTGCACTGGCGGATACCCGGCGGGATGAGATTATTCAGCGTATCGCTGCTGCCTGCCATCAGGGTAAACAGGCTTACTGGGTCTGCACCCTGATTGAAGACTCTGAAGCGCTGCAATGTCAGGCTGCTGAAACAACCTTTGAAGACCTCAAAGAACGTCTGCAGGGACTGAACATCGGTCTGGTACATGGCCGGATGAAGGCGCAGGAAAAAGCCGAGATCATGGCGCGCTTTAAAGCCAACGAGTTACAGCTCCTGGTCGCCACAACGGTGATTGAGGTCGGGGTTGATGTCCCGAATGCGACCCTGATGGTGATCGAGAACCCGGAACGACTGGGTCTGTCACAACTGCATCAGCTACGGGGACGGGTAGGGCGGGGCGATCAGCAGAGCTACTGTGTTCTGCTCTATCACAGCCCACTGTCTTATAACGGTAAAGCCCGGGTGGCGGTTATGCGGGAAACACAGGATGGCTTCAGGATCGCCGAGAAGGATCTGGAACTGCGCGGCCCCGGTGAGGTACTAGGTACCCGCCAGACAGGTCTGGCTCAGATGAAAATCGCCGATCTGGTACGCGATCAGTATCTGCTGGCCGAGGTCAATCAGGCGGCGAACCAGCTCCTTGAGCACTATCCGGATCACCTGTCACCACTGGTTGATCGCTGGCTGGGAGATGCAGATCAGTACGCTCAGGTCTAGTGTTCAGCGTGACGGAAAAAGCAGAATAAGCCATTGAAAATACATGTTTGTGACCATGTTCTTATATCTTCCTCTAAGGCATAGTAGGTATAATTACAGGAGTTTTTAGCTGGAGATCACCATGTCCCTTCAAGGATTAATACAAGCCCTTAAGGAAAGTCTGTCACAGTCCGTTTCACCGGAAAACTTTCCTCAGCAACTGAAGAGCCGTCTGGTTCCCCGCAACCGGGCAACCGCTAAACAGCTGGTTCGCTCATCGGTGCTTGAAGATCCGGATGGTGTTCGTCATTTGATGGCATTTCCGGCTCACTGCCTGCTGGATATGAAGCTCTATCAGGATTACCGCGCGATCACTCCGGATGCCAAACATTCCCTGTTAAAGCGTAAAAAGATTCAGTCGGTTCCGGCGCTGCCCGAGGTGATCGACTACGATCTGGTCGTGGACAGCCGCTGCTTTGATAATGAAACCATCTTTACCGAATCCGGTGATCCGGCGTGGTTATTTGAGTTCAGCAGTGACGAGTACAAGGCACTGATTGAAGAATTTAACACCAGCGCCCGCATCGAACAGTTTGCCATCCCTCTGGTATCGATCCGCCCTAACCTGACAGCGGTGGATCAGGACGAGATGGAGATTAAAGCGGCAGTTGAGACCATCACCTCCCGCCGTATCCGCACCCGTTTAGCGGAAAGCATCGAAATTCCACCGCTGCCACTGAGCGCGCACAACATCATCATGCTGCGTAACAACGACCATGCTGATGGTGACGATCTGGCCGCTATTGTCGAGTCTGATCCAAGTTTGGCGTCCCAGGTGATCAGCTGGGCAAACTCGCCCTATTACGGTCTGCCGGGGCAGATTCGCTCAATTCAGGATGCGGTGATCCGCGTGCTGGGTTTCGATCTGACCATGAACCTGTCGCTGGGTCTTTCTCTGGGTAAAAACATCAAGATGCCAAGCGATGGCGTCTTTGGCTATCGCAACTACTGGCGCGAAGCCGTTATGAAAGCGATGCTGATGGAGCGTCTGGTGAAACAGATTCCATCGGCCCACCGTCCGGTGGTTGGCCTGAGCTATCTGTCAGGACTGGTAAATAACTTTGGTTATCTGGTGATTGCCGAGGTTTTCCCGCCGTACTTCTCGCTTTATTGCCGTTATCAGGAAGCCAATCCGCACGTGCCGGCGATGTATATTGAGCGTTTTCTGTTTGGTATCACCCGGGAGCAGATCGGCAGCTATCTGTTCCAGAGCTGGGGGATTCCGGATGAGGTCTGCAGTGCGATCCGTCATCTGCATAACGCCTCCTATGAGGGCCTGCATCACGAGTACGCCAACCTGCTCTACGTGGTGAATCAGCTGGTGCAGAACGATGGGGAAGTCCGGTTAGGCAAACTGCCTGAAACCATGCTGACCCGCCTGCATCTGGATCGCTCTCTGGTTGAAGAAGCGGTGGAAGATGTCAGCGGTTTCAACGAAGAACTCAACTCCCTGGCGGAGATGCTGGAAAAAGCCAGCAAGTAATCTTCTCAGGCTATTTTCTGCCGACACAAAAAAACCCGCAGTGCTGAACATTGCGGGTTTTTTTATTTACTACAGGTCTTAGCAGTCAACAGCATCTTTCAGCTTCTTACCGACTTTAAAGCCTACAGTTTTGCTTGCCGGAATATCCATCGGCTCGCCTGTCTGAGGGTTTTTACCCTTACGAGCACTACGCTCACGTACTGAGAAAGTACCAAAGCCAATCAGGGAAACAGAATCACCTTTGGCTACCGCGCCAGTGATCTCATCTAACATAGCATTCAGAACTTCATTTGCTTTATCTTTAGACAGCTCCGCTTTTTCGGCGATCGCTGCTGCCAGTTCAGGCTTACGCATGCGTTATCCTCTTTGTTATTGCTATTTAATCCGTGTATGACCGCAGATATTTAAGCAGCCCCCCATGCGGGATGCAAAGGTTTTTTCCCCTTCTGTGATAGAATCCGGCAGCATTAAAAGATGGAATAAAGAGGTATGTGTTGGATCTGCAGCAACTGACATCTCAAAGGGCAGCATCCCGCCCGGAATGGGAACAACTCAACTGGATGTCCCCACATACGCCGGGACAAGTTCAGCCTGATGACGCCTGGCTGGACTGGCTGACCGACAGCACCTCTCTGACCCGCAGACTGAAGCAGGTCAGCGGGCAGCGTTTCCATGTACAGCTGCTGCAACAACGCCTGCTGCGACCGGCGCTGAATGAGTGTCGGTTACTGGGTATGGCAACACAGGATTATGCCGTGATACGTCAGGTGATTCTGCACGGCATCAACCAGCCTTGGGTCTTTGCCCGTACCGTTATTCCTCTTTCTACGCTGCGTCTGGGCAATCGTCATCTTATGCTGCTGGGCAACCGGTCGTTAGGTAGTGTACTGTTCAAAAACGCTCATACGCAGCGTACATCTCAGGAGATCGCCCATCGCGAGCCTGAATTTTGCGCTCCCTTTATCTGGGGCAGACGTTCAACGTTCGAGATTCGTCAGTCACCCCTTTTGGTGACCGAGTTGTTTCTTGAACCTTTTCGCCAGCATTTAAAGCTTCAGCCCTGAAACGTTCCGAACCGACCGGTACAAGGCCAGAGGATCCTTCTGATGTCATCACCTGCATTGACCCAACATCTGCAACAGCAGTTTCCCCACTATATCAAGCTGATGCGAATCGACCGCCCGATAGGCACCTATCTGCTGCTCTGGCCGACACTGTGGGCGCTCTGGATTGCCGCTGAAGGTATTCCTGACTGGGATGTACTGGTGATCTTTGTTCTGGGTGTGATCAGCATGCGTGCGGCGGGCTGTGTGATTAATGATTTTGCCGATCGCAAGATCGACGGCCATGTGGAACGTACCAAAGAGCGCCCGCTGGCCACCGGCGATGTCACCGCAAAAGAAGCGATCGGCCTGTTTATCGTACTCGGACTGATCTCTTTCGGGCTGGTTCTGATGACCAATCCGCTGACCATTCTGCTCTCTCTTGGCGGGATCATGCTGGCCTTTATGTACCCCTTTATGAAGCGCTATACCCATCTGCCGCAGGTGGTACTGGGGGCTGCGTTCTCCTGGGCGATTCCTATGGCGTATGCCGCACAGACCAATAGCGTTCCGGTCGAAGCCTGGCTGCTGTTTGCAGCAAAACTACTCTGGACGGTGGCGTATGACACCCAGTACGCCATGGTAGACCGTAACGATGATGTCAAAATTGGCGTTAAATCCACCGCCATTCTGTTTGGCGAACTGGATCGCCATATCATCGCTCTGCTGCAGATTCTGGCGGTTTGTGCACTGCTGATTATGGCAGCCCACAAAGGCCTGGGTCTGTTCTTCTATCTGGGTCTTGCCGGCGGGGTCGCTCTCTTTGCCTATCAGACGAAACTGATTTTCCATCGTAAGCGGGAAGACTGCTTTAAAGCCTTCCTGAATAACCACTGGGTCGGTGTTCTGATTCTGCTGGGGATCATTGTCGACTATGCTGTGAAATAGCAGGCAGGGGCTCTGACCGGCTCCGCTGAAGTTCACACAAACGTCATCATGTCATCTTATTGTCATATTTACCCGCTGTAATACGTGCTTATTGATGACATAACCGACTTAGACGGGAACACGGAAATGACAGGAAAAACCGTCCTGATAGTAGATGACGAAGCCCCGATCAGGGAGATGATCGCTGTTGCGCTTGAGATGGCAGACTACACCTGTCTGGAAGCTGAAAATGCGCAGCAAGCCCATGCGATGGTGATCGACAAACGTCCCGATCTGATTCTTCTCGACTGGATGATGCCGGGCACCAGCGGTGTCGAACTGGCCCGCCGCCTGAAACGCGACCCGGTAACGGCAGAAACGCCGGTTATTATGCTCACCGCTAAAGGCGAAGAAGACAACAAGGTACAGGGACTGGAAGCCGGTGCTGATGACTACATCACCAAGCCTTTTTCTCCACGGGAGCTGGTTGCACGCCTGAAAGCGGTACTGCGTCGCACCACACCCAAGGGTATTGAAGACCCAGTGGATGTGGATGGACTGACACTGGATCCCGCCAGCCACCGTGTCACCTCTCAGGGTGAGCCACTGGAAATCGGCCCGACTGAGTTTCGTCTGCTGCAGTTTTTTATGACCCATCAGGAACGGGCCTATACCCGTAATCAGCTGCTGGATCAGGTGTGGGGCGGCAACGTCTATGTTGAAGAGCGCACTGTAGATGTTCATATCCGTCGCCTGCGAAAAGCACTGGGCGATCAGCATGAGCATCTGATTCAAACCGTACGCGGGACAGGTTATCGTTTTTCCGTTAAGGTCTGACTCTGGTTATTCCAACTGCTGAACACCCGGACGGCCTGACCTGTGTTACTGCAGATCAGGCCGTTTTCCTAATGGTTCAGCTTCTACCGGCAAGAAGTAAGGTATTCGCTTGTGACTCCAATCTGGCAAGCAGAACTCACACGGATCGTATATATCGCCTTGTTTTCAGCCTTCATTGGCTGGTTGTCTGGCTCTATGGCCTGGGCATTGGCCACCGTGATGGGAATCTACGTCGTTTTTGCACTGCGCTTTATGCAGCGCCTTGATCACTGGCTGGAACACAACCCCAACGATGAGCCACCTGAAAGCTGGGGCATCTGGGGACACCTGTTTGACAAGATGTACCGTCATCAGCGCCGTTATCAGCAGCAACAGCAACGCCTGACAGAAATTATCAACAAGGTGCAGCGCTCCAGTGGTGCCTTGCGGGATGCCGTTGTCATGATCGACCAGCATGGCTGTCTTGAATGGTGGAACCGGGCATCAGAAGGCCTGCTGGGCTTTCGCCATCCCTCTGATAAGGGACAGGCCCTGACCAACCTGCTGCGGGATCCCCGCTTCATCAGTTACTACGACAAACAGGATTATCAGGACCCTCTGGTACTGACCTCCCCCATGGATGACAACGTGATGCTGGAATACCAGATCACCATCTTTGGCCGTAACGAGCGTCTGATGCTGGTGCGTAATATCACCCGTCTGTACCGTCTGGAGCAGATGCGTAAGGACTTTGTCGCCAACGTATCCCACGAACTGAGAACACCTCTGACGGTGATTAACGGCTATCTGGAGACATTTGCCGATTACAGCGATCAGTTACCGCCACGCTGGGGACGCGCCACCGGCCAGATGCAACAGCAATCACGCCGGATGCAGAACATTATTAACGACCTGTTGCTGCTCTCCCGACTGGAAACCACCGATATCGAAGGTCAGCAACAACACATTGAGATTGGGCTGATGCTGGAAAGCATCATGCAGGATGCGCTGCTGCTCAGTGGAGAGAAAGAACACAGGATTCATATCGACCTGCAAACCGCAGCTCAGGTGATAGGTTCCGAGAATGAGCTGCGAAGCGCCATCTCTAATCTGGTGTTTAACGCTGTGAAATACACACCGCCGGGTTCGACGATCACAATGACCTGGCAGGAGCCGCCCCATAGCAGCGATGCGGTTCTGACGGTGGAAGATAACGGAGAAGGGATCGATGCCCGGCACCTGCCGCGGCTGACAGAGCGTTTTTACCGGGTGGATAAAGGCCGCTCTGCAGAAACCGGTGGTACGGGTCTTGGCTTAGCGATTGTGAAGCACGTATTGCTGCGCCATAACGCCAAGCTGGATATCAAAAGTGAAGTGGGCAAGGGTACCCGCTTTAGCTGCATATTCCCCGATATTCGCCTGGTAAGGCCGGGGGAGGAAGCCAGAACCTCATCTTCTGCTCTGGCCCATAGCCCTGAACTGTCGGACTTAGCTGCTCAGTCGGGCGATGATTTTAGAGAGTAACTGCGACGATTTCTGATCCAGATCGGTAAAGCGAACGCCAACGTAGACAGCCTCTGCGTTGGTGCGCTTCTCCTGAGCCTGCATCAGAATGACACAGCCGTTTGCCGTCAGACGCATCTGCTGCTCACCGGTACCAGCGATAAAGCCAACCGACAGCTCCTCAAACAGCTCAGGTATCGCCTGCCCACGCTTCGCCATCACCACCACTTCCTGGGTGTTCAGCTCACGAATCACCACCGGTAGCTTATTCTCGCCGAACATCAGCATCGCTTTGCCCCGCACACGGCGATTGCCCGATGCAGAAGATGACGTCGCCTGCATGCCCTGTTTGCTGGTCAGTACATTAGCCGTGCTGCCACCGCCCATCACCCGGTTACGGCGGTTCATGATCTCTGCCAGCTCTTCCCGGGAAATAATTCCGGCCTTTACCAGCTGCTTGGTTACTTTGCTGATCAGCTGATCATTGTTGAAAGGCTTGGTGACATAATCAGTCACACCATGCTGAGCGGCCTCAACAACGTACTCCTTATCACCGAGCGAGGTCACCATGATAAAAGGCGCTTCTTTGTTGCGGCTGTCGTCATGCTCCCGCAACCAGGTTAACAGCTCAATACCGGACATCTCCGGCATCTCCCAGTCACACAGCACCAGATCAAAGCGGCCGATCTCCAGCAGTTTCTGAGCTTTACGCCCATCCTGAGCAGTCTCCACTTCAAACTGAGGATATTCTGCTTTAACCGCCTTCACCATCAGATCCCGGGTGAATTTCGCATCATCAACAACAAGTATTCGGGCCGTTTTCATAATTTTTCTCAGATATCCTTCATACCGGATGGAAGCTCAAGGGCAGCGTCAGGATAAACCGACATCTGCTGAACCCATAGCCAGGTTGCACCGGCAACCGCAGCGGGCATAAAAATCAAATTAATCAGAGGGACAAACATCAGCAGATAACACACCAGACCAAAGCTTACCGTGTGCCACCAGTTCTGTTTTAACCGGCGCTGCATCGCATGGAAGTCGATCTTATGGTTATCCATCGGATAGTCCATATACTGCACCGAAAGCATCCACACGGAGAACATAAACCATAGCAGGGGGCTGATAAGATTCACCACCGGGATAAAGCTGATAATCAGCAGCACCAGCACCCGCTTAAGGAAGAACCACTGTTTCTGCAGCTCCCGCTCCAGAGAACGTTTGACCATTTCGCCGATGCCTTCATCGGGAAAGCTGACCTGACCATTGCGCAGTTTCAGCTCCACCTTCTCGGCCAGCAGGCCGTTAAAAGGGGCGGCAATCAGCGCTGTAGTGGCATTAAAACCGTAGAGCACGAAACCCAGTATGGCGATCAGCGCCAGCGGCCACAGCAGCCAGCCAAGGAAACTCAGCCACTCCGGCAGAGAGGCGATCAGCCCCTCCATCCAGCCATCAATCAGCCCCAGCGTCAGCCAGATAAAGCCGGATAAAATAATAATGTTGCTTAGCAGAGGCACCAGCACAAAGCGCTTCATGCCGGGGGTAACCATTAAACGAAAACCTGCTGCCAACGCAGCAGGGCCTGAAAAGATATGTGTCATACAACCTCAGTTTCAGCAGTAACAGTGTCTGTCGGGAGCGTCCGGTAAAAAAGAGGTGTTGGCTCCCGTGGGGATAGTAACTCTACCCACAGGTGTGAATAAAGTTCCAACCAGTCATGTTTTGACTAAATACGGGTGTAATTTACACTTTTTAATTAATCCTTACAGAGAATGCGCTTTAGGAAGCTATCGGGCACAAAAAAAGGAGCCGAAGCTCCTTTTTTCATCAGCAGATATCGCGCTGATCTTTGTGCATCTGAGAATTAATCGTTACTCAGACGGCGCTCGATCGCTTCCGGTGAGGAGTGGCGTACATCCATGCCTTTAACCAGATAGATCACATACTCAGCGATGTTATCGGCGTGATCACCGATACGCTCCAGGGCACGCAATACCCAGATCACATTCAATACACGACTGATAGCACGGGGATCTTCCATCATAAAGGTGACCAGCGAACGCATAGCAGAACGGTATTCCAGATCCACCGCTTTATCTTCCTGAGCAACAGAAAGCGCCAGATCGGTATCGAAACGGGCAAAAGAGGTCAGAGCATCTTTCACCATGTTGCGAACATGATTACCGATATGACGGGTTTCGATATAACCTCTTGGTGATTCGCCTTCCTCTGCCAGCTGAATCGCATGACGGGCAATTTTAGAAGCCTCATCACCGATACGCTCCAGATCTGAAGTCGCGCGGGTTACCGCCATCACCAGACGAAGGTCACTGGCCGCAGGCTGGCGACGGGCCAGAATACGGGTGCACTCTTCATCGATGCTGATCTGCATTTCGTTGATATTACGGTCGTTGGCACGAACCTCTTCCGCAACAGCGCTGTCGCCTTCGGTCAGTGCGTAAATAGCGTCCTGAACCTGCTTCTCTACCAGACCACCCATGGCCAGCAGATGGGTTTTCAGGTCTTCCAGCTCGTTGTTGAACTGCTGGGAAATGTGATGGCTATGGGTTTCAGTTGTGATTTCCATGGCAATACCTTTATATGCGTTTTAACCCTTGGCTTCGTCTGAGAAGATGCAAGGGTGAGTTAAAAACCAGTGAGACGTTACAAAATCGATGGTTCAAATAACCGGCCAGAAACCGGAAAGCGAAGCTGAAACAGCTTCGCCCGGGTTATCTGTTAACCGTAACGGCCGGTGATGTAGTCTTCGGTTTTCTTCTCTTTCGGGTTGGTAAACAGCATATCGGTGTTACCAAACTCAATCAGATTACCCATATACATAAAGGCAGTGTAGTCAGAAACTCGCGCCGCCTGCTGCATGTTGTGGGTCACGATAGCGATAGTGAACTTATCTTTCAGCTCATAGATCAGCTCTTCGATCTTCAGCGTGGAGATAGGGTCCAGCGCCGATGCCGGTTCATCCAGCAGCAGAACTTCAGGTTTTACCGCGATCGTACGGGCGATCACCAGACGCTGCTGCTGACCACCGGACATACCCAGTGCGCTTTCATGCAGACGATCTTTAACCTCATCCCACAGAGCCGCAGAACGCAGTGCCCATTCTACAGTTTCATCCAGCAGGCGCTTTTTATTAATGCCCTGAATACGCAGGCCATAGGCCACGTTTTCGTAGATCGATTTCGGGAACGGGTTTGGCTTCTGGAACACCATACCCACACGGCGACGCAGCTCAGCCACATCAACGTTTTTCTGGTAGATGTTCTGACCTTCCATATTGATTTCGCCTGTGATGCGACAGCCGTCCACCAGATCATTCATACGGTTCAGACTACGCAGCAGGGTGGATTTACCACAACCTGACGGACCAATAAATGCGGTAACACGCTGCTTTGGAATCGTCATATTGACATCAAACAGCGCCTGCTTCTCACCATAAAAAAGATCCATATTGCGCACTTCCAGACAGGTCGTTTCCTGTTCCAGAGAAAGTGCAGCACCGTCACCACGGTTCATAGAGCTAATATCGATACTATGGCTTTTGGTTTCGTGTGCGGCCGGTTGATCCTGAGTGCCGGTCACGTTTTGAGTTTCAGTCATATCAGAACCTGTTACTGTGTTTGCCATTTCAGCATTTACCGGCGCTGCGGTCGTTGTCTTTTCAGCTTGAGCTTCCATAGGAACACTCTCTTTAATTCGTTATTCAGTCTAACTGCGTTTTTACCAATGGCGAATCCGGAGTTACATCTCCAGGGATTTGTACTTCTCACGCAGATGGTTACGGATAGCGATGGCACTCATATTCAGCAGTGCGATCACGATCACCAGCAGCAGCGCCGTGGCATAAACCAGTGGGCGGGCCGCTTCAACATTCGGACTCTGGAAGCCCACATCGTAGATGTGGAAGCCCAGGTGCATAAATTTCTGATCCAGGTGCAGGTAAGGGTAGTTACCATCCAGCGGCAGACTCGGTGCCAGCTTCACAACACCTACCAGCATCAGGGGAGCTACCTCACCAGCAGCACGGGCTACCGCCAGAATCACACCTGTCATCATGGCAGGACTTGCCATCGGCAGTACCACACGCCACAGGGTTTCTGCCTTGGTTGCGCCCAGCGCCAGAGAACCTTCACGTACCGACATCGGGATACGTGCCAGACCTTCTTCGGTAGCAACAATCACAACAGGCAAGGTCAGCAGCGCCAGTGTCAGAGAGGCCCACATCAGACCCGGTGTACCAAAGGTTGGTGCCGGTAACGCTTCCGGGAAGAAGAGCTGATCGATATTGCCACCCAGGAAGTAGATGAAGAAGCCCAGACCAAACACACCATAAACAACGGACGGAACACCGGCCAGATTGTTCACCGCGATACGGATCATGCGGGTAATCAGGCCCTGTTTCGCGTATTCACGCAGATAAACAGCCGCGATCACCCCGAATGGCGTTACCAGGATCGACATCAGCAACACCATCATGACGGTACCGAAGATCGCCGGGAAGATACCACCCTCAGTATTCGCCTCACGAGGCTCTGCCGTGACGAATTCCCACAGCTTTTGGCCATAGAATCCGATTTTATCCAGCAGGCCCATGCTGTTTGGCTGATAAACACGAACGACCTTGCTCAGGGAAACTTCAACTTCCTGACCATTCATCGCCTGTGCCACGAAGCTGTCACGGGTAGCCGCTGAGTAAAGATCGGTCAGTTGCTCCTGTAACACTTCATATTCAGCATCAAGCACGGCGCGCTCAGCATTCAGCTCAGCCAGGTTCTCAGGCGTGTTCTCGCCATCCAGTTCCAGACGACGCTCTTTCAGACGCAGGCGTTCAATAGCGTAGTTAATACGGCCAATCTCATGCTTTTCGATCTGATAGATCTCATCATGGATCTCAACTGCACGATCAACCCGTTTTTTGAACTCCGACCAGATGCTGTTTTCACCCTGAGCCTGAACGGCAACGGTTTCTCCGCGCTCTTTCAGCGCCAGCAGGTAGCCGTAAAAGTTACCCCATTCATGACGCTCAACCGCGATCATGCTTTCCGGGTAGTGAACATCCTGAATAAAATCAGCCAGCACCCAGCGGAAATCGGAACCGTGTACATCACGGTTACCAATCTTGATCAGGTGACGCTCAACCAGCTCTTCGGTGGTGTCCAGCTCGATACCGGCCGCACGAACCTGCTCTGCCGGTACGGAGACCGTTTCAACCATTTCACCGACGATGTGGAAACTGTTGCCGTTAAACTCTTTGACCTCAGCTTCCATAATGGACGAAGGCCAGAAATGCCCCAGACCACGGACAGCGATCAATACCAGCAGGCCGATCACCATAATCACACTGATCGCAACGGCACCAGCATTCAGCCAGATCCAGGGGGATCCGCTTTTGGTCCAGTTACCTAATGATTCACGCATAACGTTTTCCTTTCACTCCGGGTCGCTTACAGAGCGCCATATTTTTTACGCAGTCTCTGACGCACCAGCTCTGCCAGGGTGTTCACCACAAAAGTAAACATAAAGAGCACAAAAGCTGCCAGGAACAAGATTCGATAGTGAGTACTTCCCACAGCCGATTCAGGGATCTCTACCGCAATATTGGCTGCCAGAGTACGCATACCTTCAAAGATATTGGCATCCATAATCGGGGTATTACCGGTGGCCATCAGTACAATCATGGTTTCACCCACTGCACGGCCCATACCGATCATGACCGCAGAGAAAATACCCGGACTGGCTGTTGGTAGGATCACACGGGTCAGGGTTTGCCATGGGGTTGCACCCAGCGCCAGAGAGCCGTAGCTCAGGTGCTTAGGTACAGCGAAGATCGCATCTTCAGTAATCGAGAAGATGGTTGGAATCACCGCAAAGCCCATCGCCAGACCCACCACCAGAGCATTACGCTGGTCGAAAGGAATACCCATTTCATCGGTCAGCCAGGAACGGACATCGCCATCGAAAAGAGCGATCTCAAGAGAGCTGCTCATACCCAGAGCGAACCAGCTTACCAGCAGCACAACCGGCACCATCAGCGCCGCATGCCAGCCATCAGGAACCGCATGGCGTATCCGGTCCGGCATCTGCGCCCAGGCGAAACCAAAGGCCACCATACCGATCGGCAACAGGATCAGCAGGGCAAAGATACCCGGCAGGTTGTTTTCCAGATAAGGCGCCAGGAAAAGACCTGCCAGGAAACCCAGAATTACCGTCGGCAGCGCTTCCATCAACTCGATAACCGGTTTGATTTTGCGACGCAGGGCAGGAGCCATAAAGTAAGCGGTGTAGATCGCGCCACAGATCGCCAGCGGTGTCGCCACAATCATGGCGTAGAAGGCGGCTTTCAGGGTACCGAAGGCCAGCGGCATCAGGCTGTATTTCGGCTCAAATTCATTCGTAGAAGCAGAAGACTGCCAGGTGTACTCAGGCTCTTCATAGCTCTCATACCAGACTTTGTTCCAAAGCGACGTCCAGGACACTTCCGGGTGCTTGTTATGCACCTCAAACGTCTGAAGCACACCATCCTGACGCTCCAGCAGCAGGAAGTCCGCTCTCGGGCTAATCGCTCCGGCAACCGGCGCCTGATCCAGAACACGCTCGGTCAGCATGGTACGTTCGGCTGTTGTGCTGTAGATATTCAGCTGGCCTTTCTCATCCAGCATCAGGAAACCTTTACGGCGATGTTCCGGTAACATCAGAGCAACAGGGGTGCTGTCATGGGTAAAGCTACGGATATTTTTCAGCGCCCACTCGTTCTGGTCATCACGCACCAGGAACCACTGAGACAGCTGACCTTTCTTGTCACCCACCAGCAGCGAGATACCACCCAGCTGCAGTTTTACGTCACCGATGCCACTGTTCTGCTCGGTAATTTTCAGGCGGGCGTTCAGTTTAGGGGAATCAATATCACGGGCATCCACCACATCAACGGTACCCTTATTACTGACCATGTAGATCCAGTTCTGGTCAGGGCCGATGAGGATGCTGTAGATATCATTTTCAATGACAGGCAGCTGCACCGGGTTACGCTCGATCGTAATATCACCCAGCAGAGACTCTTCCTTCAGATACTGAACAAGATGAGCTTTCTTATCAGCCGACACGGCTGAAATCAGAAGACTGTAGTCGGTTTCGCTGACCGCAATTTTCGTCAGAGCACCACCGGATTCACTGATCACCAGCGGCTCTTCGCCATAAGGGTAATCAATGCGTGGTGTAATCAGACGCTTGTCATCCGGATAGGTGATCCGGTAGCGGTCTTTAATCAGCATGACGCGACCATCTGAAAGACCCAGCGCCAGAAGATTCTTGGCCGATCCTGAGGACTGTACAGAGGTCAGTTCAACACCTTGCGGGATATTCAGCTGAACGCGGTCAACCACCTGACCATCTGCAACACTGAAGAACACGACCTCACCAACACTGGTCAGGCGCATTGCGACCTCAGCCTGCTCCTCAGTTGCCAGATAGAGGGTTTTAGCCTCATCAGCACGCACAGAGGTTGCCGGCATCTGATATTCCGCAACGGGTTCAACACTGGCCGATTTCATCAGAGGGATTACTTCGTACAGCAGGTAAATAAAGATCAGCAGGACCGCAACGATCACACTAATCCCACCAATACCAATACCGACTTCGGCGACTTTATCTTTTAACGACCTGATCTTCCGGTGCATACGCAGTGCCGGAGTATCAAAATCGATGACAGGGGCGTTTGGGCTATTTTCTTTCATAGCGGAAAAAATACTGCACTTATATGACAGTTGTATGACACCAGACAGGCGGTCAAAGGGGATAGAAAAAAGGGCAGACTAAGCGCCCGCCCTTTTCTCAGCATGTTCTTGCTGAACATCCTTGTTCACGTCTATCCGGAACGAATTACTTAATGCCCAGGGCTTTCAGTGTTTTCTCTGCTACAGCAGCTGGCAGAGGAACGTAACCGTCCTTCACAACCACTTCCTGACCCTGCTTGGACATCACCATCTTGATGAATTCACGCTCAAGCGGCTGCAGTGGCTGGTTTGGCTTCTTGTTCACGTAAACGTACAGGAAGCGGGACAGTGGGAATTTACCGCTGATCGCGTTGTCGTTATCCGCTTCGTAGTATGGCTGGCCTTCTTTCTTAGCCAGAGGCACTGCACGAACACTGGACGTTTTATAACCCATGCCCGAGTAGCCGATCGCATTGATAGAGGTACTTACCGACTGAACAACAGACGCAGAACCCGGCTGCTCATTTACGCTGTTCTTGAAGTCACCTTTACACAGTGCTTTCTTCTTGAAGTAACCGTAGGTACCGGATACAGAGTTACGACCGTACAGCTGGATATCACGGTTCGCCCATGCACCCGTCAGACCCAGATCACCCCATTTTTTCGCTTCAGCAGGAGCGCCACACTTACGGGTAGAGGAGAAAATCGCATCAACCTGCTCAATGCTCAGACCTTTAATCGGGTTATCTTTATGTACAAAGACAGCCAGTGCATCGATCGCTACCGGAACAGGAACCGGCTTGTAGCCAAAGCGGTTTTCAAATGCTTCCAGCTCTTTGTCTTTCATCTTACGGCTCATTGGGCCAAGGTTTGCAGTACCTTCGGTCAGTGCCGGTGGCGCAGTAGAAGAACCTGCCGCCTGAATCTGGATATTCACGTTCGGGTAAGTACGCTTGTACTCTTCTGCCCAAAGTGTCATCAGGTTGGCAAGAGTATCAGAACCAACGGAAGACAGGTTCCCGGAGACACCGCTTGCTTTCTGGTAAGTTGGCAGCTTCGGATCAACTTCTGCAGCAGCGTTAGCTGTAGTGGCTGTAACAGCACTTGCAGCTACCAAAGATACCGCTGCAATCATCTTCTTCATTTTCATGTTATCTCCTGAACTTTACGTCCGTTCTTACTGTTTACCAAATAGGGTTTGTAGAGCTATTTATCTTGCTATGGGGTGTACTATAGGGGTGCTATATGACAGTTATATGAATGTCATATTCTGTGTATTCGCTCTTTTTGTAACGGAATGAAGCCTGCCCGGTCGGTCATAGGGAGTAGTGATAGTTTCAGGATTTAGTGATAGTCTGCGCCTGACAGATAACGGATCGAAAATTGCACGCCTGACGACATCTTCAGGCAGACCTGACAACACTCTCAGACAAATAAGAAAAGCTAATGAGCAACGTTGATAATATTGAGGATATTCCTTCACCGGTGGGTGAACTGACGCTAAAAATTGCCGCAACACCACAGGATACGAATATCTATGGTGATATCGCCGGTGGCTGGCTGGTTTCCCAGATGGATCTGGCCGCAGAGATCAGTGCCGGTAAGCTGGCCAAAGGCCGCACCGCGACAGTAGCGATCAGTGAGATGGATTTTTTGTGCCCCATCCGTATTGGTTCAACAGTGGGTATTTATACTCATGTGGAAGAGGTGGGCCACAGCTCGATCAGCGTGCGCGTTGAAGCCTGGATTCAGCCACCGTTTGAAAGTGACGAGCTGGAGATGTTTAAGGTTTCTGATGCCAAGTTTGTCATGGTGGCGATTGATGCCAATGGCCGTATCCGGGCGGTGCCGGAATCCTGATACTTTTTAGGTATCCAGAGTCAGAGATAGTGCAGGGTTCAACCCTGTAAAAAAAGAAGAGGCCGGTGAAAACCGGCCTCTTTTTTGTTTTCAGCAGCCAGGGCTGCTAAAGGATAACCGCTTATTTGCTGGTCATCATACGTCCATGCAGGTACGCATATTCTGAGATCTTCTGGTAATCCTCAGACAGACTACGGAAGTTCATGAAGGAGTCGTAAATACGACGGGACAGATCATCCTTCTTCGCTTCCTCAAATACCACTTCATCAGAGATGGTACGCAGCTCCTGATAAACTTCAGAAGGCAGCTCGCGCAGCTCAGTACCGTGATCGTTAACCAGCTCTTTCAGAGCCAGAGCGTTACGGTAGGTCAGCTCATCCATCATGTCCTGGTTAGCAGCACGGGTCGCAACCATCACCACTTCCTGAAGATCTGCCGGCAGAGCTTCAAACGCCTGCTTGTTCAGCATACCTTCCAGAACGGTACCTGGCTCATGCCAGCCCGGGTAGTAGTAGTATTTCGCGGCTTTATACAGACCAAAGGCTTTATCGTTGTATGGGCCAACCCACTCGGTCGCATCGATAGCACCGGTCTGCAGAGAGGTGAACAGCTCGGAGCCCGGCAGGCTTACCGCTGTACCACCGGCACGGTTAATCACTTCACCGCCCAGACCCGGGATACGCATTTTCAGACCTTTCAGGTCCTGAAGGGAGTTGATCTCTTTGTTGAACCAACCCGCCATCTGAACACCTGTGTTACCTACTGCAGTAGGAATCAGGTTGAATGGCTCGTAAACTTCTTTCCACAGCTCAATACCGCCGCCGTAGTAGATCCAGCTGGCGATTTCCTGTGCGTTCAGACCAAAAGGTACTGCCGCAAAGAACTGTGCCGCCGGAGCCTTACCTTTCCAGTAGTAAGAGGCACCATGACCCATCTGAGCTGTACCGCTGGATACAGCATCAAATACACCAAACGCGGGTACCAGTTCACCGGCACCATACACTTTAACTTCCAGACGACCGCCACTCATTTTGGTGATCTTTTCTGCAAGACTGTTAGCAGCGGTACCCAGACCCGGGAAGTTCTTCGGCCAGGTGGTTACCATTTTCCACTTAATCGTTTCCTGCTTAGCGCTTGCCTGCTGTTTTTCGCTGCCCGATTCAGAACCGGTACAACCAGCCAGTACAGCACCTGCTGCGCCCACACCCAGTGCGGTTACAAACTCACGACGCTTCATGCTTATTAGCTCCTGATTTTTATATTCTTGTTTTCATTTTTTTAGTGTATCCCTACTAAAATTATCAGATTTTTAGTCAGGTTACACTATTACGGAGTCATCTATCCTCAGCAGGCCGTATAGCCCGTGTCACGGGCTTTAAGGTGCGAAATTAACCCTTGATTTAAAAGGGTTAATTTCAGCTTAAACAGGCGTATTTTCAGGCTCCGGATCCGGTGCCTGAAAATGATCCCGTTAAAGCGCTTCCAGCTTAGCGAAACCGGCCATCAGCCATTTCTCACCTTCGCTGTCGAAGTTCACCTGAATTCGGGCTTTCGGCCCCTGTCCTTCGTAATTTAGTACAATCCCTTCACCAAAAACAGCATGGTTTACCCGCTGCCCGACCATCAGTGTCGGGCCGTCATCGCCACTATCCAGCGCTTCGGTCGGTTTCCACTGGGAGCCGGCACGACTGCTGGTTACGGGTTTGGAGATCTGGCCGCGCAGACGCACCTCTTCCATCAGACGATCAGGAATTTCTCGCACAAATCGGGAAGGAGTGTTATAGGTTTCACGGCCGTGTAAACGGCGCATCTCTGCGTAGGTGATGTAAAGCTTCTGCATGGCGCGGGTGATGCCCACATAACAGAGACGACGCTCTTCCTGCAGACGGGTCGGATCTTCCATCGACATTTTATGAGGGAAAAGGCCTTCCTCGACACCCGCCATAAAGACCAGCGGGAACTCCAGACCTTTCGCCGAGTGCAGGGTCATCAGCTGTACAGCATCTTCGTATTCATCCGCCTGCTGCTCACCGGCATCCAGCGCGGCTTCTGACAGAAAGCTCTGCAGCATAATCAGCGTATCCGCACCTTCATCTTCATCGGTTTCCGCCGGATCTTCTGACGGGGTGAAGCCACGGGCTGCGGTGACCAGTTCCTCAAGGTTTTCTACCCGGGCCTGACCTTTTTCGCCTTTCTCCTGACGATGGAACTCCACCAGCCCTGTGGTTTCGTTCACATGATCCACCAGCTCATGCAGGCTTAGTTCATGGGCGGAGTCTTCCAGCTGATCCAGCAGCGTCATAAAGCCACCCAGCGCAGACAACGCACGGGCAGGCAGAATCTTGTTGGCGATGCAGTGTCCTGCAGCTTCCCACAGAGAGCAGCCTTCATTACGGGCCAGTTCACGCAGGGTATCGATGGTTTTAGCACCGATGCCACGGGTTGGCGTATTGATAACCCGTTCAAGAGCAGCATCATCGTTGCGGCTCTGGATCAGGCGCAGGTAGGCCAGGGCATTTTTAATCTCAAGACGTTCATAGAAACGCTGACCACCATAGATGCGGTAAGGGGTTCCGGCGCGGATCAGAGCTTCTTCCAGAACCCGGGACTGGGCGTTGGAGCGATACAGAATCGCACTTTCGGAGCGGGTGCCGCCTTCCTGTACCCATTTTTCGATGGTGTTGACGATGAAACGGGCTTCATCCTGCTCATTAAAACCGGCATAAAGGGAGATGGGTTCGCCTTCATTTCCTTCCGTCCAGAGCTCTTTACCCATGCGGTCGAAGTTGTTGGCGATCAGGCTGTTAGCCGCTTCCAGAATCGTACCGGTCGAGCGGTAGTTCTGCTCCAGACGTACGGTTTTGCTGCCGTCAAAGTCAGTAGCAAACTGATGAATATTCTCGACCTTGGCCCCGCGCCAGCCGTAAATAGACTGATCATCGTCACCAACCACGGTCAGTAAGTTGTCACTACCGGATGTGAGCAGGCGCAACCAGGCGTACTGGATGGTGTTGGTATCCTGAAACTCGTCCACCAGAATATGACGGAAACGCTCCTGATAGTGTTTCAGCAGCAGAGGATTATCCCGCAGCAGCTCATGGGCGCGCAGCAGCAGCTCACCAAAATCCACGAGGCCGGTTCGCTGGCAGTGCTCTTCGTACAGGCTGTAAAGATGATTCATGGTAGCGGTGAAACGGTCTCCGGTATCCATAAAGTAACCGGCACGGCGGCCTTCATCTTTCTGGCCGTTGATATACCCCTGAACCTGACGGGGCGGCCAGCGTTCGTCATCAATACCGTGATCTTTCATCAGGCGCTTGATCAGGCGCAGCTGGTCATCAGAATCGAGAATCTGGAAGTTTTCCGGCAACTTGGCATCACGCCAGTGCGTACGTAGCAGACGATGGGCAATACCGTGGAAAGTCCCGACCCAGAAGTTACGCATCGGCAGATTCAAAAGCGCTTCCAGTCGGGTCCGCATCTCGGCAGCAGCTTTGTTGGTAAAGGTGACCGACATAATGCTGTGAGGAGAGATACCTTCAACCTGAACCAACCAGCCGATCCGATGCACAAGAACCCGTGTTTTCCCACTTCCGGCACCGGCCAGAACAAGCATGTGTTGCGCCGGAGCGGTTACCGCTTCACGTTGAGCGTCATTAAGGACATCGATAAGGTGTGTAACTTCCATAATTTTCCAGTCATTTTGACGAGTAATCGGATCAGAGGCGGATGCACTGATCGGGAAATAAAGATCTCTGGGAACAAAAGTATCAGGGAATCAGGCTGATTTTTATCGCTCAGACTCTATCACAATATGTTACCGAAAACTCATACCCGCCTATTCTGAAGCCTTGAGCCTTCTGTTATCTTAGCCCCTATAAGACTCAAGGGAATTGAGCCATTCAGCGTCAGCTGACACAACAAAAATAAGACACACTGAGTACTCATCCACCATGACTCACCCTGAACAGCCGTCAACGCTGCAGGGGCAAGCTGATGCTGCCTCCTTCAGCCAAGCACTTCTGTGTGAACAGCTCACTCTGTTATATCGGGACTCAACCGCTTATTACCGGCTGGGTATGGGCTGTGCCCTTGTGTGCTGCACACTGCTATGGAACAACACCAACAATCTGCTTCTGGGATTCTGGCTTTTCGCCTATGCCCTGCTGACCTGGGGCGGGGTTGGCCTTAACAGCCGCTTTCAGAAGCATCAGAATCAGCAAAATAGTGAAAACGCCGCCAACCCTGATACCTCATCATGCCTGAAGAAGTGGCGATGGCTGTTTACACTGGGGGGCGTGCTCGTGGGCAGCTGCTGGGGCATTTTGCTGGTATTTCTGGCACCGGAATCCAGTGTACTGCTGCAGTCGGTGGTGATTCTGGCGATCACCGGACTTGCCCTCTACGCCAGCGCCATCTTCTCGGCTCTGCTGATCAGCTATCTCGGTTTTATTCTTCCCACGTTTATTCCCTTTATCCTACTCGAATATAACCATTCGGATCCTTTGATCGCGCCCTCGGTCATTGCTGTTTTTCTGGCCTTTTTGCTCTACAGCGCCTGGCGCAATCATCTGCTGATAAAAAGCTCCCTGAGTAAGAATGTCCGTAATCGCCTGCTGCTGAATCAGATTACCCATGAGCAGGAAATTACTCAGGAGCTGAACCAGCAACTCGAAGCGGAAGCAAAGATCCGGGCTGAGGCAGAACAGAAACTGCAACAGGCACAGGCCAATCTGGAAGCTCAGATTCAGGAACGGACTCAGGCGCTCTCCGAAACCAATCAGCGCCTGAAAGCGGCCATGGCTGAGCAGCGACAAACCAGCCTGAAACTCGACCGGAACCGCCAGCGCTATTCCAAAGCGATTGAAGCCAGTGATTTAGGCTTATGGGAGTGGGATCTGACCTCGGATGAAATTTACCACTCCCACTTTGAGCAGCTTTTTGGTTATTCAGAGCAGGAAGTGCCGCACTTTATGGGGCACCTTCAGCCTCTGGTGCATGAAGAGGATTATCCGGCCCTGAGAAATGCTCTGGTTGATACGCTCAAAGGTTATACCGATCAGTTTAAGGTGCAGTTCCGGATACGCCATAAGAACGGCCAATGGCGCTGGCTGGAAGATACCGGCCGGGTGATTGACCGTAACCCTTTATCCGGCAAAGCCCTAAAAATGATCGGTACCCGACGGGATATTACCGGTCAGATTCAACGAGATGAACGTCTTCGCCTTGCCTGGCAGGCCTTTGAGAGTTCCAGTGAAGCGATCTTTATTCTGGATGAAAACTTTGTCATCACCACGTTGAATGAAGCCTTCTATCAGATCACCGGCTATACCAGCAAAGAGCTGCAGGATACGCCTTTTGATCAGGGTCCACTGTGGCAGCAGGATCCGGCATTAAATCAACGCATTCGTGATCAGCTGATTCAGCTGGGAGCCTGGGAAGGCGAACTGATCGAACAGCGTAAAAACGGCGATAAATTCCCTGAGTGGCTGAAAATTTACCGGGTTCCTTCTCAGCAGAGCGAAAGCTCTCACTACGTTGGCATGTTCTCTGATCTTACCCAGAGGAAAAAAGCTGAAGAGAAGCTGAGCTATCTGGCAAACTATGACGACCTGACCGGCGTTGCCAACCGCAACCTGTTCAAAGACCGCCTGCATGTGACCATTACTCAGGCCCGGTTGAATCGCAGCAAAATGGCGCTGATCCTGCTGGATATCGACCGCTTCAAAGCGATTAACAATACCTTAGGTCATGACGTAGGTGATCAGCTGCTGAAAGAACTGGCGGACCGCCTGACACATCAGGTGCAGGGGGTTGATACCATCGCCCGACTGGGAGCCGATGAATTTGCACTGATTATTGATCACTATGAACAGCAGTCAGACCTGACGGAGCTTGCGGAACATATCTATAAGCTGGTGCATACCCCGGTGATGATCGAAGACCATGAGCTGATCGTCTCCTGCAGCATGGGCATCAGCCTGTTTCCGAAGCATACCCGTGGCCTGAATATTCTGGTCAACCAGGCGGATCTGGCCCGTAATAAAGTGAAGCAGCTGGGCGGTTCCGGTTTTGAGTTCTATTCCGAGGAGCTGCAGACCGGCTCGCTGGAACGACTCAAGATGGAAAGTGATCTGCGCAAAGCCCTGCAGCGCGATGAACTTTGCGTTTACTACCAGCCTAAGGTGTCTCTGACCGACGATAAAATCTATGAGGCCGAGGCACTGGTTCGCTGGAATCATCCGGAATCCGGCCTTATCTCCCCGGGATCCTTCATCCCCATTGCAGAAGAAACCGGGCTCATTTCAGCGCTGGGTGAACAGGTTCTGATCAAGTCCTGCGAACAGGTTAAAGCATGGCTGGATCGTGGTGTGGAGATTAAGGTATCGGTGAATCTCTCAGCCCAACAGCTAATGCACAATGATCTGGTCAGCTTTATCGATCAGACCATTCAGCAAGCGGGCATTCCTCACAGACTGATCGAACTGGAACTGACCGAAAGCTCTCTGATTGATGATCCGGAACACACCGTTGAGGTACTGGATCAGATTCGTGCGCTGGGGATAACGCTGGCTATCGATGATTTCGGTACCGGTTATTCATCGCTGAGCTACCTGCAACGCTTCCCGCTGGATATTCTGAAAATTGACCGGAGCTTCCTGAAGCAGATTCACAGCCCTGATCCGCAGCAGGCGACGCTGACCAAAGCGATTATCGCGCTGGGGCATAATCTTGAAATGGAGATTGTGGCTGAAGGGGTGGAAACACGGGCACAGCTGGAATTCCTCTCCCGCCATGGCTGTGATTTTGCGCAGGGCTTTTATATCAGCCCACCGGTGCCGCCGCAGACGTTTTTTGAACTGGTGGAAAACTACAACAATAAGCCATAGATAATGGCCTGGCATAAAAAAACGGAGCTCATGGCTCCGTTTTTTTGTCTTAAGGACCAGTGACCAACATTAACTATCGGTCAGTCGCAAAGAGTGCAGGCTTCGCTTCACCGCTTTCAGGTGTTCCGCTAACTTGGGGCCGCGCATTTTAGCCACACCAACGGCGAGTACATCAATCATCACCAGATGAGCGATTCGGGACGTCATCGGCGTGTAGATCTCGGTATCTTCCGGTACATCGATATACAGAGGAATCGTCGCCAGCTCCGCCAGAGGCGAACCACTTGGACAAAGTGCAATCACATTAGCTCCCGCCTCACGCACCAGCTGAATACTCTGCAGCAGGGCTTTTGTACGACCCGTCTGAGAAATCGCAACCACAACATCCGTATCGGAAAGGGTAACCGCAGACATGTTCTGCATATGAGGGTCAGAATACGCCGCCGTGGACATCTGCAGGCGGAAAAACTTGTGCTGGGCATCGGTAGCAACAGCACCGGAGGCGCCAAAACCAAAAAACTCAACCCGATCGGAGCTGCTTAAGGCCGTGATCGCTTCCTGAACCCGTTCCGTATTAATCCGGTTTTTGACAGCTAACAGAGCGCTGGCAGTGGTATCAAAAATACTGTTGGTAAAATCACTGACCGAATCGTCCTGATTCATAGAGAACTGAGCAAAACGGGTCTCTTTTGCCAACACCTGAGCCAGACGCAGTTTAAAGTCCTGGAAACCATCACAGCCCAGAGCGCGACAGAAACGCACAACCGTTGGCTCACTGACGTTGGCTTCGGTAGCCAGGTCAACAATACGCATATGAATCACATCCGTCGCATGACTGAGGACGTAATCAGCCACCTTTTGCTCCGAACGTCGAAACTGAGTTTTAGAGTGATGGATTTTTTCTAGGATGTTTTCTTTCACCGGTTTACCACTGGTTATTTAAGCTCTTAGATATCTCATTTTACCTGTAACACAGGCGAAAGGTCATTTTTTATTCCGACGCTAAAAAACACCAAACTTGTCACAGGAATTTCATACGCGCTATATTAGGATAGTAGCCCTAAATCGATACAGGTTGTCATTTGCTTCTCAACCAAGCCTCAAGAAATGTCTGAGGGAGGATGCTGATATGAGAAACAACCCCACCGTTGACCACGCAAATGTGGATCAGGTTAAAGACGAAATCTACGATATCTTCATGTCCATTGAAGTTGAAGAACATGAGCAGCGCAAAAAAAGCGAAGCGCTGAAACAATTAGAAGCCAGACGTGGCATCGAAAAACATTTTGAGAAAAAACGTCTGGTCGAAGAACTGGATGATTACAGCCTGGAAGAAGACATCAACCATTAGTGTCTTACTAACCCGCTAAAATCATCCCCGATTCAGTTCAGGCTCACCCTGGGCTTACGACGCAGAAATAAAAAAACCGGCCTGATATCAGGCCGGTCAGCTTTTCTCGCGCTGTTTACAGCACACTTATTCTACCGTAACCGATTTGGCCAGATTCCTCGGCTGATCTACATCGGTACCCTTCAGTACTGCGACGTGATAACTCAACAGCTGAAGCGGAACGGTATAAACAATCGGCTCCAGAATCTCAGGAACATCCGGCATCTGTTCAACTTTAAGCCCATCTTCAGGCTTGATGTGATCTGCACCGGCAAAAACGAACAGTTCTCCGCCACGGGCTTTAACTTCCTGCAGGTTCGCTTTCAGTTTATCCAGCAGTGCATTATTCGGTGCAACAGCAATCACCGGCATCTCTTTATCCACCAAAGCCAGAGGACCATGCTTCAGCTCGCCGGCAGGGTAGGCCTCAGCATGGATATAAGAGATCTCTTTCAGTTTGAGCGCACCTTCCATCGCCACCGGATAAAGCGGTCCGCGCCCCAGGAACAAGGCATGATGTTTCTCGGCAAAGTCCTGCGATAGGGCTTCAACTTCTTTGTCCAGTCTGACCGCAGCTAAGAGTAGTGCCGGAAGTTTATGCAAAGCCTGTATGATCTCAGCTTCTTTCTCATCCGTCAGACCATGACGACGGGCCAGAGCCACAGAAAGCATAAGCAGGGCAACAAGTTGTGTTGTAAAGGCTTTGGTGGAAGCGACACCAATTTCCGGTCCGGCATTGGTCATCAGGCAAAGATCTGATTCACGCACCAGGGAACTGCCCGGCACATTACAGATTGTCAGGCTCGCCAGAACCTTGTCCTTAACAGCACGCAGTGCAGCAAGGGTGTCTGCGGTTTCACCAGACTGCGAAATAGTCACAAACAGGGTATTCGCGGGAATCACATGCTTGCGATACCGGTACTCACTGGCCACTTCGATTGAACAGGGGATGCCTGCCAGATCTTCCAACCAGTATTTGGCCACAAGACCAGCATGAAAACTGGTACCACAGGCGATAATCTGTACATGCTGCGCCTGATCAAAAACCACTGCGGCGTCACTGCCGAAGGCTTGTTCCAGCAGGTGGTTTTCAGAAATACGTCCCTGAAGCGTTGCTTTAACCACTTCAGGCTGCTCGTAGATCTCTTTCATCATAAAGTGACGAAATTCGCCTTTATCTGCAGAAGAAAGGCTATGCTCGAATGTCTTGACCGGGCGCTCAACGAGCTTCAATTCAGCATCCCAGATGGTCAGGCTATCCGGTGTTACCTGAACGAAGTCACCTTCCTCAAGATAGATAAAGCGATCGGTAACCTGCAACAGCGCCATCTGATCCGAGGCGATAAAGTTCTCACCAATACCGACACCCACCACCAGAGGGCTGCCCTTGCGGGATGCGAGTATCTGATTAGGATAGTCTTTGTGCAGCACCCCCAGTGCGAAGGCACCTTCAAGATGTGACACAGTCTCCAGAAAAGCACCCTGCAGGGATTTACCTTGCCCCACGGCTCGAGCAACAAGATGAGCAATCACTTCAGTATCAGTATCTGAGGTAAATACAAAACCTTCAGATTGAAGCTGCTGCTTCAGAGGCTCAAAGTTCTCAATAATACCGTTATGAACAATGGCCAGATCATCACCGGACATATGCGGGTGCGCATTATTCTCTGTTGGCTTACCGTGAGTAGCCCAACGGGTGTGAGCAATGCCGCTAAAGCCTTTCAAGGGAGCTTCCTGCTCCGCCTGGGTCAGATTTTCAACTTTACCAGCCCGACGAAGACGTTGGATTTCTTCTCCTTCAAGCACAGCCAAACCGGCTGAGTCATATCCCCGGTACTCCAGGCGACGCAGGCCTTCTAACAAAATTCCGGAAACGGGTCTTTGTGCTACCGCACCAACAATGCCACACATCGGGGACAACTCTCCTAAAACAATTATTTAACCTGACGATAGAATCAAAGCTGAATTCAGGTTTTCTATTTTTTCCAACCAGTCCTGGTGATCTGCTTACCTCGAGCAACCGCAAGGGCATTCGCTTCAACATCTTTAGAGATCGTTGACCCTGCACCGACAACTGCATTTTCACCAATGGAAACAGGAGCAACCAAAGAACTGTTAGAGCCGATAAAAGCACCATCTCCGATGATGGTTTTAAACTTATTCACGCCATCATAGTTGCAGGTGATGGTTCCGGCGCCAACATTCACTTTAGCGCCAATATCAGCATCACCAATGTAAGTCAGGTGGTTAATTTTTGCACCGACACCTATCACACTTTTCTTGGTTTCGACGAAATTACCGACTTTGGCACCCGCTTTGAGTTCACTGGCTGGCCGGATGCGGGCAAAGGGACCAATCGCACAATTTTCAGCGATCTGAGCCCCATCAATCACACTGTTAGCCTCTACCCTGGTGCCTGAACCGAGGTTAGAATTTTTGACGACACAGTTAGGGCCAATCTCTACTCCGTCTGCCAGAGTGACGTCACCTTCAAAAACCGTGTTGACATCGATAAAGCAATCACGACCAACCGTAAGATTACCGCGGATATCAATACGTGATGGATCCGCTAAACTGGCACCATCAACCATCAGTTGCTCCGCAAGCTGGCGCTGATACCAACGCTCAAGTTCCGCTTGTTGCTGACGGTTATTCACGCCCTGTACTTGTTGCTCATGCTCAGGCTGCGCAGTTTGAATCGCTATACCGGATTCCGATGCCATCGCGATAACGTCGGTCAGATAATACTCACCCTGGGCATTGTCACTGGAAAGCTTCGGCAACCAGTCCGCCAGATGTCGTTGAGACACAGCCATAATACCGGTATTGATCTCTGAGATAGCAAGCTGCTCACTGTTCGCATCTTTTTGCTCAACAATGGCGGTAACCTGATCATCAGGGTTACGTACGATCCGCCCATAGCCCGTCGGGTTATCCAGCTGAACCGTCAAAAGGGACATGGTGGATTCAGAAACCTTATCAATAAGCGTGCTGAACAAAGAGTAAGGGGCTAAGGGTACATCACCATATAAAATCAGCACCTTACTATCAGCGGTCAGATCAGGCAGAGCCTGAGCAACAGCGTGCCCTGTGCCCAACTGCTCATGTTGAACAACAAAATTAATATCCTGACCTTTCAGAGCCTCACGTACCTGATCCCCACCATGACCAACGACCAGATGAATTCGGCAATTCTCAAGCTGTTGCGCCTGATCCAGCACATGCTGAACCATAGGTTTACCCGCAATGAAATGCAGGACTTTCGGTTTGTCTGAGCGCATACGCGTGCCCTGACCCGCAGCCAGAATTACAACATCAGTCACCATATGTTGGTCCTTAACAAAAAATATCAGAATTTGAATAAAGTGGGGGAGGGGTAGAGTAGGCTAAATTGCAGATAAAAAAAAGGCGGCCTAGGCCGCCTTTTTGTTTGGTACTGTTACGCACCGAGCTTACGACGTAACTGCTGAACTGTGCGCAGACGCGCAGCAGCTTGAGCAAGTTCAGCCGCAGCTTTGGAGTATTCGAACTCAGTCGACTGATTAGCCAGCGCACGTTCTGCTGATGCTTTCGCTTCAGCGGCTGCCGCTTCATCAATCTCTTTAGCACGAACAGCAGAGTCAGCCAGTACGGTTACCAGGTTCGGCTGAACCTCGATAAAACCGCCAGACACGTAGAAAATTTCTTCTCCACCGCTCTGCTTGCTAACCCGGACAGGGCCCGGTTGTAGTTCCGACAGTAATGGTGCGTGGCCTGGGGTAATACCCAGGTCACCCAGCACACCGGCGGCAACAACCAGCTCCACACGGCCGGAGAATATAGACTCCTCGGCACTTACGATATCGCAGTGGACGGTCATAGCCATGGTTTTGCCTCTCTTACTTCCGGGAAAAAGCGAACTTATTTGTTCGCTTTCTCAACTGCTTCATCGATGCCGCCAACCATGTAGAACGCCTGCTCAGGCAGATCATCATAGTCGCCATTCAGAATGCCCTGGAAGCCACGGATAGTGTCTTTCAGTGAAACATACTTACCTGGTGCACCAGTAAAGATTTCAGCTACGAAGAATGGCTGAGACAGGAAGCGCTGAATCTTACGAGCACGGGATACAGTCTGCTTGTCTTCATCAGACAGCTCGTCCATACCCAGAATCGCAATAATGTCTTTCAGCTCTTTATAACGCTGCAGTGTACCCTGTACACCACGAGCAACGTCATAGTGCTCCTGACCGATAACCAGTGGATCCAGCTGACGGGAAGTAGAATCCAGTGGATCAACCGCTGGGTAAATACCCAGAGAGGCGATGTCACGAGACAGTACAACCGTTGCATCCAAGTGGGAGAAAGTCGTTGCTGGAGATGGATCCGTCAAGTCATCCGCCGGTACGTATACCGCCTGAATGGACGTAATGGAACCCGTCTTAGTAGACGTAATACGCTCCTGCAGAACACCCATCTCTTCCGCCAGTGTAGGCTGGTAACCTACAGCAGAAGGCATACGACCCAGCAGTGCTGATACTTCAGTACCTGCAAGCGTATAACGGTAGATGTTATCTACGAAGAACAGAACGTCACGACCTTCGTCACGGAATTTCTCTGCCATAGTCAGACCAGTCAGAGCAACACGCAGACGGTTACCCGGTGGCTCATTCATCTGACCATATACCAGAGATACTTTATCCAGTACGTTAGATTCGGTCATTTCGTGGTAGAAGTCGTTACCCTCACGAGTACGCTCACCAACACCTGCAAACACGGAGAAACCGGAGTGCTCGATCGCGATGTTACGGATCAGCTCCATCATGTTTACAGTTTTACCTACACCAGCACCACCGAACAGACCAACTTTACCACCCTTAGCGAATGGGCAAACCAGGTCGATTACTTTGATGCCCGTCTCCAGCAGTTCAGTGCTGTTAGACTGGTCTGCATAGCTAGGTGCAGTACGGTGAATAGGCATACGCTCTTCTTCACCGATTGGACCTTTCTCGTCGATAGGACGACCAAGAACATCCATGATACGGCCCAGAGTTTTTGTACCAACCGGTACAGAAATCGGAGCACTTGTGTTGACTGCTTCCAGTCCGCGCTTCAGACCCTCAGTAGAGCCCATCGCAATAGTACGTACAACACCGTCACCCAGCTGCTGCTGAACTTCAAGAGTAATCTCGGTGTTAGTAACTGTTAGCGCGTCGTAAACCTTTGGCACGGAATCACGTGGGAATTCCACGTCGATTACAGCGCCGATAATCTGAACGATACGTCCGCTACTCATTTTGGTTCCTCTTAAACCTGTAATTGAAACCTGCTTGTGTATGCCTGCGGGTTAAACCGCCGCCGCACCACCAACAATCTCGGAAATTTCCTGCGTAATCGCAGCCTGACGCGCCTTGTTGTATACCAACTGTAGGCTATTGATCAGGTCACCCGCGTTGTCGGTCGCATTCTTCATCGCCAACATCCGCGCAGATTGTTCACAAGCATTATTCTCGACCACTGCCTGATACGTTTGAGATTCCACATAACGTACCAGTAACTTATCCAGAAGCTCTTTAGCATCTGGCTCGTACAGGTAATCCCAGTGATCAGAGGTGGTTTCTTCTTCAGCCTGCAAAGGCAGCAGCTGCTGTACAACGGGCTTTTGGGTCATCGTATTTACAAAGTTGTTATAAACAATGTAGATACGGTCCAATTCACCGGCGTCGTATGCATCTAGAACTACCTTGACACTACCAATCAGATCGCTCGCAACCGGGGCATCACCGAGCCCAGTTTTGGTTGCCAGAACTTCACCGCCATTTGAACGGAAGAAAGTCACAGCTTTAGAGCCGATCGCGCAGAACTTCTGTTCCACGCCTTTTTCTTTCCATTCTTTCATCGTGTTCAGCATGGCTTTGAACATGTTCACGTTCAAACCACCACAAAGACCACGATCGGAAGCAACAACGATGTAACCCACACGTTTTACATCACGCTCTTCCATGTACTGGTGGCGATATTCAGGCGTTGCATTCGCAATATGGCCTACAACTTTACGAATCTGTTTGGCATAAGGCTGGCTGGCTGCCATGCGATCTTGTGCACGGCGCATCTTACTCGCAGCAACCATCTCCATCGCGCTCGTAATCTTACGCGTGTTTCCGATGCTTGCGATCTGGATTTTAATCTCTTTTCCGACTGCCATAGCGTCTCGCCTTATTCAAAAAACAACTTAACACAGTAATGATTGCCCACAGCTTTCGCCGTGGGCAGACGACTTACCAGGTTTGGGTCGCTTTGAATTGC
The DNA here is from genome assembly GCA_048264105.1 of Oceanospirillum sp. Classification (GTDB taxonomy): domain Bacteria; phylum Pseudomonadota; class Gammaproteobacteria; order Pseudomonadales; family Halomonadaceae; genus Oceanospirillum. Next base: position 590,678 of record JBLXDJ010000003.1, read on the forward strand.
TCAAGACCGGCTTTAAAGCCAGCTTTGATTTCGTCGTTGAAAGCGCCAGATTGGTTAACTTCAGCCATGAAGTCAGCTTTTTCGCTGTTGAAGTAAGCCAGCAGGCTCGCTTCAAAGTCACCAATTTTGTTTACCGGAACATCGTCCAGGAAACCTTCGTTAGCGGCGTACAGAACAACACCCATCTCTGCGATGGTCATTGGAGAGTACTGCTTCTGCTTCATCAGCTCTGTAACACGCTGACCGTGTTCCAGTTGCTTACGGGTTGCTTCATCAAGATCAGAAGCAAACTGAGAGAAAGCTGCCAGCTCACGATACTGAGCCAATGCCAGACGAATACCACCGCCTAGTTTGGAGATCAGTTTAGTCTGCGCTGCACCACCTACACGAGATACGGAGATACCAGCGTTCATTGCAGGACGGATACCTGCGTTGAACATGCTGGTTTCAACGAAAATCTGACCATCGGTAATCGAAATTACGTTAGTCGGTACGAATGCAGAAACGTCACCACCCTGGGTTTCAATGATAGGCAGAGCGGTCAAAGAACCGGTTTTACCTTTCACTTCACCATTCGTGAACTGCTCAACATAGTCAGCATTTACACGGGATGCACGCTCCAGCAGACGGGAGTGTAGATAGAATACGTCACCTGGGTATGCTTCACGGCCTGGTGGACGACGCAGCAGCAGGGAAATCTGACGATATGCCCATGCCTGTTTAGTCAGATCGTCATAAACGATCAGAGCGTCTTCACCGCGGTCACGGAAGTATTCGCCCATAGTACAACCAGCATATGGCGCCAGGAACTGCATTGCTGCAGGATCGGATGCACCCGCATTAACAACGATGGTGTTTTCCATCGCGCCATGCTCTTCCAGCTTACGTACTACGTTAGCAATCGTAGACTGCTTCTGACCGATCGCCACATAAACACAGGTAATACCTGAGTCTTTCTGGTTGATGATCGCGTCAATTGCGATAGCAGTCTTACCAATTTGACGGTCGCCAATAATCAGCTCACGCTGACCACGACCTACCGGTACCATTGCATCAATCGCTTTATAACCAGTCTGAACTGGCTGATCTACCGACTGACGTGCAATTACGCCCGGTGCAACTTTTTCTACGGCATCTGTCAGTTTGGCTTCGATTGGACCTTTGCCATCAACAGGGTTACCCAGTGCATCAACTACACGACCTTTCAGTTCCGGACCTACCGGTACTTCAAGAATGCGGCCAGTACACTTAGCAGTCATGCCTTCTTGCAGTGTCAGGTAATCACCCAGCACTACTGCACCTACGGAGTCACGCTCCAGGTTCATCGCCATACCGTAAACGCCGCCAGGGAATTCAATCATTTCCCCGTACATTGCGTCAGCAAGACCATGAACGGTTACGATACCGTCAGATACACTTACAATGGTGCCCTCAGTGCGGGCTTCAGAAGTCACATCAGTTTTTTCGATGCGCTTCTTGATAATTTCGCTGATCTCAGATGGATTCAGTTGCTGCATGCCATGTCCCTCAAACTCAGGAATTCATTGCCTCGGCCAATTTCGCAAGCTTTCCACGTACTGAACCGTCAATAACAGTATCGCCAGCATGGATAACTACGCCGCCGATCAGGCTTTGATCAACCTGAGTCTGGATTTTAATTTCACGATTCAGTCGCTTTTGCAGAGCTTGTGCCAAATTGGTCTGCTGTTCACTTGTCAGCTCATAGGCAGAAGTAATTTCTACCTCAACCGTCTTTTCCTGTTCTGCTTTCAGCATTTCAAATTGCTCTGCAATTTGAGGGAACAGGGTCAAACGGCCTACTTCGCTCAGTGTCTGTACAAAATTCTTACCGTTCTCATCCAGGTCAGGGCAGATATCACTAATGATGCCTGCTTTCTGTTCCTGACTGATTCCCGGATTGCCCAGAACATTCTGAACTGCTGAATCCGATACAGCTTGCGCTGCAAGACCCAACATTTTAGACCATTCGGCCAATTTGCCCTGGCTCAAAGCATACTCAAATGCAGCTTTTGCATACGGCCGGGCAACAGTGCTTAATTCAGCCATCGGTCACCTCGCTTAAAGCTCAGCTGCGAGTTTCTCTACAAGCTCAGCGTGGGCTTTTTCATCAATAGAAGCGTTAAGAACCTGCTCTGCGCCTTTAAGTGCCAATACAGACACCTGGCCGCGAAGCTCTTCTTTCGCACGGTTTACTTCTTGCTCAATTTCAGCTTGAGCAGCAGCAAGTAAACGTGCGCCTTCAGAACGTGCGTTCTCTTTAGCTTCATCAACGATTTGATTAGCTCGCTTGTTTGCTTGCTCTATAATCAGGGCTGCTTGTTCTTTGCCTTCACGCATCTGTTTACCGGCTTGTTCTTTAGCCAGTTCCAGATCACGCTGAGCACGACTTGCAGCATCCAAACCATCCGCAATCTTCTTCTGGCGAGCCTGCATAGCTTCCATAACTGGAGGCCATACATACTTCATACAAAACCAGACGAAGATCGCAAACGAGATGGCTTGGCCTACGAGTGTTAAGTTCAGATTCACGCCATCACCCCTTGCTTTTCAGTGTTGATCTATTAAGGGTTAAAAAAACCAGCTTAATGATTAACCAGCAAGTTGAGCTACGAACGGATTCGCAAAAGTGAAGAACAGCGCGATACCAACACCGATCATGGTCACAGCATCAAGCAGACCAGCAACGATGAACATTTTCACCTGCAGCATAGGTACCATCTCTGGTTGACGAGCAGCGCCTTCCAGGAATTTACCACCCAGCAGACCAAAACCAATCGCGGTGCCCAGTGCACCCAGACCGATCAGCAGAGCAACAGCAACGGCGGTTAAACCCAGTACTTGTTCCATTTTTTTCTCCCAGTTTTTCTCAAGTTAAAGTTAAGAAAGTTAAGTTAAAGTTAAAGCAAAATCGTTAAATTAGTGGTCTTCGCAAGCCATGCTCAGGTAAACGATAGTCAGCATCATAAAGATGAATGCCTGCAGTACGATTACCAGAATGTGGAAGATAGCCCACGGCACAGAAAGTGCCCACTGAATCCAGAACGGCATAATCGCGATCAGGATAAAGATCAGTTCACCAGCATACAGGTTACCGAACAAACGCAGTGCCAGAGAGATAGGCTTGGCGATCAGGCCAACACCTTCCAGCAGCAGGTTAAACGGCATCATCCATTTACCAAAAGGCTGCAAAGTCAGTTCGCCAACGAAACCGCTCACACCTTTTACTTTGATGCTGTAGAAAATAATCAGGAAGAATACAGAAAGTGACATACCCAGAGTGGCATTCACATCAGTCGTCGGAACGACCTTCATGTAGTCTACACCCATAGCCATAAACAGAGCAGGCAGGAAGTCTACCGGCACCAGATCCATCAGGTTCATCAGGAATACCCAGACGAAGATGGTCAGAGCCAGTGGAGCGATCAGGCTGCTGCGGCCATGGAAGGTGTCTTTCACACTCTGATCAACGAATTCAACCAGAATTTCCACAAAGTTCTGCAGACCACCGGGAACACCGGTCGTTGCCATTTTAGCGGCTTTGCGGAACAGGAAAGTGAAGATAAGTCCTAAAAAGATGGACCAGCCCAGAGTATCAACGTGAACCGCCCAGAAGCCCATTTCAGCTGCTTCCTTTGCGCCGTGAGCGAAGCCCAGCGTGCCATCAGGGTGCAGACCGAAGGTCAGATTCTGAAGGTGGTGTTGAATATACTCGGAAGGTGTCGGATTTGCGCCTGCCATTGTCTTCCTCGAAATTTTTGTAGTAGCTGTTAGTTATCCCTTGCTCACTTTAGTTCCAAGCGTGTTAGCGCTTGATGACTAAAGGCGCGAGCCAATGAACGACCTGAACTACCGCGTAAGTTAAAAAAAAGGAAATTGGGTTTAAGGGACGCACTAAAATAAAAACCAGTGCAAATAATACGGCCGTTAAACCAAACTTCACTGCTTCAGCTCTGTAGAAGGATTTTACAATCTGTTTTGCCGCCTGAGCGCCCTGATGCAGAAACACCTGCCAGGCAAAATACAGGTTTGGCAAAAAACAAACCATACCACCTAAGAGAGACGAGTACGCAAGAACGGTATCACCAGACAATAAGCATCCGCCCGACACCAGAAGAGTGACCAAAACCTGCAGCCCGACAACCCGTAGTACCTTGGGTCGTTTCAACTGTGCGCTTTTGGCGCTCATGCTCTCTCCTAAAACTTTCTTGCGTCAGATCCCTGCGAACTGTGCTTTATCGGCACAGATCTGAAACAGAGTAACGTCATTTTGTGACCGCAGGATTATAGGTTGATTAGGCAAGCCATTCAACTGAATTACCCGCCCAAAACCTGATCTAAGACCAATAGATAAGCTTTATCAGCCTTAGGGATGAGAATTGTGAGAGAAAATTTATTGGATGTGGGAGAGGATGCCATCCAGCTCTTCGAGGCTGGAATAATTAATCACAAGCTTCCCTTTGCCCTTTTTATTGTGACTGATCTGTACGGCCGCACCGAGGGTTTCCGCCAGCTTGCGCTGCAGAAACTCAACATCAGCCTGAGGTGTCTGTGTTTCTTTCTCTTCTGCCGGTGTTTGCAACTTACGCACATAGGCTTCGGTCTGACGCACTGACATTCCCTTGGCAACAACAGTTCTAGCTGCCGGACTTTGTTCGTTGCTCTCCAGACCAAGAATCGCACGGGCATGCCCCATTTCCAGGTCACCATACTCGAGCATCTTCTTCACATCATCCGGCAGGGCAATAAGGCGAAGCAGATTGGTTACCGCTGAACGGGATTTACCCACCGCATCAGCAACCTGTTGCTGAGTCAGCTCAAACTCCTGCTGAAGACGCTGCAGAGCAAAGGCCTCTTCCACCGGATTCAGGTTCTCACGCTGGATATTTTCGATCAGAGCCATCGCAATCGCAGCATCATCACTGACATCCCGAATAATGACCGGCACCTGATCCAGCTCAGCTAACTGAGCTGCACGCCAGCGACGCTCACCGGCAATAATTTCGAAACGCTCTTTCTCGATCGGACGGACCACGATCGGCTGCATAATGCCCTGAGCCCGAATCGAGCTGGCCAGCTCCTCTAGAGATTCAGGATCCATATCCCGACGGGGCTGATAACGACCACGGGTCAGAAACTCCACCGGAAGATGACGCATTTCACCATCCAGAGTTTCTTTTTTAACCAATGCTTCAGGCTGTTCTGCTTTTACTTCCGGAACCACAGAGACTTCACGGGGCTGCGTCAGACTGGAAGACCCAGAGCCTAACAATGCATCAAGTCCACGACCTAAACCTCGTTTTTTCGCCGACATGGATTCTCCCGTTAAGTAAAAGCGTACAGTGTTAAGTGATAAAGCGTTAAGTGATTAAAAATGTTCGGTATCAGGCGGCCTGACTGGTTTTACGAACCAGTTCACCAGCCAGGGCAAGGTAGGCAAGACTACCTTTGGATTTTTCGTCATAGATCAGCACCGGCATACCATGGCTTGGCGCTTCGGCCAAACGGACATTACGCGGTATCACGGTTTTATAAACCCGGTCATCAAAGTGCTGCATCAGCTGCTGAGACACATCACGGGTCAGGCTGTTGCGGGGATCATACATGGTACGCAGCAGGCCTTCGACGCGAAGATCGGGGTTCACCGTCTCCTGAATCTGCTGGATCGTTTCCATCAGAGAGGAGAGCCCTTCAAGGGCATAGTACTCACACTGCACCGGAATAATCACACCATCCGAGGCGGTCAGCGCATTAACCGTCAGCATATTCAGCGACGGCGGGCAGTCGATCAGGACATAGTCATACTGATCAATTAATTCGGCAAGTACACGCTTAAGGCGGAAATTACCCGCTTCAATTTGCAGTAACTGAACTTCTGCCGTGGTCAGATCGGAGTTCGCCGGTAACAGGTCATATCCGGCAGGGTCGGTTTTCACCCGAACCTGATCAATGCTGGCTTCACCCAACAGCAGGTCACAAACGGAGTAATCGCATTCATTTTTATCCACACCACTACCCATGGTCGCATTGCCCTGGGGGTCCAGATCGATCAACAGCACTTTGCGACGGGTCGCAACCAGTGATGCAGCCAGATTAACGCAGCTGGTTGTTTTACCCACACCGCCTTTCTGGTTGGTTACTGCGAATACATTTGTCATCCGTTTCTTCCTGCTATCAGTTTCTGATTAGGATCAGTTGCTGCCTGTGACCGGTTATGCTGATGCGTCGCTGCGCTTCAGAAGTGCCAGATGACGTTCGCCATCTGAACCGGGAACATCCAGGCGATGAACCTCTTTGCAGATCACACCTTCCGGCAGATGTTGCAGTTCATCTTCAGGGTAAACGCCTTTCATGGCCAGCCATTCAGCGTTTTCGGTACCCAGATGTAGCGTCCACTGCATCATATCCTGCAATGAGCTGAATGCGCGACTCATTACCTGATCAAAACGCTGCTCAGGTTGATACTGCTCAACCCGCTTATTCACAACGGTTACATTGTCGAGTTTGAGAGCGGTGACCGCCTGAAACTGGAAACGGCTTTTCTTACCGTTACTGTCCATCAGCGTAATGTTCAGATCCGGGCGTACAATCGCGACCGGAATACCCGGCAAACCACCACCGGAACCCACATCAATGCAGTTAGGGCCTTTGATGTAAGGCAGAATACTCAGACTATCCAGCAGATGGCGGTCTACCATCTGCGCCGGATCACGCACAGCCGTTAGATTAAAGGCTTTGTTCCATTTTTCCAGTAAGCGAAGGTAATCCATCAGTAATCCCTGTTGCTGATCGCTGATTTCCAGGCCCATCGCCTCAATGCCACGGCGTAATTGGTTGTCCAGTGCGTTGTCGTTCAAAGTCTTTACCCGTTCAATCTGAATCTGGCCTGATATCAGGCCGGTGTTTTGGGATTCGTTTTCGTGTTCAGCTGGCTGTTGGTCGCCATTGCGCGTTTTTTCAGATGAATCAGCAGCAGCGAAACCGCAGCCGGGGTCACCCCGGGGATACGACTGGCAGCAGCCAGTGTTTCCGGACGATTCTCACCCAGCTTCTGACGAATCTCTTTCGACATACCTTCGATACTGTCGTAATCCATCTCCGGCGGCAGCTCGGTATCTTCATGGCGGCGCAGCTTTTCGATATCGTCCTGCTGGCGGCTGATATAGCCGGCATATTTCACCTGAATCTGTACCTGTTCCGCCACTTGTGGATTATCCACAGGCTCACCTTTCAGGCTGGCCAGATCATCATATTCCAGCTCCGGACGCTTCAGCAGATCCAGAAGATTGTATTCACGGGTCATCGGCTGGCCGGTTTTTGCTTCAACCGCAGCCGCCTGTTCCGTTTTCGGCTGAATCCAGGTGCTACTCAGGCGACTGGTTTCCTGCTCGATCTGTTCTTTTTTCGCGCTGAAGGCTGCCCAACGCAGGTCATCCACCAGACCCAGCTCACGACCTTTTTCGGTCAGGCGAAGATCAGCGTTATCTTCACGCAGAATCAGGCGGTATTCCGCACGACTGGTGAACATACGATATGGCTCGCTGGTACCGTGGGTGATCAGGTCATCCACCATCACACCGATATAGGCTTCGTCACGGCGCGGATACCAGGCTTCTTTGCCCTGAGCCCGCAGACCGGCGTTCAGACCCGCCAGCAAACCCTGTGCACCGGCTTCTTCGTAACCTGTGGTGCCGTTGATCTGACCGGCAAAATACAGGTTGGGGACAAATTTTGTCTCCAGCGTGTGCTTAAGATCCTGTGGATTAAAGTAATCATATTCGATGGCGTAACCGGGACGCATGATGTGCGCATTTTCCATGCCGCGAATTGAGCGGACCAGCTCCAGCTGAACATCAAACGGCAGACTGGTGGAGATGCCGTTCGGATATAACTCATGGGTGGTCAGACCTTCCGGCTCGATAAACACCTGATGGGAGTCTTTATCCGAGAAACGGTGAATCTTATCTTCGATAGACGGGCAGTAACGCGGGCCGACACCTTCGATCACACCGGTATACATGGGTGAGCGGTCCAGACCCGAACGAATAATATCGTGGGTACGCTCATTGGTGTGGGTGATATAGCAGCTGATCTGCTCAGGATGGTCTTCCTGAGAACCCATAAACGACATCACAGGCGTTGGGGTATCACCGGGCTGAGCTTCCATCTGGGAAAAGTCGACGGATTTTCCATCGATACGCGGTGGTGTTCCGGTTTTCAGACGACCAACGCGGAACGGCATCTCCCGCAGGCGATTAGCCAATGTAATGGATGGCGGATCACCGGCACGACCACCGGACTGGGTTTCCAGACCAATGTGGATGACACCGCCCAAGAAAGTCCCTGCGGTCAGCACCACGGTTTCAGCATGGAAACGGATACCGGAACTGGTGATGACACCTGCCGCCTTATCGCCCTCCATGATCAGGTCATCAGCTGCCTGCTGGAATATCGTCAGGTTTTCCTGATTTTCCAGAATGGTACGGATGGCCGCTTTGTACAGAATACGGTCTGCCTGTGCTCGGGTTGCCCGAACGGCAGGGCCTTTACGGCTGTTCAGGACACGAAACTGGATGCCACCTTTGTCCGTTGCCAGCGCCATAGCACCGCCGAGGGCATCAATCTCTTTCACCAGATGACTTTTGCCGATACCACCGATAGCCGGGTTGCAGGACATCTGGCCCAGGGTTTCAACATTGTGGGTCAGCAGAAGGGTTGCACAGCCCATCCGTGCTGATGCCAGAGCGGCTTCCGTTCCCGCATGACCTCCACCGATCACAATTACATCAAAGCGGGTTGGATAATCCACAATATCACCTCTAACTATCTGGTTGTGCCCTTGTCTGGCTGAGTCTTCAGGCTGTTGTTTCTAAACAAGAGCGGACAATGCACAAGTGGCTGGTTTCGCGAAGGGGGACAAGTATATACCTGCCTGCGCAAATGAGAAGGGTTGTAAATGCTGTCATCGTGAAGATTTTTTGCCTTTTGCTAACAATTAACATCATTAAAGTCATTTATTTAATTAGATGATTATAGTGATTGTTATTGTGTGGATAAAATCTGTGGATAACCCCGGCAATCTCCCGTTATAGAGGGGTTCAACCTTGTGTTTAAGTCATCGGGTTTCCTAAGGACTGCCTAGGGGTATCCTGAGAGGATGTTGTGGGTAAATAAGCGACTTATCAACAGACGTATTTATGCGTGGTTTATCCCAAGACTTTAAGCACAGTGATACAGCTCTTATACCGTCCGGTTTTTATGCTATTTAAGGCAAAAAACTTTTCTTCAGACGAAAAAAAACCCGCCTTTTTAAGGGCGGGTTTCTCAAACCTGAAAGGTTTTAAACGGCAACAGCCATCTGATTCAGCTCAGATGTCGGTTAGCCTTCGTCGTTACTACGAGGCTTACGAGGGCCATCGTTGCGACGTGGGCGATCACCGCGAGGACGGTCGCCACGTGGACGATCATTGCGTGGACGACGCGGACGGTCACCACGTGGCTCATCTTTAGGAGCCGGACCTTTATCCACGCTGATGTTCATTGCCACCTGACGTACACGGGTCTTCTGCAGGTGGTTCAGAACGTCCTGAGGCATGCCTTCCGGCAGCTCAACGGTACTGAACTGATCGTACAGACGGATATTACCGATGTACTTGCTCTCGATACCCGCTTCGTTAGCGATAGCACCAACAACATCACCTGGCTGCAGACCATCACCACGGCCTACTTCGATACGGTAACGGATAAAGTTAACGTCTGTAGGACGCTCACGGCGTGGACGACGCTCGCCTCGCTCACCACCACGTTCGTTACGATCACGGCGGTCATTACGGTCGTTACGCTCACGATGCGGACGCTCAGGCTCTGGTGGCAGAATCAGCGGACGCTTCTCCTGAACCTTCCATGCCAGAGTCGCAGCGATATCTTCCAGAGACATTTCATTCTCTTCGGTCAGCTCCTGAACCAGCTTACGGAAGAAATCCATCTCAGCGCCAACGGCTGCAGACATCTCAACAACGCTGTCTTTAAACTGCTTAACACGCTGATCAGCTACCATTTCACGGGTTGGCAGATCCATGCGCTCAATGCGCTGACGGGTAGCACGTTCAATAGCACGCAGCATGCCGCGCTCACGTGGCGTTACGAACAGAATCGCATCACCGATACGACCCGCACGACCGGTACGGCCAATACGGTGAACGTAAGCTTCGGTGTCATAAGGAATGTCGTAGTTGATAACGTGAGTAATACGCTCAACGTCCAGACCACGGGCAGCAACGTCTGTTGCGATAACGATATCCAGCTTACGGTTTTTCAGCTGATTAACGGTACGCTCACGCAGCGCCTGGTTCATGTCACCGTTCAGTGCAGAGGCGCTGTAACCACGGGCTTCCAGCTTCTCAGCCAGCTCAACCGTAGCGGTTTTGGTACGTACGAAGATAATCGCCGCATCAAAATCTTCGGTTTCCATAATGCGGGTCAGGGCGTCCATTTTGTTAACGCCACTTACCTGCCAGTAACGCTGGTTGATGGTATCAACGGTCGAGGTTTTCGCCGCGATACTGATCTCCTGAGCGCCCTGGATATGACGACGAGCCACCTTACGGATCTCGTTCGGCATCGTCGCAGAGAACAGAGCAACCTGACGTGGCTGCGGAACCTGCTCCAGGATCCAGTCTACGTCGTCGATGAAGCCCATTTTCAGCATCTCATCGGCTTCATCCAGAACCACAGCTTTCATGGTTGAGGTGTCCAGCGTGCCACGACGCAGGTGATCCATGACACGACCTGGTGTGCCCACAATAACCTGTGGACCACGTTTCAGCTGCTTAAGCTGAAGGGTCATGCTGTGACCACCATAAATTGGCAGTACGTGGAATCCGCGCATATCACGTGCATAGCGTTGGAACGCTTCTGCAACCTGAATCGCCAATTCACGGGTAGGGGTCAGGACTAATACCTGAGGACTGTTCTGACGGATATCCACGCGGGATAGCAGAGGCAGAGCAAAAGATGCGGTTTTACCCGTACCGGTTTGTGCCTGACCTAATAAGCTGTCGCCTTTCAGTAGAACCGGAATACTCGCGGCCTGAATAGGGGAAGGTGTTTCGTAGCCAATTTCTTTTACAGTCGCAACAAGTGCTTCGGGAAGGCCCAGCTCATCAAAGCTGGATACAACAGTTTCTTCTGATGACATTCAAGGGTTACCTGAGTCGTTAAGGTATAAATGACGGAACCCCTGGCATCTCATCCAAGCATACTGAAGCGGTAAATAAACGCTCAATATCAATTACGGGTTCCACTTCGCTTCAACAGGCAGCGGCCGGTATGACCTGTACCTGGCAATTTGTATAGCCGTCTTTTGTAAGGCTATCTCTTAAGGCAGGGGACGCGCTGTGCGCAATCGGGGCTGATTCGATGATCAGATACGGAGAAAACAGCTGTCTTTCACCCTGAGGGGCACGCATTGTGCCTGCATTTGGGGCTAAAATCCAATTTAGTTTCCATTTATCGGCACTTAAAACCACATTAATGGTTAAAATCCGATTTTGGCCGTCTGATTGTGAATTTTAACCCGCAATCGACCGCTTTTATCTTCTGTTACCGACCACTTCTGAGGTTGCTGTGCTCCACTCTCTATTTATCCATGCTGATCAACTGCTTAGCCGCTACCGCCCGTTCTGGCAGTTCCAGCCTTTTTATCTGCAACAACTCAGTCAGTGTAGTCATTTACCTGAAGATCTGCTGGCCGGGCTGGATAAAATGGATCAGACCACTTTTGAGCGCCTGCGTGCAGATTCCGCATCCGGCAGGGCCTGGTTAGGGCAGTGGGTCGTTGATATTGAGCAGATCCATCAACTAGAGCAGCAGATAACGGGTCTCCGGTTAACAGATCCATCATCTTCTCAGACAGACGCAAGTTTAAACCTTGAGCCATTGGCGACCGGCATACCGGGTAAGAAATGGCAGCAGATTGTTAACTTCTCGGCCTTCCTTTCGGGTGTGGATAAGATGGATTCTGACCGGCAGCTACTGGAATGGTGTGCCGGCAAAGGTTATCTGGGACGTCTGCTGTCAGTTCGGAACGGCTACAGGGTAACCAGTCTGGAGTGGCAACAGCCGCTATGCGAACAGGGAGAGGCGCAGATTCATCTGCTGCAAAAACGTTATCCACAACTCGATCAATCCATGGTTCAGGGTGATGCCTTAGCGGCTGATGCGAAAACACTGCTGTCTGAGACTCAGTCTGCGGTAGCACTGCATGCCTGCGGCGATCTGCACACCCGCCTGATCCGACTTTGTGCTGAAACGGGTCAGCACCTTAAACAGGTGGCCATTGCACCCTGTTGTTATCATCTGACCGAACAGGAGAACTACCAGCCCTGTTCTACTACCGGACAGGCCAGTGAACTCCGGCTGAGTCGTCAGGATCTTAAGATTCCCCTGCAGGAAACCGTCACCGGCGGAAAACGCATCGAGCGACTGCGCGATCAGGAGCTGCATTGGCGGTTAAGTTTCGACTCCCTGCGCCAACAACTCACCGGCGAGACGGAGTACAAACCGCTGCCTTCATTTGCTAAGAAACTGCTTTCCGCTGACTACCGCGAATTTGTCCATTGGGCGCTGATCAACCGTCAGCTGATGACGGAGACCGAGCTTAACGAAAATCCTGTTACCAACGAATCGCTCGATCAGTCTCTTAAGCGGGGCGAAGAACGATTACGACGGGTCAGAAAACTGGAGTGGCTGCAGAGCTTCTTCCGGCGGTTGCTGGAGATCTGGCTTGTCGCCGACAGGGGGCTGGCACTGCAGGAAGCGGGGTTTCACGTGGAACTTCATCAGTTCTGCGACAAGTCTGTCAGCCCCAGAAACCTGCTGATCAGGGCTACGCGATAAAACAGGCCTTATAAGATACAGCTGGTGGTGCGCGCTCGACCCGGTATTCACACAAGAGACTGCACCAATTTCCGTTGAGCCTCTAGTATGTCAGCACACTATAAATACAAGAAGGCATCCCATGAGCTCAGCATCTCCCCACAAGAACCTGTTTATCCCGAAAAATGAACATTACCGACAGGAAGTCGAACGGGTACTTAACAGCGCGCCCTTTATTCAGTCACTCGGTATGGAAGCGGAGCGTATCGAACCGGGAATATGCGATACCCGACTTACGATCAGGCAAGATCATCAGCAACAGGATGGTTTTGTTCATGCCGGTGTTCAGGCCACTCTTTGTGACCATACCGCTGGCGCTGCAGGAGCAACCCTGATTGCGGAAGGCAAACGTGTACTGACCGCTGAGTTTAAAATCAATCTGCTGCGTCCCGCATCCGGTGACGTTCTGATCTGTAAAGCCGAGGTACTGAAGCCCGGCAATACACTCACGATTGTCGAGTCTGAGCTTTGGGCAGAGAAGGATAACCAACGCACCCGAGTAGCAAAAGCGACGGTAACGCTGGCGGTTGTATAGATCTGGTGTTTTAAAATTGCGTGTTGCCGGAAGGCAGCGGTCAGGCTTTCAGTTTCTTCTGTTCAGCCCGCACATTAATCAGGTTGCCGCTGAACATCACGGCGGCACCTGCCAGTACCCAGATATCCACCGATTCCTGATACAACAGATAACCGACACACATAATCAGCGGCAAGCGCAGAAAATCCATCGGCACAACCACAGTGGCATCCGCCAGTTTAAAGGCGCGGGTCATACAGTAATGAGCACTCATCGCCGTTACACCCACTAGAACAATCCAGGGCATCACCTCCCAGCTTGGAGACTGCCAGTCCAAAACGCTGGGCACCATGCCAAAGGGCAACTGCATCAGTGTCATATAGAAAAGGATCGTCAGCGGGGCATCGGTGGCGGAAAGCGCCTTGGTCTGGATATACGAAAAGGCGTAGCCGACGGCTCCTGCAAGAACCGCAAAGGCAGCGGGATTAAGACCTTCGCTTGTGGGTCTTAGTATCATGACCAGACCGGTCAGGCCGAGTACCAGAGCCATAAGTCGTGCCGGTGAAAGTCTTTCACCCAGCAGAAAGAAGGCAAACAGTGCGGTCCAGACTGGTGTTGTAAATTCAATGGCGATCACCTCCGCCAATGAGATATAGGCCAGCCCATAAAACCAGCCGTACTGACCGGCGTAATGGGCGATATTGCGCAGACCGTGGCGCATCAGATGTTCGGTCTTCAGCAGATGCGTTCCCTTCCAGGCGATTAAGGCACCGATCAGAACGACACCAATCACGCTGCGGTAGAAGAGAATATGATAGGTCTCAAAGGCAGCGGACAGCTCCCGCCCGGAAACCGCCATCGCCATAAAGGACAGGAGTGCACCGGACATCCAGAAAGCGGCGCGAACAGGTGCACTGAATTCCATCACTTATCTTCCTTGTCTTAATCTATTAATCGTTTATTTACCGATACAGAAGGAACCGAAGATCTTACCCAGCAGGTCGTCGGCACTCATCTGACCTGTGATCTCGCCTAAAGCCTGTTGCGCCATGCGCAGATCTTCTGCCAGTAATTCACCCGCGCCCATATTCAGCAGCTGATAGTGGCCGTTATTAATAAACTCACCCGCCTGTTCCAGTGCATCCAGATGACGGCGACGGGCACTGAAACCACCTTCGGTACTGCCGGTATAACCCACGGTTTCCTTCAGGTGCTGCGTCAAATTATCCACACCCTCGCCGGAACGGGCACAAAGCCGGATCACCGGTCGCTCTGTGGACAAATCAATGCCTGCTGTTTCACCGCTTTGGTCAATCTTGTTGCGGACGACGGTTACCGGTACGGAAGGGGGCAGCTGGTCGATAAACTCCGGCCATAAGGTGTGCGGGTCGTTAACCTGAGTCGCAGTACTGTCGACCATCAGCAGCACACGGTCGGCTTGTTTGATCTCATTCCAGGCCCGTTCCACACCGATCTGCTCCACCTGATCCGGGGTTTCCCTGAGACCTGCGGTATCAACAATATGTAGTGGCATACCATCGATATGAATCTGTTCCCGCAGCACATCCCGGGTGGTACCGGCAATATCAGTGACGATGGCGCTGTCTTTACCAGACAGACAGTTCAGCAGACTGGATTTACCGGCGTTAGGGCGACCGGCAATCACCACGGTCATGCCTTCCTGCATCAGTGCGCCCTGGCTGGCGCTGTTCTGAACCGCCTGCAGCTCTGCCTGAATCGCTTCCAGATCCGCCATCACTTTGCCATCCGCCAGAAAGTCGATCTCCTCTTCAGGGAAATCGATAGCGGCTTCTACGTACATACGCAGGTGAGTTAGCTTATCCACAAGCTGATGGACTTTATCGGAGAATGCCCCCTGCAAAGAACGAACGGCATTACGCGCGGCCTGTTCAGAAACACTGTCAATCAGATCAGCAATCGCTTCCGCCTGAGCGAGATCCATCTTGTCATTCAGGAAGGCGCGTTCAGAGAATTCACCGGGGCGCGCCATACGAATTCCGCAGCTCAGCACCCGCTTCAGCATCATATCCATAATGATGGGGCCGCCGTGGCCCTGAAGTTCCAGAACATCTTCACCGGTGAAGGAGTTGGGTCCCGGGAACCAGAGCGCAATCCCTTCATCCATAACAGCACCATCTTCACCATAGAAAGAGCCGTAGTGAGCAAAGCGTGGCTTAGGCAGTGTTCCCAATAAGGTTTCAGCCACCCGGGCAGATTCAGGGCCTGAGATACGGATAATGCCAACACCGCCGCGTCCCGGTGGCGTTGCCTGTGCTGCAATGGTATCGATGCTGGATGCCGTAGCCTGTGTCATGGCGTCTCCCGTTAGACCCTGTCTGAATAGATGCCGCATTATCCGGCGAAGAGGGGTTTAAATCAAAAGTGTATGTGGATAAAACGAAAAAAGCCCCCGAAGGGGCTTTTTTCTGAAGCTAAAACTCAGTCTTCACTGATGCTAAGCTTTCTTACCATCACCTTGCTCAATACGTTTGGTAATCACGTACTGCTGTGCAATCGACAGAATGTTATTCACTACCCAGTAAACAACCAGACCTGCCGGGAACCACAGGAAGAATACCGTGAAGACCACTGGCAGCATCTTCATCAGTTTCGCCTGCATCGGATCAGGAGGTGTCGGGTTCAGCAACTGCTGGATAAACATGGACGCGCCCATGATGATCGGCAGTACAAAGTACGGATCTTTCACGGACAGATCGTCAATCCAGAGCATGAACGGCGCATGACGCAGTTCCACACTTTCCATCAGCATCCAGTACAGCGCGATAAATACCGGCATCTGGATCAGAATCGGCAGACAGCCACCAATCGGGTTGATCTTCTCTTTCTTGTACAGCTCCATCATCGCCTGAGACATTTTCTGGCGATCTTCACCGTACTTCTCTTTCATGCGCTGCAGTTCAGGACCAACACGGCGCATGTTGGCCATGGAGCGGTACGCTGATGCGGACAGATGGAAGAAAGCGGCTTTGATCATCACCGTCAGAACAATAATCGCCCAACCCCAGTTGCCCAGGAAGCCGTGAATCAGGTTCAGCATCCAGAACAGCGGCTGTGCGATAAACCACAACCAACCGAAGTCAACGGTCAGCTCCAGGTTGGGTGCTGCTGCTTCCAGCTGCTCCTGAACCTTAGGACCCACATACAGGTTGCTGCCCAGAGTCGCCTGCTCACCCGGCTGAAGCTGAGTTTCAGGGCTGGAGAAACCGACAATATTGTCACCACGGGAAGTACTGCGGGTGCTGTATTCCTGCTTGATGTTCTGATCAGGAATCCAGGAACTGACAAAGTAGTGCTGGATCATCGCAACCCAACCACCTACAGACTCACGTTTTACGTCTGCTTCCTGAATATCCTGGAAAGTGATCTTCTCGTACTTTTCATTCGCCGTTGAGATCGCAGCACCTAGGTAGGAAACCATACCCATGCCTTCAGCCTGAGTCGGATCCGGAGAGTTATCACGCTTCAGCTGAGCGAAGTAGTAACCGGACCAGGTTTCAGAGCTGGCATTGTTGATCAGGTATTCAACACGGATGTTGTAGCTGTCACGCTGCAGAATGAATCGCTTGGTGATCTCTACGCCGGATTCCTGAACAAAGTTCAGATCAACCTGCAGAGAATCGGCACTTTCAGTCAGCTCGTAGCTGGACTTCTCAGTGCTGAACAGAGGACGACCGTTGCGGGAAGCATCAGGACCGTTGACACCCGCCAGACCACTTTGAGCGACATAGGTGCGGTTCTTACTACGTTCCAGCAGAACAAAAGGAATATCAGGAGTATCGACGCGTGCCGTATGCTGAGGCAGAGCCGCATAAACGATATCACCACCTTTCGGATCAATACGCAGATCCAGAACGTTGGTGCGAACCTCAATCAGAGAGGTGCTTGCCTCTGAGTTAACTGCCAGCTCGCCACGGGCAGTGTTTTGCGGAATATCTTCACTGGCATTAGTCGCAGCTGAAGGAGATGCAGAAGAGGGCAGGGTATTCTGAACCACAGGCGCCTGTGCCTGAGGACCATAATCCTTGTTCCACTGAACCACCATCAGATAAGACACTAAGGCCAGGGATATGATCAAAAATAAACGTTTCACGTCCATGGGTATGCTCTTACCGGATTCGTGTTGAAAAAATGAGATGCTATTTTGATGGCGGCATTGCTCTGTGGCAAGCCGTACCAAGGATAAATCCATGAAATAGCATCAGGATTATTATTTTTCCGGACGAGGTTTCCGCTTACCACGAGGTTTGTGGCCGGATTTTTGACCGGATAGCTTCTTGCGATGTAACGTCTCTAGCCGTTTCCAAGCCAAATCAAGCTGATGAGCATATTCTTCTGAAGAGAGATCGCTGAGACCTTTCTGGGTGAGCAAAACAAGATCCATCGCGGGCATCTGATGCTTATTCAACCGGAACGATTCGCGTGTTAGACGTCTGATCCGATTTCGATCGACTGCTCGACGAAGATTTTTTTTAGCCAGAATCTGGCCGATGCGAGGGTGGGGCAGAGTATTAGGACGGGCAAGAATCATAAAACAACGGCCAAATACTTTGATCTGGACGTCATCAAAAACGGAACGGTAATCCCCGGCTGTCAGAATCCTGACATCCCGGGGAAACCCGTAACTGGTCATTGCGCTAAAAAATCAGCAGACCAGAAATCAAGCACTCAGACGTGCGCGGCCTTTGGCACGACGACGAGTGATGATTTTACGGCCATTTTTAGTAGCCATACGAGCACGGAATCCGTGGTTACGCTTGCGTTTCAGAACGCTTGGTTGAAAAGTTCTTTTCATGACTGTATTCCCACACTTTCACTTTCAAAATGGCGCAGAAAGTGCGCCTAGCCTTTGATCAGGGCGGAGATTCTAGTGAATTAAGCCCGAGACTTCAAATATTTCCTGAAGAAAAAGTGGTTGTGCATAAGTTTTCAGCTCACAAACAGCCGCTACCAGACTGAATTTAAACCATTAAATTCCATTTCAACAGATTAAAGCGTTCTGCAGGATCTTAAAAGTCCGCGATCAGATTTGCCAAGGTTGTTCCTAGTTCGCATTTTCAGGGATTCATTCATCTCAAATCCTGAAGGCTCGAGTTATCCAAGGTTCTAAACAGAAGCAATATAGATTTATTAAATAAAGAAAGATAATTGAAGTGATATATATAGAGGGAAGACTTTTCTGTGGATAAGGACTTTCAGCTCAGGTTGGCTCTGGCTTTGCGGATTGTATAACCCGGATGATAAAAACGGTTTTAACTGTCAGCATGTTCGGTGCGAGCTGTGGATAAAAGTAAGGCTTATGCACATGCCAGATTATCCCTTGATTGCTCCCCAAGGCTCAATGTCACTAGCAACCCCTGTTATCCACAGCAGATTTATCAGCAAAAAAGCGTAATTTAAAGAAGGGCGTGTGGATAACCTGAGCCTTAACCGATAAAATGTTCCTTTGTTTTTCTTGGGGATCGACTGTGTCTTTAGCTCTTTGGCAGAAATGCTTAGGTTACCTGCAGGATGAACTGCCTTCGCAGCAGTTTAATACCTGGATTCGCCCTCTTCAGGCCGACACTGAAGGGCAAAGTCTTAAACTGTTAGCGCCTAACCGTTTCGTTCTCCAATGGGTTTCTGATAAGTATCTGGCGCGAATCTCTGAATTGCTCAATGAACTGAGTAACAATCAGCCACCTCAGCTGATTCTTGAGATCGGCAGCAAGCGAACAGCTGCTGCTCCGGATGTCGCTGCCAAACCGACAACACCTCCCGGTGTTATTGTGCGGACGGCTGCCCCTCGACCTCACTTTATTCAGGAACCGGAAGCTCCCGGTGATGAACCTCCGGTAGAGATCATTACGAAGGCTCCGTCCTCTAATCAGAATACTTCTGGCTCCGGTTCTGCATCTTCCGGATATGGTCACAGTCATTCCGGCTCCGGCATGAAAACGGAGCGTACGGTTCAGGTTGATGGTGCTCTTAAGCACCAAAGTGCCCTGAACCCGAATCACACTTTTGAAACCTTTGTAGAAGGTAAGTCGAACCAGCTGGCCCGTGCGGCTTCACGTCAGGTTGCTGAAAATCCCGGTGGCGCCTATAACCCGCTGTTCCTATACGGTGGTGTCGGTTTAGGTAAAACGCACCTTATGCACGCTGTGGGTAACTTTCTGGTACAGCAAAACCCTAATGCGAAGGTGATGTATCTGCACTCAGAGCGTTTTGTGGCCGATATGGTGAAAGCGCTGCAGCTGAATGCGATCAATGATTTTAAGCGTCTGTATCGCAGCGTTGATGCTCTGCTGATCGATGATATTCAGTTCTTCGCCGGTAAAGAGCGCTCTCAGGAAGAGTTTTTCCATACCTTTAATGCCCTGCTTGAAGGTGGTCAGCAGATGATTCTGACCAGTGACCGCTTCCCGAAAGAGATCAGCGGCATGGAAGAGCGTCTTAAATCCCGTTTTGGCTGGGGTTTGACCGTGGCGATCGATCCGCCTGAACTGGAAACCCGTGTTGCGATTCTGAAGAAAAAAGCGGATCAGGCGCGGGTATTGCTGTCTGATGATGCGGCCTTCTTTATCGCACAGAAGATCCGCTCCAATGTTCGTGATCTGGAAGGTGCACTCAAGAAGGTGATCGCGGACTCTCATTTCCGTGGCCAGCCGATTACCACCGATTTTATTCGTGAATCCCTGAGGGATCTGTTTGCAGTACAGGACAAACAGGTGGGGATCGACAATATTCAGCGCACGGTCGCTGAGTATTACAGTATTAAAGTGCCGGATCTGCTCTCCAAGCGCCGAAGCCGTTCTGTGGCGCGTCCCCGTCAGGTGGCGATGGCATTGGCAAAAGAGCTGACCAATCACAGCTACCCTGAGATCGGCGATGCCTTTGGTGGTCGTGACCATACAACAGTGCTGCATGCGTGCCGTAAGGTGAAAGAGCTGAAAGAAGAGAATGCCGAGATCCGGGAAGACTATAAGAGCCTGTTACGGGCCCTGACCAGTTAAGCCTGAAACGAATACAACCGAATTAAGTGTGACCGGAGTTCTGACTCCGGCATCAGTTAAACCGTTATGGAATTGCCTGTTATGAAATTTACTGTCTCCCGTGAAGCGCTGTTACGACCGCTGCAACTTTTGAATGGTGTTGTTGAACGTCGTCAGACTCTGCCTGTACTGTCTAACGTATTGGTTGTTGCCGATCCTCAGGGACTGTCTCTGACAGGTACGGATCTGGAAGTCGAAATTCTGAGTCATCTGTCTATCGATGGCGCGGTAGAAGTACCCGGTGCAACAACGGTTCCGGCGAAGAAACTGTTTGATATCTGTAAGTCGCTTCCGGATCAGTCTCAGATTGAATTTTCACTTCAAGATCAAAAGGTTATAATCCGTTCAGGCCGCAGCCGCTTCTCTCTTTCAACCCTTCCGGCAGCGGAATTTCCGAAAGTGGAAGAGAGTCAGCAGGATCTGTCTTTCGAGCTGACCCAGAAAGAGTTCAAACGTCTGTTGGATCGTTCCTCTTTTGCCATGGCGCAAAATGATGTGCGTTACTATCTGAATGGTCTGTTACTGGAACTGAGCCCGGGCATGCTGCGCAGTGTTGCCACTGACGGCCACCGTCTGGCGACCTGTTCTCTGCCGATCGATCATGGCGCGACCAGCGTTGTGCGCTCCATTGTTCCTCATAAAGGTATTGTCGGTCTGGGTCGCTTGTTTGATGATTCAGATACACCGGTTCAGGTTGTTCTGGGCAGTAACCACATTCGTGTTAAGACCGGTGATTATGTTTTCACCTCCAAACTGGTGGATGGTAAGTTCCCGGACTACGAGCGTGTAATCCCGCGCAATGGCAACAAGGTGGTTGTTGCAGATCGCCAGGAGCTGCGTGAGGTTCTGCATCGTGCTTCTATTCTGTCTAACGAGAAATACCGTGGCGTACGTCTTTGCCTGACGGACAGCAACCTGGAAGTGACGGCTAATAACCCGACCGAGCAGGAAGAAGCGGAAGAGAACATCAGCGTTAACTACCAGGGTGATTCTCTGGAGATCGGTTTTAACGTTACTTACGTGCTGGATGTTCTGGATGTGCTGAGCAACGATCAGATCAAGATTACCGCTTCAGACGCTAACAGCAGTGCTCTTATCGAAGAGTTCGGCACGGAAGATGACTCCTTGTATGTTGTTATGCCGATGCGCCTGTAATCACCCTTGTTGAGTGTTACAGTGCTGTCTGGTTTTTTCTATGTAGAGCCTTACCGGTTTTCCGGTAGGGCTTTATTCATTTTTGGCCGGACACTTACTCTTTATTTAGGTCTGAGCTTACGGGACGATTACTGATGAGTCTTCGCCGACTTGATATTGCCCATTTCCGGAATCTCGCTTCGGTTCGGTTACAGCCCGATCCCGGTGTGAATCTGATCATCGGAGAAAATGGAGCAGGTAAGACATCAATCCTTGAAGCGATCTCGGTACTCTCTACCGGACGTTCTTTCCGCGCCAGTCGTACCCCCGCCATTATCAATTTCGAGCAGGATGCCTACACGCTGTTTGCTGAGGTATTTAATGCTCTGGCAGAGCATCAGCAGATTGTCCCTGTTGGTATCTCCCGCAACCGTCAAAGCGAACAGCAGATCCGTATTGCAGGCCAGCAGGCACGTTCTGCTTCCCAGCTTGCGGAGCTGCTTCCGGTTCAGACCATCAATTCAGAGTCTTTCCAGCTGCTTGAAGGATCACCTAAGGTGCGCCGTCAGTATGTCGATTGGGGTGTGTTTCACGTGGAACATGGTTTTTTTCCGGTTTGGCAGGCGGGGCAAAAAGCGCTGAAACAACGCAATAAACTGCTGAAATATGGTAAAATGCAGGGCTCTGTGCAGCTTGATGTCTGGGATGAGTCGCTGGCGGGGTATGCCGATCAGATCGATCTGTATCGCGCCCGCTATGTAGAAATGCTGATTCCTGAGTTTGAAGCGACACTCTCTGAGCTGTCCTTCTCGGATCAGGTCTCCCTCAGTTACTACCGGGGTTGGGATCGTAATCTGAGCTGTCTGGAAGTATTGCGACAAAACCGGGAAAAAGATCTGGCACTGGGCTTTACTCAGTCCGGTCCGCACAGAGCTGATCTGAAGATCCGGGTGAACAAACTACCGGCGGTAGATGTTTTGTCCCGTGGACAACAAAAATTAGTGGTGTGTGCCTTGCTGCTTGCTCAGGGACGTCTGATGCAGAAAGTCACCGGAAAGCAGAGTATTTATCTGGTCGACGACCTTCCGGCTGAGTTAGACAGCGAACACCGAAATTATTTATGCCGGGTACTGGAAGAGATGCAGTGCCAGGTTTTTATTACCAGTGTGGAGGCTGATGCTCTGATTGATTCATGGTCAGCATCAACGCCAATGAGCGTGTTTCACGTGAAACATGGTCAGCTTGAACACACCGCCGTATCCGGAGAAACCGAAAGGTAGCCCGGTCGGCTGTAAACACAGGAACAGGATATGAGCGAACAATCATACGATTCATCCAGCATTAAGGTTCTTAAAGGTCTCGATGCGGTTCGTAAGCGTCCAGGGATGTATATCGGCGATACCGATGATGGAACAGGCTTGCACCACATGGTGTTCGAGTTGGTAGATAACTCTATCGATGAGGCTCTGGCGGGGCATTGTTCTGATATTAAAGTTATTATCCACCCGGACGAGTCGATCACCGTATCTGACGATGGCCGTGGTATTCCTGTGGATATGCACGAAGAAGAAGGTGTGTCAGCTGCCGAAGTTATTATGACGGTACTGCACGCTGGCGGTAAGTTTGACGATAACAGCTATAAAGTATCCGGCGGTTTGCACGGTGTAGGTGTATCGGTTGTAAACGCTCTGTCGGAGAAACTGACGCTGACGGTATGGCGCAGCGGTAAAGTCCATGAGCAGGTCTATGTTCATGGTGTTCCGCAAACGCCACTGCGGGTGATTGGTGAGAGTGAGAAAACCGGTACTGAAACCCGTTTTCATCCTTCCCCTGAGACCTTTACCAACGTTGAATTCCACTATGACATTCTGGCAAAACGTCTGCGCGAACTGTCATTCCTGAACTCAGGTGTGAGTATCACCCTGGTCGATGAGCGTTCCGGCCGTAACGATAACTTCAAATATGAAGGCGGCTTGAGTGCCTTTGTTGAGTATCTGAACCAGAACAAAACCGCACTGAACGATGTTTTCCACTTCTCGGCTGAACGTGAAGATGGAACCGGTGTTGAGGTTGCTCTGCAGTGGAACGATTCCTATCAGGAAAATATCTACTGCTTTACTAACAATATTCCGCAGCGTGATGGCGGTACCCACCTGGCCGGTTTCCGTGCTGCGCTGACCCGTACCCTGAACAACTATATTGAGCAGGACCCTAAGGTTAAGAAAGACAAGGCGAACACCTCCGGTGAAGATGCCCGTGAAGGTCTGACCGCTATTGTTTCTGTTAAGGTTCCGGATCCTAAGTTCTCTTCCCAGACCAAAGACAAGCTGGTGTCTTCGGAAGTGAAGTCTGCGGTTGAGCAGGAGATGGGCCGCCTGTTTGCTGATTACCTGCTGGAAAAACCGAATGAGGCTAAGGCGATCGTCAATAAGATGATTGATGCAGCCCGTGCCCGTGAAGCAGCGCGAAAAGCCCGTGAGATGACCCGTCGTAAGGGTGCACTGGATATCGCCGGTCTGCCGGGCAAACTGGCGGATTGTCAGGAGAAAGATCCGGCGCTGTCAGAACTCTACCTGGTGGAGGGTGACTCTGCGGGCGGTTCTGCTAAGCAGGGACGTAACCGTAAAACCCAGGCGATTCTGCCGTTGAAAGGTAAGATCCTGAACGTCGAGAAAGCCCGTTTCGACAAGATGCTGTCTTCTGCAGAAGTAGGTACTCTGATTACTGCAATGGGCTGTGGTATCGGTCGTGAAGAGTTTAATCCTGACAAGCTGCGTTACCACTCCATTATCATCATGACGGATGCGGACGTGGATGGTTCTCACATTCGTACGCTGCTGCTGACGTTCTTCTTCCGTCAGATGCCGGAGCTGATTGAACGTGGCCACATCTTCATTGCCCAGCCACCTCTCTATAAGATCAAGCGGGGTAAGCAGGAGCAGTACCTGAAAGATGAGCTGGCACTGGAAGAGTATCTGACCAATACCGCACTGGATGGCGGTGCCCTGTTCGTGAACCCGGAAGCTCCGGGGATCGCAGGTGAGGCTCTGGGTGATCTGGTATCCAGCTATCAGGATGTGGTGCGTCGTATCACCCGTCTGTATCGTGCCTACCCGCAACCGGTACTGGATCAGATGCTGGATCTGCCGATGCTGGACGATGCCGCTCTGGCGGATGAAAGTGCGGTTCAGGCATGGATTGACCAGCTTAAGGTGACTCTGGAAGATAATGCCGGTCGTCACCCTGCGATGCGCTTTGAATGGCGTGTAGCCCACGACAGTGAGCGCAGTGTATACCTGCCGGAAGTGACCATTACGGCGCACGGTGTACCTACAGATTATCGCTTTGGTCTGGATTTCTTTAAATCTCAGGATTATCGCGCGATCAGTGGTCTGGCAGAGCGTCTGGATGGCCTGCTGGAAGAGGGTGCTTATATCAAGCGTGGCGAGCGTAAGCGTGAAGTCAGCCGCTTTGCGGATGCTCTGACCTGGTTGTTGGGTGAAGCGCGTCGTGGATTCAGCATTCAGCGCTATAAAGGTCTGGGTGAGATGAATCCGGGACAGCTTTGGGAAACCACCATGGATCCTGATACCCGTCGTATGCTGCGCGTGAGCATTGAAGATGCCGTTGCTGCGGATCAGATCTTTACCACCCTGATGGGGGATGAAGTAGAACCGCGTCGTGACTTTATCGAAACCAATGCGCTGACCGTGGCAAACCTGGACGTTTAACCGTTCAGGCAACAAACGTCAGCTACAAAAAAAGCAGCCTTCGGGCTGCTTTTTTGGTTTTTAAATCCGCGGAAGGAATCTTATCTTTACGCTGATTCCAGCAACCAATCGACAAAGTCGGCCAGTTGGTCGAATACCAGCGCATTTTCCAGTCCTTCATTGGCTGCCAGGGTTTTTTCACCCTTACCGGTTTTCACCAGAACAGCCTTACAGCCACGACCTTCACCGGCCTGCAGATCCCGCAAACTATCCCCAACCATGTAGCAGCCATCAAGTGAGTGAATACTTAATTCCTCAGTGATCTGGTCGATCAGACCGGATAGCGGCTTGCGGCATTCACAACCTTCATCCGGTTTGTGAGGGCAGTATTTAATGGTGGCAAAATGGCCGCCTTCAGCCTCAACCAGTTCTGTCATCTTATGATGCATCGCATCCAGATCATGCTGGTCGAAGTGACCCCGTCCAAGACCGGACTGATTGGTGGCAACAGCTACCTGATAACCGGCTTTGTTCAGGCGGGCGATGGCTTTGATGCTGGGTTCGATCGGTATCCACTCATCGGCATTTTTTACAAAGGCATCTGAGTCAAGATTGATAACACCGTCGCGGTCGAGGATAACCAGTTTAGTCATGGTGATTTTTAGCGTTCGTTGTGTGTGGATGGGCGTTGTCAGGCAGAAAACGAGTATAAAAAAAGAGCCGTAAAAATACGGCTCTTTTTCAGCTTTAACAACCACAAATTGTAAAAGAAGATACGATTTGTGTCAGATAGCTTTGTGCCCCGGCTTATTGCTGAAGCAGGGCAATATCTGCAACTTCCAGGAACAGGCTGCTCAGGGATGCCAGCAGAGCGAGGCGGTTATTTTTAACCTGCTCGTCATCAGCCATCACCATCACATTGTCAAAGAAGTTATCAACAGGTGCACGCAGGCTCGCCAGACTGTTCAGCGCTGCCTGATAATCAGCAGCTGCAAACAGTGGCGCCAGTTCTGCCTGTTTCGCAGCGACCTGCTCAGCCAGTACTTTTTCAGCGTCTTCTGACAGCAGGGCAGTATCAACCTGGGCGTTGCCCTGATAGTTCTGCTTAGCCAGAATGTTGTTCACACGCTTATTTGCGGCGGACAGGGCTTCTGCTTCATCCAGCTTGCTGAACGCGGTTACTGCCTGCACACGACGGTCGAAGTCGTACGCGTTGCTAACAGGGCGGGAGCGAACTGCCAGGAAGGTTTCCGCAGGGATACCTTCCGCCTGATACCAGGCGCGGAAGCGATCCAGCATATAGTTCAGAACGTCATCTGCCAGACCCTCCGCTTTCGGCAGATCACCATGCTGGGCGATGCTCAGCTCGATCAGTGCCTTCAGGTCGATATCCAGCTTGTTCTTCACCAGGATGCTCAGGATGCCGATAGTGGCACGACGCAGTGCAAACGGGTCTTTATCACCGGTCGGACGTTGTCCGATACCGAAAATACCCACTAAGGTGTCGATACGATCAGCAATGGCCAGTGCCATACCTGTTTGGGTCGCAGGCAGTTCGTCACCGGCAAAGCGCGGCATATACTGCTCATTCAGAGACTGAGCAACTTCAGCATCTTCACCATCGTTAGCCGCGTAGTGTGCGCCCATGATGCCCTGCAGGTCGGTGAACTCCAGTACCATTTCGGTGACCAGATCACATTTACTCAGGTCAGCAGCGCGCTGTGCTTTGGCTTTGTCGCCACCAATCTGTTCAGCAATAAACTGAGCGATCTGGCTGACACGCTGGGATTTGTCGTAGATGCTGCCCAGCTGCTTCTGGAAGGTCACTGTTTTCAGAGCATCAATGCGCTCAGCCAGTGGTTTCTTCTTGTCCGTTTCAAAGAAGAACGCGGCATCAGACAGGCGGGGACGGATCACTTTTTCGTTACCGGCAATCACCTGAGCCGGATCTTTACTGACGATGTTGGATACCGTAATAAAGTTTGGCTTCAGGTTGCCTGAATTGTCCACCAGGTGGAAATACTTCTGGTGCTCTTTCATAGAAGAGATCAGACAGGCAGCAGGCACTTCAAGGAAGCGATCTTCAAATGAACCGGTCAGTGCAACCGGCCACTCTACCAGACCGTTTACTTCGTCCAGCAGATCTTCGTCAATCTCGGCTACCGCACCCAGCTTGGAGGCTTCTTCGTTTACCTGCTTACGGATTGCTTCGCGACGTTCTTCCATATCAACCAGAACGAAAGCGTTACGCAGGGTCTCAACATAACCATCGGTAGAGGCCAGCTCAATCGCTTCATTATGATGGAAGCGGTGACCCATCGTGCTACGACCGGCTTTCAGGCCCAGCACCTCGCAGTCAACAACTTCAGAACCGAACAGGCTTACCAGCCAGTGAACCGGACGGGAGAATTCAATCCGGCTGGCACCCCAGCGCATACGCTTGGGAACCGGCAGCTGAGCAACAGACTTGTTGATCAGCTCAGGCATCAGATCTGCGGTCTGAGTTCCTTTCTGTACGGTATTAAAAACCAGCCAGGTGCCTTTTGGTGTTTCCATCTTTTCCAGCTGATCAAACTCAACACCGCAGGAACGGGCAAAACCGGCAGCAGCCTTGGTTGGATTGCCATCGGCATCCAGAGCGGCCTGAAGTGCAGGACCACGACGCTGAACTTCACGATCCGGCTGTGCAACGGCCAGTTCTTTAACCAGAACCGCCAGACGGCGGGGTGTCGCCAGGGCTTTTACTTCAGCGAACGGGATATCTGCTTTTTCAAGACCGGCTTTGATACCTTCAGCAAAGGCATCCGACAGACGTTTCAGGGCGGTTGGTGGCAGCTCTTCAGTACCCAGCTCTACCAGAAAATCACGAACTTCAGCCATCTTATGCCTCTTCCTCTTTGTACTGAGCCAGAACTTCTTCGCGCAGGGCTTCAGGTGCCAGTGGGAAACCCAGATCCTTACGCACTTTAAAGTAGGCGTTGGCGACATCACGAGCCATGGTACGAACACGCAGGATATAACGCTGACGTTCGGTAACCGAGATCGCGTGGCGCGCATCCAGCAGGTTAAAGGTGTGGGATGCTTTCAGTACCTGCTCATAGGCGGGCAGTGGCAGCGGGGTTTCCAGAGCCAGCAGCTTCTGGCACTCAGACTCGGCATGGTCAAAGTTTTTGAACAGCATAGGAACATCAGCGTGCTCAAAGTTAAACGCAGACTGTTCCACTTCGTTCTGGTGGAATACATCGCCGTAGGTCACTTTGTTGCCTGCAGGGTCGACTGTCCAGACCAGGTCGTAAACGCTGTCCACGCCCTGAATATACATGGCGATACGTTCAAGACCGTATGTGATCTCGCCGGTTACCGGGTAGCACTCGATACCACCAGCCTGCTGGAAATAGGTGAACTGAGTCACTTCCATACCGTTCAGCCACACTTCCCAACCGAGACCCCAGGCACCCAGCGTCGGAGATTCCCAGTTATCTTCTACAAAGCGCACATCGTGTACGTTGGTGTCGATACCCATCATGCGCAGAGAGCCAAGGTAAAGCTCCTGAATATTGGCAGGGGATGGTTTCATGACCACCTGAAACTGGTAGTAATGCTGCAGGCGGTTCGGGTTTTCACCGTAACGGCCATCCGTCGGGCGACGGGAAGGCTGAACATAGGCAGCGTTCCAGGTTTCAGGTCCGATAGAGCGAAGGAATGTTGCCGGGTGGAATGTACCTGCACCCACTTCCATATCCAGTGGCTGCAGAACAACACAGCCCTGATCGGCCCAGTATTGTTGCAGGGCCAGAATCAGGCCCTGAAAAGTTTTTACGTCTGGCGTATTTTGGTTCATCTCAGTTAGCCACCATCAATGAGCTAATGAATTTTTATAAACGATCAAGTATACATTTCGACCGCATATCTATGTAGTGGACATTGGGCAACAAGCATAAAAAAAGCGGCTGTTTTAGCCGCTTTTTTCAGTGATCTACCGGTTTTAACCGTCCGATCATATCAGAAAGGTTTAATCACGCTTAACAGCACAGTATCTTCGTCGGCATAGGGTAGCACAACGGTATCTTCCGGCTGTAGATCACTGTTAATCACTTCGGTGACTTTTGCCGCATAAAGCCAGCCCATCAGAGCCTGAGAGAAGTAGTGCTTCTGGTCATTGATACGGGATAGAGCCGTCAGTGGTGATAAACCATAGAACACTGCTTTTGCATAAGGGTTGTCAGTCATCTGAGCCGCCGTCAGGAAAGGTACTGCACCGACATAAGCATGGCCGCTGACTGCATGCTCCCGTTTAAACTCAAGGATGCTCCAATCTGAACCTTCGCCGTGGTGTGGTCGTGCGCCGCCTAATATTGCCTGCGAGGTCCAGACAGCTGGCAAACCAACGAGTAGTGCTTGTGCCGTACGATCCCCCCACTCGGGGACAACACCGCAATCTCGGTCACAAGCCAAGCGGTTTATTGCGGCTAAACCAAAATAGATAGCGGTTGGTGCGGTGTCGCCAAATGTTTTGGTGATTTCTGAGAAATCATCAGTTGAACCAGAATGAATGTTGTCGTTATAGCTATCCTGAATCTCCTGATCGAGATCCGTATTGGCGAAGACACCACCGACTAAAAGGGTTTTACCGAGCCAGGGCAGATTATCCTGACTGTAAACACTCTTATAGCCATCACCCAGATCGCTGGCGAAACCAGAGAAACCGTTATCAGCATAGGTAGAGTTGATAAACGAAAATGAAATGGTGGCGGCAGTAACGACTGTGGCGAGGGCTTTTATAAACATATATCCGTATTTTCTAATAATTAATCGTTGTAAAAGAGTTGATCAATATAACTGATCAACTCTTAAGTGACGATTAATAACCGGTAAGAAATATCGGTTTTATGCTGCAGGGCATTAACTTTTGTAGCCGTTGAGTAACGTCTGCCAAAGATTATTCCGGATATCCTGACCGGTCAGCTTACGGATCGATCGTTTAAGGCGTTCCAGATTGCCTGCCTGCCAGTCTGCTGGTCCATCCGCAGGCATTTTTCTGCAGCGGTCAAAATCGATCAGCCAGCATTTTCCAGTGGAGTCCACCAGGATATTGTTGGCATTCAGATCCACATGATTGAGCCCCCAGAGATGGAAGTGTTGAATCATAGCCCCCACCGCCCGCCAGATAGCATCATGCCGTTTATCTGTCAGGTAGTCTGCAAAGGGACGGGCATCGGGAATCTTCAGAGTTGCCAGATCACCGGTGTAGAGCAAGCCACGACGCATGACCCGTGCTGCCAGCGGTTGCGGCACAGGAAGACCTGCCTGAAAAAGATCATGTGTCAGCTGAAACTCAGCAAAAGGGCGGCTCTGTTTCAGACCTGTAAACAGATAACCATCCTGACTGACTTTGGCTATCAGGCCACCGCGACGATAGTGGCGCAGCAGATACTCATAACCATCAGGGTGCTGAATAAAAAAAGCCTGACCCCGGCCACCGCTGGGCTCTGATACGCGGCCTTCTTCGCGCCAGTCATCCGGCTGAAAGAAAGTGGCATCAATTTGTGACAGGCGATCAGCATCATATAGAATGTGCTGCTTCTTGGAGGAATAAATCTCAATGGTCATGACTCGTTTCCGAAAAACGCCGCCCGAATCAATCTGCATACTGCGATTGTCAGCCCTGGGCGATGTATCAAATGTCGTTCCTGTGGTTAAACGCTTGCAGCAGGTTTGGCCTGATACACGAATTGTCTGGGTAACCGGCAAGGCGGAGCACAGTCTACTTAAGGGGTTGGCAGGGGTCGAGTTTATTGTCTATGACAAGGCTACCGGTTTTAAGGGAATGCGGGCAATCTGGCAGCAGCTTTCTGAAACCCGGTTTGATCTGATGCTGCATATGCAGGCAGCACTACGGGCATCGGTGCTTTCGGTGGGTATTAAAGCCAAAGTGAAACTGGGTTTTGATAAAGCCCGGGCTAAAGACTGGCAATGGCTCTTTACCAATCAGAAGATTACTTCAAGAGAGATGAGTCATGTAGTGGAAGGTTTTTATGACTTTCTGGCTGCACTTGAGATTGCGCCTGATCAGCCGTCGGATATGGAGTGGGAATTGCCCGTTTCTGCAGAGGCGATTGAAGAAGCGAAAAAGAAATGTCCCTGTAACCGTTATGTCGTGATCTCTCCCTGTTCCAGTCAGCGGGCGCGAAACTTCCGCAACTGGACTCTGGAAGGGTATGTTGCCGTGGTGGAATATCTTTACCGCGAACATGGCATCAAGGCTGTTATCACCGGTGGAAATCGTGAGATTGAGCATCAATATGGTCGGGAGATTATGGAGCAGGCGACAACGCCTGTACTAAACTTGGTCGCTCAGACCTCACTTCAGGGACTGGTTGCTCTGATTCAGCGGGCCTCGCTGGTTATCGCTCCGGACTCAGGGCCGGTTCACTTTGCCAATGCTGTGAACACGCCG
Organism: Oceanospirillum sp.; assembly: GCA_048264105.1. Classification (GTDB taxonomy): domain Bacteria; phylum Pseudomonadota; class Gammaproteobacteria; order Pseudomonadales; family Halomonadaceae; genus Oceanospirillum. The sequence continues at coordinate 622,520 of JBLXDJ010000003.1, forward strand.
GTTATTGGTCTGTTTGCCACATCCAATGTTCACCGTACCGGCCCTTATAAGTGGCAGCAGTGGGTGGTGAATAAATATCCGGAAGCCGCGCAAACCTATATGAATCGCTCAGTCGATCAGCTCTCCTGGGGTGAACGGGTACGCCACCCTCATGCGATGGAGTTGATTGAAACGGACGATGTGATTCAGAAAATTGATCAGTTAATGGCTGATACACAGAAACAGAGTGATCTATGAAAATTACCCGCGGTTTGTACAGCACGATTCTGACTCTGCTGTCACCGGCCTTGCTTTGGAAGGCACAAAAAGAAAATACAGAGCTGAATAACTTCTCAGAACGTTTGGGTTACACCCCAAACTTGCCGATCAAGCCGGTTATCTGGCTGCATGCCGCCTCAGTAGGAGAGGTTATTGCGGCAACCCCCCTGATTGATCGTCTGCAGAAAGAATATGATCAGCACCAGCTGGTGGTCACGACCATGACAGCCACCGGTGCCCGACAGGCTCGTAAGGCACTGAAAGGTAAAGGAACTCAGTTGATGATCCCTCTGGATCTTCCTTGGTTCGCTGAACGCTTTCTGGACAGCCTGAAGCCGGAAGTTGCGATTATTATGGAAACTGAGATCTGGCCAAACCTGATTCATGGTTGTCATACCCGTGAGATTCCCCTGGTATTTGCCAATGGTCGCTTGTCAGAAAAATCCCTGGTCAGCTACCGCAAGTTTAAGGAAACCACCGAAGAGGTGCTGTCCGAGGTTTATGCCGTTGCAGCCAAATCCCGGGAAGATGCTAACCGCTTCATTGAGCTGGGCGCTCCCGCCAGTAAAGTCAGCGTTACCGGCAGTATTAAGTTTGATATCAATCCGGAGCCAGAGCTATTAGAGCGTGGCCTGGAGCTGAAAGAATCCTTGTTTGGAGATCGTCCCGTATGGGTCGCCGGCAGCACCCATGACGGTGAAGATGAACGTTTACTCGAAGCGCACCGTTTGTTGCTGGAAGAGCATTCTGATGCGGTACTGATCCTTGTGCCCCGTCATCCGCAACGATTTGATGCTGTGGCAGATCTTATTGAGCTGCAGGACTTTTCATTCAAGCGCCGCTCCCGGGATGATGGCTTTGAGGCAGGTGACAGTGTATTGCTGGCGGATACCATGGGAGAGCTGATGCTGATGTATGCGGCATCCGATATCGCTTTTGTTGCTGGAAGTCTGGCACCCATCGGCGGGCATAACCTGCTGGAACCGGCATCACTGGGTAAACCGGTACTGTCCGGCGGACATCTGTTTAACTTTGCCGATGTTGCCGAGACATTTGACCAGCATAAAGCGCTGATCCGTTGTGCTGATCCGGGTGATATTTTTGCCCAGCTGCGTCCGCTTGTTGAGTTACCGGATCTGCGCCGGGAACTGGGCGAGAAAGCACTGGCGGTTGTAGAGAGCAACCGTGGGGCGCTGGATAAGCAGTTTGCTATCATTCAGCGGGCAATGAGTGCGAGCAAAGGCACCTGATACCATGAAAAATATTAAACGCCGTTTAAAGCGTTTTTTAGAGCAGAAACTGACTGGCCCACTGCTGCGTTTTCTCAGTCGGCAGCCCCTATCACGGCTGCATTACTGGGGACGGTTGCTGGGCAACCTGATGTATCGGAATAACAGTAAATCGGCCCGGATCACCCGTAAAAATCTCTCGTTGGTGTATCCCGACCTGACGACTGAACAGCTGGAAGATAAAGTTCGCCTCAGCCTGCAGGAAACCATGAAAACTGGCCTTGAGTTGGGTTGGTGCTGGATTGCCCCCCTTGATGAAATATTAGGGACGGTTAATCAGGTTCATGGTCTTGAGTTGCTGGAGCAACTTGATCAGTCCGGTTGTGGTGTCATTGTATTGGGCCCCCATTTAGGCAACTGGGAGTTAAGTGGTCACTTTTTGAATGCCCATTTTAAATTTTCAGCGATGTATGCTGTGCCAAAAAATGCGGTTTTGGATGAGATTATTTACAAAGGACGTACCCGTGCGGGAATGGAGATGGTTCCAGCTAATCTGAAGGGCGTTGCCAGCCTGCTTAAGTCACTAAAAAAAGGTGAGATGGTTGGTAATTTACCCGATCAGGAGCCAGATGATCGTTCCGGCGGTGTCTTCGCTCCCTTTATGGGGGTCGATGCGTTTTCGCCAAAGCTGGTAACCCGTTTAATCAGCAAGACCGGCGCCAGAGTTGTTATTGGTTTTGCAAAGCGGTTACCGGATAGCAAGGGTTTTGATCTCTACTTCAATGAGGCTGATAAAGGCATCTATAGTGAGGATGAGACGGAAGCGGTCGCTGCGATGAACAGAACAGTCGCAGAGATGGTTGCATTAGCCCCTGAGCAATATCAGTGGGAGTACAAGCGTTTTAAAACCCGGCCTGAAGGACAGGATAAATTTTATTAGTCGGTTTTAAAGAAACATAACGTGAAAAAAGAAAGGGCTGTATTCCACAGGAATACAGCCCTTTTTTGAATAACCTTGCTGACAGTTAACGCCGCCAGAACATCGGAGTAAAGAGTACCAGCAGGGTAAAGATCTCCAGACGACCCAGTAACATAGCGACAATCAGAATCCACTTAGCGGTATCCGGGATATCGCCATAGTGGGAGGCTACATCACCCAACCCCGGCCCCAGGTTATTCAGCGCTGAACCTACTGCGGACCAAGCGGTAACCTGATCCAGACCGGTTGCCAGCAGACCGATCAGCATGACGACAAACAGCATCAGATAGACCGAGAAGAAACCCCAGACCGCTTCAATCACCCGATCCGGTACGCTGCGCCCGCCCAGCTTAACCATAATAATCGCGCTGGGATGCACCAGACGTTTAATCTCACGGATACCCTGTTTCAGAATCAACAGAACACGCATCACCTTCATACCACCACCGGTCGAACCGGCACAGCCACCGACAAAAGCGGCCAGAAACAGTGTGAAGGGCAGTACGCTGGGCCATTGGGAGAAATCGGCTACACCAAAACCTGTAGTCGTCGCGACCGATACCACCTCAAAGAGTCCATGACGGAAGGATTCTGACAGCTCATAGGTATCGGTCAGCCAGAGCACTGCAACGGTACTGGCAGAGGTTAAACCGATCAGGAAGATAAAGAACTTAAACTCCGGGTCGTAGAAGTAGTTCTTTACCGAGCGCTCCCGCCAGGCGAGAAAGTGCAGAGAGAAGTTCACGGCGGAGATCAGCATAAAGATAATCCCGATCATCTCAATGGCGGGATTATCAAAGTAACCGATGCTGGCATCGTGGGTCGAGAACCCTCCAATCGCCACGGTTGCAAAGCTGTGTCCGATCGCATCGAACAGGCTCATGCCGGCGACCCAATAGGACAGGGCGCAGAGTATGGTAAGAGTGAGATAGATATACCAGAGTGCTTTAGCGGTTTCCGTAATACGGGGTGTTAGCTTGTTATCTTTTACCGGTCCCGGAGTTTCTGCGCGATACAGCTGCATACCACCAATGCCGAGCATCGGCAGAATGGCGACCGCCAATACGATGATACCCATGCCCCCCAGCCACTGCAGCAGCTGTCGGTAGAAGAGGATCGACTCCGGCAGGTTATCCAGCCCGGTAATAACCGTTGCACCCGTGGTACTCAGACCGGAAACCGATTCAAACACCGCATCGGTAAAGCTCAGGTGCGGGTCTTCCGCAAGAAAGAGAGGGATCGCACCGAAGAGACTCAGTACCGTCCAGAAGAGTACCACCACCAGGAAACCATCCCGTGTGCGCAGTTCTTTTCGTTCCCGCCGAACCGGCATCCAGGTAAAGAAGCCGGTGAAGAAGGTGATCGACATACCGGTGATAAACGCCAGATGTGCACCGTCTTTGTAAAAAGCGGAGATCAGAATAGAAGGCATCATGGTGATACTGAACAGCATCAGCAGCAGCCCCAGAATGCGCATGGTAATAACAATATTCATAGTGACCGTGTTTTCATAGTGACTGGGGTTTCATCCATAATGACCGGTTGTTGTCTGCACATCAGAAGAAGGTCAGACCCACCTGGAACAGGCGTTCAACTTCCCGAATCTGGCGCTTATCGACCAGGAACATAATGACATGGTCATCCTGCTGCACCACGACATCATCGTGGGCGATGATGACTTCACCATTACGGACAATGGCCCCGATGGTGGTTCCTTCCGGCAGGTCAATCTCTTCGATCGCTTTGCCGACCACCTTGGAGCTACGTTCATCACCGTGGGCGATCGCTTCAATCGCTTCCGCCGCACCGCGACGCAGGGAGTGTACGTTAACGATGTCGCCACGACGCACGTGGGTCAGCAGACTGCCGATGGTGGCCATCTGAGGGGAGATAGCGATATCAATCTCGCCACCCTGTACCAGATCCACATAGGCAGCATTGTTGATCAGGGTAAGTACCTTGCTGGCGCCGAGACGTTTGGCCAGCATAGAAGACATGATGTTGACTTCATCATCGTTGGTCAGGGCGCAGAAGATATCGACCTCATCGATATTCTCTTCCACCAGCAGGTCTTTGCTGGTGGCGCTGCCGTGGAGAACAATGGTGCGGTCGAGTTTTTCCGACAGTTCCTGACAGCGGGGCAGACCATACTCAATGATCTTCACCTGATATTCGTGTTCCAGCGCTTCTGCCAGACGTTCACCGATATTACCGCCACCGGCGATCATAATGCGTTTGTACTGATGATCGACCTTACGCAGCTCACTCATCACCGCATTAATATTGTGACGGGCGGCGATAAAGAAGACTTCATCATCCGCCTCAATAACGGTATCACCCTGCGGGATGATGGGACGGTTACGACGATAAATCGCTGCAACCCGGGTATCCACATTGGGCATATGCTGGCGCAGATAGCCCAGCTCCTGACCTACCAGCGGGCCTCCGTAATAGGCGCGCACGGCAACCAGCTGTGCGACACCGCCGGCAAAGTCGAGCACCTGAAGTGCGCCGGGATACTGAATCAGGCGTTTCACATGATTGGTCACCACCTGTTCCGGACTGATCAGAACATCGATGGGGATCGCTTCTGCGCCAAACAGGCCTTTACGGCCGGAGTAGGCATTGGAGCGGACACGGGCGATCTTGGTGGGGGTGCGGAAAAGGGTGAAGGCGATCTGACAGGCGATCATATTTACTTCATCACTGTTGGTCACAGCGATCAGCATATCGCAGTCTTCACCACCAGCCTGACGCAGAACATTCGGGTAAGACCCTTTGCCCTGCACCGTGCGGATATCAAAACGGTTTTGCAATTCTCTTAAACGGGCACCGTCCGTATCGACCACGGTAATGTCATTTTCTTCAATGGCCAGGTTTTCAGCCAGAGTGCCACCAACCTGGCCGGCACCCAGAATAATAATCTTCATTATCAGATCTCAGTTAATTCCGCTTTTGGTTTCTGCCCTTCGGGCTTATGACGTTCGGCCTGTCGTTTTCCGTTAACGTGTGCCGTTATTCTGCAGGCTTTTGCAGAACGGCGTAAAAGAAACCATCGTGTCCCTGAGGCTGAGGCAACAGCTGTTGTCCAAAGCCGGTATCACTACCAAAAGGTGCAGCCTGAGGCCCGACCAGACGGGCGTCAGAGACTGATAAAAACTGTCGGATATTCCCTGAATTTTCCATGGATAAAACCGAGCAGGTAGCATAAACCAGGATGCCCCCCGGTTTAAGTGTTTTCCAGAGCAGCTGCAGCATAGATTGCTGTAACTCAGCTAAGGCTGGAATATCTGCTTTACGGCGCAGCCATTTGATATCCGGATGACGGCGGATCACACCGGTGGCAGAGCAGGGCGCATCCAGCAGAATCCGGTCGAAGAGCTGACCATCCCACCAGTTATCCAGATCGGTCACATCGGAGCAGTGCAGTTCGGCATTCAGTCCCAGACGTTCAAAATTTTCTTCCACACGCTGCAGACGGCGGGCTTCACTATCTACGGCAACAACGGAGGCGGTCGGTTCCCGCTCCAGAATATGTGCTGTCTTACCACCGGGGGCGCAGCAGGCATCCAGCACCCTTTGATTCGGTTCCAGCTGCAGCAGTTGAGCCGATAGCTGTGCCGCTTCATCCTGCACACTGATATGGCCGTCGGCAAAACCCGGTAACGAGGTTACATCCAGTGCGTTCTCCAGCTGAATACCATCGGGGGAGTAGTCGCAGGCTTTTGCTTCTATGTCTGCGTCTTTTAGTTGAGTCAGATACTGATCACGCTCGCCCTTGCTGTGATTAACCCGCAGGGTCATCGGTGGGTGCAGGTTATTGGCGCAGGCAATGGCCTGCCACTGATCCGGCCAGTCTTCTTTCAGATGGTTCAGTAACCAGTTCGGATGCGCCAGACGTGCCGCATCGGAACGCTCAAGCTCTGCCAACAGAGCATCGCTTTCCCGCTGGAAACGACGCAGACAACCATTAAGCACCCCTTTGGCCCAGGGCTTCTTCAGATCAACAGCCCCCTGAACGGTTTCATTCAGGGCGGCGTGGGCCGGGATACGCATATAGTGCAGCTGATAAAGACCAACCAGTAACAGCAGGTCGATATCGCGATCCTTGGTCTTGAAGGGTTTTTCCAGTAACTGGTTACGCACGCCTTCAAGCTGGGTCAGCCAGCGCAGGGTGCCAAAACACAGCTCCTGCAGCAGGCCTCGGTCCTGATCCGGCACATTATCCAGTTGCCTGGGTAAGCTGCTGGTGAGGGAATCCTGTTGAGAAACCACAGGCAACAAGGCCTGAACTGCTGCAACACGAACATTGGGACGAGCCATAAAAATACCGCCGTAATCTGCTAAAAAGCCCCTGCACGGGGCAGAGGCTGACAATTTTTGGCCTAACGGCCTGATTCATGAGTATTTAATGCTCAGGAGCCGAGACAGGTCTCACCGGCAACAAACAGGTTCTTGCCTGAGTTTAAGATATCCACAACCGAAAGCGCTTTTTTGCCCGGTAACTGAAGATTCTTTATACACAGGATGCCTTCACCACAGGCGATGCGCAGGCCTGTTTTATCGGCGCTGATCACAGTGCCAGGGGCCAGTTCACTCTTCCCGCTTTCAGGTTCGGCCAGCCAGACACGGACGGTTTCTCCGTTCAGTGTCGTCCAGGATACCGGCCAGGGATTAAAAGCACGGATACAGCGGTCAATAAAGGCCACATCTTTTGTCCAGTCGATCTCTGCTTCAGCTTTACTCAGTTTCTCAGCATAGTTCGCCAGCGCATCATCCTGTACTTCAGGCGTCAGGCTGCCTTCTGCCAAAGCATCAACGGCTTGTTTCAGAGCGTCTCCACCCTGTTCCGCCAGTTTGTCGTGCAGTGTCTGTGAGGTTTCATCGGTGGCGATATCCAGACGGGTTTTCAGCAGCATAGGACCCGTGTCCAGACCGGCTTCCATCTGCATGATGGTGACACCGCTCTCTTTATCGCCCTGCCAGATCGCACGCTGAATCGGTGCGGCACCGCGCCAGCGAGGCAGCAGAGAACCATGCACGTTGATACAGCCCAGACGCGGCGTATCCAGTACCACCTGCGGCAGAATCAGACCGTAAGCCACCACAACCATCAGGTCTGCATTGTGGCTGGCCAGAATCTGCTGAGCCTCTTCATCCCGGAGAGAAACCGGCTGATGTACCGGAATATCGTGTTCCAGCGCCAGTGTTTTAACCGGTGTGGGGGCCAGCTTACGGCCGCGACCCGCCGGGCGATCCGGCTGGCTGTAAACAGCGACAACCTCATGGCGGGTTTCCAGCAAGGCTGCCAGTGAGCGGACAGCAAACTCAGGGGTTCCGGCAAAAATGATGCGCAGGGAATCGGATGACATCTGTGGATCTCCACGAAAATAAACTTATCAGTAAAACCGCTTGGTTCCGGCGGCCGGTATCAGAAAATCGGCTTCGCCAGAAACAGAACAGGCCAGCGGTCGCTGGCCTGAGAGAACGAAAACCGGTATCAGCGGTTTTGCTCTTTATGGCGCTTATCCATCAGTTTACGGACACGGTTGCGCTTCATGGTGGACAGGTAATCGACAAACACCTTGCCCTGCAGGTGATCGCACTCATGCTGAATACAGTGTGCCAGCAGGCCGTCTGCTTCCAGTTCGTATGCGTCACCATTACGATCCAGCGCCTTCAGGCGAACACGCAGCGCGCGTTCCACATCGGCGTAGTATTCCGGCACAGAAAGACAGCCTTCCTGCATCATCTCGGTTTCATCATCCAGCGGCGTGTATTCCGGATTGATCAGCACATAAGGCTGGTCACGGTTTTCCGATACATCGATGACGATAATCTGCTGATGAATGTTGACCTGAGTGGCCGCCAGACCAATTCCGTTGGCATCCAGCATGGTTTCGAACATATCGTCGACGATCTTGCGAATATTATCGTCAACCTCAGCCACAGGTTTTGCGACGGTGCGCAGACGGGTATCCGGGTACTCTAGAATTTCAAGAACTGCCATGGCGTTTGCCTTTATCAATGCTGTCTGGGACAGATTACCTCTGTTAAATGACTGCTCGCAGCAGCGCAAAGGTATCGGTCTGTCCGGATAATTTTTATCCCGGAAGCGGGGCAAATAGCTGCTTCCGGAAAATTTGACTGGTATTGTAGGGGGGAGGTTCCCCAGGGGCAATCTCTTGAGTGGAATAAGCCAACTATGAAACGCACCATTAGTGTTACAGCGGCCGATAAACCCGGTCTGATTATCGGGCTCTCAGAAAACGGCTGATCGTGAATTTGCTCACGGGACGACAGGCTTCGCAGAAGGAAAACAGCATGACTCAGCTCCCTATTGATAAAAGCACCCCGGACAGAATGCCGCTTGTTTCGGGACATGGCATCTCAGGAAAGGGCTTTTCAGAATACAGGAGCCCGGTTCGTCATTTACTGGCGGGTTTGCTGTTAACCGGAGTTGCCGGAGCGTTTCTGCTGAATGGGTCTCAGGCCAATGCCCAGTCGTTGTCGACGATCACCTCAGCGCAGACCGTCTCCGGTGCTGCAAGTGTGCCTGATTTAAGACCCGATGCCCCGGATTATTACGAAGTAAAGCCCGGTGATACTCTCTGGGATATCTCGGCGCTCTTTCTGAAAGACCCCTGGATGTGGCCGCAACTCTGGCAACAGAATCCACAGGTGGCGAACCCTGACCTTATCTACCCCGGTGACCGGCTGGCGCTGATCTATGACGAAAAGGGTATCCCCCGAATTGAGCGTCAGGAACCGGGCGTGGTGAAGTTGTCCCCCGGCATTCGTATTACCAGTTACCGTCAGGCCGTTCCGGCGATCCCCCTGAAAACCATAGAACCCTTTATTGAACGACATCAGGTGTTCACCGAACAGGAGGTTCAGGCAAGCGCCTACGTGCTGGGTGCTGAAGATGGCCGTATTGTGACCGGCGTTGGAGATCTGGTGTATGTCCGCAAAGCGGAGCAGGCCCAGGATGGCACCCGTTTTCTGGTCTATCGTCAGCAGAAGCCATATCTGGCAACCGATCTTGCCGGTGATGAGCAGCTGTTGGGGGTAGAACTCAAATATATTGCCACTGTGCAGCAGGAATCCACCCGTGGTGATGTGGCGGTGATGCGCGTGGTGCAGGCCCGTGAAGAGATCCGTGATAATGATCTGGTGACGCTGAAGGATCGCGGTGAAACACCAGCAACCTTCTTCCCAAGTGCGCCATCCCGTCGGGTACAGGGAGAGATTATCTCTGTGCTGTCCGGTGTTCGTTATGCTGGGGCTAACGCCGTTGTTGCGATCAATCTGGGGCAATCCAACCGGCTTGTTCCCGGTAATGTACTGACGATCCGACAAAACCGTGAGCCGGTTAAAGACAACCGCACCGATGAACTGATCGAATTGCCGCCGGAAGAGACCGGTAGGCTGATGGTGTTCCGTACCTTTAAGCAGGTGAGTTATGCACTGGTGATGGAAGCGAAGAAGCCGGTTGGTGTAGGAGATCAGCTGATCACGCCCGATTTTTGATATTGGGCCTCTGGTCCGGCTCAACAATATATAACTGCTAAATGTATGACTGCTAAGGATTGGCAGAAGGAGCGACAGGATGTCCGCTGAACCCCTCGATACAACACCGCCTCGTTCAACTGATCAACTTTTAACCAGCTTGCGCTTTCTGGCCCTCTCGCTCATTAAGGGGCTGGGGCCGGTGGGTGTTCAGGAGTTACTGGCTTTTGCCGCTCAGGAAGATGTAGATCCCTCAGAAGAGGCTTTCTGGACGCTGGCGATCAGAGCCTTAAGCGGTCAGAAGCGTTTACCTCCGGCGGAACGGCATCTGTTTGAGCAACGGATCGCCAATCCCTTCAGTGATGCTCTGATCTGGCCGGAGCGGGATGGCGTGCTCGAATGGCTGCAGGGTAATCCAACCCGCCAGCTGTTAGCGTTAGGGCAGGACAACTATCCCTATCTGCTATCAGAAATCTCAGACCCACCCCTGCTGCTTTATCTGCAGGGAGATGCTGAACTTCTGCACAAGCCCCAGTTAGCCATTGTCGGTGCCCGGCGTCCCACGGCCATCGGGTTATCGGATGCCAGAGCTTTTGCCGGTGCGTTAACGGAACTGGGCTGGACCATTACCAGTGGGTTGGCCGAAGGCATCGATGCGGCCGCTCATCAGGGCGCGCTGCAGGCCAATGGTAAAACCCTTGCGGTACTGGGTACCGGAATCGATCGCTGTTATCCCGCTCATCATAAAAGTCTGCAACAGGCTGTAGCCGATGCCGGTTTGCTGGTTAGTGAATATCCTTTGGGTACGCCACCAAGGGGGCCGAACTTTCCACGGCGAAACCGTATTGTCAGCGGTTTGAGTGTCGGTCTTTTAGTGGTTGAGGCGGCATTAAAAAGCGGCTCCCTGATCAGTGCCCGTCTCGCCAGTGAACAGGGGAGGGAGGTGTTTGCCATACCGGGTTCGATTCATCAGGCCCAGAGCAAAGGTTGCCATCAGCTGATTAAGCAGGGAGCGAAACTGACCGAGACCGTGATGGATATGCATGAGGAGTTGAGTCACTGGTTGCAGAATGCCGTCTCGATGCCCGTTTATCCGGCTCATTCTGAACAGATCCGTTCTTCCGCTGTTGATCTGCAAACCTCCCTTTTCAGTAAACAAGCTGCTTCAGCTAGTAGATGCCAGCGACCTGCAGATCGCAGCCCCGAGGAATTTACCTCCCCGGAAGCCTATCAGATCTGGCAGGCAGTGAAGGCGGGAGCCGGGAATCTGGATGAATTGGTGCTGCATTGTCAGATGGAGACCTCACAGATCAGTCAGCATTGTCTGATGCTGGAGATGCAGGGTTTTCTGAACCAGAACGCAGGGCGATGGCAGACCGCTTAAGTGCTTTGCCGGAGCGGAACTTATCCCTGGCCCGCTTATCTATTGGAGCGTCATCAGAACGGTTTCGCTTGCATCTCCAAGACGCCTTGGTTAATTTTTCGCCCGCCTGAAAGGAGTGAGGCAAACCGATCTTTTGGAACTGATTTCTCGATTTTTTGCCGCAGGCTATATTTGACTCCGACATAAGCAGGTAGAACAACGTGGACAAACAACTGATTCAGCAAGCTGCCGATACTCTGAAACAGGGTGGGGTGATCGCCTATCCCACCGAAGCGGTATGGGGGCTGGGATGCGATCCGCATAATACAGACGCTATGGAACAGCTGTTGTCACTGAAGTCACGGGATCCCGCTAAAGGGGTTATTCTGATCGCGGCGAGTTATGAACAGGTGCTGCCCTATATGGATGCTTCCTTTATGGAAGAACTTTCCCATGAGAAAAAGTTACAACTTACTCACACCTGGCCCGGCGCAAATACGTGGTTAGTGCCTCCTTCGGAAAAAGTACCGGCTTTAATCAAAGGCCAGCATCCGCTGGTGGCTATGCGGGTAACGGCGCATCCTCTGGTGCAGGCGCTGTGTGAAGCTTTTGGCGGGCCTATTGTGTCCACGTCGGCCAATCCGGCGGGAGAAGATCCTGCGCTAAGTGAAGAAGATATCCACACCTACTTTGATGATCGTCTGGATTTTGTTTTATCCGGTGAACTGGGTGGGTTGGGTCAGCCAAGTACCATTCGTAATCTGCTGACCGGTGAAACCCTGCGTCCTTAACGCAGGCTACTTAGTCGCTATAAATCGCTACAGATAACTTTTGTACTGAATCCCGGCTCTTCAGGTTCCGAAGGGCCGTTTTTTATCCACGCCAGCTCGTTATCCACACCCTCTTGTGATTCCTCTCTTATACCCAGCCTCATGCAAGCCGGGCTGATGCCTCTGTCCCTTGTTTCCGAGGGTTATTCCCCCTAGTATTTGCGGCAACTTTTTTGATTGGGTTTCCTGTCCGGATACCCCATACCTTTTTTCTCAGTCCGGCTCTGTGATCGATCGCTTTTTTAAGAGCCTGCCTGAACCTTAACCGCCGGAGAACGCCATGAGTGCTGTCGATTTTGAAGCCGTTAAATCCTATCTGCTCGACCTGCAGGATCGTATCTGTGCCGGTCTTGCTGAAGAAGATGGCAAGGTTGGTTTTCAGGAAGATAACTGGGAGCGTGAACAGGGTGGCGGTGGTCGTACCCGTCTGATTACCGAGGGTGCTGTTTTTGAGAAAGGCGGCGTGAACTTCTCCCATGTCTTCGGCGGTAAGCTGCCACCGAGCGCTTCAGCGGTTCGCCCGGAGCTGGCCGGACGTAGTTTCCATGCAGCCGGTGTGTCTCTGGTGATGCATCCTGAAAACCCTTACGTGCCGACCTCCCATATGAACGTGCGTATCTTCGTTGCCGAGAAAGAAGGCGAAGAGCCGGTTTGGTGGTTTGGCGGTGGCTACGATCTGACGCCTTATTACGGTTTTGAAGAAGACTGCGTTGCCTGGCATCAGGTGGCCAGGAAGGCCTGTGAGCCATTCGGGGAAGAGGTTTATCCCAAGTACAAAAAATGGTGCGACGAGTACTTCTATCTGAAGCACCGTGATGAAGCCCGTGGCGTCGGTGGTCTCTTTATGGACGATCTGAACGAAGCCACCTTTGGCAGCTTTGAAGAGTGCTTTAAGTTTATTCAGGCTGTGGGTGACAGCTATCTGGAGGCTTACCGTCCTATCGTCGCCAAGCGTAAAGAGACACCATTTGGTGAGCGTGAGCGTAAGTTCCAGTGCTACCGTCGTGGTCGCTATGTGGAGTTCAATCTGGTCTTTGACCGTGGCACTCTGTTTGGCCTGCAATCCGGTGGTCGTACCGAGTCGATCCTGATGTCTCTGCCGCCTGTGGTGCATTGGGATTACGGCTATGAGCCGGAAGCGGGTAGTGCCGAAGCTGAGCTTTATGAGCGCTTCCTGCTGCACCGTGACTGGGTCTGATGATTCCGAGCCCTTAACCTAATCTCTTAACGCAATTTCTTAATCTAATCCCTTAACATAGAGAAAGCTGGGGAGTGACCCGCTTCCCGGTTTTTTACCTTATTCCATTGAATAGCTGAAACGTCTGTCGAAAGACGTTCCTGAACATCATTGCAGGAGCCAGAAGATGAGCCAACAGGCCGCTAACGAATCGATGCCGACCCAGGATACCCAACATAAACTTCAGGTTGCCTACATTATGGATCCGCTGTGTGGCTGGTGTTATGCCGCCTCACCGATTGTGGACGCGATGCGTGAAGCGTTTGGTGATCAGCTGCAGTGGCAGATCTATCTGGGTGGTTTGATTCGTGAGTCCCGGGTGCTGGGGCCGCGTTTCCGCGATCATATTCTGGCTGCAGGTCAGCGTATCGAACAGATTACCGGTCAGACTATCGGTATGGGCTTTAAGCAGATGATCCAGCAGCCGGAATGTGCACTGGATTCCCGTCCGGCCAGTATCGCCATTCATGAGCTGATTCTGCAGGGTGATCCGGAAAAGACACTGGATTACATCAAGCGTCTGCAGAACCACCATTTCCGTGAAGGCTTCAGTCTGAATGAAACCGATCTTCTGATCAGCGCCACCGATGGCCTGTTAGAGGATCAGAGCACACTGAAAGAGAAACTGAGCAAACCGGTAACCTGGTCTGATCTGATGGACCCGCTGTTTACTCAGGGCCATAACATGATGACCTCCTCTGAGGGGCAGGGTTATCCAACCTTTGCCATTAAGTACCGTGGCCGTTACCAGAAGATTCAGCATGAAGATTTTTATGGTGATCCGGAAGGTCTCGTTCAGGCGCTGAAGCCGGTGGTAGCGGAAGTGACCTCCGGACAGATCGCAACGCCTCAGGCAACGGAGGTTTAAGATGACCGATCGTTACGCGGTATTTGGTAATCCTATCGCTCACAGCAAGTCGCCGCAGATTCATCAGGCGTTTGCCCGTCAGACCCAGCAGCTGTTGAGTTACGAAGCCTTGCTGGCACCGGTGGATGCTTTCGCTCAATCCCTGCGTGCTTTTCTGGCGGATCAGGGGCGGGGCTGCAATATCACCGTACCTTTCAAGCAGGATGCCTATGACACCGCAGAGCAACTGACCGCCCGTGCTCAGCGGGCCGGTGCGGTGAATACGCTTTGGCAGGCGGAAGATGGCCAGCTTTGGGGGGATACTACTGACGGTGTCGGACTGGTGCGTGACCTGACCGATAACCAGCAGGTTGGCATCAGTGGTCAGCGGGTGCTGATTCTGGGAGCCGGTGGTGCTGTGCGCGGTGTTATCGAACCGATTCTGGAACAGAAACCGGCATCCGTGGTGATTGCGAACCGTACCGTTTCCAAAGCGGAAGTTCTCGTCGATATCTTTAAAGACCTGCTGCCGGAAGGTTGCACCCTTTCTGCCTGCGGCTTTAGCGATCTTGAAGGCCAGCAGTTTGATCGGGTAATCAATGGTACGGCCGCCAGCCTGTCTGGTGATCTGCCGCCGCTACCGGATAACCTGTTGGCGGAGCATGCAGCCTGCTACGACATGATGTACGGTGCAGAAACCACGGTCTTTAACCAGTGGGCACTGGAACATGGCGCAGCCAAGGCGATTGATGGTCTGGGTATGCTGGTGGAGCAGGCTGCCGAGTCGTTCCGAATCTGGCGTGGCGTAAAACCGGATACCGCAGAAGTGCTGGCGGATCTGAGGGCGCAGCTGCAGAGCTAGCTTATTCAGCCTAGTGGATTGCCAGAACGAAAAAAGCCAAAGCAGTTGCTTTGGCTTTTTTGTGTCTGAGTTGAGAGCCTGCTCGAATCAGCGTTTCTTATAAAGCCCGATCAGACACAGCACTAAGCCCAGCATCGACAGCAGAATTCCGCTGTTAACCAGCAGAGGCTGACGCTCAGAGAAGGGAACAAAGATGGTACGTCCCTCGATGCATTCTCCCACCCGGTAATCAAAGCCCATGCCCTCAGCAATGCACTTCTGTACTTCGGTCAGTTCTGCCCAGTAGCCACTCATCATCGCCACCGATGGCACAACCATTAATGCTAAGCCCCAAAGTACCCAGCGGTTTTTAATCGAATACATCATCTCGTTTTGCGTTACCTGTTAAATCATCAGTTGCTGATCGGGAAGATCAGATCTTGCAGCGTGGTACCCGACCAGCGGCTTTTGCCTGCTGGTAAAGTCCATTTGCTTTCGGCATCTGTTTCTGCAGATCCTTAATCCGGCGATCATGGGATGGGTGGGTTGAAAGCAGTTCTGGCTGACTTTTACCACCGCTGGCTTTCGCCATGTTTTGCCACAGGCTGACCGCCTGCTCCGGTTGGAAGCCGGCTTTGGCCATAAGTTCCAGACCCATCACGTCCGCTTCACTTTCCTGGACGCGACCGAAGGGCAGTACGACACCCACCTGAGAGCCGATACCCAGCAGTGCAAACAGCTGGTCTTTCTCTTCGCTTGGCTCGCCACTGATCTTATAGGCCAGCGCCAGACCGGTTTGAGTTGCAAAGGCGGTGGAGACACGTTCATTACCATGCTCGGCTAAAACGTGCGCCAGCTCATGACCGATTACCGCTGCCAGCTGATGCTGGTTATTAGCCACTTTCAGCAGGCCGGTATAAACACCCACCTTACCGCCGGGCAGTGCGAAGGCGTTTACCTGTTCCGAATCAAATACCACCACTTCCCAGTTTTTGATGCCGTATTTGGAGGGCACCTGTGCGATCACCTGATTTGCCACGCAGTTCACATACTGGCTGGTGGAGGTGTTAGTGGTCGCCGGTGTTTCTTCCTTCATCTGAGCAAAGGACTGCACACCCATCTGATCGATCTCAGAACTGGGGAAAAGTTTGAGCTGATTGCGACCCGTAGGCGAGCTGGCGCAGGCGGTCAGAAGGGCGGCACTGACACCCGTAATCAGTGCTTTTTTGAACCAACGGGAAACCTGTTGTGATGGCATAAATAATCCTTTCGCAGTCAGCTGTGCCGGTGGCTGGCACAATGTTGTAATCAAGCAAATGTAATCAAACGGGGTACTTTGTTGAATTATCGCTAAAAAGAATTTCGAGTACAGCCTCTATTTGGTGCATTCGGTTAATTCCTGGGCTTAAAAGTAAAGAACCCTGCAGGAGCAGGGTTCAGGTGTCGTCAGGCTTAACAGATTCAGCCGTTATAGCCTTCCGCGATATGCTCATCTTTCAGCTTCACATAGTTACCGGCGGTGTAGGTGAAGAACTTCATCTCTTTCTCGGTCAGCGGACGTTTTTTCTCCACCGGGCGACCGACATAAAGATGACCGGACTCCAGCACCTTGCCCGGCGGCACCAGACTACCGGCACCGACAATCACTTCATCTTCGACAACGGCACCGTCCATCACCATAGCACCCATGCCGATCAGAATCCGGCTACCTATAGTGCAGCCATGCAGCATCGCCTGATGGCCGATGGTGACATCATCGCCAATAATCAGCGGGAAGCCATCGGGGTTGAAGGGCCCGGCGTGGGTGATATGCAGTACCGAACCATCCTGCACGCTGGTGCGGTTGCCGATACGGATACGGTGCATATCGCCCCGGATCACAGTTAGCGGCCATACGGAGCAATCATCACCCAGCTCAACATCCCCCAGAACCACGGCGGTCGGATCAACAAACACGCGCTCGCCCAGCTTGGGTGTCCACTCTTTAAAAGGGCGAATATTGGTGGCAGGTGCAGAAGCGGTGTTTTCCGGTTTGGCTGTGGACATGGCAGAAGCTCCGTTTTAGTTGTCGTTATCGTAAAATAGGGAAAGCGATGCGGCGATTATAACCCGCTGACCGGTGGAATTTCTGTGGTCTGTCCCCATATTCACTGTAAGCGAAAAAGCCAAAGATTACTGATAAGGATTCATCCATGAGCAATCCGTTACTTGAAAGTCACACCCTGCCACCCTTCAGCCAGATCAAACCGGAAATGATTGAACCGGCACTGGATCAGATTCTGGCGGACAACCGCGCGGCGATTGCCGAACTGCAGCAGCAGGAAAACCCAAGCTGGGAATCTCTGGCTCAGGCGATGAGTGAGCATGAAGACCGTTTAGCGCAGATGTGGTCACCGGTGGGCCACCTGAACGGCGTACTGAACAGCGATGCGCTGCGTGAAGCCTACAACGCCTGCCTGCCGAAACTGTCCCAGTACAGTACCGAGATCGGTCAGAACGAAGCCCTGTGTGAAAGCTTCAAAGCGCTGAAAGCCAGCCCTGAATTTGCCACCCTGAATGAAGCGCAGCAGAAAGCGATCAACAACACCCTGCGTGATTTCCACCTGTCCGGTATCGATCTGCCTGCCGAGAAGAAAAAGCGTTACGGCGAGCTGAAATCCCGCCTGTCGGAGCTGAGCAACAAGTTTGCCGAGAACGTTCTGGATGCGACTCAGGGCTGGACTAAACATATCACCGACGAGCAAGAGCTGGCCGGTCTGCCGGAAAGCGCGCTGGGTTTGCTGCAGCAACTGGCTCAGCAGAAAGAGCTGGACGGATGGCTGATCACCTTGGATTTCCCGGCGTTCCATCCGGTGATGACCTACGCGGAAAACCGCTCCCTGCGCGAAGAGGTGTACACCGCCTTTGTCACTCGCGCATCGGATCAGGGCCCGAATGCCGGTCAGTGGGATAACACTCCGGTCATGGATGAGATTCTGCAGCTGCGTCACGAGCTGGCTGAACTGCTGGGCTTTAACAGCTACGCCGAATACTCCATCGAAACCAAGATGGCTTCCAGCACCGATGAAGTACTGGGCTTTCTGACCGATCTGGCCGAGCGCTCTGTACCTCAGGCCCGTCAGGAGTTTAAAGAGCTGCAGGCCTACGCTAATGAACAGGGTTTTGACGGTGAACTGAAAGCCTGGGATACCGGTTTCTACAGCGAGAAGCTGCGCCAGCAGCGTTATGCCATTTCTCAGGAAGAGCTGCGCCCTTACTTCCCGGCTCCGAAAGTGATCGCCGGTATGTTCGAGGTGGTGAACCGTCTGTACGGCATCACCATCGAAGAGAAAACCGAGCAGGTGGATCGCTGGCACGACGATGCCAAATATTACGAGATCTCGCAGGATGGTCAGCCGATTGCCGGTTTCTATCTGGATCTGTACGCCCGTGAAAACAAACGCGGCGGTGCCTGGATGGATGATTGCCGTGTGCGCCGTCGTAAGGCGGATGGTTCTGTTCAGCTGCCGGTGGCGTATCTGGTGTGTAACTTCTCCGCGCCGGTGGGTGGCAAGCCAGCGCTGCTAACCCACGATGAAGTGACGACTCTGTTCCACGAGTTCGGTCATGGCCTGCACCACATGCTGACCAAGATCGACGTGGCGGATGTCTCCGGTATCAACGGCGTCGCCTGGGATGCGGTAGAGCTGCCAAGTCAGTTTATGGAGAACTTCTGCTACGAGAAAGAAGGTCTGGATCTGATTGCAGGTCACGTAGATACCGGTGAGCCGCTGCCACAGGCGATGCTGGATAAACTGCAGGCAGCGAAGAACTTCCAGTCCGCCATGATGATGGTGCGCCAGCTGGAGTTCTCACTGTTTGATTTCCGTCTGCATAACGAATATCAGCCTGAGTGGGATTCCAGCGTGCAGCAGCTGTTGGATGAGGTGCGTGCTCAGGTGG
Source organism: Oceanospirillum sp. (assembly GCA_048264105.1). Classification (GTDB taxonomy): domain Bacteria; phylum Pseudomonadota; class Gammaproteobacteria; order Pseudomonadales; family Halomonadaceae; genus Oceanospirillum. The sequence goes on from JBLXDJ010000003.1 coordinate 641,555, forward strand.
CTGTACTGCCGCCGGTGCCGTTTAACCGTTTCCAGCACGGTTTCAGTCATATCTTCGCCGGTGGTTATGCAGCAGGCTACTACAGCTACAAGTGGGCTGAAGTGCTGTCTGCTGATGCTTATTCCCGCTTTGAAGAGGAAGGCATCTTTAACGAAGCGACCGGTCGTTCCTTCCGGGAAAACATTCTGGAGATGGGCGGTTCCCGTGAACCGGCTGAGCTGTTTAAAGCCTTCCGTGGCCGAGAGCCTAAGGTGGATGCGCTGTTGCGCCACTGTGGTATACAGGGTTAAGAGCAGCTTTAAAAAGCAGGCTCTTAAGAGCGGAATAAGCCGGAACGCTAATGGTGTTCACCGGAACAGGGCGGCATAATGGCCGCCCTGTTCGGTTGAAAAACACTAAACAGGTACTTTTTACAGGTCTTTTACAGGTAAAAACATGACAATTGTGAAACGCTTTATCGCCGGTGCGGTCTGCCCGCGCTGTGGTGAGATGGATAAACTGAAAGCCTGGACCGAGGATGAGGTGCAGTACCGTGAGTGTGTTGCCTGTGACTTCACCGATGAGATGTCACTGACCGCACCACCAGAGCTGGCAGAACCAGCTACCCGCGTTAACCAGACACAACCAGATCCGAAAGATGAGATTCAGGTGGTTAACCTGATGGATCCTAAGGCGAAGTAAGCTGGCGCGTTTATCACGGCCAAAGAATTAAAAAAGGCGAAGCCTGTAATCGGGCTTCGCCTTTTTTGTCTTCGCTGTTTCGTCTTTTGATGGCAGTGTGCTGGTTTACCAACCCGCCTGCTTAATGCGGTTCAGCAGAATCAGTTTGTAGTGCTCAGGATCTTTAAAGCCGTGGGCGTGGCCTTCCTCTTCTGCCAGATGTTTCGCCAGCAGGCGGGAGATCCAGTAGCGCAGGGAGCAGGCACGCAGGAAACCGGGCAGCGCGTGGCGCTCACTATCCGTTAGTGGACGCACACTCTCGTAACTTTCCAGCAGGGCAGCCTGCAGTTCCAGATCCGGTTCGCTGCCATCCTGACAACTCCAGTCGTTCAGCACCACCGCCAGATCATAAAGCAGGTGACCGTTACAGCCGTTGTAAAAGTCGATCACGCCGGTCAGCGTTTCGCCTTCATAAAAGGTGTTATCCCGGAACAGATCACCGTGTAGTACACCTTCCGGCAGGTCCGGACACTCTTCCAGCAGATCAGCAAAGTGACTGATCTCCAGCTGCATCAGCTGCTGATCCATCTCATCCAGCAAGGGCAGCAGATCCGGTGCAACCGTCTTCATCCAGTCGATCGAACGATTATTGGGCTTATGCAGTTCAAACTGCTGAGCCGTAACGTGCATCTGCCCCAACCACTTGCCCAGTTGCTTAGCATGCTCGATACCCGGATTTGCCGGATGGGTACCGCTCAGGCAGGGGAATAGCAGCGCAGGTTTATCGGCCAGAGTCTGCAGAAACTCGCCTTTGGCATCGGCAATAGGCGCTGCCACTGTATCCATACCTTTATCTTTCAGCTGCGTCAGCAGAGAAACAAAGTAACCCAGATCGCTGTGATCACCCTGCTCGAACAGGGTCAGGATGTAGCTCTCCGGCTGGCCGGTGTAGCTGATGCGATAGGTGGTGTTCTCGGTACCGCCCATCAGTCCCTGTAGCTGGTAGTCAGTCGTCAGACCGTAGCCTTGCAGAAAGGAGTTGAGTTCAGTCTCGGAAACCTGGGTGTAAACGGCCATGGTCGGTGCTCTTATCAGTGTGCAGGGAATGGATTAATCAGCAGCGATTTTTTATTAAAAAAACAGCAAAATCAATAAGATGATCTGCTTTGTTAGCAGATGGCAGCCTTACCAGCGCAGTAATACCCACTCCGGAACCAGAAATGACTTACGGGTGGTCTCTTTGCGGACAAAGTTACCGTCACCGTTGGCATCCACCAGAAAATACTCCGGCCCCATCTTAGGCTTCACTTTGATGGCGTAGAGAATGCCGTTCGCGCGGTACTCATACAGGGTGCGGTCACCGCCATCACGAATGGTGATTTCCGGTTCCGGCTGCTGGTCTTCTGCATAGGTGCTGCTCAGGGGCAGAGATAACAGAAGAGCAGTGAATAAGGTCAAAAACGGGGCGCGTTTCATGTTAAATCCTTGTCAGACCTTTGGTCTGAATCCTCAGTGCATTATGATGAATCTTATTATATTCCCAGTATAACCGAGTTGAGTTGATATCCTGTATGAATGACACCACCCAATTGCCTCTGGTTCTGGTTGATGGTTCCTCCTATCTGTACCGAGCTTTCCACGCCCTGCCACCTTTAACCACCTCTAAGGGCCAGCCCAGCGGTGCGATTAAAGGCGTAATTAACATGCTGAAGAGCCTGCTGAAACAGTATCCGCAGGCACCGGTTGTGGTGGTGTTCGATGCCAAGGGTAAAACCTTCCGTGACGACATGTACGCCGAGTACAAAGCCCAGCGTCCGCCTATGCCGGATGAGCTGCGTTCCCAGATCGAGCCGCTGCATAAAGCGATTAAAGCGATGGGTTTACCTCTGCTGTGCGTGGAGGGTGTTGAGGCGGATGACGTGATCGGCACGCTGGCGCAACAGGGTGAGGCTGCAGGTCGCTCGGTGATCGTCTCCACCGGCGATAAAGATATGGCGCAGCTGGTCACCGAGAAGGTGACGCTGGTGAATACCATGACCGACACCGTGATGGATATTCAGGGTGTGCACGACAAGTTCGGTATCGGCCCTGAACTGATTATCGACTTTCTCGCGCTGATGGGTGACAAGGTGGATAACATTCCGGGTGTTCCGGGTGTGGGTGAGAAAACTGCACTGGGTCTGCTGCAGGGTATCGGTGGTCTGGATGCCATCTATGCGGATCTGGATAAGATTCCGGAGCTGAGCTTCCGTGGTGCTAAGACGCTGCCGAAGAAGATGGCTGAGCATAAAGATATGGCCTATCTCTCCTATGAGCTGGCTACTATCAAATGTGATGTACCGCTGGATGTCACCATTGATGATCTGGTGCTGGCGCCACAGGATACCGACACCCTGAAAGAGCTGTACGCCGAGCTGGAATTTAAAACCTGGCTGAATGCCCTCAATCGCGCCGAAGGCAGTTCCGCTAAAGTGGCGAATGAAGAAGCCACTGCCGCAGAAGTTGAACTGGCCGCAGAAGATGAAGAGCCTGCCATCGCCGGTGAGTATGAAACGGTACTGACCAAAGAAGCCTTTAACGCCTGGCTGGAACAGCTGAAAGCTGCGGATCAGTTTGCTTTTGATACCGAAACCACCAGCCTGGATTACATGCAGGCGCAGATTGTCGGTGTCTCCTTTGCTGTGGAAGCGGGTAAAGCGGCTTACGTGCCGGTCGCACACGACTATATGGGCGCACCGGAGCAGCTGGATCGTGACTGGGTACTGAATCAGCTGAAACCGCTGCTGGAAGATCCGGCCAAGGGCAAGATCGGGCAGCATCTGAAATACGATATCAACGTACTGGCCAACTACGGCATTGAGCTGCAGGGCGTTGCCAGCGATACCATGCTGGCGTCTTACGTGCTCAACTCCACCGCTACCCGTCACGATATGGACAGCCTGTCCAGCAAGTATCTGGGTCATACCACCATCAGTTTTGAGCAGATCGCGGGTAAAGGCGCTAAGCAGCTGACCTTTAACCAGATCGAGATGGAACAGGCGGCACCTTACGCTGCTGAAGATGCGGATATCACCCTGCGTCTGCACAGCAAGCTGGTGCCTATGGTGCAGGCTGAAGGTCGTCTCGGCGATCTGTTAGCGGATGTCGAGCTGCCACTGGTGCCGGTACTGTCCCGCATCGAGCGCAACGGTGCCAAAATCGATACCGCAAAACTGGCGGAACAGAGTCAGCAGATCGCCGCCCGTTTAACGGAACTGGAGCGGGATGCCTTTGAGCTGGCCGGAAAAGAGTTCAACCTGAGTTCCACCAAGCAGCTGGGTGAGATTCTCTATGATGAGATGCAGATCCCGGTGCTGAAGAAAACACCGAAGGGTAAGCCGTCCACCGCAGAAGCGGTGCTGCAGGAGCTGGCTTTAGACTATCCGCTGCCGAAGCTGATTATGGAGCACCGGGGTTTAAGCAAGCTGAAGTCGACCTATACCGACAAGCTGCCGCAGATGGTCAGCGCCCGTACCGGCCGACTGCACACCTCTTATCATCAGGCGGTTACTGCTACGGGCCGTCTGTCGTCCAGTGATCCTAACCTGCAGAATATTCCGATCCGTACCGAAGAAGGCCGCCGTATCCGTCAGGCCTTTGTACCGGAAGCGGGTAATGTGATTGTCGCAGCGGATTACTCCCAGATTGAGCTGCGTATTATGGCGCACCTGTCCGGTGACAAAGGTTTGCTGGAAGCCTTTAAGAACAATCAGGATGTGCACAAAGCGACCGCCGCCGAGGTCTTCGGCTGCACGCCGGATCAGGTCACTAACGATCAGCGCCGTAGTGCCAAAGCGATCAACTTCGGTCTGATCTACGGTATGTCTGCCTTTGGTTTAGCCAAGCAGCTGCATATCGAGCGCGGTCAGGCGCAGATCTATATCGAGCGCTACTTCGACCGTTATCCGGGTGTGGCACGCTATATGGACAGCATCCGTGAAAGCGCCAAAGAGAAAGGCTACGTGGAGACCCTGCTGGGGCGTCGCCTCTATCTGCCGGAGATCAACGCCCGTAACGGCGCTATGCGTAAAGCGGCGGAGCGTACCGCGATTAACGCACCGATGCAGGGTACGGCGGCAGATATCATCAAGAAGGCGATGATTAACGTGCACAACTGGCTGGAAGCCGGTGAAGACCCGGCCTGCAAAGATGTGAAGATGATTATGCAGGTACACGATGAACTGGTGTTTGAGGTGCCCAAAGCTCAACTGGAGGCGTTTAAAGCCGGTTTGTTGCCACTGATGGAACATGCCGTCGAGCTGGATGTGCCGCTTCTGGTAGAAGCAGACAGCGGTGATAACTGGGATCAGGCGCACTGATCCCGTGACTGTCGGCTTCTTCCGGTCTGTGAGGAAGCCGGTTTTCAAAGTGTTACCTGAGGCAATAAAACGGAGCAAAAAAGCCGCTAAGTTGTTGTCTCAGTTGGTCTACTATCCATAGAGTATAACGATGCAATGTGATGACAGGGCGACAGGATGATCGCCCTGCGTGTTTTGGCTGTTACAGGTTTTTTATTTCCTGAGCTTTTTTGTGGCCTTTAGTTAAGGCACTATAGAATGCTATATTTTTTAGCTATCTAAAGGCTTGGCAGCGAAGTGATTCGAATACTCGAATGGATCAATATAACTATGATAACCCTATGCGCCATCGGGCGGATGAACCAAGAGGTGGCTGATGCTTAGCCGCCTTTCTCTGCGACAAAAGCTGATAGCGGTTCCTGCCATCGGCTTTTTGATTTTTGTCCTGTTTATTTCTGCGATGCTTGGCCTGGTCAATCGCCAGGAGAGTACGATGCGCCAGATCGTGACCGAAGATCTGAGCAGTATCGCCCGCAACACTTCCCTGTTATCGGATCTTTCCCGAAACCATGTTTCTTTCCAGGAGTTGCTGACCCGTTATCAGCAGCAGATCGACCGTTCCAGTTTGCGCAATATCGGCCTCAGCCGTATCCGGGTGATTTATCAGATTCGGGACAATCTGGAGTCTGAGTTCCAGCTGCAGAGGGGCGGAGCGGATGATACCGTCGGTGATGCGCTTGATGCGCTGCTGGATGATCTTGAAGGTTATGCCATCAGCTCAGAGGCAACCCTTGAACATGCCGCTGATCAGCATCCTGAAACAGAGCGTATGCTGTTACTGCTTAACCGCAGCTTTGCCGGTACCCACCGACAGTTCATTGTCTTTCTGGAGTTGATGGGCAATACCATCAGCGAAGATACCAATTCGGAACTGCAGCAACTGGAGCAGGAGGTTATTACCTTCACGCTGGGTATGAGCATCGTGCTCTTTTTGCTGCTGATCTTCAGTTTCCGCCAGACCGGTGATGTTTCCCGTAGTCTGCACAATATGATTCAGGCACTGAATAAGCTGGCATCGGGCGAGCGCCGCATCGGCTTCAGAGACCGGTATTTTGAAACCAAAGAACTGCAGCAGATGTCGGAAGCGATCGACTGCTTTCAGCGCAGTCTGGTGGCTCTGGATCACACCCAGAGCAAGGTAGAGGAAACCAACCAGCGTCTGCGTCAGGAGATCACCTTCAAAGAGAATGCTGAATCAGAGCTGAATAATGCTCTTGATGCACTTCAGCTGGCTAATGATGAGCTGGAGCACCGGGTTACTGAGCGAACTCAGGAGCTGGCGCAAATCAACGAAAGCCTGCAGCAGGAAGTGGACTTCCGCCGTGAAGCGGAGAAGCAGCTGCAGCTCTTCAGAATGGCGGTACATAACACCAGTGAAGCGGTGATTATTACCGACTCAGACGCCCGCATTCTGGAAGTGAACCCTGCGTATTGCCAGATCACCGGCTACAGCCGACAGGAAGTGCTGGGCAAAAGCCCGAATATTACCCGCTCTGACCGACATGATCCGGAGTTTTATCGCGACATGTGGCAAAGCCTGAATGAGAAGGGTGAGTGGAGTGGTGAGATCTGGGATCGTCGTAAGAACGGCGAGGTCTTCCCGAAATGGCTCAGTATTAATGCGGTAAACGATGGTCGATCCGATTACACCTACTACGTGGGTGTCTTTATGGATATCAGCAGTCTGAAGCAGGCCGAGCAGCAGCTGGAACGTCTGGCTTATTATGACCCGCTGACCAACCTGCCTAACCGTGTCCTCTTTAACGACCGTCTTGAGCAGGAGATCCGTACCTGCTCCGCGGAAAACACCCGATTCGGTGTGCTCTATATCGATCTGGATCGCTTTAAGTACGTCAACGATACGCTGGGCCATTCCGTAGGGGATGAGCTGCTGGTGGAAGTGGGACGTCGCATCAAAAGCTGTGTTCGGGAGCCGGATACCGTGGCCCGTATCAGTGGCGATGAGTTCACCATTATTGTGCGCAGTGTTCACGAAGCACATGATATGGAAGTGGTGGCCGGTAAGATTATTGAACAGATTGAGCGTCCGGTGCAGATCGCCGAGCGTGAGGTTTACGTGGGTGCCAGTGTCGGTATCAGCCTCTATCCGGAACATGCCGGTAACAGTGATCTGCTGAAAAAATATGCCGATATGGCGATGTATAAAGCCAAAGAGGCCGGTCGGGGACGTTATCAGCTGTTTGATGCTCAGATGACCGAGCTGAACCTGGACCGGATGGCGCTGACCGGTCAGCTGAAGCAGGCGATCGCGCAGGACGAGTTTATTCTGCATTACCAGCCGATCGTTTCTATTGCCGACTCCACAATCTCTGCGGTGGAAGCCCTGATCCGCTGGCAGCCGGAAGAGGATAAAGTGATCTTCCCCGGAGACTTTATTGAACATGCCGAAGAGACCGGACTGATCCATGATATCGGTAACTGGGTGCTGGAAGCGGCCTGCGAACAGGCGGCGCTCTGGAACAGCCAGCTGGAACATCCGGTAGCGATGGCAGTGAACCTGTCCGCCATTCAGTTTGAGAATCCTGAACTTCCTGCGTATATCGCAGACGTACTTAACAGAACAGGGCTTAACCCTGAATTGCTGCATGTGGAAATTACCGAAACCACGGTGATGAAGCAGCCGGAGCAAACCGAGAATCTGTTGCGGGAGATCTCTGCACTGGGGGTTAAGATCTCCATTGATGACTTTGGTGCCGGTTATTCTTCCCTGAGTTATCTGATGCGCTTTACGGCCAATAAGCTGAAGATCGACCGGGCCTTTACTCAGCAGCTGACGGAACGTCGCAGTGATCAGATTATTCCCACCGCGATTATCAATCTGGGGCGCAGTCTGAATCTGGAAACCGTAGCCGAAGGTGTGGAAACCGAATTCCAGCTGGATATGCTTAGGAAGAAGGGCTGCACCTATGCTCAGGGTTATCTGTTAAGTCGTCCGGTCGCCACTGACACCGCCTTTAAGCTGCTGCAACAGCACAGAATTGAGCTGCCTGACAGTGATCACAGCGAGCCAGATGACCCGCATCGGGAACCCAGAGACAACCTGTCGGTCTGATTTAATATTCAATCGTTCATGAAGGTAGCACCATTACTATGAAGCCTTTTATCTTGTCTCTGGCATTACTGACGGCGGTTGCTCTGCCGGCGCAGGCAGCAGATACCGAAGCGTTAAAAGAGAAAGCGGCAGAGCTGGCGGATGAAACTGCCGAAACCGCATCCGAGGTGGGCAGTAAACTGAAGGATTGGGGTGGCAAGGTCTGGGATACCAGCAAAGAAGCGGCTGGTGTGGCGAAACAGAAACTGGAAGAAACCGACGGTGAAGAGGTTGGCGAAACTCTGAAGGGCTGGGGGAGTTCTCTGGTCGAAGCGGGTAAAAATGCTGCCGAAGTCACCAAAGAGAAGCTGGATGAAGGTACGGAATACCTGAAGAAAGAGTATCAGGAGCAGCAGGCGGAGCGTGAACGCCGTCAGCTGGAAGAAGAGCAGAAGCAGGCCGAAGAGGCTGAGCCGGAAGGTATTGCGATCTGATCGCCGGGCTTCTCTCTAATCGGAAAAAGAAAGGCTGAGTCTTACGACTCAGCCTTTTTTGTTTATTCCAGATAGCTACTTTTATTCCAGATAAGTGTAACCCGCCAGACCCTCTTCCAGTTCCTTAATAAAGAGCGCCTGCTCTTCATCGGTCAGGTCACTGGCATCCATCTTGGCACGGTAGCTGTCCATCAGCTTGATAGGGTCAAAGTTCACGTATTCCAGAACCTTGGCCACGGTATCACCCTTGATCACCTGATTGATCTGCACGTCACCGTCGGCATTGACCGTAACATCCACTGAGTCGGTATCACCGAACAGGTTATGCATATCCCCCAGAATCTCCTGATAAGCACCTACCAGGAAAACACCCAGCAGGCGCTGTTCACCTTCCGGCCAGGCTGGCAGCGGCAGGGTGGTTTCCAGACCCTGACCGTCCACATACAGGTCGATACGGCCATCGGAGTCACAGGTAATATCCTGAATCACGCCACGGCGCAGCGGCGGCTGATGCAGCTGAGATAGAGGCAGAATCGGGAAGATCTGCTCGATACCCCAAACATCCGGCAGCGACTGGAACAGGGAGAAGTTAGCAAACAGTTTGTCCGCCAGTTTCTCGTTCAGCTCATCCAGAATGGTGCGGTGCGCACGGTTCCGGGTGTTCAGCTGACCTCGCAGCTGGTCACAGGTTGCCGTGTAGATACGTTCTGCCAGTGAGCGCTGAGTCAGGCTCAGAATGCCCAGAGTGTACATATCCTGCGCTTCAGAAACCGCCTGCACCACATCGTGATAGCTTTCCACCAGTGAGCGCTCGTCAGCACCCTGAGTCACCAGCTGGAAGGCGCGCCACAGCTCCTGAATCACCGCCGGAGCATCATCGTCGATACTTTCCGGTGCATTGGTATCCGGTGATTCGATATCGATCACATCGGTAATCAGTACCGCATGGTGCGCGGTAATGGCACGACCGGATTCTGTGATCAGGTGCGGATGCGGCAGGTTGTTGTTGGTACACACCTCGTTGATCGCATGCACCACGTTGTTGGCGTACTCTTCCATGCTGTAGTTGATGGAGCAGATACTGCGGGAACGGGTACCTTCGTAATCCACACCCAGACCACCGCCCACATCTACAAAGCGCACGTTCGCGCCCAGATTGCACAGTTCGTTATAGAAACGACCGCACTCTTTCAGACCGCGCTGAATATCACGGATGTTGGCGATCTGAGAACCCAGATGGAAGTGCAGCAGCTGCAGTGCGTCCAGCGCACCGGCTTTTTTCAGTTGCTCTACCACATCCAGAATCTGACTGGCGGAGAGACCAAACTTGGACTTCTCACCACCGGTGTTTTGCCAGTTACCTTTGCCGATAGACGCCAGACGGGCACGGATACCCATGCGTGGCTGCACGCCCATCTTTTTGCTTTCTTCCAGCACGAGGTTTAGTTCGTTCATCTTCTCGATGACGATAAAGACTTTATGGCCGAGTTTTTCACCCAGCAGTGCCAGACGCACGTATTCGCGGTCTTTATAACCGTTGCAGACGATAACGGAGTTTTTCTGTCCCGTTTGTGCCAGCACGGCCAGCAGTTCCGGCTTACTGCCGGCTTCCAGACCCACGCGGTTAGCAGACCGGGCCGAGGTGTTCAGAATCTCTTCCACCACGCGGCGCTGCTGGTTTACCTTGATCGGGTAAACGGCAGTGTAGCCACCGGTGTATTCCTGCTCCTGCATCGCTTTATCAAACGCAGCGCACAGGCGGTTCACACGGTGGTGCAGAATATCGGTAAAACGAACCAGAACCGGTAACGAAAGTCCCTGAGCCTGAAGCGTCTGGCAAAGTTGTGTCAGATCCACCGCAGCATTCGGTTGTGCCGGGCTGGGTTTAACAACAACCCGACCCTTAGGATTCACAGCAAAATAGTCGCTGCCCCAGTGGTCGATATTGTATGTGCGGAACGCATCTTCAAGGCTCCAATCGGTCATCTCTTCGTTACTCACCTTTTGTCATATTGAGGTTAATGTCGGTTGGTACAAAACAGGTTTGAGGGTAGATCATTTTTATGACGAAAGCAGTTTTTAAATGTCCCCTGGCTTTAATAACCAAGCGGGGTTCAGCCTGCCTTCGAAGCGCGCGCATTATCCATTCAATCACAGAAAAATCAAACAAAAACTCTGTCCGTTTTACCCGGTGGCTTTTATCGGATTTTGGGTTAAAAATATCTTTGTTTCTGCAGGGGCAATCCGTTATTGTTGCGCCCCTTATTTAAACGGCTTGAACGGCTCTTTTAAACAAAAGAGTTTCGGCTGCAAGCCATCTTCCCATCAGGTGCAACCACATCTCAGGTTTCAGAATGAATGCCCGGGATGCAGACGTTTCTGAGATGCAATTGTTGAGGTAGCTATGAGCGAACAACTGGACAACAACTGGTTTACTGAGGTTTTCACTTCCTGCGGTTCCGGCTTTTCTTTGAAAGTTAAAGCCAAACTGCATGAGGAACAGAGTCCGTATCAGAAACTGGAAATCTACGATACGGAAACCTATGGCAACCTGATGGTGATTGATGGCTGCGTGATGCTGACCGATCGTGACAACTTCCTCTATCACGAGATGATGTCTCACCCGGCACTGTTCAGCCATCCTGATCCTAAGCGCGTTGTGATCATCGGTGGTGGCGACTGCGGTACTCTGCGTGAAGTGCTGAAGCACCCGGGCGTTGAGAAAGTAACCCAGATCGATATCGATAAGCTGGTAACTGACCTGTCTGAGAAATACTTCCCGGTGCTGTGCGACAGCAACGATGACCCGCGTGCCGAGCTGCTGTTTGAAGATGGCGTGAAGTGGGTGGACGAGTGCCCGGAAGAGAGTATCGATCTGATCATCGTGGACTCCACGGATCCGGTGGGGCCAGCCGAAGGTCTGTTTAAGGTGGACTTCTTCAAGCGTTGTTTCCGTATCCTGAAGCAGGGCGGCATCATGGTGCAGCAGTCTGAGTCTCCGCTGTACCACACCGACAGCATCATTAAAGATCTGCATGTGGATATGCAGGCAGCGGGTTTCAGTACCACAGCGACTCTGCCGTTCCCACAGCCGGTGTACCCATCAGGCTGGTGGAGCTGCACCATGGCGGGTAAAGGTTCTGACGTAAAAACCTTCCGTGAAGCGGATTCCGCTGCGAAAGCGTTTGAGACCGATTACTACACCGCTGATATGCACCGTGGTGCACTGACGTTGCCGCCTTTCATGAAGAAAGTTCTGGGTTAATTCAGAATAAGGCACCGGCTGTTGTAAGGCCGGTTTGTCAGCCATAAAAGAGCCCAGCCCAACCTGTTCAGGTGGTGCCGGGCTTTTTTCGGCCATCGTTTTCTTAGCCGCTCAGATATCGGGTCTAGTCACTCCGGCCTGTCAGGCGGCGCATCATCCCCATAATTGCGGTGATCTGTTGGTTGCTCCGGGAGAAGAAGGGTTCAGACTCATAACCCCACCAGTCCCAGCAGCCTTTCGGGTTGGGCAGGCTTTTCTTCGCCTGGGGGTAGAGCACCACAATGTTGTTGCTGTCGGCCCAGCGGTTAAAGCCACTGTTACGGATAAAGCTCTCTCCGGCGACTTCTGCGCTCTGATCACAGCCATGCAGGGCAATATGCAGCTGGCAGTTGGCGTTATCGTCACGACAGGCCTGAGGAATGTAGAGATAACCCCGGTCCAGCATGCCTCTGCCATCAAAGAACTCCAGCTGTCCAAACTCGCTGATCCTGTCGTTCAGCTCATCGGCTTCAGATGCCGGCTTCAGTTGACCGTAAAGGGTGGTAAAAGCCTCGGCTGCGCCATCAAAGTGACAGTTCTGAAGGTGATGCTCAGATGATGAACCACACTGGGCATCGGTCTGCAGAGTCGGGAAACCATGGTCGGCTTCAGGCAGTACGGTGACTTTAAGGTTGTAGCTGGCGACCAGTGTCTGATAGAAGGTGATCAGACTTTCCGTGACGGGGGGAGCAACAACGTTATCGCTCTGACCCATAAAGATATAAACAGGGTCATCCACCAGCAGCGCCGGATCGCCAATCGCACCACTGCGGCTGGCTTTGTGCAGCATGGTCATGCGTTCCTGCTGGCTGATCATCGGTAGCGTGGTATCCATGCAGGACATCATGGCATGGCTGAGACCTTTGATGGCGCAACCCCAGGGGCCGGCAGAGAAGATAGCGGCCCCTTCGATCTCCTCGGGATGAGCCAGATGCAGCTGATTGGCCATGTAGCCACCGGATGAAAAGCCGGAAACCGTAACCGATCCCTGCTTAAGGCTGGCCAGATAAGGTAGTTGCTGGTATTCGGTGTCAGGTTGACCGGAAGTGCAGGCACCCAGAAGGGCTGTGCAAAACAGGGCCAGTGTTAACCGTAAAAAGTCGAAAGACGTGCGCAAGGCCATAAGGCAAAACCTGCATCGGGGATTTGTCGCTACCATAACCAATCCTGCTGGTTATTCCTATTGCGCCTTTTGCCTATAGGCAGAGAATTACAGGGGATGGGGCGTGTGCTTCAGAATGAAATACAGGTGTACCAACAGGCTGTTCACAGACTTTATCCACCGTAGCAACCCCCTTAACCACAGACTTATCCACAGGCGGTGTGGGTAACTGGCGTCAGAACGGTGTGATTATGGCTCCTGATGGCTGTCTCTGATAGCCAGAATTCCATCAAGATTAGCCATAAAGGCATCAACCAGAGCCGGGTCAAAATGCGTACCGCGGTTTTCTTCGATCAGCTTGAGGGCATCTTCCACCGACCAGGCTTTTTTGTAGGGGCGCTCAGATGTCAGGGCATCAAAGACGTCGGCAATGGCGCAGATGCGGCCGACCAAGGGAATATCTTCACCTTTGAGGCCGTTCGGGTAGCCACTGCCATCCCATTTTTCGTGGTGAGTCAGGGCGATATCCCGTGCCATGGAGAGCAGGTCTGAATCTTCACCTTCCAGAATATCCGCGCCCATCTGAGCATGTTGCTTCATGATCTCCCACTCTTCCGGTGCAAACTTACCGGGTTTCAGCAGGATCTGGTCCGGAATACCGATTTTGCCGATATCGTGCATGGGACTCGCGTTCAGCAGCAGATCGCACTGATACTCATCCATGCCCATCGCTTCACCGAGCAGACGGGAGATTTTACTCATGCGAACAATATGCAGGCCGGTTTCGTTATCGCGGTATTCGGCAGCACGGCCAAGACGGCGCACCACCTGAAGGCGGGTTTCGTTCAGCTGCTTGGTACGTTCAGCGACTTTCTCTTCCAGGGATTCATTCAGGCGTTCCAGACCCTGACGATACAGCTTATTGCCTAACAGGTTGCTGACACGGTGCAGCAGCTCAATGCGTTCAAAGGGTTTGGTCACATAATCCTGTGCGCCCATTTCAAGCGCCTGAGTACGGAACTCCTGAGAGGATTGAGCGGTAAGAATCAGAACCGGCGGGGGATTTTGAAAGCGTTCGCGTAGTGCTTTCAGAACCGCAAAGCCATCCATGTAAGGCATATTCAGATCCAGCAGGATCAGATCAAAATTATGCTCAGCAAACAGGTCGCATACCGTGCGGGGATCCATCGTAGACTTAATGTCGCTGTAACCGGCTTTGGCCAATGTTCTCTCAAGCAGCTTCACGTTGACCGGTTCGTCATCAACGATGAGAAGTTTGCCTGCGAAAATATCGATGGATGATGTCATTGCTTATGCCCTGTTAGCGTCCGGCGTCCCGTAGGTCTGTAAGCTAATGTAAAACCTTGCCGGGTTTTAGGCAAATGCCATATTAGTTTTAATTTTAGTTCTTTGACCTGGCTAACAGTTTAGACCAGAAGCATTCTGATTATTTTAACGCATTGAAAACAGGCGGATAAATTAAGGAAAAGTCAGGGAGATAGCAGAGGATAGTGCAAAGGAAGAAATGGCCCGCTCGGCGCGATTCGAACGCGCGACCACCGCCTTCGGAGGGCGGTACTCTATCCAGCTGAGCTACGAGCGGGCAACGGCAAGCATTTTATGGAGTTATTAAGCCTGTGTCTACTCTGAACCCCCGGTGAGATCAAAACAGTGCAGGGGAAAGCGCTTTAAAATCAATGCGTAAACGGGTAAGCGTTGCAGACAACAGAAGATTTGTTGCCGAAACAGACTCTGCTGACCTGCGGATTAGCTGATTCTTGGCAGTGTATACGCCTTGTTGGCTATTTCCGCTAAGACTAATTGCCGCTATACTTCCGTTTTTTAGGGTTAATAGAATACACACCGAAAAAAAGCAAATCATGTTTTTTGACGGACCAGTGATTAGAGGTGGTGAGAGTGAAACGCAGCGGAATTATCGCGGGTGTAATGGGCGTGCTGGCTGGCGCGGTTCTGAGCACATCAGTACAAGCGGCAGCAATGTCTAAAGAAGCTATTGCAGAGCGTCTGGCACCGGTTGGTGACGTTTGCCTGCAGGGTCAGGATTGTGGCGGTGCAGCTCCTGCTCCGGCAGCGGGTGGCGCTAAGTCTCCTTCAGACCTGTACACTTCTGTATGCTCTGCATGTCACAACACTGGCGCAGCAGGCGCACCTAAGAAAGGTGACGCAGGTGCTTGGGCTCCTCGCATCAGCAAAGGCATGGACACTCTGTACAACCATGCAATCAATGGCTTCAATGCGATGCCTGCTAAAGGTGGTAACCCATCTTTGAGCGACGACGAAGTGAAATCTATCGTTGATTACATCGTTGAAAACAGCAAGTAAGACTCTGTCTTAAAGACTGTTTGATACAAAAAAACCGGGGCAGCTTTTGGCGAGTTGCCCCGGTTTTTTTATGTCTGGGGTTTGGCTGAGATTTACTCTGCGTTGCCCAGTCGTTTTTTCAGGGCATCCAGTGCTGCGTGGCCTCGGGCGCGTTTGGCCTCATCCGGTGCGTTTTCTTTACCTTCCCATGCCAGGTCCGCTTCCGGCAGTTCATCCAGAAAACGGCTTGGGGTACAGTTCAGCATCTCACCGAACTGTTTACGCTGGCTGGCAAAAGAGAGGGTCAGGGTTTCCCGGGCACGGGTGATACCCACATAAGCGAGACGCCGCTCCTCTTCGATATTTCCCTCATCGATACTGTTCCGGTGTGGCAGCAGGTCTTCTTCCATACCGATAATGTACACATGAGGGTATTCCAGACCTTTAGCCGAGTGCAGGGTCATCAGCTGAACCCGGTCGGAGTCATCCTCTTTTTCCTGCTGTTCCAGCATATCCCGCAGCACCAGACGGGAGATCGCATCTTCGATGGTGGCTTCCTCGTCCTCTTCCTGCATACGGTTTAAGGTATCTTTCAGGGAATCCACCAGAATCCAGACATTGGCCATGCGGCGCTCTGCCACCTGCGGCGAGCTGGAGTTCTGATGCAGCCAGGCTTCGTAGTCGATATCCTGAATCATCTGGCGGATTGCAGCGATAGGATCATCCTGCGAGCAGCGTTTGATGGTTTGCTGCAACCAGTGATTAAAGCGACCCAGTTTCTCCAGCGCTTTGCCGGAGAGGTATTGTTCCAGACCGATCTCATCGCAGGCGTTAAACAGACTGATATGACGGCTGTTGGCGTAGGTGCCCAGTCGTTCCAGTGTGGATGGCCCGATCTCACGGCGCGGCATATTGATCACCCGCAGGAAGGCGTTATCGTCCTCCGGGTTTACCAGCAGTCGCAGGTAACCCATGATGTCTTTGATCTCGTGCCGGGAGAAAAACGATGTTCCGCCACTGATCTTATAAGGCACCTGATAGGCCTGCAGTTTAATCTCCAGCAGGCGCGCCTGATGGTTGCCACGATAGAGAATAGCGAAGTCTTTGTAGTGGCCGTCGTTTTTGATGCGGTGGGTCAGAATCTCCGTAACGACCCGCTCCGCTTCAGCATCTTCGTTACGACAACTGATCACCCGGATCGGCGCACCGGAACCCATATTACTCCACAGGGTTTTCTCATAAACGTGGGGGTTGTTGGCGATCAGGGTGTTGGCGCAACGCAGGATCAGCGACGTTGACCGGTAGTTCTGTTCAAGTTTGACGATTTTCAGGTTTTTAAAATCTTCACCCAGCTTCACTAGGTTTTCCGGACGGGCTCCCCGCCAGGCGTAGATCGACTGGTCATCATCACCCACCACCGTTAACGCACCACGATAGCCGATCAGCAGCTTCACCAGCAGGTACTGACTGACGTTGGTGTCCTGATACTCATCCACCAGCATGTAGTGCATTCTGTTCTGCCAGCGATCAAGTACCTCGGGATTATCCCGGAACAGGCGAACGGGCAGGCGGATCAGGTCGTCAAAGTCTACCGCGTTGTAGGCTTGCAGGTGGCGGTCATATTCGCGATATACCGCAGCAGCCAGAGTCTCGCGGTCATCATTGGCCAGTCCCATCGCCTGTTCCGGTTCGATCAGATCATTCTTCCAGTTGGAGATCATGTTCTGCACCATGCCGATGATTTCGGCATCGGTCTGGAAATCCTTGTGCATCAGATCCTTGATCAGGGACTTGGTGTCCTGATCATCGAACAGGGAGAAACCGGCTTTGTAGCCCAGGGTTTTGTGTTCCCGGCGGATAATGGTCAGGCCGAGGTTGTGAAAGGTGGATACTGTCAGCCCCCGTGCTTCTTTTCCCTGCACCAGTTTGCCAACACGCTCTTTCATCTCCCGAGCGGCTTTATTGGTAAAGGTCACCGCTGCAATCTTATTCGCTTTAATGCCTTTTTCTTTGATCATGTAGGCGATCTTGGTGGTAATCACACTGGTTTTACCACTGCCGGCACCGGCCAGCACCAGGAGTGGGCCACCGACATATTCTACGGCTTCACGTTGGCGGTCATTCAGGCGAGAGAGCATATTGGGTTTCCGGTAAAAATAAGCGGTCTGACTAAGATAGATGAGTGACAGATTTTAAAGGTGAGATTGTACCAGCAGGAAACAAAAAAGCAGTGTGAACTTTGTGAATGCCACACCGCTGATGAATGAATCCTGCTTGGGTTGGGTTACGCGAAGATTGGTATAAAGCTTAACCGTTCAGCTGCTGCAGGTAACGGTCGAGCTGTCGTAACCCCAGCGCCTCCGATACTGCGGGTACACCGACCGTCTCTTCACTGGCAAGATCCGCGATGGTGCGGGCGACTTTCAGAATCCTGTGGTAGCTGCGGGGGGATAACCCCAGCTGCTCCATCGCCTGCTGCAGTAACCGGCTGGCATCATCCTGTAGCTGAATCTGATGATCCAGTTCGCGGCCACTCAGCTGAGCATTACTTTTACCGGAGCGATCCAGCTGGCGCTGATGCGCCTCCGTTACCCTTGCCTGAACCTGCTGACTGCTTTCACCGGGACTGACGTTGGCCAGCTGCTCCGGTGGCAGGCTGGTAACCGCGACCTGC
Source organism: Oceanospirillum sp. (assembly GCA_048264105.1). GTDB lineage: Bacteria > Pseudomonadota > Gammaproteobacteria > Pseudomonadales > Halomonadaceae > Oceanospirillum. The sequence goes on from JBLXDJ010000003.1 coordinate 659,560, forward strand.
AGATCGATGCGATCCAGAAGCGGGCCTGATAAGCGGCTTTGATAATTACGCACCTGTTTTGCGGTACAGCGGCAGGGTCGCAGGTTGTCACCAAAATAACCGCAGGGGCAGGGATTCATTGCGGCGACCAGCTGAAAACGACTGGGGTAGCGCACCTGCTGGGTGGCCCGTGAGATATGGATCTCACCGGATTCCAGCGGTTCACGCAGCACTTCAAGAACACGCCGGTCGTATTCCGGCAGCTCATCCAGAAACAGAATGCCGTTGTGCGCCAGACTGATCTCACCGGGCTTGGGTCGTGAGCCGCCTGTAAGGAACAATGCTAAATGATAATATCAAGTAAATCTCTACAGGTAGGTGATAATGACTAAGCCATTCTTTTCTTCGGAAGCTAGGAAGATAGGCATAACGAATAGAAGTGTTTCTGGTTATGTCCCAGATATTGGGGCTTATGAATCCACTCTTGAAAGGGATTTTATGGAACTGCTTCGCTATGATCCTGGTTTCGAAAAAATCATTCCTCAGCCACTGACCATTGGATTCGATGCACCAGATGGTTCCAGTCGCTCATACACTCCAGATGGTCTGCTCTTCTACCGTGATGAGCTGTATATTCGTCCTGTACTTTATGAAATTAAGTATAGGGATGACTTTAGAGGGCAATGGAGAACCCTGCTCCCTAAGTTTAAAGCTGCGAAAAGGATGGCCCAAGTTAGGGGCTGGGAATTCAAAGTATTTACAGAGAAAGAGATCCGCACGCCGTATTTGGATAATGTGAAATTCTTATGGAGATACCGGGAGCTATCTGTAGAAGAAGGCATGAAGGACCATGTTTTGAGTACGTTGTCTGATTTGCAAGAGGCTGATCCGGATCTTTTATTGACTTCGCTGTGTAGTAGTTTGCAGAACAGAGCATTGATGATCCCTGTTATCTGGAATCTTATTTGTCATCGCAGAATTGGCTGTGACATGGACAGCCCTTTGACAATGCACACGAAAATTTGGGTGAGGGATAACGATGAAAACGATTAAGCCAGGGCAGCTTGTTTACTGGAAAGGCGAAGCTTCAATCGTTTTAGAGTTCAAAGGGTTCTCTGAACTCATTTTGCGCTCTGTTGAGTCAGGGGGGACTGACTTAGCTCGATTGAATGATGTTACTACTCATTTAACCCCTGAGGCTGCCACATATTACGGTGGGAAACACTTGGTTGCTGAGGATAAAGAATGGAACACCGCTTTGGAGCGGTTTGAAACCATTAAACCTTTGTTACAGCTTGAATCTCGCACCAAAGAAGATGTTCAAAAAGTTGCTGATAAGACTGGTAAGGGAATCGCAACGATTTATAGATGGTTAAGCCTGTTTGAAGAAACAGGGCTTGTTTCATCATTACTTCGTCAAAAAAGATCGGACAGTGGGACAACGAAACTTGATCCTGAAGTAGACCAGCTGATTCAGGCTCAAATCAAGGAACACTACCTAAAAGAAGAGAGAAAATCTGCGCTTAAGGTGTACGGCCTTATTAAATCGGAGTGCAAAAAACTCGACTTGCCTGTACCACATGCCAATACCGTGTATTCAAGGATAAGAGTAATAGATGACAAGGAAGCGGTAAAGAAACGTCTGGGCAGAAAGATTTCGAGTCAAAAGTATGTGCCTAAAACGGGTAGCTTTCCTGGTGCAGACTATCCGAATGCGGTTGTTCAAATCGACCATACCCCAGTTGATATTATTGTCGTTGATGAAGAGCATAGACTCCCAATTGGTCGCCCTTTCCTAACGATAGCCATCGAGGTTGCTACCAAGATGATTAGTGGCTTTGAGATGACGTTAGAGCATCCTAGTGCTTCATCAGCAGGACTTTGTATTGCTCATGCAATCTTACCTAAAGAGGGCTGGCTTGCCAGACGCGGGATTGATGCAGAGTGGCCTATATACGGAAAGATGGACAAAATCCATGTAGATAATGCCAAAGAGTTTCGGGGCAACATGCTCAGAAGAGCATGCCAGCAACATGGGATCACACTGGAGTTTCGTCCAAAAGGACAGCCAAATTATGGTCCTCACGTAGAGAGGGCGTTCAGGACTTTTATGAAAGAAGTGCAGAGCTTGCCTGGCACGACATTTTCCAACATAGCCTCGAAATTGGAATATAACTCTGAAGGCAAGGCATGCATGACTCTTTCAGAATTGGAGCTCTGGTTTACCGTCTTTCTTGTCTATTGCTATCACCATCGCCCACATCGAGGTATCAATAAAGTCCCTCCAATTAAGCTCTACATGCAATCTATTTTCGGAACCAAAGATAAGCCTGGTATAGGATTGCCTGCGCCAATCGAAGATGAAGAAACACTACGTCTTGATTTTACGCCTTATATTGAGCGAACGATTCAGCGTCAAGGTGTGGAATTTGAATATATACATTACTACTCCGATGTTTTGAGGAAATGGATTGGCTCAAAAGATCCAGAAAATCCGAATAAATCCAGGAAATTTATCTTTGCGGTAGATCCTAAAGATGTCAGCCAGATTTATTTTTTTGACCCTGACACCCATAGATATGTCCCTGTCCCGTACTTAAATACTGCTAGGCCGTCGGTAAGCCTTTGGGAGTTAAGAGCGGCCAAGAAACAGCTTTCGAATGATGACCTTTACGCAGCTGATGAAGAGATGATTTTCAAAGGAATTGAAAAACTGAGAGAAATTGAAGCCGATGCAGTGGAGAAGACTCGTCTTGCTAAACAGCAGAGGTCAACTGAAAAGCGGAAGCGAAGAATGGCTGAGAGACGGAAGAAATGGAGTGATTCTGATATCAGCAACATCGAGCCTTTAACAGATTCCACAGAGGTCGATGAAAATGACTCTGATGATATTCAGCCTTTCAGTGACATCGAGCTTTATTAAGGAGGGGTTATGGACGTTTCACATTTGCACAAAAGCTGTATTCCTAAGCTCGAACTAACCAGAGAAGAGCGAATCAACGAGATCAGTAATCCCCGGTGGATAGGTTATCCATTGGCTCATCAAGTATTACAGCGTTTTGATGACCTTCTAAGGCATCCGAGAGTATCGAGGATGCCCAACCTAATGCTGATAGGTCGGACAAACAATGGCAAAACTGATTTAGTGAAAAGATTCTGTCAAAAGCATTTACCTGATAGTGATTTTGACCATGAGGGAATTAACGCTCCGGTCATGTTCATTCAAGCACCACCTTCTCCGAATGAAGGTGACTTATATGCTTCGATCCTTTCATCACTTTATGAACGCGTACCTACCTCATCTGTATCGGCTAAACGTGATCGAGCTATTAAGGTGTTACGACAGATAAAGCTGAAAGTGCTATGCCTTGATGAGCTTCATAATTCAATGGCTGGCTCGACAACAAAGCGTCAGCAATTTCTCAATACGATCAAATACTTGGGGAATGAGTTAAATATATCCTTTATCGCGAGTGGTACAGAGGATCTTCTTCGGGCTACCAGTATTGATCCACAGATTCAAAACCGATTCACTCCGATACTCTTGCCTAAGTGGAAAATGGATAAAGATTATAGGCAGTTGTTGAAGTCTTTTGAGTCTATTCTTCCTTTGAAGGAAGCATCAAACCTACATATATCTCCCCTAGCACAGAAAACCCTGTCTATGACAGAGGGGACAATCGGTGAGCTTTCTTTGTTGATTAACCAAGCGGCGATTTTCGCGTTAAGAGCAGGTGAAGAGAAAATTACATCTGAAATATTATCTAAGTGTGGTTACGTCCCTCCAAGTGAAAGAGTGAGGGATGCTATGAAGTTGGTATAGGTCTTTGCAAATATTGCCCATACACCCTCACCCTCAACCAAGAGAGCTTCTATCCTCTTGGCTTACCCGTTTAGCAGTATCGAATGGGCTATACACGCATGTATTCCTAAGGAACGTATTGAGCATAGATATAGCTCTCTTAACCAGGGATATTGATCGTTTTTACCACCCAGGGCTTGTACACAATCTTGCTGCTTCCACAGGGAATCCAGAGAGTGAAATTAAGGGATTAATGCTTTCCAGTTTTGAGGGAAGAATTTCTGAGAAGGTTTTCGCTAGGGGGTACTCAAAATGGATTTTACCTCTTGGGATATTCCATCGGAGGCATAAAAGAAAAGGCGTTGTTTTTTGTCCGCAATGTTTGGCCGAAGACAGTGTGAAATATTTTAGAAAAGAATGGCGTCTGTCCTTTGTTGTGATGTGTTGGCGGCACAAATGCATGCTGGTGGACTCCTGTACTAAGTGTGGCTCATCAATTGACTACCAGAGGACGGGAGTTGGTCTAAAAAAAGGGACAGAACTGCCAAGTGATAATTTAGGAGTATGCGCAGAATGTGGTCATAAACTATGGCTACCTGAGGAGAGAACGGCTAAAGATGCCTCTAGTTGGCTTGAACCGTCATACTTACAATTTTTAAGGGCGTTTGATCTTGGTGGCACAGCAGTCCCTGGGTTGGATTTGCCTCTTGATATCCAGGTTTTTGAAGGACTTTGGCCGCTTATTTCAAGCCTTACAAGAAAGAGAGGAGCTGAGGTCAGGTCAAGAATAGAAGAGGAACTTGGGATTGAATTAATTAGAGGTGAAAGTTTCCGTAATTTGAGCTTTGATCAGCTACCCATTTCAGAGCGAAAAAAACTACTTTTAGTCACTTTCTGGTTACTTGATAGATGGCCTAGCCGCCTTATTGGTCTTGCAGAAGGCACAAAATACGGTAAGTCAGTGTTTGCCGATTACCTTGACCAAATACCATTTTGGCTTTTTTCCGAAGTACATGAGCATCTTGATCACAAACAATATGTCGTTACTGATGAGGAAATTCTGAGTGTGATTGATTACTTGCATAGTCAAGATATCAAACCGGATGCTCCGGCTATTTCGGAAATACTCAATATTCATGTTTCTTCATGTAGAGAAAGACTCAGTCGATTGAGATCTCATTGACATCATCGTCATTTTTGACGATGATTGCTGCATGAATTATCCCGGCGGAAAAGGAAAGTGCTTTCAGCGCTTAATAAATCTGATGCCCAAGCATCAGACGTATATTGAATCGCACCTTGGTGGTGGGGCTGTCATGCGCAATAAGAAACCTGCGCGAAGAAACATTGGCTTAGAGCTTGATGAGAAAGTTATTCGTATGTGGCAGTCGGAATACTCTGATGTCTGCGAGTTACACCAAGTTGACGCCATAGCTTACCTTGAAGAGTTTTCGTATACCGGCCAAGAACTTGTTTACGTTGACCCTCCCTATGTTCCTGAAACGCGCCGCAGATCAAAAGTATACCGTCATGATTACTCTAAAGAAGATCATCTACGCTTACTTAAGTGTTTAATCGAGCTACCTTGCAAAGTGATGCTTTCTGGCTATGAGTGTGACCTATACAACGACGCGCTGATTGGTTGGAATAAGGTGACTTTCCCCGCCAAAACTCATGTAGGGTTGAGAGATGAAACCGTATGGATGAACTTCGAACCTCCAACTCAGCTGCATGATACTCGGTATTTAGGTGATTCATTTCGTGAGCGGCAAAATGTGAAACGTCGTCAATCTAGGCTGAGGAACCGTATCGAAAAAATGGATCCTGTTGAGCGCCATGATTTATTGCAGTGGATGCATGAGAACTACGGTGCTACAGAGGGGGCTTTCTAATGCAGCTAGGTGCTATTTTCGTCGATAAAGCCGTTGTGAATGTTGAATTGCCTCAAGCTGAAGAGGAAGTAATTCCAGGTGTCCAGTGGGGAGCAATGGAGGCATTTCCAACGCCAGCCTACTGGGCATATCAAGTATTTGCTCGCCGAGTTTTAGGTGATCGGATTAATTATAAGCTGGGCGCTACTTTGAAAGAGGAGGTTGGTGCCTGCCTACTTGGAGGGCATGGGATACCTTCAAATATTGGTCTTGCCGCTTTTTACCATCTTAGAGAACAAGGGGTTTTTGAGGGTGAGCCACCAACGGAAGAAAAAATTTTTGCGTGGTTAAAGGAGCCTATTAGTGTTGATGGTCGGTTTGTGCGCTATCGCTTTGCGAAGCAGAAGGCTCGTTATTTATCGGCAGCGCTACAAAAACTGTCTGTAGAAATACCACCACTCAGCACTGGCAAAGAATTGCGTGATTGGCTATTGGATATTCCAGGGATCGGTTATAAGACTGCTTCATGGGTGGCGCGTAACTGGCTAGATGCAGACGACGTTGCCATATTGGATATTCATATACTGCGTGCAGGCTTGCTTGGGAAATTTTTCGAAGATAATCTGACCGTCGAACGGAACTACTTAGAATTAGAGGAACAGTTTATTCTGTTTAGCAAAGGCTTGGGGGTTAGAGCTTCTGAGCTTGATGCATTAATCTGGTTAGAGATGATGTCTTCACCAATGACTGTACATAATATTATGGGTATGGGCAGACATTCGTCAGAATCAGCTACTGGAAGCCGTACCAAGAAGAGCAAGGCCAACCCCAACCAACTCTCGCTGATCGGATAAACTACTAGCCCATGGCTCCCCTGTAATCCCAAGGGGGCAGAAATTAAGAGAAAGAGCAGACGCTGTTAGTGCCATCACACCTAGCAAAGCTCCAGCATCTCGCCACAGAAGGCTGCAGCCTTCTTGGTATTTACCTAGTGTTTTACCAGGTTCTGCGAGAAATAGAATACGCGTCGCCTCACTCCCATTTAGTACATCTAAACTCTGTTTATAGAGGGCAGCTAGCTTATCCTCAGCCTTTTTTATCTCAACTAACTCGTGATTTTGAGGGCAATATAACCACCACCGAGAATCGTTAGGTATCTTCAGTATCACATGAATGGGGTGAATAGCCCCGGCAGATGGTGAGGCTCTATGTTCAAGTCTGAAACCTAGTCCAGAAGGGTGAGAATCTCGAGTTCTACAGGCATGCCAGAGAAATTCTCCGAGTTGTTGATCATTTAGGGCGGAGAACTCCCGAACTGAGAAACGATTGTCTAAGACTTGGTTTAAGCGAGGTAACAACCTAGTTGATAGAGCGGGTAACGGGTGAATCTCACCTGTATCCCACTCCATAGGTGTATATCGTATGGGTATTGATCTGGGGATAGGATTACCTAAATCGATCCAATTCATAGCCCACCTGCAGAAACACTTCCATATATTTATTACAGCCACGGCAGTTGCCACATGCTATATGTGATTTATGGCAACTGTGTGCCCAAGCTAGGACGTTGGGAGGAATTCCAGATTCGCAAACCAACTCTGCTGTCGATAACTCTATTGCAGGAGCTGCTACTTTAATTCCTCCTTCCTGGAGCTCAAGCAAGTTACTAATTGCTGAGATGAATTCAGATGTTCCATCTCGATGAGACCCATCAGACTTTACAGTTCCTAGCCAAAGATGCGTCACTCCAAATGAGATCGCTTTCATTGCTGCTAGGGTAATCAATAACTGGTTTCTATAGGGCCACCAGTCCGAGGCGGGAGCTAAACTATTTGCTTCACTTCCAGCCATATCACCTGATCCGAGTTGCCTGCAGTCAACCTCAATAACATGATGAGGGATATTAAGCTGTTCACAGACCACCCTTGAAGCTTCGATTTCGGCTTCGGCAGCAATTTGGCCGTAATTCAATGTAAAAGCAATGTCTGGGCGTTTCCACCACGCCAAGGACATTGAATCCATGCCTCCCGAAAGCAGTAAACCAATTTTCATAGTTCTATCGCTTCCCAATAAAGCTGGTAAATGGCACTGACGTAGTCATTAACAATTCGGCAGTCAGAGCCTTCCATCATCTTTTTATCTTGGTCGGATTCATTCTCAGCATAAAAAACTACAGGTTTGTCTAGTGCTCTAGCATAACCAATCTCGTAAATGGTTCCAGAATCTAAGCCATCACCAATTGCAAAGAGAACATCACAATCTCGCACACCCTCTAGATCCTTCTCCACGACATCTTCGGCGGTTCCAAGCCCAACGTCATGATAAGGAGAAAACACCTCAAGTCCCATTGCTTGTAGATCCCTTCGGGCTTGAACGACTAGCCATAGCTCTGCCAAAGTAAAGAATGGGCCAGCAAGATATACCTTGGGTTTGTAGCCAGCAGTAAATCTAGATGAAGGTTTCAAAGGTGTAGGCTTGTAGTTTTTAAGGAGCGAAGTATCTGGGTAACCTTGATTCTCACAATAGAATGCTGTTGCGATAGATGCTTGTGCAGCAGCGTCATGAGCAGACCGCTTATTATCCATCCATGCCAATGCGAAGTGGGCTGCAAATGTATCGCCTGAGCCAATCTTCCATACTCGATCCGTACGATATGCAGGGACCTCGGATAGTTGACCATTGTCGTATATTAGAGCACCAAGAGGCCCCATTTTAATGATGACAACCTCGGCGTTTTCCTGTGTGGCTAACTGCGATGCAATTTCTGGAGCAGAGAGATCGCCAGATCCTGTTATGAGCGTTTTGGCTTCGTAAAGATTCAGAACTAACGCTAAGTGTTTAGCTTTTGAGCCATTATCTGAAAAAGATTCAGGCTTTATTGCATTTTGAGGATCAAAAACAGCGTAGTCAGCCTCAACTTGTGCCGTTCCATCAACCATTCCAAACCTTAGAACATTACTAGCTTTAACTTGTAATACATGCTGTTCAGCAGCGGCATTCCAAGAGGGCGTTGCAAGTCCGTGCAAATATTCAAAGGTAACTTCGGACGTCGTTTTCGAAGCTATAAAAGCAAATCCTTCCGCTACAGCCAGAGCTTCGACATGCTCACTTCTGTCTTTAGTTACACTTGCACGTAATTCAACCTTTCCGCCAAAACGTGCGATAGCAGTTGCAGCCCGGCCAGCTGATCCGTAGATGACATCATCAGAAGGGTGCATACAACGCTCTCGGTAAACGCCTCCTACAACGGTGATCATAATAGTGCTCTCCTTGCATTAATTTAAACGTGACTAACTCGAAGACGAACCTGTCCACCGCTGACTCCTAGTACCTTCGCCTCATACACCTCACCATTGAGCATGCAAGATCGTAACTGGTTCAGTTGCGGGTGTACTATGCTACCAGCTTCAGAGTCATTCCATACTGCTACAACAACCTGCTGGTTATTTAAGGGAGCAAAGGATACTTGTAGGATGTCTCCAACGGATAGTTGTGATACTACTTGGGCTTTAGGTGATGCAAGTTGAGTATCAAACTGGAGAGTTTCACATGAAGTTGTTGATGAGAATGTAGATGGACCAAAATAGCTACCACCAGAACCGGACATTTGCACTTCCTTCTGCAATTTATGAGTATGTGGTTATTAGTACATAGGGCTACTGAAATTTTCAATGTACCTAGTGTTGTAGTGATCGATATAACATAGAAAGTTATGGGATGGCTCTAAGCACCGTCCTAAGGGGGCTTAGCTTCTCTGAAATAGTCCTTAGCTGTATGAGTGTACATAGAAAGAGAATGTTCATAATCCCACCCATAAATACGCGCGAATTCGAAAGAGCGAAGATGTGTGGCGCTCATTATTTAATATCTAACAGTTTAAGATATCTCATCAAATATCCATCGGCCAATATTTCCTTCGTGGCTTCGAGGGCTACGTCTTTATCTATCATATCAGTACTGAAAATACTGAGTAGGTCATTGTCTCCTGGGTTTTCCTGATAAGTTGTTATTAGCTCTTTGTTAAAAACAAAATAGAAGGCAACCAAACCCATTGCGAAACAATTAGCCCTTCCCATACCGACAAAACGTGCTAACTGGTCGATTGCCATTCCCTTAGTGACATCCATGCACTGATGAAATTTCGACAACGCCAAAATCGCCTGAATACCATCCATTCTGAGGTATAAATGTTCTTCTGGTTTCATAATCAGCTCCTCTGGCACTGTCTTCAATTGTCTTGGCTAAACCTTGAGGCGGCTCAGTTGATCATCTAAAAGCCCAACTACTAAAGTCAGCTCCTGACGAACACCATCAATGGTATGAGCCTGATCATTCAGCTCTTTAGCAGTATCACCGATACCGACAACACTCTGACTGATCTCAGCATTGACCTGACTTTGCTCTTCCGCGGCAGATGCCACCTGAACCGTGTTATCCGCAATCAGGTTAACCTGTCCTGCCAGCTCTTTCAGACTCTCAACACTTTCAGCGATGCTCTGAGTCGTTTCTTCAGAACGGCTGCGGTTAGCTTCAATCTGTTCGACGGCTTCCCGCACATTGCTTTGCAGACGCTTAACCAGCTCGTTGATCTCTTCTGTGGATTTTTGCGTGTTAGCCGCCAGCGTGCGAACTTCATCCGCAACCACGGCAAAACCACGTCCCTGCTCACCAGCACGGGCAGCCTCAATGGCCGCATTCAAAGCCAGCAGGTTAGTTTGCTCGGCAATATCAGAAATAGTGCTGACGATCTGGTTAATGTCATCACTACGGGCTGAAACCTTGGCAATTCGCTCACTGTTTTCCGCCATCGCCTGAGCAATCGCCTGCACCTGCTCAACACTGTGATCAAAACTGGCCTGAGTGTTACGCAAAATCTTCTCAGAAACCTGAGTACCTTCTGCACTGGTGGATGCCAGGCGGGCCACTTCAGCACTGGTGGATGCCATCTCTTCCATTGCCGTTGCCACACTATCAGTCTCAGCGGTCTGGCGGGAAATGGTTTCTGTGGTGATGGTGGTGGCTTCGCTCAGCAGATTAGTCTGCTTCTGTACCTGCAGACTTTGTTCCTGCAGCGCCAGAATCATCTCCCTCAGCTTGGCGATAAACTGGTTAATGCCCTGACTGATCTCAATCAGCTCTCGGTGGTTTTCAATCTTCAGAGTCTGAGTGAGATCACCATCAGCACTACTCAGGTTGAACACCCGCTCACGCATCTGGTTCAACGGTCGGGTAATGGTGCCGACAAAGATCACAATGGCTGCAGCAGCAACACCGATAATCACCAGTGAAAAGACAAACTGTGTCCCCATGGTATTACGGACATCCGTTTGCAGATCCGCTTTCAACTGATTAACCCCGGCAAAAGCAACCGACTCGGGCACCGTCATCACCAGTCGCCAATAGGTATCCGGTGCTTCAATATGAATGGGTCGCTCAGCAACGAGCAGCTGATTAAATTCAAAAATCTCACCATTCTTACCTTGCAGTGCCTGAGCAAAGCCCTGATCTGCCTCGCTCAACGGACGGGAGAGTTTCTGGGCGTACTGACTGCTGGCTACGATGCGCCCTTTCGCCGTAATCAGGTGAAGCTGAGCTTTACCCTCAAACAGCTTGGCAGACATCTCTTTCATCCGCTTTTGCAATACCGGAAGATTAATATCGGAACCAGCAACTCCCACAAAGCGCCCATCTTTCTTGATCGGCGTTACCAGACTGGTCATCAGCACTTCATTGCCGGGCTCAATCTCATAGAGATAAGGCTCAACAATACAGGTTTTACCGGTCTCATAACTGCAGAGATACCACTCAGATTCCCGATCCCCCAGGTCATTGGGAGTTTCAGAATATTTGGCATTTGGATCTTCGGTAGGATAGTGATTCAGGGTGCCATTTTCGCGCACCCAGTAGGTTTCCAACGTACCTATAAATGTGGTGTGCTCACCCGATCCGATCATGGCGGCATCATTATCGCCATAACCATTTTTCTCAAACTGGATATAGCCGGAGCTGACCAGAGGGTTGGCGGCCACGGCCTGACGAACCAGTATCTGCACTTCGTCGCGGCTTAGGCGTTTCTCGGGCTCATGCATACCAAAAGTGACTGCGTGATTCATATTAACCGGAGTATCAAATGCCCGGTTCATATAGCTGCCAACATCGCTGGCAACCCGGTGGGATGCCTGGTCCAGAATATCGAATACCCGCTCACGACTGGAGACGGATATCTGGCTGATAACCTCCTCAGAGGTGTGTTTCATTGCATTGGTGCCCACCCAGGACATACCGCCCAGAGCAACAACCAATAGAAGCAAGGAGAACAACAGAAGTTTGTTTCGTAACGACCATGTTTTCATAATCTTGAGGCTCTTCGGCTAAGGTTAGGAAGTCATGAGAAAAAAGGGCGGCACACCGCACGTATAGGAGGGAGGGTACCCTAAGCATCCCATGTTCTTATGATGCCGGATGTTACGAATAATTACACTAATTAAGGCGCTATTGATATCAAGTTGCCAAGTAATTGGGATCTATTATTGATACGTTAATCACCCATTCAACAGAAACTCTAAAAGCTCATTGAGAGCCATTGGTTTGCCAAAATAATATCCTTGGATGTAGTGGCACTCATTTTGTATGAGCCAATCTGCTTGTTCCTTATTTTCAGCACCTTCAGCGACGATAGCTAAGTCCAACCCTTTGGCCATACCAATAATAGAGTTTGCAATACAGCAATCACTTTCATCGGTGGGCAACCCATCAACAAATGAGCGGTCGATTTTAATTTTTGACACAGGGAGGTGCTTCAACCTAGCAAGTGATGAGTAGCCTGTTCCAAAATCATCAATTGAGAACCTAACCCCCAGTTCTGCAATTGCATTTAATTGTTGCACCACCAGCTTAGTATCATAGCTTATTAGTTCTTCGACGATCTCTAGTTCAAGTAAATCGCCAGGTATCTCATACTTAGTAAGTAATGAAGCAATCAGCTTCAAAAGTGTCTTGCTATAAAGCTGCTCAGATGAAAGGTTTACAGAAATCCACGATAGCTGTCTCAAACGTTCATTTTCAGCAATATCTTTAAGAACTTGCGATACCATCAACTCCCCGAGCAAGGGCATGATTCTCATTTCAGTTGCTAATGGGAGGAAAAAAGCAGGGGAAAGTACTCCACGATTAGGGTGATTCCACCTTACTAGCGCTTCTAAGCCTGCAACTTTGCCGGTAGAACTATCGACAATGGGTTGGTAGAAAGGAACTAATTGCTCTTCGGTCAGAGCATTCAATAAATCATTTTCAGAGTCTTTGCGTGAGCGAAGCTCACTCAGCCATTGTTCGTCATAAATAGCATGGGAGCCAACGCCACTGATCTTGGCTCTCGCCAAAGCTATCTCTGCCTTTCGGATCAAGCTATCAATACTGCTTCTAGAGTCGGATGTCTCAACGGCTCCCAAAGACACTGTAAACTCAATTCTCCCACTGGGAAGTACCAAGGCCTGCCGACCAACGAGGTTCATCACCTCTGCAATAATTTGCTCCATAGATCCATCGATACAGGGAATCCACAAAGCAAATAAATCCCCGGAAATTCGAGCAGGATATGAGGTTTGAATGTCTTGAAGGGAGCGAAGGCTATTAGAGAACTCTTTTAAAACCTCATTCGCTTGGTTATAGCCAATCGCATCGTTTATATCCTTGAATCTATCCACTCCAAAGACAAAGAGAGCCTTGCGTTGGTACATATCAATGGCAGAAGCTTCATCGAGTCTATTCTGGAATGCGATTCGATTTTCTAAGCCAGTTAGAGGGTCAATACTATTTGCCTGTTTCAGTTTCTCGGAAGCTTTTTGCCAAGCTCTATGCTCTAGCGCCAAGGAGATTTTATCGGCAACAGCAATGATGAAAGAGACCTCATCAACACTCCACTCTCTATCCTGCTGAGAGTCTTCAACGCACAAAACTCCATGCTGCCCATCAGAAGAATAAATAGGCGTATCCACCATAGAATATATGCCCATCGGAGATAGATATTTTTCGGTGAATTCTGAAGTCGCGTAATGCTGACGTGCATCATTGGCGACAATGACTCGGTTTGAGGCCATTGCCTCGAAATATCGAGGGAAGTCCTCTATGCCGAGCTCCAAGCCCGAATCAATCTTTTCTGAACAGAAGTCATAAAGACAATAACAAACAATCTTTGTCCGCTCAGGGTTATACCGCCAGGCGCTCACACGAGCAGCATTTAACTGGAGGCTGGCTAACCGAAGTAGCATTTCGACCTTCTGCCGGACTCCGCCGCGCAAATATGCTGAGTCGTCGCAAATTTGAATTAACGAACTATGGAAGCGTTCTAATTGTTTTGTCTGACCCATTTCGCACCTTGCACCTGATAGCTTATAGTTATTAGTTAGGCCTAATAAAAGAGAGGGAGGAGGATCCTGATTGCGACAAAATCTCTAACGTAACAGTCCTCAGGATAAATATAGCAGAATGAAATTCATTATGTCGTACATGGCTTTTAGC